>CAXYDD010000003.1:0-71611 GCA_964276025.1 uncultured Porticoccus sp. | reverse complement strand
TTAATATGCCATATAAGAGTTTACCCCTGAAACTATTTGGGGATGTAACTGGATCTGATGCTATAAAGAAAGCCCCAAGCATTGTGGCTCCGCTCAATAGATGAAATATTGGAGAACCAAGACTTGATGAGCTACCGCCATCATAGAAAACAGATGACAGCACTATTAGAGATCCCAGTATTCCCAATGGAATATGCCACGTGAGTATTTTTTGATAGAGCAAAAAACAACCACCGAGAAAAAAGCATATATTTATCCACTCCCAGCCATAACCTGCCCATATCCCTTGCATAAAATACAGCTGATCGTTATAAAGTCGGTCTATCAAGAAGCTTGAATTTTGTCTAAAAATATCAAGTGGTGTTGCAGCCGTATAGGCATCCACTTGGTTGAGTATGTTTTCAGTTAAATGATTTGATGCGTCTAAAGTAAATATAGGAAAAACAATTTTTATGGATTGCCATAAACCAGGTACTTCAATACCTTTAAGATCCATACTGATTGGTGCTGGCCATGCAGTCATTTGTATCGGAAAAGATATAAGCAGGACTGCATAACCAACCATCGCCGGATTAAACGGATGATAACCATGAACCCCATAAAGATTTTTTGCTATAACCACACTAAAAAAAATCCCAATCACAGGTATCCACCAAGGGGTCAATGGAGGAAGAGATATTGCTAACAACAGCGCTGTAAGTAACACACTATGATCTTTAAGGTGAAAAATAACTTCCCGCTTGCGAAGCTTAAGTATAATAACCTCAAAGATTATCGCTGTTATAGAGGCTATAGTGATATTTAGAAGAGAACCCCAACCAAAAAATAATGTAAGTGCAAATAGCCCAGGAATAATCGCGATAAACATTAAACTTGTAACTGGGGTTTTGTTATATTCAGGTTCTGATTCCAATGAGGTAGTTTTAATTAAAGCCATATCATATGCTCATTATGTGTTGGTTCTCTTTAGGGTAACTTTGTTCTTTTCAAATAGCTCATTTGGCTTAAGTTCTGACGGATCACTAGACTGGGCTACAGCTAGACGTACTCGAGCGCTCTCAACAGATGCAAGAGCTCGTTTATATTTATCATCATTAACTGCAATCTTCAGTTCTTTAAGTTTTTTTTCAGCAACATGAAGCTGATCTCGTGCTCTAGCAACACGTCTCAAAAATCTCGCATGATCCGCCTCTGGAGAAGATTTTTTAGCTTCAATTTGTTTCATAGCCTCTTTTATTAGATCATTGGCAATACTGGGCATTTGGTCATTTTTTGAGGCAGCCAACCGCTTATCATGAATAACTCTTTTGGAAGCTAGTTCTATGTCTTTTCTTTCTATTTGGTATTCAAATCGATCCCTTGCTTTATCAGAGTTAATTATTGATTGTGGTTGATCCCATCTATAGCCGGATAAATTCTTTTCTATTGACACCATATCTATACAGTCGACAGGGCATGGATCAACACAAAGATCACAACCAGTACATTCTTTCTCGATTACTGTATGCATTTGTTTTGCTGCACCAAGGATTGCATCCACTGGACAAGCTTGTATGCACTTAGTGCAGCCGATGCATTCATCTTCACGAATGAAGGCAACAGTTTTTATATCTGTCGAAAAACCGTATTCATTATCTAGGCTAGGCGGACTTATATCTAAAAAATTTGCGATGGCGTTAATTGTAATTTGTCCACCAGGTGGACACTTATTTATTGCATCTCCATCAGCGATTGCATCTGCATATGGTCTGCAGCCAGGGTATCCGCATTGACCGCACTGTGTTTGTGGCAAAAGACTATCAATTTTCTCGACAGCTGAAACAACCTTTACTTTTAAACTGATAGACGCATAGCTCAGTATGATGCCAAAAAAAATACAAAAACTAGTGAAAACTGCTAAGGCAGAATAAAAGGATTGTTGGATTATGATGCCGTATATTTCCATATCTAAATTAATCCAATAAAGCCCATAAATGCTAATGACATTAATCCAGCTGTAATGAGTGCTATGGAGGAGCCTACAAATGGCTTTGGAACATCAGCAGCAATTATTCTTTCACGCATAACTGAAAATGATATTAGCACCAAAGAAAAACCTATGGATACACCAAAACTATAAAGAAATACTTCTAATAAGGTATGCTCCTCTGAAATATTTTGGAGGGACACACCA
Source organism: uncultured Porticoccus sp. (assembly GCA_964276025.1). Classification (GTDB taxonomy): domain Bacteria; phylum Pseudomonadota; class Gammaproteobacteria; order Pseudomonadales; family Porticoccaceae; genus Porticoccus. The sequence continues at coordinate 69,438 of CAXYDD010000003.1, read as the reverse complement.
AGTAAAGCAGAGTTAGTAGCGATCAGTGGTAAAAAAGTACCTACACTTCGGTACAATAGAGGCCTATTTTTTTCTATATACATCTTAATCAGTTGAACTATCACCAAAATTACAAGAATAAAAAAAATAATCCTGAAATATTCCATATTTAGAGGTATCAGTATCCATCTGTTAATTATGAAGTTCAATATCGCAGATATTATTAAAACAATTGTGGTTGATCCAGCTACACTAATTGCTATTTCGATTTTATTTGATGAGCCCATAAAAGGGCAGAGTCCTATGCATTGAACTAGAACAATATTATTTACAAATATAGTACTGATTAGGATGACAGCAAATTCCTGCATTTTTTCTCTTCTCAACAGGTTGCAAGTTGAAGTCTTAGTGCTTTGGTGGTAATAATTTTTAAGCCTACTAACTTTGTATATAAAAGCAACAACTTAAGTGATTCTTTGTCCCGGTTTTGCCCCACTATCAGGAGAAATTAGATAGATTCCATCATCATCACCTGCAGCTATGACCATCCCCTCAGATATGCCAAAGCGCATTTTTCTGGGAGCAAGATTTGCAACAATAACCGTCATTCTTCCCACGAGATTTTGTGGTTCATGAAAAGAGCGTATTCCTGATAAAACATGCCTCGTTTCAATACCAATATCAATAACCAGACTAAGTAGCTTATCAGCCCCTTTAACATACTCTGCTTTAGTAATTAATCCTACTCTAAGATCGATACCCATAAAATCATCAAATTGTATTTCATCGGCGATAGGTTCCAAAGTGGAAACTTCTTCTATATTTTTTGAATCCATATTTTTTGACACCTTTTTTTTCTTACTGTTATGGGTGGTAATAGTCTGGTTATTATTCTCAATCATTGATTTAATTTGACTTTGCTCGATTCTCTGCATTAAAGGCTTAAATTTATTAATTTTATGACTTAATAATGGTCTTGATAGGCTGCTCCAGTCTATCCTTTCATTTAAGAAACTTTCAGTAGCCTTTGCCATTTCGGGAAGTATAGGTTTTAAATATACCATCAATACTCTGAATACGTTGATAGCTAGAGAACAGATGTCTAATACTAATTGTCTATTATTTGGATCTTTAGCGAGAAGCCACGGCTCTTTTTTAGCAATGTACTCGTTTATAATGTCTGCCTGAGCCATTATTAGTCTTACAGCTTTACCATACTCGCGTTTTTCAAAGGAGCTTGCAATTAACTCAGACTCACCAACTACTTTAGACCATAGAGTATGATCCTCTAAATTTGCAGAAAGCAGACCGTCATTTCCCTTGGTAATGAAATTAGAGCACCGGCTTGCTATGTTGACTATTTTCCCAATTAAATCGCTGTTCACTCTTTGCATAAAGTCATCTAGGTTTAAATCTAAATCATCTATTCCTGATGAGATCTTTGATGCATAGTAATATCTTAAGTACTCAGGATTCAGATTTTCAAGGTAGCTTTTTGCTGTAATGAAAGTACCTCTCGATTTAGACATTTTTTTCCCATTTACAGTTAAGAATCCATGAACAAAAATTTTAGTCGGAGTTCTAAATCCAGAGCTATCTAACATGGCTGGCCAAAATAAAGCATGAAAATTAATGATATCTTTACCAATGAAATGGTAGAGCTCTGCATTAGAATTTTTCTCCCAAAATTCTTCAAATTTTAAATTTGAGCGATGACACAGATTTTTAAAGCTAGCCATATATCCAATAGGAGCATCTAGCCAAACGTAAAAATATTTACCTGTTGTTGCTGGTATTTGGAAGCCAAAGTAAGGGGCATCTCGACTTATATCCCATTCATTTAAGCCTGAATCAAGCCATTCGTTAAGTTTATTAGAAACCTCATTTTGTAGATGGCCGGCTTTAGTCCAATTTTTTAAAAATTCTGAAAATATAGGCAACTTAAAAAAATAATGCGTCGATTTTTTTGCTACAGGCGATACACCGGTAATTGTTGAAATTGGATTTATTAAGTCTAGTGAGGCGTAAGTTGCCCCGCATACTTCACAATTATCTCCATATTGATCATTTGCCTTACATTTTGGACAAGTCCCTTTTATATAACGATCAGATAGGAAAAGATTTTTTTCTGGATCGTATGCTTGGGTGATATCACGAACAGCTATATGGCCATTATTATCTAGTTGTTTGTATATATATTCTGAAAGTTCTTTATTTTCTTTCGAGTGTGTAGTGTGATAATTATCAAAATCTATTAAAAATCCCTCAAAATCTTGCTTATGTTCAGTATGAACTTGATTTATAAGTTCTTCAGCAGTAATGCCGAGCTCTTCAGCCTTGAGCATTATCGCGGTACCATGAGCATCATCAGCACAAACGTAGTAGCATTCATGACCACGGATGTTTTGAAACCTCTTCCATATGTCTGTTTGAATATATTCTACTAGATGTCCAAGGTGTATTGACCCATTAGCATATGGTAATGCGCTAGTAATTAGAATTTTTCGGCGATTTTTAGTTTGTTCTGTCATTATAGTGTGCCGCTGTTACTTTTTAATTTTATATGGGCTAAGAATTTCTTGACTAGTGTATATAATGCATACTTGCTAATTGCAGTAAGCTATATTATTGAAGTGGTAAACTATAAAGGTTTTTCCTTAAATTTTCACCAGTTTTACGAGGAGCAGTTATGATTACGGGGGTTGATCAAGCAGGCCTTTCAAAAGTTAAGCATATTATTGCTGTTGCATCTGGTAAGGGTGGCGTTGGTAAGTCAACTACAGCAGTTAATTTAGCTCTTGCCCTAGCGTCTGATAGTAATAAAGTAGGTATAGTTGATGCTGATATCTATGGCCCTAGTATACCAATTATGCTTGGAGCAACAGCAGAGATAAGACCAAAAATAGTTGATGAAAAATTTTTTTTACCAATTGAAAGGTTAGGCTTATGCACCATGTCTATAGGCTATCTCATGACTAAAGAAACACCAGTTGTATGGAGAGGCCCCATGGCAACTGGTGCACTAATGCAGATGCTTACTCAAACAATTTGGGGTAGTTTGGATTATCTTATTATTGATATGCCACCTGGGACCGGAGATATCCAGCTTACATTAGCTCAAAAAGTCGAGTTATCTGGTGCAGTCATCATAACCACACCTCAAGATGTAGCTTTATTGGATGCCCGAAGGGCAATTGAAATGTTCAAGAAGGTGAATATTCCTGTCCTTGGAGTGATAGAGAATATGGCTATACATACCTGTAGCCAATGTGGTCATCATGAGTACGTTTTTGGAAAGAACGGTGCTGAAATAGTAGCTTCTGAATATGAATCAGAAGTATTAGGAGTTTTGCCACTATCTATAGATATTCGTCAGCATATCGATGAGGGTAAACCTTGTGTGTATGATGATCCCAAAAGTGATATAAGTAAAATTTACTATCAGGCTACAAGAAAGATAATAAATAAATTAGCAGATATCGTACCCCCAAGTTCTCCAGAAATTATTATTGAGTAAGTTTAAGTTAGAAGCTTTGATCAACTGAACTGGCAGGGTATTATGATAGACAATGTATGTTTAAAGAAATGGGAATTGAAAATATATGAGCATTAAATCTGATAAATGGATTGAGCGAATGTCCCAAGAGAAAGGCATGATCGAACCTTTTTTTGGAAAACAAGTACGCCAATCGGATACCTCTGGGGAAAAAGTTATCTCTTATGGCGTCTCAAGTTATGGTTACGATGTTAGGTGTGCCAATGAATTTAAAATATTTACTAATATCCACTCCAAAACAGTTGATCCAAAATACTTCGATGAAGATGCATTTGTTGATATTCAGGGGGACCACTGCATCATACCTCCAAATTCATTTGCATTAGCCCGCACTATTGAATATTTTCGAATTCCGCGAAATGTGCTCACAGTATGTTTAGGTAAGTCTACTTATGCGCGTTGCGGCATTATTGTTAATGTTACCCCCCTAGAGCCAGAATGGGAGGGACATGTAACACTAGAATTTTCCAATACTACCAGCCTACCTGCAAAAATTTATGCAAACGAAGGAGTGGCTCAGATGTTATTTTTTGAGTCGGATGAAGTTTGTAAGGTCTCTTATGCTGATCGCGGTGGAAAGTATCAGGGCCAAACAGGAGTTACTTTGCCGAAAGCTTGATTGCTATAATAATGCACAAAAGAATGAACAGCTTCTTGATATTTCTTCATTGTTTTATTTCATTAAATTAGTGTGATTTAAACTACCTTCTCGCAGTAACATGGTATAGTTTTCCCCTCCTTTTTCTTTTTGTTCGAGCTTAACTAGCAAGTAGTTCCAGTGAGGCGCGAACCATAAAAATGTTTCTCTGTCACTTTTTTGTCTTGTTCTTTGAATTTTTAGTGTTCTAATGGACCCTAACTCTGTTTCGAGAAACTCCTCTCCCAGAATGGTGTAATTCAAAAGTTTTACTTTACCTTTTCTAATCACAGCATAGCTTAGTACGTCAGTTTTGTTGATTAGGTCGCTTTGTAGTTTTATCTGTGAAGTGAGATTATTCAGATGAGCATCTTGCTTAAAAATTTGTCGTTTTTTCTTCTTAGCGCGATAATTTGCAACACCTAATGATTGATCATAAGTTAAAATCTCTTCTTTTTTTATACCCAATACACTTTTTGTTAACTTATATTCAATTTCCGAGATATCTCCATTTTCATCAATCTTAAATACTGACTGCTCCTTCACGTCTCCTAATATATTTTTTGCATTTGTCTCTTGAATATAAACACCAAGTTTATTTTTTAATGAGCGTGTGGCTTCAAGATTAATTCCATTATAAGAGCTGATATATTCGAGATAGCGATCTTCAAGGGCAAGAGGGTTAATTTTTTTTATGTCTTCAGCTTGAGCAAAAACAGAAAAAAATAAAAAAATAGAAATATAGTTAAGGTTTCTGATTAAAGAATATTGTGGTGCCTCGATCTTCTTTTTGAGAATTTGATAATTAGCCACGCAAAATATTTCATTTATAATAAAAAGAATTATGAATTTCAGCATATATCTTGCTCTAACTTCATTAATTCGTTATTAAATCTTAGTCCATTTTTAGGTAATATGACTGAATCAAAAACAGCTTTTTCATCTGTTAAGGATAGACGTCCCTCACAAAATAACTTTACTGCTAATGGATAAATTTGGTGCTCTTTGACCAGTATACGCCTGGCTAATACGTCGACTGTATCGTTCTTCAAAACTGGAATCACAGCTTGAATTATTGAAGGTCCACCATCAAGCTCACTAGTCACAAAATGGACTGTAGCACCTGCAATTTTATCACCGGCATCTAATGCCTGTTGGTGTGTGTGAAGACCTCGATATTTAGGCAACAGAGATGGATGTATATTTATTATCCGTCCAGCAAAAGCTTCAACAAAATCTGAGGTAAGAATTCGCATAAAACCAGCTAGAATAATTAGATCAAGATTATATTTTTTTAGTTTTGATTCCAGCACACAATCAAAGCTTCTTCTATCCGGATATTGCAGGTTATCCACAACAATGTTCTCGATACCTGAGCTTTGTGCCCGTTTAAGTCCTCCAGCATCAACTTTGTTGCTTACTACAAGAACTATCTCAGCTTTAAGTATGCCATTTTGCGTTGCATCTATGAGTGCCTGTAGGTTACTACCATCTCCGGATAATAAAACAGCTAATCTGGGTTTATACATTTGTATGACTCTTTATAGTCCTTTTAGTACAACTTTTTCTTCGCCATCTTCAGCCCGAGTTATTTCACCAATAATAAATGCGTCTTCGCCTGAAGAATTTAAGACATCTATAGATAATTGAGCCATTAGAGCTGGTACACAAACAACCATACCAATACCACAATTAAAAGTTCGATACATTTCATGCGGGTCAACGTTACCTTTTTTTTGTAGCCAGTCAAAAATAGGAGGCTTATCCCAACTCATTGGATCGATGACCGCTTTAGTATTTTTAGGTAGAACTCTAGGAATATTTTCTAGAAGTCCACCTCCTGTGATATGCGCAAGAGCATTAACATTTATATTAGGATTTTTTATCAAGGATAAGATGGATTTAACATAGATTTTTGTAGGAGCCAATAGCGCCTTTGAAAGTGAAATCTCCCCAATAAGTTCACTTTTTATGTCTGTTTGAGACACCTCGATGATTTTTCTTATTAATGAATAGCCATTAGAGTGAGGGCCATTAGAGGCAATACCAATTAGAGTATCTCCTTGCTGAGTGCTCTTACCGTCAATGATTTCTGATTTTTCTACTATACCGACACAAAATCCCGCAAGATCATAATCTGATCCCGAGTACATTCCAGGCATTTCAGCAGTTTCCCCACCTACTAATGAGCAACCAGCTAATTTACAGCCTGCTCCAATACCAGAAACTACAGATGCTGCTACATCAATATCTAATTTTGCAGTTGCATAATAATCGAGAAAAAATAATGGTTCAGCTCCACAAACTAAAAGATCATTCACACACATCGCAACTAAGTCAATTCCTATTGTATCGTGAATATTAAGATCTATAGCGAGTTTTAACTTCGTGCCAACACCATCTGTACCTGATGCAAGAACAGGCTCTTTATATCCAGTGGGCAGGTGAAATAATGCACCAAATCCGCCAAGACCAGATAAGACCTCAGATCGCTGTGTATCTTTTGAGATATGCTTAATTCGCTCTACGAGGGTATTTCCTGCATCTATGTCTACACCAGCATCTTTATAGCTCAAAGGGGTGATATTTTTATCGTACATAGTTTTTAATTACCTTAAATTAATTAATCATCGCTAGCGCTTAAATACTTCCTTTTAGCAAGATTTACACAATATCTATTTTATATTAAAAAAAAGGAACTGACAGTTAGATAATGCCTCTATCTTCTCTGAACTGATATAATTATATTATTAATGCATTGTTTTTTTATAAAATTACCGATATTTGTGATTTTAAAATTATTATATATTTTGAGTTGAAACTTTATATCATCGTGGGTGACTAATGTCCGAACAACTTATTTTGAATGTTAATCTAAATGATAATGCAACATTTGAAAATTTTTTTTTACAAAAAGATAGTGATAATGCTGTTGTTGTTAAGGTTCTCCAGAATCAGCTTTTATCTAGAAAAAACCCTTTTGTCTATCTTTGGGGCGGAAAAGGTAGCGGTGTATCCCACTTGTTGCAAGCGAGCTGTCACAACACGTTAGCTCAAAGTTTGTCAGCTCAATATTTATCTTTATCAGAATTCTCAGATTACTCTCCTGAAGAGTTATTTAGAAATCTTGATGCAGTGTCATTAATTTGCCTTGATAACGTCCAATTTGTTTCTGGAAATATCCACTGGGAGCAACAGCTTTTTAATCTTTATAATCGGATCAAAGATTCTGGTAGATCTTTACTGATTGGCGCAAATTGTTCCGCCCGCGAATTACCATTGAGCCTCCCTGATCTTCACTCAAGATTCTCATCGGGCTCTTTGTTCCAGCTCGCTAGTTTAGACGACACGTCTAAATCAAAAATACTTCAGTTTCGGGCTCTTGGGAGAGGAATTAAGATCACTGATGACATAGCTCAATTTATAATTGCTAGAGCTCCCAGAGAAATGAACTCTTTGATGAATTGCCTCAGTATTCTGGAGAAATTATCACTGCAAGAAAAACGTAAACTCAGCAAACCTTTCATTAAGGCAGCTTTGGGCTGGGACTAGCGAGATAGCTATAAACTAAATAAACTTTTTTTTAAATGTTTCTAAGGATCTTACTAATTCTGCTCCAGCTAGAATAATTATCCAAACCAAATAGATCCAGATTAGGAATATAGGAAATACGGCGAAAACTCCGTAAATACTTGCATAACTAGAATAAGATATGATCGTACCGAATAGTGTTTTTGCAAGTTCAAAAAATATAGAAGTAAATAAACCTCCTATAACCCCATAATATTTAGATACACTACAGTTCGGAACAGCAATGAAAATGAAACTAAATACCCCCCATGTAAGTAGTAATGGGATTAGTTGCATAAAAACACTTGTTATAAAAAATGCATTAGTACTATTAGATAATAATTGAAATGAAAATAAATAGGCTTGAACCACCAAGCCAAAACCAAGCAATAATGGACATATACTCAGGACACTCCAATATAAAACAAAACTATAAAGACCCCTTCGAGATATTGTATTACCCCAAATTTTATTAAAAGCTTTCTCGATACTTGATAGCATTAAATAGGATGTTATCAAAAGCAGAGCAGCACCTATAATCGACAGCTCTCGTGCTTGATCTAGAAAATTGTTTAAATACCCTTGTATCTCTTTTCCGCTTTGTGGAACAAAATGGTTAAAAATGAGATCTTGTATTTTATCCTCCAGTCCGAGAAAAAAAGGGACAAACGCGAACAATGAGAACATTAAGGTCATCATTGGAACTACGGCAAATAAGGTCATAAATGTAAGAGCAGAGGCAGTATGACTGCAATCATCCTCTTTAAAGCGTCCAAAGAAATATTTTAAAAAAATCATCATAATATTTAGTTTCGGTTTTATAAAATTCACTTTTGCTCTTTTAATATGAAAACCTAGCTAGCCCTAGAGGCAAGTTTCCAGCTAAAATGTATTGATTAATGTTAATTATACAAGGAATTTCTCAAACAGCATGATTAGTATTTATCATAACCCACGTTGTTCCAAGTCTAGAAAAGCTCTGACACTTCTAGAGACTTCAGGCGTTTCTTCAAATATTATACTCTATCTTGATACCCCTCCTTCATTTGAGGATCTTGAGGGCATTTTGAGGAAGCTTGGTATTACAGCTCGGGAACTCTTAAGAAAAACTGAGAGCGCCTATAAAGAAAATAATTTATCAGATAATACAAAAACAGAAAGTGAGCTTATAGAGGCTATGGTTTCCTATCCAAAGCTTATAGAGCGACCTATAATCACAAATGGTAATAAAGCTGTCATAGGGCGGCCCCCTGAACTTGTATTGGAGATTATTTAATGGGCTATGTGTTAATTCTTTACTATTCCCAAAGTGGTAATACTAAAAAAATGGCTGAAAAAATAGCAGATGGTGTTGAGATGTCTGGCTTAGAGGCTAAAGTAAGAACGGTTCCACCTGTTTCTACTGTTTGCGAAAGCTCGCAACCAGATATTCCAGATGAAGGACATCTTTATTGTACCCAGGAAGATTTAAGAGAGTGCGTAGGTTTAATTCTTGGAAGTCCTACGCGTTTCGGAAATATGGCCGCCCCTTTAAAGTATTTTTTAGATATGACTGGAGATATCTGGATTAATGGAGATTTAATAGGAAAACCAGCTGGAGTTTTTACCTCTACAGGATCTCTGCATGGTGGGCAAGAAACAACTCTTTTGACTATGATGTTACCTTTAATGCATCAGGGTATGATTTTGGCTGGACTCCCATATAGCGAAAAGGCTCTCCATAATACCAAAAGGGGAGGAACACCCTACGGTGCCTCATGTCAAACAGGAAAAGACTTCAACGGCATAACTAATGACGAATCAGAGTTATGTATTGCCCTTGGAAAAAGAATTTCTAATTTGGCAAAATTATTAACAATTGATCTTTAAGCTGAGAATATTTTTTAATATGAAAGTTAAATTCATTCTTAACCTAGAAAAAAAATTACGCATATGTCGTAAACTGACCTGGGCAAGTATAGTAATTTTTCTTTTTGTATTACTTCTTAATAGCCTTTTAAAATCAAATCCAATTACTATAATAATTTTTACGTACTTGCCTATTTGTGTACTGCTGCCCGGCGTATACAAGGAAAAGTATAAAACTATATCTATGCTATGCTTTGTAACATTATTGTACTTTATGGTAGCCGTGAACAATTTCTTTTCACCAAGTTCTAGTTATTTGGATGTTCTAGAAATATTAATACTGGTTACCATGTTTATCGTTGCTATGTTGCATAGTAGATGGAAGCAATATTCACTCTATCAGGTAGATCCAAAGTGAACTTTTTAGGTTTTTTTAAAAGGATATGTAAAACCCTTATAATAGGTATTCAGGTTTTAGCAAGCTTGCTCATAGTTTTTATATCCATTTTTATTCTCATTGTGTCTTTAGAAAACGGTAATCAGCCTTTACCAGAAAAAGCTGCTTTAAAAATTTCTCCTGTTGGCTCTTTAGTAGAACAAAAAACCTTTGTTTCTCCATTAAAAAAATTTATGGAAAAAAGTGGTGTTGAGACAGAAACATTGCTTTCAGAGCTAATCACTGCAATTGATTATGCATCTAGTGATAAGCGTATTACTAATTTGGTTTTAGACCTAGATTATTTCTCTGGTGGCGGGATAAGCAAGCTCGAAGAATTAGGTCAAGCTTTAACACGTTTTAAGTCAAGCGGTAAACCTATCACAGCTATCGGAGATAGTTATAATCAAGAACAATATTTCCTCGCAAGTTTTGCTGATGAAATACATCTTAATCCGATGGGTTCAGTATTGATCGAAGGTTACAGTAGACATACTAGTTATTTTAAGGATGCTTTAGATCAACTTAAGGTTAATGTTAATGTTTTTCGAGTCGGTGCCTATAAGGATGCAATCGAACCGTTTACTCGCAACAATATGTCAGATGAGTCTAGAGAGCATACCTCAATTTGGGTTAATGAGTTATGGCGCGCTTATACAAAAAGAGTTGAAAAATCCCGAGGTTTACCCGAGAATTTTCTAAGCGATTATTCAAATAATCTGGGAAAAAAATTATTAAAGCACAAAGGAAATGCTGCTGAATTGGCAATCAATGCTCGACTTGTAGATAAAATATCTAACAGAAAAGATAGTATAAATCATCTAATTTCATTATCCGGCATGGATGATGATGGAGGCTATCAGCATATCGACTCCTCGAGTTATATGACGCATATTAAACAAAAAAAACAACTATCAAAAGTTAGAAACAATATTGATCATGTCGCTTTAATAACTGCTAGTGGGCCTATCGAGCTTGGGGATCAACCAAATGGAAAAATAGGTAGCGAAAGTATTTCTCAGCTTATAAAACAGGCTAGAGAAGATGATAGTATTAAAGCCGTAGTGATTAGAATAAACAGTCCGGGAGGAGGCGCCTTTGCCTCTGAAGTAATTCGTCAAGATATAATAGCTTTGAAAGAACACGGTAAACCAGTAATAGTTTCAATGGGCGCCGTAGCCGCTTCTGGAGGGTTTTGGATAGCCATGGGGGCTACTGAGATATGGTCAACCCCAACAACGATTACTGGATCTATAGGTGTTTTTGGAGTTGTCCCTACATTTGAAGAAACCCTACAAAATGTTGGAATCAGAAGTGATGGCGTCGATACGACGACATTATCGAACATATATCAGATATCAAGACCTATGTCTGATCATGCTAAACAAGTTGTACAATCTGGGGTAGATTATACCTATAGCAAGTTTTTGAGTATTGTTGCTAAAGCAAGAAATACAAGTGTTGAAAGGGTAGGGCTCGTAGCACAAGGTCGAGTTTGGACTGGCGAAAAAGCGTTAGAGTTAGGATTAATTGATAAATTGGGAGGATTAAATGAAGCTATATCAGCAGCTGCTAATATAGCTGAACTCGATAATTATGAATTACTTGAATTGACTCGGCCGTTAAGCATTCAAGAGAAAATTTTGAATCAGATTGGAAATACACGAATTAAGTATTTAGGAGAGCCTCATCCAGCATTAACTTTTGTTCCAGAGTTCTTAGTTAAGATTAAGAGTCTTTATACAAAATTTAGCTTTTTGGAAGCAATGAATGATCCCAGGAATATCTATCTCAGCTGCTTTGAATGCGTTGAATAGCCGATTATATTTTATTTTAACGTTCTAGGTGCTCTAATTTACCTTTTACGCCATCCCACTCTTCAGCGTCTTTTGCAGGTGCTTTTGCTTCAGTAATATTTGGCCAAGTCTCAGATAATTCGGAATTAAGCTCCAGGTATATTTTTTGGTCTTCTGGGAGCTCATCCTCAGAAAATATTGCCTTAGCAGGACACTCTGGTTCACAAAGGGCGCAATCAATACATTCATCAGGATGAATTACCAAGAAATTTGGCCCTTCATAGAAACAATCCACAGGGCAAACTTCTACACAATCAGTATATTTACACTTTATGCAGTTTTCGCCGACCACAAATGGCATTATATTATTCTCCGTATACCTAACATATGAAACAGCGCGATATTATATAGAAAACGATGAGCGTTTTTAAACAAATATCTTTTATATCTTTATAAATAATGATAATTGAATAAAACTATGATTTTAATAATTTAACATATGCTAGAGTCTATATCAAAATATTTTGATATAGACTCTTAAAAATCTAATATATTGATATGAGAAAGTATTAAAAAAATTTAAACTACTGTATGACTATACAGTAGTTTAAATTTCAGTTAAGATTAGTAAATAAATGTAAAAAAACAATACAGAAAAATACAAGAAAAAAGGAAGTTATTATGGAGCCCAATAAAGAAAAAGCCCTTCAGGCAGCACTATCTCAAATTGAAAGACAATTTGGTAAAGGTACGGTAATGCGAATGGGAGATAAAGAGCATCAAGCGATACCAGCAATTTCTACTGGATCTTTAGGATTAGATGTTGCCCTTGGAATAGGCGGGCTACCAAAGGGCAGAGTAGTTGAAATTTATGGACCTGAGTCTTCTGGTAAAACGACGTTAACACTTCAGGTTATAGCAGAGGCACAAAAAGTTGGTGGGACTTGTGCTTTTATAGACGCAGAACACGCCTTGGACCCAATATATGCAGAAAAACTTGGTGTGCAAGTAGATGATCTATTTGTTTCCCAACCGGATACAGGCGAACAAGCTCTTGAAGTTACTGATATGTTGGTAAGATCTGGAACTATAGATGTATTAGTAATAGATTCTGTTGCTGCACTGACGCCAAGAGCAGAAATAGAGGGTGAAATGGGGGATCACCATGTAGGCCTTCAAGCAAGACTAATGTCACAAGCTTTACGTAAATTGACTAGTAATATCAAGAATGCAAATTGTTTAGTGATATTTATTAATCAAATTCGTATGAAAATAGGTGTTATGTTCGGCAACCCTGAAACAACCACAGGCGGTAATGCATTAAAGTTTTATTCATCGGTTCGTCTAGATATTCGTAGAATTGGTGCAGTGAAAGAGGGTGATGAGATAACTGGAAATGAAACAAGGGTTAAGGTAGTCAAAAATAAAATCTCACCTCCGTTCAAGCAATGTGAATTTCAAATTTTATATGGACAAGGGATAAATCGTTTAGGTGAGGTGATAGATCTTGGTGTTAAATGTGATTTAGTTGAAAAAGCAGGATCATGGTATGCATACAACGGAAATAAAATTGGTCAAGGTAAATCTAATGCTTGTGAATATTTACGTGAAAATGAAAGCATAGCTAATGAAATTGAAGAAAAAATTAGAGCGCAACTAATGCCTGTATTGAAAAAGGACAGCAAATCAGAGGTGGTTCAAAAAAATGACACATTAGATAATAATGAAACTAAGGTGTCAGAGTAAAAATATATTATCGAGGTTGCTATGAAAACCATACTTGAGAAAGAAGTATGGTTTTTTGGCATCTCTTATAACTTATAGCAGGATATGTAAAATTAATTTTACTTTTATGAAAAAAAAAAGATAGAAGCGCCCGCCAATATCAAATATCGTGCGATGTCATTACTTGCTCGAAGAGAGCACTCATTCGATGACTTATTACAAAAGTTAGTCAAAATATTTCCAGATGAATCAAAGCTAATCTATGATGTTATAATAAATCTAAAGGATCTGAATCTTCAGTCTGATCTTCGCTTTGCTGAAATGCTGGCTGGAACAAGAATAAGAAAAGGATACGGGCCTAATAGAATCCTTGCTGAGCTAAAAAACTATAAAATTTCAAATGATGTGGCGGAAAAAGTTGTATCAGAATGTGGAGTAGATTGGTTTGAGCTAGCGAGAAAAGTAATGATAAAAAAGTATGGCTACAGTGATAGCTACGAATTCAACAAAAAAGTGAAAATAAATAATTTTTTACAGTATCGTGGATTTAAATCAGAACATATATCTGCATGCTGTGAATAATAAAAAATCAACCATTCGGATATTTTTAATTATTTAATGATTAACTTAAAAAATATATTAGTTATTGCATTGCTTGCAGTGCCACCCAGCCTTTATGGAGCTGTAATAAATGGTCAGCTATCTCAGGGCTCTATTACATCTGGTCAAGTGGATCCAGGAACAACAGTAAAAATAATGGGTCGAGATATAAGAGTGCACGAAAGCGGTTTTTTTGTTTTTGGACTCGGTCGTAATGCCCCAGAAAAGATTACTTTAACCTCTGTTAATAAAAAAAATGAGAAAAAAAAATATATATTTCCAGTTCACCAAAGAGAATATGCAGAGCAAAAAATTTTTGGTGTTCCTCAAAATACAGTAAAACCTCCAGCATCTTTAACTGAGAGAATAAAAAAAGAATCGGAACAAGTTTGGATTGCAAGAGCTAAAATAAATAATAGCTTAGATTTTTTATCTGGCTTTGTAATGCCTTTGGAGGGCCCTATTACAGGTGTCTATGGTAGCCGAAGGCTTTATAATGGACATCCCGGTAATCCGCACTACGGTTTAGATATAGCCGCCCCAACAGGTACCCCGGTTATTGCGCCTGCCCCAGGGGTTGTAGAGCTCGTGCATCTTGATATGTTTTATTCTGGAGGAACTTTGATTATTTCGCACGGGTTTGGAGTTAGCTCAACCTATATCCATCTCAGTGAAGTTAGTGTTGATGTTGGTCAGAGAGTAAAAAGAGGAGATTTAATAGCTAAGGTTGGCGCTTCGGGAAGAGCAACAGGCCCACATCTAGATTGGAGAATTAATTGGCTTGATATAAGACTTGATCCGCAGTTAGTCTTGAAATATTTTCCCCTTACTCCATAGTTTTACAAACGTCTTTGACTTAAACTTATATATATTTTTTATGATTTTTATTTTGAGGGTTAGCATGATTGATAAAAATTTATTGTCTATCTTGGTCTGTCCAGTGAGCAAGGGACCACTCGAGTACCTTAAGGACAAGGACGAGCTTGTTTGCCGTGCGAGCGGACTTGCTTATCCTATTAGAGACGGTATTCCAATAATGCTTGAAACAGAAGCTCGCCAGTTAAATGCTGATGAAAAACTCAGTTAATGTATAGTTGAGTAATAAATTTTAGTTTAGGTTATATGGGAAATGGCAGATAAAACCCTTTTTGAAAAAATAATTACTGGAGGTATACCTGCAGATATTGTTTACGAAGATGAGCAATGTATAGCCATAAAGGATATAGCACCACAGGCTCCTACGCATTTGCTGGTTATTCCCAAAAAGGCTATCCCTATGCTTGCAAATGCTGCTCCGGAAGACGAGATTTTATTGGGGCATTTGTTACTAGTAGCTAGTAATCTTGCGAAAGAGGCTGGAATAGGTGAAGCTTTCCGAATAGTAATAAATAATGGCACTGAAGCTGGCCAAACCGTCTTTCATTTGCACTTACATTTGTTAGGAAATAAAAAATTTGTAGAGAATAATCTTAGCTTTTGATTTGATTGCGCAGGCCTTAGGTAAATTCAGATTTTATTTGTCTGTGCTATAAAATTTTTTAAAATATCTCAAATAAGATTGTGGGTTATATTTGATTATGAAAACTTCTGAAATTCGACAATCTTTCCTAGATTATTTTGAGAGACATAACCATAAATTAGTATCTAGTAGCAGCCTAGTGCCTACTAATGACAAGTCTTTGTTGTTTACAAATGCCGGTATGGTTCAATTCAAAGATACATTTCTAGGAAAAGAGAACCGTAAATATCTACGAGCAACTTCTTCGCAACGATGCGTAAGAGCTGGAGGCAAGCATAATGACCTCGAAAATGTAGGCTATACAGCTAGGCATCATACTTTTTTTGAAATGTTAGGAAACTTTAGTTTCGGTGATTATTTTAAGCAAGAGGCGATTATATTTGCATGGAAATTTTTGACAGAAGAACTTGGTTTGCCTGAAGAGCGCTTATGGATTACCGTTCATGAAACAGATAACGAAGCAGAAAAAATATGGCTAAACGAAATATGTGTAAACCCGAACCGTTTTTCTAGATTGAAAGATGACAATTTTTGGCAGATGGGAGAAACAGGTCCTTGCGGCCCTTGCTCAGAAATATTTTATGATCATGGTGAAGATGTTCCTGGTGGCCCACCTGGAAGTGAAAATGATGACCTTGATCGTTATATAGAAATATGGAATTTAGTTTTCATGCAATATGAAAAGAGAGCGGACGGAACCATGGAGCCCCTTCCAAGTCCTTCTGTCGATACAGGGATGGGCCTTGAGAGGATAGCTGCAGTGATGCAAGGCGTTCATAATAATTATGAGGTAGATCTTTTTCAGTTCTTGCTCAAGTCTGCTGCCAAAGCAACTAATATGAAAGATCTTGATAATAAGTCCCTTAGAGTGATAGCAGACCATATTCGATCTTGTAGTTTCTTGATAGTTGATGGAGTTTTGCCGTCAAACGAGGGCCGGGGCTATGTTTTGCGGCGCATTATTCGAAGAGCGATTCGTCACGGAAATCAACTAGGACAAAAGCAACCTTTTTTTTATTCTTTAGTGTCAGACCTCTGCTCCATTATGGGTGAAGCATATCCAGAATTAATTAAGGCTAAAGCTACTGTTGAAAAAGTACTTTTAAAAGAAGAACAGCAGTTTCAGAAGACTCTCGATAGAGGTATGTCATTATTAGACTCCTTTTTGACAAAATTAAATGATACTGTAATTCCTGGGGAGATGGTCTTTACACTTTATGACACGTATGGATTTCCTGTTGATTTAGTCAATGATATTGCTAGAGAAAAGGACCTAACCCTCGATATGCATGGCTATGAAAAATGTATGGAAGTTCAACGAAATAAAGCAAGATCGGTCGGAAAATTTAATATTGAGTATGCCCAAAATTTTGAACTAGAGGGCAAGACTGAGTTTACTGGTTATAGATCGACTGCAGTCCAAGGAAATATTGTAGCTATAATATTAAATGGTAATTTAGTTGAAAGTATTTCAGAAGGTGAAACTGCCGCAGTAGTTTTAGACAACACTTCCTTTTATGCAGAATCTGGAGGTCAGGTAGGAGATCATGGACTCTTAGTTTCTGATCTCTCTAAGTTTTCAGTAACAGATTGCCAAAAACAAGGAGAGCATTTCTTACATATTGGTATCCTTTCTAGCGGGTCTATGTCTCTTGGACAAAAAGTTGATTCAATAGTCGATGCGAATCTACGATTAGCGACAGAAATTAATCACTCTGCAACCCATTTACTGCATTCAGCCCTAAGAAAAGTTTTGGGAGAGGATGCCATGCAAAAAGGTTCTTTGGTGGATAGCGATCGTCTTCGATTTGATTTTAGTCACCCAAAGGCTCTCAACTCCTTGCAAAAGAAAACTATAGAAAAGATCGTAAATGAAGAAATCCGTCATAATACTTCAATAATAACTGATGTTTGCGATATGAGGACCGCCAAAGAAAAAGGTGCTATGTCATTATTTGGTGAGAAGTATGGCGACGAGGTAAGAGTTCTAACAATGGGCGATGGATTTTCTATCGAGCTTTGTGGAGGTACACATGTTCTTCGAACAGGTGATATTGGTTTATTCAAAATTATATCTGAAGCAGGCGTTGCTGCTGGTATTCGTCGAATTGAAGCTGTAACCGGTGAAGCTGCATTGAATTATTTTGATAAATTAGAACAAGATTTTGAGGGTGTATGTGCTATTTTTAAAACTAGCCCAGAAAATATACTTGAAAAAGCTAAATCTTTGTTAGCTGAATCTAGGGATCTAGAAAAACAAAACGCAAGCTTAAAATCAAAAATATCTGGCATAGCAGGGTCAGATCTTATCTCTCAGGCCAGAGATATCAGAGGTATAAAGGTTTTATCTGTTGTTATAGAAGGAGTCGATCCAAAAACACTTAGAGATACAGTGGATCATATAAAAAACAAACTACTAGAGAGCGTGGTTATATTAGCTGTAATTCAAGAAGAAAAAATTTCATTAGTTTCAGGATTGACTAAAGGAATACCTGAAATTATCCACGCAGGAGATCTAATGCAGTTTGTAGCCAGCCAGTTAGACGGAAAGGGTGGGGGTCGCAGAGATATGGCTCAAGGTGGAGGCACGAAAATTAATGCTCTACCTGAGGCAATGAATTCAGTTTTTGATTGGGTTACAGAAAAATTAATCGATTAATTTATACACTACTATTCATGTTAGCTTGTATAGCCGATACTCCTTAACTTTAAAAACAATATGGTGTTTAATTGCGCACTATTTTGAAACTATTTTAATGCGTCTTAAGGGATATTAAGGCAGAATGCAATACCGAATATTCCATAGAAACTGGGTTACACATGAGTTTATTAGTTCAAAAATTTGGCGGGACCTCAGTTGCTACTGCTGAAAGAATCGAAGCTGTAGCAGAAAAAATCTCCAGTTTTCACAATCGTGGAGACAGCATAGTAGTGGTAGTCTCTGCCATGAGTGGTGAGACTAATCGCTTGATCGAGCTTGCGCGCAGTATTGATAAAACTCCAAGCTCACGCGAAATGGATGTTCTATTATCAACAGGAGAGCAAGTTACAGTAGCCTTGTTATGTATTGCTCTGCATAAAAGAGGTTGCAAGGCAAAATCTTATATTGGCTCACAAGTCCCTATACTTACAGATGATGCTCATTCTAAAGCACGAATATTAGATATAGAATCCAGTCGCATAGAAAAAGATCTCGCTGAAGGCCAGGTAATTATAGTAGCAGGATTTCAGGGAGTTGATGAACAAGGGAACATTACGACTCTTGGCAGGGGTGGATCAGACACAACTGCAGTCGCTTTAGCTGTTGCTTTGAAAGCAGAAGAATGCCAAATATATACAGATGTCGACGGCGTATACACAACAGATCCTCGTATAGTCGAAAATGCTCGACGTTTAGATAGTGTCACTTTCGAAGAAATGCTCGAGATGGCAAGCCAAGGCTCTAAAGTATTACAAATAAGAGCTGTAGAATTTGCTGGAAAATACAAGGTTCCCTTGAGAGTTTTGTCTACTTTTGATGATGGACCCGGAACTTTAATTACACTTGAGGATAATCTCGATATGGAAAAACCAATTGTTTCAGGCATCGCATTTAATCGAGATGAGGCAAAGCTCACTGTTCGAGGTATTCCGGACGTTCCTGGTAGCGCTTCTAGAATCTTGGGAGCAGTTGGCCGAGCTAATATTGAAGTGGATGTAATCGTACAAAACGTTGCTCAAGATAAAACAGCCTCACTAACATTTACTGTTCATCGGGATGAAATGAAAAAGACAGAAGATGTTTTAAATAAAGTTGCCATTGAGTTAGGGGCTACTTCAGTGGAGTCTGATGAAAACATAGCTAAGCTCGCTTTAGTGGGTGTAGGTATGAGGTCGCATGCAGGAGTTGCTGCAACAATGTTTGATGCCCTGGGTAAAGAAAATGTGAATATACAGATGATAAGCACTTCAGAAATCAAAATTACAGTAGTCATTGCTGAAAACCTACTAGATTTGTCTGTAAGGTCACTACATAATATTTTTGGCCTAGATCAAGATGCTGGTAATTTATAATTTATAAATTAATATTAATATTTTAAGTTTCCCTTGTGCGATTGATTTCTTAAGTGGTATTGATATGATACCGCCAGCAAAATTATCATCATTTTTGATGAAGGATAATTAGTTATCCGGAGAGGTGGCCGAGTGGCTGAAGGCGCTCCCCTGCTAAGGGAGTATAGGTTAATAACCTATCGAGGGTTCGAATCCCTCTCTCTCCGCCATCCTATGAAATTTACATGCACTCAAATCAAAATGCCGATATACCTCCTAGCTCAGTAGCTTCTAATTCTCCCAGCCTAAAAATTCAAGACCTTAATAGCTGACTTTGTAGTATTTACTGAGGGATTATCCTAATAGGAAATGAAAGCAACTAGTATTCATTCTGACTACAATTTTTCTTTTAAAGTACGTGGTTTTGAAATGTATTGAGAAAATATACCAAAAAAATTGTAAATTTTGATATAATTTGTGAGTTTTAGCGACAAAATATGACCTTGTTTGCATTGGCAAGCTTATTTATATTTGCTTAGTGAGTACATAAGGAATTCAGTCACTAGACATGGCTCTTTGAATCTCATATAAATGGATAACTTGGTTTATTAGTATAATTTTAGTTTCATTAGATAGTTTTGGATAAACAGCTTTTGGATAAACTTGTTTAACAGCATATACTTAACTTCGTAATATGGCTATATTAGATCTAATAACTTGTTTTTTAAACTTTTTAGAATCACAGAATTAAGGTAGCTCGGTATGGGAATGTTAATTAATATCGATAACGGCGGTACTCTGACAGATATATGTGTACTGAAAGATAATAATTTTTATACAACAAAAACACTCACTACACCCTATGATTTAAGTAAGTGTTTCTTTGATGGTCTAAAAGATGTCTCCAAAGCGGTTTATGGTCAAGAAGATGTCTCTAGATTGCTTGCAGAAGTTGAGCATATAAGATACTCGACCACCCAAGGAACTAACGCTATTGTTGAGCGGAAGGGTCCTAAACTAGGAATGGTTGTAAATAAAGGTAACGCAAAATTAATCAAGTCAATGCAAGAGGAAGATCCAGATCTATTTACCTTCCTTGTCGGAGACCGAATCGAAGAAATAGATTTAGCTGATTTAAATGATGAAGATAGTGCAGCTGAAACTACTACCTCTATAACTCGACTAACCGCGAGAGGTGCAAACCGTGTTGTTGTTTGTTTTGATAATGATGATGCAACCCATTGCGAATCCCAGTTTAAAAGAATTGCTTTTAATAGCTATCCACGACACCTTTTGGGTGCAGTGCCGATGTTATTTGCAAGTGAATTAGCCGAAGATGTATCAAGTAACCGCAGAGGTTGGACAGCGTTAGTTAACTCTTTCCTTCACCCTGCAATGGAAAGTTTCTTATATAACGCAGAAAATCGATTGCGTGAATACCGAACAAAAAACCCATTACTCATTTTTCGTAATGACGGAGATGCATCTCGCGTCGCCAAAACTATTGCATTGAAAACATATAGCTCAGGTCCGCGTGGCGGTATGGAGGGTGTTAAAGAGTTTAGCAAACAATATAAACTTAATAATGTTATATCCATGGATATTGGTGGCACCACAACAGATATTGGACAAGTGATCAATAATACTGTCAGCGAATCTCGTCGTGGCACTGTTGAGGGTGTTCCAATTTCATTTGGACTTTGTGAGATATCAAGCCCGGGTGTCGGAGGAAGCTCCATTTTCTCGGTCAATGGAAAAGATATACAGGTGGGTCCTGAAAGTGTTGGCGCTGTTCCTGGTCCAGCAAGTTTTGGTCGTGGCGGGAAAGAATCAACAATGACTGATGTAAACCTTTTGATGGGGCTACTTGACCCCCAAACTTTTTTTGGAGGTGGGCTTAAGCTCGATATTGATAGAGCGCGTGCCGCAATTGATGAAAATGTTGCTAGCCCTCTGGGAATTTCTTCAGATGAAGCTTTAGTTAAATTACGTGATGCTTATGATAAAAAAGTTTCTGATGAGATGGTTGAATTTGCTAATGTCTCAGATGAGACAGTATTACTAGCATTTGGAGGCGCTGGTCCAATGAGTGCTTGTGGTATTGCAGATAAAGCGGGTATAAAAACTGTATTTATACCTAAAACTGCTGCTGTTTTTAGTGCATATGGTATAGGTTCTTGCGATATAGGACAAAGTTATTCAATCGTTTTAGCAGATCTTACAAACAAAACACTGGAAGCGGCATATGCCAAGTTAGCTGATAAAGCTCAACGGGATATGTTTGCTGAGGGCTACACTGATGGCGACTATGAGATTAACGCTCAAATAGTAGGCGTTAAAGGTAGCGATGAAACTACACATAAACTAAGTGGTAAAGCTTCATTTCCAAAAGCACTATCTGGTGTAGATTCAGCTACATTAGAATTCTCTGCAAGAAAAAAACTCAGAGTGGATTCAAACCAACAAGCTAAAGTATCGCAAGGTTCTGCAGCTACTAAAAGTACAGTAAGATCTATTTTTGGCGATAACCAAGAATGGAACGATTTGCCTGTATATCAAGTAAATAAAATGAAATCTGGAAATCATGGTGTTGGCCCAGCAGTAATTGAAGACGAATACTTCACGTGCTTGGTCCGACAAGGTTGGGCTTTTGTCGTAACCGAACTAGGCGATATATGCCTTACAAAGGGAGCCAAATAATGAAAGTATTAATGACTGAATATCTTCGAATAGATCTAGAATCAGAAATGTGGGAGTGTCGCAATTGCGAAAATGAAATCGGGCCAGCTCGAGGTAACTATAAAGAAGGTTTGTTGGTCTATAATAGAGATCCAGCTGATATACACCCTTCCGTCATCGATCCAGAAAAATATAAATTTACTTTTTGCCCCGATAAAGAATGGGTCAACATTTACGAATTTTACTGCCCGCATTGTGGCACCCAAATCGAAGTTGAGTATACTTTCCCGGGACATATGCCTCTATATGATATGGAAGTAGATGTTGATGCACTTAAAAAGCAGTGGAGCAAAAGAGAAGAGCTCACAGAGCCAACTACGGGTCCAAATGTATTAGTTGACAGAAGTTGTGGACACAATCATTAATAGTGAAGTGAATTTCTTTTGTTATGGAGATAAGCTAAACATTTTTAAAGTTTTAGGAAAAAAATTATGAAACGTATATCTGTAGATATAGGCGGGACTTTTACTGACTGCTTTGTAGTTTGGGATAATAAGTATATAGAAACCAAAGCTTTAACTACCCATCAAAACCTTGCATTAGGTTTTAATGAGGCTCTTGAAAAAGCATATCAAGAACTTGGTGTAGGCATGGAAGAGCTTTTAGCTGGTGTTGATTCAGTTAGATATGCAACAACTCTAGGTACAAACGCACTCATTGAACATAATGGTCCAAGGATAGGTATGCTGGTTACAGCTGGTTATGAGGCAATGGTGCCACTAAGCAGAGCTCGTGGTTATGGTGAAGGTCTAGACGATCTAGGTAAACAGAACCTCCCTGATGCCCAAAGACCAGTTCCACTAGTATTGCCCAATATGATTGAAGGTGTCAGAGAGCGCTTGGGTTTTGAGGGCGAACTAGTAATGCCTGTTGATGAAGATGATGTTCGTCAAAAAATTAGAACTTTAGTAGACAAAGGCGCACAAGCAATAGTAATTTGTTTTGTAAATTCAGTAGTTAATCCAGCACATGAAAAACGAGTAGAAGAAATTTTACTAGAAGAATATCCTACCCACTTATTGGGTTCGATTCCTGTGATACTCTCTCATCGTGTAGCTGGTCGTAAAGGTGAATATGTTAGAGCTACTTCTGCAATTGTAGATGGTTATCTGCACTCCACTATGTACCATGCCATGAGTCAACTGGAACAAAATTTACGAGCTAATTCTTACTCTAAACCTATGTTGGTGATTCATAACTCAGGTGGTATGGCTCAGCTTAACTCTACAGACGCACTACAAACTATTCACTCAGGTCCAGTTTCTGGAATTAGTGCCGCAGAACATCTTGCTAAAGAGGCTGATTTAGGTAGTGTTATTGCTACAGATATGGGCGGTACAAGTTATGATATTGGTATTGTTGTTGAAGGTGGAATTAAGCATTATGACTTTAATCCCGTCATTGATAGATGGTTAGTTTCAGTGCCTATGGTGCATCTTGTTACTCTTGGAGCTGGCGGTGGTTCTATTGCTTCATTTGATCGGATGTACAACGCTGTAGCAGTTGGGCCTAAAAGCGCAGGTTCTGACCCAGGTCCAGCTTGTTATGATCGAGGCGGAATGAGCCCTACAGTTACAGATGCAGATTTAGTTTTAGGCTATTTAGATGCTGATAATTATGCGGGTGGAAGTATACCTTTGAACCCTAAGAGATCTATGTTTGCAATTGAAGAAACACTTTGTGATGACTTAGATGTTGAGCCAATCGCAGCTGCATTACTAGTCAAAGAAAAAGTAGATAGCAACATGGCTAACGGTGTTAATACAGAGTTGAGAGTCCGTGGTTATGACCCAAAAGACTTCACTATGCTTGCTTATGGTGGTAACGGTCCGTTGCATTGTTGTGGTATTGCTTCTAAATTAAAAATTAATAAGATTCTTGCAACTCCTTTTAGCTCTGTATTTTCTGCAGTGGGAGCAGGAAACATGCATCAGATGCATATCCATGAAACATCACTCTTCATGGTCCTATATGATTCTACGTCGCGAAAGGTATTTGATAATTATTCAAAATTTAACGATTTAGTTGTTGAGCTAAGCAAGAGAGGCCAAGCTGATCTTGTAAGACAGGGCTCATCTTTAAGCGATATTAAACACTCACTTGAGCTAGATATGCGTTACGGTAATCAGTTGGTTCAAACTACCGTAGTAGTTCCAAAGCATTCACTTGAAGCTGTAATGGATGTGATGAATATTCTTGATCAATTTTCAAGTGACTACGGTAAACGCTTTGGTGAGGGAAGTCAGGCGCCAGAAGCAGGTATCCGGATTAACACAATCCGTGTTGCCTCCTATGTTGAACATGACACAGTAAAATTTGACCACATTAAACCGATAGCACAGAATAAGCGTATTGCACCACCTGCTCCAACAACAACACGTAAATGTTATTTTGTTGGTGATGGTAAAGCTATTGAAACACCAGTTTGGAACAAGGCAGATATACCTCCAGGAACAGAAATAGATGGTCCAGGACTAGTATCTTCAGAAGTATCAACGTATTTAATCGAACCCGGTTGGAAGTATGTTTCAGCTGAGCAAGGGGCAGTTTGGTTTCTTCGTGAAGAAGAAAAGAATTAAAGAGGTAATTATATTATGAACGAGAAAGCAAAAATTGAACTTAATGTTCAAGATCAAGAGTTAATACAGAAATTCCTCAAGGATACAACTTTATTCCTTGGTCCAGATCCTGAGATTATGCGGGACCACCGCATTATGCCTAGGACCGAGACTGAAGAAAGAGTCATGAAGGAATATACCGATTTAAATCAGATTGCTTCTATACGAGATCGACTTCAGTCTGCATGTGAAGAAGGTTTTGAAATGGTAGAGCAGATGGGCGCAGCTCCAGGCGCGAAGTGGGGCGATATTATCACTGGAATATATTCTTCTTCCGGAGATTTAACTATTGGTAGTGCTGGAGGTGTACTAATTTTCTCTGCGCTTGTTCACCATCCTATTAAATTTATAATTAAAAATTGGATCGATGAAGAAACCGTCGGAGTTCAAGAGGGTGATGGGTTTATTCATAATGATTCAAGATATGGCAACGTCCATAATACTGACCAAAGTATGATTTTACCCGTGTTCCACGAAGGCAAGTTAATTTGCTGGGCTGCCTCGACAGTTCATGAAGGCGAGTGTGGAGCTATCGAGCCAGGTGGTATGCCAACTATGGCTGAAACTTCTTTTGATGAAGGGTTGAAAATGTCACCCTTTAAAGTGGTAGAAAATTATAAAATCAAAAGAGACTTACTGACTTTCTTACAAAACTCCGTGCGTGAACCTAAACTTCAGTATGAAGACATGAAAGTGAAGCTGTTTGCTTGTATGCGTCTTGAGCAAAGAATCAAAGAAGTTTTTGCCTCTGAAGGTCCAGATGCTCTAACGGCTTGCTTGAGATATACAAATGAAAGTGTGGTTACTGAGGTTCGTCGCAGAATATCTGAATGGCCAGATATGACTGTAAGAACTCATACAATCATGGATGGTACATTGCGTGAAAACGCTTTGATTAAGATGAATATGACTGCTATTAAAAAAGGAGATAGGTTAATATTTGACTTCTCTGGAAGTAGCCCAGAATTCACTAACCGTGCTATTAATACACAGCTTCCTGGTATGAAGGGAATGGTTGGGCAAGCATTTATGAATCATATCTGGCCTGATTTGCCGAGAGGTCAGGCGGGTCTTTCTCCAATTGAGTTTAAGTCAACACTTGGATCAATTGTAGATTGTACTTATTCTGCACCAAATTCTCAGAGTCTCATGTCAATTTTTCATAGCTTTACAGTAGCCCAGCATGCAACAGCAAAAATGCTCTACAGTACTCCAGAAAAATATACGCGTGTTTTAGCGCCTTGGCATAATATGATCAACACTTTCATTTGGGGTGGTGTGAATCAGCATGGTGAGACGCTTGGTAACTTATGTGCAGATTTAAACGGTATGGGTGGTGGTGCAAGAATGGATAGAGACGGAGAGCATGCCCTATCGCCAATTTTTGCAACCATGGCTGATATTGGTGAACAAGAAATGAACGAAGAAGATGTCCCATTCCTTCAACTTGTTTCCAAGAAAATGACTATGAATACTCAAGCGCCCGGAAAGTATCGAGGTGGCATGGGTTATACTCAGATCGCTTCTACAAAAGATAGTGATGCATGGGGTTTCATGACCTCTTGTTTAGGTTCGAAAGCTCCAACTATCCAAGGTTTGTTTGGTGGTTACGCTGCAGGATCTGGTCCACTATGTAGAGTAGAGGGCGTGGATGTATACGATATTATGCTGAATGATCCTTCAAAAATGAGACATTCTATACATGAGATTATGAATGAGCAGCCATTTGAGAATGCTATTTATACTACGCAACACCTAGGTTTAGGTTTTGACATATCCAAACGTGGTGCCCTTTATATGATTTCTCAAGGCTCTGGTGGAGGATACGGGGATGTATTAGAGCGTGATCCTGACCTTGTAATTATGGATATTGAAGAAAAATTAATATCTCCTGATTGGGCCAAAAAGCTATATAAGGTTGTATTCGATGATGAAACATTAGCTGTCGATGGAATTGCGACTAAAAAAATGCGCGAAAAATATCGGGAACAAAGAAAAAAGCAAGGTGTACCTTATGCAGAATTTGTTAAGAAGCATGTGAGGGACATTCCGCCAGACGACATTCCTTTTTATGGTGCATGGAACGGTAATAACGAGCAAGTTTACTGCGGATCGAATGACGACTTGAGAGACGCTGCTAACCCTGGCGCTAACTATATGATCAATCCAAAAGATGTGAGAATTGGTGAGCTAGAGCAAGAACTTGCAGATGTTAGAAAAAAAGCAGGAATTGTCGTTAAAGCTGATAGGAAATAAAGATGGCGGTTGATCTTTTAGATTACCTTAAGGGCGGAGATAATTCTCCGTGCCTTTGGGTTAATTTTAATAACTATGCAAAAAATTTATTACTTGGAAGTGATGCCAATCCATGGTCAACACCAGCATCATACTTATCCTTTTATACTCAAGCACATGCACTGGTAAAAGCAGAAGTTGTCGTTATAGATGTATGGGACCTGTTCCATCATTGGATGGAAGATGATGAAACTGCGATCAAGTCTATGTCTGAAAAAAGTCGCTCCACATTTGCCTCCAAGGTCCTTCTTGAGGCTTACGCCCCAAGAGAGTTACTTGCTGAAGTCCTAATTGCTATAAACGATAATTATGGTAATTCAGTGCCTACTGTTTTAGTTATACCTTCACCAAGATCATTGTTAGCCAGATCGCATAAGGCAGCAACCAAAAATGACCTTGAACCTACTGAGATGTCAGTAGATACAGTTTCTATGTATATGGCTGATTTTTTGCGCTATTACAGTGAAACAAACTTATCTGGCATATTGTTGGTAGAGGATGAGGAGCTCTTGCCATCAAGTGCAGAAGAGATCACTTGGTATCAGCCTGTGTTGAACGTTGCAAAGCACTATCGTTGGTCTGTTGGTCTCCAGTTACCTTTTCAAAATGAAGGTTTTAATGCACCAGATGAGATCGACTTTACCATTATTCCTGAACAGTCAGCTGCTTGTAGTGATTCACTTGGGGTTGATATTAGCCACTCGCTGTGGACATCGAGTGATGCAAAAGAAAATACAGGATTCAGTTATTTTACTATCCCCGAAGATATTAACCCTGAAAAGGTCCTCGAGACCCTCTCCACGATAAAATAATCATCAGCATATTATGCGTCTTGTCGATTTTTTGGATAAAAGCTTGGCTCTTTCTTCCCCCGAAGCCCTAGAGGCTAAATTTTTTGATCTAGAAAATAATATAGATTTTTCATATCCTGAGATGGTGAATGCTTCAATTCACTTAGCAAATTTTTTAGATCAAAAGGGAGTAAAGGCTCAGGATATCGTAGCAACGTATACCCCAAACTGTGTTGCAGCTTATTGTTGTATTTTTGCTATTTCTCGCCTAGGGGCTGTCTGGTTGCCCTTGAATACAAAGAACACCTTTGATGCAAATTTAAAACTCATTCGGTTATCTAATGCAAATTTTTTATTTATCGATAAAAGATTTGATAAAAAAATTACAGAATCATTAAATGAGCTTGGTTCAGAAAATATAGCTTACTTAGAAACTAACAAAATTGCAGATATCACTTTTTCATCTTTAAAAAATAAAGCTGAGAAAAATTTTCAAGCTAAAACTTACCCTTTAAAAAAAGACATTAGTATCAATGAGTCTTCAGGATCGAGTATAAAAGAACTAGTTTCACTATTTCCTACTGGTGGAACTACTGGCGACCAAAAGTTAGCAGAGTGGCGAACTGATACCTGGGAAGCGATTGTAGATATTCAAAAAAAACAGATGAAAATTACAGATGTAAGGCCCTGTTATCTTGTTAGTGCAGCTATGACCCATGCAGCTGGGATTGGTTCGTTTTCAACGATTAAAGAGGGCGGCTCAATTCTTGTTATGGATGATTTTTCTCCAGAAAAAATACTTTCTGCTATTCAAAAATATAAAGTTACGACATTATTCCTTCCGCCTACCGCAATTTACATGCTTCTTGATTTTGAAGATATAAGATTATACGACTACGGTAGCTTAAGATATTTTTGGTATGCCGCAGCTCCTATGTCAATCGATAAACTTAAAGAGGCAATATCTATATTTGGTCCAGTAATGGTCCAAACCTATGGTCAGGCCGAGGCACCTATGATATGTACTTTCTTTTCTGCTGAGGATCATATAAAAGCGTTAAATAAAAACGATATTTCAATATTAGGTTCATGTGGAAAAGCTTCACCTGATATCGAGATTGCAGTTTTAAGTGAATCTGGGGATCCTCTCCCTTCGGGCTCAAAAGGAGAAGTAGCTATTAAAGGAAGGCTTTTAATGAATAAATACTTCAATAACATGAAGGCTACTAAATCGATAAGGATAAATGGCTGGCAGCTAACAGGTGATATGGGTATATTTGATAAAGAAGGTTATCTATCATTAGTGGATAGAAAGGGAGATATGATTATTTCAGGAGGGTTTAATGTTTACCCAGGAGAGATAGAGCAACTGATTTGGGGAATTCCAGCTATCAAAGATTGCGCTGTCATAGGTATTCCGCACGAAAAATGGGGAGAACAAGTAACTGCAATAATCGAGCTCAAGGATAATAATAAGGCGCCTGAAGAATTAGAAATTATAAATCTTTGCAAGAAACAACTTGGAAGTGTAAAAGCACCAAAAAAAGTTATTATAATTGATGAACTTCCAAGAAGCCCTGTCGGTAAAGTTCTAAAAAAAGATTTAAGAGCTGTATTTTGGAAAAACGAAAAAAAGAAGATTTAGTCTATTCTTGTCAGCAATTAAGAAGAAAAGTTTTATATCTCAGCTGACCGTAAATTTGTAATAATTAAAGGAGTTGAATGTGAAAGTAAGCATAGTGGGTGCATACAATACCAAGTTCGGTGCTTTTGTTAAGCGAGACCGTGAAGCTGGCACTATCGAAGATGTTAAGAGTTTTTATGAGCTATTAATAGAAGCTGGCTCAAAAGCAATTGCTGATGCAGGTTTGGAGGCAAGTGATATTGATGCTATATGGGTTGGGTCTTGCTCGCCCTCATTATTCGTTAATCAGGAGCATGTTGGGCCTTTAGCTTTAGAGATTGACCCACAGGGTTTATTATTTAAGCCAACTACCCGAACTGAAGGAGCTTGCGCAACTTCTTCACTGGCTATTTATAATGCTGCTTACGGTGTAGCCTCTGGTCGTTTCAAGCATGTACTGGCACTTGGAGTTGAAAAAATGAGTCTTTTGGATACACCTGGAGTCACTCATGCATTAGCATGTTGTTCATATTGGCCCCAAGAGGGCAGCCATGGAATGACTTTTCCAGGCTTATTTGCAGAGCTGGGGTTGGCTTACCAAAATAAGCATCAGCTTACTGACGATCAACTAAAAACTATGTTAGCGCATGTTTCGGCACTCAACTACAGAAATGGAATTCAGAATCCCCTCGCTCATTTTGGAGCTGGTAGTTTGCCAGACAAAAACAATTTAACGACAGCAGAAGCAATACTTAATTTGCCTGAGACAGGCAAAGGAAGCAATCCAATGATTGCACCACCTCTGCGATTGCATGACTGCTCTTTAATTACAGACGGTGCGGCAGCAGTTGTTTTGACCTCAACAGATAATGCTATAAAAAATTTCAAGCATGCAGTGGAATTAAGCGGCGTTGGCCATACCACAGATAGAATGATGCTGAATGGCCGTCAGGGGGGACTTGATGAATTAAGGGCTACCAGGCATGCCGTTTCACTTGCATGCAAAGAGGCAGAGATTAGCGTATCTGATTTAGACTTCGCAGAAGTACATGATTGCTTTACAGTTAATGAGCTTTTATGCGCCGAAGCCATAGGTTTATCTGAATCAGGTCGAGCAGGCTTTGATTTAATGGATGGTAAGTTTGATCCAGGTAGCGACTGCCCGATTAATTTATCTGGTGGACTTAAAGCAAAAGGTCATCCAGTTGGTGCCACGGGAGCCTCCATGCATGCACTTGCTTATAAGCAATTGACTGGAGAGCCTATTGGTGTCCCAGCAAAAGATAATGCTGAAATAGCTATGACAGTAAACATAGGTGGCTCTGGTGTTACTAATTGCGTAACTGTGCTCAGGAGAATTCAATAGGCACATAAATTATTACCATCGGTAATGTAAAATATGAATTTTCACAATAAAATCGAAATTAATGCCCTGTAGCGGCATATTTATATGCGAATGATAATCATTATCGAAAAAAGTGGTAAAAAAAGTAAATATTTTCTGGAAAATTGACTAATTTATTTCTTTTTTTTACGTAAATTGAACTTTTTTTGTATTAAATAGTCGCCATTTATCAGAACAATTATTGTCAGTATTTTATCATTTAAACTATTGTTTTTAATGTAATAAATTTTAATTTGAATATTTTAATAGTATTAAAAAAAACTGTTTTTTGAATAAATTTTTTAGTTTTATTAGAATTTTAAAAGAAACAGGGTTGATACTGTTGCATAAGGGGCATATATTGGCAGGAGCCGTGATTTATAATCACGGCAATTTAATTATAAAAGTAATATTAAGTGGGAGAATAAGATGGTGAGTAATAAAAGCACCAGTATTTTGAAGGTCGGCGGCCTTCTGCTGGGATTTGGAGGTCTTCTCTTAGGAAGCAGCAATGCTTTCTCTGCGTATGGCTACGGGGGTGATAATGAACCTTTCTATAACCTTAACTGGAACGGCTACGTAAGAACGACTGTAGGCGTTATGCTGGAAGACAATGATGAAACTACAGCAGATGACAAATACCGCATGAACCAAGCAGAGGTAACTCTTAACTTGGACTTCGATATTAAAACTGGTCCTTTGAACTGGAAAGTGATCACACGTTTTGATAAAGAAGCGCAGACAGATTATTTAGATGATCTGGAAGCTCGTGCTGAAACCATCGCTACAGGATTTGGTATCCAAAGCGGTAACTTTACTGATGGTGTTAGTAGAGGTAGAGATGGTGACTATATGGATCAATACGAAACTACTGATGAACTCTTTGACTGGTTACGTGAGTTATATTTTGACGTAAACCTCTTCGATGACAGATTAATGGTTCGTGTTGGACGTCAACAATTAGTTTGGGGTGAAAGTGATTTCTTCCAAGCTATGGACGTTGTTCACGGTTATGACTATCGTGGTCGTCTTTTTTACGAAAACAATGAAGAGTGGCGCAAGCCCTTGATGTTGTTCAACTTTAGGTTAGATTTCTATGAACTCGGTGGTAGCTTGAACTGGTACATTCGTCCAGGTTGGGACCGCAAAGAGGACATGGGTAGTAACTACAACATCGAAGGTGGACGTTGGATTCCACACCCATACCGTGGTGTCGACTTCACACAATTCACTGACTCATACCAAACGGATCATTCTTCAGGTGACTGGAGTGATATGACTTATGGTATTCGTTGGAACGGAGAGTGGGGTTCTATAGGTTATTCATTCGCTTATATGAAAACCTTCAATCCAGCTCCTGTTGTGAATCCACATGCTCTAGGTGCTACTGGCGCAAATCGTCCAGACGTTGCTAATGCTGTTGCTGATGCTGGCCTAACTGGCGCTAATGGTGGCTACTATGCTTACTATGGCCTCATGGGTGCAACTGAAACTTATGGCAGTACTGAGGCTACAAAAGGAAACCTATTAGGTGACTGGATGTATCCTGAGATTGATATCTTCGGCTTTACTATGACCGGATTCAATCAGCCTATGGATGCAACATTAAGTGCTGAAATTGCTTTCATTCCTAACAAACCTTACAACTACGGATCTATTTATTCAGATCTACCTGGTTGGAACGGTGTTATCGAAAAAGATACTATCAATATGATGTTCCGTATCGATAAGGAATTTAAGTGGATGGAATCACTAGGTACGCATCGTCCTTCACTGTCAAGTGTTCAGTTATTTGACACTTGGATATTGTCTCACGACGATAAAGATGAAATAGTAGAATTTGCTTCTTTTGGTTCACAAAAGAAAGAGCACACTGCCTACTTGACTATCTTTACGTTGATGAACTTCCATCGTGATACCATTAACCCGTCATTCGTGGCTGGTACTGACCTTACTAAAGGTGGCGGTTTCGCTATACCTGCTGTAGAGTTTGTTTGGGGTGATGATTGGCGTCTAAAAGTTGAAGCAGATCTTTGGTTCAACGACGGTGATACGAAGAAAACCTGTAAAGGTTCGTTTAATGGTTATACAACCGACGGTTCCAATAGTTGTGGAGCTTTAAATGGTTCAGGCTACATCGGTGGACAGGGTGGTAATGGTACTGCTACACCAGTGGCAGGCGGTGACTTCGCTCTAGGTAAGAGAGAAAACAGCGCTGGCTTTATGGACTATTTTGGTG
Source organism: uncultured Porticoccus sp. (assembly GCA_964276025.1). Taxonomy (GTDB): domain Bacteria; phylum Pseudomonadota; class Gammaproteobacteria; order Pseudomonadales; family Porticoccaceae; genus Porticoccus. Next base: position 36,050 of record CAXYDD010000003.1, on the reverse strand, counting down.
GTGATAACCAACTAGTATTTAAACTAACCAGGCAGTTCTAAGAAAGTAGTACGTTTGAGTATGTCTGCATAATGATTACTATGTATGAGTTGTGCAGACAGCACTAAAATAAAACTTGGAGTTATAATTATGTATATGAAGCTAATTACTACCTCGGTAGTATCGCTAGGACTGCTTTTAGGGGGCTCTCAAGCCTTTGCTAAAGCAGATTGGGCGGATGATGCTAGTAAGCCTAAAGGCTATGTAGCAAAAACTGCTGACGGAACTAAACCAAACGCATTGTTTTACGGTGATCCACCCGCAGCTGGTCGCTGGGATGGCGGTCCTTCTCCTATTGAAGCAGAAGGCGGTTGTACTGGTGATGCTATGGAAGCTGGAACAGTTATCCAGAATTCAAACTTAGACGCAGTAACTGGTCTTTGTTTCGAAGGAAAAACAGTTGGAAGTATGATTACTGAAAACGTTGAATGGATGATCCGTAACAAAGCATTGATGATTAATACTCGTCATTCAGAGTTCATTGAAATGGACCCTAAATACATGCAAGCTACTATAGATGGAGCCGCTAATGTTGTATATGGCGCACCTGCTAACGGTAGTAACTGTGGTGTTGTTAGTAACTGGACAGCTGGTATGTTCTTTGACCCACAAAAAGTAAGCATGGATGACCCGGATGCCGGTTGTAAGCTAATCTGGAATCTACGTTCACCTACTTACGGTGCAACTATGGATTTACGTCACATCTCTTGGGTGTTCTTGGACGCCACATCAGGTATGGAACGTATTCAGCGTTGGTGGGCACGTCGTTACTACATGGAAGGCCGTTTAGACGGTGGTCCAGTATCTGAAGGTAAAGGCGACATTCTACAAAAAACTGTACTAGTGGCAATTTACCCACAAGATATTAAAGGTATCGGAATCTTTTCTGTTCGCTATAACGATCCAACATCTCAGAAGCCTGATGATGTTTATGCATACTTGAAGTCTGTACGTCGTGCACGTCGTCTTTCTGGTAACGCATGGATGGATCCAATTGGTGGAACAGTTCAGTTATATGATGACTGGGATATCTGGGATGCGGTTCCTACTAAGTATAAAGAAGTTAAGTTAACTGGTAAGCGTTGGATCTGGGCTATTGCTCACGCTCCACTAGTTACTGTTGACCTTGCTTTCAAAAATACTATTAAGGAATTCCCTGCTGTAGACATGGATACACCACCTCACTTCTTCCCTAACGAACAAGTTCAATGGGAGCCACGTGAAGTGTACGTTATTGAGGGAACTCCTCCTGACGAACATCCTTACAGCAAGAAAATCGTTTATATGGAAATGGATTACCCAAGACCTTACCTGGGTGAAGCATACGATAAAAACGGTAAATTCTGGAAAACTTTCATCTTCCAAAATCGTATCGATTATGGTGATGACGGTTACCAAGCATTGATGCCAGTTGTTGGTCATATCATTGATTGGAAAGCTGAGTTCTCAACAACTTGGTCTTCTAACATGAAAGCTAACCCTGACTCTGTGCAAGAAGAAGACGTAACACTGAAAACACTTATTCAGTTAGCACGTTAATATCAATCTAGACCATTCCGTGAAGGGGTTGTTAGTATGCAAATACTAACAGTTCCTTCCGGAATTTTTTTAAGGTAAAGAACAGCAACAAAACAATAAAATAAAAAATTTGATTTTGATGAGAATGGCTTCATGTAGATGCCATGTCTGAATATTTTTGGGGGAGTTATGAACGCTGCTGTAAACGAGAAAACCGCGATACAAAGGGTTGTACTCACTATTATAGGAATTTTGCCCTGGGCAATCGTAGGCACACTGCTTTATGCAGGCCTTTTTGTTAAACCTACTGTCATTATTAACGAAGTAGTCCCAGCCGCAATTAATGTTCGAGACAGAGTCTATGGCCTTACTAATCAAAGTGATGATAAGTGGCTTGCTGCAGGTAACTACGGTTTGATGTTAGAAAGTAGTGATGGTGGAGTTACTTGGACTAAACAAGAATCTAATACAATGAAGCACTTCCAAGATATATCAGCGTGGAAAGATAGCCCTGATAATGCAATAGCTGTTGGAAACGATGGTGTTATTGTTATCACAGAAGATAGCGGAAAGACTTGGGTAGAGGTAGACTCCCCAAAGTCTGATATAGCAAATAAATTATTGAAAGTGCATACCTACTCAGGCGGAGAAGCTATAACGGTTGGTGAAATGGGTGCAGTTTTGAGATCTAAAGATTATGGTAAGACATGGTCAAGACTCAAGCCGGAGTGCGGTTGTGAGCTTGACGATATATTCATGAACGATGTAGTTAAAACCCCTAATGGTACATATTACGTAGCAGCTGAGTTCGGTCGTATATTTATTACTCGAGACGACGGAATGAATTGGGAAGAGATACAATCAGATAGCCCCAACAGCTTCGGTGCTATTGATGCAAGAAATGATAATGAAATTACAATTGTTGGGTTAGCCGGCGTAACAGTGAGCACGAAAGATGGAGGTGTAACATGGACATATGTATCACCACAATCGTCTGGTATGACTGAGCACATGATGGATGTCCAATGGTCTGACGCAATTGATCGATGGGTAGCTATTGGCAACAAGGGTAAATGGATGACTTTTACTAGTGATCTGACTAATTTTGAACCTATGAATATTTCTGATACTGATTATACCTCTCATTCTGAGATGGTTATTATTGATGGAAAGGGCCTAGCAGTTGGGGCTACAGTGGGTTCACTAGACCTAAAAACTCGTGAGTGGACTCTATTGCACGAATAAAATATATTGATTATTTGAGCCTACCTAATAAATTTGTGGTTAATTTGGATTGTTGGAGAATAAGATGTTAGAGAATTTCGCAATTTTCTGTATAGAGCAAAGAAAGAAGGTTTTACTAGTAGTAACTGCTTTGACCTTGATTCTGGCTACTTTTGCAGTACGTATAGATGTAAAAACCGTGTTCGAGGACTTACAGCCTGGAACTCATCCATACATTAAAGTCCATGAGGAGTTTAAGAAAACCTTTGGTGGTACAAGTATTATTACTTTCATGATTCAGTCTACAAAAGGCGATATATTTCAGATGCCTGTCCTTGAGCAGATACATGGACTAACAAAGGGTCTGTATAAGATTGATGCGATTAATGAATTTCAAATTTATTCTATAGCCGGTAAAAAACTTAAAGAAGTTCGTGCATCTACTGAAGGGATTCAAAGTTTCCCATATATGTGGCCAAATCTTCCTGAAAATCAGGCTGATATCGATCGTATTAAAGAAGCTATCCTAAGAAGCCCGCTTGTTTATGGCCCATATGTTTCAAAAGATTTATCAGCGACATTAATTACAGTGGATTTCTTTGATAGTCTTTTGGACCCAAATTTAGTTTATAAGCAAGCATATGAGTTAGTTAATAGACTAGACAATGATGCAGTAGATATTTCATTGGTAGGTAATCCCATTCTGTATGGTTGGGTAGACCATTTCTTGCCTGAAACAATGGAGCTTGTTACATATGCTGGTTTAATTTTCTTAGTTTTATTATTCTTGATTAATAGAACATGGAGAGGAACCATCTTACCTCTATTGGCTGGAGCTATTAGTGCTACCTGGGCACTTGGGGTTGCTAAACTAGTAGGAATACACTTCGATCCATTAGTTGTGGTAGTAGCAATGCTTATTACCGCTAGAGCAGTATCTCATTCTGTTCAGATGATCACTCGTTTCCATGAAGAAATTGATCATCAAGGAGATAATCCAGATTCATATGCAGCTGCTAAAGTTACTTTGAAAGACCTGTTAAGACCAGGACTTTTAGGAGTAGGTACAGATGCTGGTTGTGTAACGGTTGTTGCGATTAGCCCAATTCCTTTACTGCAGAAACTAGTAGTACTTGCAGTAGTTTGGGTAGCGACAGTGGCGGTCAGCTCAATTGTTGTAACGCCTATCTTATTATCATTTGTAAAGAAACCAAATGCTTATGCACATCCATTGAATCTTGATAGGTTGCTTATTAGACCTTTTCTAAATCTATGTGTGTCTGTTGCTTCAACAAGAGCAAGATACGTAATTGTCACATTTGCGGCAGTTATATTTATTGGATGTAGTTATCGTGCTGTCGATTTAACAATCGGTGATGCAAATCCAGGTTCACCAATATTATGGCCAGATGCTCTTTATAATGCAGATTCGACTGCGATAAATAATCAGTTTCCTGGTGCAGATAGAATGTTTGTTGTTGTTGGACGAGAAGAAAAAAATCAGATCAAAAATGTTCATGTGCTAGATACTATGTTGCGGTTCCAGCGTTACATGGAAGAACAAGAGCAGATTGGTGGCAGCATTTCACTTTCTGATATTTTGCCGTCTGTAAATGAGACACTCAGAGAAGGTAATTTTAGATACACTGAGCTAGGTTCAACAACAACCAATAATGCTGAGTTAATCTACATGTACGAAAGAGCAGCAGAACCTGGGGATCTTAACCGCTTTACTGACGTGAATCGGATGAACGCATCGATCACTATGTTCTTTGCAGATAGGCAAGGTCCAACTATTCAAACTGCAGTTGCGAGGGTTAAGAAATTCCAAGCGGCTAATCCAGATGTAAATATTGCACTTGCCGGTGGTACTATTGGTGTAATTGCTGCAGTTAATGAAGTGATCCTATCTGGTCAAATACAATCTATTGCACTTGCGCTATTTATACTCGTAATGATGTGTATCCTTGTCTATCGGTCAAGTATTGCGGGCATGTTTTTCATGGTTCCTGTAGTGCTCGCAAATATGGTTACCTTCGCATTTATGGCTTGGCAAAATATTGGTATGAATATTAATACAGTACCCGTAGCCGCTTTAGGTATTGGTCTTGGTGTAGATTATGCACTTTATATTTGTGACCGAATGAAGATGGAATTTGACAGTGGTAAGTCAGTACTAGAGTCAATCAATTTATCTCTGCATTGTGCAGGTCGAGGCGTTTTAGTAACAGCGTTTGTATTGATTGCTAGTATCGCTGTATGGTCTTATTCTTCACTTCGCTTCCAAGCAGAAATGGGAATGTTGATTGCTATATGGCTTGCTGTATCAGCTTTCAGTGCATTATTCCTAATGCCCTCAATGGCTTACATATTTAAACCTAAGTTTATCTTTAGTGAAGATAGATAATTTTCAGCCAAACAATAAAAAAGACCCGAGAGGGTCTTTTTTATTGGTTATTCATTATTTATGTTCAAGAGTTAATATGTTGATTATATATCTAGGGATAACAGCGAGCATAAACGAAAAGTTAAAAGACCGAATTATACGCAACATTCCTTTTTGAGCTTGACTAGAAAGCGCTTCTTTCTTATATTACGCGACCTTGATGCACTCGTAGCTCAGCTGGATAGAGTACTCGGCTACGAACCGAGCGGTCGAAGGTTCGAATCCTTCCGAGTGCGCCATTTTAAAACTCCTATAAGCTTCAATGGGTTTATTCTTTTTTTGCCAATCATACGAGGATCAATTTATAACTTAGTTCTTGTAGCTTTGTTTAGTATGATCTACTTAGTTGTTGGTATAAAATAATCAAAAGTTAGCAGGCTTTTTAATTAAATGCACCCGTAGCTCAGCTGGATAGAGTACTCGGCTTCGAACCGAGCGGTCGAAGGTTCGAATCCTTCCGGGTGCGCCATTTGTTAGCCATAACTTTTCTGATTATTTGCTAATGTCTTATAAAATAAGTGGCTATATCTAATGGATCCTTATTTCAAAAAAATAGATAAATTTTCACTGAATCTTACTAGTCAAGTAATTCATTTTCGATGGATTGTCATTTTTGTAACATTTATGGTTGTGCTTGCCTTCATCAAAGGGATGTCAAGTCTTGAATTCTCTTCAAACTACCGTGTCTTTTTCTCCGATAACAATCCAGAGCTTGCTGCGTTTGAGGACTTGCAGGCTACCTATACAAAAAATGATAATATTTTATTTGTTGTTGAGCCGAAAAATAAAAAGAAAGAGGGAGTGTTCGATAATATAACTTTATCCGCTGTCGAAAAGCTCACAGCTGAAGCTTGGAAAATACCATATACAATACGTGTAGATTCATTAAGTAACTTTCAATATACGCATTCAGTTGGTGACGATCTTATTGTTGAAGATCTAGTAATCGATGCTGAAAGCCTATCATCTTCAGAGTTGTCAAAAAAGAAAGACGTTTCTTTAGATGAGCCACTTCTTCGTAATAACTTGGTTACAGCGAACTCTGATGTCACGGCTATTAATGTGGTTCTACAATACCCAGATGTTAGCTTACTGGAGGTACCAGAAGCAGTCCGCGCAGCAAGAGACCTTCGTGAACGCATGGAAATTGATTTTCCTCACATAATGATACATCTTACTGGCGTGTCTATGTTAAATAACGCCTTCTCAGAAGTAGGGCTACTGGATGCCGCGACCTTAACTCCTATGATGTTTATAGTAATACTATTAATATCATGGTTAATATTGAGATTTTTTGCAGGAACAGTTGTAATTTTTTTAATTGTTACGCTTTCAACTATTGTTGGTATGGGTGCTGCTGGATTCTTTGGAATCAAGCTTACACCCATCTCCATGAGTGCATCTACAGTCATACTCACTCTTGCCGTAGCCGACTCTATCCACATATTAGTATCGTTTAAAACTCTCATGCGCGAAGGTTCAACTAAATTAGAATCCATAATAGAAGCTGCACGCATCAATTTTTTACCTGTGACCATTACATCAGTTACAACCATCGTCGGTTTTCTTGCACTAAATTTTTCCGATTCACCCCCTTTTTGGCACCTAGGGAACATCACAGCTATTGGTATATTTACAGCATGGCTCTTATCTATTTCATTGCTTCCAGCAATTTTGAGCCTATTGCCTGTCAGAATAAACCCCTCTAAAAAATTAGAGTGGACACAAAAAATTATGGGCTATGTAGCTAATTTCGTTATTTTTAATTCACGTAAGATATTAGTTATTACATGTTTAGCGGTAGCTATTCTAGCGGGCTTCATACCAACAATTTCTTTTAATGACCAATGGGTTGAATATTTTGATGAAAGGGTTGAGTTTCGGAGAGATTCAGATCAAGCACTGAAAAGTTTTGGACTTTATCCCATTGAATTTTCTGTTCCTGCTAAAAATACTGGGGGGGTGAGTGAGCCAGAATATCTCAAACATCTTGAGGAATTCACCACTTTTTTGAGTGAACAGCCCGAAGTTCTCCACGTTTATTCCATTACAGACATTATGAAGCGTTTAAATAAAAACATGCATAGTGATAATAATAGCTTTTATCGTCTACCAGATAATCGCCAGCTATCAGCTCAATATCTATTATTATACGAGTTATCGTTGCCATATGGACTAGATTTGAATGATCGTATCAACGTTGATAAGTCTGCGACAAGAGTTACAGCTATGTTACAAAAGGCTAGTACAAGTGAGACAAAATATTTTTTAGATGCATCACGTCAATGGATGCTGGAAAACTGGCCAGAATACATGATTTCGCAGCCTACAAGTGCACAAGTGATGTTTACCTATATAACAGATCGGAATGTACAAAATATGATATCAGGGACCATAGGTGCAATTTTAGTAATAGCGGTCATTATGATTGGAGCGCTTAGAAGTATTCGATTAGGTTTAATGAGTATGGTTCCGAACGGACTTCCTTTACTGATGACTTTTGGGGCATGGGCTCTCCTCTATGGTGAAGTGGGTTTCTCTGTTGCAACTGTTGCATCTATCTCTTTAGGAATTATTGTTGATGATACAGTACATTTTTTATCTAAGTACGTTCGTGCAAAAAATGAAAAGGGTCTCAGCGTTGAGGATTCTATACGTTATGCATTTGCTAACGTTGGTAAAGCTATAGTAGTAAATACAATCATCTTAGCGTGCGGTTTTTTTGTTTTAACAACATCAGCCTTTAAGATGAATGTTGATCTTGGATTGATGACAATTTTTTCAGTATTATTTGCGTTATTGCTCGATTTCTTATTACTTCCTACTCTTTTGTTGTTTGTGGATAAGGAAGATAAGCAAAAAGCAGGGAGCTCAAGTTAGAACTACTTGAATAGCTATATATCAACTATCAGGAAAAAATTGAATTGAATATTAACTCACATACACCCCTTAAAAATATTTTTTGCATAGGTATTTTTCTACTCTTACAGCTTAATTTTCTATATGCTCAGGCTGAATCTCATAGCGAGAAAGGCTATAAAATTGCAGCAAGATCTGATCGATCTGATCGAGGTTTTTCAGATAGCGAAGTTGAGATGACCATGATCTTACGAAACTCTGCAGGTAAGCAGGCATCTAGAACACTTCAGTTTAAAACACTAGAGATCCCTGATGAATCAGTGGGAGACAAAGGCCTAATTTTATTTAGAACACCAAAAGATATTGAAGGAACAGCACTATTGTCCCATGCGAAAATACTTGAATCTGACGATCAGTGGCTCTATTTACCTGCTTTAAAGAGGGTAAAAAGGATTTCTTCAAGAAATAAATCTGGTCCATTTGTTGGCTCTGAATTTGCTTTTGAGGATTTTACTGCCAGTGAATTAAATAAATTCAGCTATAAATATCTTAGAGAAGAAAATTGTGGCAAGTTGATATGTGATGTCATTGAGCGAACTCCTCTTTATGACAACTCCGGATATAAAAAACAAATTTCATGGGTCGATAACTCTATTTACCAACTCAGAAAGATAGAATTTTATGATCGAAAAGGTAGCTTATTAAAGGAGTTAATTTTGGATGATTATCGTGTTTATGATCAAAAATATTGGCGTCCTCATAAATTAAAAATGAATAATATACAGACTAAAAAAAGTAGTGATTTAATATATGATGAATATAAATTTAATTTAGGGCTTACAGAAAGTGATTTTGTGAAAGGTCGCCTCTCGGGTTTAAGGTGACTGTATTGAGGTTGCCTATATTTAAGCAAATATTGAATTTTTTTATATTACTGCTTATATCAATTACGGAGCTAGGTGTTGCCGATGTCTATGATGAATTGGACATCAGTGGAAATATTGCCATTCAATTACGAGGTTTCACACAGAATTCCATGTGGTTGGATCAAAATACTAGTGATATTGAATCTTCAGTTTCAGGTGAATGGGAAATCCGCTGGCGAAGTAAAAGTAATGACCAGCGAATGTCTTTTATACCTTTTGCGCGCTGGGATGAAAATGATAAAAAACGATCTCATTTCGATTTTAGGGAGGCTTATTGGGCCTATCAAAATAAGGATGTTGAGCTTCTTTTAGGTTTGAATAAAGTATTCTGGGGTGTAGCTGAGTCAGTTCATTTGGTAGATATAATCAATCAAACTGATCTAGTAGAAAACATAAATCAAGAAGAAAAACTTGGCCAACCAATGATACGCCTAGCTTTTCAAGAGGACTATGGTCTATTAAGCCTGTACCTGCTTCCTTACTTCCGTGAAAGATCTTTTCCTGGTTCAGACGGACGATTCAGGGGTGAGACCGTTATAAATGCTGATAATGCGAAATATCAATCGTCAAGTAAGAGAAAACATATAGATTTCGCTATTAGGTATAGCCACTATTTTGGTGATGTTGATCTTGGGTTATATTATTTTAATGGAACTAATCGTGATCCTCGCCTTAGCATGGATGGCAACAATTCAGAATTACTTTTGAACTATGATCAAATAGAACAAATTGGGCTAGATCTCCAATACACATATTCCTCATGGCTTTGGAAATTAGAATCTTTTATTCGAGACGGATATGCTGATTCTATTTTTGCTGGAGTGGCTGGTTTTGAGTATACTTTTTATCAGATTTTTGATGGGGCAAGTGATATAGGTATTCTTTTTGAATACCAACATGATGATCGCTCTTCCGCTGAATCGATCACTACCGCTGATAATGACTTTTTTTTTGGATCCAGATGGACATCAAATAATATGAATGATGGATCAATTTTAGTTGGTGTGGTTCTCGATAAAAAAACATCAGAAACTTTTTATAGTATTGAAGCAAAAACACGCTTAAAAGAAAATTTTTTATTGTCATTGGAACTGAAGGCGATTACTAATTCTGAACTAGGTGAACCGAATTTTCCACAAAGCCGTGATGATTATTTAGAGATACAAATAAGTCATTTTTTTTAGGCAATCTTTTAACCTATATTCATTGGATGAACTATGAAAAAAATTGCAATTTTTTTTGGAAGTGATGATGGCAACACAGAATCTGTTGCTCATCGTATTGCGAGAAGGCTGGGAGAGGAGGCTGTAGATATATACGATGTAGGTGAAGTGAAACAGTTAGATTTTCTTGACTACGATAAAATGATCCTTGGCATTCCTACTTGGGACTTTGGACAAATTCAGTCTGACTGGGAAGAATTCTGGGAAGATGTGGAGGAAATTAATTTTTCTGGAAAAACAGTGGCATTTGTTGGACTAGGAGATCAATTTGGCTATGCCGATTTTTTTTTAGATGCCATGGGCATGCTTCATGAAGTTGTTAGCAAATCAGCTGACTGCATAGTAGGCCATTGGCCTACGGATGGTTATGATTATATTTCATCCAAAGCTGAAATAATTATGAAACATAATAATGAAAAAAAATTTGTTGGCTTAGCACTTGATGAAGATCAGCAGCCAGAACTTTCATCACAGCGTCTTAATACTTGGTGCGCAGAAATTCACTCTCTTTTTTCTTTAGATACTATTTATACTGAAATTGACGATTAGATGCTATATTTTATATCTAAGCCTCTGCTAAGAATATTGCTCTGATTGGAGCAGGATAGCCTTCTACTGTAAGTTTTGAATTAGTTTTATCCAAAAAATTTGATAAAGATTGGTACTTCATCCATTTAGATGATCTTTGCTCTTCAAAGCTGGTTACTGAAACATCAACCACACGACAATTTTTAAATTTATTTTTTTCCATCCAATGAAGCGCAGTTTCAATGCTTGGTATAGACCAAACATTTGACATTTTAGCGTAACAGCCCTCTGGTTTTAATTGGTCTCCAGGTCCACCGTCTATTATAAGTGTTTCCAGTACAATCTCACCGCCGGGTTTAATAAGGCTCCATAGTTTGGATAGATGTTCGCTTGGTGATCGACGATGGTAAATTACCCCCATTGAGAAAACAGTATCAAATGCCTTTAATTTGTTTGGTAAGCTTTCAACTGTTGCCGGTATTACATCAACTGATATTTGACTATTTATTTTGGTCTGATGAAAGTATTGATTTATATAATTCTTGATAGCATAGAACTGATAAATAAATTTTACTGATGGGTCTATTCCAATTACTCTAGCGGCACCTTCTCCAGCCATTCTTAAGCAATGATAGCCATTACCACAGCCTACATCTAATACTAACTTTCCATCAAGCGGGGATATATGTGGAATTATTCGATCCCATTTCCAGTCTGATCTCCATTCTGTATCAATGTGTAACCCGCTTATAAAAAAAGGACCTTTCCTCCATGGATGAAGCTTCATCAGCGACTGTTCCAAGTATTTCATTTCTAGATCGTTGGAATCTTTAAGTTGACCTAGAAATACCCCACTTTTTAGATCTAATTTGCTGCAATTAAGTTTAGGTAGATTACTTAGAGCTTTCTCCCAGATAGGCATATCACCCCAGCGGTCAGACGACATAGATTGCTTAATATTTTCTGGAAGAATATTGGCCCAGGAGGATAGCCGTCCATCGGAAATAGAATTAATAAAATCTGAAAAATTAATAACTGAATTCTCAGGTATATTCATAAAATTAGTTTTTATAGTTGATATTGTTTGAGTAATTCGCGTATTTCATGAGGTATTGGACTACTACTTTGCTGAGTATAATTATACCAAACTAAAACAGCATTGCCTTTAGCAACTAATGAGCGATTTTGGTAAGCTTCATGGGTAATACTAAATGACTTATTGCCAATATTTGAAATAGAGGACTTGATAGTTACGCTATTCCCGTATTCAGTTTGGAGAATAAAGTCAACATCAATGTGTGCAATAATCATGGGCCAGTCATGACTAGATAAGTTCGGATGAACTAATTTGAATATGTCTTGTCTAGCTGTCTCAAACCAGACAGGAAAAGCAGTATTGTTTATGTGCCCCAAAATATCTGTTTCTGAAAATCTCGGCTCTATAATCGTTTCAAACATTTATTGTACCTAAAGAGTCATTATTGATAGATTCATACGGTCAGCAATAGCAACATTCTGACTATTACTAACTACTGCAATATTGGAGTTTGCTTCAATGAGGTATTTTTCAGCAACTCTTCGAAGGTCACTAGATGACACCTCTATTACACGAGACCTAAATAGCTCAAAAATTTCCCGTGTTCTTCCATAAAGCTCAGCATGAAAAGTTTGTATAACTTCACCTGCCGGCGAAGAGGGCTTATCTATAGAGCTAATTACACCAAGTATCGCTTCTTCCACTTGGTTTTCTTTATGCGCATTATTTTTTAACCAGTCTATTGAAGAATCAAAATCTTTTAATGTTTCCTCGAGGCGGGGGTCCCTATAAGAGAAAAACTTGAAGCTAGAGATATTATTATCTTGGAGTGCCCCTCCACCATATGCTCCACCTCTCTCTCTTATTGCTCCATGAAGATAACCATTTCTTAAAAACTCACCTAATACTGTCAATGGAGCTGCATCTGGATGATTTATAGGAACCGTTGGGTAAGATTTCGCACAAAAATTGACAGGAGTATTTAATTCCCAGAACTCTAAAACCTGATGCTCTTTATGACTATCACCGAATATTTGAACTTTATTGCTAGCTGCTTCGTTATAAAATTTATTATCTATAAATGTATTGTTATAGAGTCTCTCGGCTTCTCCTATTATTAGGTGCTTTCTCGGCATCAATAATATCAGCTGATGTAGCTCAGATAATTTATCACCTAGATTTACTAAGGATTGTTTTTTTATTGTTTCATAATTTAATCTTTTGGTCTCAATAATTGATCCTAAGCCCTCCCATTGGTGGGTCAGTCCCCCTATTGGTGAAATACCCCTCGAGGCAGCCATCATAGCTAGTTTTTGACCAATACCGGTAATAGCAGTCTCTTGTCTTGCTTGCTTTTGTTCAATTATTTCCTTGATTCTGGATAATTCATCAAATCTAGGTTTTTCTAAGGTAGCTTGAATTAGGTCTGTTAAGGAAGCTTGATTTTTTGCTAATCCCTTTGTTGATATAGTCAGATGGGCAGATAGTGACCCCGTATTGTTTAGAAGCCCCTTAGCGCTGACATGAGCACTTATTCCTCCACTTACTTGTGATTGCCAGCGTTGTGTATCTAAATAGCCTCTACCGTCAATTCCGAGCTCTGTAAGGCTTTTGCTGTAAATAGGCAGAAGGTTTATCTGCTCATGAGTTAATTTAGGAAGATCAACAATTACTTGCTGATATATAAGCCCGTTAGTTCCAGAATCATATAAATTTAGAGCAGGAGAACCATGATGAACAGCTTTAATAGGCATTGCTGCCATTTTTTCTGGGATATCCTCTAATCCAACCTTAGGTAAGATTGATTCGTCATCTACCTTATTTTGCCGCTTAATTAACTCTAATGATTTGTCAATCAAAGCTTGCTTGCCTTCTTTATCTAGGTTATTTTTTATAGTATCTAGACGCTTCTGCTTCAATAGTATCGTTCATTTTTGCCAATTTGTTATCAGGGATAATAGTGAGTCTAACTCTATGGTTGTTTTTGAGAAGAAGCCGACTCGTAAGTTGTTTGATATAGTCAGGATCTTTAATATTTTTTTGCAGCTGACCCAAGACCGTCTCAATATCCAGTAAGGCAATTGGATCGCCTCTATGAGTAGCATTTGTGAGGGCTGTGAGTATAAGCTGTAATCCATAAGGATAACCGTCACCTCCTATTTCACGTTGACTTAATTCTAGTTGGTGGAGAGAGGCCTCTAATTCTGCCCGGGGTATGCCATTCTCTGCAATATCTTCTAGAACATTTAATACTAGGCCCTCTAAGGCATCTGAATGTTCTGGGCTACTTCCTTCAATACCGCAGACAAAACATAGCTCAAGTTGTGAATCGTCAAGCCCACACAATGGAGATGGCGACGAACCTAAATCAGTTACCTCTAAAGCTTTTTGCAGCGGCGACGCGCTATTATCCAAGAGCACACTTGATAATAGTTGTGCCTCTAAGTTTTCTTTCAGGTCAGTAGTGCTACCTAAAAGCCAGCTCATAATAATATGAGTTTTATTTTCAATACCTTTTTCATCGTTTAAAGCATAATTTTCTTGAATGGCGATAGGCTTTAAAAAACGCTTTTCATATGGAACTGAAATTCTTTCTTCTGAAGCATTAAATTTATATAAAACCTGATTTTGAAATCGTTCTTGTAGCTCATCTGCCGGAATATCACCAAAGGTCATGAAAATAGCGTTTGATGGGTGATAGTGGGTTCTATAAAATTCAATTAATTGCTCATGTGTTAGATCTGGAATACATGCAGGATCACCACCACTATTGAATCGATAGGTTGTCGTAGGATAGAGATGTTTGCATAAAATTTGCCATATAGTCGATGTGATGGAGCCCATTGCCCCCTTCATTTCATTAAAAACTACTCCTTTAAATATGAGCTCTGAATCTATATTTTCAGGATCCTTAAACTCAATACGGTGACCCTCTTGTGCAAAATCTAATTTATCTAGTCGAGAGAAAAAAACAGCATCAAGATATACATCCAGTAAATTATTAAAATCCTTCCTATTCTGGCTTGCAAATGGATATGCTGTCCAATCGGAGCTAGTAAAAGCATTCATAAAAGTGTTTAAGGATCGACGAATCATCATAAAAAAAGGATCGCGTACTTGGTATTTTTCGCTACCACATAGTGCAGTATGCTCAAGAATGTGTGCTATGCCAGTTGAGTTAGTTGGCACTGTTCTCAGGGCAACTAAAAAAACGTTCTCTGTATTTTTTGCTGATATATGAATATGCTGGGCTCCAGTTTTCTTATGCTGAAACTCAGATACTTCAATATCTAGTGAATTAATTCGTTTTTTTCTTAAAATCTCAAAGGCAGGATGCAAAACTGTATTTAAATTTGTATTCATATAAGGACCTTAACCGAAAAATATAGCTATCTAATTGGATATTTTACATGTCGAGTGGACATCAAGCTATTTTTTGCAAAAAATTAATAGAAATTTATAACTTATTTCGCTTGATATCTCTGATGATAAAACGACCAGGATGAATCGCAAGCCTCAAGTCTAGTTCTAATGGCGGCACCTCTTTGCATATTTGACTTGCGATAAGATCAGCACAAATTGGTGCATAGCTTAATCCTTTGGAACCATGTCCAATGTTTAAATACAAACCCTTCCATGTCCCCCCTGGAGTGGGTATATGAGACCGAGCATTTTTCTTCATCAGTTTGTAATCTTTAAGATAATCATTTAGTTTTGGGGCTGGTCCAACAATAGGTAAGAAATCTGGTGTGGTGCATCTAAATGAAGTTCTACCACCAAGAGAAGATATATCAATTGTGTCAAAATTTTTTGCAAGCGATTGATCTAGTGCACCCAGTTGGTTGATATTTTTTTCATGATCTTCTTCACGGTTTGATATTTGGTTTTCATTGGCGCTATAAGTTGCACCAAGCGTATGAGTCTCCTTGTGTGTCGGAAGAAAATAGCTCTTGCCACAAAGTATAGTCTTTAGACGGCAGATCTTATCATTGGTAGGAATGGCTGTAGTCTGACCTCTAACCCTAGTTAATGGCAGATAATTAGTTTGATAAAATTTCTTACTCTCAAATGAGCAGGCTACTACTATCGCATCTGCTGTTGCTAGTAACTTTTCTGTATCATCTATTGCAATCCACGATTCCTCTTTTGATCCTGGGATTTTTTTTAGTTGAATATCTTCGACTTCTGCATTTTTAATAGAAATTAAGGGATGCTGAATAAGCGAATTGCAAACTTCTGGAGGGCTAATCCAGCCAAGTTGTGGAAAAAATAATCCAAATCTATGAGATAAAGATAGACCAGCCTTTTTATCGAGCTCTTTGTCCATGATTAGGCTGACAAAATCATTCGGGTATATTGAGGAGATGCGTTTGAAATTTTCTATATCATTAGGTTTTTTTGGCAATATGATTACCCCACATCTATCGCCAAATATTTTTGATTTTTTGTTATCTAAGAAATTCTTATAAAATTTACTTGCTGCAATCAATGATGAAATACCAAAACGTGAAATTTCTGAAATACTTGATGAAAGTTTAGGGTAGAGAACACCCTGCTTATTGCCGGAAGCCTCTTGCGCCACTCTTTTGTGACGCTCAATTACAATTACAGAAATTCCACGCTCAGCTAAAGCTCTGGCAGTTGAACAGCCAGCAATTCCTCCACCTATGACTATCACCTTAGAAGGTTTCTTTATCTCTGGAGTTAAATACCATGGTGCTTTATGGGGAGAGTTGTATAAAGTTGGACTCCAGCTCTCTTTGGGTATGTCTTGATTTTTTTGATCTATAAATTGACCACTGGTATATGCAATTTTTGATTTGCTGTGAGTAATGTTTTCTGAGGAAAATCCAACCTGAATTAACCTTTTTTTTACAAGATTCTCTGAAGTTGATGCACTAAATGTTGTTCCGGTTTGACTTAAGTTAGCGATCACTTTAAATAGATCTATTGTCCATATATCTGGATTATTTTTTGGAGTAAAGCCATCTAAAAACCAGGCATCAAAAATAGGGTTATTTGCTCTCTCAAAAAATGGATGCTCGCTATTTTTTATTGATGAAAACATATCGTATGCATCGCCATACATAAGTGTTAGAACTATATTTTTATCCTCAAAATATAGTCTATGAATTCCAGAAATTGGTGGCGGGTAGCATGCAATAAGATCATTCGCTAGCTCAGAAAACTCTGGCACTAGAGATAAAATACGAATGAGATCTTTTTTGGGAAGAGGTGAGTTTTCAGTAGAAACGAAATTTAGAGTCGCAGTTTTCTTGAGTCCACGATATTTTAGCCATGCTTGGGCTGTAATTAAAAAATTTAACCCAGCACCAAAACCGGTTTCCCCGATTGTGAATGATAAGTTTTTTTCGGTATCCCAGCGCTCGGCAAAGTTGTTCCCACCAAAAAATATATGTCGCCTATTATCTATTTTCGACTGGTCACATAAATATAAATTTTCGGATAATAAAGTATAGGGCGAAGAATTTTCAGTCCATTCTACTTTCGCTTCAGAAATAGAATGCTTGTTTTTTGTGAGACTTTTTTGCTTCGGCAAAATCAGGCCTCGATAGCTTTATAAATATTTGACTTAGACTTAAATTCTTCGCGAATCTGGTTGCACCAAACCGAAATACGTTCATCTGTAAGATCAAACTCGTTTGCATCATCTATTGCTAAGCCAACAAAGTATTTTTTATCTTTAGTTAGAGCTTTTGATTCATTGAAATCAAACCCCAGTATAGGCCAATAACCTATAGTTGTTGCACCTTTAGCAGAAATCTTGGCCCACAAATAACCCATAGCATCCAGAAACCAATCTGGATATCCAATTTGGTCCCCTAAACCATATAATGCAACTATTTTTCCATTGAAATCGAGTTTATCGATATCACTCCATACTCTTTCCCAGTCCTCTTGTATTTCTCCATAATCCCATGTGGGTATACCCATTATAAGACAATCATATGCCTCCATAGATGAAATGGGCTCATCTAATATATTGTATAGATCTACGTTAATTTTTTCATAAGTGCAGCTACCAAGCTCTAATGCAATTTTTTCGGCCACAATTTCTGTATAACAGGTAGATGTACCATAAAACAAACCAATAGATAAATCGTTCACATTTTTTCGGTTCATTATGTCCTCTTTTTTTAAGTGCTACCCTCAAAATCTAATTGCCGCCATGCTTCATAAACAACTGTTGCAACTGAATTTGATAGATTCATACTTCTACTTTTTGGCTGCATTGGAATTCGAAGTATCTGGTTAAATGGGAGAGCCTCACGAAATTCTTCTGATAGTCCTCTTGTTTCTGGGCCGAAAACCAAGGTATCGCCAATCATAAATTTTACATTGGTATAAAAAGTTGAACCTTTTGTACTAATTGCAAATATTCTTTCTGGAGATTCATTTTGCAAAAAGTCATTCCAATTTGCATGTATGCTTGTTTTTTGGCATTCGCCATAGTCTAAACCTGCTCGTCTGAGACGTTTGTCATCTAACTGAAAACCTAGTGGTTCAATAAGATGAAGTGAAAAACCTACATTAGCTGATAGCCTAATTATGTTACCAGTATTAGGTGGAATTTCAGGTTCAAATAAAACTATATTTAGCATAATAAGCGAAAGAGTATGTTGTGTGTATTTAGTTTTGGTGTTTGTATTCTAATATTTTACTACAAAAATTTTAATCTCATGCGAAGAAAGGAAAGGCCTCATTCCTCCATTAACTCCAGTTCGATGATTAGGTCATCTGATAACGACTCAAGCTCTTTTTGAATTAGATTACTATTAACTTTTGATGCACCTGAAAAACTGATGACAGCAGAGGCTCTAAAGAGTAGTTCTGAGCTCATAGGGGCATCTTCACAATTAGTACAAAGTTCTTCCACGTTGATATTTAATTCAGCTAATATCGATGAAAGTTCGCCTATGATGCCAGGCCTATCATTGCCAACTAGATTTAAAAGATAATGCTTTTCTGGCTCATGATCTAAATTATTTGTAAGCTCAGCATTAATTTTGATACCTTCAGCACCAAGGCCTTCTAGATCGCTTAGTAAATCAGCCTGATTTTTCTGGGGAATTTTTACTAGAAGAACCCCAGCAAATTTTCCAGCAAGCCTTGACATGTTACTTTCAAGCCAACTTCCTTGATTAAGTAAAACTATTTTTGCAATCTTTTCGACAATACCGGGTCGATCATCAGCTATTACTATAAGAGTGAAATATTGTTCCATTGGAAATCCTTCTATCTGAATCTATATTTTTTATGATATAAATATAGCACCATAGTTTAGTTGGGTTTTACTCATATTGGAAATGACTCATGATTGTAATACCACCAAACAAGTTATCAGATAAAATTTTGGTTTCTATTATAGAGGAATTCATAAATAGAGAAGGAACTGATTATGGGGAGAAGGAGGCAAAATTAGATACTAAAATAAAGAATGCTCGGTCAAAAATAATGAGAGGTGAGGTTCAGATAATGTTCGATCCTAAAACAGAAAGTTGTAACTTGATCACCAAAGAGGAGCTCTCTAGGATAAAAAAACTAGCAAACTAATCACTAGCTGTATAATTAACTAAGTATCAACAAGTAGAGCAATAGCTTCAAGAGCCTCAGGATCCCTAGCCTTAATTTTATTTGCTATATGGTGTTGAAAGAAATACTTGAAGCCCTTTTCAGTGCTACCAGCGTATAGACATTTATCTCCAGACAGAACAGGAGTGCAGCTAACCTTGGAATCATTTATGAGCATGCATTCTATTGAGCCAGTTGAGAGTAACGTCCAGCTAACTACTTCTTTAAGAGTTATGTTCTTAAATCCATCATTCGAAATCACTGCATGAGTGCCAATATTATCGGGTATTTCTTGAATAACACCCTCAGAAGCTCCATAGTTGCCGTATTGCTCAAATGCAGTCTCTAGCTCGATAATCTTATGAACAGGCGCCTCATAAAAAACCTCATCATTCGTGGGGTCAAAATATCCCTCCCAGCGACCATTAAGAGGGTCCTGAAGTTCCGTACATGGGACAATTTTATCTAACCATGGAACTAGGCCAACAACCTCTCCATCTGACCGCAACCCCCAGCATAAAACTTTAATGCTAAATAACTTTGTTGGGTTGCTTTCGTTTGAATATATCATCTCCAAACCATCATATTCGGGTGCCAAGCGATTAATTTTTTTCGTGCTGGAAAACGAATAGGGTTGACGAGAAAAGATATCAATAACATTATCTGTTTTGAACTTTGGTGTTGAGGTTGTCATAATACATCCCTCAAATATCAGCTAATGTGAATAACTATTATGAAAATAATAGTCGACCGAAAAAATTATTTATATTTTATTCAATACACAACATAAGGTACTACTGATTGATAAAAAGTACAACATATAGTGCCACATTTTTTTAATTAATTTTTACGATACAAAAAATATACAACTATATAATCTAATTTAGCTGGATAAATCGTTATACATGGAGAAATACTAAGTGGTGATATTCCCGATTCCAAAACCCTTTATTTCAAAACATAAAGTTCAATTAAGTTTAGAGGACTTAACCCTTATTTTTAATGATTTATTTTCTTCTAAATATAATATTAGGCTTGAGGGCGGTGCAAATGAGCCAATATATCTACCTACTAGCTCAGATTGCAAAACTAATAGATTGATTTTTCGTAGCAATTATATTTCTAGCGCTTTGCACGAGGTTGCACACTGGTGTCTCGCTGGTGATAAAAGGCGCAAAATGATTGATTATGGTTACTGGTATAATAAAGATGGAAGATCAAACATTGAACAAAAAATATTTGAAGAGGTTGAAATTAAACCCCAAGCCCTTGAGTGGATTTTTTCTATTGCCTCAAATAACACATTTAATATCAGTGTAGATAATTTAGATGACGATACAGAACCCAGCTATTATTTTTTAAAATCAATATCTGACCAAGCTCATAGTTGGTGTATTGAATCTTTACCAAATCGAGCATTATTATTTGTAAATGCTTTAGTTTGCTATACTGGTATAAATCCTTTTGATTCATCTCTTTATCAATTTTTCTCAGAGTAATAAGTTCATAAAATGGGTTCAATATAATGAAAATTATTGCTGATAATAGTATGCCTTTGGTGCAAGAGCTATTCTCTCCCTATGGCGATATTACAATGCTACCTGGCCGAGAAATCTGTTCAGAAGACGTTAGATTCGCTGACGTTTTATTAGTAAGATCTATTACGCAAGTAAATGAAAATTTATTAAAAAATAGTAAGATAAGGTTTGTTGGATCTGCAACCATTGGTTCCGATCATATTGACGAATCTTATCTGCGAGAGCAGGGGATCGATTTTTCCAATGCTCCAGGTTGTAACTCAAGCGCAGTTATTCAGTATGTCATATCAGTTTTATGCTCTTTGCGTTCCGGCTGGATGGATCAGACTGTCGGCATAATTGGATGTGGAAATATTGGTGGTAAACTATATCGTATTCTTAATGATATTGGAGTGAAGTGTCACTGTTATGATCCATTTTTGGATGCCAAAAAAAATAAATACTTAGGATCCTTTGAGGAGGCAATCAAGTCAGATATTTTATCGATACACGTACCCTTAACTATCGATGGACCTTTCCCGACCTATCATTTATTCAATGATGAAGTCTTTTTGAGACTTAAAAAAGATATTTTATTAGTCAATTCTAGTAGAGGCGCCGTAATTGACAATAAATCATTAATGAATTTTTTGTTAACCAGCTCCTGTCAGGTGTCTCTTGATGTATGGGAGGATGAGCCGAATATTTCGCTACCTCTGCTTGAGTTAGTCGATATCTGTTCCCCTCATATTGCAGGTTATAGCTATGATGGAAAAATTAAAGGAACAGAAATGATATTTGAAGCCTTTTGCTCTAAGTATGCTATTGACTACCCTGGCGCACTCCCCCAGAATAAATTTTTTAAATTATCCCCCACTTCGATAGATGCAGCAGTATCTGCTACTTTTAATATAAAAAAAATAGATCACCAAATGAGGGATGTTTTATTAAAAACAACAGGGGATATTTCAGTTGCATTTGATGCTTTAAGAAAAAATTGTCCAAAAAGATACGAGTTTAGTAGATATCATTTGACTAAAAATACTGAAAACTCACTAGTACAAAATTTACTAAAGATCGGCTTCGGGATCACCTAGTAGCGAAATTTTCTAAACCTGACACTTTTAATCTAATTAAGCATCGGTCCCATTATCAATACGATATTTTTTCAAAAACCTAGATAATCTCTGAATCGCTTCTGTTATATCATCTTCTCTTGGTAAAAAAACAATACGAAAATGATCCGGATCCGGCCAATTAAAAGCTGTACCTTGAACTAAAAGAATTTTCTGTTCAAGCAATAAGTCTAATACAAAACTTTCATCATCTTTTATTGGATATATTTTTGGGTCTAAACGAGGGAATAAGTACATTGCTGCTTTTGGTTTTACACAGCTTACACCAGGTATACTAGTCAGAAGAGACCAAGCAGTATCTCTTTGAAGTAGTAGTCGCCCCCCTGGCCCAGTTAAGTCCTCGATACTTTGATGTCCACCCAATGCAGTTTGAATTGCGTACATAGCAGGGACATTAGCGCAAAGTCTAACAGAGGAAAGTGTTTCGAGACCCTCAAGATAGCTCTTGGCCATCTCTTTGGCACCACTTACCACTAGCCACCCTGATCTAAAACCGGCAAGTCTATAGGTTTTGGATAGTCCGTTTAATGTAACGAAAAGCACATCACTTGCCAGGCTGGCAATAGGAATGTGTTTAGCTCCGTCAAATAAGATACGATCATATATTTCATCAGCATAAATTATCAGACTATGTTTTCTAGCTAGCGAAATTATTTTATCCAAAGTATTTTTGCTATATACCGCCCCAGTCGGATTATTTGGATTTATAACGACAATACCACGAGTTTTTGTTGTAATTTTTTTAGCAATGTCATCAATATTTGGTTGCCAGTCATTTTTTTCATCACAAAGATAATGAACAGCTTTGCCCCCTGCTAGATTTACAGCAGCAGTCCAAAGCGGGTAGTCTGGAGCGGGAATTAAAATCTCATCTTCATTATTAAGCAAAGCTTGCATAGCCATTACTATTAATTCACTGACACCGTTGCCCAAAAAAATATCATCAACTTCAACATCTGGTATACCCATAATTTGACATCGCTGCATAACAGCTTTTCTTGCGCTATAAAGACCTTTTGAATGACAATATCCTTGAGCTTCTGGTAAGTTATGTATGACGTCCTTGATTGTTTCATCTGGCGCATCAAAACCAAATGCACCAGGATTCCCTATGTTAAGCTTGAGAATACGGTGACCATCCTCTTCTAAGCGATTTGCATGCTCATGAATTGGGCCACGAATGTCATAACAAACATCATCTAATTTTTTTGATTGTTTAATATATTGCATAGATATCTTTATCAATAAATTTCAATTAATTATAATTAGACTATTGTATATCAAATTACACCGATAGCTAAAAAAAGTAGGGGATTGATGCTATGAAGAACAAAAAACTTAATAAAGAGGAGTGGCGCAAAAAATTATCTCCGGAAACGTTCAATGTCTGCTGGGAAAAAGGTACAGAACCAGCATTTTCGGGAAAATTTAACACTGAAAAGACGGTAGGTGTTTATATTTGTAAATGCTGTAGAGAGCCTTTATTTGATTCAAAAAAAAAGTACGACTCCGGCTCTGGATGGCCTAGTTTTTTTGAAGTAATTAGTGATTGTGCAGTAAATAAGTATTCAGATAACAGTTATGGTATGGAGCGGGTTGAGGTTGTTTGCGCATATTGTGGATCTCATTTAGGGCATCTATTCACTGATGGACCTGATCCAACAGGCTTGCGATATTGCATAAATTCTCTCTCATTGAGCCTGGTCCATAAATAAATTTAAATAATATTTGAAATTGTATATTTTATTTTAACGAGCAGGATATAAAGTAGGCTTGACAGTCTAGAGCCCGCTTCATAAAATGCGCGCCTCCCTTTTTAAAGAATGTTAAGTTTTTTTTAAAGGAAATTTTAGTCCCGTTCGTCTAGAGGCCTAGGACACCGCCCTTTCACGGCGGTAACAGGGGTTCGACTCCCCTACGGGACGCCATTTTTCGTTGCTTTGTTCTTATTGCAAAGAAACTGCGGGAATAGCTCAGTTGGTAGAGCGCAACCTTGCCAAGGTTGAGGTCGCCGGTTCGAACCCGGTTTCCCGCTCCAATTAAAAATACAACCAAGTTCTGTTGTATTTTTCAAAAATAATGCGGTTTAATTTTTAAGTAATTTGTAGAAATTATCCTTTATTGAATATTTTTGCTAATTTTTTCCTACAAAAATAAAATTAAGTCTCGCAGTTGAAACCATAAATTAGTAGATTAACAAAACTATGAAAAATTCGTGCTTGACTATAAAAAATCTTTTTAAAGAATACGACACAGGTCTTTTAGCGCTGAAGGGCGTTGATATTGAAGTTAAACAAGGTGACTTCTTTGCACTTCTGGGGCCAAATGGAGCTGGCAAATCAACAATTTTGGGTATTATTTCTTCCTTAGTGAAAAAAACATCAGGCAGCGTAACTGTATTCGGTATGAGTATAGATAAAGATTTTCCAATAATAAAAAAAAATGTTGGAGTTGTTCCGCAAGAAATAAATTTCAATAATTTTGAAAAAGTTTTCGATATCATAAAAACCCAAGGTGGATATTTTGGTCTTTCTTCATCAGTATCTAGAAAGAGAGCAGAGAAATATTTAAAGCTTTTGAGTTTATGGGACAAGCGCGATCAAACTCCAAGAATGCTTTCTGGTGGAATGAAACGAAGACTAATGATAGCAAGAGCTCTGGTGCATGAACCTAAATTGTTGATTTTAGACGAACCTACGGCTGGAGTGGATATAGAATTAAGAAGATCCATGTGGGAGTTCCTGAAAAAAATCAATGATGATGGCACAACAATTATTTTAACAACCCATTATCTTGAGGAAGCTGAATCTCTGTGTCGGAATATAGCGATCATCGATCGTGGAAAAATTATTCAAAATACCTCGACCAGAGACTTACTTAGGCAGCTAAATACTGAATCTTTCATATTTAATACACGTGAAAAAATATCAAAACTACCTGAGATGGAAGGGTATAAGGGATTGATCATTGACTCCAACAGCTTTGAGGTGGAAGTCGAAAATAATAGATCATTGAATACTTTATTCACTAACTTTAGTGATCAAGGAATAGAAATTTCAAGTATGAGAAATAAGTCTAATAGGCTAGAGGAATTGTTTCTTTCGTTAGTCCAACCAAATACAAAAGAGATTAAGGAGCCATTAATTGGATTATAAAGGGCAATGGATAGCTTTTCTTACCATTTTGGTGAAAGAAATCAGAAGATTTACTCGAATATGGCCACAAACACTTCTGCCGCCAGCTATCACTATAACTTTATATTTCATAATTTTTGGAACACTTATTGGTCCAAGAATTGGTAGCATGTCTGGTCTTCCTTATATTGAATTTGTTGTACCTGGTCTAATTATGATGTCTGTCATTACAAACTCATATGGTAATGTAGTGTCATCTTTTTTTGGGGCTAAAATGCATAGATCTATTGAAGAGGTATTGGTGTCACCCGTTCCAAGCTATGTATTATTATGGGGTTATGTAATTGGAGGAGTTTTACGTGGGCTGTCTGTGGGATTTATTGTGACATGCCTGTCACTCTTTTTTACCGATTTTGAGGTTTATAATTTTTCCATCACTATTTTTATTATAATACTCGCATCAGTGCTATTTTCGCTGACCGGTTTTATAAATGCGATTTTCGCTAATAGTTTTGATGACATATCTATAGTTCCAGTTTTTGTTTTAACGCCCCTTACTTATTTGGGCGGAGTTTTTTATTCGATACAAATGTTATCTGAATTTTGGCAGAGCATATCAATGATGAATCCTATCCTTTATATGGTTAATGCATTTAGATATGGCTTGTTAGGTGTTACCGACATAGATATATCACGTGCGTTTGCTATTGTTGTTGTTCTCTGTGTACTTCTTTTTTATTATTCACTGCACCTACTCAATCAAGGAAAGCGGCTAAGATCTTAACTAGAGTAAAAAGATACTTATGTTTATTAAAAATAATTCGCCACTCGGCGCCAAAATTCCATACCCCAAAAATTATAGCTCATCCCTATTGCATCCAATACCTAGAGAGAAGGGTAGAGATATGATTAAGCTTGACGTTAAAAATGGTTTTTATGGTGAGGATATATGGAACGCTTATGAAATTTCTTGGTTGAATTTGAAGGGGAAGCCTGTAGTTGCCACTGCCCAGATTGTATTCCAATACGATACAAAAAATATTATAGAATCAAAGTCACTTAAACTGTATTTCAATTCTATGAATCAAACCAAGTATGAATCTAAAGCTCATTTTTTAAGTGTCATTATAGATGATATATCCAATTGCGCTGGGGGGAGTGTTGAAGTTGTTATATTTGAATTGGGGGATTTATGCGATAAAGGGCTTCCTGCATTCTCAGGAATTTTGCTAGATGATTTAGATGTTATGGTAGAAGCATATGATCCTGATCCATCTTTGTTAGACATAGAGCATACTGACAAGCTAGTTACAGAAACATTATACAGTCATTTATTAAAAACTAATTGTCCAGTAACAGATCAGCCCGATTGGGCCAGCATTATGATTAGATATACAGGTCAACCGATTGATAGGGACGGCCTGCTCAAATATATAATTTCATATCGCAATCAACAAGATTTTCATGAGCAGTGTGTTGAGCGTATATTCTTAGATATATCTTCTTCATGTCTGCCAAATGATTTAGAGGTTTATGCGAGATATACCCGACGTGGTGGTTTGGATATTAATCCATACCGAAGTTCAAAAAAAATGAAACCACCATTAGCTCGTATATCGCGACAATAGGCTATACTTGTGTTTAATCCAAATTTAATTGTATATTTTAGGTATTTTTTATTTAAAGGCTAAGAGATGGATGCACTTAAAGCACTGCAAAGTCGGGTTTCCAGTGCCAGACTAGTTGAACCTGGCCCTACGAAAAAGGCGCTCGAAAGTATCAAGAAAGCAGCCTTAAGAGCTGCAGATCATGGTCGATTAAGACCATGGAGGTTTTTAGTTATAGAGGGCGAAGGCCGAGAAAAATTGGGCGATCTTTTTGTAGTTGCTGAAAAACATAGAGCAATGGATTTGAATGAAAAAGTAAGTCAGATAATATTTAAAAAAGCAATGAGAGCTCCAACTATTATAGTTGTAGTTGCTTGTATAAAGCAGCACCCAAGAGTTCCAGAAATTGAACAGCTCATCTCAGCTGGGGCTGCCGCACAAAATATGCTTAATGCCGCGTATGCCCTAGACTTAGGAGCTATTTGGCGAACTGGTGATATAGCGTATGATAGTACTTTTTCAAAAAAATTAGGCCTAGATGTTAACGAAAAAATTGTTGGTTTTTTGTATTTAGGTACTGCTCCTGATGGGCTTAGGACTAAAACACCTCAACTCAATACAACCGATTTCTTTAAGAGCTGGCCCTGATGATTGCTATTGGTTAATAGCTTGTATACAGTCGTGGCGCGATAGTTTATTTTTTCAGATTAAATGCTTGATTAAAAAATTTTCTCCTTTGCAGTTCGAGATCTATATATTTTATGGTGAGGTGGCCGAGTGGCTTAAGGCGCCCGCTTGGAAAGCGTGTGTACGGCAACGTACCGAGGGTTCGAATCCCTCTCTCACCGCCAAATAAATAATATGGATAGATGAAAATTTTTATCTATCAAAATTTATTATTTTTAATGCAATAATCTCATCGTTATTTATATATGTCACTAAACTATTGATATATATATTTTTTTATAAAATATATATACAAAAAATCTGCCAGTTTACGAATTAACTATGGTAAGCTCTAATCATTGGAAATATTTTAAATGAGCGTTAAGAATAGATCATTTTTTTCCATTAAATTTGACTGCAAGACATTGCATGTCCTGCGGTAGCCTGCCCAAGAAAAAAATCATACAAAATTTCTATAAAATAGTATCTATTTCATATACTTATATCTTTAAAATGTGACTACTCCCAGGTGAATTCTCCACATCCTAAAGTATAGAAGTCATAATTTTTCATAATCAAACAGACATTAACATAAGGTTTTTATTTAAATGTTAAAGATTTTACTTGATCTTCTCCTGCCAGCTGAACGTACTCGTGCATTTTTTTTAAACTATGTGGGTTTTAGTCGTGGCTCTGGTGGATGTTATTGGAATTGCTTCAATTATGCCATTTATTGCTGTTTTATCGAATCCTGGGCTCGTTCAAACTAATGAGTATCTTGCTGGGTTATATGAATTTTCTGGGTATCAAAGCTCACATGACTTTTTATTTTTATTAGGCACGATTGTTTTTTTGCTTTTATTGATATCACTTAGTCTTAAGGCATTCAATATATATATTCAGACACGGTTCACTCTAAAAATTGAGTATAGCTTGGGTCGCAGACTTTTATCTGGCTATTTAAATCAACCTTATGAATGGTTTTTAAATCAAAATAGCTCAGAGTTAGGAAAAAGTATTCTTGCCGAAGTTCATAATGTCGTAAGAGGTGGGTTTGCTCCAATGATGGCTGTGATAACACAAACTATTATTGCGATTACAATTTTAATACTCCTTCTGTTCGTTGACCCTTTTCTTGCTTTAGTCGTTTTTATAACTTTTGCCGCTTCATATTTTTTAATTTTTAAGACATTAAAAAAATTTTTGAAAGGTATAGGTCAAAGCAGATTCAATGCTAATCACCAAAGATTTAGAGTAATAAATGAAGTATTTGGCGGAATCAAAGACGTAAAATTAGGTGGGTTGGAAGATTTTTATTTAGAAAAATTTGCGGAACATTCGCTTACCTATTCAAAGACAAATGCGACTGCGGATGTAATTAGTAAAATGCCACGCTTTGGATTAGAGGCAATCGCATTTGGCGGACTGATATTGATGATTTTATATATGATGGCCATGAACGATGATTTTGAAGCAGTTTTACCTACAATAGCTTTGTACGCTTTTGCGGGCTACAGACTTTTGCCAGCATTACAACAAATTTATGAAGGTGCTTCTAAACTAAAATTTTCCACTCCAGCTGTAAAGAAGCTTCATAATGACCTTACTAAATTAAAAAGAACAACCAAAAATAGTGGGGGGCATCCTGTATCGTTCTTAAAATCTATAGAGTTGGAAAACGTTGTTTTTAAGTATCCTAAGTCAGAAAAACGAGCGATTGATAATATTAACCTTATTATACCAGCATATAAAACCGTTGGTTTTGTAGGGCCGACAGGGAGTGGAAAGTCTACAATAGTGGATACTGTTCTTGGTTTGTTATCTCCCTGTGAGGGAAAAGTTAAGATTGATAGCAAAGCTTTGGATATTGAGAGTTGTCGAGATTGGCAAAAAAATATTGGCTATGTTCCACAACACATATATCTATCTGACGACACTATTGAGGCTAATATTGCCTTTAATGGGCATAAAAATCATATAGATAAAGTTGCAGTTATGCGTGCTGCAAAGATTGCTAGTCTCCATGAGTTTGTATCTAAGGATCTCCCTGAAGGTTACGATACTCTTGTAGGCGAAAGAGGTGTACGCTTATCTGGTGGTCAAAGGCAACGTATTGGCATTGCTAGGGCGCTTTATCATAGTCCAAAGCTATTGGTTTTAGACGAGGCTACTAGTGCTCTAGACAATATCACAGAACGAGCTGTAATGGATGCAGTTGCAAATATTAGCCATGAAATAACTATAATCATGATTGCCCATAGACTTAGCACTGTACGTGAATGTGATAAAATATTTTTCTTGGAAGATGGAAAAATTAGACTAGAAGGCACCTATTCTGATCTAGTTAAGAAGGATGAAGTATTCCGATTAATGGCAGCAGAAAACGTAAAAAAATAGTCAAATAATGATGTCATAAAAAATTTATATTTGATTGTATTTTTACATCTAAGAGTTTATAAATTGAAAATAAATTTTATATGCACTTCTGGTAAAAGTAATTTTTTAGATGCAGGAATTGGACACCTAAAGAGGTCTTTAATTTTAGCTAATGAGCTTTCTAGTGATGATAATAAAATAAACTTTTTTGTTTATAGTGGGGATAGCCCGCTGCCAAAAATAAGTGAAAAAATAAATTTAGAGATATTAAAAGTAAAACATCACAGTAGTTTTCTTTATGACAAAGATGTATCCATAGAGCTCCCATCTTCAGATATCTCTTTTTTTGATATATCTAACCCTTTTTTTATTAAGCATTCTGAAAAGCTGATAGCGCTAATACAAAAAATAAAGAATAATTCAGGGTTGACTGTAATCATTGATGGGCTCGGAATTGAATCAATAATAAATAGTATCCCAAAAAAAATTCCATATGACTTCCTTGTTGCTCCTTATTTTGGAGCAGAACAAGAGTTTGAAAATATAGATCAGCACCTCCTTGGTTCAGAATTTTTTATTTCTGAGTTAAATCAAGCTGGATATCAGCACTATAAAAATATCCCAAAAAAAGCTAAAAAAATTTGTATTACCTGTGGTGGAAGCGATCCGAAAAAGATCACATTACAAATTTTAAGATCTATCAATGAGATTATCGATCTACCAGAATTAAAAGTCATCATAGGCCCAAATTTTTCTCAGGATCACGTAAAAGAAATAGAAGGTACCTTAAGTACCTTTAGCTCTATCTTCACATTAGTTATTGCGCCATCGTGCATTCAAAACTATATTGATTGGAGTGATATTGTTATCGCTACCTCAGGCCTAACGAAGTATGAGATTTTAAAATCAGGTGTGCCTTCCATAATAATTCCATTTGATGCTTCTCAATTCGCAACGAACAAGGCCTCAGCAAAAAAAAATGCCTTTCTAACTATAAGCGCTGAAAAAATAAAATACGATTTAGGGCCTATGCTCAAAACCCTCATCAATGACAATTTAAAAAGAAAAGATCTATCGGATAGGGCATTTAGCCTTTTAGACGATAAAGGAGCTTCAAGAATAATATCCAGGATAAAAAAATGACAATCAATAAAATAATTAATATCGGTGATAAATCTATAAGTCCGACGTCATCTCCATTCGTCATTGCTGAAATTGGGTCAAATTTCAATCAGGATATTGATCTCGCTAAAAAGTTAATCTCTATTGCAGCAGAATCAAAAGCAGATGCAGTAAAATTTCAGCTATTTGATTCAAAAACTCTCTATCCTGATGGTGGAGATATGTATAAAATTTTTAAATCAATAGAGTTGAACCCTAAATGGATTAAAGAATTAAAATCAACTGCAGAAGATCTAGGTTTGATTTTTATGGCGTCATGTTTTGATTTTAAATCTGTCGATGTAATGGAAGAAGCTGGTGTTGTTGCCCACAAAATTGCTTCTTCTGAAGCTACTAATTTAGATTTGGTTGCATACATCGCTTCCACACAAAAACCCATCTTTTTATCGACAGGAATGTGTGACTCAGTTGATGTTCAGGAAGCAATAAATGCTTGCTTAAACTTTGGTAATGATCAAATCTGCTTGTTGCAGTGTACAGCCCAATATCCACTAAAAATTGAGGATGCAAATTTACGGGTAATAAGTACATTTAAGTCAATATATAACTGTAATGTTGGATTTTCGGATCACTCTTTGTCTAATATTCAGGCAGTTACCGCTATAGGGCTAGGTGCAAATATTTTTGAAAAACATATAACCCTCGATAAATCATCAAGTGGTCCTGATCATTTTTATGCGCTTGAGCCGAATCAGCTCAAACTTTATATTGATGAAATACATGAAGCATTTGAATCTCTTGGATCTGGAATTAAGAAAATGTCGGACAGCGAGAAAAAAGAAGGTAGGCGTGACGGGCTATATTACTCAGATGATTTCTTAAAAGGAGATTCGTTATCTCAAGCCAAAGTCATTATAAAAAGACCTGCGCTTGATATTAGATCAAGATACCTTGGTATGATAACTAAAGCAAAACTAAAACATAATGTTTTTAAAGATGATCCGATAAAATGGGAAGATTTAGAATTTTAAAAATATATACATTAATTAGGGAAGCAGTTTATGCAAAATAAAGAATGGGCTGAAGAACTTAAAAGAGAATCTGATAGAGATAATTATCCACAATGGCCAAATGAAGTTATGCTCAAGGTCATATTTGGAAGCTACTTAGAGAAGAAATTTACTCTTCAGGAAAATGCTAATGTTCTTGATATTGGATGTTTTTTTGGAAATAATTTATTTCCTTTTGCGGCAAAGGGTGCAAATTGTTATGGAGTTGATATCCACGAAGATATTGTAGAAAAAGCAGATTCTATTTTTAAAAAAAAAGGTTACGTCGGAAATTTTGCAAAAGGAAGCAACTCTTCTATACCCCATCCAGACAATACCTTTGATCTATTAGTTTCTGTTAATACTATTCATTATCAGCCATCAAGAGAATCTATAATAAATGCAATGGAAGAATTTAAAAGGGTGCTTAAGCCTGGCGGACGGTTTTATATATCAACAGTTGGTTCCAACCATGACATACGTAAGAAAGCTATTAAAATAGAAGATAATTTATATGAAATAAATAATTGGGATTTTAGAGATGGTCAAAAATTCCATTTTTTTGAAGATGAGGATGATTTAAGTAAATTATTGAACGATTTCTTTGTTAATGTTGAGGTTGGCGAGATTACAGAGCAATTGATGAAACACACCCTTGGTTTCTATGTTGCTACTGGAGAAAAAAGTTAAAAAATGCAAAAAATTATAATTTTTGGTTCAAGTGAAATTGCTGAATTAGCAAAATATTATTTTGAGGAAGAAAAAAAAGCAGAGGTAGTCGCTTTCACTGTGGATGATGAATACATAAAAGAAGAAAATTTTCTTGGGCGTCCAATAGTACCTTTTTCAGAACTACCAGAGTCCTTTCCTCCTAATAAATATAATATGCATGTTGCATTATCATATAAACGATTAAATAAGCTAAGAGAAGAAAAGTATTTTCAAGCGAAGCAATCCGGATATAGATTAGAGTCTTTTATAAGTGATAATTCTGCCGTAAGCAATAATGCGTCTATAGGGGATAATTGCTTTATATTAGAAAATCAAACTATCCAGCCACTTGTTTCAATTGGAAATAATGTAATGTTATGGTCTGGTAACCATATTGGTCATGGAACTTCAATTGGTGATCATACATATTTTGCATCTCATGTTGTTATCTCTGGAAATTGCAAGATAGGCCAAAGGTGTTTTTTTGGTGTTAATTCAACAATTAAAGACTATACAACCATTGGTGACGATTGCTTTGTTTCTATGGGCGCATCTGTGACAAAAGATTTAAATAGTGGCGCTGTTGTGCTTCCTGCGAAATCAAATTATTTCGAGGCTGACACTGAGCTAGCTAGGAAGATCAAAAAGAATTACTTTGGAATATAGATGATAAATTGGGAAAAAAAAGGTTTAATTTTTAAGCCAGACAAAAGCTTTTTTTGGTCTAAAACCCATGCAATGATTCCGACACCTATTAGGTTAAATAAAAGCGAGATAAAGGTTTTTTATTCCGGAAGAGATGAGCTTAATAGATCTCATATTGGATATGTAACTTTTGACTTAGATAAAAACTTCCAGATTACTGATAAATCTCTTTTACCCATATTAAGCCCAGGAGAGCTTGGCTGCTTTGATGATAACGGCGTAACGCCTTCGTGTGCATTAAAAATAGAGGATAGAATATTTTTATATTACATTGGCTGGAACCCTGGATCGACAGTCAGAATGCATCTATTTGGAGGGCTTGCAATAAGCGAGGATGGAGGTGAAACTTTCAATCGTTGGTCTAGGGCTCCAATTATCGAAAGATCAATCACCGATCCTTATTTGAATACAGCCCCTTTTGTAGTTAAGGGGAAACACGAATATAGAATGTATTATGTCTCTGGGTATGAGTGGGTGCATAGAGATCTCCCGAGATATAATATAAAAACAGCTACATCTTCTGATGGTATTAACTGGAAAAGGGAAGGTAAAGTTTGTATCGATTTTAAGGATAGCAATGAAAATGCACTAGCAAGACCTTTCGTGATTTATGATGAGGGTATTTGGAAAATGTGGTTTGGCTACAAGCAAAATTGTTATCGTATTGGATATGCTGAGTCTGTTGATGGTGAAGGTTGGGTAAGAAAAGATGATCAAGTAAATATAAATATTAGCAAATCTGGTTTTGATACCGAGATGATAGAATATGCCTCTGTAGTAAAGCATAAAGGTAAATATATAATGTTTTATAACGGCAATAACTATGGTTTTGATGGAATCGGATTGGCGGTTTCTGGATGACTACAGCAGCAATTATGCAGCCAACTTATTTACCCTGGTGTGGTTACTTTGGTTTAATGAATTTAGTAGATATATTCGTAATTTACGACGATGTGCAGTTCGACAAAAGATCATGGCAACAAAGAAACAAAATTAAAACACCAGCTGGCTCACAATGGTTAACTGTTCCAGTTGAATCAAAAGGACAACAATTCCAAAAAATCAACGATGTTAAAATTAGCTTGCAAAAAGATTTTACAAAGAATCATATAAAAGCAATAGAAACTAATTATTCAAAATCTAGATATTTTAAAGAATATAAATCTTTAATTTTTGAATGCATAGAAGACAATAAGAATAGTCTAGTTGATTTAAATTATTCGATAATTACTACTATATCAAAGATTTTATGCATCGATACCAAAATCATTAGATCTAGTGAATTAAAAATTTCCGGAAAAAAAGAAGAAAGATTGGTTGAAATATGCAAAAAAATTAAAGCTAATAGCTATATTTCACCCCAAGGCTCAAAAGATTATTTAGCTGACGGTTCAATTTTTAAAACAAATAATATAAACCTAAGTTACTTTAGTTTCTTACATCCTGAGTATACCCAAATTAATGGATCTTTTATTGCACATATGGCAGTTATAGATATTTTGTTCAATTGCGGATCAGATAGAGCTATTGAGCTCATTAAACAATCTTCATTGATAGAAAAAATATAATTTAGGGGCATTTTAGCGTGGTAAAAAAATCAGAATATATAAAAAAAGCATTTGTTATGATGTCGCAAAAGGACCGCTTATATCAAAGTAGCTCATTTTGGGCTAAAGCCTGTAAAAATATAGCTACTAACTATGCAGAACAGGGCCTTGAAAACTTCAGGAATAATAAAGAAAATCTATCTTACTTCGTGCCTACATACGGACTGCCTGGTAATATCTTCACGGAAAAAAGCATAAAGAAAGTTCTCGATATATTTCCCGAAAGCACATCGAAAAAAAATCATTTATCTTTAGATAAATACTTTAATGGTGAACTACAAGCAGCTTCTGATTATAGGGTTTATAGGGCTACAAATAACCAAAAAGACCTTATTGATCTTCTTGATTTTTCGGAAAGTTCTGTTGGAAATCCACCAGAACAATATAGTTTTGAAGGTAATTTTTTCAGTAGATCAGCTTTAAATTATCTACTGGGCCTCAGTTTCTTAAAATCATCCTTACCTAATTTTGTACCAAAAACAGTGCTTGAAATTGGAGGAGGCTTTGGAACTTTAGGCGAAATCTTAAATCAAGTATCTAATTTAGATATAAAGTATATTGACGTAGATCTCCCCCCAATTTTTTTAATAGCAGCTGAGTATATTAAGACAGCCTGCTCATTAGAGGATAAGCAAATTTTTTTATCTGAGCTCAAAGACTCTGATGAAAATATTGATATTGAAAGTTTGCCTTTATTTTCCTTTTTTCCATCATGGGAAATTGAAAGACTGAGAGGGAAAATAGATCTATTTGTTAACTTCATATCATTTCAAGAAATGGAGCCAGATATTGTCAAAAATTACTTAAATATAGTTTCTAGCTTAGAACCAGATGTAATTCTTTTAAGAAACATGAAAGAGGGCAAGCAAAAAGCGACAAAGGCTACGGTTGGAGTAATCTCTCCCATTATGAGTGAAGATTACGGTAAGTTCTTACCTCATTACGAATTAGTGAGTTCCAATATAATTCCATTTGGATATACAACCATGGATGATTTTAATAGTGAATTATTATTGTTTAAAAGAAAA
>CAXYDD010000002.1:0-871011 GCA_964276025.1 uncultured Porticoccus sp. | reverse complement strand
CACTACCCCTCATCTTCATTTTTTTTCCGCTGGGATTTCTCCACTCTTTTCTTTTCAAAAATTAATATCAGCCCACTCGGCATGACGCAATTCCCCCTGACGTACAAATACTAAAGGAGCTAATTTTAGTGCCTGTTGAGTTAGATAAGCGCCCTCATAGTTATCAATATCTATGAGTAATCGACCGAAATCTTTAGGGCTAGTGATGCTCGGATGATGTTTAACCCTGACTGGAGTTAAAGCGCCTTTAAGCACCGAGCTGAAGTCTATCGATCCCCTATCAGTTGCAATTGCAAATCTGAATATCTGACCACAAACCTGTAAAGCACGATGTGCTGTATCAATATTCCCCCGGGATTCGATTTTTCGTATAGCCCTCAATAATTCAGAGGCTTTCAGTTTAGTGATAGGGATATCACCAATTGATGGAAAGATATATCGTTTAAGCAAGCTGATAGTTCTAGCGGAAGTTTTTTCGACCCAATTTCCTCTATTTTTTTGGTGCCATTCAATAGCAATTAGCCTAAATGTGTTACTTTCATCCTCTTTTTCTTGACGCAACTTAGCTTTTTTAATTGCATTCGGGTCTAGACTGGCAGATAAGTTTTTTTTAGCAACGCCGCGAGCCACTCTTGCGTCAGCGATGCTGACTTCAGGGTATTGACCAAAAGATAAAGTGCGCTCTTTATTTCTGAAACGATATTTAAGTCGCCAACACTTTGATCCCGTCGGATTTACCTGAAGATATAACCCTCCGCCATCTGATAATTTGTATGCTTTATCACGGGGTTTAGCGTTAATAATTTGAATATTCGTTAATGCCATATATGGGGGTATCGAAGTAGTCATTTAATACCAATGCCCCCAATTATACCCCCAAATGATAATAGATGTAAGTGGACGTCAAAAAATAATAATAGATTATATTTGTAAAGTTTTGTATTGTAATCAGTTAGTTATATGTAAAGTTAGAGAGAATTTACAGACTAATATGGACTAATATGGAGGGGATAAAACTAAGGATGGTGCCCGGAGCCGGAATCGAACCGGCACGGTGTTTCCACCGAGGGATTTTAAGTCCCTTGCGTCTACCAATTTCGCCATCCGGGCATACTGAAAGGATGGGCTGAACTACTACAATCAATCCATTGAGCTCTAAAGCGTAGATTCGAGGTCCATCACTGTATACCTATTAAATGGAGGCGCGGGTCGGAATCGAACCGGCGTTAACTGAGTTGCAGTCAGCTGCATGACCACTCTGCCACCGCGCCTCACGAAGGCAGAATTGTAACCGAGCGGCTTTCCAAATAACAGTGCAAGAATCGATAATCTGATAATTATACAAAAGAAATTTTTTATTTATTCCCGAGAATCTGGCTTTGAGGATAGCTCAGGCCATGCTGCACGCAAATAAATAATCATAGTCCACAATGTCAAAATAGCTGCAACATATAATAATAGGATGCCTACTATGTCCCATTCAGGATATTTTTCTGGATCGACAGCCAAAAGTACGGTGATAGCAATCATTTGTAAAACTGTTTTAACCTTACCTAAATAACTAACGGCTACACTTGTTCTCTGTCCGAGCTCTGCCATCCATTCACGTAAAGCGGAGACAACGATTTCTCGACTCACAATTACAAGTGCAGGAAAAGCAAATACTGCTGTAGCATGCACTTGCAGTAGAACAAGCAAAGCTGCAGAAACAATTAACTTATCTGCAACAGGATCTAAAAAAGCGCCAAATGGCGTGAATTGATCAAGTTTTCTTGCCAGATAGCCATCTAGCCAATCAGTTGCAGCAGCAATTGCAAAAATGGCTGCTGCAGCAAAATGCTTACCTTCCCAAGGCAAATAAAAAACAACGACAAACACTGGGATCATCAAGATGCGAATCAGTGTCAGTATGTTAGGTAAATTCCACATATTTTTTCTGCCAAGAATATATAAATTTGATAGCTATAACTTACTCATTATGAAGGGCACTGTAAATAGCTTCCGCCACCTTATTGCTAATATTAGGCACACGGGAAAGCTCTGTAACGCCTGCCCGTTTCACCTCATTTATGTCTCCAAAAAAACGAAGCAATTCACGCCTGCGTTTGGGTCCAACCCCTTCAACACCCTCTAATGTTGATGTTCTGCGTTTTTTATCTCTTTGTTGCCTATGCCCTGTGATAGCAAAACGGTGCGCTTCGTCCCTAATCTGTTGAATCAAAAGGAGTGCTGCTGAATCGGTGCCTAAAATCAATTCTTTAAAATCATAATCGCTAGATTCCTCGGTGGACTGTGGGGCAAGCAATAAAGTTTCAAATCCAGCTTTTCTAGTTTTTCCTTTTGCTACACCCACGATTTGTACACCAATAACACCCAGCTCATTAAGTACATCAACCGCTTTTTTCATTTGCCCTAAACCCCCATCTATTAATAGGATATCAGGTAATTTATCTTCGCCCTCTTGTAATCTCTTGTAACGTCTACTTAAAGCTTGTTCCATAGCAGCGTAATCATCCCCCGCTGTTATATCTTTAATATTAAAGCGACGATAATCTGATTTAAGAGGTCCGTTTGTATCAAAAACAACGCAAGATCCCACCGTAGCCTCACCGCTACTATGGCTTATATCAAAGCACTCAAGTCGAGTAGGTAGCTCCTGTAAGTTTAAAGCGCTCTTCAGCGATTCAAATTTTTGAAGTAAATTTTGTTTAGATGCAATTAGGCTTTTTAAATTTTGGATGGCAGTTTTTTCAGCTAATTTGACCCATTTAGCTCTGATAGATCTTACCCCAGACTTAATATCAACTTTGTATCCAGCTAAAGCTGTTATTGCAGCAGAAAGTAGTTTATGGCTATCGAGGGACATGCTCACAATGATCTCTTTCGGGAAATCACTTTTACTACCATCACGTAAATAATATTGTGGAATGAAATCCTCTAAAATTTCTTGTGGCGAGGATGCTAGTGGGACACGAGGATAAAATGTTCGGCTGCCCATCATTCTTCCTTGACGTATATATAGTATATGAACACAACCCTGTGAAGGGCCATGTGCCGTAGCTATTACGTCAATGTTTCCATTACCTGATTCTACGATTTGCTCAGCTTGAATTTTTCTTAATGCAGTGATTTGATCTCTTAAAAGAGCTGCGTTCTCGAAATTAAGATTTTTCGAGGATAAATCCATTTCTTCTTCAAATTTTTTAATGAGATTGTCACTTTTTCCGTCAAGGAACATTTTGGTGTACTCAACGTCTTTTTGATAATCTGCTGGAGATATAAGATCCACGCATGGTGCAGTACACCTATTTATCTGATACTGCAAGCAAGGTCGAGATCGATTTTTGAAAAAAGTATCTTCACATTGCCTAACTTTAAATGTTTTTTGTAAGAAGGTCATACTCTCACGAACTGCATGAATATTTGGGAACGGTCCGAAATAACTACCTTTTTTTCTTTTGGGTCCACGATGAAAAGACAGCTGTGGATACTGATCTTTATCTGATAAAAATATGTGGGGATAGGACTTATCATCCCTTAACAAAATATTGTACGGAGGCAAATTTTGCTTGATGAGGTTTTGTTCGAGTAATAGCGCTTCAATTTCAGTTTCAGTCACTGTCACATCAATAGAAATGATGCGATTAACTAGTGCTTGGGTTTTTGGCGGTAATTTCGATTTAGAGAAATAGCTAGCGACACGCTTACGTAAATTTTTTGCCTTTCCGATATACAGGATCGATTCATTTTCACCAAGCATCTGATAAATACCCGGTCTTTGGGTCAGGCCCTTAAGAAAAGACTTCGAATCAAACGTTGGAGTAGTGATTGACATAACTATCCATATATCCTCGGCTCAATTTCTAATTGAATACTAAATTTTTCAAAAATAGAGGCTTGAATTTCATGCGCTAAAGACAAAATATCCTCAGCGCTCCCTCCTAAATTAACCAATACTAAAGCTTGCCTATCATCAACGCCAACCCCATCTTTCCTGAAGCCCTTCCATCCAGCTTTTTCAATCAAATATCCTGCACTAATTTTCATATTTTCATCACAGAAATTATAACTAACTATATCTGGATAGAGCTTTTTTAAATTCAACATATCTTCAGATGTAACTATTGGATTTTTGAAGAAACTGCCTACATTTGGAATATTTAATGGGTCAGGGAGCTTTGATCGACGAATAGAGCAAACAATATCAGAAATCATTTTTGGCGTTAAACATTCCTCAAAACTTTGCCCATGCTTCATCTGCAACTGTGTATGAAGCCTCATCAGGGAATTTTTTAATGCAGGGTATTCAATAGATATATTTGGTTTTAATGAGAGACGAAGATTAACCGATACGATGATATATTTATCTTGGCCTGCCCTCTTGAACAAACTATCCCGATAACCAAATTGGCAATCGTCAATACTCATTGTTTTGTATTGCCCTGTTGTTTTATCAATTACCTCTAAAGAATCAAATCTATCACTCAGCTCTATTCCATATGCACCAATATTTTGAATAGGTGCTGCACCGACTGATCCTGGAATTAATGAAAGATTTTCAAGGCCAAACCAGCCCATATTTAGTGTCTTTAAAACAAGCTGATGCCAGTCTTCCCCTGCACCAACACTAACCACTAAACTTTCTTCATTTTGAGAAAAAAGCTCAATGCCCATTATCGCTATATGTATTACAAGGCCCTGTATATCTGCAGCTATTAAAACATTGCTTCCTTTTCCTAATACAATTACTGGAAGATTCTTCTCTTGACCCCAAGCTAATGCTTCAGAAAGTTCTATTTTGGAGGAAACGGAGCAAAAAAAATCTGCTGTAGACTCGAAATTTAATGTATTAAAATTTTTAAGAGACACATTTTTTTCGACGCTTAGCATTTATCTTCTTACCTGATTAAATGTCGAAACAAGCCATCAACAGCATCTTCAATAAGAGATAGGACTCCCTCGAAGCCGCCCTCTCCTCCAATATATGGATCTGGAACCTCATTTTTATCACTAGATCCATAGTTAAGAAACAACTCTAAAGACCCTGAAAAATCCAGAGGGGCCATGGCCTTTAAATCGAGAAGATTTTGTTTATCCATCGCCAGTATATAATCAAAATCATAGAAATCGGCGAATGATACTTGGCGAGCTTTCAGTTTTGAAAGATCATAATTATGACGAAGAGCAATTTTTTGTGCCCGTGGGTCTGGTGGTCGTCCAATATGCCAATCACCTGTACCAGCTGAATCCACAATAATCTGATATTGTAAGCTTTCATCTAATATTTTTTTTTCTAAAATTGCATGTGCTGTTGGCGATCGACATATATTGCCAAGACAAACAAATAATATTTTTGATTTATTTTTCAATTATGCAAGCCTATGAGTTGGTTGTTAAAAATTTAATGACATCTTCCAGATCTTCTTTTGTATCAACCCCTTTAGGCACCTCTACAGCCGCTTTAGCTACATGTATTTTTTCGCCGTACCATATAAAGCGCAATTGCTCTAAAAGCTCTTTTCGTTCTATAGGAGCAATAGACCATGATACAAATTGATTGAGCATTGATATTCGATAAGCATATATACCTATATGACGCATAGGCAAATCCGTAACAGATAACTCGTCTACTTTATTATCCATATCTTCACGCGGCCAAGGAACAGGGGCACGACTAAAAAGTAAAGCTAATCCAGCATTATCAACAACTACTTTCACCACATTTTTATCGATAAAATCCTCAAGGTTATCTATCGGCTCAAAAAGAGTAGCTACACCAACAGAATCCCTGGCTGCTAAATTAGAGGCTACTTGATTAATAGCCTCTGGGGGAATAAGCGGCTCGTCTCCCTGTACATTAACAACTATATGCTTTGGGGGTAAATCTAGCTGTTTTGCAACTTCCTGCAGTCTATCTGTTCCAGACTGATGATGACTTGACGTCATATATGCTTGTCCACCAAAATGAATGACCTCATCAAATATTTTCTTACTATCTGTAGCAACGATTACTCTATCTGCATGACTTTTCATAGACTGAGCGTATACACGCTCTATCATTGTCATACCATTAATTTTCATCAAAGGTTTTCCGGGTAGTCTTGACGAATCAAAACGAGCAGGAATAATAACTGTAAAACTCATACTGCCTCACGCTTTTTGCTAATAGTATAATATTTAAACGATTGCCATGTTTATCATTTTTAAAATATCGAACTAGCTAAATATTTACTCGCCTTACCTGCTCTAGAAGTCCCTTTAAAAAAATGGGGTCAGCTATGGCTTCTACATCAAGAACCCAAATTTTATCATTATTAACAGCTTTACACTTTACTGCATCTTTAGCCGTAATGATTACTGGGAGATCATCATCGAAAAAAAGCTCACCGCCATCAAAATGATGGTGATCTTGCAGACTATGCAAAATAGGCTCGAATCCCAAACTGACTAGAGTGTCAGAAAATCTTTGAGGATCTCCAATCCCAGCAACTGCATGTATCTGCTTATCATATTTCCAGTCTTTTACACATTCCTCTAGTAAATCATTTGATGAGAATTCGCTGACTATTGAATGAACTTCACCCGAAACTAAATTTTTTAATCTTACTGGTTTAATGGTGAAATGTGATTCAGTTTCTAAAAGTACTTCATTTTGTTTGGTTGATTTTCTCATTGAGCTACTGCTGTTATAATTAGTAGCGATAAAATCAACTTCTTTTAATCTTCGCACTGGCTCCCTCAGAGGGCCAGCAGGCAAAAGTAAACCATTACCAAATTTTTTATTGCCATTGACTACAGCAATCTCTATATCTCTAGGTAGTTTATAATGTTGTAGGCCATCGTCACTTAAGATCAAGTCACAATCGGTTTTTTCAAGTAAATAATTTGCTGCTCGATAACGATTAGGATCAACGCTCACAGGACAAATATCTGCCAATAGTAAAGGTTCATCTCCAACATCTGAAGCTCGGGACCTCTTATTTAAAAGTACAGGATAAATAGATGAATTTCCCTTATATCCACGACTGACAATACCAGGTTTATACCCAGCATCTTTTAAGTAACGAGCGATTGCTATTACTAGAGGAGTCTTTCCAGTGCCACCAGTGTTTATATTACCAATTACAATAACAGGAACTTTAAGTGAAGGGTTGGGATTAATTTGTGTTTGAAAAATTCGACGAATAACGACTGAGATAAAAAATATCCATGAGAAAGGGACCAAAAGAACTACCCACCATGTTCGGCGATAAAAAATATCTTCAAAAAATTGAGATGAACTCCTCAATTGAAATCTTTAGTCGTTAGAGTCACTTTTTTCCTCTACCACAATTTTATTATGAAGTTTCGCGTAAAGCTTATTTAGCTTCAATAATTCTTCATGTGTTCCTTGTTCAACGATTTTACCTTTACTCATCATTAAAATTCTATCTGCACTTTCTATTGTAGTAAGTCGATGAGCTATCACGAAGGTCGTCCGA
The DNA here is from genome assembly GCA_964276025.1 of uncultured Porticoccus sp. Taxonomy (GTDB): domain Bacteria; phylum Pseudomonadota; class Gammaproteobacteria; order Pseudomonadales; family Porticoccaceae; genus Porticoccus. Next base: position 863,530 of record CAXYDD010000002.1, on the reverse strand, counting down.
CCTCTCATAACGGCTTCCAAAGCTTCTTGAATATACCGTTCTGTCTGGGTATCTAGGGCTGAAGTAGCCTCATCAAGAATTAAAATAGGGGCATCTTTTAGGATAGCTCTTGCGATGGCTAGACGTTGTCGCTGACCTCCAGACAATTTTATACCCTGATCTCCAATAATAGTATCGAAACCATTGGGCAGTTGCTCAATAAATTCAAGAGCATTGGCAGCCTTGGCGGCAGTCTTTACTTCATTTTTTGTTTTATTAGCCAATGTACCGTAGGCAATATTATTATAAATAGAATCATTAAAAAGACTGATTTTTTGAGATACAAGAGCTATATGACTACGCAGATTTTCGAGCTTATAGCTTTTTAATTCTTTGCCGTCCAAATTAATCATCCCTTCATTTATCTCATAAAAGCGAGGGATCATACTTATCAAAGTACTTTTACCACTCCCAGAGCGGCCAACCAATGCTACAGTTTCGCCAGCTTTCACATTAAACGTGACGCCATTGAGTACATTTTTTTCATTGGCACCATACGCAAAGTTAACTTTTGAGAATTCAAAACGCCCATCGACTTTTTCTTTTTCGATGACACCTTCATCCACTTCTTCATTATTATCTAGGGTTGAAAATAATGTACCGGCGGCTGCGATACCTTGTTGAATTTTACTATTAATGCCCGATAGCGCTCTTACAGGCTTTGCAAGTAATGCTGCCGATGCTAGAAACTTGACAAAATCACCACCGCTCATTTTTGATAAAACATTAGGATCAAGCACCAGCCACATCAAGAATGAAAGAGCAGATGCTACTAATAGCTGAATTACTGGGGTACTAATTGACTCAGTTATAGATAACTTCATTTGTTGTTTTCTACTATTCTTACTGGCATCTTTCATACGTTGACGTTCAAAATACTTTGCTCCATACAGATGCATATCTCTATAGCCGCCAACGAGCTCCTGAGTCACCTGGGTTACATCACCCATAGACGATTGTATTCTTAATGCAAGCTTTCTAAAGCGCTTACTTACCGACAAAACAACTAACCCAATGATAGGCAAAATGGTTAAAAATATTAGCGCCAATTTCCAATTCAAATAAAATAAATAGCTAATTAGGCCAATAACCAAAGCACCTTCACGTATCATCACTTTAAGAGAATTTGTTGCCGCCTGAGTAACTTGGGATACTATGAAAGTTGTTCGAGCAACCAAATGTCCACTCATGCTCGAATCAAAGTAGCTTGCAGGTAATGATGTATATTTATTAAAAACAGCTACTCGGAGATTATGTACAAGGATTTGCGACACATAGGTCATACAATAGCCCCCAACAAAAAAAGATAGCCCTCTTACTACTGCTATCATTAACATTATCAGTGGAACCATCCATCGGGTATCTAGAATATTACTACCATCCGATGATAATGCATTTACGATATATACAGTTAAACCGCTCCCCTGTTCACTCATCTCACCTGCAGTTGCAGAATCGGCTGTCATGCCGCCAATAGCATTTACGGTGTAACCAAATAAATCAATAAATGCAATTTCCATTGAAGAAAAGATAATCAATCCCAAGATACTCAGAAAGAAAATACCTAGGTACCTTTTCACATAAGATAGCAATCTCATATAAATTTGTAGGTTCGATATCTCTGGGTGATTAGAGTCAGGGTTTGTATCAGCCACAATTGTTTCCTAAATTTATTTTATTGGCTCAGTTCAACAAGAAAATTTCGCAAGCCTTTTTATACATACTAATGATAAATTAGTATTGTTCAAAGACTAAAATACATTTGTACTTGGTTATAGGATAATTTTTTCTCTGTTAAAAGTAATATATTTCTCTTGACTGTTGATTTCAAAAATACACATTATAGAATATAATTATAAAAATTAAGCTAAGAGGCAATATAATAATGGCTATAAAACAGGAAGTTTTAACTAATACACTCAATCCAGAGGCAGTAAAGGTTCTTCGGAATACATACACACTGTTGTCGCTTACTCTGCTATTTAGTGCAGCCATGTGTGGTGTAGCGATGGCTGTAAATGCACCTTTTATGGGTCTATGGATGTTGATTCCATATATCGGCTGTTTATGGATGGTTGAAAAAAACAAAAATCGCTCTGCTGGATTATTTTGGGTTTTTGCTCTAACTGGTTGGATGGGCTTTACTCTTGGCCCCATGATCTCCTTTTATTTAGCTAGTTCTGGATCCCAAATTATATTGACGGCTCTAGGCGGCACAGCTCTTATCTTCTTTGCATGCTCATCTTATGTATTGGTTACTAAAAAAGAGTTGTCCTTTATGGGCGGATTTCTTATGACGGGCATTATTATTGCTTTTATAGCTGCGATAGCTAATATTTTCCTTCAGATTCAAGGGCTGGCTTTAGCGTTGTCTTGTATATTCCTTTTGATTTCATCAGGTATAATTATGTGGCAAACAAGCGCTATTATTCATGGAGGTGAACGTAACTATATTTCTGCTACTGTGACACTCTATGTGATGCTTTATAATATATTCACAAGCCTTTTACATTTACTCAGCGCAGCGCGAGATTAACCTTATCTGGAATTACAAATAGAAACAAAGATAAACTATTTAAATAAACTTGCTGATTGGTCTGAAAAAAACGCCGAAAGACTCTCTGTTGAAGATAACTTAGTGCTTACACCAGAGCATGTTGAAATTCTTATTTTGGCTAGGGAGTTTTATGCTGAATATGGGTTTTCGCCCTCAATGCGCCCGTTAATTAAAACTATTGCTATGAATTTGAGTATAGATAAAGCTCACAGCATATATTTGATGAAATTGTTTCCCCAAAGTCCAGCCAAGATTGTGGCTAAACTGGCTGGTCTTCCGAAACCAAAGAATTGTTTGTAATGCATACTGCTCAAATTAGCTAACTAAGGTTTTTTTATGTCTAATAGCGAAAAAAGTCTATCGAAAGAAAACTGTGAAGCCTGTTCTATTGATGCTGTTCGGTTATCAACTGTAGAAGAAAAATTATTACTGGAAGAGCTACCTCTTTGGGATATAAATATCCAACAAGGTATACCTCAGATTTCAAGAATATATACCTTTGACAATTTTGAGCAGGCACTAAAATTTGCTAACCAAGTTGGCGAAATAGCAGAATCAGTAGGGCACCATCCAGCAATACTAGTTGAATGGGGTAAAGTAAGGGTAACTTGGTGGAGTCATGAAATGGCAGGACTTCATAAAAATGATTTTATTATGGCATCAAGAACCGATGATATTTTTGAAAGATAAATATCAACTTCGTTGTCAATTGTCACTTAACAATATAGCAACTCGTAAAATACATAAATCACTATAACTCAAGTTATTTAGTATTTTTTATCATTACGGGAAGATAATTCGTGCAGCAAATAAACCCAGTTGAATACGATTACCTGCTTAACCTAAAAATAAATGACCTGGAAAAGATTTTTTCTTGTATCTCGCTACCAGCATTTGAAATATATAAATCAGAGACTCTTCATTTTAGGATGAGAGCTGAATTTCGCATTTGGCATAAAAATGATGAAGTTTTTTATGCAATGAACCACCCTGATAAAAAGACTCCCTACATAATTCAAGAATTTCCAATAGGCTCAAAGAAAATTAATGAACTTATGGCTCCATTGCTACTAGAGATCAATAAATACAACATACTCAAAAATAAACTATTTTCAATAGAATTTTTAACAACGCTTAGTGGTGATACAGCTGTCACCCTCATTTATCATACACCTGTTGGCGAAGATTGGAGTAAAGAAGCCACTAATCTTCACATGAAATTTAAGATAAACATCATAGGACGAAGCCGAAAGAAAAAATTAATAATTGGTCATGACTATGTTGTAGAAAAATTACCAATTGATGGGACTGATTACTACTATAAGCAAATTGAGAATGGATTTACACAGCCTAATGCGAGAATAAATCAAGCAATGCTTAGCTGGACACTTCGTCAAACGGAAAAATGCGGGGATGATTTATTAGAGTTATATTGCGGTAATGGAAATTTTACTTGCGTACTATCTAAAAACTTTAAAAAAATCCTAGCCACAGAGGTATCAAAAGCATCAGTTGATGCTGCTCATTTTAATTTAGAAAAAAATAATATTGAAAATGTTACGATATGCAGAATGTCTAGCGAGGAAATTTCACTCGCCATAAACAAAGTTAGAAAGTTTCGCAGGCTGAAAAATATTGATCTTAATAGCTACAAGCTAAACACAATTTTTGTAGACCCGCCTCGTGTAGGTTTAGATGAAAAAACACTTAATTTATTAAAGAAATTTGAGAATATTCTTTATATTTCGTGCAATCCTAAGAGTTTACAAGAAAATATACATAAAATTAGTGACACACATTCTATAAAAAGCTTTGCAGTTTTTGATCAATTTCCCTACACGGAGCATTTAGAGTGCGGAGTTTTTCTTCAATCAAAAAATTAATAAAGCTATAAATATCAGTATTTTAGTGATAAATACCCATACTTAGTATATAGCAGGCAGTTTTTTTGAATCAAAAAATATAATGTCTCTTGCAAAATAAAAGTTGTTTTTTTTGTCCTTAGTAGTTTTTACTGCATATAAGGTTATAATGAAAAGGCAGGATTCTGCATAAAATTCAATTTAGAAAATAAAAGAGAATACTATGAGCAAAGGTACAGTGAAGTGGTTTAATGCTGACAAAGGTTTTGGTTTTATAACTCCAGAAGATGGTGGAAAAGACCTTTTTGTACATCATTCAGAAATAAAAAACGGTGGTGGTTACGCTACCTTAAATGATGGCCAAGCAGTTTCATTTGAAGTTGGTCAAGGTCAAAAAGGGCCGTGCGCAAATAACGTAGTTCCTGAATAATTTATTCAAAAATGAGCACACAAAGGCGGCAGGTTGATTGACAACCGGTCGCTTTTTTTTTAATAAGTAAACCCATTATCCTTCATGCATATCCATAGATTTCAAACAAATTTAATTGTAGTTTTTTTACAAAAACTTTAAATTTTCTACGTTTTTCTATACAATAAATACAATAAGTTACATATGAAACGACATTTTTTAAGTATATAGACGCATATTAATTCTGTAGATATTTATCAGTATCCTGAGGAGCAACCTGTGAACAAAAAAATTTCAAAAATAATTTATACTAAAACTGATGAAGCTCCAGCTTTAGCAACATATTCTCTTCTGCCAATAGTAAATGCATTTACTAAAGCTGCGAGTGTTGTTGTTGAAACATCTGATCTATCTCTAGCTTCCAGGATAATATCTGCATTTTCAGAAAAATTACCAAAAGAAAAGCAAGAGAACAATGCCTTAGAGGAATTAGGTCTTCTAACACAAGACCCTCACGCTAATATCATTAAATTGCCCAATATAAGCGCATCTATTCCACAACTTCAAGAGGCAATCTCTGAACTTCAGTCCAAAGGCTACGACATACCAGATTATCCAGAAACAGCTAAAGATCCGGAAACAAAAGATGTAAAAGATAAATATGCAAAAGTGCTTGGAAGCGCAGTAAATCCAGTTCTTCGTGAAGGTAATTCAGACCGAAGAGCCCCTAGTGCTGTTAAACAATTTGCACGTAAAAATCCACACACTATGGGTAAATGGAGCCAGTCCTCAAGAACACATGTTGCACATATGAGAAGTGGAGATTTTTATAGTAGTGATATAGCCACAACACTAAAAAAATCTGGTCCCGTAAAAATTCAGCATGTCGACACTAAAGGAAAGATCACGATTTTAAAAAAGGATATTGCTACTGATAGTAAGGATCTGATAAGTATTATGTTTATGGGTGTCAAAGCGCTTCGGAAGTTTTTGGATGAAGAAATGGAGGGTGCTAGAAAAGCAGACCTGTTATTTTCATTACACCTCAAAGCTACAATGATGAAAGTATCCGACCCTATTGTTTTTGGGCATGCTGTTACTGTTTATTATGAAGAGGCTTTCCAGAAATATGAATCCATCCTAACTGAACTGGAAGTTAATCCAAATGATGGGATAGGCAGTGTTTTAAAGAAAGTTGATCAGCTTCCCTACTCTATGCGAGTTGAAGTTGAGACCGAATTTCGTAAATGTTATGAAGTCCGTCCAGAAATGGCTATGGTTGATTCCGATAAAGGTATTACTAACTTACATGTTCCTAGTGATGTGATTGTTGACGCATCTATGCCAGCGATGATACGTAGTGGCGGAAAAATGTGGAATGCGCATGGTAAATTAAGAGACACGAAAGCAGTTATTCCAGATACTAGCTATGCAACCATATATCAAGAAGTAATTAACTTCTGTAAGCATCATGATGCATTTGATCCTACAACGATGGGAACAGTTTCTAACGTAGGTCTTATGGCAAAAAAAGCAGAGGAATATGGCTCACATGATAAGACATTTACTGTGCCGTCAGACGGAAAAATGCAGGTAGTTGATCAACATGGTGAGATTTTACTTCAGCATGAAAATATTGAAAAAGGTGACATATGGCGTATGTGTCAAGTAAAAGATGAGCCTATTCAAGACTGGGTAAAATTAGCTGTTAACCGCGCTGAAGCAAGTAATACCCCAGCAATCTTCTGGTTGGACGATAAACGTGGTCATGATGCACAAATGACCAAAAAGGTAGAAAAATATCTTGAAGATCATAATACAAAAGATATTCGTATTGAAATCATGACCCCGGAGAGAGCTATCCGTCTAACTATGGAAAGAATGAAAAATGGTAAAGATACTATTTCTGTGACAGGAAATGTATTAAGAGATTACCTAACTGACTTATTTCCAATATTAGAGCTAGGAACTAGTGCAAAAATGCTATCAATTGTTCCACTTATGGCAGGAGGAGGTCTCTATGAAACAGGGGCTGGTGGTTCTGCACCAAAACACGTACAGCAGTTCATAGAGGAAGGTCACCTCAGATGGGATTCGTTAGGAGAGTTTCTTGCTTTAGCTGTTTCACTGGAAGATATTGCAGTAAAAACCGATAATCCTAAAGCAAAAATCCTAGCTAACTCATTGGATAAAGCAACATGCCGACTTCTAGAGGAAGGGAAATCTCCATCAAGAAAAGTAAAAGAACTTGATAATAGAGGTAGTCATTTTTATTTAGCTCTATATTGGGCTGATGAGATCGCAAAACAGAATGAATGCTCTGAACTCCAGATAATTTTTGAGAAATTATCAAAAAAACTTCGTGATAATGAAAAAACTATCACAGAGGAGCTGATATCTTGTCAGGGAGATAAAGTTGATATCGGAGGCTATTATCGACCTAATTCCGAAATAGTTGAAAAAGCTATGCGACCAAGTAAAACACTCAACTCTCTACTAAGTAATGTAGGATAATGAGAAGATATTTTTCTGTTATAAATAAGTAAATATTTGAAGCTGGAATGAGTAAAGAGGAAACTCTAATTAAAACCTATGGTTAATAAATTTTATTTATCATTTTTTATATTTATATCAATCTTTGTGATTGGCTCATGTCCTGTCTACTCAGAAAAAATTGCATTAGATTCAATATCAATACCAAAAGATATCGATAACATTTACGTTCATAAAATATCAAGCGATATGAATTCTACTGATTTTTTGATTGTAATTAAGAAATCAGTCCCTCTTCATATGCATGCTATACATACTGAAACTATTTATGTTTTAGACGGAGAAGGAGAATTTCAGCGAAATAATGAGCGATTCATGATCAAACGAGGGGATTATTTACGGATAGAGAAAGGTACCCCTCACGCAGTAAAAGTCACATCTATCAAGCCCTTAAAAGTGTTATCGGTTCAAGCTCCTGAATTTTTTGGCAAAGATCGTATATTCCTACCTGAAGAAGAATGAATATGGTGAAAGCGAGGGCACCTATCTACTCCCCCCTTCAAATCTTTTTTGGAGCCATTTTTTTTGGGCCTCTAGCAATGCTCTACTTTCTTTGGCGGAATTTTCAGAATATGCATCTTTTTGCTGAGGCCAAAAAAGTGATATTTTATGGGTCTATTTTTATAATTGTTTTGGTAACATGCCTAAAATTATCGCCTAGTAGCATATCTTCACTTATTATTGGTTTAATTGTTCCATTTTTTTATTCTTTAGCTGCGCTACAAATTTCAACATCAATGCAAGTAACCAAAAAAGACATAAAGGCTAATACAAATTGGTGTATGCAATCTTTATGGAATATCATAATTTTTGGTTCACTTTTTTACGTGCCATGGGGGGTTTTTATGCTTGGGATGATGTCATAACCTAGCCTGATATTAATAATTCACTAATTTGTATAAAATATTGGAGGAAAAAATGACTGCCTATTTGATTGGAGAGGTCGTTATTACCGATGATTCATGGGTATCTAGCTATGCTATAAATGTTCATGATATTGTACACAAACATGGTGGTAAATATTTATCAAGAAGCGGAAACATCAAGCAAGTTGAAGGTAAACCCACTGATGCTTCACTTATAGCGCTAGTTGAGTTTCCAAGCTTGGAGGCAGCTCAAGCATTTATTGATGATCCAGACTATCAAAAATTCAGAAAATTAAGGATGAATGGGAGCAATAGCACTGTCCATATAATTGATAGCAGTGATGCTGCTGGGACTATTCCATACCTTAAATAGCAATCCTATATTTTAAAAAACTGCTTAAGCGCCAATAAATTTTCATCGCTTATTCAATTTATTGATTATATTAACCATCTATAAATTTAGCAGGAATTTTTTCTTCAGTATTTCCAAAGTGTGATTTTTTTTCTAGCTGTATTTTGCCAGAGTGCAAATCAATAATTCTTTGAGCGGAGGTTTTTATTGAATGCTGAAAATCTTTCTCTATTTTTTTTCTTTCGATTTCAAAAAAAGCTTGTTCTTCTTTTGTAAGTTTAGTCCAATTTTCCAGAATTGGAATATGAGCTGTCGCATCAGTTAATCTTGAAAAAACCTCATATGCTTTATCGGCGCTTAGAGCCCCCTCTAATAGACTCGATAGCTTATTTATCCTTATCGCACCCTCAGTCAGGCTAACCTGATTCTGAACAATTGCAGATGCAATTACTCGAATACTCTCCTTGAACTCGGCCTGACGCTTAACTAATTGCTTTGAAAGAATATCAGCATTACTTTTTCTTTGTAGGTTCTGCTCGCGAACCTTTAGGTGAAGAATTAAAGCGTATAAACCCAACATACAGATTATTGATACCGGTATGATAATATATTCTAAATAAGTTATTGAATTCATTATTTAACATTCACTACAATTGATAATTTAAACTAAGGTAAAATTGTATATTTAATACTATTTTTTATCATCTAAGTCATACTTTATAGATAGGTTATCTTTATCTCGACCAATCCAAGCTTCTGAAATATTACGCTTTGTATTAGGACCTAATTTTTTAATTGCATCAAATCTGTTCATAAGATTACCTTTGCCAGTTTTCATTCGCTTTTTAGCTACTTCAAATGCATTTTGACTTTTTTCAATATGCTCTCCAATATTATCTAATGACTCTATTACCAGAGCCATTTGATCATAAAGCTTTCCTGCTTCATCTGAGATTTTCTGTGCATTTCTATTTTGGTCTTCGAAGCGCCAAACATTTTTTACGATCTTTAACATAGCCATAAGAGTGCTGGGGCTTGAAAGTATGATGTTCTTTTTATATGCATCGTTAAACAGCATATCATCGTTTTGTAGGGCCAACATGAAAGCACCTTCTATTGGTATAAATAACAATACAAAATCAAGCGTATTGATACCCTCAAGTTGCTCATAAGATTTTTCACTAAGTTCTTTTATATGAACTTTGACCGAGCTAATATGTTGCTTTAAATATTTCTTTTGCACAACAGAATCAGGCTCATTTTTATATCGCTCATAATCTGTCAGTGAAACCTTTGAGTCGATCACCATATCTCTTTGATCGGGCATATGAATAATTACATCAGGAAGCCTACGTCGCCCCTGTTGATCGAGATGTGGTTCTTGGGTAACATATTCCCTGGGGCTGGAAAGGCCAGACTCCTCGAGCATTCTTTCCAAAATCATTTCTCCCCAATTACCCTGAGACTTGCTGTCACCCTTAAGAGCACTTGCTAGATTAGAGGCCTCCCCTCTCACTAGATTAGTTTGTTTCATCAATTCTTTAATTGATCCGTTCATCTCACTTCTTGCAGCATTTTCTCTATGGTGAGAATCCTCTATATGCTTATGAAATCTCGTGATTTCCTCGCGGAGTGGTCCAATAGAAGAATTGAGTGTACGTTGATTGTCTTTTGAGAATCTCTCTTGCTTAGAATCAAATATTCGATTGGCTAAATTCTCAAATTCTTTACCAAGAATTTCACGGGATTCCTTCAGTAAAGCTGACTGCTCATTATATTTAGCCTGATCTGATAAGGATTGCTCTCTAAATCTAGATTGCTCCATCTCTAGTCGTGTCTCTAATACTGCTTTTTGTTGGTCTCGAGTTGCTATAGCGCCTCTTGCAATCAAGAATGCTATTAATGTGCCAAGAATGAACCCGCCGATAATAAAACTAAAATAAACTATAGTCATATTAGTTGTATCTCCTAATTAGCTTTAGAGATGATGAAAAATTAAAAAACCTATCAAGTACATCTTTTTTCAAACGAAAAGTTATGCGATCATAGAATTTAACTAGGATAACAAAGTTTAATGCCATGATGCGCCCGCTTTTTGATATTCATGCAATAAAAGAACAAATTAAATCAGGAGCATTAGTGCTCACATCCACTGATCATCTTGCAATAATAGTAAGAGAAAGCTGGGGGCAACACCAAATAGACCTGGGGAATACTAGCTGGCCTGAACCTAAAATTTTTGCTATCGAGAGATGGATTAATGAAACTTGGTTGCGCTGCTGTGATAGTGGAAAATTTAAGGCTCCAAATTACGCTATTGTTTCTGAATTAACTGAACATGTTATCTGGGAAAAGATAATTGCAGATAGTTTTGAAGTACTAACCCCGGGGAATTATTCCGGTCTGGCTAGAGATAGTTATAATATCATGCAAAGATGGGGGATTCCCTGCTCGAAACTAAAAGATAATGCCCCATTATTTTATCTCTGGATCTCAGAATTCAAGCTGGCTTTAAAAAATTATCATTTTATTACTGAAGCTGATACCGCTCAGATTTTAACTAGTCTTTTTAAAGACAAAAAGATTAAAAATACTGCCGATATCATTACACTTGGATTTGATCAAATACCTCCCTTGTACCAGAATCTGATTAAAGCAGCGTCAAAAAAAATTATACGGGAACCATTAGAATGCAGGCATAGAGAAAACGCACGAGTACCAACAAAATACATCGAATTTTTTGATATAAACCAAGAAATAAGAGCAGCTGCTAAGTGGGCAAAAAAAATCCATACAGAATACCCAGAGCATCGAATAGGAGTAATCTTATCTGATTCTGCCCTAAAACTAAAATCAACTCAGAGAATACTTTCGGAAGAAATAAATTCAACTAGAGATGGCTCAAGTTGCCCTAAAAATACTAGCCGATATAAGGCATCAATAGGTATAAAACTTAGTGATACGCCTATCATATCAACCGCCCTACTTTTATTATCAGGGAATGTTGGGGGTCTAAATCTTGAGGAATACTGCCGCTTACTTAATTCTCCATTCTGGGGTAAGAGTTATTCACTATCATCTCGAGCAGTCGCTGAAAAATATCTTCGTAAAAAAGCTCTATTAGAGTTATCTATAGCTCAATTCATCAGAGAACTGAAGTATTCAGAAAAAAAATGCGTACCTATTGATGACGATAGCTTAAGGGATAGCTCTTGTTATCAAGAAGCTAACGGCCACATGAAAGGAGTATCAAAAAAAAATTACTTCTCAGTCTGGCTAACCCTTTTTCAGAAACAACTAGACTTCTTTGGCTGGCCTGGATCTCAAAATCTAAATGTTAAAGAAGATAAACTGCAAAAAGAGTGGTTTAGATCACTTGAGATTCTCGCCTCTCTTGATCAACTTAAACAGAAAGTAACTATAGAGGAAGCGCTGAGACAGTTAAGTCAGACAACCGATAGATATATTTTTGAACGCAATGATGCCGATGCCCCAATTCACATCATGGGATTATTAGAAAGCAATGCGCTGAAATTTGATCATCTATGGGTAACTGGAATGGATGATGCCAGTTGGCCAAATAGAAATATTGTAAACTCGCTCATACCTATTGATCTTCAGAGACAATATGTCACGCCTAAATCATCACCTGAGGAACAGCTAAAACTGGCAAAAAAGCAGCTAGAAAGATTAAAAGTATCCTCAGCCGATACTATTTTTAGTTTTAGTGGAACGAAAGACAGCAAATCATTCAAGATTAGCCCTTTAATTTATAGACTTGAAAGGATGAAAGTTGAAGATCTTAATATCCATGATTCTCTACTAAATAACCCAATATACGAAGATATATCGACTATAAAATTAGAGGAAATTAAATGTATAAATGGTCCTATTGTTAATCTTGATAAGGAAGATATTGCTGGCGGAAGCAGCATTCTTAAAAATCAAGCATCATGCCCATTTAATGCATTTGCAATACACCGATTAGGAGCAAAAGAGGTGCAACCTCCATCATTTGGTTTATCCAATATGGAAAGAGGCATAATTATCCATAAGTGTATGCAAGTTTTTTGGGAGAAAACCTGTTCTCAGCAGAGACTGATCAGCTTAACAAAAAAGGGTTTAAACGAAGCTATCATGCTATCTGTATGTTCAGTTTTAGATGAATGGAGAACCAAAAGGCCGGATATCATGAGATCAAAATATGCATCATTTGAAACCCAGCGCTTAAGCACATTAATACTACATTGGCTTAATATCGAAAAAGAAAGGATGCCATTTACAACTTGGTCTTTGGAGAAATCGGAAGCAACATACATAGGTCGTCTACCACTAAAGTTAACGATCGACCGTATAGACAGAATAGATAATGGAGAAAACCTAGTTATAGACTATAAAACAGGAAATAAATGTAAGACTAGTACTTGGGATGGAGATAGACCCATAGAACCCCAGGTGCCTTTATATGCACTTTTGGGTGAAGCCAAAAGTGCAGGCGTAGCTTTTGGTCAAATTAATATATCATCTCAAGGTTTTATTGGGTTTACCAAAACAGCTTATTCTCTTCCTGGAGTAATGCTATCAAATGAAAACTGGGATGATCGAATAGCTAGATGGAAGGACTCTCTTGAACATTTATCTGAAGAATTCATGGAAGGCTTCGCTGTGGTAGGTAACATGAATAAATCCAGCTCTAAATTAAATCAATACCTCACTCCATTAAATCGGTTGAATGAAAAAAATATGGAATTATATATGGAAAATAAAATATCTATTTCCAAAAAACAGGAAACCTCCAGTTGATGAAAGTGCAGGATCAAGATAAAAGAATATTAGCTCTGGAACCCTTTCAATCCTTTGCTGTATCTGCCCCAGCAGGTTCTGGAAAAACAGAGCTACTCACACAAAGAGTATTGAGACTTTTAAGTGTAGTCGAAAATCCTGAAGAAATTGTGTGTATGACTTTTGCTAATAAAGCTGCTGATGAAATGAAAAATCGTGTAATGGAATATTTAGCTAAGGCTTCAGCAAGTACCGATCAAAATAGTAGCTCGAGTCCAAAAGAACACGAGGTTTTAGCTTTAGACCTAGCAAAAAAAGCATTATCTCGAAATAAAGAAAAAAGCTGGGGGTTACTAGATAACCCATCTAGACTAAGAATATATACAATTGACGGATTCTGCCGAAAACTTGCAGGACAACTTCCACTTGAAAGTGGATTTAATCAACACACTAAAGATCTCGTTGAACCAACTGCTCTTTACAAAAAAGTAGTATCAGAGCTAATTTTGTCTCAAATAGAAGAGAATAACGATACCAGTAAGGCAATTTCTACCCTTTTGGCCCTCCTTGATAATGATTTAAATGAACTTCAAGCTTTACTAGTAAATCTTCTGCAAAACAGGGGTCAAAGTATCGCTCATCTTTATCAAACTAATGAGGCAAGAGATTATCTTGAGTATTCACTTAACGAGGTTATAGAAGAAACTCTTTTACCCTTAAAGGTTATGCTCGAACCGTTTAAGGATGAGCTTTTAGGACTCGCAGGCTACGCAAGTGCTAACCTTACACTCCTAGATGATCCAAAGAATACCGATTTACTCTTCTGCATAGGCTTAAAAAATCTCCCGAGCGCTACATCATCTGAATATCATAAATGGGCTGGATTGCTATCAATGCTACTTACGAAAAAAAATAAATGGAGGAAAAAGACAGGGTTAAAAGTTGGTCAGGGGTTCCCTCCAATAGATAGCTCCATTGAAAACGAAAAGGAAGCTGTAGAGTACGCGAAACAAAAAAAAGAGGACATGGCCTCTCTGATTGAGAAATTACAAAATAAGCCAGGGGTTTATAAAGCACTATGTGAGTTAACTTTTCTTCCTGTTCATTATTATAGTGATGACCAGTGGCAAACACTTAAATCATTGAAGTTGATTCTTTTAGAGCTAAGCGGACTGTTAAGTGTAACCCTGAAGCAAAATAAAGCTTGTGATTATACAGAGGTTACTTTTGCTGCTCTGCGCTCAATTGGCACAGAAGAAGCACCAACCGAGCTTGCGTTTAGGCTAGATTACACTATTAAGCACATTCTAGTAGATGAATTTCAAGACACTTCATCTTTGCAATTTAAGTTAATAAAAAATCTGACTCGTGAGTGGCAGCCTGACGACAATCGCAGCTTATTTATTGTAGGTGATCCAATGCAATGTCTCTATTCTTGGCGAGGGGCAAATGTCAGGCAATTTTTACAAGTTAGAGAGAAACCTTTAGGTGATATAAAGCTTATAAAAATTGATTTGACAGTCAATTTTAGATCAGAAGTCAAAATAGTTGATTGGGTTAACGATATATTTCAATACGCTTTTGATGACGAAGATAATTTAGGTAGAGGATCGGTAAGTTATAGTCCATCAGTAGCCTCCTTTAAAGAAGCTCACTTAAAAAGTGATGAAAGTAAAAAACTAATTACTCTAAATGAGTTTATTGATTACAAGGGATCAAGCGATGCAAAAAAAGCTGAGGCCAAACACGTTGCCTCACTTGTTTGCAGAGCCAAGAAGATAGACCCAGATGGATCAATAGCTATTTTAGCCAATACTCGTAACTTATTACCTGAAATTCTCATTGCTCTAAAAGCTGAAGGAGTAAGCTGGCAAGCAACCGAAATAGACTCTTTAAGTGATAGAATGTCTATTATTGATCTGAAGTCACTTACTAGAGCTCTATTATCACCTGCTGATCGCATCGCATGGCTAGCAATACTTCGATCACCCTGGTGTGGACTCGATCTGAATGATCTTTTTTTGGTCGCAAATTATAAAATAAAAAGTGAAGATGATTCTAAAGGCACTGAACCTCCTCTTATCATTACGAATATATTTAGATATGCTGAGATACAAGATATTTCAAAGGATGGTAAACAAATACTTAGTCGTTGCTGTAATGTCTTCAAAACAGAGTGGGAGCAACGTTATAAAAAGCCTTTAAGGGTATGGCTAGAGGGAATCTGGATCCAACTAGGTGGCCCTAATTCTTTAGCTTCAAAAGAAGAATTTAATTGTTGCCAGCAATATTTTGCTCTATTAGAACTACATGAAAATTTTGGTCGGATTGCTGATTGGGAGATCTTCGAAAAAGCTCTCAAAGCTCTCTATGTTGAGCCCATTGAAAAATCTGACCCCAATGTACATATAATGACTATTCATAAAGCAAAAGGGCTCGAATTTGATACAGTAATTATTCCTGGTTTAAATCAGCAAGGTACAAAAAATAATTCAAAGCCACTGATCTTACAGCATGAAAGAACAAATAAACTAGGGGAAGATCGTCTAATTATTAGCCCAAGACCTGAAGCTGGGCAGGAAAATAATCGTATCTTTAAATATCTCGAACAAGAAAATAAACTAAGGGAAGAGCTTGAGAGAACTAGAAAAATTTATGTGGGGGTAACAAGAGCTATAAAAAGGCTACACTTAACATATACCTTAAGTGTTGTAGAAAATGCAAAAGAAATGGATGAAATAAAACCATCAAAAAGTACTTTATTGGCTGCTCTTTATGGGCAAAGCTATGATGAAGCCCGCCTCAAAAAACATCCAGCTATATTTTATGAAAGCCATGATTTTCGATTAGCTACAAATGATAATTCTACTGGCAATAAAGGCCAAAAATTACTAGTAGCTCTTAATAGACTTCCAGCATCATGGAGACATACCCCTAAAACAAATGAAACCAAAATATATGAATCTATCGCTGATATAGCACTCGCATCTAACAAAATAGAAGTTTCATCTATCAGAGATACTAGCGCCAAACATACCGGTACTGTGCTCCATCGTATATTGCGCCAACTAGTACTTGATGGAATTAACAAATGGAACAAAAAAAGAATTATGGACCAAACACCTTACTGGCAGTCTCAACTTCAAGGACTTGGCCTCACAGACTACGACCAACCACTTTCTTTGCTTCAACGATCAGTTGAGGCATGTATCAAGGACAAGAATAACCATTGGATTTTTGATTCAACTCACGAGAATAGTAAATGTGAATATCGTATTGGTCATAGATCTCTAAAAGAGGGTCAGACAAAAACCTCTATTATAGACCGCTGTTTTATTTTGGACGGTATTCAATGGGTTATCGATTATAAGTCCACCGAACCAAGCAAAGGCCAATCTCAAGATATTTTTTTAAATCAAGAAGTAGCGAAATATAAGAAAACGTTGAAACATTATGAAAAAATTCTGCATGATACTAACAACCTACCTACTAAAGCGGGTCTTTATTTTCCACTGATACAACATCTTGAAATTATTTAAATAATTTATCATGATTTTAAAAAAATAATTCTCAATACCGCTTCAATCTATACATATCAATGATAAATAGAGATATTAAGAGCTTATCCCCTGCACTTTAAGATGAATTTTCATGTAGAATAGAAGTTAAATTAAATATTATTTGGTAGAAAAATATGACGCGAGCTGTTGAAAATATCAATGTCGATTCACAAGAGATACTGATATCGCCTAGGGCACTCAAAGAAAAAGTAAAAATTAGTGATGCTGCGCGCAAAACTGTAAACATCGGTCGTACTACTATCGAAAATATTCTTGATAGAAAAGATCATAGAATATTTATTGTTGTAGGTCCCTGCTCTATTCATGATACTGATGCAGCCATAGATTATGCCAATCGTTTAAAAATTCTAGCTGATGAGGTAAGTGACACATTGTGTCTAGTGATGCGCGTCTACTTTGAAAAACCAAGAACAACTACAGGGTGGAAGGGTCTTATTAATGACCCCCATCTTAATGATTCTTTTAAAATAACTGAAGGGCTCCATGTGGGTAGGAAATTATTAATAGACATAGCTGAAATTGGTTTGCCAACTGCCACAGAAGCTTTAGACCCAATATCTCCTCAGTATATGCATGATCTGATTACATGGGCGGCTGTTGGTGCACGTACTACAGAATCGCAAACACACCGTGAAATGGCTTCAGGATTATCTTCAGCTGTTGGATTTAAAAATGGAACCGACGGCGGGCTTTCCGTTGCAATTAATGCATTAAAATCAGTTGCTAGCCCCCATCGTTTTTTGGGTGTAAATGCTGAAGGTAATGTTTCTGTGGTAACTACTGCAGGAAACTCATATTCCCACGTGGTTCTGCGTGGTGGTGACGGAAAACCTAATTATGACTCAGTGAGTATAGCGATGACTGAAGAAAACCTGAGATCCTCAGGAGTAAAAGAAAATATTATGGTTGACTGTAGTCATGCAAATTCAAATAAAAATCACGAATTACAGCCGTTAGTTGTTGAAAATGTCACCAATCAAATTCTAGAAGGAAATAAATCAATTGTTGGGCTTATGATCGAAAGTAATATAAATGCAGGAAATCAGAGTATAACAAGCGATATAAGTGATCTAAAATATGGAGTCTCCGTGACAGACTCCTGCATAGATTGGAATACAACAGAAAAAACTATCAGAAAAATGCACAAAAAACTTAAAGATTCGCTCTTTGACAGAAAGATTTAAAGCCTCGAAATAAGTAAAGTTACATGTAAGCTTTACTTTTATCTGTATGGTCTGTGATGTCCTTAATTCCCTTCAGTTCAGGAATTTTTTCCATCATAGTTTTTTCTACTCCTTCTTTTAATGTTACATCAGCTGATCCACAACCTTGACAGCCACCACCGAATTTCAGAATTGCGATATCATCTACAACTTCCTCTAAGCTTATATTACCACCATGAGACGCTAACCCTGGGTTCACATCATTGTACAAAACATAATTTATCTTATCTTCGATTGCACTATCATCATTGATATTAGGCATACGAGAGTTTGGGGCTCTTATAGTAAGCTGGCCCCCAAACTTGTCATCAGAGTAGTCTACTTTGGCATCCTCTAAAAAAGATAAACTTCTCTGACCAAAATAAGCCTTAAAATCGGCATAATCAATTATAACATCATCTTCATTTTCTTCACCGGGGCGACAATAGGCAATACAAGTTTCAGCTTTAGGTGTTCCAGGATCTGATACAAATATTCGAATCCCAATACCTTTTGTATCCTGTTTTTCGAGCAAGTCTGCGAGAAATTTTTGAGCGGATTCTGTAATGTTTATATTTAACATTTAGCTCTCTGTTTAATTTTTTACATTAAAATTAAAGAAATAATTTTTTAATATTTTATCATTTTTGTCTTATATCGACAATCATGAGGTTTACGGTCAGATAAATTTATATCTATATCAAAATTTTTTGATATAGATATATTGATATGTTAAAGTACTCAAATGCAGAGTTTTTGAAAGCATGAACTTTATAATGAGTCAACGAGAATGATAATGAGTCATCGAGAAGAGCGTATACAAAAACTAGAGGATGAAGCTCGCCGTCGTATCTTAATATTAGATGGCGCAATGGGCACTATGATTCAGCGCTATAAGCTCAAGGAAGCCGACTACAGAGGAGAAAGATTTAAAAATTTTGAGGAAGATGTAGCTGGAAATAATGATCTTTTATCACTAACTCAAAGAAATTTGATTAAGGATATTCATCTAGCGTACTTAAAATCGGGTGCAGACATACTAGAAACAAACACATTCAATTCCACTTCCATATCATTAGCTGATTATGGTATGGAAGATTTGGTTTATGAGCTGAACAAGTGTGGTGCAGAAATTGCCAGAGAGGCCTGTGATGAAGTTTCTACTCCTGAAAACCCAAAATGGGTTGCTGGGGTTCTAGGGCCGACTAGTCGCACATTATCAATATCTCCCGATGTTAATGATCCGGCAGCGCGTAATACCAATTTTGATGAACTGGTTGAGACGTATATTGAAGCAACTGAAGCATTAATAGATGGCGGCAGTGACATCATTTTAATAGAAACAGTATTTGATACTTTAAACGCCAAAGCTGCAATTTTTGCAGTCAAATCAACCTTTGAAAAAATAGGTTTTGAATTGCCGATTATGATTTCTGGCACGATTACTGACGCTAGTGGTAGAACTCTTTCAGGTCAAACACCTGAAGCATTTTGGAACTCAGTATCTCACGCAAAGCCGTTCTCTATAGGTCTTAATTGTGCTCTCGGGGCAAAAGAACTTCGTCCCCATATAGAAGAATTATCAAGGATTTCTGATACTTTCGTTAGCGCCCATCCAAATGCAGGTTTACCAAACGAGTTTGGTGAATATGATGAGACACCCCAGGAAACGAGTGAAATTGTCTCTGAATTTGCTCAAAGTGGATTTCTCAATATAATCGGTGGCTGCTGTGGTACCACACCAGAACATATTGAAGAAATATCAAAAAGTGTCAAAAAATTTAAAGCACGCTCGATTCCAATCATACAGCCTGTATGTCAATTATCTGGTCTAGAAGCTTACAGTATTTCCCAAGACTCACTATTTGTTAATATCGGAGAGCGATGTAATGTGACAGGCTCTGCTCGTTTCAAAAAACTAATACTAGATGGTCAATACGAAGAAGCCTTAGATGTTGCGCGCCAGCAAGTAGAAAATGGAGCTCAAATCCTTGATATTAACATGGATGAAGGCATGCTAGATGCAGTCGAAGCCATGACTACCTTTACCAAACTAATTGCTTCTGAGCCAGATATATCAAAAATTCCATTAATGATTGATTCATCTAAATGGCATGTAATAGAGTCTGGCTTAAAGTGGACGCAAGGTAAATGTATCGTAAACTCTATCAGTCTTAAAGAAGGGGAAGAACCCTTCATAGAACAAGCCAGGCTCTGTAAAAAATATGGTGCAGCGGTAGTTGTTATGGCTTTCGATACAAAAGGTCAAGCTGACAATCTAGAGAGGAGAAAAGAGATATGTGAGCGAAGCTACAATATACTTGTAAAGCAGGTAGGTTTTAATCCTGCAGATATAATTTTCGATCCAAATATTTTTGCGGTAGCAACCGGAATAGAAGAACATAACAATTATGCAGTAGACTTCATAGAAAGTACTCGCTGGATCAAAGAAAATTTACCATTAGCGCTTATCTCAGGAGGGGTTAGTAACGTTTCTTTTTCATTTCGCGGGAACAATCCAGTTAGAGAAGCTATCCATTCAGTATTTCTCTTGCATGCAATACGTGCTGGTCTAAGCATGGGTATTGTTAATGCAGGTCAACTCACTGTATATAGTGAAATCCCAAAAGAGCTTTGTGATAAAGTAGAAGCAGTTATTCAAAACCACTCTCCTGCAAGCACTGAAGATCTTGTTTCTATAGCTCAAAATTATCATGCTGATGGACCCAATAAAGATAATAAAACTGATATTGAATGGAGATCATGGCCAATCGAGAAGCGGCTAGAGCACGCCCTTGTCAAAGGGATCACTACTTATATCTTAGAAGACACAGAAGAATGTAGACTCAATTCTGAAAGACCTCTTCATGTTATTGAAGGGCCTCTGATGGACGGTATGAATGTTGTTGGTGATTTATTTGGTGAAGGAAAAATGTTTCTCCCTCAAGTCGTGAAATCTGCCAGAGTAATGAAGCAGTCAGTTGCTCATCTTCAGCCTTTTATAGAAGATGAAAAAACCGAGAAATTATCACATAACGGAAAGATACTGATGGCTACCGTTAAGGGCGACGTCCACGATATTGGTAAAAATATTGTCGGTGTGGTACTTGGTTGTAATAACTATGAAATAATCGATCTTGGTGTCATGGTTTCTGCAGAAAAAATCATAGAAACCGCTGTGAAAGAAAAAGTCGATATTATCGGACTTTCGGGCCTCATAACACCCTCTTTAGATGAGATGGTTCACATAGCCTCTGAGCTTGAACGAAAAAATTTAAATTTTCCACTTTTGATTGGTGGCGCTACCACCTCAAAAGCCCACACAGCTGTAAAAATTGATCCCAATTACCATCAAAATCAAACAATATATGTTGCTGACGCTTCAAGGGCTGTAGGTGTTGCAGGTAAGCTTTTAAATAAAAAAGAAAAAGATAATTATATTAAAGAGATACAGCTAGACTACGAGCAAGTCAGAGAGAGGGCTATCAAAAGAAAACCAAGACATGATTCCCTTTCTTATGCGCAAGCAAAAAAGGCTAAATGTAAAGTAAATTGGTCAGAATATATTCCACCTTTGCCCAATAATTTAGGGATTCAAGTTCTAGACGATTATCCAATCGAATCATTACTAGGTCATATTGATTGGACGCCCTTTTTCATTACATGGAATCTTGCAGGCAAGTACCCCAGAATACTTAATGACCATATTGTAGGAGAGGCTGCTACTGATCTTTTTAATGATGCGCAGATAATGCTTAAAAAACTTATCAAAGAAAAAACACTGAAAGCTTCTGCAGTATTTGGATTATGGCCAGCAAATACTATAAATGATGATGATATTGAGGTCTATGAGGATCAATCACGCACCATAGTTCAATCTACACTCCACCATATCAGACAGCAGTCATCAAAAAATAATGATGTAGCTGAGATGTTATCTCTAGGCGATTTTATTGCCCCAAAAGAATCAAATATAGATGATTATATAGGTGGTTTTGCAGTTACAACTGGAATAGGAGTCGAAAAACTAGCTGCCGAATATGAAAAAAAAGGCGATGATTATAACAGTATTTTAGTTAAAGCTTTAGCAGATAGGCTTGCCGAAGCTTTCGCAGAACATTTGCATGAAAGAATCAGAAAGGAGTACTGGGGTTACTCTAACGATGAGAGTCTAGGCAATGAAGATCTAATAAAAGAAAAATATCGTGGTATAAGACCGGCTCCAGGTTATCCGTCTTGCCCCGATCATACAGAAAAAAAACAATTATTCGATCTGCTAGATGTACATAAAAATATAGGTATTAGCCTAACTGACAGTTTCGCTATGAGGCCTGCAGCATCGGTTAGTGGTTGGTATTTTTCACATCCTGAATCTAAGTATTTTAATGTTGGAAAAATTAAGCAAGATCAATTAGAAAGCTTAGCAATTAGAAAAGAGCTCGATTTATCTGATATGGAAAGGTGGCTTAGGCCAAATTTATAAAATCTCAGAGTATTATTATGCAAAAGAATAGGAAAGAGCTCAGTAAAGATCAAAATAAGCCAAATTTTTGGACAATTGTAATAAGCACATTAGCTGCATTTATCGGTGTACAAAGTGATAGAAATAGGGCGAGGGATTTTAAGCACGGGAATATTTGTAGTTTTATTATAGCTGGTATTATATTTACTATAACTTTTATTGTATGTATTACCACCGTAGTCAGATCAGTAGTTAACAGTTGAGGCCGAGTAATCAGTATTTTTTTAAAATGAAATTACCAGATTAATTAAGCTATTGATTGCTAAGCCAAAATATTATGGTCACCACAAATATACAGGCAAATGCAACTGCTGCAATAGCATCGACTTTGCTATTGTCTTCTTGTTCAATTTTACTATCGGTTATTTCTTCTGACATATCATAAATCTCATGTTTTACAGGATAATATATGGCTTGTTTGCTAACGAAATGATTATAGCAATCATAATATATATTGTCCTGATTACTTATGAGTGTTTAAAATATATAATATAATAGATCGAGACTATCAGTGTTGTAACTATTTATGTATTTATATAACGAGCAAGACCAAAAAATTATTGAGCAACGTGTTTCTCAATTTCAAAATCAAACCGATCGATACTTAGCTGGAGAGCTCTCTAACGATGAGTTTCTTCCTTTGCGCCTTCAAAATGGTTTATATATACAACGACTTGCTCCAATGTTACGTATTGCGGTTCCTTATGGGTTATTAAATTCAACTCAGTTGCGAAAACTAGCACGTATTACTAGGCTTTATGATAAAGGTTATTGTCATGTTACTACTCGTCAAAATATCCAACTAAATTGGCCTAAGTTGGAAGATGTCCCAAAAATACTTGCAGAGTTAGCGCAAGTACAAATGCATGCAGTGCAAACTAGTGGAAACTGTATACGAAATACCACCTCTGATCAGTTTGCTGGGGCGTCTAAGGATGAACTTGAAGACCCCCGTCCATGGTGTGAAATTATAAGGCAATGGTCTACCTTTCATCCTGAATTTGCATTCTTGCCACGTAAATTTAAGATTGCTGTGTGTGGAACTGACGGAGATAGAGCTGCGATACAAGTTCATGATATAGGCATACAAATTGTCAAAAATTCGTCTGATGAGCTAGGTTTTAAGATATTTGTGGGTGGTGGCTTAGGTCGTACACCTGTTATTGGTTCCGTAATTCGAGAATTTCTCCCACAAAAAGATTTGCTTACATATCTAGATGCCATTTTGAGGGTATATAATCGTCACGGAAATAGGTCCAATAAATATAAAGCTAGAATTAAAATTCTTGTAAAAGCTTGGACACCAGAAGTTTTTGCTCAAGAGGTAGAAGATGAATGGGACTATACTAAAGATACTCTTGGAAAGCTCACTCATGAGGAAATTAATAGAGTTAAGGAATTCTTTACTTTGCCTCCTTATGAAAATCTTGACGATAAGAAGTTAAATGAAGAAATTGAAGCTCAGGCAAAAAAAAATGTAGCTTTTGATAAATGGCTTAAGAGAAATGTTAGGGCTCACAAGATAGATGGTTATAGCTCTGTAACCTTATCATTAAAGCCAACAGGTGTAGCTCCAGGGGATTTAACAGACTCTCAGCTTGAAGCTATCGCAGATTTAGCAGATGAATTTTCGTTCAGCGAAGTAAGGGCGACTCATAACCAAAATATAGTTTTAGCTGACGTTAATAAATCCAATCTCTATAATTTATGGCAGAAAGCCAAAATTGGTGGTTTTGCTACCCCAAATATTGATACATTAACAGATATGATTTGCTGCCCAGGTGGAGATTTTTGCTCTCTAGCTAATGCAAAATCCATTCCTATAGCAGAGTCTATACAAAGAAAATTTGAAGATATTGACTACGTCCATGACTTGGGCGACTTATCATTAAATATATCCGGCTGTATGAATGCTTGTGGGCATCATCATGTAGGTAATATAGGAATACTTGGGGTAGATAAAAAAGGTGCTGAGTTTTACCAAATTCAATTAGGAGGAAGCTCTGGTATAGATGCATCTTTAGCAAAAGTTCTAGGGCCATCTTTTGGAGAACCTGAAGTTCCCGATGTTATTGAAAAAATTCTTAATGTTTATGTTTCACATCGTAAAGGTGATGAGCTATTTATAGATACATACCGTCGAATTGGTGCAGACCCATTTAAAGAAAAGGTTTATCCAAAAAATTTACATCAAAAAAAAAGAGATGAATAAATATGCCTAAAATCATTAAAGGCACAGAGGTTGTTGATGATGCCTGGATCATTATAGATAAGGATTTTGAGGGCCAATTACCAGTAGGGAAGCTTCCATTACTTCCTATGCAATACTGGCTGGATAATCGTGAAAAATTAAATCTTACAGTCGCAGGCATATGGATAGACAGTGACGAATCTGTTGAATTAATAGGACATGAAGCAAATCTATTTCCCTTGATTGCAGTAAATTTTCCAATCTTCACTGATGGAAGGGGTTTTTCAATCGCTAGACTATTAAGAGAGCGCTATGAATTTAATGGTCAGCTCAGGGCAATAGGTAACCCAATTCAAGATCAGCTCTTTTATCTTAAAAGGTGCGGGTTTACATCTTTTGATCTCAAAGAAGGAACTGACTTAAAGTCTGCAATATCATCATTAGATGACTTTGATAAGAGCTATCAAGGTGCAATTGTTCCACCTGAACCCCTATTTGTTTTAAATTCTGTAGAAAATAACTAAAAAATTTTGGATATTTAACAACGAGTATCTGTATGAATGAGGCTGTTTTTCAATCATTTTTTTTCATCTTTACAGGGTCAGCTATCATTGCGACGATAGCAATTTATTGCCGACAGCCTCTTTTAGTCTGTTATATTTTTCTAGGAGCATTGATTGGACCATTTGGATTCGGATGGGTTCCAGACATTAACCTTTTATCAGAAATATCAGAAATCGGTATTATTTTTCTCTTATTCCTCCTAGGTCTTGATCTGCAACCTCAATCTCTTTTCTCAACACTAAAAAAAGTTACTGTAGTAACGTTCCTTAGTTCTATTATATTTGCTCTTATAGGATATTTTGTAGCTGATTTATTCCATTACACTCAAACGGAGTGCATTGTAATCGGTGCTGCAATGATGTTTTCTAGCACCTTGATATGCATTAAATTGCTACCAACAACAATTTTACACCATAAACATATCGGAGAAATAATTACTGGATTATTATTAATGCAGGACTTCATAGCTATTTTTGTTTTGCTTGTCCTCTTGAGTAGCACCACTGGCCAGCTTGAATTAGATAGAATTTTCCTGACACTTATAACGCTACCCTTACTAGTTCTTTTTGCCTGGGTGTTCGTCAAATTAGTAATCTTGAAGCTAATTAGCAAATTTGATCAAATGGGTGAATATATCTTTTTACTATCAATTGGGTGGTGCTTGGGTTTATCTGAAATTGCAGAGGTATTAGGCCTATCAAGAGAGATTGGAGCATTTATAGCTGGAATAAGTATTGCTTCTAGCCCAATCTCTCAACATATAGCTCTTACACTTAAACCACTTCGAGACTTTTTCTTAATTATGTTTTTCTTTTCAGTTGGTGCAGGTTTTAATCTTAAATTTTTACCTGAAGTGGCTATAGCTGCTATAGTTTTGTCTATTACTGTACTTATAGTCAAGCCAATGGTATTTAGATTTTTGCTTGGCAAGCAAAGTGAAGAAAAAAAACTTGCATGGGATATAGGATTTCGTTTAGGACAAAGCAGTGAGTTCTCTCTTCTTATTGCATATGTTGCATTCAAGGCTTCAATTATAAGCACTCAAGCATCCCACTTGATTCAAGCTACAGCGATATTTACATTTTTGATTTCTAGCTATATTGTCATATACAACTTCCCAAATCCTATCGCTACAAACAAAGACCTTAGGCGGGATTAGTTTTTTTAAGCCAAATTATAATAATGTTACTTTAACAATACCGTCATACAATAAGCTGGTAACAAAAATTTATGAGTATAAAAGACCTACTAAATATACGGATTAAAGCGGCGATGATTGAAGTTGGCGTTCCTGAAGACTTCTCGCCAATAATCTCCGAAAGCTCGAGACCTGAATTTGGTGATTTTCAAGCAAATGGGGCTATGGCTGCGGCTAAAGAGATGGGGTCCAATCCACGTCAACTCGCATTAAATATACTAGATAAAATTAACCTTGATGGTATTGCAGATAAAGTAGAAATAGCAGGTCCTGGTTTTATCAATATTTTTCTTTCAAATGAATTTTTAAATAAAACAATACAAAAGCTTATTTCTCAAAAATCTTTGGGTGTCCTTAAACCTAAACCTCAAAAAGTAGTTATTGACTACTCTTCACCAAATCTTGCCAAGGAAATGCATGTAGGGCACCTTCGTAGCACAATTATTGGTGACGCTGTGTCGAGAACACTTGAATACCTCGGCCATAATGTAGTGAGACAAAATCATATGGGTGATTGGGGTACACAATTTGGAATGCTTATTGCTGAATTAGAAGACAAACAAAGCACTAAAGACCAAGATAAATTTCTTTTGAGTGATCTTGAGGAGTTCTATCAACAATCAAAGAAACATTTTGATACAGATATAAATTTTGCTAACAAAGCAAGGGAGTATGTTGTCATGCTTCAATCAGGAGATGAATACTGCCGTCAGCTTTGGAAAAAATTTATTGATATATCCATAGCTCATAGTCAATCCATCTACCTTAATTTAAATGTAACCTTGAAATCTTCCGATATAAAACCAGAGAGCTTTTATAATGATGACCTAAAGAAAATACTGACAGATTTAGAAAATAAAAATCTTGCAAAAGAAGATCAGGGAGCAAAAGTTGTATTTTTAGATGAATTGGCAGATAAAAATGGAAAGCCAAGCCCGGTGATCATAGAGAAATCTGGTGGTGGATTTTTATATGCAACCACAGATTTAGCAGCACTTCGCTATCGAAACAATGTCTTAAAACCAGATAGAATTCTATATTTCATAGATGCTCGACAATCGCTGCATATGAAGCAAATGTTTATCTTGGCAAAAAAAGCTGGGTTTGTTGATAAAAAAATATCTCTGGAGCACCACGCCTTTGGCACAATGATGGATAAAAACGGTAAGCCTTTTAAAACTCGAAGCGGTGGGACAGTTAAACTAAATGATCTTCTAAATGAAGCTACTGAAAAAGCCTTTAAGTTGGTTTTGAATAAAAATCCTAGTTTATCAAAAAAAGAGGCTAGTATTATCTCCAAGAAATTAGGCATTGGGGCAGTCAAGTATGCAGATCTCAGCAAAACTCGTTCAAATGATTATATCTTTGATTGGGATTCTATGTTGAGCTTCGAGGGGAACACATCCCCCTATCTACAATATGCCTATACAAGGATTTATAGTATTTTTGAAAAAACCTCTTTTAGTTCAGAAGATATTGAAGAAGATATTGAGATATCTACCAATGAAGAGAGAAAGCTAGCGCTAGATCTTCTATGTTTCAATGAAACTTTGGAACAAGTCGCAGTGCAAGGTTACCCTCACATTTTATGTAGCTATCTCTACAATTTAGCAAGCTCGTTTATGGTCTTTTATGAGCATTGTCCAATCTTAAAAGAAGGTGTTTCACCAAAAATCAAAATGAGTCGACTTATGCTCTCAAAAACTACATCGCAAATATTAAAAAAGGGGCTTAATCTACTTGGTATAGAGGTCATGGAAAAAATGTAAGCTTGCCATTGGATTATAATTTATTATTATTTTCTTTTTTTCACATATTTCATTAGTCTTCTTTTCTTTGAAATCTGCCTATTAGTTAATTTATTCTTTTTCCCCTCATAAGGATTTTCGCTAGATCGATACTCTATTTTCACCGGTGTTCCATGAAGGTCAAGAGCTCTACAGAATGTTTTTTCCAAATAACGAGAATAGTGTGAAGGCACCTCATCTAACTGATTTCCATGAATTACTATTATCGGTGGATTTTTTCCTCCGGCATGAGCATAACGTAGTTTAATTCGTCTCCCCCTTACTAAAGGAGGCTGGTGTTTTATTACTGCGTCTTGCAGAATTAAGGTTAACTTATTTGTGCTTAACTTATCTATTGCAGAAGCATAGGACCTCTCTATAGATTTATATAGATTTCCTACACCTGTTCCATGTAAAGCGGAAATAAAATGCAGGTCAGCAAAATTAACGAAATGTAGCCGGCGGTCTAACTGAACTTTGACCCTATCCTTTGTGTAATCATCAAGTCCATCCCATTTGTTGATTGCAATAACTAGAGCTCTTCCTGCATCAACTATTGTTCCCATTAGATGCATGTCCTGATCAACAAGACCCTCGTGAGCATCAACCAGAAAAACAACAACATTTGCATCATCTATAGACTGCAAGGTTTTTACAATTGAAAATTTTTCTACTGTTAATGAAACATTCTTACGTTTTCTAATGCCGGCTGTATCAATCAAAGTATATTTTGTATCTTCTCTTTGATACTCGATATAAACGCTATCACGAGTTGTCCCTGGCTCATCAAAAACTATTACCCTGTCTTCACCTAAGATTCTATTTACTAATGTAGATTTGCCTACATTTGGTCTCCCTACTATAGCTATTTTGATGCCCTTTTCTTGACTATCATCCTCATCTTTCTGACTCAATTCAGGAAACGGCTCCAAAACATTTTCCATCAAATTTTTTACACCACGACCATGAGTTGCCGTAGTTGGGTATATATTTTTAAGACCAAGTTCAAAAAATTCTGCAGAAGCAATATCAGGATTAATACCATCTATTTTATTTGCAACCAAATAAACAACGCACTCTTTTTCTCTCAAGTATTGAGCTAAATGAGTATCCAATGGGGTTAACCCAGCCCTACTATCGACTATGAGCATCACTGCATCAGCCTCTTGAATGGCGAGCATGGACTGTTCAGCCATAATCGCATCGATGCCCTCTTCTGTGCCTGTTATACCCCCCGTGTCAATGAGCATAAATCTTTTACCCAGCAGGCTTCCTTCACCATATTTACGATCCCGAGTTAGCCCAGGATAGTTAGCCACTAGAGCATCCCGAGTTTTGGTTAATCGGTTAAATAAGGTCGATTTTCCTACATTTGGACGCCCCACTAGAGCAAAGACCGGAATCATTTTTGCAAATCCACAATTATTTTTTACGAGAAGAATAGAAATCTTTGGCTTATATATTTATATTTATATCGACTGATATACAAATATAAGCGCCTAAAGACTATAGAGTAATATTTTACAGGAAAAGATCAAAATATATTACAAAAATTCATACGCACTTACTGCGCCATCATTATCAAGTACATATATAGTTTTACCATCTACGATCAGAGGAGCACTAATACCGCTACTATCGACTTTAATTCGACCTATAAAATCTCCATCATCCTCAGATAAAATATGTAGGTACCCCTCATAATCGCCTATGAGCAGATATCCGTTTGCTACTGCAGGACGGGCCAAGCTTCTATATCTTAAATGTCTATTAGACCATACTATAGATCCGGTATTTTTATCCATAGCAACAATATCATTATTGGTTTCAACGATATAAACATGATTATTCCCAACAGCAGGACCAAGTACTGTATTAGCATCTTGATACCATAAAGCTTGTCCAGTTTTAGAAATTGCACCAATTCTGCCTTGATGGCTTGCAGCATATAAAACTTCTTCATAAAAAATAGGTTCTCCATCAACATCTACCATTCTCTCCAACTCAGACCGGCCTTTGGGTACCCCTATGCGGTTTTCCCAAATAGTGTCGCCCGTCGCGGCAGAAAAAGCATACACTTTTCCTGTAGAAAAACCGACGATAGCCGTATTGCCTCTAACTACAGGAGAGCTTGTACCCCTCAGAGACAATACTGGAACCTCAACTTCATACTGCCATCGAACCTCACCATTTTGTGCATCAAGGGCATATATCCGCCCATCTTGTGATTGCACTATTGTGATATCTCCGTTTCCTGATGGGGCAGAAAGGATTTCACTTGAAGTTGTTAACTGCCAATTTTTAATACCATTACTTGCATCAAGTGCAATAACGTCGCCATCCGTACCGCCAACAAAAATTTGATCACCACCTATTCCAACACCTCCTCCAAGTGGCACCTGTAAATCTATCTTCCAAATGACCTCTCCAGAATCAGATGAGATAGATGCAACAAGACCGTTTTTATCAGCAATATAAATTTTATTACCGGACAAAACAGGTTTAAATCCAGCCCCAGTTAGCTCTTGGCTACCCACTACGTTTGAGGACCATAATTTCACTAAATCAACTTTTTTTTCTACATCAAATAACTTGGATGGTTTAGATTTTCCTAATTTTTTTTCCTCATCCTCAGGATGCTCATAACCTGGAACCAGGTCTTCTACAGCATTCCATTCATCTTGTACTGTTGACCAAAGTCCGGTTACACAACCTGTTAAAATGGATGTAACGGCTATAAGAGCTGCGATTCTTATCAATTTTGATCTCCAATTGCATCTCTGTCTTCTTTTAAGAGAGATTTTGGAGTAACTTTATTTAATTTCAATTCAAGAATTTTGACATGAGGGCTATCGTGATCTTTCAGCTGACTCAATGCCAACGTGTAATAATCGTAAGCAGATACTTCATCCTCTTTAAGCATATGAAAATCACCCTGCGCTTCAGAGTATGCTGAAGTCATACTCTTGGAGGTTTCATCTTTAATCATTGATAAAGCTAGATCTATATTACCTCTAGACGCCTCTACCCTCGCTAAACGAAGTTTTATGATCGGAGCTAATTCTTCCTCACTGCGACTTAAAGCCCATCCAAGTTCTTTCGCTGCCTTATCAAGATCATTTTTTTCAACATACAACTTTGCCATCATAAGTGCTGAATAAACTGAATATTGAGAGCTCTCAGACGATAATTTTAGTTCAGCTGTTATCTTTTCTATTAATTTTTGTTGTGTAGCACCAATTTTTTTACCAGGAGATACCAAAGATATATTTAGCATATCCTGATATTTTGATGATGCCACCACGGACTGCTCACGTTGATTCTCTTTATAGAAAATTAAACCGAAATAACCACCCACAGAAATTGAAATTATAGATAAAGTTATAATTCCATATTCTCGCCACCATTTTTTTAAATTCTCAAGTTGCTCTTCATCACTTAAATGCTCTGCCACACTTTTTCCCCATTAGTTAATTTTTATAACCTTATTATTTACGAGCTTAATAAATTCTTCTTTATTAACAATAATTTGTGGCTGATCTTGACGCAGAAATTTTACGGTTATATTATCCTTAACCAATTCTTTTTCGCCAATAACCAGTGCTAGCCCAGCACCACTTTTGTCTGCTTTTTTCATTTTATTTTTAAGGCTGCCACCTCCACAATGGCTTTGCAGTTTCAAGGAAGGACAAGAGTTTCTTATATAATTACTTAATTCTATCGACTTTGTAGTCATATCGCCATCGGCAATCACATATACATCTACCTGGGTTTCGATACTATCAGGGAACAAGCCTGCTTCGTCAAGAAGCAAGATTAATCTTTCTACACCCATGGCTAATCCTACTGCTGGTGTACTTTTCCCACCTATCTGTTCTACTAATTTATCATATCTTCCTCCAGCACAGATAGTACCCTGAGCACCCAGCATAGTTGTAACCCACTCGAACACAGTTTTTCCGTAATAATCTAGGCCTCTTACCAATCTTTTATTGACATAATATTCAATATTAAGAGTATCAAGGAAGTTGCAAAGCTGCTCAAAGTGCTCACGGGACTCATCATCAAGATAATCGTGGAAATCAGGTGACCCATTAAGTATTTTTTGTGTATCTGAATTTTTGCTATCTAGGATTCGCATTGGGTTAGTGTATATGCGTCGCTGGCTATCATCATCAAGATCATATTTTTTTTCATCTAAATAGGCTATAAGATCCTTACGGTAATGGTTTCTAGACTCAATACTTCCAAGCGTATTTATTTGAAGCGAAAGATAATCTGTTAAGCCTAGACTGCTCCAAAGCTTAGTAATAAGCTGTATTAATTCAGCATCTATATCGGGACCGTTGAGCCCAAAGACCTCTACACCTATTTGATGAAATTGCCTCAGACGGCCTTTTTGAGGTCTCTCGTGACGAAACATTGGGCCTTGATACCATAATCTTTGAATCTGATTAAAGGTTAAACCACTCTGTTGGCATGCTCTAACACAGCCAGCTGTTCCCTCAGGTCTCAAAGTGAGACTATCGCCATTACGATCATCAAAGGTATACATTTCTTTTTCAACTATATCGGTAATTTCACCTATAGTTCTCTTAAATAAATCTGTGGACTCTAAAAGAGGAAATCTTATTTCCTTAAAACAATAGCTTGATAAAATTGAGGATACTGAACTTTCTAAATACTGCCAACGTGGCGAATCTGACGGTAAAAGATCATTCATTCCACGTATTGATTGTATTTTTTTCATGAGGACTTCGCTATTAGGCTTTCTAATTTTTCAGATTTTTGGTGCGCTTCTTTTCGTATTAGCGCTTCAAGCTCTTCAACTAAATTATCTTGTGATAATTTATGGCTCGGCTTACCATCTATATATATTAAATTGTTTGGTGTACCTCCGGTTAAACCAACATCGACTTCCTTGGCTTCTCCTGGACCATTTACAATACAACCTATAATTGCAACATCAAGTGGCACTTTTATATCTTCAAGTCGGTTCTCAAGTATATTCATTGTATTAATCACGTCGAAATTTTGTCTTGAGCAACTAGGGCAAGCAATAAAGTTTATGCCCTTGCTTCGCAACTTTAAACTTTTAAGTATATTCCATCCAACTTTTACCTCCTCAACAGGATCAGCTGCAAGAGAGACTCTTATAGTATCCCCAATGCCATCCATAAGAAGAAATCCAAGACCGATAGACGACTTTACTGTTCCACCTCGTAAACCTCCTGCTTCTGTAATTCCAATATGCAGTGGGTTATCAATGATTTTAGCTATCTTCTGGTAGGCATCAACAGCCATAAAAATATCAGATGCCTTTAAGCTCAATTTAAAGTTATTAAAATTCATACTGTCGAGAATTTCTACATGACGCATTGCTGACTCAACAAGTGCATCTGATGTTGGTTCACCATATTTTTTTTGTAAATCTTTTTCTAATGAACCAGCATTAACCCCAATACGTAAAGGTATATTTAAATCTTGAGCCTTGTTGATAACCTCCTTTATACGCTTTTCTCTTCCAATATTTCCAGGATTAATACGCAAACAATCAACTCCTAAATCAGCAACTCTAAGTGCTATTCGATAATCAAAGTGTATGTCTGCTACTAGAGGAACTTCCACTTGCTTTCTTATTTTACCGAAAGCTTCGGCAGCTTCCATTGTAGGAACAGAAACTCTTACAATATCTGCCCCGGCGTCCGAAATATCCTGTATCTGTTTAACAGTCGCTGAGACGTCGGTTGTCTCTGTATTCGTCATACTTTGTATTGAAATTGGGGCGTCACCACCGACTGGAACATCACCAACCATGATCTGACGTGACACTCTTCGTTTAATTGATGACTTCATATGCATAAGTAAATTATCTCTATCATTTTCTAGCTCATTACAAATTTAATCGGTTGCTGTTGGTGCTTATGTGCATGACGCTCATTTCGTCTGGTTTTATCGCTTACCGTTCCAGCCAATTGACCACAGGCTGCAGATATATCGTCCCCCCTTGTAGTCCTAACTGTCACAGTATGCCCTGCATTTTTAAGTATATCTCTAAATCTATATAATGAAGTTTTGGTAACTCTCCTATAGTCAGACTGATCGAAAGGATTAAATGGTATCAAATTAATTTTGCAAGGAAGATTACTTAGCAGTGTTGCTAATTCTCGAGCATGCTCATCCCTATCGTTAATATGGTCCATCAAGGTATATTCTATTGTTATTTTACGACGAACATCTGGCATCTTATCAAGATAACGTTGCGCAGAAGCAAGTAACGAAGAAATGGGGTATTTTTTATTTATAGGGACTAACTGATCTCGAAGTTCATCATTAGGTGCGTGCAATGAAATAGCTAAAGATACATCGCTAACCTCAGCCAGTTTATCGATCATAGGAACAACACCAGAAGTGCTAAGTGTTACACGCCTCTTTGATAGACCATATGCATTATCATTTAGCATTAATCCCATAGAGTCTACAACGTTATCAAAATTAAGGAGTGGTTCACCCATACCCATCATAACAACATTACTTACTACTCTATTGGCTTTTTCACCAAAAGAATTGAAAGCTTTTACTGCGATCCATAGCTGTCCAATGATTTCAAAGGCGTCAAGGTCACGACTAAACCCCTGTTTACCTGTAGCGCAAAAACTACAATCTAGAGCACAACCTACTTGTGAGGAGATACAGAGTGTTCCTCGATCTTTTTCTGGTATAAATACTGCTTCAACACAATCGCCACCCCTAACTCGTATAATCCATTTACATGTGCCGTCTTTGGATTCGAGATAGCTAACAACCTCAGGGGCTTTAATTTCCGCAATAGACTTCATCTTTTCTCGAAGATCTTTTGCGAGATTAGTCATTTGATCAAAATCATCGATGCCTATTTGGTGTATCCACTTTAAAACTTGGGTAGCTCGAAACGGTTTCTCTCCTATATCTTTAAAAAACTGTTCTAGTTTTTCAGGAGATAAACCCAAAAGATTTGTTTTTTCGCGATCTACAGCAAGTTTATTTTCAGAAGTCGATATCGTCATATTATAAAAATACCTTAATCTTGCCACCAATTTGACAGTTAGCGCTCATAAAGTTGGTCTTCAGTAAAAAAATAAGATATTTCACGCTTTGCAGATTTAACTGAATCAGAACCATGGACTGCATTCGCATCTATGGAATCAGCAAAATCGGCACGAATAGTTCCAGGTGCTGCCTCCGTTGGGTTTGTTGCTCCCATCAAATTACGATTAACAATAACTGCATCATCTCCATGAAGAACCTGAATAATGACTGGTCCGGAGGTCATAAAATCAACCAAATCAGAATAAAATGGACGCCCTTCATGCTCAGCATAGAATCCACCTGCCTCTTTTTTTGTAAGATGTACCATTTTAGATGCAATAATTTTTAAGTTGGCTTTTTCAAAACGATCATATATTTCACCAATTACGTTCTTTTTAACCGCATCGGGTTTAATAATAGAAAGTGTATTCTCAGTAGCCATTAATTCTTCTCCAGATAATTTATTTTATATTTTTTGATCAATCGTCGAATCGATTTACTTTTTAACAAGTGGATCGATTTTACCCGTGAATACATAAGGCTACAAGGATAGTCAGGATGGCTGAAGATATAATAATTAAAATAGTGTATTTATTATTAAAAACGGTCAAAATTATCAAGGATAATTAGTGCTATGATCATAAATTGATATACAGATTTATTCTATTTCTTCAATCCAAGCAGATTGAATTGCCTCTAAGATTTTTTCTCCGCAACGTTTTGGATCATCACTAAAATCTGGTAGCTCAAGTATGTATGTTCTTAAATCCACAAAGTTTATAGAGCCAGGGTCTATATCCTCATGTGCCTCTGATAGCCCAATTGCAATTTCTTGAATATCTGTCCATATCAGTGACACAAAGAACTCCTAATGTTTTTCAGAAACCATATTAATGGTGTATTTTGGTATCTCAACAACTATGTCTGTATCCTTAACGATTACCTGACAGCTTAGCCTTGAATCTGGATCGACACCCCATGCTTTATCTAAGAAATCTTCTTCAAGTTCATCAGCCTCCTCAAGATCATCAAAACCTTCCCTTATAAACACATGACAAGTTGTGCATGCTAAAGATAGTTCGCATGCATGCTCTATTTCAATATTATTTTTTAGTGCTAGCTCACATACATTATCCCCCGGTTCGGCGTCTATTATAGCACCCTGAGGACACAGATTTTCATCTGGAAGAAACCTCACTTTAGGCATATCAAACCTCATTCTCTAGATCGTCAATATTGTAGCCAGCTAAAGCTTTTTTTATGCTTACGTTCATTCTTCTTGATGCGAATTCTTCGCTTGCTCTTGATGTTATTTCTATCTGCTGAGAGATCTTTCGGCAGTCCTCGTCATTACAAACATCTTTTAAATCAACCAAAGCTAGGTTCAGGCAATTATATTCATCATTATTGAGTAGTTCACGTCCATCCTTCTTAAGTGCAACAAGAAGATCTTCATATAATCGCCCAGCATCAACCTGGTGCTCTCTAAGAGCCCTGATGAGCATATCTTCTTTTGCATTTCCATAAGACTCTTGAAGCATTCTAGCAATATCTTGATCTTTTAATCCAAATGATGGCTTGACCTCAATAAATGACTCTATACCGCTCGTCATTTCTTTTGCTGAGACACTAAGTAATCCGTCTGCATCAACCTGGAAAGTTACAAGTATTTTAGCTGACCCTGCGGTTAAGGGTGGAATTTTTTTTAACTCGAAACGTGCAAGTGATCGACAATTAGATATTAATTCACGCTCCCCCTGCAGAACATGAATTGACATAGCAGTTTGCCCATCCTTAAACGTTGTAAATTCTTGAGATTTAGATATAGGAATGGTTGTATTTCTATAGATAATTTTTTCCATCAACCCCCCCATAGTCTCTATTCCAAGAGATAAAGGTATAACGTCAAGTAACAACATATCATCTTCAGGCTTGTTACCAACCAACACATCAGCCTGAATAGCTGCGCCTATTGCTACCACTCGATCAGGGTCAATATCTGCTAGTGGTTTTTTATTAAAAGTTTCTGCTACCTTTTTATGGACTATCTGCGACTTTGTTGAGCCTCCGACCATCACGATATCAGTGATATCTGTTAGTTTAATGCCTGAATCACGCACTGCCCTTTTGCAGCAAACTAAAGTTTTTTCAATTAACGGAGCAACTAAAGATTCAAATACTTCTATTTCCAATGAACCTATCCAGCCTGCAACATTTATTTCAGCATACTTTGAACTAGTTAATACTTCTTTGGCCTGTCGAGCGGCTACTAAGAGCTCTCTTTGAAGAGATGGATTTAAGTTATCGTTCAAACATGCCCTTTCACATATCCACTTTGCAATTGCTCTGTCTATATCATCTCCGCCTAGAGACGAATCACCCCCTGTAGAAAGGACTTGGAAGACCCCTGAGGACAGACGAAGTATAGAAACATCAAAGGTTCCTCCACCGAAATCATAAACTGCAATAATACCCTCTCTATCTTGATCTAGCCCATAAGCAATAGCTGCTGCGGTTGGTTCATTAAGGAGTCTTAGCACTTTTACTCCTGCAAGTGTAGCTGCGGCCTTAGTCGCTTGTCTTTGAGTCTCATCAAAATATGCTGGCACTGTTAAAACTATTCCATCTAAGATGCCACCTAAGGACTCTTCTGCTCTTGATAAAAGCACCTTAAGTATTTCAGCTGAAGCCTCAACTGGGCTTATTTCTCCAGCAGAAGTTTTGAATTTCGGCATACCTCCATCTGCAGGGATTAGGAAATCGTAAGGTAGCTGGCTTCCTAGTTTTTTTATATCCTTTATACCGCGACCCATAAATCGCTTCACTGAGCTTAGTGTATTTAGTGGGTCTACTGATGACTTTAGATATGCTTTCTGGCCAACTAAAACTTCACTTATGGAGCCGAAATATACTACAGAGGGAAGCAGGTGTTGACTATCACTATCTAATAAAACTTCTGGAGTTCCGCTCCTGATAGAAGCTACAAGAGAATTAGTTGTACCAAGATCTATTCCTGCAGCTCTACGATGCAAATGAGGGCTAGGTGATTTTCCAGGCTCTGATATTTGTAATAAGACCACTTCTATACCGTTTTTCTAAGTTATTTTAATTTAAATTTTCTAGCTCTTCATCAAGTTGTTTTAATTCAGTCAGAAATTTATCTAGAAATTGCATTTTTGCTAAAGTTTCAGCAGCAAGTTCAAAATTACCTTGGCTGAAATGATTTTTAAATATATTTTTTATTTCTTCATATCGTTTTTCTACACGATGATTTAACTCTCCTCTAGCCACACAGGGGTCAGTTAATTGACAAATTTCAGCTAATTCATCTCTGAGTTCAATTTGCTCCATGAGAAATTTAGAATCATGCAATGTATATGAATCATTCAAGTAGCTTTTTTCTTGCAAAGATAATAGGTAACGTGCTCTAAATAAAGTAGATTTTAGCTCAATATATGCTTGATTAATTAAAGAGACGTACTGTACAGCTAAGTGTTGTTCTTGAGGTGTACTTCTCATGTGCCGGTCAGGATGAAATTTAAACTGTAATTCTTGATAGCGCTTTTCGAGTAAGACTAAATCTATTTCATAGCTTATCGGGAGTCCAAATAACTCAAAATAGTCACAGGAAAATTCTGTATTTTTCAATTCGTATAGCCCTATACAAATTCACTAAACATGAAAACTCTCACCACAACCACATTCATTTTTAACATTTGGATTTTTAAACTCAAAACCCTCATTGAGGCCCTCTTTTACAAAATCTAGCTGAGTACCATCTAAAAAGGTAAAGCTCTTCGGATCGATAAAAAGTTTTGCATCTCCGCTTATAACAGCTATGTCATTCTCGTCTATCTCATCCACAAACTCCAAAACATAGGATAGGCCTGAACATCCAGTGGTTTTCACACCAAGACGTATACCAACGCCATGACCTCTATTTTCTAGATGTCTTACCACATGTTTTTCTGCAGCACTTGTCATTGTAATAGACATACTGCCTCCTTATCTTTATTTGCTTGGATTAGCTATATTACGCTTTTGACGAACATCTGTGACGGCAGCTTTGATGGCGTCTTCAGCCAAAACTGAACAGTGAATCTTCACAGGAGGCAGTGCTAACTCATCAGCAATTTCAGTATTTTTGATAACTGAAGCTTCGTCTAATGTTTTTCCTTTCACCCACTCTGTAAGTAAAGAACTTGAAGCGATAGCAGAACCACAACCATAAGTTTTAAATTTAGCATCTTGGATTATCCCAGCAGCATCAACCTGAATTTGCAATCTCATCACATCACCACACGCTGGTGCACCAACCATACCGGTACCAACATTACTTGATTTGTCATCCAACTTTCCTACATTTCTAGGATTGTCATAATGATCGAGTACTTTGTCACTATAGGCCATAATCAAGCTCCTTAATTTTTAATTTATTACTTTTAATGTGCGGCCCATTCAACACTGCTGAGATCTACTCCATCTTTATACATATCCCAAAGAGGAGAAAGCTCTCTTAACTTCAGTACCGCTTCACGTATCTTTTTTATAGCGTAATCTACTTCTTCTTCAGTACTGAAACGCCCAAATGAAAACCGTATAGAACTATGCGCCTGCTCATCATCTAATCCTAAGGCGCGAAGTACGTAGGATGGCTCCAAACTAGCCGAGGTACATGCTGATCCTGAAGAAACAGCTAAATCTTTGAGAGCCATAATCAAAGACTCTCCTTCAACATATGCAAAACTTACATTTAAATTTCCTGCAACGCGTTGTTGAAGAGAGCCATTTACTCTGACAGCTTCCATATCTGATATACCATCCCACAAGCGGTTTCTTAGTGATAGTACTTTCTGATGATCATCTTCCATTTTTTCACCAGCGATACGGAAGGCCTCTCCCATACCAATAATTTGATGGGTAGCAAGAGTTCCAGAGCGCATTCCTCTCTCGTGTCCTCCGCCATGTATCTGGGCCTCAATTCTGACTCTAGGTTTACGTCGAACATACAGTGCACCTATACCTTTTGGACCATAGATTTTATGGGCTGAAAGTGCCATCATATCTACTTTGATAGCTTCTAAATCAATTGGGATTTTGCCAACACTTTGTGCTGCATCTACATGAAAGTATACCTTCCTGTCGCGACAAATCTCACCTATTGCGGCTATATCATTAATAGTTCCAATTTCATTATTAATATGCATCAGAGAAACTAAAGTTGTGTCCTTTCTTATGGCGTCTCTAACCATTTCAGGCTGAATAATTCCTTCCTCGTCAGGAACTAAGTAGCTTACATCAAAACCTTCCCGCTCTAACTGTCTACAAGCGTCAAGAACAGCCTTATGTTCTATTTTGGATGTAATTATATGCTTCCCTTTTTTTTGATTGAAATGAGCGCAACCTTTTATGGCTAAATTGTTTCCCTCAGTTGCACCGGAAGTCCATACTATTTCTCTAGAATCTGCATTCAATAATTTTGCTACTTGTCCTCTGGCTTCTTCAACTGCTGCTTCGGCCTTCCATCCAAAAGCATGAGACCTGGAGGAAGGGTTTCCAAAGTTACCTTCACCAATGAGACAATCTGCCATCATTTTGGCTACATTGGGGTCAACAGGGGTTGTTGATGAATAATCTAAATAGATAGGTAATTTCATTTCTTTTTTCCAAAACAATTTTTGTTAAAAATATTTAATTCAGCAACTACTTGCTTGTAATTTAATCATCTGAACATCATTCTTGCGTACAAGGCTATCAAGACTAACACTACATAAAAAAATGTGTATTTGAACACTTAAGTCATCCCATAAATGATGTGTAAGACATAAATCACCCTTGTGACAATTACCGGCGCCATTACAGCTTGTGGCATCAATAGACTCATTAACGGCACTAATTATTTCTGCAATATTTATGTCTTGCATATTTCGTGACAGACTATATCCACCACCCGGACCTCTTGAACTATTAACTAGATCCTGTTTTCTCAATTTAGAAAACAGTTGCTCTAAATAACCCCTAGAAATACCCTGACGTTTTGCAATATCTGCTAAACTAATAGGGGCATCTTCTTTATGCATAGCTAAATCTAACATTGCAGCGACTGCGTATCTGCCACGCGTGGTAAGCCTCATGTATAAACCTCACTATTTGATAACCATTATCATTTGCATTTATAATGCTAAAATTAACATTCACATAAATTATACTAAAAACCAAGTCTTTTAGTCAAGTAAATAACCTATTAATTTGGTGTGGTATTTAATACTGTAAATAACTAATCTTTGTTATTTTTAAATTGATAAATCGCATTTCTAATTGAGGTAAGCACGCCTCGTAAGATCGATAACTCCATTTCATCAAGGCGTATTCTACCATATAAGCGCCTGAGTCTAGTCATAGTTTGACGTGGATTACTTTTATCATGAAAACCTATATCTACTAGAACCTGTTCTAAATGCTGAAAATAAAACTCTAAATCATTAGCCTTTGCAGGAGGTTGATCCCATTCATCGAAAACAGGAAGAAGTCCATCTTTATCTGCTAGAGAGGCCATTCGAACCTCATAACAAAGCACTTGAACTGCTGAAGCTATATTGAGTGAGCTATAATCTGGATTTGAGGGAATATGTACATGATATGTACATTTATGCAGTTCCTCATTGCTTAATCCTCTGTCTTCTCGACCAAAAACGATAGCAACATCATGCTCGCTAGATTCTTGCCAGATTCGTACACCACATTCCCGGGGATTCATTAACGGCCAAGGGATTCTTCGTTCTCTTGCACTGGTCCCAACAACCAATCCACAGCCTGAAATAGCTTCATCTAAGCTACCCACAACTACAGCATTATCAAGAATATCAATAGCATTAGCAGCTCTCCAAATAGCTTTATCTGCCGGATAATCTTGGGGGTCAACAAGATATAATTGCCTCAAACCCATATTTTTTATAGCTCGAGCAGCTGCACCTATATTTCCTGGATGACTTGTATTCACCAGTATAACGCGAATATTATCAAAATTTTTCATACTAAAGCACTCAAAATATAAAAACCAAAAGGGGTCTATGTAGTTAAAAAATTGATAGGGGGTATACCTAATATAGTTTAAACGATTTCGAACCTAATAAGCATTAATTGCCGTTTTTCTGTATATGTATTTTAACAGGGTATGTCATATAAATCATCGATTTTAACCAGTGAAAACTAACATACATGGTTGGCGTCTGTTACAATTATTTTTTCAGTTGTTGGAATAAATTAAAATGGAACCAATGGTAAATATTGCGCTTCGCGCAGCACGCAAAGCGGGAGATTTAGTTATTCGAGCAACTAAACGCATAGAGCTAGTCAATATTGACGAAAAAGGTCGTAATGACTTCGTTACAGATATCGACTATGCCGCAGAAAATGAAATAATTTATCATCTTCAAAAAGCGTTTCCTGAACATACTATTATTAGCGAGGAAGCTGGACTTTTAAAAGGTAAAGAAGAGGACTATCAGTGGATTATTGACCCACTCGATGGAACTACGAACTTTATCCACGGTATTCCTCATTTTGCCATCTCAATAGCCTGCAAATATAAGGGCAAAATAGAGCATGCAGTAATTCTTGATCCTATGCGGCAAGAGGAATTCACGGCAAGTCGTGGCAGAGGTGCTTTTTTGAATGGAAACAGAATCCGTGTATCAAATCAATTATCCTTATCGGGAAGTATAATTGCTACAGGGATACCTTTTAATGAACCATCTATACAAAATATGAACCAATATCTAAAATGCCTCCATGAACTAGCAGATTCATCCTCTGGCATAAGGAGATTGGGGGCTGCATCACTCGATCTAGCCTATATTGCTGCTGGTAGGTTTGACGCATTTTGGGAAATGAATTTAAAGCCATGGGATATTGCTGCAGGCATATTGCTCATAAAAGAAGCTGGGGGACTTATCAGTGACTTCAGTGGCAATGACAATTACCTTAGTAACGGTAACATCGTCTGTTCTACCCCAAAACTTTTCAAACCGACGCTGCAGATTGTCCAAAAACACTTGGGATTTTTAGAGACGTAAATCTATATTTTTAGTTAAATCACTTAAGTTTTGGTAGGTATGCTAGGGGGTCAACTGGCTTACCTCTTTTTCTTATTTCGAAATATAAGTGCTGATTTTTAGTTTCCGTATAACCTGATTCTGAAATTTTTTGATTTGCTATAACTGCTTCGTTTTCTTTAACAAAAATTTCTTTATTGTGTGCATAGGCACTCAAATAATTTTCATCATGACGAATAATAATAAGCTTGCCATAACTTCGTAAGCCATCTCCAGAGTAAACCACAACGCCAGGTGCAGCAGTAAAAACTGGAGACCCATAGTCACTTTCGATATCTATACCTTTGAATAACTTCGAATTATTGAATTTTTTTAAAATTTTTCCTTTGACTGGCCAACGCCACTTCCACCTTTCATTAGATAAAGGCAAAGGTTTTGTATTTTTAACCGAATATGATGAGCCCTGGATTGTTTCAGGGGCTGAGAGTCTTCTTATCTTTTTTCTTTTATTCAGATCTTCACTATTAAGAGATAAACGCTGTTCCGTAAAAATTTTATCCGTAAGCTTAATATTATTAATCCCAGCGAGCCTTTTAGGATCAATCTCATATCTCCAGGCAATAGAAAATAAAGTTTCCCCTGATGAAACAATGTGGTGATTTATTTTTTCAGTAGCGGGCTGTTGCCGATGACTAACTGGAGCTGTAGGTGTAGTGCATCCTGATAATAAAATTATAAATAAACAGCTAATCCAAGTAAGAATTTTTTCAGGGATATAGTAATTAAATGTATGCAATCTAAATCAC
Organism: uncultured Porticoccus sp.; assembly: GCA_964276025.1. Taxonomy (GTDB): domain Bacteria; phylum Pseudomonadota; class Gammaproteobacteria; order Pseudomonadales; family Porticoccaceae; genus Porticoccus. The sequence continues at coordinate 819,137 of CAXYDD010000002.1, read as the reverse complement.
CGTTTATTTGTTAATCTTTTCGCTAAGAAGTCTATACTGAAGACGACTAGAAAGCCTGCTATCATAAGACTGACCGCCACATAAGTAAGCGGATCTTGTTCTGTTAAAAAAGTATATTCTCCAGGAAAGAGCAACTGATGAGAAAAAATAAATTCAAAATCGGCATTACTTATATTCGATGAAGCTGTATTTTTCCATGGCCAGACTATCGTTAAAGAGCCCAGCAGAAAACCAATTAGTGTTGAAATAAATACAGAGTGATATTTCCTGAGAAGCGCTATTAAAATTCGAGAAAAAGTCAATAACCCAAAAACACAACCCAAGCTAAAAATCAGTAAAATATTCCACTGAAACTCGCCGATAGCAGCAATAATAATTGGATATATCCCCAATAACAATAATATAAAACTTCCAGAAATTCCTGGTAAAATCATTGCACAGACTGCTAGGCTGCCACCAAAAAATAATATAAAAAAACCTTCTGATGAAGTGGCTGTTGGTGCAATTGAAATTAATGATATAGCGGCTATTCCAACAACTATACTTAGCAGCTCTTTTAAGCGTAGACATGAGAGCTGTTTTAGCATGTATAGTGCTGAAGCCAAAATAAGCCCAAAGAAAAATGACCAAACTAAAATTCTTTCTTCTATTAATAGATAATTCACTATGCGAGAAAAAGAGATAATACTGAATAAGGCGCCACAAATGATAGTAAGAATGAAGCTACCATTTATGGTGCACCAAAATTTATAAAATCCTTCATTTTTTAGTGTCTTAATTGATTTCAGGTTTATGGATGCTATAGATTCAATAAGCTCTTCATAAATACCACTTATAAAAGCAATGGTTCCCCCTGAAACTCCTGGAACTAAATCGGCAACACCCATTAATGCTCCTTTAAAAAAGAGAATCAACCAATATCTTATTTTGCTTTCAGTTGTTATATGCATAATTTTTAAAAGATATTTTTTTATATAATAAATGATTGTAAAATATTCTAGTAATGAGACCGATATTAATTAGAAAGACCTTCTACAAGTGGTACAAAGCGGACTTTTTGTGATACTTTTTCTCTAAAATTCAAACTCTCACCATCTCTTGTGATAACACGCAATTCTTGATCATCACTTGTGCCTACAGGGATAATTAAAATACCATTAGGTGCTAACTGCATTAACAATTCCTCTGGGACCTCATGGGGAGCAGCGGCACTAAGAATAGCGTTATAGGGGGCAAATTCTGCTAGCCCTATTATTCCATCACTATGGACTAATCTGACATTTCTGATACCCAGCTTACCGAGCCTTTCACGGGCCTTTTCCTGCAAAGGTCTTATACGCTCTACGCTGTAAACTTTTTCAACAAGTTGCGCTAAAATTACAGCCTGATAGCCAGAACCAGTTCCAATTTCAAGAACTTTTTTCCTGGGTCCAAGCGAAAGTAGTATCTCTGTCATAAGTGCTACTACATATGGCCGAGAAAGTGTTTGACCGAAGCCAATTGGCAGTGCCGTATCCTCATAAGACCTATGAGAAAGGGCTTCATCTAAAAATAAATGCCTTGGGGTTACCCTGATAACACTTAATACTTTTTTATCAGTTATTCCTTGGTCTTGGAGACGCTGGATTAATCGCTCTCTGGTTCTTTGCGATGTCATTCCCACTCCGCTAAAATCAAGAGCACTCAATAGATAATCCCCCCTCATTAATTTTATTTATAAAAATTTTAATGATATTTTTTTGCTAGCTTATATGTCTATTGAATCAACGCAACAACGTGGCAAGCTATCCCCTCTCCTCTTCCCTCAAACCCAAGATTTTCGGTGGTTGTGGCTTTAACATTAATAACATCTGCATCACTCTTAAGATCAGACGAAATATTTTCAATCATAGCATCTATATAAGGTGCCAGCTTAGGCGCTTGAGCTATGATAGTAAAATCAACATTTACGACAGAGTATCCTTTATTTTTAATCAACGAAACGACGGTTCTTAGTAGCTCGCGACTATCAATAGCCAAAAAACGTTGATCTGTTTCTGGGAAATGTTTGCCTATATCGCCCAGTGCTGCTGCCCCAAGTAGAGCATCACAAAGTGAATGTATTAAGACGTCTCCATCTGAATGAGCTAAAAGGCCGTATCTAAAAGGGATTTTGACTCCACCAATAATAATATGGTCGCCTTCCCCGAATGCATGGACGTCATAACCATGACCAATTCTCATAGTTTTTCCTGTTGAGTCATTATTATGGCTTTAGCTATTGCAATATCTTCAGGACGGGTAATTTTTATATTGTCTCGACTTCCTTCAACAATTACAGGATTATCCGACCCTGGGCAATCGGTCTCTAAATATCTTTCTACAGCTAACGCTTCGTCAGTTATAAACCAACCCTCTATTTTTGACTTTTCTAGGGCTTCGTAAAGTAACTCAAAGTGAAATAATTGTGGAGTTTGTGCTTCAAAAATAAGGCTACGATCTTCAACAGTTGAGACATTTGGATTTTCACTAATAATCATACTAGGCTCTACTCTTTTCAAAGTCCCAACAACTTTTGTAGCAAGTATACCGCCTATTTTGTCAGGTAAAGAAGTCTCCTGGATTAGATTTTTTATGTCATCAACTTGAACACAGGGCCTTACTGCATCATGAACTAGTATCCAGTCAAATCTACTTGCTCTCTCTTTAATGTGCTCGAGCGCAAAAAAAACAGAGTCTCTTCTTGTTTTACCGCCTATAACTATTTCAACAGAAGGTTGTTTTAAACCGGATAAATTTCTCCATATATTGTCTTTAGGATTGACAGCAATTATTACTTTAATATGCTCAATTTCTAATAATTTTTTTAAAGTAAATTCAAGAATCGTTTGGCCAAAAAATTCCTCATATTGCTTTGGTTTAATTTCTGAAAACCTACTTCCAATTCCAGCTGCAGGTATGACTATCCACGTTTTTCTTTTACTTAATTCTAGTAAGTGTTCTTCTAAAAAACGCTTGCTTGTCACTTAGTTCTCCTCCTCAACAACCATATAAAAGGTTTCGCCATCCTTAATCATACCAAGATCTCTTCTAGCTCTCTCTTCGATACTATCCGTACTATTGGTCAGATGCTTGAGTTCTTTTGCTAGGTCAAGGTTTTTTTGTCTTAGATTTTCATTTTTTTTCTGTTGAGAAGTGACATCATTTTGAAGTTCATACTTATGAGAAAGACTACCATCGCCTAACCATAAACGATATTGGAGGGTTGAGATAAAGACACATAGAATAATTATTAACCATCGCATATATTCATTCTAACGGACTTAACCGATTTCGTCAGTGTTCTTGTTTAAAGATAACTTAATACTTTTTCTCTCCATCACTATAAAAAGCGAATAGACATTGAAAACAATTAACCTAGTTAAACTCAGATATACCCCTGTAAGGAGCTTTGACTTGTAGATCAGACTCTATGCGTAGTAAGCGATTATATTTTGCAGTTCGATCTGAACGACAAAGAGAGCCGGTTTTTATCTGACCTGCACTTGTTCCAACTGAGAGGTCTGCAATAGTGGTATCCTCTGTTTCTCCTGATCTATGAGAAATAACCGCAGTATAATTTGCTTTTTTTGCCATTTTGATAGCAGCTAGAGTTTCTGTCAAAGTTCCAATCTGGTTAAATTTAATTAAAATAGAATTCGCCACACCCAGCTTGATTCCCTCTCTCAATATTTTAGTATTAGTTACAAAAAGATCATCACCCACTAACTGAATTTTTTTTCCTAGTTTTTCTGTTTGGTATTTCCAGCCATCCCAATCAGATTCATCCTGACCATCTTCAATTGAGATAATGGGATACTGGTCACAAAGGCTCGACAAATAATCTGTGAAGTCTTCAGAGCTAAATATCTTACCTTCACCAAGCAACTCATACTGACCATTGTTATAAAATTCAGATGATGCGCAATCTAATGCTAACATGATATCTACGCCTAATTTGTATCCAGAGGCCGTCACTGCTTCTTCAATACAAGCAAGAGCCTCGGAGTTTGAAGATAAATTAGGGGCAAAACCACCCTCATCACCCACCGCAGTGCTAAGACCTTTTTTGCTTAGTATTTTCTTTAATGAATGAAATATTTCTGCTCCCATCTGTAATGCCTGTGAAAAACTTTTTGCAGATACTGGCTGAATCATAAATTCTTGAATATCAACATTATTATCTGCGTGTTCTCCTCCATTTATAATATTCATCATTGGAACAGGCATACTGTACTTACCAGGAGTTCCATTAATATTTGCTATGTGCTCATATAATGGTATACCAAGTGATGTTGCTGCCGCCTTAGATACAGCAAGAGAAACAGCTAGGACAGCATTGGCCCCTAAATTAGCTTTATTGTCAGTTCCATCGGCCTCTATCATCAATAAATCTATAGCGCATTGATCAAGAGCGCTTTTACCAAGTAATAATGGCTTAATAATTTTATTTATATTATCAACAGCCTTGAGAACACCTTTGCCCAAATATCGATTATTGTCGCCATCTCTTAGCTCAAGCGCTTCCCTTGAACCAGTTGATGCACCAGATGGAGAGCAGGCAGAGCCGGTACTTCCGTCTGCTAATATAACCTCTGCACTTATAGTTGGATTACCCCTGGAGTCTAATACCTCATAGGCTCTAATATCCGAAATATTGCTCATCTAAAAATCTCCAAAAAAAGATATATATGCTCATAAAGCACACATAAAAAAATATAAATTATAGTTCAAGTGATGGCTGAGACTTTACAAGATCATCTAATTCTTTTATCTGTGAGAGATAGCTATCTAATTTGTCTAATGGCAATGCGCTTGGTCCATCGCACTTCGCATTATCTGGATCAGGGTAGGCTTCTAAAAATAGGCCGGCTAAACCTACAGCAATACCTGCTTTTCCTAGCTCTGCTAGTTGATGGCGGCGACCACCCGAAGTAAGGCTATCAGGTTCTCTTATCTGTAGTGCATGAGTTACATCAAAAATAATTGGTAATCCCTCACTCACCTCTTTCATCGTTCGAATACCAAGCATATCTACAACAAGATTATCGTATCCCATACAAGTACCTCTCTCACAAAGAAGAACATTACTATTACCACATTCTTTAAATTTATTTACAATGTTAGCCACCTGAGCTGGGCTCAGAAACTGAGGTTTCTTGATATTCACGACAGCGTCGGTTTTAGCGATTGCTTGAACTAGATCAGTTTGCCGAGCTAAAAAAGCGGGTAGCTGTAAGACATCGCAAACTTCAGCTACTAACTCTGCCTGATGAGGTTCATGAACATCAGTTATTACCGGTATTGAGAATGATTCTTTAATTTCTTGAAATATTTTTAACCCTTCATCTATACCAATACCACGATATGATTGGAATGATGAACGGTTAGCTTTATCAAACGAGGCTTTAAACACATAAGGAATACGTAATTTATTTGTTACTGTGACGAAATGCTCAGCTACCCGCATGGAGAGATCTCTAGACTCTAGTACGTTTACTCCTCCGAATAGTACAAAAGGCTTATCGTTACTAACTGGAATATTCTCAATATTAATCGTTACAGACGGAACAGTTACTTTTGATATTGTCATAAGCTAGCTTCCCTGGAGCGATCAAAAGATTTTTGTTGTTTGAGCGATGCCTCTACAAAACTTGTGAATAGTGGATGACCATTTCGGGGTGTAGAGGTAAATTCTGGATGAAACTGGCAAGCAACAAACCAAGGGTGATCTGATATCTCGATCATCTCTACTAAAGTTTTATTTTCTGACCAGCCCCCAACCTGCATACCACCATCTTGTAACTGGCAAACGTAATTATTGTTGACCTCATAGCGGTGTCGATGTCGCTCAAAAATCGTATTTTTTCCATATATATCATGAGCAGCTGTAGCCTCTATCAGATAGCTAGCTTGTCCTCCAAGCCTCATTGTTCCTCCTAAATCTGAATCTTCATCGCGGGTTTCTACTGCACCAGAACTGTCTACCCACTCTGTTATAAGTGCAATAATTGGATGAGGTGTCTTCGGATCGAACTCAGTACTATTTGCATCCTTTAGGTTACAAACATTACGCGCAAATTCTATCATCGCAACCTGCATACCAAGACATATTCCCAGATAGGGTATTTTTTTGGTGCGGGCGTAATTAACAGCCTTAATTTTTCCCTCAACTCCACGTACCCCGAATCCGCCGGGGACTAAAATTCCATTGCAATTATCAAGGAGTGATATTTGGTCTTGCAAATTTTCCGAATCTATATATCGGATGTTAACCTTGGTTTGATTTCTAATACCTCCATGTATTAAAGCTTCGTTCAGAGATTTGTATGCATCCTGGAGTTCAACATATTTACCGACCATAGCAATTGTTATCTCATGCTTTGGATTAGAGTGATTTTCAGCAACCCAATCCCAATCCGATAGGTCAGGTTTTGGACAATCCAAGGCAAGTCTGGTGAGAACAGTTTTATCTAGTCCTCTTGTTTCTAGATCACGAGGAATAGCATAAATAGATTTAGCATCTAGTAATGTAACGACAGCTTCTTCAGCGACATTCGTAAACAAAGCAATTTTTTTTCTTTGGCCTTCATCAAGCTCAACAAAACTCCTACAAAGCAATACATCTGGCTGAAGTCCTATAGATCTCAGCTCCTTAACGGAGTGTTGAGTTGGTTTCGTTTTAGTCTCCCCTGCTGTGGCAATATATGGGACTAAAGTCAAATGTATGAGGATTGAGCGGCTAAAGCCAAGGTCGAGTTTAAGTTGTCTTATAGCCTCAAGAAATGGCTGTGATTCTATATCACCAACTGTACCTCCGATTTCAACAATGGCGATATCAAAGCCTTCGCCTCCTGCCAAAATACGTCTTTTTATCTCATCGGTGACATGTGGGATAACTTGAACTGTAGCACCGAGAAAATCTCCTTTACGCTCATGACGCAGAATCGTTTCATAAACTTTACCACTGGTAAAGTTATTAAGCTTACACATTTTTGAAGACAAAAATCTTTCATAATGCCCAAGATCAAGGTCTGTTTCAGCACCGTCTTCTGTAACAAAAACTTCTCCATGCTGAAAAGGGCTCATCGTTCCTGGGTCTACATTCAGATAAGGGTCTAACTTTAAGATAGTGACATTGAGACCTCTGGCCTCAAGAATTGTACCCAAGGAGGCAGCTGCAATTCCTTTACCCAAAGAAGATACCACCCCACCTGTAACAAATATATAACGCGTCATTTAAATCCCTGAAGGCACATTGTACTAAAAAGTAATTAAATCAAGTACATTTCTAGGATAAGAAAGAATAACTTAGATTTATTGAAACTACTTTTTATATAACGATGGGAAATTAGACTAACAGAGATAGTAAATTGTCTCAATATATTACTACGATATATAGATTTTATTAGTGTAGCCACTCAAGCTGAATGCCAAGTTCATCTGGTTCGGCACAAAATTCATCGCATACCCATAAATCACCAACAGCTGCTAAACGATTATCGATATAAATTAAGGGTATATTATTTCGCAACCAAGGCTCTAACGAATATTCTTGAAAAAGTTTTTTTAAGGTATTAGAGCCACTACGTCCCTGTGGTTTACAGCGCTCACCACCGCTACGGAATCTAATTTCTAGATTTTTTTTAACATCTATTCTAAGACCGCCCTTCATTTTTAGTTTCACACATAAGCTACTACTATCAGGGAGAATTAAATGGCTCGAACCATCCCATTTTATAGAATTTTTTTCTAACAGTTCTCGTCCTTTTTTTTTCTTAACTGAGTAATTTGGGTCTTCAAAATTCAGAGGCAAAAGATATAATTTTTTATTAAACCTTCTTAACTGCAAATCACCCCAGGATACAATAGGTTCTGCATCAATTTTTGAGCCAATCATTTGATTTAATGCATTATCCAGCACAGCATATGATGGTAATGTTAAATTATGTAAATTGAACCAATATCTTAAGATATTTTTTTGCCTTATTATTTCAAAGCCATTAAGTTTATCGATTGATATACTCCAGCCTACTCGTTCGGAAACTTCCGTTACAATTTTAAAGTCTTTCTGAGCTAATATATTTATTAAAAAATCTGATTCTGCGAAAATATTAGCGCTACGATTAAGCTTAAAAGAAGAGTTAGGCCAGCGTTCGTTTATTGTTGGTATCAATTTATGCCGTATGAAGTTTCTATCAAAGGCTATATCTAAATTACTATCATCTTCAATCCAATTAATTTGATTAGCTGACGCATAAGATTCTAGATCCCTGCGAAAAAATGGCAGCAACGGTCTAAATAACTCTCCATTACCCAATAATCTTGATATTGGCATTCCAGACATGCCCTTTATTCCGGAGCCTCGAAATAATCTAAATAGCATAGTTTCAATCTGGTCATCTGCATGGTGAGCTAATATCAATAAATCGTTTTTTTTAAGTAATTTTTCAAATACACTGTATCGAGCGTTTCTGGCGGCATCCTCAATACCAGTTCCTCTATTTTTGATACTCACAGTCTTACAAATGATATTGACACCAATCTCAAGACATCTATCTTCGCAATGTTTTTGCCAAATATCAGAATTGGATGATAACTGATGATTAACATGTACTGCTGTAATCCTTTTTTTACCAATAAGCTCAATTATTACATGTAATAATACGTGTGAATCTAAACCACCACTATATCCAACATACAAATGATTGGCCTTATTGAACTTATTAAGGTGCTCAGAAAGATGATTAACTTCGAGTGTCATTGATATCTCAAAAATAAAAAGAAAGTGCAACGTTATTGATTATTTACAAAAATGACAATAAATACAATGGATTGATAGTTTTTTAGCAAATACTTAAAATAAGCTCCAAGGGCTTACTTATCTTTTATTGTTCGCCATAACTCATCAATCTTTGATAGCGATTTTCTATTAACTCGTCAATAGGAATAGCATCTAATTCATCAAGTTGTTTGATTAAAGACATTTTTAGATTTACTGCCATAGCCTCGATATCTCTGTGTGCTCCACCGATGGGCTCTAAAATGGTTTCATCCACTATACCTAGATCTTGTAAAACAGCAGATGTTACCCCCATGGCTTCTGCTGCTTCAGATGCTTTGGACGAAGTTTTCCATATAATATTTGCGCAACCCTCTGGTGATATAACAAAATAAGTAGCGTATTGAAGCATGTTAATATGATCGCCAACGCCTATCGCTAGAGCCCCTCCAGAGCTTCCTTCTCCTATCACCGTACAAATTATAGGTGTTTTAAGCCTAGACATCACAGCAAGATTTTTAGCAATCGATTCGCTGATACCTCTCTCTTCAGAGTCAATTCCAGGATATGCACCGGGTGTATCTATGAGTGTAATAACTGGGATTCTGAAACGCTCTGCCATTTCCATTAACCTCAGAGCTTTACGATAACCCTCTGGCTTTGGCATACCAAAGTTTCTGTCTACCTTCTCGTTTATACCTCTACCTTTTTCCTCACCTATAATAACTACTGGTCTTCCCTCTAATTTACCAATACCGCCAACAATTGCTTTATCATCGCCAAACTGGCGATCTCCATGAAGCTCATCAAAATCAGTAAAAATACGACTAATATAGTCTGTCGCGTAAGGCCTAAGCGGGTGCCGAGCAACTTGTACGGTCTGCCATGAGGTAAGGTCTGAATAAATTTTTTTTGTAAGCTTTTGGCTTTTTTCTTCAAGCTTTTTTATTTCTTCAGTAATATTAATATCACTATCATTTCCGACTAAGCGGAGCTCATCTATTTTGGCTTCCAGATCGGCAATAGGTTGCTCAAAATCTAAGTAATCTAAATTCATATGAAGTTACTACCTATGATAATTATGTCGCCAATTATAACTTAATTATAATCAAATATATTGTGGTAGAAGTATAGGGTCTCTTGAAAAAAACATAAATTTATTTATCTTAATTATTCTATTTTTAGCTCATTAGAATCTTAAGTGCACCATATCATTTCCAACTTTATTTTTTAACTTCTGAAGTAGCTCATCTTTCGGCGAGACAAGCCATTTATCGCCTAGAGCTATTTCACAAAAGGCATCTTTGTTATTATAACTTATTCTGACTGGGCATTTTCCATCGCGATAATCTTGCATGATTCTGGAAATATCATCAACAGAGAAGTCTTTTAGGTCTTCTTTATTCATATTTATTACAATAGCCTTCAGATACTTTGATCTTGCCTCATATAAAGTGTTGATTTTGTCTGCCCTCATCTTTACGCCATCAGTATAATTATCTGCGGTAACTTGCCCCTCAATGACCAAAAATTCATTTTTAACAATTTTTTCTCTCGCCTCTTTAAAGGTGTCAGAAAAAACTGCCACATCAATTTGAGCACTTTTATCATCAAGAGATATTATTGCCATACTATCGCCACTACGGGTTCTCACCATTCTTACATCCATAACTAAACCCGCTACAGTTTGTGGAGTTTTTTCTGCCTTAAGTTCAAATATTCTTCTCTTAATATAGCAAGCTAGCTCATCGCTATACTCGTCGACTGGATGCCCTGAGAAATATAGACCTAATGTATCTCTCTCTCCGCTTAATCTTTCCTTGGAAGTCTCTGAAGAGATATGATTAAATTTTTTATATTTACATTCCATGGCTGAGTCATTAAGATTTTCTCCAAATAAATCAGTTATACCAATAGTTTGATTTCGGGCATTCTGTTCTGCTGTTTTGACTGCTTCACTCATAGCCGATAACATAACTGTCCGCTGGTATCCAGACTCACCTGAAGGTCCTATACTATCCATTGCACCGGATCTTATTAATGCCTCAAGTGTTCTTTTGTTAATCTTTTTACCGTCAACTCTTGAGCAAAAATCAAATAAATCAACGAAGTTTCCACCTTTTTCTCTTGCAGTGATAATGCTCTCTACTGGTCCCTCGCCTAAACCCTTGATTGCCCCTAAGCCGTAAACTACTTCCTCTTTGCTAGAAACGGTAAAAATAAAGTGGCTATTATTTATATCTGGGGGCAATAATTTTACTTTTCTATGATTACACTCTTGAACCAATCTGACTACTTTATCAGTGTTCTGCATATCGGCTGATAAAACTGCTGCCATAAATTCAGGTAAATAATGAGATTTAAGGTAAGCTGTTTGATAGGCCAAGAGCGCATATGCAGCGGAGTGAGATTTATTAAATCCATATCCAGCAAATTTTTCCACCAGATCAAATATTTTTATAGCGAGGTTAGGGTCAATCCCTTGTTTTTTTGCACCTTCCTCAAAAATTTCTCGTTGTTTAGCCATCTCCTCTGGCTTCTTTTTTCCCATAGCACGACGAAGTAAGTCTGCTTCTCCCAAGGAGTATCCTGCAAGAATTTGGGCAATTTGCATCACCTGCTCTTGATAAACTATAACTCCATAAGTGGGCTCTAAAATCGGTTTTAGACTTTGATGCTGAAATTTTTCATCAGGATAGGCCACTCTTGATCTTCCATGTTTACGATTAACGAAATCGTCAACCATCCCTGACTCAAGAGGGCCAGGCCTATAAAGCGCTACAAGCGCTATGATATCCTCAAATGAATTAGGTTTTACGCGCTTCATTAAATCTTTCATGCCTTGTGATTCTAATTGAAATACAGCAGTCGTCTCTCCTTTCTGTATAAGCTCAAACGCTAAAGGATCATCTAACGGGATATCATTTATAACTAACGTTTTATCTGATGAATCATGAGGGCGCTTATTCACCATCCTGACTGCACAATCTATAATTGTTAGTGTTCTTAGTCCTAAAAAATCAAACTTGATCAGTCCTGCACTTTCTACATCATCTTTATCAAACTGTGTAACAAGGCCTTCTCCTGTCTCATCACAGTATAATGGAGAAAAATCTGTGAGCTTTGTTGGTGCAATAACAACACCCCCTGCATGCTTACCCGCATTTCTAGTAATGCCTTCAAGCTGAACTGCCATATCCCAAATTTCTTGAGCTTCATCATTTTCAGACAAAAATTCTCTCAAAATATCCTGCTCCTCAACTGCCTTTTTTAGAGTCATACCAATATCAGCTGGGATCATTTTCGACAGCCTATCTGCTAGACCATAAGGTTTACCCTGAACTCTTGCCACATCTCTTACTACTGCCCTAGCGGCCATTTTTCCGAAAGTAATTATTTGAGAAACTGCATCTCGACCATATCGACCTGCTACATATGAAATAACCCTATCCCTATTATCCATACAAAAATCTATGTCAAAGTCAGGCATTGACACTCGCTCGGGATTTAAGAATCGTTCAAATAGTAGCCCATATTCGAGAGGATCTAAATCTGTAATTCCAAGCGCATAAGCGATTAACGAGCCTGCTCCGGAACCTCGTCCAGGACCTACAGGTATGCCATTCTCTTTAGCCCATCTGATAAAATCCATTACTATTAAAAAATAGCCCTGATAACCCATTTTTATTACAACTTGGAGCTCAAAATCAAGCCGATCAAAATATTTTTTTCTATCTTTTTTGGGGTCTTTCTTTGAGGATATGAGAATTTTTAAAAGTCTATTTTCAAGCCCTTCAATAGATAATTTTTTAAAAAAATTATCTTTGGTTAAGCCCTCAGGTATAGGATAATCTGGTAAAAAAGTTTCACCTAATTTAAGTTCTAGATTACATCGGTATGCAATTTCCAGCGTATTTTCAAGAGCCTCTGGTATGTCATTAAATAGTTCGATCATTTCGTCTTCCGAACGAAGATACTGCTCTTCACTATATGTCTTAGCTCGCCTAGAATCGTCCAGAACATATCCTAAACCAATACAAACTCTTGATTCATGCGCTTCAAAATCATCAGATTTCAGGAATCTAACATCATTTGTAGCTACTACAGGACAGTTAAATTTTTGAGACAATCTAATAGCGGAATGAATAAAATCTTCTTCGCCTAATCTTCTAGTTCTAGTTAACTCTAAGTAAAATCTATCCGCAAATATCTTAATCCAGTTCTGCAGGAATGTTTCGGCCTGTAGATTATTTCCCGCAAGTGTTGCTTGACCAATGTCACTTTGACGGCCACTAAGTACAATGAGTCCCTCCGATACACCTTCAATCCAATCACTATTAATCATAGGGATACCGTGACTTTGACCCTCTTGATAAGCACGAGATATCAGCTTTGTAAGATTACGATAACCTGTCATATTCATTATAAGAAACGTCATATCATATGGTGGTATATCGTCAATACTGCTGCGAATGCATAAATCTGCACCAAATATAGGTTTGACACCAGATAGATGAGCGGCTTTATAAAACTTAATCAACCCAAAGAAATTGGTAATATCTGTAAGAGCAACAGCTGGCATACCTAGGTCAGCCACCTTATGTACAAGTGGATTTATGGATATGAGGCCATCAACGAGCGAATACTCACTGTGAAGCCGAAGATGTACAAAAGACGTTTGGAGCATAAATAATTAAATCCAAAAAAACGTCCTGATTTTCTTATGCTAGGACGGATTAAATATATAAGTTATTTTTCATGGTAACAGTAAGTATCATTTGCCTGATGAATGATCATAAGGTTATATAAAAAACTGATGCTTTTAAAGTGTTCCGGTTATTATACTCTTCATAGGCTCAAAGGTTCTTCTATGAATAGGGGTTGGTCCTAGACGCTTTATGGCATCTATGTGTTCTTTTGTTCCGTAACCTTTATGTCGGGAAAAACCATATCCAGGATATATTTTATCAAAATTCTTCATCTCCTCATCTCTGAAAACTTTTGCAATAATCGATGCTGCAGATATGCAGGGGGCTATAGAGTCTCCCTTAACTACGGGTTCCGAGGGATAGGACCAACTTGGTAAACGGTTACCATCAACTATCACGTATTCTGGTAATACCGTAAGGCCTTCGACGGCTCTTTTCATCGCCAGCATGGTGGCCTCTAATATATTATAGGTCTCAATTTCTTGTACATTAGATCTAGCTATACTCCAACATAAAGATTTATCTTTAATTTGAATAGCAAATTTTTGACGATTTTTCTCAGAAAGTTTCTTTGAATCAATAAGCCCAGATATTTCATTTTTAGGGCAAAGAATAACTGCCGCTGCAATTACATCTCCAGCTAACGGACCTCTTCCAACTTCATCTACCCCAGCTAATATTTGATTATTATATGTCATGTGTGATTTTTTCTTATTTTTTTTCCAAAAGCTTTATTAATGCTTTTGCTGCCGTCTCACTTCCACCACACTTTAAGGTTTCGTGAAGAACCTCGAAGCGCTTCTCTAGTTTTTTTCTTTCAACTGGGTTATCAAAAAAATTCATTATTCCAGATGAAATATTATCTACAGTAGCATTTTTTTCTATGTACTCTGGAACCAATAATTCATTAGCAAGAAGATTTGGTAATGCAGCATATTTTATTTTTATAATCTTAGAAATTAATGCAAAAGTCATTGTTCCTAAGCGATAGCTTACAACCATAGGTTTTTTTAATAGCATGGCCTCCAAAGTTGCAGTTCCTGATGAAACTAAGACTACGTCTGCAGCTGACATAGCTAAAAGTGATTGTCCATCTAGAACTTTTACTTTCAGCGATGGGTAATTTTGCAAAATGTCTTCGATTTCATGTTTTCTTTCTGGCGAAGCAGCCGGAATAATTATCTGAAGTTTAGTTATTCTTTTTTTACAATAGGTGGCTACATCTATAAATAATTTACCTAATTTTTTTATTTCTGAGGCCCTGCTACCCGGCATAACTACAAGCACAGGATCGTCAGTCAAACAAAGCTCTCGACGAACTATATCAATATCTAATTTGACTGCTAGATCTTCAGCTAAGGGGTGACCTACACACACAACTGGAATATTATTTTTTTTGTAGAAATCCTCTTCAAAAGGTAAAAGAGTAAGCATCAAGTCAACGCAGCTACGGATTTTTTTTATGCGGCCCTGTCTCCATGCCCATACTGAAGGACTCACATAATGCGCAGTCTTGATTCCTTTAGCGTGTAGTTTTTTTTCTAAGCCAAGATTAAAATCTGGAGAATCAATTCCAATCACAAGATCAAATTTATTGTCACAGAAGTATTTGAATAAACTTTTGCGGATACGAAACAGTTCAGGCAATCTTTTCATGGGCTCGAAAAACCCCATCACAGAGAGTCTCTCTATGGGAAATAGGGAAAAAAATCCCTCGTTTATCATTTTTGAGCCACCTACCCCCTCAAATATTGCGTCGGGGTAATGCGATTTCAACGAGCGAATTAAACCAGCCCCTAACTGATCACCGGATAGCTCACCTGCTACAATTCCTATTCTGTAGGAATCAACCATAACTTAACGTATTATTCCGCGAGAAGAAGCTTTCACAGAATCAAGCATTAACTGAACTTCGGGTTGTTGTGTTGCCAATTCATCAAGCTTAGTAAGAGCATCATCTAGAGAAAGCCCCTGTCTATATAAGATCTTATAGGCTTGCTTAATGGCCATAATTGCATCTTTAGTAAATCCGCGTCGTTTAAGTCCTACGGTATTGACAGTTTTTGGTTCCGCTGGAGAACCAAATGCAGTTACATATGCTGGGACATCTTGAGGAAGGAACGCAGCCGGACCAATCAAAGTGTGCGACCCAATAGAAACAAACTGATGTACTAAAACATATCCTGATAGGATCGCCCAATCACCGACGGTAACGTGACCAGAGAGAGATGCATTGTTAACTAAAATACAGTTACTGCCAACTGTTGAATCATGTCCTATATGAACATATGCCATCATCAGATTATTACTTCCAATACTTGTTATACCTCTATCTTGAATGGTTCCTCTATGTATCGTCACACCCTCACGAATAGTGTTATTGTCTCCGATTACTAATGTAGTTGGTTCTCCATCATATTTTAAATCAGGTGTATCTTCACCGATTGAAGAAAACTGAAAGATACGGTTATTTTTACCTATAGTTGTAGGACCCTTCACCAAAACATGCGAGTGAATAATTGTTCCAGAGCCAATCTTGACGTTTGGACCTATAGATGTCCACGGGCCAATTTCTACACCTTCGTCTAGTTCAGCTGTTGGATCAATAATTGCTGTTGTGTGTATTAGAGACATTCTTAAACCGTTTTTAGTGCACAAAGTATAGTAGCTTCACAAGCAAGCTCATCGTCTACCGTAGCTTTACATTTAAAGCGCCAAATTGTTCTTTTCACTGAATCCACTTTTGCTTCTAACATCAGCTTATCTCCGGGGATAACTTGTCGTTTGAAACGAACGCCATCAACTCCTGCAAACAAATATAAGACGTTATCATCTGCATATTTATCAGCGGTAACGAACCCAAGAACACCTGCAGCTTGAGCCATCGCCTCAATAATCATTACACCAGGAAAAATAGGTGTATTTGGAAAATGTCCATTAAAAACGTCTTCATTGGCTGTAATATTTTTATAGGCCAGAATTCTCTTACCTAGATCCATTTCGACAACTCTATCAACCAAAAGGAAAGGATATCGTTGTGGTAGGCGTTTTTTTATATCGTTTATATCCATTGCATTATCTCTAGGAACTTCAAAAATTCAAAATGTAAAAAATTATATCTTTTTTTCAAGCCTCTTGAGACGTTGAACTAAGTCATTGAGCTGTGTGAAACGGACAGCATTTTTTTTCCACTTTTCTGTATTGCTTAATGGTGTGCCTGATGAATAAGAGCCAGATTCAGATATTGATTTTGTAATAATTGTACCGCCAGTGGTAGTTACACCATCACAAATTTTTACATGTCCAATAATTCCTGTTTGTCCAGCAAAGATACAATTTTTTCCAATTTCTGTACTTCCTGATACACCAGAACAGCCAGCAATAGCTGTATTTTCACCAATGTGTACATTATGAGCTATTTGTATATGGTTATCGAGGATCACACCATCCTCGATAACAGTATCACTTAATGCACCCCTATCAATCGTGGTACATGAACCAATCTCAACTCTATCACCAATAGTAACTCCGCCAAGCTGATGAATTTTTATCCAGCGATCTGAGGAGCCATGAGCAAAACCAAAACCATCCGCTCCAATCACCGAACCACTATGTATAGTCGACCTATTACCAATAGTTACTCCATGATAAATCGATACATTTGAAAAAATCTTACAATTGTCCCCTATTATTGATCCATCTCCTATAGATGAATTAGGGCCAATTACAGATTTTTCACCAATTATGGCATTCTTACCAAGAACAACATTTGCCCCAATAGAAGCAGTCTTAGCAATTTTTACTCCAGCTGATATAACAGCAGTTTTGTGTATGCCTGGTTCAGGCTCAGAACTAGAGATGAAGAGCTCAGATACCGATGCATAGGCGAGATAAGGACTATCTACAACAAGAAAATTACCAGAGTAGTCTGATAAATTCATTTTGGCTACAATAACTGCACCAGCATCTGTAGTGGATAAAAACCTATTATAAGATGCATTTGCCAAAAATGTTACATCCGTAGAAGTGGCATCTTGTATAGTACTTAATCCATCAACTATTTGCTCACAGTTACCCATGAGCTCTGCACCAATGTGTTGAGCTATGAAATCTAAAGAATAACTAGGCATTATTTTGCTTCAGCATATTTCTCATATCTATAAAAAAAATTACTTCATTTTTTCATTAAGTCTATTAGTTAACTTGTTTGTAAAATCTACACCCACGCCACCAAAAATGGCTGCTTCTTTTCTAAGCAAAAGAGTTAATTTTTCTTCAGTGATTAGCTCTTGTAATGCCTCCTGTATTTTTTCTTCTGTCGCTTTTATTATTCTTGACTGGAGCGCTTTTTGTTCAGATTTAAGTTTTTTCTGTATTAATTCGATATCGTCTCTAAGGTAGCCCATCTTTTTTTGCGCCTCATCATTCTGGTCTGCCGACCAAGTCATACCTTTATTTTCGATTTCTGAATTAAGCTCTTTCATTTCCTCCAATAGTCCATCGAATTTAGCTTTTAAGGCTGTAAATTCTTTATTAGTTTCTGTTTTTTTAATTTCAGCTTGGGCATATTCAGTACCAAATACTGCAGCATCTGGAGCCACAATACCTATCTTCATAGGTGCTTCCTCCGCGACTACGTTTGCAGAAATTAATACCGTTAAGGTAACTATTAAAATATTTGCTATACGCACTTTTTTTCTCCCTAAAGTAAAATAAATTATTTTTCATGTTAGATATTATATGTAAAGGTATTCACTGTAATCTAAAACCCTCCACCCATATTAAACTGGAATGTTTCTTTTTCATCCTCTTTTCCTGTATTAAACGGCGATGCAAAACTGACAGATATCGGCCCAAAACCACTTTTCCATGTCCCCCCAACACCAACAGAATACCTCAAATCAGATATAGTCGGCTCTTGACAAAAATCTTCAGAAATATTCCCACAATCTGTGTCAAAAACATTACCTGCATCAAAAAATAATGCCATTTGTACTAGATTTTTATCTTTTAAGAATGGCATGGGGAACAACAATTCGACTGTTCCTTCTACAACTACGTTGCCACCAAAAGCATCAGCCTCATCTTCATATCCTGCAGTTATTGGCACATCTCTCGGACCTAGAGTATTTTGCTTGAAGCCGCGAACAGAGCCATTTCCTCCTGAATAAAAATTCTTAAAAAACGGCAAGGTGTCTGTATCTAGATAACCATCACCATAGCCGCCATTAGCATGAAGATGCAGAACCAAATTTTCACTCAAAGTATGGAAGAACTGGCCATCATAATTAAATTTATAATAATTCAGATCGCCTACTGGCATTGTAACCTCAGCTGATATCTTATGAGCTTGCCCTCTAGTTGCATCATTTCCGGATCCATTTAGTGTGGATATTCCCCATGATACATTGGAAGTAAACATAAGATAGTCGTCTCCCTCCTCATCAAGAAACTCCTCCATTAACCTAGTCTTGAAATAACCCCCAGAGTCCAATTCGAGTTTTTCAAAACCCAAACCAAAGCCAATACTTTGAATTTCGGATATTGGCCAACCAAATGTAGTAGATGCACCCATGCTCTCGGTCGTGTAGTTTGACAAGTTACCCTCTTCAAAATCTTGTTTTTTTGCAAAGACCATGAAACCAGCATTTACGCCATCTTTAGTAAAATAAGGGTCTGCATAGTGCAAATTTAAATTTGTTTGGAAGCCACTTTGATTTAACCCCAGTTTTAATCTATTACCAGTTCCCAAGAAATTTTGTTCTGCTATGCTTGCTCCAAGTGTGACTCCGTAACTCTGAGCCACACCAAAACTTGCCCCAACACTTCCTGATGGCTGCTCTTCTACAGTATAAAATACATCGATTTGATCACTTACTCCGGGAACAGGTCGGGTTTCAGATTCTACAGTTTTAAAAAACCCTGTTCTTTGCAATCTATTTTTTGACCATTCGATCTTTTCAGTTGAGGCTGTAGCTCCTTCAATTTGACGCATCTCTCTTCGCAAAACCTCATCCATTGTTTTTGTATTTCCACGAAACTCAATACGCCTAACATAAGCTCTTGTACCAGGATCTATATAAAAGATGACTTTAGTTGTTTTGTCTTCGGTATTTATTTCTGTTACACCTTTAACCTCAGCAAAAGCATAACCATCATTACCTAAACGCTCAGCAATTTTTTCTGAGGAAAAGGTCATAAGAAACTGAGAGAAATCTTCATCTTCTTTTTGAACTATAAGACTTCTGACCTCTTCCTCGGGTATCATAGGATTACCAGCAAGAACAATTTCAGATACAGTATGTATACTTCCTTCTTTTATATTAATTGTTATGAACACAGAATCCCGGTCTGGGCTTATAGTTACTTGGGTCGATTCAATTGAAAAGTCCAGGTAGCCTCTGTTTAAGTAATAAGATTCAACTCTCTCTATATCACCTGTTAACTTTTCTCGGTTATATTTGTCATCTTGAGAAATAAAAGATAGTAAGCCTGATTCTTTTAATTCGAATATAGGTTTTAATGTAGCATCATCGAAAATTGAATTGCCAACAATATTAATGCCTGATATTGCTGCTACTTCCCCTTCATCTATCAGGACGGTGACAGCAACTCTATTTTGAGGAAGCTCTTCAACTTCTATCTCTATGCCAGCACCATATCTACCTTGCTTAACATATTGTCGTTCAAGCTCCTGACTCATACCTTTGAGGACAGCTTGTCGAAATATCTGTCCCTCAGACAAGCCATTATCTCTTAGAGACGAGTATAGAGTTTCTTCGGGAATTGCTGTATTGCCCTCGATAATTAATTTTGCTACTGCTGGTCTTTCAACAACCGAGATAATAAGAATTCCTTTATCTCGAGAAATTTTTATATCATCGAAAAATCCTAGCCTAAATAAATCTCGAGTAAGATCACGAACTGATGAGCTATCTATAGCATCGCCCACACTCACACTCAATGACCCAAACACAGTCGCTGAAGAAACTCTCTCGAGGCCATCTATTCTGATATCTTCAACTTCAAATAGCTCTGCCTGGGAGCCAAAAGAAATCATCGCTAAGAAGAAAAAGAGGAAAAAAGACTTCATTAGATAATTGTGCACCATTTGTTAATTTTTAATTTGGATCACCGCTATCGCTATAATAACAGTAACCAACGAGATTAATTCAATATGTCATTGTACAGGGCTATGGACATCAACCCAACCACCAAAAATATACCTAACTTGAAACCAAATAATTGTATTTTATCAGATAAGGGTGATCCCTTAATGGCTTCAATTATGAAATACATTAAATGCCCACCATCCAAAACTGGAACTGGCAGCAGATTCATAATACCTAAACTTATACTTAGCAGCGCTAAAAATCCTAAGTATGCTGAAACACCATACTCAGCTGACTGTCCAGCAACTTTACCAATCGTTATCGGACCACTTAGATGCTTCAAAGAAATATCCCCCATAAACATCTTTTTAATAGAACCCAGAATCATAACCGAAATATCCCAAGTCTTATGAATCGATTCATTCAAAGCTTCAAAAGGATTATAAGAAAAATTTTGTACCATATTTTTTGGCCAAATTGGTACCCTAACAGACATACCAACTTTCCCTATATTTTTCCCTTCAACTGATGAAATTAGTTCAGGGGTTATACTTTTATTTAATATAGTGTTTTCACGCTTCACCTGTAAATATATTTTTTTAGATGGTCGAAGTTGTACATATTCAACCCATTCTGTCCAATCTGATAAAGGAAGTCCGTCTGCAGATAACAACAAATCTCCTGATATTAATCCTGATTTTTCTGCCGGACTTTTAGGTATAACCATGTCAACTATAGGGAGAACTTTGGGTGTATATAATATTATCCCTATACCCTCAAGTGGATTAAGCTCCGAAGATCCAGACATCCAATTATCTAAATTACTGCTGTAATCATAATTTTCAGGGCTATCTGGAAATTTAACTGTAAAATTTATCTTTCCTGACTCTCCAATACGATTTATCAGCTGTGTATGCAGCTTTTGTATAGTTGGAGTTTGCCTTCCATCAACAGCAATAATTTGGTGCCCCGATCTGATGCCGGCTGTTTCAGCGATAGACCCAGGTACAAGTGATCCAACAACAGGAGCTATGCCTGTTACTCCATTTAAAAATAATACCCAATATATCAATATAGCTAATAGAAAATTGGCAGCTGGACCTGCAATTACAATAGCCATTCTTTGCCAAACAGTTTTCTGAGTAAATGCATAAGGTAGATCCTCCGAAGGTACAGACCCCTCTCTTTCATCTACCATTTTAACGTAACCACCTAATGGCAAAGCTGATAGAACAAACTCGGTTCCCTTTTTATCTTTCCACTGATAAAGAATGGAGCCAAAACCGATGGAGAAGCGAATAACTTTTACACCACATTTTCTAGCCACATAAAAATGTCCGAACTCATGAAATGATATCAATAGAGCTAAGGCAAGCAGTGTATAAAAAATTGTTGCGAATAAATCCATTTAGGCTCCTGTTAAGAAAAAGTTAGATTTCCGACTCTGAAGTATTACTTTTTAAAATATTCAGAGATTAATTTTAAGGTAATATCTCGTGATGCTTTATCACACAGTTGAATGGCTTCTAGCGAATCTGGGTTTGTTAATGTTATCTCCTTTAATGAAAGTGCTACTACTTCTGATATTTCTGTAAACATAATCTCTTTCTTAAGAAAAGCGTCTACTGCTATTTCATTAGATGCATTTAAAGTTATGGGTGCGCTACCACCTGCTTTAGCGGCTTTTATTGCTAGAGATAGGCAGGGAAATTTCTTCAAGTTTGGCGGCTCAAAATCTAGCCGCATTAAACTGATAATATCTAAACTACTTACTCCAGAGGAAATTCTCTCAGGCCAAGCGAGGGCTTGTGCAATAGGAGTTCTCATATCAGGGTTACCTAGCTGAGCTAAAATCGATCCATCTAAATACTCTACCATTGAATGCACGATACTTTGTGGATGCACAATAACTTCTATTTGATCAGGAGTGAGATTAAAAAGCCAGCAAGCCTCTATTAACTCGAGCCCTTTATTCATCATTGTTGCAGAATCTACTGATATCTTTTTACCCATTTTCCAATTAGGGTGAGAGCAAGCCTCATCTGTAGTTATTTTCGACATACTGCCTGGATCGCGAGTCCTAAAAGGACCGCCTGATGCTGTTAGTAAAACCTTATTGATACCACTTTCTTCTGAAGAGATATAATCATGGGGGAGACATTGAAATATAGCATTGTGTTCGCTGTCGATCGGCAAAAGGACGCCATTGCTTGAACTTACTGCATTCATCAATAAAGAACCAGCCATAACTAAAGCTTCTTTATTTGCCAATAAAATCTTCTTACCAGATTTTGCGGCCTCTAATGTTGGCAATAAACCGGCTGATCCAACTATTGCTGCTATAACAATATCAACTGATTGATCACTAGATATCTTACATAAGCTACCGATGCCATCGAGCACAACAGTTTCTGGTGAAGAAACCTTTATTAACTCTTTGAGCTCTAGAGCCATAGAAATATTTGAGACGACAGCAAAGGAAGGCTTAAATTGCTTACACTGAACGGCTAATTCGGCTACCCTTACGTTGCAACTTAAGGCAAATATTTTAAATCTATCTGGATGCTGAGAAACGACGTTCAAGACGTTCACACCAATTGAACCTGTCGCTCCCAGAACTGTAATTTTTTGCATAAATGATTATAACTAATTTAAACTTGAAAATTACTATAAATAAAAACCAAAGTGAATACTGGAAAAGCAATAGTATGTCCATCTATGCGGTCCAAAATTCCTCCGTGACCAGGGAGAATGTTCCCACTATCTTTTATTCCACGATGACGTTTAAACATACTGATTAGAAGATCCCCAATTACAGAAGAAAGTACTATAATCATAACTAATAAAAATAACATCATTATATTCATTAGGTGTATTTTTAAAAAAAATCCCAAAAAAGTGGCGAAAATTAAATTTACGCCAATAGCGCCTAAAAATCCCTCCCAAGTTTTATTTGGGCTTACATTTTTAGATAGCTTGTGTTTACCAAACCTCAATCCTGCAAAGTAAGCACCGATATCAGAAAAAGCAACGATTAGAACTACTCCAGCTATCAACAATTTTCCATGATCTAGGGAAATTAGAATTGAAAGGGCTAGCCAAACTGGAATTAAAACAAGTAAGCCAATTATACCTCTTGCCAATGGACTTCCCCAAAAAATAGTACCTCTTGGATAGCTCTTTATCCAATATATAGCTAGCAACCACCAAGGGATTAGGCACTCTAGAATAAATTTTCCAGTATTAATATACGTTGGTAGGGATCTATCAACACCCATTAAAAAACTTAGTAAGACCATAATCCCTAATATAAATAAACAATATAAAAACTTTATATAAAAAAGATGGTAACCGGCTAAGTTACCCCACTCCCAGCCAGCATAGATAATTATGACAGCTGAAAAAAATAGAATGGCATCAGCATTAAAAAAATATAGCACTGTGGTGAATACCAACGCAATAATTATAGCTGTATTAATTCGTTGTTTGAGCACACTCATTACCTTTGCCTGATAGCGCTTTATCTCGCTTACCAAAACGTCGCTGCCTCTTTTGGTAGTCAAGAATTGCGCCGTCAAATGTTACAGCATCAAAGTCAGGCCAATAACAATCTGTAAAATATAGTTCAGTATAAGCCATATGCCATAATAGAAAATTGCTGATCCTTTTTTCTCCTCCAGTTCTTATACATATATCTGGTGGTGGAAAATTCTGTATACACATATTTTTAGTGAGCAGATCTTCATTTATATCACTGGGCTCTATTTGTCCGGATTTAATTTGATGAGCAATTTTTTTTGTAGCTTCAGAAATTTCCCATTTTCCTCCATAATCGAGGGCCAGTATCAAAGTACGTTTTCCATTTATTGTTGCAGATTCTATTTCCTGTATTAGCTTATTTAGTTTTAGGCTGAATCTATCTCTTCGACCAATTATCCTTAATTTTATATCTTTCTCTATGAGATTTTTTGATTCTTTCTTTAAGTAGCTGGTCAATAGTGACATGAGGGCATGAACCTCATTTTTAGGGCGATTCCAGTTTTCACTACTAAAAGCAAAGAGTGTGAGCAAGCTAATACCATATTTATTCATAGAATTGAGAATATCACGAACTCTTTCAGCTCCAACTTTGTGGCCAGCAATACCTTTTAGCCCTCTTTTTTTTGCCCATCTATTATTACCATCCATAATAATAGCCACATGATTAATGGGAAGGGATTCTATTTCTATATTGCTAGACATACATAAACTCTAATTTAAATTTCTAACAAATCAGATTCTTTACTGAGTAGGGCTTCATCAACCTGCTTGATATACTTATCTGTGATTTTTTGGACGTCCTCCTGGATCTGACGCTCATTATCCTCGGTAATATCCTTCTTTTTGAGTAAGTCTTTTGCATTGGATAAAATTTCACGACGAGCATTTCGTATCGAAATTCTAGCGCTCTCAGCCTCAGAACGTGCTTTTTTGATAAAGTTTTTTCTGGTTTCCTCAGTCAGTTGCGGCATTGGTATACGAATCAGTTCTCCGGTTGTTGATGGATTTAAACCTAAATCTGATTTATGTATTGCTTTCTCTACCTCAGGTATTAAATCTTTTTCCCAAACAGAAACAGATAAAGTTCGAGCATCAATAACATTTACGTTACCAACCTGAGATAAAGGAGTATCTGAACCATAGTAAGACACTGTCAAGCCATCTAATAAACTGGGGTGTGCTCTTCCAGTACGGATTTTATTGAAAGCATTTGCAAGAGCACCGATACTCTTTGTCATTCTTGCTTCCATATCTTTTTTAAAGTCATCCAGCATTATTTTTTTCCTCAATCAAAGTTCCTTCGTCACCGCCTACAACTATGTTCAAAAGAGCTCCCAATTTTGCCATTCGAAAAACTCTCAGGGGCATATGATGTTCTCTACATAAACAAATGGCAGTTAAGTCCATTACACCTAGCTTTTTCTCTAAAGCTTCATCGTATGTTAGATGAGTGTACATTGTTGCATCCTGATTCAGCAGTGGATCTGAAGAATAAACTCCATCCACCTTTGTTGCTTTTAATACAATCTCGGCATCAATTTCGATACCCCTTAAACATGCCGCTGAGTCTGTAGTAAAGAAAGGATTGCCAGTACCAGCAGAAAAGATTACAACATCACCACTATCTAAATAACGGGTGGCTTTACGCCGATCATATTGCTCCATGACACCGCTCATTGATATTGCAGACATAACGTGTGCAGAGATATTATTCCGATCAAGAGCATCTCTCATAGCCAGACCATTCATCATTGTTGCTAGCATACCCATATGATCGCCAGTGACTCTCTCCATTCCAGCAGCATTTAGTGCCGCTCCTCTAAATAAATTACCTCCACCAATCACTAAGCCTATCTGAACACCGATGCCAACAAGTTGTCCTATCTCTAAAGCCATTTTATCTAAAACTCTTGGATCAATACCAAAACCTTCTTCACCCATTAGCTCTTCACCGCTTAGCTTAAGTAAAATTCTTTTATATTTCTTATCTCCAACAGACGGCATATGTGGCTCCAAGATCAACTATTTTATCTACAATATCGTGAACTAATATTACTCTGTAATTTTTTAAAAACATAATCACAAAAAAGGAGGCTAAAGCCTCCTTTTTTATTTTGCTGCATTAACTTGGGCAGCAACCTCTGTTGCAAAATCAACTTCGTTTTTTTCGATCCCTTCTCCAACCTCAAATCTATAGAAAGAAAGTATTTCGGCATCTGAATCTTTAACCAACTCATTGACAGTTATTTCTGGATTTTTGACAAATGGTTGATTAATCAAACTAGATTCTGATAAAAATTTATTTATCCGACCATTAATCATTTTATTAATAATTTCATCTGATTTACCGCTTTCTTTAGCCTGAGCAATAAAAATTTCTTTCTCTTTTTGAACCAAATGGTCAGGCATATCCTCGGGTTTAACGACCTGGGGATTCGAAGCTGCAACATGCATAGCAACATCTTTTGCAACTTCTGCATGACCTTTTTCCAATGCAACCATGACACCTATGCGCTTATTACTATGTACGTAAGAGCCAACAATACTAGAGCTGAGGATTTCAACCCTACGTATACTAATATTCTCTCCAATTTTTTGCACTAAAGCTTGGCGAGCATCCTCCATGTTTACTATAAATTCTTCGAATACAAATTTATCGGTATCGTAAGCGCTATTAAGCGACTCATTCACAAAACTTACAAATGAATCATCACGAGCAGCGAAATCTGTTTCGGTATTTACTTCGATCATAACACCGTACTTATTGTCTTCAGATATTTTTACTGCAATGATTCCATCAGCTGCTATCCTACCCGCTTTTTTTGCAGCTTTTATTCCGCTAGATTTTCGAAGATCATCAATTGCTTTATCTATATCTCCATCAGAAGCTGTTAAAGCTCTTTTGCATTCCATCATCCCGAGACCTGTACGGTCACGAAGGTCTTTAATCATAGATGTAGAAAACACTGCCATTATCTTCCCCTAATTTAAATTGTTTGAACCCGAAAAAAGGGGGCAACGCCCCCTTTGCAGAGGCTTAGCCTCTTGGATCTGCCTAAAAACCTATTTTGTAAGCTTATCTTCCGAATCAACGTTCTCTTTTTTCTTATCAGCTTCTTTAACTTTGGTAGTCACTTTTGCAGTTTTTGCTTTAGTAGCCACCTTTGGTATTTTTGTTGCTGTTTTCTCTTTTACTTCAGATTTCTCTTTAATTTTTGTCTTAGGTTTCTCTTTTACTTCAGCTTTCTCTTTTACTTCAGCTTTCTCTTTTACTTCAGCTTTCTCTTTTACTTCAGCTTTTTCTTTTACTTCAGCTTTCTCTTTTACTTCAGCTTTTTCTTTTACTTCAGCTTTCTCTTTTACTTCAGCTTTCTCTTTTACTTCAGCTTTTTCTTTTACTTCAGCTTTTTCTTTTACTTCAGCTTTTTCTTTTACTTTTATTTCGGTTTTTACTTCAGCTTTTTCTTTTACTTCAACAAATTCATCCTTTGCAACAACTTTATTAGCTTCTGCTTTTCCATCCAAGATAGCATCAGCTACAGCAGTGCAAAATAACTTAACTGCGCGTGTAGCATCATCGTTGCCGGGTATTACATAATCAACACCGTCTGGGTCACTATTGGTATCGACGATACCAATAACTGGTATGCCAAGTTTATTAGCTTCCTGTATCGCAATACGCTCATAGTCGACATCAACGACAAAAAGCATATCTGGTAGCCCGCCCATATCCTTGATGCCACCAATAGAATTATTAAGCTTTGCCATCAATCGGGTTCTCATCAAGGCTTCTTTTTTTGTTAATTTATCAAATGTGCCATCTTGACTTTGCTCCTCAAGATCACGAAAACGTTTTATAGAGGCACGTATTGTTTTATAGTTGGTCAGCATTCCTCCTAACCAACGATGGCTGACAAAAGGCATACCTGCACGAGCTGCGTTTTCAGCTATTGCCTTCTGCGCTGCACGTTTTGTCCCAACAAATAAGACTTTGTTATTATTAGAGCCGATCTTGTGTACGATTTTTAGTACTTCATTAAATGCTGGAACAGTATGGTCCAGATTTAGAATATGTATCTTATTGCGAGACCCAAAAATAAATTTATCCATTTTTGGATTCCAGTAGCGAGTTTGATGGCCAAAATGGACACCAGCTTGCAACATTTCTTTCATACTTACAGTAATCATATTAATTCCTATGGTTAGGGTTAAGCTTCCATACATCCCACAATTCAACCCATTGTATATTGGGCACCCTGAAGTGTGTGTCGACATATGTGTATCGTTGGCTACAGTGCGAAACTTTAGCGGTGTGCTTTATAACATAATTTAGGTTATTTGTGAACGAAAATTGGATAAATGCTGAGTGTTTAAGCTAGATGTAGGTATGGAGTAAATTTATTGCATATAAATTTGAATAAATTATATTTATAGGTTGATATTTCATTTCTATAAAGTCTGCTAAATATTCTATTGGAATTTACAATCCTATATTATAATGACAAGTATAAATATTAGTTCGGTATATAACATGTCAGTACATATAAAAACTTCAGATGAACTAAAAAAAATGCGTGTCGCTGGAAAACTCGCTGCAGAAGTTCTTGAAATGATAGAACCATATGTTTTGAGTGGAGTGTCAACTGAAGAATTAAATACAATCTGCCATAACTATATCGTCAATGAACAGAAGGCTATACCAGCCCCTCTCAACTACAAAGGTTTTCCAAAATCTATATGTACATCAGTTAATCAGGTAGTTTGCCATGGAATACCATCAGAGAGGAAAATCCTCAAAAACGGTGATATTTTAAATATAGACATCACTGTGATCAAAAATGGATACTTTGGGGATACCAGTAAAATGTTTTTTGTAGGCGCAGCGCCAAGTCACGCAAAACGGTTGGTAGATATATGTCAAGAAAGTTTATACAAAGCTATATCCATTGTAAGGCCCGGTGTTCGTCTTGGAGATATTGGACATATTATTCAACATTACGTTGAAAGCAATCATTACAGCGTAGTTAGAGACTATTGCGGGCATGGTATTGGTACGGAATTTCATCAAGATCCACAAATACTTCATTATGGCCGACCCGATACAGGATTTATAATGCGAGAAGGGATGACTTTTACAATCGAACCTATGGTTAATGCAGGCAAACATCAAACTAAAGTAAAACAAGATGGATGGACTGTCGAGACCCTTGATGGAAGATTATCTGCTCAGTGGGAACATACACTCGCAATAACTAGTAATGGTGTTGAAGTTTTAACTGCACGTACCGAAGAATCTTTCTGATGCCTAAAGTAAACAGTCCAACTAAATTTTGTATATTTGATGAACAAAAATTTACTAAAGAGTTGGATCGTGGAAATACTATTCAAGCATTCAAAAATGCTATTTTTGAGGCTGAGCTTAGGCTTAAAGAAAAATTCAAGAATAAAGAAAAAACAGCTGATCTATTGAAAGAAAAAACCTCTTTTATTGATATCGTTCTCCAATATGCCTGGAATCAATTCGAATGGGATAAAAAAATATCTCTCTTAGCTGTAGGGGGTTATGGAAGAGGAGAGCTTCACCCTCATTCGGATATTGATTTAATGATATTAGTTAGTTCGAGCAGGATAAACTTATATCAAAAAAATATAGAAACCTTTCTAGCATTTTTATGGGACATACAGTTAAAAATAGGACACAGTGTCCGGTCGATTTCTGATTGTGTTAGGGCTGCAAGAAATGATGTGACTATCGCAACCAATATAATGGAGACAAGAACTATATGCGGTGAAGATGCTATTAGAAATAATATGCTAAAAAAAACAAGTCCAAATAGAATATGGCCACTCAAGCTGTGGCCATCTAATGAATTCTTTAAGGCTAAGCTATTAGAACAGAACAAGCGCCATGCCAAGCATGGTAATACTGAATACAATCTTGAGCCTAATATAAAAGAAGCGCCAGGCGGACTGAGGGATATTCAGACTATAAACTGGGTAGCCAAGAGACATTTTGAAGTAAATTCACTAGAAGAGCTGATTGGCGATAATTTCATTACACCTGACGAATATCTTCAGCTAAAAAGAAATGAAGCTTTTCTTTGGAGGGTCCGTTACGCTTTACATCTAGTAGCGGGCAGACCAGAAGAACGACTTCTATTTGATCATCAACGTAAAATTGCTTTAATGTTTGGTTATAAAGATGGTGAGAAACGTTTAGGCGTAGAACAATTCATGCAACACTACTACCAAGTAGTGTTATCAATAAGAGAGCTGACCGATACTTTATTTCAGTGTTTCAATGAAGAAATTTTCCAAAATAATACAGGTGGAGAAAAAGTTGTATTAAATGAACGCTTTATAATTAATAATCACTCTATTGAAACTATTGATCGTCACGTTTTTGCTAAAGATCCATCTGCACTCCTTGAGATTTTTTGTCTTATTGGGGAAAATAAAACAATTACTGGAATTCACGCAACCACCATAAGGCAAATTCGACAATACCGAAAATTAATTGATGAATCATTTCGAAACTCTTCTAACAATAAATTATTATTTTTACGTTTACTGCGATCTCCATATAAAATGACTACCCAGCTACAACGAATGACTAGATATGGGATACTTGGAAGATATTTGCCTGAATTTGGTGCGATTATTGGGCAAACGCAACATGACCTATTTCACCGTTACCCTGTAGATGCCCACACACTTCAATTGATTAAAAATATGCGTACCTTTGATAAACCTGAAGAAGCACATAGATTCCCTACTACTGCGTATGTATACAAGAATTTACCTAAACCTGAATTAGCTTATATTGCTGGTCTGTATCATGATATCGGTAAGGGAAGAGGAGGAGATCACTCTGTTTTGGGAGCGATTGATGCTGCTGATTTTTGCATACGACATAATATATCTAAAACTGAGTCAAATTTGGTTGTATGGCTTGTAGAGAACCATCTTTTAATGTCAAGTACATCTCAAAGATCCGATATTTCTGACCCAGATGTAATTCATAAATTTGCCAAATTAATTGGTACCCAAATAAAGCTAGATTATTTATTAGTTTTGACAGTTGCAGACATCATTGCTACAAACCCAGAGCTCTGGAACAATTGGAAAGCATCATTAATGCGCCAGCTTTATACTGAGACAAAAAAAGCCTTAAGTCGTGGCCTTGAAAACCCAGAAAGCCGAGAACAGTGGGTACAAAATACTAAAAATGAAGCTATTAAAAATATAAAGGAAATATCTAAAATTGATGTTGAAAAAATATGGGCTGGCCTTGATGACGAGTTTTTTCTTAGAGAAAATGCGAATGATATCGTACGATATACAGAGGCTATATTAAAAAACGATAAAAAAAATATACCTGTAGTTTTGATAAAAGACAAAGGTATTGAAAAACCAATTGCTACACAAATATTTATAGGGACCAATGGATTATATAAAGTCTTTCCAATAATTGCATCAACACTTGATAAGCTTCAACTTAGAATTCTTGACGCAAGCTTACATACAACTATACGTGGTACTGTAAATAAACAGATTAAAGAAACTGCGTTCGATATCTTCTATGTTGTAAATCAAAATGGTAAACCATTCGGAGAAGAAATTAAAATTGTTTCTCAGATAAAAACTGTGTTAAATGAAGCTTTTCGTAACCCAAAGCAATCCATTCTTGATGTACATAGAAGAATTCCACAAGATCTCAAACAATTTAGCACAATGACTAATGTGCTCATAAGCACTGATCTCTCCAAAGTATGTACGACTCTTGAGGTGATTACACCTGATAGGCCAGGCTTGCTTTTATGTTTAGGTAAAATTTTTATGAAATTTAAACTTCAGCTTATTAGTGCAAAAATATCAACCCTAGGAGAACGAGTCGAAGATGTTTTTCATGTAGTAGACGCGAACTATAAACCCTTGGGTGACCCTCTTATCTGCTCACAATTAGAGCAAGCAATATGCGATGAACTTGATGCTCGAGTAATGAAAGAAACAGAAGGCGCGCCACTACAGAAAATGAGTCTATGGAATTGAAAAATTTATAGAAGATAACTTATGAATACTGATCTCGAACAACTTCAACAATATCCTTTTGAGAGGCTTGCCACACTTTTTACTGGACTCGAACCACCAAAATCACTCAAAAATATTCCTTTATCGATTGGTGAACCAAAACATCCTCCTCCAGAATTTGTTGCTCATGCAATCGCAGCCTCAATGGATAAGATATCTGTTTACCCTAACACTAAAGGGGCTCTAGAACTTAGGCAGGCAATAGAAGTTTGGCTGAAAGATCGCTTTAAGCTTAACTGTGTGGACCCTGAGTCACAGGTTTTGCCTGTAAATGGGACACGAGAGGCCCTTTTTTCTTTTGCTCAGGCTACTATTGATAGATCAGATAATCCAACTATTTTAATGCCAAATCCTTTCTATCAAATCTATGAAGGGGCATCTATTTTATCTGGTGCTAGCATATATTTTCTGAACTGTGATAAAGAAACTGAATACTTAACTGATTTCACCTCTGTTCCAGAAAAAATCTGGAGATCATGTCAATTAATATACATATGCTCTCCAGGAAACCCCAGTGGAG
This sequence comes from uncultured Porticoccus sp., assembly GCA_964276025.1. Lineage (GTDB taxonomy): Bacteria > Pseudomonadota > Gammaproteobacteria > Pseudomonadales > Porticoccaceae > Porticoccus. The sequence goes on along the minus strand of CAXYDD010000002.1, from coordinate 786,365 downwards.
CTGTCCTTAGCACTAGTAAAATGCAAGAGCTTATAAAGTTAGCAGATAAATATGATTTTATTATAGCAAGTGACGAGTGTTATTCTGAAATATATTATGATGAAGAAAGACCACCACCCGGATTACTTGAAGCCTGTTCTAAGATGCACCGCTATAATTTCAAAAGATGTGTAGCGTTTCATAGTCTATCAAAGCGTTCTAATTTACCTGGGCTAAGGTCAGGCTTCGTTGCTGGAGACGCTGATATCCTGGAACAATTTTTACGGTATAGAACATATCATGGTTGCGCTATGCCGTTAACTACTCAAATAGCAAGTATTGCTGCCTGGAGTGATGAAAAACATGTACAGGAAAATCGTAGAAAATATCGGCAAAAGTTTGATGATTTTCAGGAAATTTTAGGGGGCATATTACCTCTTGATATTCCAGACGGAGGGTTTTATCTTTGGATGAATATTTCACCAACCCAATTAGGTAATGATGAAATTTTCTGTAAGAATCTTTTTTTACAACAAAATGTAACTGTCTTGCCTGGTCGATATCTTGGTAGACTCTCAAAAAATAAAAATCCTGGAGAAAACTACGTGAGAATGGCACTCGTAGCTCCGGTTGAAGAATGCCGAGAGGCCGCTAAAAGAATAAAAAAATTTATTACGTCTTCAAGAAAAAAATAAAAATGCGAAAAAAACAAAGAGCTGAATATATTCTTTCTAAGCTAAACCAAATATATCCATCTATACCCATACCTTTAGCTCACAAGGATATATATAGCTTACTGATTGCAGTACTTCTCTCTGCACAATGTACAGACTCTCGTGTAAATCAAATCACACCGAAACTTTTTGAGCTGGCAGATAACCCAAAAGATATGTCTAAAATTCCAATTCAAACTATTTATGAAATAATTCGACCATGTGGTCTGGGTCCAAAAAAATCTAGAGCCATTCATGAATTATCTAATATTCTTGTAAATACATTTCATTCTGAAGTCCCAGAAAACATAGAGTTGCTCGAAACCCTTCCTGGTGTTGGCCATAAAACAGCAAGTGTAGTTATGTCGCAAGGTTTTGGGCAACCTGCTTTTCCAGTTGATACACACATACATCGACTTGCCCAAAGATGGGGATTAACGGATGGCAGAAATGTCACCAAGACGGAAAGGGATTTAAAGATACTTTTTCCAAAATCCAGCTGGAACAAGCTTCATCTTCAATTCATTTATTTTGGTAGAGAGTTCTGTTCTGCATGGAATTGCGATGGCACTATTTGTCAAATCTGTACTAAGTTATATCCAAATAGAAAAAAACCGCTGAAAACAAAAAAAGCTTGATTTATTAATATTAAAATTTGGTAACTATACTGCTATAGATCTATAATCCTGTATTAAAATTTGTTTTGAGTTGGCTTAGGTATGGCGATAATAAAAATGTATGGTATTAAAAATTGCGATACAGTTAGCAAAGCTAGAAAATGGTTGAAGCAGTCTAATATAGAGTATATTTTTCATGATATACGTAGCGATCAATTCAATAAAGGGGCGCTTAAAAAATGGCTTCGTACATTAAAATTTGAAGCGATTATCAATAAAAGAAGCGCAACCTGGAGAGGACTTTCAATAAAGACACAGGAAGATTTTCTAGGAACAAAAAATACTGATCTACTGTTAGAGCTACCAATAATAATCAAGAGACCTATACTTGATGTTGACGATATTATATATATTGGATTCACTGCGGATAAATATAAAGCTATTTTTTCTTCTAAAATTTTATAAATTAAATTATGAGTTTTCACTCAGGAAACAATGATGATGAAATTATTTAGCCTTGGTTTGGGTGTTGGCACACAAAATAAAAGAGGGGAATGGCTGGAAATATTTTATCCGGAACCGATTTTAAACCCTAATCAAAAAGTATTGGTCATATTATCAAAAGCACTTAATTATGATGGTGGAAATCATATTTTTTCTTTGAACGACTCTCTTCTTAAAAAGTTTTCAGACGAATTTTTAAAGATAGAAGAATTTAGCTTATCTCTATTATCCAAAAAACTTATAGGCTCAAAAAAACCGGTATTAATTACTATATTAGAAAATGATGCTGAGCTCACTTCTATGCAAGAGGCCTATCTTAAACTTCATCTTCTTTCATATAGGCTTGTTAAACCAAACAGCCTTAACCTTAATGGGATGTTTGGTATTCTCCCAAATATTGCATGGACGAACCAAGGGGCCATAGATATTAAAGAGCTAGCTGATCGTCAGCTTGAGGCACGACTCAGTGGTTCATCTTTGCTTGTAAATAGTATCGATAAATTTCCAAAAATGGTTGATTACGTTGTTCCCTCGGGTGTTCGTATAGCAGATACAGCAAGAGTTAGACTTGGAGCTTATATTGGTGAGGGAACTACTATAATGCACGAGGGGTTTGTAAATTTTAATGCTGGAACAGAGAGCACAAGCATGATTGAAGGGCGAATATCTCAGGGTGTATTCATTAAAGAAGGTTCTGATTTAGGAGGAGGGAGTTCAACTATGGGTACTTTGTCTGGTGGTGGGGAAATTATTATCACTATCGGAAGCAAGTGTTTATTAGGGGCAAATTCTGGGCTTGGTATACCATTGGGCGACCGTTGCACAATTGAAGCAGGACTCTATATAACTGCAGGTACAAAGGTTAAATTAATAGATGATAAAGGACAACTCATAACTCAACTTAAAGCTCGCGATTTAGCAAATAAAGATGATCTTTTATTTAGACGAAATTCTCAAACAGGTGCTGTAGAATGTCTAACTAATGGTTCAGCAGTTTTGTTAAATGAAGATTTACACAACTCGAACTAAGCATATTAATTTATAATAATTTTCTATTAAAAATATTTAAGGTCTGAGCTTATGCGTACACCGTCGCACAATGAGTCTGAAACTATAAAACTGGCTTGCGATCTAATAAAGCTAAAGTCCGTAACACCTGTAGATGCTGGATGTCAGAAACTAATGATACGTCGATTAGAATCGACCGGCTTTAAAATTCAAAGTCTACCTTTCGGTAATGTAAAGAATTTTTGGGCAGTTCATGGTGTTGAAGGCCCAACACTATGTTTTGCTGGGCATACAGATGTTGTACCTACAGGTGACGAAAATATCTGGAAGCACCCACCCTTTCAGCCAACCCTAGATGGGGATTTTCTTTATGGTCGAGGTGCAGCAGACATGAAGGGATCTCTTGCTGCAATGATAACTGCAACAGAAAGATTTATATCCATACATCCAGATCATAAAGGTAGAGTTGCTTTCCTTATAACAAGTGACGAGGAGGGGCCAGCTTTAAATGGAATAGTAAAAGCAGTTGAGTATCTTAAAAATCAGAATGAAATTCCAGAATGGTGTCTTATTGGTGAACCTTCTAGCTCAGAAATAACTGGAGATGTCATTAAAAATGGACGAAGGGGATCGCTCAATGGTGAGTTAATTGTAAAGGGTGTTCAAGGACATGTCGCTTATCCTCAGATAGCTGATAACCCTATTCACAAAATATCACCTGCCCTAGATGATCTTGCCAGAGAGCACTGGGATGATGGAAATAGTTTTTTCCCAGCTACAACCTTCCAAATATCAAACATTAATGCTGGTACTGGAGCAACCAATGTGATTCCAGGTGAAGTCAAAGTAGTATTTAACTTTCGTTTCTCAACTGAAATTACCGAAGATGAAATAAAAGATAGGACAGAAAAAATACTCCAAAAAAATCATTTAGACTATAATATATCATGGATTTTGAGCGGCAAACCCTTCATTACCCGAGAGGGAGAGCTAATTGAGGCGGCAAAAGAGAGTATATTTGAGGTAGCAGGTATAAAAACTAAATTGTCTACAGCGGGCGGAACCTCAGATGGGCGTTTTATTGCGCCTTATGGAAGTCAGGTTGTAGAGCTTGGTCCTTTAAATGCTACTATCCATAAAGTTGATGAATGCGCTAATATCAAAGAGCTAGATTGCCTAAGTAAAATATACCAAAGGCTCCTAGAGAAATTGCTAGTTTGATACTTAATTAAAGTGTAAAGGATTAGTCAGGAATTTTTTTATGTAAATAAATGTCGTATCTTGTAGAATTTCCTTTCAAAGAATAACTAGGTTCTTGATCAGATAAGAATCTTGCATGAATTGGTCGTTTAACTACAACTCGATACCTAGCCTTACTTTTGGATAATAAAAGGAGCTTATCAGAGTCCTCGTCTGGCCCAATCAATCTGTGTAATAACTGCATTTCTTTTTTAACCTTGCTTGATTTCTGTCGGGATGGAAACATTGGATCAAGATAAATGATATCTGGTTTAGATCTATCATCGAGAGTATTAAGATAATTAATAGAATCTTTTTTTATAAGTGTGATGCGTTCAAAAACTTCCCTAAACTCTTCACCTTTTTGTCCCTCTATCATTCTCGCTCTATGGATACCATCAGCAAGCAAGGCTGCCAAAATATCATTTCTTTCAAGCATCAGAACTTTGGCACCCAATGCAGCTAAAACAAATGCATCTCTTCCTAAGCCAGCGGTGACATCAATAATATAAAGATTCTGCTTAAAACTTTTTATACCAATTGCTTTTGCGAGATTCTGATTTTTTCCTCCCCCATGTAAACGTCGATAGTCTAATGGGCCAGAAGTAAAGTTACAGCTGACCGGTCCAGGTGAATTTTTTCCCAAGTGTATAATTTCCAATCCATACTCACTAACCAGTAAAGCCAAATTGCTTTGCGTCTCACTAGACTTACTATATGCCAATAACGGTAATTTAAGCTTTGCAGCGAGTATAGATGCTCGGCTCTCTAGGCCATCAAAAAACATCACAGATATAGGGAAAACTACTTTACTCATATCATAATCCGTCTTCAAATTTTATCTGGTATCAAAATTAGCGAATAAGATTCAAACAATACATTTTTTAAGAGTTAATTGGTATTTAATCAACATTTTAATTGTTAAGACGCAAGTCTAAGAAATATATACACCTAGTCAATCAATCGAAGAACACATAAACTTATAAAAAACATAGGAAAAAAATCTAACTCAAATTACTAATAACTCTTTTTTTTGTACATGGAAAGTTACCCACAAAATCTGTGGATAACTTTGTGCATTACTTCAAAAAAAATCAATGAAATCCACTTGTTTTGGGAGGTAGAGTTAGATTGGTTGTTTTTTAATCAACTATAAAAATGTAATAAAATCAATAGCTTATTAAATTAAATTCATAAATCAATGACTTAGCGATATTATAAAATATTATATATTGGACAATATATATAATTGTGGAAAACCTAGGTATGTAAATTAAAAAAAAACGCAAAAAAACATATAGTTATGAGGCCTACAATACAGCTAAACACGAACACAAATTAAAAAATTAGTTCTTTAACTGTATCCAATTAAATCCTTCATTTTGAGTCGCATAAGATACAGATGAAAGCTGTTCAGATATCTCAGAGATAGTCTGTTTTACCAATGAGACGCTATTATTGTTCTCGCTAATATGGCCTATGACTAATTCTTGTAATTGTTTGAGCTCAATATTTTTTAAAAAATATAACATTTGATTGTTATTTAAATGACCCCAGTTACCACCCACCCTATCCTTTAAAGATCTTGGATAAGAACCATTAGCCAACATGGCTTCATCATGATTTGACTCAATCATAAGCCCATCACAACGCTGATAAAGCTCTACAATATGTTGTGTTATAGCGCCAACATCAGTCAAAATTCCAAATGTTAGCAAGCCCCCTCTTATAATAAATTGAACCGGCTCTCTAGCATCATGAGGAACTAGCACAGGAGTCACTGTAAGATTTTTAATATGAAAATCTGATTGTGTATCAATATAAGTTAAATCTAGTTCAGATGGATTTTTTAAGAATTTACTTGTTCCAGCAGTAGCCATTACTGGTATTTTATATTTTTTTGCTAAGGAAGAAACCCCACGTATATGGTCTGAGTGCTCATGTGTTACTAAAATAGTATTTATTTTTGAAGGAGCTAAACCCAAAAAACTTAGTCTTTTCTCAGTTTCTTTCACAGAAAAACCACAATCTACCAAAATAACAGTATCATCATATTCGATAATTGTACTGTTACCCTTACTGCCACTACCGATAGAAGAAAATCTCATAAATTAAGTAAGGTTTCCACGTATGATTTTCAATAGTTTGATTTTCATGAGCTGATCAAGAGAAGTATTGTTTTTGTTTGAAACCTGAACAATGACTTTATTTTGGCTTTGGGTAACCGTTACCTTATATTCAAGAACAGGTATTAACTGATCATCTGCACTTCGAGAATCTAAGAAATTGTTTACCAATCCAAGTAAAGATTCGTCTTCTGCTACTAAATCTATCTCAGTAAATTCTACTAACAAATGACCGCTCGTTTGATCTTCACTAACGACAGAAAAGCCGCCCAATGATAATGATTTTGATACTGATGACCAGCTGCGAGCATACCCTAACCTCATCTCTATATATGGCTCTTCATCCTCTGGTATAACTACTTTAACTCTCGATTCTCCACCAATATTTTGTGCAAGCAAGGAAACAGAGGTTCCGGTAACATCTGAAACTAAAGTATTAGCTATTATTTTAGTGAACTCCTCTTCTCTAGAGAGGCTCATAGAGCTCAATGGCCATTCTGACATAGAATCCTCTTGACCAGCTTGTATATGCATCTGAGTAACCCTAATCTCACTGCTACTAACTCCTACACCTGGAGAGATAAAAAAACGGAACCTATGGCTATGCTTCTCATCATCCTTGAACTGCAACCATCCGGTATCTAGAATACCTTTTGGTGGATCCATTTGTGCAGTTGGAACACCACTTCGAGTTAAAATGCTTCTGAGTCTTGGCCATACTTCCGCAGGTGGCTTATTGATTGCAATCCATTGTTTTCCAGAAAATGATAGTATTTCTACTGACTCTTCTAAAAGATTTACAGACAAAGGCTGAGGCCTAGGGGCAGAGAAGGTCTTTGCAGGAAACCCTGCGACTGGTATATCTGGGACTATATATAATTCACCAATAGCCGCATCAGCAGGTGCTTCCATAGGTAAAATTTCCTTAGAATACAAATAATCATTTGCACGATTACGTATTGGGTTTTTATCTTTGATGTCATCGATACTACTACAAGAAATAATGGAAAATAACATTACAATCAACATTATCCGTTTGATTTCTATTGGCATCAGCTAACTCCAGTTTTCTACATACCTTGCTAGTTATTTTAAAAGATCAGCAGCTTTAAGCGCTTCACAAACCTTAATTTTTAGATCATCCGATAATTCTGTTAGAGGCAACCTAATCCCGTGCTGGATTAATCCCATTTCAGCTAATGCCCACTTTACTGGAATCGGGTTTGACTCCAAAAACAAAGCATCATGAACTGGCGCAAGAAAATTATTGATATGCATTGCCTCGTTTTTTTTTCCTGCTATTCCTAATTTACACATCTCTGCCATTAATTTTGGAGCAACATTAGCAGTAACAGATACGTTTCCATGTCCACCTAATTGAATCAATTGCAGTGCTGTTACATCATCTCCTGAATAGATAGCAAAATCTGAGGGACATATTTCAATTAACTTTTTTGCTCTCTCCAGATCACCAGTTGCATCTTTTATACCAACAATATTATTAACAGAAGCTAAACGATTGACAGTATCTGGAAGCATGTCACATGCAGTACGTCCTGGTACATTATATAAAATTTGTGGGATATCAACTGAATCAGCGATAGACTTATGATGCAAGTAAAGCCCTTCTTGTGTAGGTTTATTGTAGTAAGGGGCTACTAGTAAGCAAGCATCAGCACCACTCTCTTGTGCCCGTCGAGTCCACTCAATTGCTTCTCTTGTAGAATTAGCTCCAGTACCTGCAATCACTGGAATTCGTCCAGATGAATCCTCAACGATAGCAGCAATAGTAGCCATGTGCTCTTGAACATCTAGAGTAGGAGATTCTCCTGTAGTACCAACTGCTACAATAGCATTTGTTCCCTGTTGAATATGCCATTCAACTAGATTCTTTAAGCGGTCCCAGTCAACCTCAAGACTATTAGGGATCATTGGTGTCACCAAAGCAACTATACTGCCGATAATCATCTATTTCCTCGATATGCGTTAATGAATTATTTGTGTGGTATGGTACTGACCATAACGAGCTAGAACAAGCATTTGATTCATAATATTAAATGAATTTTTCCTTTAGGTGTTTTTTACCTCTTTTTTTTTGGGTATGGCCTCACCTCTCCCTTTGGACGCGTCTTAAACCTTCGGTGCGCCCATAAATACTGATCTGGTTGCTGAGAAATCATCTCCTCAATCACTCTATTAATTCTTTCAGCATTGAAAACCTCATCATTGTCTGGAAAATTTTCTAATGGTGGATGCACAGTAATTTTATATCCTTTATTATCAGGAAGCCTAATATGAGAAAATGGTAAGACAGCTGATTTACCAACTTTAGCAAACTTAGCAGTGGCAGTTACTGTTGCGGCCTGTATTCCAAAAAAACTCGCGAACACACTCTGTTTAGCCCCGTAATCTTGATCAGGTGCATACCAAATAATTTTACCATTTTGAAGTGCTTTTAATATCCCGCGAACATCGTCTCTAGTATACACATCCGCATCAGCTGATCTTTTAAGTCTCCCCTTTTTTTGTATATAGTCATACACTATATTTTTATGTGGGCGATACATTCCATCAATCTGTCGCTCCATCATAAGACCGGAGGCTCCAACTTCTATAGTTGTATGGTGAATAGCCATGAGCAATGCACCACGTCCATTGAGATTATCTATGTGCTCAACACCTTCTACGTGGATAATTTTTTTCAGTCGACTTGTAGGCCACCACCAAGCCATTCCAACTTCAAAAAATGCAATCCCATAACTGACAAAGTTAGCCCGCAAAAGATTTTTTTGTTCCTGTTTAGATATATCCGGGAAACAAAGCTTTAAGTTTGTTTCCGCTACCTTGTAACGATATCCTCCAATTGAATACATCAGTAGACCAAGTTTACGTCCAAGATAGACCATTAACGGATAAGGCAAAATGACAGCTAGCCTCCAACATCCAAAGCCAAACCATGTAAGCCATAATCTGGGATGGAAATGCTTCCATGTAAGTTGTTGATCCTTCATCAGTCACCTAAGCTTTATCTGAGAAATTAAACAGATTTTTCTAAACTATCTTTTAATCTACGACAGATTTTTTATATCAACTACTGGATCTACCTCAGCATCATAATTTATATCAGAGACTCCGAAACCAAATAGTTTAATAAACTCCTCCTTATAACCTTTGAAATCTGTCAATTTATGTAGATTTTCAGTTGTTATGTTAGACCAAGCATTAGATAGCTCGTCTTGTATTTCGGGCTGAATTTCTAGCTCATCAACCCTTAAACGACCCACATCATCTAGACGCGGTGTTTCAGAGTAAAGGCATTCTGTATACAGGCGATAAAGCTGTTCGATACAGCCCTCATGGGTGCCTTTCTTTTTCATTGCTTTAAATAATAAAGACAAATAAAGTGGCATTATTGGAATCGCAGAGCTTGCTTGAGTAACTACAGCTTTTAGTACTGCGACCCTAGCTGTTCCATTAATAGGAGCTAACATTTTGCTAATATCCTTAACTTTTTTGTCTAAATCTTGTTTTGCGCGGCCAATTGTTCCATTCCAGTATAAATCCCATGTAGCTTTTTCACCAACATAAGTAAATGCTGAGGTTGAAGCTCCCTCTGCTAAGACGCCAGCATCATTTAGCGATTTGAGCCAAAGACTCCAGTCCTCTCCACCCATAACTGCTACAGTTTGTGTAATATCTTTTTCGCTAGCAGCACTTAAGTTAAATTCTTGTATTTCTTCCTTGTCAGTATTAATACCTCGAAGAGTGACATCTTTTCCAATAGGCTTAAGAGTTGAATTAAACACTTCACCAGTTTTTGGATGTTGCCGGCGCGGGGACGCAAGACTATAAATAACCAAATCAATTTGGCCTAAATCTGCTTTTATAATTTCAATTACTTTTTGTTTTATTTCGTCAGAGAAAGCATCGCCATTAATACTTTTAGCATACAGACTTTCTGATGAGGCATACTTGTGAAAAGCAGCTGAATTATACCATCCAGCTGAAGCTGTTTTTTTCTCGCTTCCTGGTTTTTCAAAAAAAACACCTAAAGTTGAAGCACCACTGCCGAAAGCAGCTGTAATTCTTGCGGCTAAACCATAACCAGTTGAAGCTCCAATAACTAATACTCGTTTTGGCCCATCAAAAACTTGCTGTTTTTTTATATAATCAATTTGTTCTTTTACATTAGCGTCGCAGCCCAATGGATGAGAAGTAATACACATAAACCCACGAACTTTTGGCTTGATAATCATTCTTTATCTCCGAAGAATCCAAAAAAAATACTTTTAAATTAAGTTAGATCTGCATGATACATTGTAGTGATATGTCCACCAAGCGATCAAAGCAACGTAAAAATTAAAAAAGACTCTGGTAAAAATTCTCTTTTTGAATAAAACTATCTATTAATGTAAAACATCCTATCAAAATAAAAGGTAAAATTATGTTCAATAAAGATTCGATTGCCAAACTAATCCTCCGATTATCTCTGGGATTTCTGATTCTATTTCATGGTGTTGCAAAGATCATAGATCCATCATCTATTGAATTTTTTGGGGGGCGCCTAGCTGAATTCAGTATTCCTTCACTTTTAGCTTACGGTGTCTATTTAGGAGAGGTGATTGCCCCACTAATGCTTATTATTGGTTTCTATACACGCACTGCAGCATTTTTAATTGCCGTAAATATGATTTTTGCAATTTTGCTATTTCATGCTCATAACTTACTAGAGCTGAATCAATATGGTGGTTGGGAGCTGGAACTGCAAGGTTTTTATTTCTTAACAGCGATAATAATTTTTCTTCAAGGTAGTGGCAAATATGCAGTAAGGCAAAGTTGATTTGAACTTAACAATATATGCATATGCAACCTGATAGATTTTATTATTTATAATCTGTCTTATACAAATAATCTGATAAATATACCGACGAGGTGACCAATAATGTTGCTCTGCGACAAGATACTCTCTATTAATAACGATTTACCAATAAGAACAGAAAGTCCAATTCATAGTGGCAAGGTTCGATCTGTATATACTTTAACAGCTGAAGATAGTCACAAATTAATACAATTGAAAGGTTATAAGGTAGCAAAAGACACCCCTTTAGCAGTGATGATAATAAGTGATCGTATTTCAGCTTTCGATTGTATTTGGAAAGGTGAAGGAGGTATGGATGGAGTTCCGGGTAAAGGGGCTGCACTGAATGCTATTTCCAGCTACTGGTTTAAATTGTTTGGTGAACAAAATTTAGCTGATAATCATATTCTTGATATTCCACACCCTTTTGTTTGGATAGTTCAAAAAGCAAAACCAGTGTTGATTGAAGCTATCTGTAGAAATTATATAACTGGTTCAATGTGGAGATCTTATTCCAAAGGGGAGCGTGAATTTTGTGGAATAAAGCTAAAAAATGATCTGAAGAAAGACCAAAAACTAGACGAGCTGTTAATCACTCCGTCCACTAAAGGGATCTTGACAGGCTTATCCGGTATCCCTGAAGCTGACGACGTAAACATCACTCGAACCGATATTATTAATAACTATAAATCCTTAAATTTCAAAAATATAGCTGATATCGATCATTATGAAAAACTTCTCAGGGAAGGATTTGAGGTTATAAGCTCTAATCTAGCTAAAATAGATCAAATATTCGTTGATACTAAATTTGAGTTTGGTTATGTAAAAGATGATAAAGGAAATGAAAAACTCATCTATATGGATGAAGTAGGTACACCTGACTCTTCAAGGATTTGGGATGGACCGTCATACAGGGAGGGTAAGGTAATTGAGAATTCGAAAGAGGTATTTCGTCAACTATTACTTAGCTATTTTCCAGATTCCGATATATTATTGAATAAGGATCGAATGAGTGAGCGTGAAGCGCTAGCTAGAGATAATAAGCTGCCTAAAGAAGTCCTCATGACGGTGTCCAAAACATATGCCCAGATAGCTGAAAAAATAACCGGCAAAAAGATTTTATTATCAGAAAACCCTAAAGCTGAAATCATAGAAATTCTTGATAGAGATTATGGGCTTATCATCTAATATCTTTTTCGGTGTATATACGTCTGGTTCTAGCTGGCATGCGGGTTAACAATTCATAACTAATTGTTCCGGCACATTTGGCTATTTCATCTATAGATAAGCCTTTACCCCAAAGAATAACTTCATCACCTAGCTCAGCTAACGGCAAGTCTGTAACATCAATAGTTATCATGTCCATGGAGACCCTTCCGGCTATAGGGCAACGCCTCCCGCGTATTAATACAGGCGTTCCATTTGATGCATTAAGCGGGTATCCGTCTCCATAGCCTATTGCGACTGTAGCTATAACTGTTTGACGATCGGCCTTCCAAGTAGCAGCGTAGCCTACTGTCTCACCAACTTCTATGGTCCTTAAAGCAATTATCTCGGACTTAAGAGTCATTACCTGTTTCAATTTGCTTGCCCCATACTGAGGAACAAAAAAAGGTGACCCCCCATAGAGCATGATGCCAAGTCGATTCCAGTCTGCTCTTGTTTGGGGCCATCCTATCAAACCTGCTGAATTACAAAAACTTGTATTAACGGAGAGATCTTTCATTGCATTTTTTATACGGGACAGCTGTGTTGCAGTAAAATCGTTCTCTAGGTCATCAGCACAAGAGAAGTGTGTCGCAATAATAATATTATCTGAAACATTATCAGAGGCATCGAGATCTTTATAGGTGCTTATTAGTTCTTCAGAGGTAATACCAAGTCTATGCATTCCGGTATCTACGAAAATCCATACATTTAAGGGTATAGAAATTTGAGCTTTAATTATGGCCTTTTTTTGTTTTTGATTAACACAAGAAATAGAGAAGTTATTTTTTGATGCAATAGTGATCTCATCATCAGTAAACGTGCCCTCAAGCAAATGGATCGGCGTTTTAATTCCTGCCTCACGAAGCTCAATTGCCTCCTCTATAGAGGCAACGCCAAAAGCTTCAACATTATTACAAAGAGCTCTTGAAACACCAATAGCACCATGACCATAGGCATCTGCTTTGATGACTGCCATAATTTTTGAGTACTGAGAAAGGCCGCTAGCAACCTTTAAGTTATATCTCAAGGCATCTAGATCAATAAGAGCTTTAGCTGGACGAGCCATAATGGAATTAAAACCCCCAAATGTCTTTTTTTTAACTATTCACTAATAAGCTAAATTTGATTTATTAGTATTAATTATCATTAGTAATTCTTCTTGCCATTAGAATAAATTTTTTGAGCTAACAACCATACATATCCAATCTCACCATTACCAATAAGATTTCCATCAACCTCTACTACTGGGATTACACCTTTGGAAGAGCTAGTCACCCATACTTCAGCTGCTGAATAAACCTCTTTCTTAGTAATAATTCGCTCCTGTACTGCAATAGAACCATCTTTTTTCAGTAAATCCAATAAGATATGGCGAGTAACACCTGGCAATATATGGTTATCTAAGGGAGGTGTGATAACAACATCATCTTTAACGATATAAGCGTTGCAAGTAGTTCCCTCTCTCAGCTCATCGCTATCGTTAAACAATAATGTCTCATCAAAGCCCTTTTTATATCCTTGCTGAAAATGCATTACATTACCAAGCAACGCTGTAGATTTTATTTGACAACGAGACCAGCGAAGATCAAGGCTGGTATTCACTTTATACGGTGTCATTTTAGATTTACAGACTTCTTGTTCAGGTGGTATTTCAAAAGAAAATGCAAAAATTGTTGGATTAATTCCATTTTCATAGGAATGCGAGCGGTTACGTTCTTCTCCACGACTTACATGAAGATATATTCCGAGACTTCCAAAGCCGTTTTTTTTAATAAGCGTCTTACAGAGATCTAGCCATCTTTTATGGGGCCAATTTAAATTGATATCAAGTGTAGACATGTTGATATTTAAACGATTTATATGTAGATCAAAACCAATTATTTGACCATCGTAGGTTGGGAGGACCTCGTAGACCCCGTCCCCAAACAAGAAACCCCTATCCATTGGTGATATTGTCGCTTCCTCAAGAGGAATATACTTCTGATTGAGAAAAACTATACTCATTCAATTACCTAGATTTTTTATTTTAATTTTCAGACAATAATTCAATCTTATAGCCATCAGGGTCTTTCACAAATGCCAATATAGTATCACCGTATTTCATCGGGCCGGGCTCGCGATCAATAATTCCTCCAGCTAACCTTATTTTTTCACAAGCTTCATATACATTTTTGACACCCACAGCAATATGACCATAACCGTCGCCGTGATCATAATTTTTTTTATCCCAATTATGAGTCAACTCAAGCACAGTATTTTCAGACTCACTTCCATAACCAAGAAAAGCTAATGTGAATCTTCCATTAGGATAGTCTTTGGATCTAATAAGACTCATATCTAAAATTTCAGTATAAAATTTAATCGATTTCTTGAGATCTTGAACGCGCAACATAGTATGCAATAAACGCATGTTATCACTCTTCTTTGGAAAAATTTCTACGGGGGGCAGAAACTTTACACTATAAAATTTAATCCAGTTTGCGTCCTCTATTGGCTGCAATTCTTAGACGTAAAGCATTTAGTTTTATAAAACCTTCTGCATCTTTTTGATCATAGGCGCCATCGTCATCTTCGAAAGTAGCAATCCGCTCATCAAATAAACTATCCGGTGACTTACGGCCTACCACAACCACATTTCCCTTATACAATTTGAGCTTAACAGTGCCATTGACTACCTCTTGTGAGGTGTCTATGAGCTTTTGTAACATAGACCGTTCTGGTGACCACCAATAACCGTTATAAACTACTTCTGCGTACTTAGACATCAAGCTATCTTTAAGATGAGCCGATTCACGATCCAAAGTAAGCGACTCAATAGCTCTATGTGCACGTAATATAATTGTACCTCCAGGAGTTTCATAACAACCACGAGACTTCATGCCAACGTAACGATTTTCTACTAGATCTAGTCTTCCTATACCATTATCGCCACCAACTTTATTTAAATGAGACAAAACCTCTGCTGGAGACATTAATTTATCATCAATTGCAACAATATCTCCTTTTTTGAATTCAAGATTGATGTAAATTGGGACATCAGGAGCATTTTCTGGAGAAACTGTCCAGCGCCACATATCTTCCTCAGACTCCATCCAAGGATCCTCTAGAATACCGCCCTCATATGAAATATGAAGTAAATTAGCATCCATCGAATAAGGTGATTTTTTCTTTTTTCCAGCGAAATCGACAGGTATTTGGTGTTTCTTGCAATAATCCATCAACTTTTCTCTTGAGGTTAACTCCCATTCACGCCATGGGGCTATAACCTTAATTCCCGGCTTTAGTGCATAGGCACCTAGCTCAAAACGAACCTGATCATTGCCTTTACCCGTTGCACCATGAGCAATAGCATCTGCGCCTACTTCGTTTGCTATCTCAATTAGTCGCTTGGAGATCAAAGGACGAGCAATCGAAGTACCCAACAAATATTCGCCCTCATAAATAGCATTAGCTCGAAACATAGGAAAAACATAATCACGTACAAATTCTTCACGTAGATCATCTATGTATATCTTATTAACACCTAATGCTTTTGCTTTTGCTCTTGCTGGCTCAACCTCTTCGCCTTGACCAATATCAGCTGTAAACGTAACAACCTCACACTTGTATTTTTCCTGCAACCATTTAACTATAACAGAGGTATCAAGGCCGCCAGAATAAGCTAAAACTACTTTATTAATATTGGTCACTACATAAACTCCTAGTTCAGTAATATTTTATAATTGAAAAAATATAGTCTATTCTAATATGCTGTTGACTAGTTTCACAGCAAACACTTAATAATATACTCATAAAACAACAACCTTACTAACAAGAAGGGTATAATCATATTGAATTTATTTTAAAGGATGCAAAGATCCCATTAGCATTACCTGCAAACATCACTAAAAGATAATTAAATTGTAATGAAAAAAAGTGACAAAAAAGAAATAACCATAGTCCGCCCAGATGATTGGCATGTTCATTTAAGAGATAGTGAAGCATTAGCTTTCACTGTAAAAGACGCATCCAGAAATTTTGGTAGATCAATTGTAATGCCAAATCTAGATCCTCCAGTTTTAACAACAGATCAAGCTGTGGATTATCGTGAGCGAATATTAAGCAATCGTCCAAAAAATTCACACTGGCAACCATTGATGGTTCTCTATCTTACTGATAAAACATCGCCTGAAGAAATCACTAAAGCTAAAGCTTCAGGTAAGGTGTTTGGATGTAAATACTATCCAGCTGGAGCTACCACAAATTCTGAATCAGGGGTCACTGACTTAAAAAAAATCTACGCAGTCCTATCACAAATGGAAGAAGAAGATATCCCTTTGCTTCTCCATGGGGAAGTCACTGATCAAAACGTTGATATTTTTGATCGAGAGGCTATTTTTATAGATCGCCATCTAAAAGAGCTTGTAAGAAATTTTCCTGAATTAAATATCGTATTTGAGCATATTACCTCGAAAGAGGCGGTTGATTTTGTAGCAGGTTCAACTGACAGGCTAGCTGCAACAATTACACCTCAACATCTTTTATATAATCGTAATCATATGCTTTCGTCAGGAATCAAGCCTCATTACTATTGTTTACCAATTTTAAAAAGAGACATCCACCAAAAAGCGCTTATTTCTGCGGCAATTAGCGGTGACCCTAAATTTTTTCTTGGGACTGATTCCGCTCCACACTCGACAAATTCAAAAGAAAATTCCTGCGGTTGTGCGGGCTGTTATTCCAATCATGCCGCTATAGAGTTATACACAGAGGTATTTGAAAAAGCTGGGGCGCTAGATAAACTCGAAGGTTTTGCTAGTCATTTTGGCCCAGATTTTTACAAGCTTCCCAGGAATAAAGATACAATAACACTACATAAAATACCTTGGGATGTACCCGCAGAATTACCATTTATTGAAGAAACAATTACCCCATTGGAAGCAGGTAAAGCTTTACAATGGCAGATCATAAAATAAACTAAATAATAGAACCATTTGCCTATGAAACAACTTATGTCAGATAGATTTAGGGGATTTTTACCTGTAGTAGTTGATGTTGAAACTGGAGGTTTTAATTCTGAGACTGACGCACTTCTTGAAATAGGTGCTGTCATTCTGTCTATTAACGAACGAGGGGTGTTAATTCCTGAATGTAATCTTCTTCATTCAATTATCCCCTTTGAGGGAGCAAATATTGAACAAGCGGCGCTTGATATCACAGGAATTGATCCAAATGATCCATACCGGACTGCTATAGATGAAAAAGAAGCTATAACTTCTTTTTTTAATGATATTAATGATGCAGTCAAATCTGAGCATTGTAGTAGAGCTGTTTTGGTAGGGCATAATGCTCATTTTGATCTTGCCTTCTTAAATACTGCAATCAAGCGCAATAACATCAAAAAAAATCCTTTTCATAGCTTTACATGTTTTGATACTGCTACCCTGGGCGGTCTAGCATACGGACAGACTGTTTTAGCTAAAGCATGCAAATCTGCCGAAATTGAATTTAGTAACGATAAAGCGCATTCTGCTATTTATGATGCAGAAAAAACTGCAGAGTTATTTTGCACGATTGTAAACAAATGGAATGACCTTGGTGGATGGAATTAATATAAAAATTGATATTCTTAGACAGAATACCAAAAATTCTAATATTGACGTTCAGGGATACTAACGACTAGCCCGTTTAACTCTTCAGTTATCTTTATGTTACAGCTGAGTCGACTATTTTTTTTAGGATCAATAACTGCTTCAAGCATCATAGCTTCTAAATCACTAACTCTATCTAACTTACTAACCCAATTTTCATCAACATAGCAATGGCATGTGCCACATCGCAATTGACCTCCACATTCTCCTAATATACCGTCGACCATACCATATAAAGCTGCCTGCATAACGGAATCCCCTTCTTGAGCCTCAACCTCATACTTGCCTCCATTTGATCCTATGAAATAAACTGTTGGCATAGCTTCACTCTGTTATATTTTTTATTGAATTATTACTCTATTGTAAGTTTACTTATAAAATGTAAATCTAGAAAGTTGAATATTTATAAGCGAAGCTAACAATTTCTTTAGCAATAACAATACCTCTCGCGTTAGAATACATATAATTTTTTAAACACCAAAAAAAACTGCCAAGATTTTCTTGGTGATTAATTATGAGAAATAAAAATGGATGATTCGTTTAAAGAAAGATCTCTTCGCTATCACATGGATCCTCTACCAGGAAAACTAGAGATTCGGGCCACTAAACCGATGGCCAATGCTCGTGATCTAGCAATGGCATATTCACCTGGAGTGGCTTATGCATGTGGCCATATAGTTAAAAATCCTACAGATGTAGATAAAGTAACTGCACGAGGAAATCTTGTTGCGGTGATCACAAATGGATCTGCAGTTCTAGGTCTTGGAGATATAGGTCCGCTGGCGTCAAAACCAGTAATGGAAGGAAAAGCTGTACTCTTCAAAAAATTTGCTAATATTGATGTTTTTGATATTGAAATTGATGAACCAAATGTTGACAAAATAGTCGATATTATAGCGTCACTTGAACCGACCTTTGGTGGAATAAATTTAGAGGATATTAAAGCTCCGGAATGCTTCCTCATCGAGAAAAAACTGCACGAACGTATGAAAATACCAGTATTCCATGATGACCAACATGGGACTGCTATTGTATCAGCAGCTGCAATTTATAATGGTTTAAGAATCGTTGAAAAAAGAATGGAAGATATTAAGATTGTTGTCACTGGCGCTGGCGCTGCAAGCATAGCATGCGTAAATCTTCTTGTTACCATGGGGCTACAAAAAAATAATGTTCGAATGATCGATCGTAATGGGGTTATTTATAAAGGCAGAGAAGTCGGAATGAACCCATGGAAAGAAGATTACGCCTCTGAAACTAATGATAGAACACTAGATGACGCGATAATTGATGCTGATCTATTTTTAGGGCTTTCTGGTCCTGGGATATTAAAGGCTAGCATGATCAAAAAAATGGCGCCAAATCCGTTAGTGCTTGCTATGTCTAATCCAACACCAGAAATAATGCCTGAATTAGCCAAGAAGGCCAGACCAGACGCGATAATAGCTACTGGGCGCTCAGACTTCCCAAATCAAGTTAATAACGTCCTGTGCTTTCCTTTTATATTCAGAGGGGCTTTGGATTGTGGTGCAACGATCATCAACGATGAGATGAAAAAAGCATGTGTAATGGCTATTGCAGATCTAGCTCATCGTGAAGCCTCTCCGGAAGTAACCGAAGCTTATGCAGGAGAAGATTTAAAATTTGGACCAGATTATCTTATTCCTAAACCGTTTGATCCTCGACTTATTGAAGAGGTTCCTTTGGCTGTAGTAAAAGCTGCTATGGAAAGCGGTGTAGCCACTAGGCCAATTGAGGATCTCGAGGCATATCGCAATAAGCTTCATAGCTATGTTAATCGTAGTCAGCTTTTTATGCAGCCTATGATAGAGAGAGCAAAAAAGAATCCACCCAGGATAGCCTATGCTGAAGGAGAGAATGAAGACGTTCTGAGGGCAATGCAGGGTATTATTGATGAAAAAATTGCGAAGCCGATTTTGATTGGTCGTCCAGTTATTATTAAACAAAAAATTAAAGAAATGAATTTGCGCATCAAACCCGGAGTTGATTTTCAGATATTTAATCCTGAAGATGATGGTCATCGAGAAAATTACTGGCAGTATTATCACAAACATGTAGGTCGTTCTGGAATCTCTGTAGAAACAGCTAGAAACTCAATTCATACAGATAACTCGGTTATAGCAACTATAATGGTTGCACTAGGTGATGCAGATGGTCTGATATGTGGCAAGTCAGGTCGTTATGATCAACACTTAACGAAGATTGCAAGCATCATTCCGCCACGCAATGACAAAAGCAGTGTATCCTCTATCTGTATTTTACTTCTAGATGATGGTCCATTATTTCTGGCAGATGCATTTATTAATGTAAATCCAACAGAAGAACAGATCATACATATCACTGAAGATGCTATCGAATTCGTCATGGGATGTGGAGTTATACCAAAAGTTGCCCTTCTGTCTCATTCAAATTATGGCACCTATGATGATCAGTCAGCTCATAAAATGAAAAGAGCCGCAGAAAAACTTCGTGTCCAGATTCCAGATATTGAAATCGATGGTGAGATGCATGCGATGTCTGCACTAAATGAAGCTTTGAGAGAAACTATTTGCAATAATGCAAATATTACTGGGAGAGCTAATGTGCTTATCATGCCTAACATGGATGCTGCTAGCATAGCTCTAGGTTTAATACGCTCACTCACAAATGCGCGTCTCGTTGGACCGTTTCTCAATGGTCTAGAAAAACCAGCTCATATTTTAATACCATCCGTATCAGGGAGAGGAATTCTTAATACTACAGCTATGATGGGGTCTGATTTTTTTAGTGCTAATGAATTTCCAGAAACTCAATAAAAAAAATATAACTAATTTTAATAAAATATCTTAATAATGTGGAGGCTTGTCAACCTCTCCAGCTTCACCAGCCAGTTTTTGAGTCAAAGCTCTTGTAGAAGAAAAAAGTAACTCACACT
The DNA here is from genome assembly GCA_964276025.1 of uncultured Porticoccus sp. Classification (GTDB taxonomy): domain Bacteria; phylum Pseudomonadota; class Gammaproteobacteria; order Pseudomonadales; family Porticoccaceae; genus Porticoccus. The sequence goes on along the minus strand of CAXYDD010000002.1, from coordinate 765,547 downwards.
TTTGATCAATTTCATCTAATTGGTTTTGTTGTCTGCAAACCACATCATTCAGCTGAGAGATCGTGTCTTCTTGGTAAGATAATTTAGTTTCTAGCTCAATAATTCTATCTATTGACATCTGAATCTCCAATAATATTTTTATAAAATAAAAAACCGCAAAAATAAATTCTGCGGTTTTTTTAAGTGCTCTAAATTAAATCAGGCGCGTTAAATCTATTATTTTTTACAACTATAGATTATCAGCATTGTCAGCTAGGTATGAAGCCACACCCTCAGTTGACGCATCCATGCCTTTGTCGCCTTCTTTCCAGCCAGCAGGACAAACTTCACCATGCTCCTGATGGAAACTCAGTGCATCTATCATACGAAGCATTTCGTCTATGTTGCGTCCCAATGGTAAATGATTGACCACTTGATGATAAACAATACCGTCCTCACCAATCAAAAATGAGCCACGAAAAGCGACGCCCGCATCTCCAAATTCAACATCATAGGCTTGACATATCTCATGCTTCATATCTGCAACAAGAGGATAATTAACTTGGCCAATACCTCCATCGTTGATAGCTGTATTGCGCCATGCATTATGGGTAAAGACTGAATCGATAGAGACGCCTATAACTTCCACACCACGTTTTTTAAAATCCTCCATACGATGATCGAAAGCAATTAGCTCCGACGGACATACAAAAGTAAAATCTAAAGGATAGAAAAAGATGACCGCTTTTTTACCTTTAATAGTTGAATGTAAATTAAACTCGTCAACTATCTCTCCGTTAGCCAGTACTGCCCCAGAGGTGAAATCTGGGGCCTGTTTACCTACTAGTACACCATTACCCATAATAAAGCTCCTTTTATTCTATTATTAATTTCCAGTAAATTTTTTGATGCCATACATGCCTATTTTAATAGGTACATGCATCATGGATATTAAATAAAATTTTAACATTCCTATGAATTAAGATTAACAGAAAGTAGCGGGTATCGTCAAAATGCCAAAATTATTACTCAATCTATTTTGTATTTTGAGATGCTTCCTTAATTAGTGGGGCTAACTCACCTTTTTCATGCATCTCTGTAATAATGTCACATCCTCCAATTAGTTCCCCTTTTACCCATAGCTGAGGAAATGTTGGCCAATTACCATAAGAAGGTAAATTAGTTCTAATTTCAGGGTTACTTAGTATGTCAACAAAAGCAAAACGTTCACCGCAAGAAGTCAGAGCCTCTATAGTGCGAGCAGAAAAACCACACTGCGGTGAATTAGGTGAGCCCTTCATATACAGAATGATTGGGTTACCTTCAATTTGCTCACGTATAGTTTCCATTATATCCATTAATAACAATACCTTTATAAAAATAAAATAAATATATCTACATTCAGGAGTATTTTAACCTTTTATTCTTTCCGCTAAAACTGTTACTTAACTCAATCTTATAAAATTATTTAAATTACAGGTATATTTTGTCGAAAATAAACCAATCTACCCATAAATGATATTAATATTGATAATCATTTAAATAACTGAATGATAATAGTTCTCATTTGTATAAAATTAATGTATAGTGCTTTAGTTAACTTAAATAAGTTTTAATTTAAGTTGCTAACTTAAAGTCGCATTAAATTAGGAGATCGGCAAAATGTTTCGTACTACAATAGCAGGAGTTGTACTTTTATCTGTTGCATTTGCGGTAGACGCAAAACCAACATTAGATGAAATGTATGAACTGATACAAAAACAACAAGCAGAAATTAGCAGTCTGAAAGAAGGACTTGCTGAAAATAATGCTAAAACGGAATCTACATTTACAGCTGTAGAGGAAATTACATCTAGTCCAACAGCGAAATTGGCTGAATGGGCATCTAAAACAAGCATGGGTGGTTATGGTGAGCTTCACTACAATAACCATAACTCAGACAACTCTACAAACTCAAAAAATGAATTTGATTTACACCGATTTGTTTTATTCGTAGGTCATGAATACAGCGATACGATAAGATTCTTTTCTGAGTTCGAAATCGAGCACTCTATCGCTGGTGAAGGTAAAGCTGGTGAGGTCGAAGTCGAGCAAGCTTATATCGAATGGGATTATACAGAAGGACATAGAGCTAAAGCTGGTGTGTTCTTAATACCTGTAGGTATTCTAAATGAAACGCATGAGCCACCTACTTTCTATGGTGTTGAACGTAATCCAGTTGAGAAAAATATCATTCCATCTACATGGTGGGAAGGTGGTGTTCTATTTAGTGGTGAGCTTACTCAAGGGCTTAGCTACGATATAGGTGCTCACTCTGGACTATATATAAGCCCTAGTGCTGGTAAGTATAAAATACGTGATGGCCGCCAAAAAGTTGGTAAAGCTAAAGGTGACGATATTGCTTACACAGCTCGTATTAAATATACCGGTGTACCCGGATTAGAACTAGCTGCATCTTTCCAACATCAAGCAGACATTTGGCAAAACGAATCGCATGCTGGAAAAGATAAGGTAGACGCTCAAATGATCGAAGCACATCTAGCCTACAAAAAAGGACCGTTTGGTTTAAGAGCGCTCTACGCTCAATGGGATCTTGATGATGACATCGAAGAAGTTCAAGCTGGTGCAGATGAGCAAGAAGGTTGGTACATTGAACCAAATTTCAAAATCACAGACAAGCTGGGCGTTTTCGTACGTTACAACGAGTACGACAACACAGCGGGTAGCAACAGTAAATCAGAAAAAGAACAAATTGACGTTGGATTTAATTATTACATTCATCCGCGTGTTGTTCTTAAAGCTGACTACTTCGATCAAGATAATGAAAGTGGAACTGAATACAAAGGCTACAATTTAGGTGTAGGCTGGGATTTCTAGTATCATGTTATTATGTTGAAAAATATAGAAGTTTGGTTATTTGAAAAAACCAAGAAAAAGAGGGTCACATTTGTGACTCTCTTTTTTCTGTTTCTGTGTGTTTTTTCTTTAACTTCAAATAAAGCTCATAGTGCTATATATCAAACAACTCCAGAGTTTTTAAGCGAAAATTTTAGTGTACCGCCATCTAAGGCAAAATCACTCTGGCTAACACCAGAATTAAAAAAACTATCTACTGAGATACTAAGCCGTCCAATCAGAGGCATGCGTGTCAGATATTATAGTGAGGATGAGAAGACCGCGTGGATACTTGAGGAAATTGGAAAAGAAAGGCCTATAACTGTAGGTGTCGTAGTGAAAGGTAATATTGAAGATTTTTATATCGAACATGTTAAAGTTTTAGCCTTTAGAGAGTCTCGTGGATGGGAAGTTCGCTATCCGTCGTTTACGAATCAGTATAAGAATGTAAAAATGACACCTGACCATGAATTGGATCAGAATATTGATGGTATTACAGGTGCTACTTTGTCGGTATGGGCATTAAATAAAATAGCCAGACTTGCCTTATATTACCACCAACAGGTGTTAGCTCTTAATTAATACCTAATCAATATATACTGCATCCCCCCCAATAGGAAAGTCACGTTTGAAATCTAAACTTAAGGACAAGATTTCTTTTAACTTACGATGGCATCGACGTATTGGTTTGTCGGTAATGATTGTGTTGGTCTTTCTATCAATTACAGGGATACTTTTAAATCACTCACCGGCCGCAGGCCTTAGCAAAAAAATACTTAGCTCAGAGTGGCTGCTAAGCTGGTACGGTTTTGAAACAGTCTCATTATCTGGTTTTGAGGTTAGGGGGAGGTGGTTCAACCATCCAGGAGATCGTGAGTTGCTCTTAGATGATCAACCTATTGCCAGTTGTGCCCCGCCACTTTTAAATGCAACGTCCACGAAAAATTTTTTAATCGCTTTATGTAAAGATGAATTAGTTATTCTTAACTCCGATGGAATGTTCATAGAGAAAATTAATACATTAACTGGTTTGCCAGAAGACACAACTAATTTGGATTACTTAGATAACACGCTGTTAATAAAATCTAAAAACGAAATTTTGTCTTTAGATCCGAGTTCACTTGAAATTTCTCCTAGTGAACTGAAGGTTGATAAATGGCCTCAACCTATATCTCTTCCATCAGCTTTAGTAAAAAAACTTAAACAGAGTTCTCAATTGCCAGGGATATCTTTAGAAACAGTTATATTAGATTTACACAGTGGTAGATTTTTTGGTGATGCAGGTGTCCTATTTGTTGACTTTATGGGGCTGTTAACTGTATTTTTAGCTATGACAGGAACCTATGTTTGGTTTATGAAGCGTCGCAAAAAGCATATGAAGCGACACAAGAAGCTTGCGAAGCGTCTTAGAAAAAAAATTAGCGCTACACAATAGATGAATAATAAATTTTATAGTCATTGCCAATTTACAGAATCCCTTATAATATTCTATGAGATAGGTGGCAAATAGCTGCCTTTTTTCGTTTTTAGACTTACCGAGCAACCTACTTTTTATTCTATAGAAAAACAGGAAAAATATGACCAGCAGTGCATTAATGAATAACTATGGCTCTAGAAAAATTACCTTATGCAAAGGGGATGGATCATGGGTTTGGGATACTGATGGTAAGCGTTATTTAGACGCAGTATCAGGGATAGCAGTTTGTGGCTTAGGTCATGCTCACCCCGCCATAACAGAGGCTTTATCCAATCAGGCTAAAAAAATCATACATTGCTCTAATCTTTATAATATTCAGGCGCAAGAAACATTAGCTGAAAAACTAAAGAAGATATCTGGTTTGGAGAAACTTTTTTTTAGTAATTCTGGAGCTGAAGCAAATGAAGCTGCTATAAAATTAGCGAGACTTTATGGTGCAAAAAAAAGAAACTCCAATCCGACAGTCATTGTTATGGAAAACTCATTTCATGGCAGAACAATGGCCACAATTTCAGCTACGGGAAGTGACAGCTACCAAAAAGGTTTCGCGCCCTTGCTTCCTGGGTTTGTTAGGGCGCCTTATGCTAACCTCACAGCGATTAAAGAGATTGCAAAAAATAATAAAGATATTGTAGCGATACTAGTCGAACCCATACAAGGAGAAGGTGGGGTAATAGTTCCGAATTCAACCTACCTAAGAAACCTTCGTCAAATTTGTGATGATCATGATTGGTTGATGATAGTCGACGAAATACAGACTGGTAACGCAAGAACAGGTTCTTATTTTAATTATCTACAACATGATATTCTTCCAGATATAGTAACAACGGCTAAAGGACTAGCAAATGGAGTTCCCATTGGAGCGTGTCTTGCTGGAGTAAAGGCAGCTAACCTAATGAGACCTGGCAGCCATGGTTCTACATTTGGCGGGAACCCCTTAGCATGCGCAGCGGCACTAGCTACTATTGAAACTATCCTCAAAGATCAACTGCATGAAAATGCAAAAAAACAAGGGGAATCTATTAAGCAGAAGCTTAATGAATCCCTCAAAGACTGCAAAAACATTACTGAAATAAGAGGTCAAGGGCTTATGATAGGAATTGAGTTTAATGCACCATGTAAAGACTTAGTTGATTTAGCAGCTGAGCAAGGTCTTTTAATCAATGTTACTGCTGGTTCAGTTATTCGCTTACTTCCCCCTCTTAATATAACGAGTGAGCAAGTAGAAATTCTGATTGATATACTCACCAAAGTGATAAAAAAAGGTTAATACAATAATGACGCTTAGACATTTCCTGACACTCAAAGACCTATCAAAAGAAGAACTAAAAAAAATTCTATCGCGAGCTGCTCAACTTAAGGAAGAGCATCGTAAGAATATTTTGTATCAGCCTTTTGTGGGCAAAGTTATGGCAATGATTTTCGAAAAGTCATCTACTCGAACAAGGGTATCCTTTGAAACAGGAATGGCTCAGCTTGGAGGCAGTGCTCTTTTTTTGTCGCCCAACGACACCCAGCTGGGTCGAGGTGAATGTGTAGAAGACTCAGCTAAAGTGATATCAAGTATGGTAGATATCATTATGATGAGAACATTCAGTCAAAACTATATCGAAAATTTTGCATCTTATTCCTCAGTGCCTGTTATAAACGCACTGACAGACGATCATCATCCATGTCAACTACTAGCTGATATGCAAACGTTTATAGAGTTAAGAGGCAATATAGAAGGGAAGAAAGTAGTTTGGGTCGGTGATGGAAACAATATGTGTCAGACTTACATGCATGCAGCAGGTATGCTTGATTTTGAGCTAACGATCGCATGCCCTGAAGGATTTGAACCATGCTCAAGCTTGCTTGATCAATTAAAGCAAAACGTCACTCTCGTTCATGATCCAGTAGAAGCAATTTCTGGAGCACATTTAGTGGCGACAGACACATGGGCCTCAATGGGTCAGGAGTCTGAAAAAAATACCCGAGAAATAGCATTTAAAAACTTTCAAGTAAATGAAACCCTAATGAATTTATCTGACAATAACTCAATATTCATGCATTGCCTTCCCGCTTACAGAGGGCAAGAAATTAATGAAACCATTATGAACTCTGAGTACTCAGCCGTTTGGATTGCTGCTGAAAATAGGCTTCACTCGCAAAAAGCACTCATAGAATTTCTTTTGAATACATAAAAAATAAAAGAACTATAGAAAAAGGTGCTCTAGATTTAAAATCTAATAGCACCTTTTCATTGTTAAATAGAGATAGTTTTTTGTACTACTGTCCTTTTGCAACCCATAGAGCAGCTTTAGTTATTGTATCTGCTTCGCCTTCAATGACCTTTTCAACCTCGGCCATAGTAGCTATAACATCGTCATGACTGAGTCCTTTGTATACTTTATCTTCTCGGACGCACGCTATAGGCCTTAATGTACCAATTCCTTCGTACATAATTGCTCGGCGAACATTCATTATAGGCTTCAAATTATCGGCACCATCGTAGACTATAATACTATTTTTTCCACGCCCAACTGTCATTTTTGAAGCATTGATTCCAGTTACATTAGCGACAATTTTCCCACCATCTGATAAGTTTTTTCCATCGAATTTCATGCTTAAGCATCCTCAAGTTGTCTATTTAATAAAATAAAAAACATATAAATCATTTACTTATAATTTTATAATTGTCAACTGATTGTCAACTAATAACCTTCGAACAAACAGTCTGTCATATAAGAGGGGTAATATTATTATAATTTTATTGTGAAAGTAAATTATTTTCGTAACAAAAGTGAATTTTTATATTTGTTAAAATGCGGAAAAATAAACTTAAACTAAAATTTTTTTACATATACCCAGGTTTTCTTACCAGATTTTAAATAAATCTCAATCCTGTGATAATCATCAACCTCATAGGTATCAATTTTTAATAAATCCATTTCACTTACACTGAATAAAGTACCAGTAACCTTATTAATTTTGTTACCAGTAAAATAAATAATCGGGTGCATCTTGTTCTGGCTTACATTTAACACAGATAAATCTTTTATTTCTAACTGCGTGACACAATAACCCTCGATAGTATCCTCAATGCCATCAAGTAATTTTCCAAGTATCTCTAATTGCACATTTTTTTGTTGCAGTGTTCCATACGAGAAAATATTTTGCATAGTTTTTCTTTTTTAAAAAAATAATAATTTATATGGAATATTTTATGGAAATAAATCCATGTTAAATTATTGAGATTTATTCTTATTTCTTTTACATCTTGTTGAGCAGTATTTCACTGAAACCCAGTCTTTTTCCCATTTTTTTCGCCAATTAAACGGTTTCTCACATACTAGACAAATTTTTTCTGGTAGATGTATTTTTTTCACAACTAACCTTCTTAACTATTTTTTTAAACCATATTCTCTCAAGCAATTATATTTTATCCTCTTAGCTGAGTAAGCTATAGGTGCAAATTTTGCTCTCTTTTCACATATCATACAATTGTTTCTGTCTGTTGACTCATCTAGATGAGATCAGACATATTCGTCTTTAGGTAAAATTTTATCATTCTCACAATATGCGCTTATAGATGTTCCCGTAAATAATACATATATAATTTAGAGCCTATCCCCCAATAGCAACACCCTCCCTTCTTGGGTCCGAACCACCATATATTTTGTCTTTAACCTCAATTATATTTAATCCTGAATAGAACTCTTTTAAGTTAACCTTATAGCCCATTTCTTGTAAAGACTGCTTCATATTTGCCCTTCTTGTACCCGCCTCAACATCAAAATCACCAAATTTGTTGACTGCATGTGGTATTGAGGCAGCTTCCTGTGCATTCATATCCCAATCTACTAGCCCAATAATAGCATTTAGCACAAACCCAATTATATTGGTGCCTCCAGGACTTCCAATAATATATACAGGTTTATTTTCTTTGAAAATAATTGTTGGTGCCATCGACGATCGAGGTCTCTTTCCGGGTTCTATTCTATTGGCAACTACCTTACCACCAGAATGACTAATAAATGAAAAATCTGTCAGTTGATTATTCAATAAAAAGCCACTTTTTGTCATTAAATTAGAGCCGAATGAGCTCTCGATTGATGTTGTCATTGATAAGATATTTCCATATTTATCAATAATAGATATATGAGAGGTAGATGGTAGTTCACGTGACATATCTGGATGATAATTTAATGTAACCTTCGTTTCGGGTATGCCTGGTTTGACTGTTGGAATTTTGTATTTAGTATTTAGTAGTTTACTTCGATCCTTAAGGTATTTTTTGCTTAATAGACCTTCAACTGGAACAAAAATAAAATCGTCGTCGGCCAAATACAATGATCGATCAGCAAAGGCTAATCTCGATGCATCGCCGATAATCCTCCATGTTTCTGGATTTGTTGATCCAAGCTGTGAAAGAGGAAAATTTTCAACTATTCCTAATATTTGATTAATTGTTACAGCCCCTGATGATGGCGGACCCATTCCGCAAACTTGGTAGCTATGATAAAGCGAACAAACTGGTTTCTTTTCTTTAATCTCATATAACAACAGATCTTTTTTTGAAAGAAACCCAGAATTTACATTATTATTTATTGTTAACAATATATCGTCTGCAATTTCCCCTGAATAAAAAATATTAGACCCATGTATAGAGAATTTTCTTAGCGTATCTCCATATGCTTTATTTTTATGGATCTGGCCAGCTTTGATTTTAAGTCCAATAGGAATAAAGTAATCTCTGGTTCTTTTGATTTTTGATATTGATTCATAATGACTTTCAATAGAGGAACTTAATTTTTTGGAAACTATAAAACCATTATTAGCCAAGCTAATTGCCTCTTCAAACAATGAAGGCCATTTAAGTTTTCCCCATTTTAAATAAGCCTGTTCAAGCAACGCAGGAGTACCTGGTACTCCCACAGACCTGCCCCCTATAGCAGCATCTACAAATTTTAGTGGACTACCATCCTTAGTGAGAAACATAGAGGGTGTTACTTTTAATGGTGCTGTTTCCCTTCCATCAAGAGAGGTGATTTTTTTACTGTCATTATCGTAATATAGCAGGAATGCCCCGCCGCCTAAGCCGGATGATTCTGGCTCAACTAAACCTAGCACGAGCTGTGCTGCAATCATTCCATCAACTGCAGTACCACCTTTTTCTAGAATTTTTGCTGCTGCTCTAGACGCCTGAATGTTTGCCGTAACAACCATCCAATTATCTGCGATAACCGGCAGGCTCTCTTTTTTTAAGTTTTCATGCTTAATGTTAGTTAATATAATTTTATTTTGTTTTTTTAATGAAAAAACCTCTGGATCGCGCTGATCAGAGATTTGTGCTGCGTATAAATTAAGCGTGGAACTTATATATAATATTGTAATGATCAGTTTAAGGATCATTAGTCTTCTGTCTTTTTGCCATCTCTCCATTCACATGCATACTCTTCACCGTTTATATCAATAAAAGTACCTTTTCCGTGTTCTTTATCATTCATAAAACCACCGACGTATTTTCCAATACCTGGCTTGGTAAGTGCGCCCTGTCCATTGGCCTTACCAAACTCATACTCACCTGAATAATTGCCACCATCGGGATATGTGTAGATTCCACGACCATGATACTCACCATTAAGGAACTCGCCTACATAGCTGGAACCGTCAGGATATGAATATTTACCTTTTCCTTGTTTTCTTCCATTCAGCCAACTACCAGAATATTTATTGCCATCATCAAAACCTAAAGTTCCTTCTCCATGTTTTTTATCGTTCTGCCACTGACCCTCATATTTGCCTCCAGTATCGTCTATATAAGTTCCATAACCCTGCTTCTTATTATTTTTCCATTGACCCGTATATATATGTCCGATGGTGTAAATCATCTCTCCTTCGCCACAAGCATGACCATTATTAAATTGGCCTGTATATACACCAATAATTGGATTATTTAAAACACCTCTACCGTGAAATGCCCCTTTTTTAAATTCACCTTTATAAAAAATGCCATTAGCTAAATACAAAGTACCCTGGCCATTGATATGGCCGTCTTTTAGCTCACCAATATATTTATCACCATTAGAGAGGGTTATGGTTTCTAGTGGTTTTTTCATTTTTCATTATCCATAAATCAAAGTTACTTTGTTTCACACAATTATTACCAATTTTGATATTATAACTCTTAAGATACCCGATAAATTATTAAGCTGTAAAAAATTAATATGAAATTGAGAATACACTATTTCGTTTTGCTTTTTGGATTAACCTCATATGCTTTTTCAGACTCAATTTGTTCAAATTTTGAAGAATGTAGAAAATCGGCAGAATCAGGTGATAGTAACAGTCAAATGGAGCTAGGGATGATTTATGCCACAGGTAATGGTGTGGAAAAAGACTTCTCTAAAGCTAATGTTTGGTTTTTAGAGGCCGCTTTGCAAGGAAATAGAGATGGTATGTTTAATGTTGGAGTTTCATATCATACAGGTTCCGGTATCCAAAAAAATCATAGGAAAGCAGTTGAATGGTATGAAAAAGCAAGCAAGCAAGGTCATGAAAAAGCAAGTCTCCTCCTTGGAAATTTATTTTTTAAAGGTGAAGACAATCTTCGTGAAGAGAAAAGTGAGGCAATGGCATATTTATATTATAGGCTTGCGGCTAAGCAAGGTAGCAAGGAGGCGCTGGAGGTTGTTGAATTAATACATAGCAATATGCTTGAAATTGAAAAACTTAAATCAGATCAGCTTTTTAATTTATTTATTCAAGAGTGGTGAAAAATCAGTGCTTAAAATTTTTTGGGTCCTAAATCTAATTTTTATTATTTTTTTTGCTCTTATCACTTTCGGCGCTGATGATCTAAATGTTTATCAATTTCTTAACTTTAAGGTTATTGAATTTTTAACTTGGCTGACATGATTACTGTATATATCTATAAAATTTTTGAAGCAAAATGACTGTCAGTCTATAAGCCTGATATGTTATGGAGAATAAAGATGCTAATGGAGGGGAAGAAAGCAAAAAATGTCTTGGGTACAGATTTAGAGTCATGTTGTTGTGCTCCTATGACTGGATTTTTAAGAAATGGTTATTGCGACACAAATTCTATGGACTATGGAACACATATAGCTTGCGCCTTAATTACAGATGAGTTTCTCAACTTTACTAAATCAAAAGGAAACGATCTCGTTACACCAATCCCTGAATATGAATTTCCTGGGCTGAAAGCTGGCGACAAATGGTGTCTGTGTATACTACGATGGAGGGAGGCGTATGAAGCTGGTGTCGCTCCACCCTTAAAGCTTGAGGCAACTCACGAGAAAGCGTTGAAATATATTTCAAAATTAGTTTTGGAAAAATTTCGTGTTTAGAAAATAATGTGGATAATTATTCAAATATCGTTACTTTTTCTTTTTTTGAATAAAAACAAAAACGTAAAACCCTACTAAAAACGCTTTAAAACCCAATAAAAATTATATATTAGAGAGCTAGTTTATAGTTAAAGTTTGCGGCTTCGTAACATTACAAATACAACAAACGCCCCTGCTAGCTTACCTGTTATTGACATTGTGATGTTTGGCACCGTGAACATCCCCGGTACTATGGTTTGTGCCATAAATAAAAATACACTGGTATCAATTGGCGCAGCCAAAGCCGATGATAATAATACCCGAGATGATAGGCGCAATTTTGAGAACGTGTAAAGCGTCCAGTCGACCAGTTCAGCAATAATAAAAGCTAAGCCACTAGCTAGAGCTAGATCAGCCCCAGTTGTAATATAGGTGAGACATAAGCCAATAAACATGGCGATAAGCACCTTATGACCGATTTCGCGTTGAGAGAAGTCACGAAATACTAGAACCAGGCCGGTTACAACTGTCACTGGGTTAAAAGCCCAACCAGGAAAAATCTCCCAAATTACTGCCCAGCTGAAGGTCCAGTTAATAAATGGCACTAATAAAATGTAAATTAACGTATATTTAATCGAGAATAGATTTTTCATATCTAGTTCTTCAAATAAAATGGCATCGGCTCAGGATAAGAAATATACTTTCCCTTATCTTCTGAATTATCAGTAGTATAATCAGTAATTTCACCTACCATAAACCAGCTCTTTCTTTTCTCATTCCAGTGAACATCAAACTTTGTACTAGAGAGGTAGGTACTCAGCTTGGCATCATCAGTAAATCTTAAAATTGCTTTATTTGCATCAGTATTGCTGATAGAAAAACTATACACCCAGTCATCTGTTGTAACATGAAGTGTATTGGCTGCTTTTTCTATACCCGTTATATCTTCAATCTTTGATGGGGTAAATGCAGCTTGCTCCTTATCACTAAAAACTTTGCATCTTTGACCATAAGATGAAGATATGGCACAGAGAGGAAATCCTGATAGTACGTCTTGAGATGTCAAAAGACGCTGTTCAGCCAAGCATAAAGAAGAAGTAAACAGAAGGATTATAGCTAGCGTTTTCATTTCTTATAATCTCTTTTCTTTTTTTATGAACAAATTCTGGGTTATTTGCTGTGATCTTGCTTAAGCACTAAATCAGAGATGGGTGAAATAAAAACTGGTGCCCAGAGGTGGAATCGAACCACCGACACGAGGATTTTCAATCCTCTGCTCTACCAACTGAGCTATCTGGGCAAAAATCTATTGAGCGTACGCTCAAAACTGGCGGGTATTAAACCTCCTCAACTTTATATCGTCAACACTATAATAGTGAAAATCATATTTTAGGTGGTATATAGCCTTCGACCTGATCTATTTCGTCGCCTGCAAAGAATTTTTCTCTCTGTTCATTAATATAAGTGCGTGCTGAAATATCCATCATATTTAAATGTTTTTCATTGATTATTCGAGTTTGATGCTCAAGCCAATCATTCCATGCTTTCTTAGATATGTTATCAAAAATTTCTAACCCTTTTGGACCTGGAAAAGGAGGACCATCTAATCCTTCTAACTCTTTTCCCAACTTTTTACAGACCACCATGCGCGCCATATGCTAGTACCTTTTTTTTATTTTTAACAATAGATCAGTTACCGGTTTTGGCATTCCAATCTCATACGGTTTATCGAGATCGTACCAAAGAATATCCTTTCTATTTAACTTTATATTCTGTGTCAGTGATTCTATCATGACTGGTGAATAATCTAAGTGATAATGGCTAAAAGAATGACGACTAGAGGGAAGTATTGACCATGTTTTTGCAGATTGGCCAAACTCATCACAAGAGCTAGAAATTTCTGTTATATTATTACACTCTGGAAACGCCCATAGACCACCCCAAAGTTGATTAATTGCTCGCTTTTGCATCAATAACTTACCGTCCAGATTAATCATAATTAAAAAATAAACTGATTTAGAAGGTATCTTTTTAGTAGGTTTTTTTTTCGGATAATTTTCAGGATTTCCTGCAATAAAGCTTTTACAGTCATAACTAACAGGACATTTATGACATTTTGGTTTTGATCGAGTACATAGAGTAGCACCTAAATCCATGATGGCTTGTGTGTAATCTGCAACTCTCACAGTCGGAGTGTAATTTCCAGCTGCTGCCCATAACAACTTCAATGTTTTGCTATGTCCAGTCCAGCCGTCGATTGCTTCGTGTCTTGCAAGAACTCTTTTAACATTGCCATCTAGTATAGATACCTTTTTCTTATAGGCAATTGCGCATATTGCTCCTGCTGTAGAGCGCCCTATTCCTGGCAAACTCTCTAGGGTTTCCTGCGTGTTTGGAAATATACCTTGAAGGTTAGATGAAATAATTTTTGCTGTTTTATGTAAATTTCTAGCGCGCGCATAATAGCCAAGTCCGCTCCAATGATGAAAAACCAAATCTTCGCTAGCTTTCGCTAAAGCTTCTAGATCTGGGAAGGTTTTCATAAAACGATCATAGTAAGGGATAACAGTACTTACTTGTGTTTGCTGCAACATTATTTCAGAAACCCATACAGAATAGGCTGAGGGATTTTTTTGCCATGGCAAATCTTTTCGACCAAAAAAATCAAACCACTGCAATAATTTAATCGAAAAAATATCTGATTTGGGGATAGGTGTTTTTTTAGTATCCGGACTGATCACTATCTAAATATGCCTTTCAGTAAGGTATCTATGACCTGTTCTTTTATGTCATCAGGTTTTATCTCAATATCTTCGCCAGGCTGATTAATTTTGGGTTTGGATAGCTTAGAATTTAGCAAACTATCAAATAACTTATCTTTTATTTTTTTCTTAAGTATCTGATTGATAAATTCTTGATCTGGCAAACAAAGAGCGCTTCCATTGACTTCAAAAGTTCCTTTACAGCGTAGAGGCATATCTTTATTTATTATACTTTTACTTTTTATTGGGCAACCATTTTCAGAGGTTTTATCTCCCCCTAAGTTAGCTTTTAAAAGCAAATTGTAGGACTGGTCATTTAAATTTATCTTACCGTCACCTTTAACGGATAAATTACCTATTCCACTGCTAAAATTCGGTATAGTGATAATTTGCTTATGAAATAAAAATTCCGACTCTAAATTTTTTACTTTAGTATAATTAGGCCATGCATATTCCGAAAAAGAACGTTTTTCGATTATAGCTGCCATATCACAATAGCTCTTTTCAAAATTAAATTTATTTAACCTTAATTTTTTTGCCTCTATGCTACCAGCACCATTAATATTTTCTAAAAATTCATCCTGAGTAATGCCTCGACTAACACCGTTAAAATCTGCCGAAAGTAGTCCATCAATATCCGAAAAATCACTCAGGGAGGCTATTATCTGTTTTATATCTAAATTTCTGAAATTATTAGTAAATTTTGCACTATTACTATCACCTGTATTAATACGTGAAGTAAATTTAAAGGTTCCATCAAAAATTTCACCAGATAAATCTGCTATCTGGATAATCTCCTTATTTGAAAATAAATTGAAATGGATATTTTTAGCTAGTATTTGATCAAAAGAAAAGCTATCTAGATTAATTTCTATGTGGCCTTTGCCCCCCTGAAG
This sequence comes from uncultured Porticoccus sp., assembly GCA_964276025.1. GTDB lineage: Bacteria > Pseudomonadota > Gammaproteobacteria > Pseudomonadales > Porticoccaceae > Porticoccus. The sequence goes on along the minus strand of CAXYDD010000002.1, from coordinate 750,207 downwards.
ATAAGAAAAAGGTGCAAATATCGGTGCTAAAAAAACAGCCTGATGTTGATTTTTCTTATCATTTTTTGTATTTTTAATTTGCGCTTTACTGTTCTTTGATTCACCCGCTGGAAAAATAAGATCGGAGCCAGCAAGTTTTATATTTAACTCACGTCGACCTTCAAGTTTTAGTGAAGCATCTCCAGTTAAAGTAAAGTCATTAAATGTACTCGCTATATTACTTATAGTTATCGATGTTTCAGATACAGAGAAACTCATTTGTATAGCTAATCTTTTTAATTCTTTTGGAATACCCTCAAAAGGCAACTCATCTAAGTTATTATTTATAATTGATATGCTACCTTCCCCTGTGGGGGCATCTAGCAAACTATGTGCTATTAGTTTTCCTTCTAATTGAGTCAAACCAATATCACTCCTGAAAGTTTTAAGTTCTACATGATGCTTATCAATATTATATTCAGCTTCAAGATTCACCTCAGCAGGTAAAGAAGGGGCACCATCAATCTTAAGCACCCCTGAAAAATCTATTACTGCAGAGAAGATATTGTCATCTAAATTAATATCCTTCCCAGTAAGATAAATTTCATCAAATTCTATTAATTTTTGGTTTGCATCCACCATAGTCAGCTTAGAGTTTTTAATATTCAAGCTTGCTATATCTAGCTCAAAAGGAAGACTTGATGGATCAGGATTATTTGATTTCACTTTATTTTCTGTGTCGGCAGCACCGGAGCTGCTATCTTGCTCTTCAGTTTCTGTGACACTTATATTTGCATTTATAACTGTTATAGCTTTTAGGCGAAGTGTTTTTCCCAATATTGCTAACCAATCAACACTAAAACTGGCTTCTTCAAATGTAATACTTGGGATATCTTTTCCTGATATCGATACATCCCCCGTTGTGACTGCTAAGCTTGGAAAAAATGACCAGCCAAGATCTCCATCTATCACTAAATTAATTTGTTTGTTTTCAGCAAGCTTAGAAATTTTTGGCTTATAATCATTAAGGTCCACTCCATAAATAAAAAATGTGCCGGCTATAACAGCTCCTAGAATGGATATACCTATGAGCCAAATAAAAGATCTCAGTAATTTCAATGTATATACCCCTTATATATATTGTTATCTTTTAATTAACCTAGAAAGAAGACAATCTTACAAAGATCAATATAATCTGATTTTTGGTTTCAATGAATGATTTTATTCAATTTTTTATAAATAATTAGTACTTTTATCCAGAAAAATAGAAATTTTCTTACTTAAACCTGGAATAAATACCTCGTTGTTCTGGAAGGGCTCAGCCGCTGGTACTATAATATTACTGACTTAATGATCTGTATATGTGATCATAATCTTTTAGGGTATTATTCGTACTAGTAAGCTAAATTTTTAAGGCTGTTTGATACCATGTAAGACTCAGCATTTGGAGAAAAACCTATGACAGAACGGACAGCCAAAGTAAGTCGTGACACTCTTGAAACTCAAATTACTGTTGAAGTTAATCTTGATGGAGCAGGTAAGGCTGATTTTGAAACAGGAGTTCCCTTCTTAGACCACATGCTAGACCAAATTTCACGACATGGTTTAATTGACATTACTGTTAAGGCAAATGGTGATACTGAAATTGATGATCATCATACCGTTGAGGATGTGGGGATCACTATTGGTCAAGCATTTAAGAATGCGTTGGGAGATAAAAAAGGTATTCGTCGTTATGGGCATGCTTATGTTCCATTAGATGAAGCTTTATCAAGAGTTGTAGTGGACTTCTCAGGAAGACCGGGTCTGGAAATGTTTGTAGATTTTTGTCGTCCCAAGGTGGGGGATTTTGATGTAGATTTAACTTATGAATTTTTTCAGGGTTTTGTTAACCATGCTGGTATCTCATTACATATCGATAATATTCGCGGAAGCAACACCCATCATCAAATTGAAACTATATTTAAAGCCTTTGGACGAGCGCTACGAATGGCTATAGAGCTTGACCCTAGGATGCAAGGTGTAATGCCGTCAACAAAAGGAACTTTGTAGAATCACAAAAAAATAATTAGTTACATAAATACACCGCAACCTAATCTTTTGATGATAATTACCTTCTTATGATTAAATTAAATATATCCATTGCGGTGCTTGATTGCAGGAAGGTCAGCCTTTTATATCTACTCTATAGCCTTTTTTATGTAAGGGCTTGAAAAGAAAACAGCGCGTAAAAATGGCATAGAATCTAAATCTTGGTTTGGCTGGTAAAAGAATAGGGATTAAGAAATGAAAACTCTAATCACCACATGCATACTCATACTTATATTAGCTTTCTCATCGCCTTCTTTTAGTGAGTGGACTAAAGTGGCTAAAATTGCTGATGGAACTATCTACTATGTGGATTTTGAAAGTATTAAAAAACAGGGTGGACATTCTTATTTTTGGACTTTGTCTGATAGCCCAGAAGCATGCATGCATGGTCATTTATCTGGAAAAACTCATAAAAAAGTTGATTGTATGTTAATGCGTTATCAGGATTTGAGTTTTATTAACTATAAACAACCTATGGGTCTTGGATCTGAGGATAGAGAGAATAATTACAGCCCTAAAAATCAAGAGTGGGAATATCCTGAATCTAGCTCATCAGCAGAAGCAATTCTAAAAGCAGTCTGTAATGAAATGTAATGAGGCTAGTTGACTGATAGAACAATAATTAAAAAGGATTATAAGTCCAACTCATTGACCACCACAGCGGAATTGATACAGTAAAAACAAACAACCAAAGCACTATCTTTTTCTTCATACTCATATCAACCTCCTCCTGTACTCCACTTTGAGCTTTAAGCTTCTATCATACTTAACAGGGCATTTAGCTAGCCTCCTAATAACTTTGATGGGATAATCGTTATAATAGCGGTAATTTTTTTGATTGAAACATATGGTGATAATTTCATAATTCTGTAGCTAAAACACCATTATACACGCTGAAATAAATACTGCGAAACTAGGAAAAACGTGGCTTATGAGTCAATCTGAACAACTAATTGCGGTACTTGATTACGGAATGGGCAATTTACATTCTGTATCTAAAGCTTTAGAGAAAGTTGCCCCAAAAGCTAAAGTAATAGTCACGCAAAACCCAAAAGAAATAATTGATGCAGATCGATTAGTTTTTCCGGGAGTTGGTGCCATAAAAGACTGTATGTCTAACATTAAAAGTCTTGGATTTGATAAATTAATAATTGAATCTATTGCTGAAAAACCAGTTCTTGGTATTTGTTTGGGAATGCAAGCGCTACTTCAAAACAGCGAAGAAAACGATGGGATCGATTGTCTGGGTATTTTTCAAGGTAATGCTAAATTTTTTGGCTATAAGATAAAAAATGAAAATCATGAAAGGCTGAAAGTTCCACATATGGGATGGAATCAAGTTCATCAAGCAACTGATCACCCAATGTGGCATAAAATAGAGCAGAATGAATATTTTTATTTTGTGCATAGTTATTTTGCCGCTAACTCTTCATTGGAAACTATAACCGGAAGTACTAACTACTCAATTAACTTTGCTTCAGCATTAGCAGCAAAGAATTTATTTGCGGTACAATTTCATCCTGAAAAAAGTCATTCAGCTGGGCTACAATTACTTGAAAATTTTATAAGATGGGATGGATCTTAATCGCAATAAACTGACTAATAGGAATATTTTTTGTTAATTATACCCGCAATTGATCTAAAAGATGGAAAATGTGTTCGCCTCAGACAAGGCCGTATGGAGGATTCGACTATTTTTAGTGGCAGTCCACTTGATATGGCTCGTCGCTGGATTGAGGCAGGTGCAAGACGACTGCATCTAGTTGATCTAAACGGAGCCTTTGCAGGGAATCCAATCAACAGTGAGGCAGTTAAAGAAATTGCGAGAAATTATCCTCAAATACCCATTCAAATTGGTGGTGGAATCCGGAATGGTAGTACCATTGAAGCCTACCTTAATGCTGGTGTCGAGTACGTTATAATTGGTACTAAAGCTGTAAAAGAACCAAGTTTTGTCACAGAGATGTGTAGAGAATTCCCTGGCCATATCATTGTTGGTATTGATGCAAAAAAAGGTCTAGTTGCAACTGATGGCTGGGCTGAAGTATCTAAAATAAAAGCTACCGACTTAGCAAAAAAATTTGAACACGATGGTGTGAATGCTATTATTTATACAGATATAGATCGTGATGGGATGATGCAGGGTGTCAATGTTGAATCTACTGTCACAATGGCAAAAGCCACTTCTATTCCAGTTATTGCATCGGGAGGCATTACTAATATGGATGATATTCTAGCGCTTAATAACACTGCACAGCCCAACATATTTGGCGCTATAACTGGAAGAGCGATTTATGAAGGAACTCTAAATATCACTGATGCTCAAAAAATTTGCGATGAACAATCAATTCACTAATTAATATATAAAGTTGTGATGTCAGCCATGATCACTCTTTAGCTCTGATACGATATCTTTGATTGCCTCAGTTACCCCGTGTGGCTTAGGTTTACCATTGACATCAACATGCACGAAAACCAAATCGGAAACTTGAGTAATAATATTTGTTGTTTTTTTGTTTCTAACTACACAAGAGAGCGTCAGCGAGGTAGTACCAAGGCTTATCAATTCTGTGCCTATTTCTATTATATCTCCAATTCTTGCTGTAGAAATAAACTCAACCTTAGAAATCATTTTTGTAACTAATTTTTCAGATCCGATTTGACAAGTTGCAAATATAAATGCCTCTTCATCTATCCATGATAAAACTCGACCACCAAAAAGAGTGCCATTTGAATTTAAATCTTTAGCGCTAATCATTTTTCTAGTTCGAAAAAGCATAGTTATCCCAAATAATAAATTATACCGTTATTATAAAGACTTAATTATGAAATTTTAATAAATATTAACTAGATATTTTTTATACAATAGTATTTTTTTTATTGGTAGTGAAGTCGTATTAACACGAAAAAAAATTAAATAATTTCAGCCGTTCACTTAAATGTAAGATAACATAGGGGCTTGAAACTTTTTTAAAGATATAAATTTCTACAAAAGAATGGATAGTGTTTGTAATGATTAATGAAGAAAAATTAATGGCCTACTTTAAAAAAACCATTTTGAAGAAATCTAATCGATTACCGCTGATCGTAAGCTTGGTAGTATTAGTATGGATGCTCAGTGGGATATTTTTCAGTGGAAAAAGCGCTGATTTATCGAATAAAAATCTATTAAAACAAAAGATGACCGTTGAGGTTTCAGATATAAAATCAGAAGAAGCTAAAGACACAATTATCATACAAGGTGAAGTTGAGCCATTCAGAAAAATAGAAATTAAATCTCATACAGCCGCACATGTACTAGAGATCGTTGAGAATGAGGGTGCTTACATATCGGATGGAGATCTTATATTCAGACTTGCCAATGTTGATCGTTCAGCACAATTTTTTATCGCTAAAGCAAAAATTTCTAAAAATTTAGATAAGATAACCCAACTGAAGAACTTAGCGCCAAGTGACCAATCCAAACCAATCAGATTAATAGAGGCTCAGAAAGAATTATCTATCTTGAGATCCAATATCAAGAAGATATCTATAGAGCGTGGAAATATATTAATAAAGGCGCCATTTAGCGGAATACTAGAAGAACAGATTGTAGAGGTAGGCAGTTATGTCGAAAAGGGAGAGCCTCTAGCTACTCTTTTAGACGAATCAAGCCTAAAAGCTACAGGCTATGTCTCCCAGCAAAATATTGAAAGACTTCAGCTTGGTCAAAAGGTAAACATTTTTTTGCTGAATGGCAAGAGATCAGATGCAACTCTGACATATATTGCCAATTCAGGAGATTCAAAAACCCACAGTTTCAGAATTGAGGCTCAACTAAATAATCCTCACGAAGGAATAAAATCCGGTGCAAGCGCTAAGATTGAAATAATCACAGGGTCTGTAACTGCCCACTTTGTTTCTCCAGCAACTCTTTCACTAGATATGGAAGGTAACATAGGAATCAAATCTGTCACTAAAGAAAATATTGTTAACTTCCATAAAATTGAAATTCTACGTACTAAAAAAGAAGGGGTATGGGTAACAGGGCTACCCAATCAAATTAAAATCATCACCCAAGGCAATGGTTTTGTTGAAGAAGGGGAATCTGTAGAACAGATTCCCACATCCTGAGGCCATTTGTCTGATGACAATTATCGATTTATCTTTTTCGCGAAGTAGAACAGTACTCTTAACACTACTCTTTGTATTAATTTTTGGTGCTATTGCATATCAGGATATACCCAAAGAAGCTGAACCAGATATTGCTATTCCTTTTATCTACGTTTCTATGAGACATGAGGGCATATCCCCTGAGGATGCTGAGAGGTTGCTTGTCAAACCAATGGAGAAAGAATTACAGTCAATAGTTGGACTAAAAGAAATGCGAAGCAACTCTGGAGAGGGTTATGCTTCGGTTCAACTTGAGTTTAATGCAGGCTTTGATAGCAAAAAAGCAAAATCAGATGTACGGGAAAAAGTAGATACAGCTAAAACTAGGCTTCCAGATGACACAGATGAGCCAAAAGTAATCGAAATAAACGTAGCCTTATTTCCAGTGTTAACCGTATCCCTCTCCGGTGCAATTCCTGAGAGAACTCTAGTTAAGATTGCTAGGTCTATGCAAGACCAAATTGAATCATTACCTGGGGTTCTGGAAGCGAACATAGGTGGAGATAGAGAGTCAATTCTTGAGATATTAGTTGATCCAGCAGTAATGGAAACTTATGAGGTTAAATATGATGAGCTTTTTTCCTTTATACGGAACAACAATCTATTAGTTGCAGCAGGTGCTATAGATTCTGGAGCTGGTCGACTTGTACTTAAAGTACCGGGTGTGATCGAAAATCTAGATGATGCTTTGAATTTACCAGTAAAGGTTGTGGGGGATCGTGTTGTTACATTCGGCGATGTTGCGACTGTCAAAAAAAGTTATAAAGATCCGACCGGATTTGCACGTGTCGAAGGAAAGCTCGCAGTAACACTTGAAATCAAAAAGAGAGTTGGCGCTAATATAATCGAGACCGTAAATAATGTTAAGGGACTCATAGAAAACGAGCGTCGCTTGCTACCAGCCTCTTTAGAAATTCGCTACATGCAAGATAAGTCAAATAAAATTAGAAATATGCTGAATGATCTCCAAAATAATATTCTTTCAGCAATTATTCTTGTTGTTATTGTGATGATAGCAGCCTTAGGCTTCAGATCAGCCCTTCTTGTTGGTTTGGCAATACCGAGTTCATTTCTTGCTGCAATACTTGTATTAAACTCTCTCGGCTATACGTTAAATATTGTTGTTCTTTTTAGTCTAATTCTTGTTGTAGGTATGTTGGTTGATGGGGCTATTATCGTAATTGAGCTAGCTGATAGACGAATGAGTGAAGGAATGATGCCTTATGAAGCATACTTATCGGCCGCTAAACGCATGGCATGGCCAATAACAACCTCGACAATAACAACACTCGCTGTATTTATGCCTCTCCTTGTTTGGCCGGGTATGGTTGGTGAATTCATGAAATTCCTACCTATCACAGTCATAATTGCTCTATCTGCATCTTTATCTATGGCGTTAATTTTTCTGCCTGTATTAGGTAAAGTATTGAATCAAAACACAATTCCTACAATAAAAACAGTGGATGGCCCTATAACAGAAAAATATACTGAGCTCCTAAGGAAGCTTTTGATGATGCCCGGTAAGACACTCGGAATTTCTTTTTTAATCATGGTGAGTGTTTTTATTTTATATAGTTTTTTAAATAAAGGGCTTGAGTTTTTTCCTGATATTGAACCTGAATTTGGATTAATACAAATTCATGCGCGGGGCGATCTGTCAATATATGAAAAAGATGAGATCGTAAAAAAAGTTGAGAGCCGAATAGGTAGCATGGACGAACTTCGGTCAATATATGCAAGATCATTCAATAAGGTAACCCGAAATAATAATGCTGCAGATTTAATTGGCTCAATCAAGTTAGAGTTTGTTGATTGGGATAAAAGGCGACCGGCTACGGAAATATTCAGTGAAATGCAACGTTTAACTTCAGATATTCCAGGGATTAAAGTTGAATTTATAAAATCAAAAGATGGGCCAGCTTCAGGCAAACCTATTCAGCTTGAGTTTAGTTCTTATGACTTTTCTTTAGTTCCTCCAGCTATAAAAAAAGTTCGAGAAATAATGAATAATCAAGGCGGCTATATAGGCATCGAGGATGATCTGCCCCTACCTGGTATTGAGTGGCAAATAGCTGTTGATAGAGCTCTAGCTGCTCGTTACGGAGCCGACATAGCTTTACTAGGACAATCAGTAAAGCTGATTGCTTCAGGCATAAAAGTAACTGATTATCGACCAGACGACAATGATGATGAAGTTGACGTTGTGGTTAGATATCCTATTGATGATCGTCATTTAGATCAATTGAATGAATTGCGTATCTCGACTAATGTAGGAATGATACCAGTTAAAAACTTCATAACTGTTGAGCCTGCTCCTAAAAGTGGCTCCATAGCAAGAGTGGATTCACGAAGAACAACTACTTTAAGGGCAGATGTTGCTGAAGGAGTGCTACCGGATACTCAACTAAAGGAGCTAATAAGATTACTCAAGCCATTGGCCTCTGGCTCACAGGTATATATAAAATTTAAAGGAGAAGATAAAGAAAAGCGTGAAGCTATGCAATTCCTCATTGGTGCTTTTTTAACTGCATTATTATTGATGACCTTAATTTTAGTTACGCAATTTAATAATATTTATCAGTCATTAATAGTTTTATCTGCAATAGTCTTTTCTACTACGGGGGTACTTTTAGGTCTCCTAATCACATCTCAACCATTTGGGATAGTTATGGTAGGCCTTGGGATCATTGCGTTAGGCGGAATAGTTGTAAACAATAATATAGTGCTAATAGACACTTACAATCGAATGAAAAAAAATGGTCTTAACCCGTATGATGCCGCACTTGAAACCGGGAGGAGAAGACTTCGACCAGTTTTTCTAACTGCTTTTACAACTGTTCTAGGATTGATGCCAATGGTCCTAGCAATGAATATAGATCTCGTTAATCGAAATATAAGTTTTGGGGCTCCATCCACACAATGGTGGACACAGCTTGCTAGTGCAATTGCTGGAGGTTTGACATTTGCCACTGTATTAACTCTTATTTTGACCCCATGCTTGCTTTTACTTGGTGAGGAAATTTGGGGAAAGATATCTCTAACTAAAGAGTACGCTTACAGAATTCTTCTATTTTTCAAGAAGTATTACAAAAAATAAAATCAAACAACATTAGAATTTATCAATAGAGATTAAAATTAATATTTTTAATCAGGTGACTTAATTAGTGAATTTTCAATCGCTTGCAATACACAAACAGCTACTAAAAGCTCTCGAAAAGATTTCGTTGGTTGAAGCAACAGATGTCCAAAAAAAGATAATCCCGCTAATACAAGAAGGTAAAGATATTATGGTATCGGCGCAAACAGGTAGCGGGAAAACTGCAACTTTTTTGCTACCTACATTACATTTTATGCTAGAAAATGATGCTCCTCGATCTAGTACCCGTTCTTTGATTCTTTTACCAACTCGTGAGCTAGCAATCCAGACACAAGCCTTCTTAAAACAGCTGGCATCTTTTACATATATTAAATCCGGTCTAATTATTGGCGGCGAAGCATTCAAACATCAAGTCGCAACTTTAAGAAAAAATCCTGAAATAATTATAGCCACACCGGGAAGGTTAGTGGAGCATATTGAAAAAGGCACAACTGATTTTAGCGATTTAGAGATACTAATATTAGATGAAGCAGATCGAATGCTTGATATGGGTTTTGCTGATGAAATGCAAATAATCTCCAAAAGCTGTAATCAAAATAAGCAAAATTTATTATTTTCTGCCACGCTGAATCACAAAGGTTTTAAGCAAATCAAGACAATGTTTAAAGACCCTGAATTAATAGAGATAAATTCAGCGAGGCAATGTCCTCCACAAATTTCACAACAGATAGTTTTATGTGATAACAAAAAACATAAAGAAGAATTAATAGTAGCTCTTATTAATGAAGAAAAAGCAAAAAAAATATTTATTTTTTGTAAAACACGAATTCAATGCGAACAACTTAGTAACTTTTTAAGATATAAAAAATACCGTTCCGCATTTATACATGGAGAAATCTCTCAAAATGACCGCAAGGCTGTTATAGCAAAATTCCATAGTGGTAGCATAGAGATTCTTGTAGCTACTGACTTGGCAGCTCGTGGTTTAGATATCAATGATGTTGAAATAGTACTGAATTTCAATATTGCATCATCAGGAGATGAGTATATTCATCGTGCTGGAAGAACCGGAAGAGCTGGAAAAAAAGGTACAGCAATCTCCTTAATTGAAGCTAATGATTGGAATCAAATGTCTAGTATTGAGCGATATCTTAAAATTCGATTTCAAAAAAGGGTGCTTAAGGGGTTAAAGGCAGACTACTGTGGTCCAAAAAAGATTAAAAATTCAGGCAAAGCAGCTGGAACCAAAAAAAATAAAGCCACAAAGAAAAACTTACAAAAAAAGAAGTAACCATCTAATTTATATTTGAGTCAAATAGTAACGTCTATGAAATAATCTTTATAGTTCTCTGGAATCATAGGCCCAGTGCAATAGAGCCTGTCTTTGTTTTTTTCTGCAACTGAAATCATAGGGCTCACAATACTTTTTTATAGCTCCTGCATGCCTACTAAAAGATCTCCATCGTTTAATCTGTCTTAAGTCCTCATCCTCCATTCTTCTGCCTAAATAATATCGACAATACCATTGAAACCAACCACGAGGATCTTTGGGGTGAATCCAACCCTTCTTATTCCACTCACTTAATGGCTGGGATGCATCAACAGAGAAATAATTTAATTTTATATTTTTCTTGGAGGGGCTAAGCTTAGCGTTTAAAAACCAATCTTTAGGATATTCACTTTTGCAATCATTTAAATATTTTCCACCAAAAACGCCCAACTTCAACATCTCTTTTGGGGTCAGTTGCGGTTGAAAGATAGCATTAAAATTATCGCCAGTAGGAGCAACCAAACTATATTTATAATCAGTCTGCATTTTATCGTTCACTAGAACTATCTTCATATCCAACCATTCAACCAAATTTTCGGGTCTTTTAGTTCTCTCCAATCTAAAGCAGTTATATGGTTTGATAGAATAGCTTCAATAAAGCAAGATGATATTTCGCCTTTCTCATTATGACCAACCTGAATGACCATAAAGTGCTTTTCTTTATTGATTGGGCTAACTGACGTCCATTTACTATTAAGGAGTTTCTTAAAATTTACTTTATTTTTTAGCATATTCAGAGGTTTGCCCTAAAAAAATAGGCATGAGGAAGTGTCATGAGCACATCAATAAAGATACTCGTAGCGCTTAGTTTTTTTGATCAACCAACCCTTAATATTCCAAGTAGCTTATCAACGCTTTCTTTCGCGTCACCAAACAGCATGCGTGAGTTATCTTTGAAGAACAAAGGATTTTCAACACCAGCATAACCCGAAGCCATTCCACGTTTGAGTATAACCACTTGTCCTGATTTCCATACCTCCAATACAGGCATTCCAGCAATAGGGCTGTCTGGATCATCCATAGCAGCTGGGTTTACTGTATCGTTTGCTCCTATCACAAGCACAACATCGGTATCTGGAAAATCATCATTTAGTTCATCCATTTCTAATACGATATCGTATGGAACCTTGGCTTCTGCTAATAGAACATTCATATGTCCTGGTAATCGACCAGCTACGGGATGTATGCCAAAACGAACTGATATCCCTTTATCACGAAGTATTTTGGTGATTTCACCAACTGCATTTTGAGCTTGTGCAACTGCCATCCCATAACCAGGCACGATTATTACGGATTGGGCAGAAAGCAATTCTTCACAGACTTCTTCAGTAGAAGTTTCTAGGGCTACTAAATCACCGTCAGCTGATCCTGCACTTGAACTTCCAGACGTTTGGCCAAAACCTCCTAAAATGACACTAACGAAAGACCTATTCATTGCGCGACACATAATATAACTCAAAATTGCACCACTACTGCCCACTAAAGCGCCAGTCACTATAAGGAGGTCGTTACCTAACATAAATCCGATAGATGCAGCCGCCCAACCTGAGTAACTGTTTAGCATAGAAACTACGACTGGCATATCTGCCCCGCCAATAGCTAAGATTAAATGGATACCTAAAACGGACGCTACGATCGTCATAATTATTAGGGGCATTAGGCTATCTGTGCTTATAAACCATGAGCCTAAGGCAATAACCAACCCTAAAGCTAACAAGTTCATCGCATGTCTTCCCGGCAAAGTTAAAGCGGAACTAGACACCACGCCTTGGAGTTTACCACAAGCGATAAGTGATCCTGTGAAAGTAATAGCACCAATAAATATACCTAAGAAAATTTCTACCATCTTGATGGTATGTTCCGCCCCAACTGTTTTTATTAACGGATCAAGATGTCCTGCAAAACCCACTAAAACAGCAGCCAAACCAACAAAACTATGCAATAAAGCAACCAATTGAGGCATTTGTGTCATTTCTACCTTATTGGCAAGAAACAAGCCTATGACAGCTCCAATAACAAGTGCTAGGATAATAGTTGAAGTACTACCAATCCCCATATTTACACCAGCGATAGTCGCTCCAACAGCAATTATAATGCCCGCTATACCAAAAAGATTACCTCTTCTGGCAGATTCCTGATGACTAAGCCCTCCAAGACTTAGTATGAATAACACGCTAGCTAAAACATAAGCAACGCTCACAAAACCTGTGCTCATAATTATATCTCCTATTTGCGGAACATATTAAGCATACGATGAGTTACTTTAAACCCACCTGCTATGTTGATGGTTGCAATCAAAACTGCGGTAAATGACATAATTCCGACGGTACCATCATCAGCAGCAACTAGATGCAATATAGCTCCAATTACAATTATTCCGCTTATAGCATTAGTAACGCTCATCAGTGGAGTATGCAATGATGCCGTGACATTCCATACAACTTGATAACCAATAAAGCACGACAATACAAAAACTGTAAAATGGCTCAAAAAGCTTTCTGGTGCATACCCTCCAACACCAAAAAGTACAGCTAATGTCAAAGCCAATAAAGTTCCTTTACCAAGCCATTTATCTAGAAAAGTGGGCTCTTTTACAACAACTTCTTTTGCTTCTTCACTTAGCTTAGAAGCTGGGGGTGCTGAAACCTCTACTTTAGGTGGAGGCCATGTGATTTTTTTATCCTTAACCACTGTCACTCCACGAATAACTACATCATCCATATCTACATTAGGTTTACCATTCTTCTCTGGAGTCAGATCGGACAATAAATGCACCAGATTACTTGAATATAGATCACTAGAAACTTTCGCCATACGACTTGGTAAATCTGTATGACCTATGAGAGTAACTCCATGCTTTTCTACTATTTTTCCAGGTTCTGTTAATTCACAGTTACCGCCACGCTCTGAAGCTAAATCAACAACTACGCTTCCTGATTTCATTGATTCAACCATAGCCGCTGTTATTAGCTTAGGGGCTGGTCTTCCGGGTATAAGTGCAGTTGTTATAATTATATCCACTTCTTTAGCCTGTTCAGCAAAAAGAGCCATCTCAGCAGCAATAAATTCATCACTCATTTGTTTGGCGTAACCGCCACCGCCACCGCCCTCTTCATCTGAAAAGTCTAATTCTAAAAATTGAGCACCCATACTTTCAACTTGTTCTTTCACCTCTAATCGGGTGTCAAATGCTCTAACAATAGCACCCATACTATTAGCTGTGCCGACAGCTGCCAATCCGGCAACACCAGCACCAATGACCATAATTTTCGCAGGAGGGACTTTACCAGCTGCAGTTACTTGTCCTGTAAAAAAACGTCCGAAGCAACTGGCAGCCTCTATAACTGCTCGGTAACCTGATATATTTGCCATAGCACTCAGGGCATCCATTTTTTGTGCGCGACTGATACGGGGTAAGCTATCAATAGCAAAAACTGTAGCGCCCTTTGAGGCAAGGTCATCAAGTAATTCTGAATTTTCAGCAGGCCAAATATAGCTTACGATATAAGCACCTTTTTTCATCAACTCTGCTTCATGAATCCCAGTATCTGGGTTTATCATCGGCGCTCTAACTTTTAAAATAAAATCTGCTTGAGCCCAAAGGTCCTCTGTTTTTTTGGATATCGATGCTCCTGCATCAATGAAATCTTGGTCTTCATAATGGGCTGTTTTGCCTGCTGATGACTCAATAATCACATCATAGCCAAGCTTAATTAATTTCAGAACAGATGCAGGTGTCGCTGCTACCCTCTTTTCATCTGGAAAAATCTCTTTAGGTATACCTAATTTCATCATCAATACTTCTCCGTTAGCGACGTTTTCCTTACTGATCGCGCTATAAATGCTAAAACCAAATTATATAGATTTATGATAAATCAATTTATATAATATTATAACTTTTCAATAGCATTTCTGCTATAAAAGAAAGTTAGTTCTCAGAGGGAATACCCAAGTTATTTACTGCATCGAGAAAATTTATAGCGGGCTCAAATCCAATATTTGCCGCTTTGGTAAACCAAATCGTACCCTTATCTGGATCTTTTTTGACACCAAGTCCATTGAAATAAAGTCCCCCTAAACCATACATTGCCGCTGCATAACCCTTATTTGCAGCTTTTTCATACCACAGAATAGCTTGTTTGTAATTTTGCTCTAACAAAAGACCATTTTGATAAAAAGTTCCTAAATCAAACATTGCTCTTGTATGATCAAGGTTTGCAGCCTTTTTATAATACTCTATAGCTGTTTTACTATTTTTACTTACACCCCATCCTTCCTTAAAAAGCAAAGCTATCCCGTAAAATGCTCTTGGATCGTTATTTTTATCTGCAAGAGTGAGGAGCATTTTATATCCCTGCTCTGGGTTCCCGTTTCTAATAATGCTATAGGCCTCCTCAGTAGTCGCGCTGTATGATGATGGAACCCATAAACTAAAGAGAATCAGATATATATAATATAATGTATTTTTCATTGATATTGCCTAGTTATTACGAGTAGAAATTTATCTTAGCTCTCTAAAATCTATTTTAAAACTATGAATGCATATCTCTGCTTACATGTATAATAAATTTTTATATATTTTACTTTAAAATTCTCAGTGAATTTATAGTGACACACTTAAAAATATTTCTAAAATATATGAGAACATCTAATGAGTTTTTCTAATTTTGATCTATCGGAACAAATACTGAAAGCTTTAAAAGAAAAAGAATATATATTTGCAACACCGATTCAGCTAAAAACAATTCCGCTAGTATTTCAAGGTAAGGATATTATAGCCACCGCTCAGACCGGTACGGGTAAAACAGCTAGCTTTTTACTTCCATTGCTTCAACTATTACTGGAGGCAGGAAAAACAAAACCAAATCAAGGGCGATCACTAGTGCTAGCACCCACAAGAGAGCTCGCTATTCAGATTGGGGAGCATGCCCGCCAGTATAGTAAGTATACTTCGCTGCGAATAAACGTAGTTTATGGGGGTGCAAAGATTAATCCGCAAATGATGAGTCTCCGTAAGGGTTCTGATATTCTTATTGCTACCCCTGGAAGGCTTTTGGATTTGATCAGCAAAAATGCAATCAAATTTCCAGCCCTAAAAGTACTAGTTCTAGATGAAGCAGATCGTATGCTAGACCTTGGTTTTTCAGATGAAATTCAGAAAATTCTATCACTACTACCAAATATCAGACAAAATTTAATATATTCAGCTACCTTTTCGAAAGAAATTTTAAGTCTTTCTAGGAAATTGCTGAATGACCCTATCGAAGTCTCAGTTTCATCAAAAAATACTGCTGCTGATTTGGTAAAGCATTGGGTTTTTCCGGTAGATAAAAAACTTAAACCTGAGCTTCTATCAAAGTTAATTTCTGATCAAAATTTAGATCAGGTTCTTATCTTTACTAATACAAAGAAAAATACTGAGCTTATTTCATCTTTTTTAAACAAAAAAGGTCTAAATTCATCAACACTTCACAGCGACAAAAATCAAAGTACAAGAGCTAAGCGCCTTTCTGAATTTAAAAAAAGAACTATAAGAATCCTTATTTCAACTGATATTGCAGCTCGCGGCATTGATGTTAGCAAGTTGCAATGCGTTATTAACTTTGAATTACCTAAGGTTGCTGAAAACTATATCCATAGAATTGGTAGAACTGGTAGGGCAGGAATATCCGGAAAAGCTATATCACTCGTAAGTGCCGACGAATTTGAAAATTTACAAAAAATCGAAACTTTACTAAGGAAGACGATACCTAGGAAAATTTTCGAAGGTTTTGAGCCCCAACACAATCTTCCTGATTCAAAGATGAAAAGTAAGCCAAGAAAATATAGGGGGGAAACTCCCAAAACTACAAAAAAAGGTAGCAGATTAACTGGTGGCTTAAATCTTCAAACTAGAACATCCAGTTTTTCTGATCTCAAGTAGCACTTAGCTAAACAGGTGTATCTAATAGATCATGCAGATGTTGATCAACTTGCTTAATGTACAGCGGATCCATGCCAAATAGACCAAGGTGGCCCCAATCAGTAGCAATAACTCTAAGCTCACTATTTGTTACCATTTTTTGGTTATCCTCACAGTCTTTTGGAGGAAAAAACATGTCTGTATTGATAGGCATAACAAACATTTTTGCAGTTATTCTACCTAAGGCTTGCTTGAGATCTCCATCTGTATTTCTACTGACATCACCTCTTTGCCATTTCCATGCTAGAGTTAGGAGATTATTAGGGTCCATTGGTGCAAAGTAAGCCTGTGTAAAACCCTCACAAAACTCTTCTGCAGATGAAAATCCTAAATCTCTCCAAAGTTCTTTTTTAAACATTTCGGTGCTATAGCCCATAACAGACCACAAATCAGCGTGGCGCCTTAATCCATCAATTACTGCATTGGGATTCTTATAGGCACCGCAATCCCAAGCAGGATCTGACATAATTGCTTCATTTAGTGTTTTTGTGAACAAAAAATCGTGTGTCGTGTTTTTAGCTGTTCCAGCAATTGGGGCAGCCCTCTTAACCATATCAGGATATTTTACAGCCCATTCCCAGGTTTGCTGCGCTCCCATTGATCCCCCGACAACAAGAGCTAAAGAGCTCAAACCAAAATATTTTGTTACAAGGGTATGTTGAGCTCTTACATCATCTCCTATTCGAACCTTTGGGAATGATGCAACAGCAAAATTTTTAACTTTATCTGGTGATGAAGATAAACCATTACCAATTTGGTTAACAATAATGACAAAGTATTTATTTGGGTTTATAGCGCGCTCAACTCCTACATAAACCTGCTCCATAATCTTACTGGTGCCTGAGTACCATGTACTGACAAGAATAGCGTTATCTTTTTTCGAATTTAAACTGCCAAAAGTAGAATAAGCAAGTTGACAGTTTTTTATAATACCTCCTTCTTCTAGATTAAAATCACCGAGATCAAAAAGAGAATATGGACCATGATTTTCCTGAGAATAATAATCGTTTTTTGTCATAGAAGTTAGCTCGTCGCATTAAAGTAACCTTACTGTATCAGCATATCGCTATTTAATAAAATAGGTTGCATATAATTACAGGTATGAGGTTTTAATATTTATTATCGATCAAGCTCTTGATTTAATTTAAAAAAAATATGTGAAACTTAGGGGCACTAAGGAGTAACTTATAAAATACAGGTTACGAGGGACAAGAATGATTATTTCTTTACAGAGCGGCCAGCAAAACGCTTACTAAAGCGATCTATTCTTCCGCCTGAATCTGCAACTT
This sequence comes from uncultured Porticoccus sp., assembly GCA_964276025.1. Classification (GTDB taxonomy): domain Bacteria; phylum Pseudomonadota; class Gammaproteobacteria; order Pseudomonadales; family Porticoccaceae; genus Porticoccus. Next base: position 732,307 of record CAXYDD010000002.1, on the reverse strand, counting down.
TTTGTTTACCGGTGTAAAAAGGGTGGCAAAGAGAACATACATCGAGATGAATTGAATCAGGTTTTGTTGAACCAACTTTTATCACATTACCACAGCGACATGTAGCTGTAATGGTGTAATATTTTGGATGAATATCTATTTTCATGTTTTCATTGCCTCAATGTCTTGCATACCACCACTTAACCATCATACTGTTAGGTGTGGCATGACTCTTCAAAACTAAGCGAGCATAGTACCAGAAAAATCCACTCATTCAAGGATTTAAAGAAAATACTCGACAATGAAAATGATGAACAATACTAACGACCAAACTATCTACCATGTTGCAGTACCGTCACCATTAAGACGACTTTTTGACTATTTATCACCCGAGCAACTTCAGAACAGCTCCTGCAGTAAAATTCTTCAGCCTGGTATAAGAGTTTTTGTTCCATTTGGAAAAAGAGAGCTTGTTGGAATTATCGTAGGAAATAGCAAAAAAAGCTCTATTGCGATATCTCGCCTTAAGCCAATAAAATCGATTATCGACACTAAGCCCCTGATCCCTAAACACCTCTTTGATTTGTATATCTGGGCTGCTAGATATTATCATAATCCAATTGGTGACTCTCTGTTTCAATCTATCCCAGGCCTTCTTAGAAAAGGAAAAGGATTACCTTCTTTGGAAACACAATATTGGATGTTGACAAAAAAAGGGGTGGAGCTTTCTCTTACAGATTTATCGAGATCACCGAGAAAAAAAGAATTTATCTCTTGGCTGAAGGAAAAAAAAGCTATAACTAAAGAGAAGGCAAAGCAAAAAAAAATTTCGTCCTCAACTTTAAAAAAATTAGCTGAAAAAAAACTTATATTCTTGGGGTCATTGCCAGAAAATTCCTATAATTTTAAGAATAAAAATCCTTTAGCAGAAAAACCACAAAATCTTTATCCTGAGCAGCAAAAAGCTCTAAAAAGTATCAATATAAGCGGTTTTAACGCATATTTATTGTTTGGAGAGACAGGAAGCGGGAAAACTGAAGTCTACCTGCAAGCTATCGAAAAGATAGTCTGTTCCGGGAAACAAGCATTGGTTCTCATTCCTGAAATTAGCTTAACTCCTCAAACGTTAAGACGTTTTGAAAATCGCTTTAATACGCCAATAGTAGTTCTTCATTCAAAACTAACAGATAAAGAGAGGGCTTTTGCATGGAATATGGCCCGTGTGGGAAAAGCCTCTATTATTATTGGCACTAGGTCAGCAGTATTCACTCCTTTAAAATCCCCAGGACTAATAATTATTGATGAGGAGCATGATAGCTCTTATAAACAACAAGAAGGGTATCGATATTCGGCTAGAGATTTAGGCGTTATTCGTGCACAGAAAGAGTCGATACCTATTGTTTTAGGTTCCGCAACCCCGTCAATGGAGTCTTTAAATAATTGCATAGAAAATCGCTACACCAAATTAATACTGTCTTGTCGACCTGAGAAATCTTCTCGCCCAAATTGGTTGCCAATAAACATAAGGAAATCTCAACTTATTAATGGCTTCTCCCAAGAACTTATTGAATCTATCAAAAAAGTATTGTTTGAGGGCAACCAGGTACTGATTTTTCTAAATCGACGAGGGTTTTCTCCAACACTTTCCTGCTATGATTGTGGTTGGATTTCTAATTGTCCAAACTGTGAAGCAAGACTCACAGTTCACAGAAAACCAAGCCGTTTATTATGTCATCATTGCGAATACACAATCCAAGTTCCGTCAACATGCCCCTCTTGTAATAGCTCTCATCTTGAGTTTATTGGTCAAGGTACAGAGCGTATTGAAGATACTCTTAATGTATTATTTCCAAAAACACCGATTTTGCGGGTTGATAGGGATACAACTCGAAATAAGACAGCTATGGAGGATGTATTGTCTGTTGTCCACTCTGGAGATTCCTGCATACTGATAGGTACTCAAATGTTGGCTAAAGGGCATCATTTTCCTGACGTAACATTAGTGGCAATCTTAGATGCTGATGGTGGGCTCTTTAGTCCTGATTTCAGGGCCCCAGAAAGAATGGGGCAGCTCATAACACAGGTTGCTGGTCGATCTGGTAGAGGAGAGAAACCTGGGTCTGTAATATTACAAAGTAATTATTGTGATCATCCATTTATTTCTTCGCTGATCTTTAAGGACTATCAAAATTTTATTAATGAAATATCTAAGGAGCGGAAACTTTCAAGCCTACCCCCATACAGTCATATGGCTCTTGTAAGAGCAGAGTCAGTAAACAATGAAGCTGCTATAAATTTTCTCAAATATTGTAGGAAACAGGCTGAAAATATACTTCCCTCAAATAAAACTATCACCTACTTAGGTCCTTTACCTGCACCTATGGAAAGAAGAAATGAACGTTTTAGATATATATTTAGCATATATTGTAAAGATCGAAAAAAAATCCAAAAACTTATGGAAAAGCTCTGCCAAAGAGCTGAAATTTCACCTCTGGCTAAGCGCATTAGGTGGTCTATTGATATTGATCCACAAGATATCAATTAGCAAAAAATTTAATTTATAAAAATTAATCAAGGGTAGCCTAAATCTTGTCTTAACAATACAATATATATAATTCTGGAGCCCTTAAAACATGACTAGAGATTACGCTAAAAAACCTACCAAAGTTAGGGCGCCGAAAACAATCCAAAAAAAAAATCCAACGAAGATAGATCGCCTTGGTTTTTTAATAGTAGGAATTTTTTTTGGTATATTAATTTCACCTTTATTAGAGCTATCAGAGCTTGTAAATCAAAATGAAGTAAAAAACTCTAATGAAGTTATAGCACCAGTTGCTGATAATGAAAAAATACCTGAATTTGAGTTTTATACACTATTAAAAGAAGCGGAGGTAATTGTCCCAGATAGTTCTAATTCAAAACTCGATATTGGTAAAAAAAATAGCAAAGCTCCAACAAATATATTTATGCTTCAGACAGGATCCTTTAAAACTAGTTTAGATGCAGATACTCTGAGAAAAAAACTGGAACAACTTGATTTAAATACATCGGTTGAGATAGTCACCACAAAAAAGCATGAAGTATGGAATCGGGTAATGGTAGGGCCATTTTATAACTTAGTGGAAATAGCTGAGGCTCAAAAAGTTTTAAATACTAATAAAGTTGACTCATTATTGCTGAAGAGAGAAAAATAAAAGTACGATTTTAACAAATATTAAATTAATATTTTCTGTAATTATTTAGTAGTATATATGTTGCACCTGTTCCTCCATGTTGAGCCTTGGCGCTATGAAAGGCTCTTACTGTATCAATTTCTTTCAACCAGGTATTCGTCCAACTTTTTAGTAGAGCGGGTTTCTCCCTCCCCTCTCCTCGGCCATGCACGACAAGCGCGATACCAAAATCTTCGTGTTCGCATTCTTCTATAAAATTAAGTAGCTCAATTTTAGCTTGAACAACATTCATACTATGAAGATCAATTTTCGACTGGAAAGAAAGTTTTCCCTGACGTAATTTTTTAAAAATCCTTCCATCAAGATCCTTTTTTTTAAAGCTTAATACCTCTCTAGGATCTACTTGATCGAATTCATCTTTAGGTAAAACAGTTTCAGACAATCTTATAGTCTTTTTTTGTGCGGCATCTTTTCGAGATGCTACATCGAAGATCTTAGCCTTATTTTTTGACAAATTTACCCTATTAGCATCCAAGCGCTTCACATCGGACATTTGCTTCTGAAAAGACTCAAAATCATCTTCGTGCATGAAAAAATCTCATTAATTCATTGATTATCTTGGTTAATAACTTGATTCATCTCTCTTGAAGGCTCATCTTCCTCTGGACAACCAACTATTTTAGATGGAACCCCAGCAACAGTTGTATGTGGTGGAACTGAATCAAGGACAAGGCTTCCTGCACCTACTTTTGCCCCAACTCCTATTTCTATATTACCAAGGATTTTTACACCTGCAGCGATCATCACACCAGTTCGGATTTTTGGGTGTCTATCGCCATCTCCTAACCCTGTTCCACCTAAAGTAACAGAATGCAAAAGAGAGACATTGTCATCTATAACTGTTGTTTCACCTATAACCAAACCAGTGGCATGATCTATCATGATTCCACCGCCAATTTTTGCAGCAGGATGAATGTCTACAGAAAAAATTTCTGAGGCTCTATTTTGTAAATATAACGCTAAATTTTTTCTATTTTTTTTCCATAGAAAATGAGTCACACGATACATTTGAAGTGCATGAAAACCCTTAAAATAAAGCAAAGGCAGGTGGTATTCCTTACAGGCGGGATCTCTTTCGATATATGCAACAAGATCCATTCTAATACGCTTTTTTATAATATCATCTGCAGAGAGCGTCTCACTTATTATCAACCTTAAAGCATCCACAGAAACAATATTACTTTTCAGTTGTTCTGCTAAAATCCAAGCAAGTGCATTCTCTAAAGTCTTTTGATTTAGTACTGCATTTTGCAAAAACTGGTGTAATAATTTTTCTTCTTTAATGCATGTCTTGCACTCTGAAATAATAGTAGCCCATAGCGAATCCTGAGTAGTTAATTTTGACGTTTTTTTATTTTTTTTCATATTTAATTTTTTATTTTTTATTTAGAATAAATCTAAGAAATATTTCTTCAAGATTACTAGCCACGACATCACTTAACAATAATTTATCTGAGTCAATTATCTTATCGACATAAGAGATACTTAATGCATTTTCAAATTTTTCCGCTACAGGAGTATAACTTAAATGCCAGGGCTCTATAGCAACACCGCCATTGTCTATAGAATATGGAGTATTAAAATTGAAATTTACTGAATCACTTCTCAACCACCTTGATAACTCATAAAAAGGTCCGCCTACATCATACTCTGCAGTAATAAGTTGAGGTTGATATTCCTCAGAAACAGCAGCTGCGTCCCATATATCAATATCAGTACCCCAATGATGTCTAGAGCAACCTGGCAGTGCAGACCAACGTAAAATTGCAAACACTTTTTGTGCTTTTGACAAGCCATTCAAATCCAAAGGCTTACCAAGAGAATTTAGTACTTCTCTTTTACCTGAAGCTTTTTCATTCCAAATTAGCAGTTGGCGTTCATAAGAGCGAAAACCACTAACTATCCTGAGATCGAAACCCTGTTTTTCAGCAGCAGTTTTCAACAAAGAGAAGGGTTTTATAACTTCTGTATGTATTAAGCATCCATTACCAAGGCTAGCTAAATGCAACTGCGTTTTTCCACTCAAAATATTTTTTGTTATTTGCATTTATAAACCTAGCTATAATATTTTTGTTGTAACAAAAATTATAAACAATACCTTTTTATTAACTAATAAAACGCTATAGGTTATATTTATCAGCTAAATTAACTTGTCCAGATTTCTCCGAAACAACCGGAAGCTTCCACCATACAGAACTTACTTTAGTTACAAGGTCATATCTAATAACGCCATCTTTATTTTTAATTGCTGATTCTAAAACCCTAAAAGCTGAAAAAATATTCATGGTAACCTTAAATTGAACCTGTGTTTTTCCAAAAGCAGGAATCGGCTTTAAGCCATGAATCACTCCGCTTATTTGCTCAATATTCTCTAGAGCTAAACGATATGAAAACCGAGATATATGCAGGTCTTCATTCGTCGGATTTTCAATTTTGAAATAAACTATGATTACTTGGTCCAGGCCGTTACGATCTATGGACTGGAGACGAGTCAATTCAATATCTGGTTTTTGGTATACATTGCTAACTAATGCACATGAAACCAGAAATACACTCGATAACAAAAGAAAAGCTACTTTTATCTTTCTCATCAAGGCTTCTTAATCAGGTAGAAATTCATATCTACTGTTCGATTATTAATAGTCATATTGTGTACAGTACCAAATACATTAATAGTTTCCAGTAAAATAATTGTATATTTACTTTTTATGTCATTATGTTTGAGGTGTAATATTTAGTGTATATGTTCTCTTTAGTATTGAATTTAAGTAATTCAGCCCCCATTAACAAGTGACAGTTGAAGAAATATGATTTTTAAAAGGAGAAGCCCTTGGAACAATATCGCGGTACTACCATCCTTTCGGTGAGACGAAATGGCAAAGTAGTTATAGGCGGGGATGGTCAAGTGACCTTTGGAAATACAGTCATGAAAGGTAATGCGAGAAAAGTTAGGCGACTTTACAATGACGAAGTTATTGCTGGTTTTGCCGGTGGAACCGCTGATGCTTTCACACTTTTTGAGCGATTTGAAATTAAGCTCGAGCAACATGAGGGTAACTTAACTCGAGCTGCTGTAGAGCTTGCAAAAGACTGGAGATCCGATCGCATCTTAAGAAAATTAGAGGCCTTACTTGCTGTTGCGAATAAAGATGCATCTCTAATAATTACAGGTAACGGTGACGTAATACAACCTGAGGATGACCTAATAGCTATTGGCTCTGGTGGTCCATTCGCCCAAGCAGGCGCAAGAGGGCTAATCGACAATACAAATCTTGACGCGAAATCTATTGTAGAAAAAAGCCTTGAGATAGCTGGTGATATTTGTATCTATACAAACCATAACCGCACAATAGAAGTATTGGATTGCGACAATAAATAACTTTTTAAAAATTACTCCTTAATGAGGCTCTATCAATATGTCCAATATGACCCCTCGTGAAATTGTTCACGAATTAGATACCCATATAATAGGTCAACAAACAGCTAAGCGATCTGTTGCAATTGCTCTAAGAAATCGCTGGCGACGCATGAATCTTGACCGGGATTTAAGATCTGAAGTTACACCAAAAAATATACTCATGATAGGTCCAACTGGTGTAGGTAAAACTGAAATAGCTCGTAGATTAGCTAAATTAGCTAATGCTCCTTTTGTTAAAGTTGAAGCAACAAAGTTCACTGAAGTTGGTTACGTTGGAAAAGATGTAGAATCTATCATTCGTGATTTAGTAGAGGTTTCAATAAAAAAATTACGTAACCAAGAAATTCAAAAAGCTCAGCATAGAGCTGCCGATAATGCAGAAGAGAGGATTTTAGACGCGCTATTACCGCCCCTAAAAAATAATCCAACTGACCAACAGGAATCAACAAGCCGGCAGCTTATGCGAAAAAAACTCCGTGAAAATCTCTTAGATGATAAAGAAATTGAGGTTGATGTGAGTAATATTTCTCCTGGTATTGAAATCATGTCTCCTCCCGGTATGGAAGAAATGACAAGCCAGCTACAAAATATATTTTCATCTATGGAAAAAAATAAAAAAAATAAACTCAGAATGACTGTAGCTCAAGCTATGGTAAGGCTGACGGAAGAAGAAGCTTCTAAGCTTATAAATGAAGAAGAACTGAAGGTGCGAGCGTTAGAGTCCGCCGAGGAAAATGGGATTGTTTTTATTGACGAAATTGATAAAGTTGCAAAAAGTGGGGGAAATTCAGGTGCTGATATCTCAAGAGAGGGGGTTCAGCGTGACCTTTTGCCTTTGATTGAAGGTTGCACTGTTACAACCAAATATGGAATGATAAAAACAGATCATATTTTATTCATAGCTTCTGGTGCATTTCATTTATCAAAGCCATCTGATTTAATTCCAGAAATGCAAGGTAGGCTACCTATAAGGGTTGAGCTCAGTTCACTTACGAGCAAAGACTTTGAAAAAATTCTTACGGAGCCCCGAGCCTCTCTCACAGAACAATATCATGAATTACTTGCAACAGAGGGACTGAATGTGGTTTTTCATGCCGATGGCGTCAAACGTATTGCTGAGATAGCTTATGAGATTAATGAACGCACAGAAAATATTGGTGCACGTAGACTGCATACCATTATGGAAAAATTGCTTGAGGATATTTCTTTTAGTGCATCCGATCTTGCAGAAGAGGGAAAAAGTATTGATATCAATTTAGAATATGTAAACAAACAATTAAATCATATATCACAAGACGATGATCTATCTAGATTCATTTTGTGATTTAAAAAATTGATCAGATATAAATATTATAAAAAAATAGGAAATAAGTGATTCCAAAACAAATCAAGCTAAACAAAAAAGATGGCAATTTATGCTTAGAGTATGAAAAAATAGGCAGTTTTCTTCTGTCCGGCGAGTATCTACGTGTCCATTCACCGAGTGCAGAAGTAAAAGGTCATGGAAAGGGACAAGGGATCCTTCAGCATGGAAAAGAATTTGTTAAAATTTCTGCTATTGAATCTATTGGAAATTACGCCTTAAGATTTACCTTTAGTGATAATCACAGTAGCGGTATATTCACATGGGAATATCTATATGATCTTGCTATTAATTATAATAAATATTGGAATGACTACCTAAAAGCATTAAGTGAATCTGGCAAATATCGTGACCCAAACTTCCAGATTATTGAGCTTATTTAAAAAAACTTGAGAGCCCTCTAAATCGGTACTTAGACGGATAATTAAAATTCAATAAAAAGGTACGGTTATGGCTGGAATTCGATGGATTTTAGGATCTTTAATATTATTTCTAAACTGGGTTTTTTCTCCGAAATCTATAACAAGGAATTCTGTCTTGCAAAATGAAATAGATCAACAGTTCGCAGGTTATACATTATTTCACTACCCTGCTTGTCCTTTTTGTGTAAAAGTCCGTAGAGTAATGAAAAAATATAACTTATCTTTAAAGCTTGTAGATCCAAGGAATTGCGAAACTGGAATGCAAGATTTAATGGAAGGTGGAGGTATACTTAAGGTGCCTTGTCTAAAAATACAGAACAGTGATGAAGCTATAACTTGGATGTATGAATCATCAAGTATTATAAGTTTTCTTGAGTCTCAAATACCCGAAGCCCAAGAGGCTAATAATGCAAAATAAAACAACCAGTGGCTCTTGTCTCTGCGGCAAAGTCTCCTATGAATTTTCTGGGAATTTAGGCATTTTTCAATACTGCCACTGCAGCAGATGCAGAAAATTCACAGGTAGTGCTTTCGCCTCAAATATATTAGTTGCCATAGATCATTTCAAGTGGATAACTGGAAGAGACTTAGTTGGAAGATTTGAACCGAAAGAAACTAAACACTTTGCAACATCTTTTTGCAAAAATTGTGGCTCCTCGCTTCCATGGAAAGCTAAAACAAATAAGGCTATTGTAATTCCTGCAGGTACAACCGATTCGGATACACCAATAAGCCCTTCACAAAATATTTTCTGGGGCTCTAAGGCATCATGGTTCAAAGATTCGAGCGACTCTGGTAAAACACGATAAGCTACCAACAAAATAAGAACTAATCGTTAAAGTTATAGATGTTTTTTTTATTCGCTTGAAGCTTTTTCTTGATCAGCAAAGGTTATTTCCTTAACTAATTTTTCAGTCACATCTTGCAAGAGCCTCCCAACAACCTTTTCGTACTTAACTGGATCAATACGAAGCTCGTACGATCGAAGATCTTCATTCTTTTCTGATAGTGTTGAAATCCAATTCATAGCTTTTCCACCTAGATCAACAGCTTGGGACTTAAGGTTCGTGTCACTGGGACTTGTTTTTTGTTTTAATTGTTTTTTCGAAGATGTACTAGCAGCTCTCTTGAGAATTCCAACTTTTGAGGAACTTTTAATAGATTTTCCTAACTTAACGTTCACAACAGGGCTTGAACAATATCCTTCACATTTCGAAGCCTGTAATCCAAAAAACTGCATTCGGGATCCCTTGATAACAGAAATCTTTTGCTCTACATCTATACTATATGGAGATTGATTTCTAGGGTCGAGTTTTTTGTCAATATGAGTCACATATAAAGTTATATTCATAACCGAAGCATTCATTTCATCCATAATTTTGCTTATTTGTTTACCTCTACTCTCATCCAAGTTAGATGATCTCATCCCTGTTGGGGATACAGATTTAGCTCCTGGACCAAAGACTGTCTCTTTAAGCTCTATCAATCCAGGATCTGAAAAGCTAGAATAAGTTGGAGAGCTACTTAAAGATTCAATTGGAAGTATTTCGATACCTTGTTTTTTGATCTCTAATATAAAGTTCTCATAAGCCTCATCTGTAATCTTTTGCATCAATTCTTCAGATAACTTAAGTACCTTTGATTTTATTATCTCTTTTTCTGCTCCAACCTTAGTGTACACAGGATTGTTTTTATTATAAAAAATAACCTCAAAGTATGGGACCACAGCTCGATTTTCTAACTTAATGGTATTTTTATCACCAGATATTTCTATGCCTTTAGGAGGAGGAAGAAGCATAGATGGCTTTTCTTTTATGAACGGAGCCAAATATTCTGACTCTTTTAAAGTTGTACATGCAGACATCATAAGAAGAAGTAGAGATATAGTAATTAAGCGCATTTTTTTCATGTACCTTTAAATTTTACAAAATTAGTAATTAAATTTTATTGTAGTAACATACCATTTTAGTAAGCATTATACGATATTAAGTGCATAAAAATTAATGGTCGAATAGAGAATTTAAATTAAATTTAGTAGTGATTAACAATAATGATTAAATCATTAATCAAAACCCCGAGGACACTAGATCGCCTCAGGTGTATAATGAATTTACTTAAGAAAATATATTTTTATTATGAAAGATAACAAAACAACACATTTTGGCTTTAAAAAAGTTCCTATTGAAGAAAAGGCATCTAAAGTAGCTGATGTATTTCATTCTGTAGCTGGGAAATATGACGTAATGAATGACTTGATGTCTGGGGGCGTTCACAGATTATGGAAACGCTATACTATCAGTTTATCAGGGGTAAGGGATGGTCAATCAGTTTTAGATGTTGCAGGTGGTACAGGTGATTTGACTGCTCAGTTTTCAAAAATAGTAGGGAATAAAGGTAAAGTTATCCTAGTAGATATCAATGAATCTATGTTAAAAATTGGGCGAGATAAGTTAATCGATATGGGCTCCTCAAATCAAGTTTTCTATGCACTAGGTGATGCTCAAAATTTGCCGTTTCCAGATAATACGTTTGATTGCATAACTATTGCTTTTGGTCTAAGAAATGTAACCGATAAAGATATGGCGCTTAAGTCCATGTATCGTATTCTTAAGCCTGGTGGCAGATTGTTAATATTAGAGTTTTCCAAACCATCTAATGCACTTCTAAAAAAAGCATATGACTTCTATTCATTCAACTTACTCCCAAAAATTGGAAAACTCGTAGCAAATGATTCTGAAAGCTACCAATATTTAGCAGAATCAATACGCATGCATCCAGATCAGTCCACTCTGAAGGATATGATGATACAAGCAAATTTCTCGAGTACAGAATACCATAATATGACTGGTGGAATTGTTTGTTTGCACAGGGGTTTTAAAACTTGATTTTAAATTTTATGAAAAAAAAAATTTCTAGGCCTACTATAAACCCTGAAATAGAAGCGCTTGAATCACTAGTAAATAAGGCTATGGATTACGATCCCTCTACTCGATCTAGCTGTAGTGATTTGCATGGAAAAGTTATCAAAATAAAATGCGTAACCCCAGAACTATCGCTGTATATTTTATTTGAAAAGGAGTCAATTCAGCTAAAAAAACAATATGAAGATTTTGTAGATCTGACAATTAGTGGGACTGCTTTGTCTTTTGGGGCTTTATCTATCAATATAGATAAACAGGTATCATTTTTCGATTCCGGTATAGATGTTTCTGGTGATCAAGAAGTATTAAGCCAGCTTCAAAAACTATTTAAAAATTTAGATATCGATTGGGAGACTGCGCTCTCTGACATAATTGGAGATATTCCTGCATATGCAATTGGGAAATCAGTCAGATCATCTCTTCAATGGAAGAGAAATATACTTAAACGAACAACTAAAGTGGCTATTGAGTTCGGACAGGAAGAAATCCAAATAATACCAAGCCCTGTTGAAGCTGCTGATTTCGGTAATTCTGTCAAAAAAATTCAAAATGAAGTTGAGCGCCTTGCTCTTCAGGTAAATAAGCTTAAAACTAAACTTAATAATTTAATCCCAAAAAAAGTTATCACTCAGGGCGAAGAAGGGATGAATTAAAGAATAATGAAAATTAATCGTTTAACTACAATTATTGGTGTTTGTATTCGCTACCGTCTTGATACTTTCATCAATAGAGGCAAGCTCCCCTATAGATTAAGAATATTGCTGTTGTTCACAAAAATATTTCCTAAGGCTAAAAAAACTAGAGGGGAAAGACTAAGATGTGCTCTTGAGAGTCTCGGGCCTATATTCATAAAATTTGGGCAACTTCTCTCTACAAGACCAGATTTAATTCCCCCGGATATTTGTAGTGAACTGAGCAGACTTCAAGATGATGTTCCTCCCTTTGATAACGAAGTTTTCATGAATATAGTGGAGGAAGCCCTTGGTAAAAAAATTAGTGATCTTTTCTTAAGTTTTGACCGCCAGCCACTCGCCTCAGCATCAGTTGCACAAGTCCATTCTGCTATATTACCAAATGGTGAGAAGGTGGTAGTAAAAGTTATTCGACCTGGTATTGAGCGCATCATAGAACAAGATATTGAACTAATGCTTTCTATAGCTAAATGGTTAGAAAATAATACTTTAGATGGACGAAGAATGAAGCTTACAGAAATAGTAAGTGACTATAAAATAACAATTTTTGATGAATTAAATTTACAAAGAGAAGCGGCTAATGCTTCTATGCTCAGACGCAACTTCCAAGACTCCACTATGCTTTATGTCCCCAGTATTTATTGGGAGTATACTAATCAAAAGGTTATGGTCATGGAGCAAATTTATGCTGCACCTGTAACCGATATAGCTACATTAAGAAAACATGATGTTGATTTTAAGATTTTGGCTGAAAGAGGTGTGGAAATCTTTTTTATGCAAGTTTTTGAGCATAATTTTTTTCATGCTGATATGCATCCGGGAAATATTTTTGTTGATTATAGCAAACCGAAAGAGCCTAAGTATTTAGCGATAGACTGTGCAATTATAGGGACTCTTTCAGATGCTGATCAGTATTATCTAGCAAGAAACTTACTAGCTATTTTTCGACGCGATTATAAGCAGGTTGCAGAATTACATATTTTATCTGGCTGGGTTCCCAAGGAAACCAATGTAGGTGACTTTACCGCTGCTATCAGATCGGTGTGTGAGCCTATTTTTGGCCTCCCATTAAAGGAAATTTCATTCGGTTATCTTTTGGTTAACCTATTTCAAACTGCTCGACGGTTTGATATGGAAGTTCAGCCGTCTCTGGTGTTGCTTCAGAAGACACTACTTAATATTGAAGGCTTAGGTCGCCAGTTATATCCTGATCTAGATTTATGGGAAACAGCTCACCCTTTCCTTGAGCGTTGGCTTAAGAATAGATTTAAACCAAAAGCCTTTATAGAGAAATTAAAACGATATGGTCCTGAGTGGTTAGAGCAATTACCGCAGATACCGCAGATGATTTTTCAAAACCTAGAGAATATTCAAAAAAATAATAAAAAATCTGAGGAACTCGTTCCAATAAAATCTGAACCAAAAAAGTTTGTTTTTTATCGCTGGATTGGGTTCACTTTTATTGGAGGCGGTCTCAGTTTGGGCTTTTCAGATTGGGTAGAGATGACAAATAATATACCCCAAAATAGTCTACTACTTGTCGGAATTGGATTATTAATACTACTTTTTAAGTAGTGCTCCTTTCAATAATTATATACTCCTAGAATATTTAGAAGGAAATGAATATTGCTGTTATAGGAACAGATGTCATAATGTTAACTATGAATAAATTTCTTAATGATATTATGTGGACTGAGGATGGCTTATTTCCGGTTATAGTTCAGGACGATACCTCAAGTAGAGTGCTCATGTTTGCTTGGATGAATAGAGAAGCATTAGAGCTCACAGTGAAAGAACAACGTGCAGTTTTCTGGTCTCGATCTAGAAAAAAATTATGGCGCAAAGGAGAAGAGTCGGGGCATATACAATATATAAAAGAAATTCGCCTAGACTGTGATGGTGATGTATTAATTATAAAAGTTGAGCAAGTAGGTGGGATATCTTGTCATACAGGCAGAACGTCATGCTTCTATAAAGTTTTAAAAAATGATGAATGGATAAGCATCGACCCTGTTATTAAGGACCCAAAAGAGATTTATAAATGAATATAGATGTATTGAGCAAACTGACTGAGATCATTGAAGATCGAAAAAAATCTGACCCTGCAGACTCTTATGTAGCATCGCTAAATCACCAAGGATTAAATAAGATTTTAGAGAAACTTGGTGAAGAGAGCGTTGAAACTCTTTTGGCTGCTCGTGATGCAGAGCAAAGTGGAAATACGGAAAAACTCGTCTATGAAACAGCAGACCTTTGGTTCCACTCATTAGTTATGCTCTCTTATTTAGGTGAAGACGCGTCTTCTGTGCTAAAGAATTGGAACGAAGATTTGCTCTATCTGGTCTTGAAGAAAAAAGACAACGTAAAAAGAAATAGAAATTTAGCTAGGATGATTTAAATAAAAAAAGAGAAGCTACTATGATACCTGGATGGCAAGAATTACTGATTATCTTAGTCATTATTGCAATAATTTTTGGAACCAAAAAATTACGTAATATAGGCTCTGATTTAGGAGGCGCTGTAAAGGGATTCAAAGACTCAGTGTCTAATGATGTGTCAAGCAAAGATAGCGCCCCTGCAAATAATAAAGATCAAAGATTCTAAAAAAGAAACTGTAGAATAGTTCGTTATGCACAGGGGAAAATGGGGTTAACTTATGTTTGATATTGGCTTCATGGAGATACTCTTAATTGCGGTGGTGTCTCTAGTCGTTATGGGGCCCAAAAGGCTTCCGCATGCTGTTCGTCAGGTAAGTCTCTGGGTCGGGAGAATTAAGCAAGTTTTTTCCACAGCCCGCCAGCAACTTGAAGATGAGGTAGGCATGGATGATATTAAGCGGCAACTTCATAATGAAAAAATCATGCAAGATCTCAATACATCAAAGACTGAAAAAAAAATATTTGAAAAAAATACTCCTGAAAATACCTCAAAATGAACGTTAAAGAGTCCCTCAATAAAACCGATGGTTGCACATCTTTTAGAGATGAGAAACCGATTACTGCAATGCATACTCGTTGTGCTGTTTATTTTTTTAGGATTATTCGCTTATAGTAACGAATTGTATTTGTATATATCCGATCCTTTAGTTGCGAATCTTCCATTAAATTCTTCGATGATTGCCACCGATGTCACCTCACCGTTCTTGACTCCATTCAAGCTAACGCTAGTGTTATCAATATTTGCAGCAATGCCTTTTATTCTTTATCAAGTTTGGGCTTTTGTTGCTCCTGGTCTATATAAGCGAGAAAAAATGATAGTAGTTCCATTGTTTCTCTCCAGTGTGTTGTTATTTTATGCTGGGATGGCTTTTGCCTACTATCTTGTTTTCCCCTTAGTGTTCACATTCTTCACGAGCGTAAGCCCAGATGGTGTCCTTGTGATGACGGATATCCGCAGTTATTTAGATTTTGTCCTTAAACTTTTTTTTGCTTTTGGATTAAGTTTTGAAATTCCTGTAGCGATTGTTATTTTGTCTTGGATGGGCTTGGTGGACCCCAGTCGTCTTGGAAAAAAACGCCCCTATATATTCGTATTATGTTTTAGCCTCGGTATGCTATTAACACCACCAGATGTTATTTCACAAATTCTTTTAGCGATACCAATGTGGTTGTTATTTGAACTTGGTTTAGTTTTGAGTAAGGCTATTTCAAGAAAACCAGAGACGTAAAATAAAAGCTCTAAATTAACCACGCAAAATGCCCCACAATTGATCGAACCCTTGCTGTAGAAATAATAAATCTTTGGTGAACTCACTCTGATAATCAAGGCCATATAATCTGACCAAATCTATATCTGGATGACCAAAAGCAGAGTATTCCCAATCTATAAGAAATATTCGATTATCTTTTTCTATTAAGTTCCCGGGCACAATATCTTGATGATTGATTACTGGAGACCACACTTTACTATCAAGAGTAACTGCTATAGCCATCAATTCATCATAAAACTTATTTTTTTTGGGGTTACTAGTGGCTACTAATTGCTTTATATAGTTTTGACAATATTTAGAATATTTTTGTCTCTCCAGAAAAAAGGGAACCTTAACATTTTTTATCTTATGTATAACCGAGGAGACTTTCTCTTTATTTAGAGGAATAGCAAAATCTTTATTTGTCCATTGATATCCTTCAATGAAATCACTAACTAATACATTATTATCAGCAAAATATGTTTTAGGTGAAATATTTAAGCTTGCAATTAGCGCGAGGATCTTGATCTCTCTTTGGCGATCAATGCCTAAATTTTCGTTATTTTGGTTATTCACTCTAATAACAATCTTATTTAAGCCGGATACAGCCAGAAAGGATCGATTAGTAGACCCGCCTAGCAACTCACGCTCAACCTCGGGCTTTTCTGATAATGAAATATTCCAGTTTTTCCAGCCAGCTATTGCTTGTTCTAATAAGTACACTTGCTTACTCAGGATCTATTATATGAAAGATAGCGCTTGCGCCACTCATAATAACCCATTATGGATAAAATCATGTATAAAACAAAAAGTATGGCTGTCTGATAGAGATCTTGACTTAAATATAAATATATTGAAACTGCATCTATAGCAATCCAATACAACCAATTTTCAAGTATTTTCCTTGCCACCATTACTGTTGTTACTATTGATGATAATGCGGCGAAAGAATCTAGATATGGTAATTTTGAGTCAGTATATGACTCTAAAAAATAACCTATAATTAACGATAAGCTGATCACTGAAATAACTATAAATATATGATGAGACGAGCTTAGACATTTAATAGGTAGGCCCAACTTTTTATCGCCACCTTTGCGCCATTGATATAAACCATAAATAGACATAAGGGCATAGTAGACATTTAGCAATGAGGCCATATAAAGGCCAGAATTGATGAAAATCCAAATATAAATAGCTGCACTTAAAAAAACAAAATACCAACACAAGCTATTCTCTTTTATAGCTAAAAATAGGTAAATAACCGCTAGAATAACCGCTAACGTTTCAATACCAACCCAGTTAAAATTTATAAAATTTTCCAAAATCATTTAATCTCATAAATAGAGTGTTTTGACAATCTAGCACTCATATCATATTTTATTATTTTAGGTTTCGGAAGAGCAACTGAATTGAGAGCCTGCCAAGTGAATAAGCACTAAAGGCAGGCATTCCCAGATTTATGGTGTGAGGTGACTAATCAAAAATTCTTTCTAATTCCTAGAGTGACAACTGGTTCTAGGCCATCAGTTCCAAATTTATAAGGCGCTATAGTTTCAAGACTGCTACTAATAGTTCTTTTGTCATCGGATTCATAGTCACCAATATCAAGGAAGCTAACCCCAAGATTTATTGATAAATCAGAAGTGATCTCATAGAGCGATCCTATATCTAGTTTATATGCAAAATCTGTTTCAGTATTGTCGTGAACTGTTGCGGTATAACTTGATCCGGTCTCACTAGCCTGATGAAATTTATTGCGCGACACACCAAGACCAAATCCTACATATGGCTTGAAATTATCTAGATTCCAGTTGTAATAAGTATTTAGAAAAATAGCCTTAGAGGTTAACTCTCCCTTAAAAAGAGAGACCGTTGCCGGATTAAATGTTCCATTATTACTAGCGAAATCGGTCCCCCAGGTTGTATCTCCATAACCAAGTGACATTAGTTCTAGTTCAAAACTAAGATTTTCAGAAAACACGTAGCCTAATTTCAAGCCAAATGTAGTATCCTCATCTTCTGAAACATCTCCGATTTTCCCAGTGGGTCCTGCTGCAGCATATCCTGATGCGCCGGCAAAGTTATTCGATTCCTCTGCATCATCAAGACCTGTACCTATATATCCCTCAACGTAAAATTTACTTGCATCAAAAAAATTTCTAGTATCGTCAGCCTTACTAACCACATTAGAGGAGACATTTGCAGAGGAGACATTTGCAGAGGAAACATTGTCATAAGAACTAGACTCAGGTGCCCCACCAGCGAAAGTCATGCTTGCAAATAATAAAGAAATAGTTGGTAGAAATAATAATTTTTTGGGTGATCATATTAAGGTCTCTGTAATAAATAATTATGTTTGGATGAACGACGAAAGTATTGTTATACAAAAAATATAACGAAAGTATTTAAAAAAAAGAATATACACTAAATGTAACCTATTATGTGTTTTATTTGTCTTAATAATAAACATATATATATTATTGATAATGATAACTATTTGCAGAAAAAATTACTAAACTTTGCAAATAATATTTTAAGTTTTGGATGTTTTTTAAATTGACTAAAAAAAAACCCGTGAAATTACGGGTTTTTTTACTTACAAAAAAGTTAAATTCATATAACTAGAGACTATATTTAGCTGTAGCCCCAATCACTCTTGGTTCACCATATTGATAATATGGCTCTACTGCGTAATTTTTTCGTGGATCATTACCAAAAGCTCCAAACCCTCTCACAATAACATCACGATCATTAAGATTTCGACCCCAAAGAGAAAAGCTCCATTTACCAAACCGGTAATTTAAATGAGAATTCAACAGCTCATAACGATTAGATTTTGCATTATGACGAGGAGAAAGGCTAAATTCCTCTTTTCCTTCAAGCTCTATCCCCACAGTAATGTTATTTGTAAGATATATATCTGTACCAAGTACAAACTGATAAGAAGGCGCATGCGCTTGCTTATGTCCACTTAGATCTCTCGGTGATGGATTGGCTGCATACCTATCAACATCAACATGCGAATAACTCTTATAATCTTTGAATGTTGCCCTAAGTAGCCCTAAGCTTCCATAGATATCTACATGATTAAGTGCAATCCACCTAAACTCCATTTCAGCACCATAATTTGCTCCCTTTTTGGCATTTTCAATATAATCAGTGAATGTGCAAGCCCCTTCACCCGAGCAGTCTACTAAGGACTGTTTAACCTGCATTTTACGACGGTCCTGATAGAAGACGGCTAACTGGCTATTGAGTGTTCCATCAAGCCAGTCTGCTTTTATACCAGTTTCATAGTTCCATAGATATTCGGTATCGAAGCTTCTATTTTTTGGAATCCAATGAAGAACTACTATTGACCCCACCCGCCTTATAGCCACGTGAAACTAGGCTATAAATCATAATATCGTCGGTCATTAAATACTCTAGTCCAATCTTACCGCCCCATAAGCGCTCTCCCAGTATCGTAATTAACCGACGAGCCTCCCGAATAATCTCCTTGTCTATACTCTAATCTTAGTCCTGAAGTTAACCTTAATTTATCATTGAGCTGCGTACCCAATTGTCCATAAATAGCGAAGTTTTTAGTATCGAAATCACTTGCAAAATCTGCATCAAATGTCCACTCTCGCAATAGCGATTCTTCCTGATCTTTAAAATAAATCCCGGCTACCCAATCGGTTGATCCACTAAAAATTAAACTCTCAGCTTTTGATACTAAGCGGAAATCAGCTGTAGTTGTACTTTTATCACGAATATAGTTATCAAACGATTCATATGCAGCATAACCGCAAGAGTAATCCGAACAGATTGAGTTATAGCTCCAGTCCTCATCAAAACCATATTCTAGATCACTACTTGAATGGCTAAAAGAGAGAAATCACATCAAATTCTTTATTTTTTGTCCATGTACTCTCGAGAGAAAACGCAATAGTTTCTTGACGGTCGTGACCAGGTTGATCAGATAAAGTATCGCGTGTATTGTCTAGCGAAAAGCTATCATAGCCATTATCGGCGTCAAAAATATAATCCAGAAAAAACTGAAATTAAGATATTCGTTAGCTTGAAGATTCAATTTAAGTCTTAAAGTTTGTTCATCAATACCATTAGTATCATCTCGACCAAGAAAATCATTATCTGTATAGCCGTCTCTTTTTGACCGTTGCATTGCAAAGCGGTAGCCTAAATCACTAGTTATGGGACCACTTAATGTAGTAGAAACAGTCCTTTTCTCATATTCACCAATTGAGGAGTCTATGCTGCCTTGAAATTTTTTTGATGGATCGTTAGATCGCATATCAATTAATCCAGCCATAGCATTTGCACCATAACTTGTGCCCTGAGGACCTTTGAAGACCTCAATTTGTTTTATATCTAGAGTAGTTGCAGCGCCACCTAAACCGCTGAAGTCAATTCCATCTATATAAAGGCCCACAGAGGGGTTTATTGGTTCGACAAATTGGCTTCGTTCACCAATACCTCGAATTTGAAAGAATCTACCTCTTGATGAACCACTTGAAAAATTTACATTGGGAGCTAGATTAAGGACATGCTCTATGTGCTCTGCATCACGCCTTTCAAAGGCCTTAGTATCGATAACAGTAACGCTATTAGCACTATCCATTATATTGATGTCACGAAATTCCGCTTTAATGATAATTTCAGAGAGTACGGATGACTCTTCTCTGTCTTGAGTCTTCTTAGAATATTTTTTAGTATCAGCTACAGATTTTATGGGTTCTAAGATATCTGTGGTGCCTTGAGCATGTGCACTTAAATGAAGTATAGCGAAGAATATCGCCATCAAAATTGTTGGTATATTTATATTACTAATTTGCATATTTAAGCCTCGTTAACAAAAGTTAAGAGACCCGGAAAGGTAAAAGATTGAACGTTGAAAAAACGCGCCCTATCCCTACGCCGGTACTATCCGGATCAGGTTCAAAGGGTCCATCCAAAGATGTCTCAGGTCATAGCCTCCCCTTAGGAATATCGCTTATAAAGCGATGTCAATTATTTTACATTGTCTTTTTCTTATAGCAACAAGTAATGATATTTTATTCACAAGCAATAGATTTTAATTCAACCGAGGGTGGCAATAAGCACATCTCAACAGTATAATTCATGCACTTCCATGGAAGATTTTTTTAGGACGAACTACATAAATTTATATCAAAACTACCAACTAAGAGAAAAAAAATGAGCTACAACAAAATTCCAGCAGGCAATGATCTTCCAACTGATATCAACGTAGTTATTGAGATACCAGCAAACCATGATCCTATTAAATACGAAGTTGATAAAGACTCTGACGCCATTTTTGTAGATCGATTTGTAGCCACTCCAATGTTTTACCCTGCTAATTATGGTTATATCCCTGAAACATTATCTGAAGATGGAGATCCACTAGATGTTCTAGTTGTGACACCCTACCCCGTAATGCCAGGCGCAGTAATAAGAAGTCGGCCTATTGGTGTATTGAATATGTCAGACGAATCTGGTGTAGATGCAAAATTGCTCGCTGTGCCTCATACAAAACTTTCCAAACTGTACGATCATGTAAACGAAATATCCGACTTACCTGAACTCCTAATCAAACAAATTCAACACTATTTTGAAAACTATAAGGCTCTTGAGCCAGGAAAATGGGTTAAAGTTGAGGAATGGGACGATGCTGCTGCAGCACGCAAAGAGATCTTGGCGTCGCGCGAAAGGTTTCTAAGTCAATAATTTAGATTATTTTAGTAATCTTGTGACTATTTATAAAGATTTGTAATTAAGTTTTTATGTTTTTCTTTTCATTCTAATTTTGCATTATGGTGAACATGCTGAACATCATCTAACTCATTAAGCATGGCCATAAATTTCTCAAACAAAAGGATGTTGTCTCCAGTAATATGAACATACTCATGTGGTAGATACTGTATTTCGTCAACCTCAAAATTCAAATCACCACAACTATTTAATATTGCTTGTTTTGCCTTGAAATAATCGGTATTTGAAACAAAAATTGATATTCTGCCATCATCGCTCTCAATATCAATTATATCTATATCTGAATCTATTAGGCTGTCAAAAGGTATTTCTTCATTATCAAAATCAAACACAAATATAGCCAAATGATCGAATTGATGAATTACACTTCCTTGTGTGCCTATTTTGCAGTCTGTTTTTGTAAATGCGAGACGAACATCTCCGAAAGTTCTATTAGGGTTATCTGTCAAGCATTCAACGATAGTCATCATTCCGCCAGGACCATATCCTTCATATCGAGCTGCTGAGAAATCTTCCCCTGACCCACCTTTCGCTTTTTCAACCGCTCTATCAATTACATGGGCCGGAACTTGATCTTTTTTTGCCCTATCAATCAAATTACGCAACAATAAATTTCCGCTAGGATCTGGGCCTCCTGATTTAGCTATAACGTAAATTTCTCGTCCATAGCGGCTATATACTCTAGCCTTCATATCAGAAGTTTTAGCCATCGATTCTTTGCGATTCTGATAAGCTCTACCCATATCATTAATACCTTTTTTAAATTATTAATATCTAAATAAAAAGACTATCTATTCAACCGATCATTAATTAGATCATCAACAACAGATGGATCAGCTAATGTTGAGGTATCACCCAAGCTATCAAGCTCATTAGCTGCTATTTTTCTTAAGATACGTCGCATAATTTTGCCTGAGCGAGTCTTTGGTAATCCTGACGCTAACTGAACATAATCTGGTTTTGCAAAAGAACCTATTTCTTTTTTACATATGTCACTCAAGCCAGAAAAAAGTGCATCAGTTAATTTTGCATTTGACATAAGTGTCACGTATGCATAAATACCCTGCCCTTTTATATCGTGAGGACAACCCACAACTGCTGCCTCAGCAACATCAGTATGAAGAACTAACGCACTCTCTATTTCAGCGGTGCCTATTCGATGCCCTGAAATATTTAGGACATCATCAACCCTACCAGTGATCCAATAATGTCCATCTTTATCTCTTCGAGCTCCATCTCCAGTGAAATAATAACCTGGAAATGCGCTAAAATAGGTATCTCTAAATCTGCTCATATCACCATACACACCACGAATTTGAGATGGCCATGAAGATCTTATAACTAAGTTACCCTCCCCGGGGCCATCTATTAATTTTCCAGCATTATTTACTAGTGCGGGCTCAATACCAAAAAATGGAGCAGTGGCACAGCCGGGCTTCATGTCATGTACGCCTGGAAGAGGAGTTAACATATGTGCTCCTGTTTCAGTTTGCCACCAGGTATCAACTATAGGGCAACTTGAATTACCAATGACATGATAATACCATTCCCAAGCTTCTGGATTGATTGGCTCTCCAACTGTTCCGAGTACTCGTAGGGATTTTCGGCTTGTCCTTTTTACATAGTCGTTGCCTGCGGCCAACAGTGAACGTATAGCCGTTGGTGCTGTATAAAAAATAGAAACCTTATGTTTATCAATAATTTGCCAGAAACGAGATGCATCAGGATAAGTTGGAACTCCCTCAAACATTAGAGTTGTAGCTCCATTACAAAGGGGCCCATAAACGATATAGCTATGACCAGTAACCCAACCAACATCTGCGGTACACCAATAAATATCGTTGTCTTTATAATCAAAAACATACTTATGAGTCATAGCAGCTTGTAGTAAATATCCTGCAGTTGTGTGTAAGACGCCCTTTGGCTTTCCTGTCGAACCAGATGTATAAAGAATAAAAAGTGGATCCTCAGCATCCATAGTTTCAGGTAGACAATATGTTGTTTCTTTTTTTATAGCCTCGTGGTACCAAATATCCCTCTTATCGACCCAATCAACTTTACCTTTTGTGTGAGATATAACAAAACATGTATGCACTAGAGGGCATTGAGACATAGCTATATCTGCATTAGCTTTTAAAGGTATTCTTTTGCCCCCCCTAACACCCTCATCAGCAGTAATAACAACATGACAATCGGAATCTATTATGCGATCTTTTAGTGCTTCCGGAGAAAAGCCCCCAAATACAACTGAATGAATAGCGCCAATTCGTGCACAGGCGAGCATTGCATATAATGCCTCAGGAATCATAGGCATATAAATACACACTCTATCTCCCTTCTTAACATTACGGGATCTAAGAGCATTAGATAACTTATTTACATAGTCGCTTAGTTTGCGGTAAGAAATTATTTCACTATCTTCGGGATTGTCGCCTTCCCAAATAATAGCTGCTTGGTTTGCTTTAGTTGGTAAATGACGGTCTATACAATTGACAGATGCATTTAGTTTGCCCTCAGAAAACCATGAAGCCTGACCTGTAGAAAAATCATAAGAACTAACTTGATTCCAAGATTTTTGCCAATTTAAAAATTCTTTCGCCTGCTTAGACCAGAAGATATCAGCATTCTCAATAGATTCGAGGTACATACTTTTATAAGTTTTAAGCCCTATATTAGCCTGTTTTTTAAAATCTTTATGCACAGGGTATATTTTTATATCAGACATAATCCAAACCTCCCCTCTAAATTTTTAGTTCTTTAATGCAAACGATAAATTTTGTAACTACGCAAAAAATTTAACTGCATTATGGTCACTAATCCCTGAAATTATCGAACTGAAATGGCTGACCTAAATCTTCATCACGCACTAGAGCGATAACCGCTTGTAAGTCATTACGATTTTTACCGATAACTCTTAATTTATCACCTTGTATTGCAGTCTGAACTTTCAGTTTTGAGTTTTTTATTAGATTAATGATTTTTTTTGCTACCGTCTGGTCAATTCCCTTTATAAATCGCACTCTCAAAAAAAAAGATTTTCCACTATGAAGCGGTATTTCATCAGGATCAATAGCATCAGGGCTAATCTTTCTTCTGGCTAGGTTACTCCTAAAAATATCTAATAATTGCTGGCACTGGAAGTCTGCTTCTGCAGAAAGTATGACCTCATCTTTATTTAGCTCAGCGCTAGCATCTACACCCCTAAAATCAAAACGAGTAGCTATTTCTCGCACAGTATTTTCTGTAGCATTACAAACTTCTTCTAATTTAACTTCTGAAACAATGTCGAATGAGGGCATCAAGAAATCCTGTTGGCGGCGCTGATTTAAATTTACTAACAATAGGCTTAAAGCCTTTTTAGTTGTCGATTAGATGATCTTTAAATTGATATTATAGCTTTTGAACAGGTATCACATTAGTGGTTCGCTCTACAGCATTATCTTTATTTAGGTAGACCAATCTAGGTTCAAGTTCTGTGACTTCATCTGGGGTATATTGTGCGTATGCTGCAATAATTATTTTATCTCCTACTTGGCATTTTCTGGCTGCTGCCCCATTCATTGATATGATTCCTGAACCAGCTTCTGCCTTTATGATATATGTAGTTAATCGTTCCCCATTATTTATATTATAAATATCGATTTGTTCAAATTCGTTCAATCCTGCAAGATCAAGCAAATTTGAATCTATGGCACACGAACCATCATACAATAACTCAGCCTGAGTCACTGTGCACATATGCAGCTTAGCTTTCAATAAAGTGCTTAGCATAATCTATTCCTATAGTTATTCAGGGAAATATTGTCAATTAATCTTGCAGAGGTGCTATACATAGCCCCCAGAATAGTAATATCAACATCATCAACTGCTGCCATTTCTAGGGTTTTGCTATTACAAACAGAAACATAGTCAGTCCTAAAGCCCGCCTCATTTATTTGTTTAGATGCTTCTTTTTGTAAAAAAATAAAATCTTTATTACCTGATTTTATCATTTTGGCTACCCAATTGAGGCTCTCATGTAATTGAGATGCCTTGCATCTCTCAGCAACCGTAAGAAAAGAATTTCTAGAGCTCATAGCCAGTCCGTCTGTTTCACGATGAATATTTGCCTCAACAATATTAACTGGAAAACAAAGATCTTCAATCATTCGGCGTAATATTGCCATCTGCTGGAAGTCTTTCCTACCCAAGATCAACTCGTTAGGCTGAATGATATTTAAAAGTTTTGAGACCACAGTAGTTACGCCCTCAAAATGACCCGGTCTACTTGCACCACAAAGAAAGCCTGTCATGGAGGGGCAGATTACCCTAGTTTGAGAATCTAATCCATTTGGATACATCTGATTTTCATCTGGATGAAAAAGAACTTCACATGAAATCGACTTCAGTTTTTCACAGTCTTTTTCGAGGGTTCTTGGATATTTATCCCAATCCTCATTTAATCCAAACTGAAGGCCATTAACAAATATTGAGCAAACAACTATATCATTGGTTTTTCGAGCCAGCTTCACTAACTCGACATGTCCATCATGGAGATTACCCATAGTTGGGACAAACCCAATTTTTTTACGTTCTATTCTATATGCATCAAGTGCCGGAACGATACCTTTAATGGTTCTAAAAATTTGCATCTATCGACACCAATATATCCTATTAATCAGCAGAATAATCCTGAGCAAAATTCTCGAATCGAGTATATGAATCAAGAAATGTCAACTTACAGTCGCCAATTGGACCATTTCTTTGCTTGCCAATAATTATTTCTGCGACACCTTTTAGGTCTATATTATCTCTATCATAGACCTCTTCGCGATATATGAATGCAACAACATCAGCATCCTGCTCGATTGCACCCGATTCACGCAGATCTGAATTAAGGGGCCTCTTATTTGTTCGCTCTTCACACTTTCGACTAAGTTGTGATAACGCCAAAACTGGGCAATCAAACTCTCTTGCTATAGCCTTAAGCTCCCGAGAAATCTGGGTTATCTCATTGGTACGGTTTTCAGCGGGCATGCTGCCATTCATTAATTGAAGATAGTCAACCATAATCAAGCCAATATCTCCATGCTCACGAACAAGCTGGCGAACTCTGTTTCTTAACTCAATTGGTGATATACCCGGAGTGTCATCAATATATAAGGGTCTATTTTTGAGGCGGTTGGAGGCTTTTGATAATCTTGACCACTCACTATCATCCAACTTACCAGATCGCATATTGTTGGAGTCAATTTTTCCTATAGAAGCCATCATCCTTATCATTAACTGATTGGCAGGCATTTCCATACTAAATACAAGCACAGGTTTTTCTTGATTTAGAATAGCACTCTCAACCATGTTCATCGCAAAGGAGGTTTTGCCCATCGAGGGTCTCCCAGCGATAATAACCAAATCGGATTTCTGCCATCCCGAGGTCATCCTATCAAGATCAAGAAATCCTGTGCTTAATCCAGTGATATTTGATTTACTTGCGGCTAATAACTCCATACGAGCAATAGCTTCTTTGATTACTTCATCGATGTGCTTAAAACCACTTTGTTTGGGTCTACTCTCTATTATATCGGCAAGTTTTTTCTCTGCATCAGCCAAGAGCTCATTGCTATCCCAACCAACAGGGTTATGACCTTTTCTTACTATATCTGTAGCTGCAAGTATTAGTTTTCTTATTATTGAGCGCTCTAAAACTATCTGCGCATAAGCTTTAACGTTAGATGAACTAGGAGTATTATTTGAAAGCTCAACCAAATATGGTGTGCCACCAACACTCTCTAGCTTATTTGTATTCTCGAGTGTCTCAGATAGGGTAATTACGTCTAGGGGCTTTTGTGCTGCAGACAAGGTCCGCATTGTATTAAATATTAATCTATGGTCTTCAGAAAAAAAATCGGACTCGACAACTAATTCTGCAACAGTATCAAAAGAGCTATTACTTAGCATCAAACCACCAATGACAGCTTGCTCAGCTTCAACAGAATGAGGTAATTGATTCTCTTCGATGGCTGGATTTTTAACCATGATAGTATCACCTATAAAATATCGCCTAAAAAAAAGGCACTATGGCATAACTAAAATCGCCATACAGTGCCCTATTATTACTGATATTATCTTAGTAGTGAATAGTTGCTTCTATTCGGCGACAATTAATAACTTTACTATCTGGGTGACATCAGCATGCACCTGGATAGAAATATCGAATTCACCCACTTCGCGTATAGAGCCATCAGGTAATTTTACTTCACTTTTTTCTACCTGAACGCCGGCGTTGATTATTGCATCAGCAATATCTTTCGTTCCAACAGAACCAAAAAGCTTACCCTCATCGCCAGCATTCACAGCAATAGTGATGGAACCAATTGCCTCGATACTTGAAGCTCTTGAGTTAGCCTCTTCGAGACTAGCCGATGCTGCCGCCTCTAATTCAGAGCGACGAGCCTCAAAATTAACTAAATTTTCAGAAGTAGCAAATACCGCCTTACCATTTGGGATTAGGTAATTACGACCAAAACCAGCCTTAACGCTTACTTTATCTCCAATATTTCCTAAATTTCCAACTTTTTCAAGAAGAATTATGTCCATCTCGAATATCCTCTGTTATTAAAACCTATTTATCTCACCAAATTGATAATTTTTATTGTTTATATCTAATCAATTTTGGGCGTATATTAAAAATGCTATCAAGAATACCTATCCCGACCAGCATGATACTTAATGGGCTCAAAAATAAAAGAGCCAGGTAAAATCCAACTAACCAAAAACTACTTAACTGATAAAGACTAGCGCTATAATGCAATAGCGCTATTCCGCTTAACATTAGCGGTAAACTTAATAAACTAGACCAGCTTGTATAACCTTTTAAAAAAAATTCGCAGACAAATATTCCAATTAAAATAGTAACAGAAAATACACTACTAAATCTCAATTGATGGAATTCCAGCTTAAATCCACCAGGGTTGTAGAGCATCGCTTGCCACCATCGACCTAATATTACAGAAACTATTGAGGTCAAAGCAATAACATAACCAGCAACACCAAGCAAAAAGGGTCTACCTATTAAAAAACTATCATTATGCTGCTGGCTGTCTTTAAAAAAGTCTCTAATTATATTTTCTAGAGCCACCAAGCTATTGTTAAAAAAAATAGATGCAAATATAGTCGATATGGCACTAAATATTACAATAAAAACTAAAGCTTCGGGCCATGAAGACCTGAGCCTCATTATATTTGAGGCAATCAGGACACAAAAAACTGTGAAGATAGATAGCATAGTAACAACAGTATTTGCATCACTGACATAAACTAATATTATAATCAGCGGGGTTATTGCATACAGCGAAAGCACTAATCCATCTGATAATCCTTTGGTTAAAGTAACCAAGGAAACTGCTGCCGGAGAGATGAAAGGTATTATATTACCAAAAAAAGCAACTATCCCTGCTTGCATGCGTCCACTAGCAATCAATTGAGCTAAAGCACGCATCAAATAATCTCTTATTCGTGGCTATCAGTATATGGCAATAATGCTAAATAACGAGCGCGCTTGATAGCGTTAGACAATTGTCTTTGGTACTTAGCTTTGGTTCCCGTAATACGGCTAGGGGTAATTTTTCCAGTTTCTGAAATATACTGCTTGAGCATCTCAAGATCTTTGTAATCAATTACGTCTGCACCTTCAGCACTAAAGCGACAAAACTTACGACGACGGTTAAATCGAGCCATTATTTACTCTCCTCTTCCGCTGATTTATCGGCAGTTTTTTCTGCTGACTCATCAGATATTGGTTTAATTTTTTCATCATCTTCTAAAGATTTGGGTTCTTTGGACTCGGTATTTGTTACTTCAGGCAATTCTAACGGAGCTTCAACAACATCGGAAGTTACATCTTTATCTTTAGTTTGTGTAGAAGCAGATTTTTCAGCATATGGAGCTGAGCGCTCTTTGCGTTCTGATCGTTCAGATTTATCAGCTTTAGCTATATAAGATTCACCGGTTAGGGCTTCTTTGCAACCGAACACAACACTTCTTAGTACTGCATCGTTGTAGCGGAAAGTTGTTTTTAACTCCTGCAATATTTCCTGACTGCACTCAATGTTCATAAGTACATAGTGAGCCTTGTGGATCTTATTGATTGGATATGCCAGATGTCTCCTACCCCAATCCTCGAGACGGTGGACTTTGCCTCCACCTTCAGTGATTGTTGCTGAGTAACGTTCGATCATTCCAGCTACTTGATCGCTCTGATCTGGGTGAACCATGAATACTATTTCGTAATGACGCATTTTACCTCCCTACGGGTAAATAAGTGCTCGCTTTTGCGATGCAACAAGGAGTTATAGATTTTGAATATAAAACTATCGTGAATATTTAAAAGAAATGCATTTTAAGGGCAGAGTCGCAGTATTTCAAGTATAAATACAAGGTCTGAATACAATTTAGCTTAAATACACAATTTTTAGTAAAAAAATTAGCGCTATGTATCAAAGGGCTAAGCATCGCTCTCGTTTCTAGCTATTGACGCTGCGGTCCAGAAGCCTGCAATATTACTTTGCCATCTTGGTAAAATCGAAGTTATTATGACTTGCTCTAAAGCCACCCAGATATAAAATAACAAAACTCCTCTCAGAAAAAGAGAGTTACTATAAATTGCTGCAATAAAATAAGCGGGAGCAATTAAAATAGCTGTCATCTTTGCTGCTAATGTATGATATGCAGGAAACCGGCCAAATCTAGATTGGCAAACTAATAAGGGAACAATCCAGCAACTGAAAGCAATTAGCAGGAATATAACTTCGCTATTAAAAATAGCCGGCCACAGCAGCAATAATCCAAATAACATTACAGAGTAAGTTATCAAATCTGCCCAGCTATCGAGCTTTGCACCGAATTCAGTTACTTGCTTCAAGTGTCTAGCAACATAACCATCGAAGCAATCTGTCAATAATGAGACTGCTAATACCCACAAAAATAAATGATCTTTTTGCTGGAAAGCTAAAAAAAGGAGTACTGGTGATAATGCTACTCTGATAGAGCTAATTACATTGGGAAAGTTTAAAACAAAATTATCAGTTGCTACCTGATTTTTTTCTATCACTCTAACTTTTAAGGTTTTTTTTGAGACCATGCTTTAATTTACCCTTTATCCCTCTGCCTCAGTGCTTCAAACAAACAAACTCCTGTAGCAACTGAGACATTTAGGCTACTTACATGTCCCATCATAGGAATTTTAACAAGAATATCGCAATTTTCTCTTGTCAATCTTCGTAAGCCTTTTTCTTCAGCTCCCATAACTAAAGCAAGTGGTCCACTTAAGTCAGTATCATATACTAAATTTTCAGCTTCTCCTGCTGCACCGATCACCCAAATACCTTTATCCTGAAGCTGTTTTAAAATTCTGGATAAATTTGTTACCACAATGAGAGGAATAAATTCTGTAGCACCACTGGATACCTTTTGTACCACTGGAGTTATTCCAACAGCATTATCTTTTGGAATAATAACTGCTTGAACACCAGCTGCTTCAGCCGAGCGCATGCAGGCACCAAGATTATGAGGATCAGTCAAGCTATCCAAAATTAATAGAAATGGAATTTTATCTTGATTATCTATTAGCTTAAACAAGTAGTTTTCATCTTGTATGCCAATACTTTCGGATAGAGCTGCTACTCCCTGATGAGACCCACCAGATAACTCATCTAGATCTGAACGAAGAACCCAAACAAGTGGTATTTCTTGAAGTTGAGCTAAATGGATAATTTTCTTAAGCCTCTGGTCATCGCGTCCTTTTTGGACCCTTAGTTCCTTAATTTTTGAGCCAGAAGTCTTCAGCACTGAATAAACGGCATGTAAACCAAATAACCAATCGCGACCTGAATCATTTTTATTTTCAATCATTTTTGGTTTGCCATAAGATCGAGCTCAGATTATTTTTTAGTCTTAATTTTAGTTTTTATTTTTTTCCTTTTTTTTTGACTTTTTTTGTCAAAAGAAGCTACAGATCTTTTTACATTGGTACTCTTGTTTCTTTCTATCAACTCAAAATCAATTTTTCTTTCATTTAGCTCAACCCTTGTAACCTTAACCTTGAGTTTATCGCCAAGACGAAAAATTTTACCAGTTTTCTCTCCTACTAGGCGATGGTGATCTTCTTCGTATTGATAGTAATCATTTGGTAATGAAGTTATATGTATTAGCCCCTCAATATACATGTCATTAAGTTGGACAAACAAACCAAATCGGGTCACAGTACTAATAGTCCCATCAAATTTTTCTCCTACTCGTGATGATAGAAATTCACACTTAAGCCAGTTTATTACATCTCTGGTAGCCTCATCTGCTCTTCTTTCAGTCAAAGAACAATGCTCACCAAAAGATATAAGTTGTTTTTTATCATACGGGTATATTTCTTCTTGACTCAATATTCGTGAACCATTGACTCTAAAGACCTCAGTATTTTTTGATTTTTTTCTTATTAAATATCGAATTGCTCGGTGTACTAAAAGATCAGGGTAACGTCGAATAGGTGATGTAAAATGTGTGTATTCTGGATAATTTAGGCCAAAGTGACCATCACTTTCAGGCGAATAGATTGCTCTATTCATTGATCTTAATATGACTGATTGTATGATATTGCCATCAGGACGTTCTTCTATGTCACTGAGGATACGCTGAAAATCTTTTGGATTGGCTCCGCCACCAGAAAAATCTATGCCTAATTCACCAAGAAATTCTCTAAGGCTTTCTATTTTTTCATCCTTAGGTCCCTTATGAATACGATATAGTGCAGGCATTTTATTTTTTTTCAAAAATTTGGCTGCGCAGACATTTGCAGAGAGCATACATTCTTCTATTAATCTATGTGCTGGATTTCTCTCAACTGGCAATATTTCTTTAATTTTCTTTTCTTTGTCAAAAATTATCTGAGACTCTTGTGATTCAAATTCAATTGCCCCTCTTAGCTTTCTTGAGTCAAGTAAATCGTAGTAAAGATCTGTCAGAGCATCTATATTTTTTATTATTGAATTAAATTGCTTGCGAATACCACTTGTTGATTTTTTTCTTTGAGAAATAATTTCAGCAACTTGTGTATATGTTAATCTCGCATGTGAATTCATTAGCCCTTCAAAGAAGTTATATTGAGTAACTATTCCAGTTTTATCTAGCATCATTTCACAGACTAAAGTTAATCGATCTAAGTTGGGTTTGAGTGAACATAAACCGTTAGAAAGCTCCTCTGGAAGCATAGGGACGACATGTTGCGGAAAATATACAGAGTTACCTCTTTCATTAGCCTCTTGATCGAGCGCAGTCGCTACTGATACATAATGAGAGACATCTGCAATTGCGACATATAGTTTTCTCAAACCTTTAGATTCAGGTTCGCAATAAACAGCATCATCGAAATCACGTGCATCTTCGCCATCAATAGTTACAAATGGCAGGTGGCGTAAATCTACTCTAAACTTTTTATCTTGCTCAGAGACGCTATCACCTATGGAATCTATATTACTTAAAACTTCAGCTGGCCACTTAACCGGGATACCATAATTATTTATAGCAATGTCAATCTCCATCCCCGGTGCTAAGTGGCTACCAAGAATCTGAGTAATGCATCCAGCGGGTAAGTTTTGTTTACTTGGCTGTTGATTAATTTGAACTATTACAATTTGACCTGGTTCCGCATTATTTTCTTGCCCTACAGGAATGATAATATCTTGTGAAATTTTTGGATTATCAGGTCTTACAAATTTAATATTACTCTCTATGAAAAATCGGCCCACTAGACTTTTTGTTCTATGCTCTATGACTTCAACAATAGTAGCTTCTTGGCGGCCACGTTGATCTTTTCCAGATACTCTTACAAGTACCTCATCGCCATCTAAAACTTTTTTCATTTGTCTACTTGAAAGATATAGATCGGTCTCTCCGATAATTGGAGAGACAAAACCAAACCCATCCGGATGGCCAATAACTCTTCCTTTAATTAGGTTCATTTTCTCCAAAGCACCGTAGGCATAGCTACGGTTTTTTATCAGCTGGCCATCTCTCACCATAGCTATCAGTCTTCGCCTAATCGCCTCATAAGCACGTTCATCACTAATACTTAATTCTTTACATAGCTCGTCATGCGTTAAGGGGCCATGACTCTGGGTAAGAAAATCTAGAATATACTCTCGACTAGGTATAGGGTTGTCGTATTTGGCAGCCTCTCTTTGAGAAAAAAAATCTTTATTGATATGTTTTTTCATTATTACTTCATTTGGTGACAGAAAATTAAAATATTTTTTTTAAATTGACTTCAAGGTATAAACTACCATGAAAACATATTGCCCTCAGATTAACCAACGACTTAAATAAAATAAATTAGAAGGGAGCATCACGAGAAAAACCACTGAATGCTTTTTAAAAAGTTTAACTGGTAAACTAAGTACCTCCAATTAATCTCATTTTTCCTTTTTTATTAAAATTATTTTGATTATCATCTAAATCAGCTAATTTTTTGCTTACATGAATAGAAAATTTAAACGGGCCTTTAAATAAAAATTTCTCATATTCATAAGCCCCAGTTCGTTCACCAGATCTTCTGATTACTTCCATAAAAAGCATGTCCAGTTCCGACTCAGGAATTGATTTATGACTAATATTTTCAAGCATCTGACATCTCAATTCAAAACCTTGAGCTGCCCTTTTTGCTGCTTTATAAATTTTTTTCGCACTATCGTGTTGATTGAGTTCGAGTGCAAAATAATAAAATTTTGCTTTAGAAACAGCATGCAGTTTTGTGGGAATCGCTCTTTGGTAGTGAAGACTACCTTTTTTTGAGGAGATATATTTTGGTAAGTTGACCATAATTATATGAAACCTTATTTTTATGGAAAATATTATGGAAAATATAACAAATATTGTGTAAATATACCAACTAATTATATTTTGGCCTCATTTACCTAGTATAATAAACACAAGAGTGTTGTTTGTTTTAATGAATTTTATTGAAAACATATAAGTCAAAATTGATTTTTATATCCTTCATTAATATAATTCCGTCTGCTAGCGTATGTGCTGTTAGCTTTTTTTAAAAAACTTTTAACAATATCTTCGCATGCGTATTGTTAACCAAATAAATATTGAGGTTTTATAATGTCAAAAAAGAATGTGAATCAGCAGACACGCAGAGCAAAGATCAAGGATCAGCCATTCACTAATCTCTTGTGGGACAAAGGAACGCCAGCTGGTCGAGAAGACCAAGAAAAAATGAGAGCTCGCATAAGAAAAATCAACAGGGTAGCAGCTAAGAAAATATTTATTCCTTTTTCAACTAATATGGAACAAAGAAAAGCAGCTATTGAGCTGCGAAAGAATGGAAGGAGAATCGTTTCAGGTTTACCAGGTCAAGTTCCTGACTATGAAGATTTAGAATGCCAGCTTCATTTGGTTGAAGTTAATGGTCAGTATATTGTAGAACCAATTCCATCAGAATAATTATTACTAATTATTTTGATGTTTAATCTGCTCTGCATAAGGTTTCCCTGCAAGCTCAATTGTAATTTCTTTCTTACAAGTGAGAATAACAATTTTTTTGTTACTTACTTGCTCTAAAGAAACTAGGTCATCCATCAATTCGTCATCACCAGCTTCGGCTTGATTTACTTCGGAATATAAACTAATTTCTGGAAATATAATACGCAATGACGGCATCTCATCAGAAGGGTCATCTAAACATTCTATAAATAACAATCTCACGTCCACATCATAAACTATGTTGAAGATATATGGTGAGCTGTGCCCAAGTAATTTCGATATCAATGTCATAATATTTCCTTAGGTTTGTTGGCTCATGAGCTATATAAAACATTAAACATAGTATTTAATAATTTTTACATATCTTTTTAACTATTGTCACCTAAAAGACATTGTCAAAAAAGCCCTAGTAGCGTTAAAAAAACTAAATCACATCAAATAATTGCTATATCTATATTTAAATTACTTTTATGGCTCCTTATAAATTTTATTAATTAATTCATAAGCAATTTTTGTTATATTCTTATTAAGTTATGCACTTATCTATTTTAACATATAAGCGACTATTAATAATTAAACTCAAATAATGGATTTTTGAATGAAAAATCAAACACGCCTTGTATACTCAACAGAAAAGGGACAGATAAAATCTCAGGAATCAAAAAAAATAAGGCAATATGGCGATGGTGTTGCTCGAATCAATTACGAAACTAAAGGAAGAAAAGGTAATGGCGTTACAACTATTTCCGGACTATATACCGAAGATATTGATCTTAAGACTTTGATAAAAAAATTAAAAAAGAATTGTGGAAGTGGTGGCACTATCAAAAATAATATCGTTGAAATTCAAGGTGATCACAGGATCAAGATACGTATATACCTTGAACAAGAGGGGCACTCGGTACTGTGACAATAATTTTTTTATCTTATATCATTCAGTAACTAAAGTGAGGGAAATTGAAATTTTAGAGTTTAATAACACTTTCGCCAAATTAGGTGATAAATTTTTTACAAAAGTGGCGCCAAAAGGTCTTTTAGATCCATGTGTAGTAAACATCAATATGGCTGGGCTTAATATGCTCGGTATATTAAGTGAACAGATAGACTCTAAAGCTAAAATACCTCTATGGTTAATGGGCTTATGCAGTGGAAATCAACTTCCTAAAGGATGTGATCCACTTGCTATGATCTACAGTGGTCATCAGTTTGGAGGTTATTCCCCTGAACTAGGAGATGGAAGGGGCATGCTTATTGGGGAAGTTGAAGGCCCATTAGGTAAATGGGATATCCACCTCAAAGGAGCAGGGAAAACACCTTATTCTCGGTTTGGGGATGGTAGATCGGTTCTTAGGTCTACTATAAGAGAGTATCTCTGCAGTGAGGCTATGCATGCACTCGGTATAAATACAACCAGAGCAATAAGTATTTTTTCAAACGAAGAGCCTGTTTATAGGGAGAGAATTGAACGAGCAGCTTTACTAGTTCGTTTAGCTAAATCCCATATCAGGTTTGGTTCTTTCGAGTATTTTCATCATACACGCCAATATAAATGCGTCAAAAAACTTGCTGATTATATAATTGATCAACACTTTTCTATGTTTAAAAAAAATGATGATCGCTACCTTCAAATGTTTAGATGCATGGTGCACAAAACCGCAGAAATGATTGCAAAATGGCAATCTGTGGGATTTTCTCATGGTGTAATGAATACTGACAATATGTCTATTCTTGGTGAAACTCTAGATTATGGTCCATTTGGATTCATGGATAATTACAATCCAAACTTTATCTGTAATCATTCAGATAGCAATGGTCGCTATTCTTTTAAGAATCAGCCCAGTATAGGTTTATGGAATTGCAACGCATTAGCCACTGCATTGACGAGCCTTTTGAGTTCTGAAAAGCTCAAATTGATACTCGATGAATATCAACCAGTATTTCTAAATACGTTATTGAAACTTTATAGACAAAAGTTAGGCCTGGAGGCCTCTGAAGAAGGTGACCAAAATTTAATAGATGAGTTACTAGGGATTCTTGAAGTAAATGAAGTTGACTATACTATTTTTTTTAGACGCTTATGTTTTTTTGAATCAAACGGCAATCACAAGCATTTAAAAGAATTGCTCATTAAACAAAATGCATTAGATGAATGGGTAAGAAAATATCAAGATCGGTTATTAGGTGAACCACAAAATGACAAGGAAAGAAGAAACAAAATGATTCAGCATAACCCGAAATATATTCTTCGAAACTATATGGCTGAAATAGCTATTCAGAAAGCTGAAGATGATAAAGATTACTCAGAAATCAGCCGTATACTTAAATTACTTCAGTCGCCTCATGACGAAAATCCTGAGTGCGAGGAGTATGCAAAGCATCCACCTCAATGGAGTAAAAAAATTACTGTTAGCTGCTCATCATAAGAGCTTTTTTGATCTCAACGATTTATTTCCAGGTCCCAACATGACGCTTATCCAGCGAGTATTTTCATCGTTACCAAGTGCGATCTTAACCATTATCGTAAGCGGAATAGAAAGTAGCATGCCGACAGGGCCTAAAATCCATCCCCAAAAAACTAAAGATAAGAATACAACCAAAGGTGATAGATCAAGGCCTTTTCCCATCAATTTCGGTTCAAGTAAATTTCCTATAAAAACGTTTATAATCAAGTAACAAAAGGCAACGCAAATAGCTGTAAAAGAACCTAGCTGAATTAAAGATAATAAAACTGCAGGGATAGCTGCAATTATAGAGCCAATTGTGGGAATAAAATTAAGCAGTAATGCAAAAAATCCCCACATAACAGGATAATCAACACCGAAAAGCCAAAGAGTTACACTAACCAGAATTCCAGTCAAAAGACTTAATGCTGTTTTGATACCCAAATAACTATGTACACTATTTAAAAAGTAGGAAAGACTATCATCTATTAATACTTTTTTGTTAGTTGCTTGTTGTAGTTTTTCTCTGAACCCTACTTCTTCTGCCAAAATAAAAATTACAGTTAACAGTATCATGAAGGTGTTTGTTAAAACACTGCCAAATGATGTCAATGTACTTCCCATTAATTGAACTGCAACCTCGGGCTTAAATAAGCTTTTCATTTGATTCATATCAAATATAAGCCCTAAATCTGCTAACCAATATAAAAAAATGCCGCTCAATTCCTGCAGTCTGATTTCATATGTGGGAATATTATTCCGAAAATCACTAACAGAAGACTGTATAAGCGTAGCAATCAACCAGCCTGCAGCCATTAAGCAAGTTATAACTAAGAAGATAGCAATTCCATTTGGTACTTTTTTCTTTTTAAGCCAAGCTAATAGCGGTGAAAAAATAAGGGCTATAAATATAGATAGCAAACACGGGATTATAAGTGTTTCTGCCATTTTAATTCCTGTCACAACGACTACAAAAGCCGCAATAGTAATAAGTCCTTTTGCAAATGACGAGTGTTCACTCATATTCTAACTCCTGGTAATTCTAAAGCGATTGTTACCGTAACGTTACTTATAA
Organism: uncultured Porticoccus sp.; assembly: GCA_964276025.1. Lineage (GTDB taxonomy): Bacteria > Pseudomonadota > Gammaproteobacteria > Pseudomonadales > Porticoccaceae > Porticoccus. Next base: position 693,785 of record CAXYDD010000002.1, on the reverse strand, counting down.
GGTTATTACTTATTAGTCTAAAGAGCTAGTTTGACTAGCATCAAAGTTCTCTTGTAGTTGAGAATTGTATATCTGGATATCTTTCCTCTGTAAGAGACAAATTGACTCTAGTTGAAGCCAAATATGCTAAATGTCCGCCGCCATCTAGAGCAACGCCATCTGGGATTTTCTTTTTTATTTCTTCAATTTTTTTCGTATCGGCAGATTCTATCCATCTAGCTGTATATACATTTACTGGCTCATAAACTGCATCTACACCGTACTCGTCCATCAGTCTAAATTTTACTACATCAAATTGTAGCTGCCCAACTGCACCAACAATTATGTCATTGTTATTAATGGGGAAAAATACCTGGGTGCTACCTTCCTCAGATAACTGTTTGATCCCTTTTTTTAACTGTTTCATTTTTAATGGATCAAGAAGCCTAATACGCATAAAAAGCTCCGGAGAAAAGTAAGGGATGCCAGTAAACTTAAGTTCCTCTCCAGTAGTAAATGTATCGCCTATCTGAATAGTTCCATGGTTGTGTAATCCAATTATATCACCAGCAATTGCCTCATCAAGAGAGACTCTTTCTCCAGCTTTAAAACCAACAGCATCAGATATACGCAAATCTTTTTTTTGCCTTACGTGATGGATCTTCATGCCCTTCGTATATTTACCAGAGCATATACGCAAAAAAGCAATTCGATCTCTATGCTTTGGATCCATATTTGCTTGTATCTTAAATACAAAACCAGAAAATTTTTCTTCATTAGCAACTACATTTCTCTCTAATGCAGACCTGGGCAAAGGGGGTGGAGCCTTCTGAACGAAGCTATTTAGCATTTCACGTATACCAAAGTTCGATAATGCTGTTCCAAAAAAAACAGGGGATAATTTTCCGCTCAAAAAAGGATCAGTTTCAAAGGCATTAGTGGCACCTGATACAAGCTCTATCTCATCTCTTATTTCTTTCGATCTGTGACCCAAGAATTTAGTTGCTTCATCAGAAAATAAACCATGTATTTGTTCATCTTCAGGGATGATAGATCCTTGACCTGATTTATATACATGTATACAGTCTGATTTAAAATCATAAATGCCCTTAAAATCTTTACCGCAACCAATTGGCCAATTTATTGGAGCACAGGAAATTTTTAATACTTGTTCTATTTCATCAAGAAGATCTACTGGATCACGTATCTCTCTATCCATTTTATTAATAAAAGATATTATTGGCGTATCTCTTAAACGACAAACATCCATCAACTTAATTGTTCTTTGCTCAACACCTTTTGCTCCATCAATAACCATCAGTGCAGAATCTACCGCTGTGAGTGTTCTATAGGTATCTTCAGAAAAATCTTCATGTCCCGGAGTATCTAAAAGGTTTACTACACAGTCTTTATAGGGAAACTGCATTACAGAAGAAGTAACAGAAATACCTCTATCTTTTTCCATTTGCATCCAATCAGATGTTACATGCCTATCACTTTTTTTACTTTTAACTGTACCTGCAACTTGAATTAACTTACCAAACAATAAAAGTTTTTCAGTAATAGTGGTTTTTCCTGCGTCAGGATGAGAAATAATAGCGAAGGTTCTCCTCAGCTTTACCTGCTCAGAGATAGAATTTGACGACATTCTTTATTTTCCTTTATTCTGAAACAGTCAGTTTAATTAATTAAAACAGGTAAAATATCTTATGATTAACAAATAAATATTTTTTCATTAGCTCAATTTTTAATAGGATTAGAGCTCAATTGCCATTAATACTGCATCTTCTGTCTTTGATTCACTATGGTAATAATTCTTTCTTTCGCATATCGCAACAAAACCAATACTCTCATATAAATGAATGGCATTATTATTGGTAACTCTCACCTCAAGAAAAAATCTTTTTGTACTCATTGGCAAAATTGAAATTAAATACTCCAATAAATATCGGCCACACCCCTTGTGTTGATATTCAGGATGAATCGCTATGTTTAATACTTCGGCATCGTCAATAACAGTATTATAAATTACGTAGCCTATAATAGTGTTGCCTAAAGCCATAATCAAACAAGTATGCTTTTCATAGCTATCATTAAATTGCCCCTTATGCCAAGGGTAAGGAGTAACCATTTCTTCAATGTAACTTACCTCATTGAGGTCATTTTTAGACATTGGACGTACACTCACATGATCTAAATTCAAAGGTCACACCTAATTGATGGCTATATTTATTTATTTATTATTGATTTGATAGCCTTCCATGTTCCCCGTTTTGCCTCAGAACTATGAAGGTTTTCCTGTAAACTCTGGAGTATTAATGCTTTATATTGATCATTTATATCTATCTTTTTACCTAGAAAATCTGAATAGGATAAATTTGGTGGGGAAAATACATCAAACACTGTCTTCCCCATCACTAAAATTAAACATGTATTATCATTTTTAACGCGATTATCGATAAAAGCTAGGAGCATTTTTGAGGCTTCAGCTATATCTATTCCTTCGGCACCGGGTGGACAATCAATAATAGTAGGCTCGGGGAAACTATCTGCCATATATCCTATAGAGCTCAAAATATTAGAGAGCAATTTAGATAAATCGTTACAGGGCAAAACATCTGGGTTCATTTCATTAAAAATTATTAGGTTTTTGGCTGGTTGCCAGCATGCAAACCTAAAATAATCAGTCTTAACATTACTGCTATAGATATTCGTATTTTTTATGTTTTTTTCTGACAGTATCGCTGGTGGATGCTTATCAATATTATCTTTTTTTGATCGGGGATAATCAGGTTGCTTAGCAAAGGTTGATCTAGATTTGTTGTTTGCATCGATATCAACCTCTTCGTTTCTTGGGGGGCAAGGGCTCGACTTATCATTGAGTTTTGTCTTGGGCAAATACTGGGACAGCTCCAAATTACAAAGATACCAATTACGTAACTCTATATTCATAGCATTAGCCTATACGCCATCAAGCTGAGGATGAAGACGATCTGGATTTTGTATCAAATTCAATGCATGTAAATAGGCTCTTACACTGGCAACCAATATGTCGGTATCAGCGCCCTGCCCGTTAACAATACGTCCTCCTTTTTCTAAGCGGACAGTAACTTCACCGAGTGAATCTGTTCCAGCAGTAATTGCATTTACTGAATAGAGCTTAAGCTGTGTATCACTTTTGGCTAATTTTTCTATAGCTTTGAATGCCGCATCGACCGGGCCATCTCCTGCAGATGATGAATCATATAGCTCACCCTTATGCATAAGTGTGAGCATAGCAAACGGAGGCTGACCTGTTTTTGAAAGCACCTCCAGTGACTCCAATGTTATAAGATCACCATTAGATTCATCTAGCTGTATATCTGAAACAAGAGCCTGAAGATCTTCATCATATATTTCTCTTTTTTTATCAGCTAGGTCCTTAAATCTTGAGAAAGCCTCATTTAATGCATCTTTATTTTTAAAATGAGTGCCGAGCTCCTCGAGACGTGAAACAAAAGCTGCACGACCAGAAAGCTTACCTAGTACGATTTTATTTGTTTGCAGACCTATATCTTGGGCACTCATAATTTCATAGGTTTCTCGAAACTTCAAAACACCATCTTGATGAATTCCAGACTCATGAGCAAAGGCATTAGCACCAACAATTGCTTTATTAGGTTGGACAGGGAAGCCTGTGATACTTGAGACGAGGCGAGAAGTTGCTGCAATATGAGTGGTTTCTATGCATGTTTCTACTGGGAAAATATCTTTCCTTGTTTTTACTGCCATTACAACCTCTTCAAGCGCTGCATTACCTGCTCGCTCACCCAGTCCGTTAATAGTACATTCTATTTGGCGAGCCCCTTGCATAACTGCTGCTAAAGAATTCGAGACTGCTAAACCAAGATCATTATGGCAGTGTACTGAAAAAATCGCTTTATCTGAATTAGGGATATTTTTAATTAATCGTCCAATGACATTACTGTATTCTTCAGGGAAACCGTAACCCACAGTATCGGGAATATTGATAGTTGTAGCACCTGCGTCAATGACACCCTCAATAATTCTACACATGTAGTCAAATTCGGAGCGACTAGCATCTTCTAGGGAGAACTCAACATCACCAATTAAATTTCTAGCGCATCGAACAGCTTTTATGGCGTGCTCTAAGACCTGTTCAGGACTCATCTGCAACTTATATTTCATATGAATAGGGGATGTTGCGATGAAAGTATGGATGCGACCTGAATATGCTCCGCGTAATGCTTCTGCAGAGCTTTCTATATCGGCACTTATTGCACGGGAAAGGCTACATACTGTACTATCTTTGATAGTTTCAGCAATGGATTTTACCGATGCAAAGTCACCTGGACTAGAAACAGCAAACCCAGCCTCAATAACATCGACTTTAAGTTTTTCTAAGGCTTTAGCTATTCGCAGTTTTTCATCACTGGTCATAGAGGCCCCAGGGCTTTGCTCTCCGTCACGCAACGTCGTATCAAAAATAATGAGTTTTTCTTTTTTCATACTAAACCTTGGGTTTATAGAACTTACTCTTTACCCATAAAGCTGGAGCAGAGAGGCTATATATCAGAGCAAAAATAAATAATATTCTAGGAGGATCAATTGTAACCACTATAAGGCTCATCACTACAGAAAAAATCACTACAAAAGGAACTTTTCCTTTAAGATCGATCTCCTTCAAGCTGCGATAATGGAAATTAGATACCATTAATAAACCAGAAAACGCTGTTGTGATTGCTACTAAAAATGCTAATTGATTTGTTGTGCTAACTTCATAACTACACCATATCACGGAGGCTATGAGGGCAGCAGCCGCTGGACTTGGAATTCCCACAAAATAATTCTTTGAAGAAGAATCAACCTGACTGTTAAACCTTGCCAGCCTAAGTGCTGCACATGAAGCATATATGAATGCAGCTGCCCAACCAATCCTGCCTATTTCATTAAGTATCCAACTAAAAGCGAGTACAGCAGGAGCAATACCAAAAGAAACCATATCGGAGAGACTGTCATACTGCAGGCCAAAATCACTAGAGGTGTTCGTCATGCGTGCTACAGTACCATCAAGAACATCAAATATCATTGCAATAAAAATGGCTATGCAGGCGGCATCGAACTTTCCATCCATGCCAGCTAAAATTGCATAAAATCCAGAAAACATGGCCCCTGTCGTAAAGAGATTCGGAAGAAGATAAACACCTTTGCGCCTGAACCTTAAACTCTCAGAAGTTGCATTTTCTTCTTTGTCCAATGAAACTGGTTCATTGGCGTTCGATGTTTTTTTTTGACCTTCAGTATCAGTCATAATGATTCCTTCACTATAAGATAAATTTTTTATAGTGTTATTGAATTTTATTATCTATCAATTATTACTTTTTCCATAGAATTCATTATATTAAAAGCAATATTATACTAAAAATTTAGTAGCAAGATAAAAAAACCGCGCCTAAGCGCGGTCTGTGTATTTACATGAAACGCTTAGTTCTTATCTTTATCGACCAACTGATTAGCTGTAATCCATGGCATCATGGAGCGTAATTTGGCACCGGTTTGCTCGATAGGATGTGCTGCATTATTACGTCGATATGCTGTCATAGATGGGTAATTCATTGCTCCTTCTGTAACGAACATTTTTGCATATTCGCCGTTTTGGATACGCTTTAAAGCGGTTTTCATAGCTGCTCTTGATTGCTCATTAATAATTTCTGGACCAGTGACATATTCTCCATACTCTGCATTATTAGATATAGAATAATTCATATTAGCTATACCGCCTTCATACATAAGATCAACAATTAGTTTTAACTCATGAAGGCACTCAAAATAGGCCATTTCAGGGGCATATCCGGCCTCTACAAGTGTTTCAAAACCAGCTTTTACTAACTCTACGGCTCCACCGCAAAGAACTGCTTGTTCGCCAAATAGGTCTGTTTCTGTCTCATCCTTGAATGTAGTTTCTATAATTCCTGTTCGTCCACCTCCGATACCAGAGGCGTAGGACATAGCAACATCTCTAGCTTTGCCTGAGGCATCTTGAAAAATTGCAACTAAATCGGGAATGCCGCCGCCTTTTGTAAATTCATTTCGTACTGTATGGCCAGGCGCTTTTGGGGCGATCATGATTACGTCTAAATCTATTCTAGGCACAACTTGATTATAGTGAATCGCAAAACCGTGAGCGAATGCCATAGTAGCACCTTGTTTCAGATTTGGTTCAATCTCATCTCTATAAAGATGCGATTGAAATTCATCTGGTGTAAGTATCATAACTAAATCTGCTCCAGTGACAGCAGATGCTACATTTTTTACAGTTAGGCCAGCTTTTTTTGCCTTAATAGCAGAGCCTGAACCGTCTCGAAGCCCAACAGTAACATCAACACCTGAATCTTTTAGATTCAAGGCATGCGCATGTCCTTGTGAGCCATATCCAATAATTGACACTTTCATGCCCTGAATAATAGAAAGGTTACAATCTTTATCATAAGAAACTTGCATGTTTACATCCTGTAATTTTATATTTATAAGTAGCGATTAGTTATATTTTAATGGAGCAGTTACAAAAAATGGTACTACAAATTGGTTACACCTTCAGTACTTTTTCGCCGCGAGATATACCAGAAACCCCTGATCGAACTAATTCAAGAATGTCTGCGTAATTAATAGCTTCGATAAATGCATCATTTTTATCACTACTACCCACAACTTGTAGTATGTAAGCATCAGTATTCACATCTACTATTTGTCCTCGAAAAACATCTACACAATGATTAATCTCTGCTCTTTGTGTCTCATTAGCCTTAACTTTCACTAACATTATCTCCCTTTCGACGTGAGCCCCATCAGTAAGGTCAATAACTTTAACTACATCTATCAGCTTATTGAGATTTTTTGTAATCTGTTCTATAACTTGATCACTACCATGAGTAGTAAGGGTCAATCTAGATAAAGTTAGATCATCAGTGGGGGCAACAGTTAATGTATCGATGTTGTAACCTCTTTGAGAAAACAAACCTACAACTCTAGATAAAGCACCAGGTTCATTTTCCATTAGCACTGAAATTATACGTCTCATCAGGTACGCTCCGTTTTGCTCAACTTCATATCTTTCATCGAACCATTTGGCGCAATGAGCATTGGATATACATGTTCATTCCGGTCAATATTTATATCCATAAAGACTACGCGGTCTTTTAAGGCAAAACACTCAGCCATTTTATCATCTAACTCATCAAAATTTGAAACACGCATCCCTATATGTCCAAATGATTCCGCAAGCTTTACGAAATCTGGTAGGGAGTCTTCATACAAGCTAGATGAATATCGTCCGCTATACTGCATATCTTGCCACTGGCGAACCATACCAAGAGCTTGATTATTTAAGCTTATTATCTTGATTGGAAACCCATATTGTAGACAGGTAGATAGCTCCTGAATGCACATCTGTATGCTTCCTTCCCCCGTGACACAGGCTACCATTGCATCAGGATGAGCCAGCTGCACACCCATAGCTGCAGGCAAACCAAAACCCATGGTTCCAAGACCACCGGAATTAATCCAACGACGAGGTTTATCAAATAAATAATATTGCGCAGCAAACATTTGATGTTGGCCTACATCCGAGGTGATGAAGGCATCCCCATTTGTAGTCTTGTAAAGACTTCTAATAACATCCTGCGGTTTAATAATATTTCCAGAGCTCGGCTCATGTCGTGGTTGAGTATATATCCCATGACGCTCCCTCCAATCATTAATTTTTGACCACCAATCAGAGAGCGCAATCTTATCCGTTTTATCATTACTAGCCTTAATTTCCTCTATCATCTGTCGTAGTACGGTACTGCATACACCAACAATTGGAATATCTATAGCAACAGTCTTAGAAATAGATGTAGGATCTACGTCTATATGTATTATTTTTGCGGATGGACAGAACTTACTCGGGGTATTAGTTACCCGATCATCAAATCTAGCACCCACTGCAAAAATGACGTCAGCCTCATGCATAGCATTATTTGCTTCTACGGTACCATGCATTCCCAGCATACCTAAAAATTGCGGATCAGTTCCAGGGAAAGCGCCAAGGCCCATCAGAGTGTTTGTTATAGGAAAATTTAACAGCTTAGTTAATTCCGTTAGCTCAGCGGAGGCATCACCCAAAATAACTCCGCCACCACTATAAATAACTGGACGCTTGGCTGCCAATAAAGTCTTTACTGCTCTTTTGACTTGGCCCGCATGACCTCTAGTAGTTGGGTGATAAGAACGTATTTTTATTTTTTCTGGGTATTCATAAGGTACACGATGGTCTGGAGCTGTTACATCTTTGGGTATATCAACAATAACTGGTCCTGGCCGACCTGTTTTTGCAATATAAAAAGCTTTTGCAATGACAACTGCAATTTCTGACGCATCCATGACCAAAAAACTATGCTTAACTATAGGTCTGGAGATTCCAACCATATCAGTTTCCTGAAAAGCGTCCTGTCCAATTTTGTCACGAGGCACCTGTCCAGATATTACTACCATAGGAATAGAATCCATGTAGGCAGTAGCAATACCGGTGATTGCATTTGTGGCACCAGGGCCAGAAGTTACAAGAACTGCGCCTACATCTCCAGTAGAACGTGAGTGCCCATCAGCGGCATGAACAGCACCTTGCTCGTGCCTTACAAGTATATGTTCAACATCTTTCTGTTGAAAAAGTGCATCATAAATATGTAATGCCGCACCACCTGGATAACCCCAAACATACTTAACACCTGCATCTTTGAGTGCACGAACAACTATTTCACCACCAGATAAAAGCTCCACTTTTATAAACCCCTAAAGTTAATAAATCTCTCCTAATAGAAGCTTACTGAGAAAAGTAAAAGTGTACGGCTGTGACATCACAGTTATGTTTAGTGCAACATGGCAACTGAAATTATGATCAGCGCCTCAGATTCGTGGGTAAACAAATCTGTTCTGGATGCCCAGCAAACGCTGTTTACGTATACCTAGCAAGCTGGCAAAGGAGCCAGTTTGTGGAAATAAAGACTATTACCACTGAAAATCGAACTTTAGAGTGTAAATCGTATTTAGTCAATAAAATCGGATGTTTTGGTAAGATAAAGTTAATGAAATATAGTTTCTTAATTATCAAGAAAACCATATTAAACTTGCTATTCTTCCAGTAATTCCATCTCGTCGATATGAATAAAATTTTTCGGAATCACTGTAAGTGCAGAGATCTCCACCATAAATATCAAAAATTCCTTGTTCGTTAAAATAGATTTTCGCCAGATTATATAGATCAGCCTTCCATTTATTATTTTGATCTGCTGCATTTTTATTCATTTTAATAAAGCATAAATTTATTTTTTCTCTTATATCTACGTTAATACAATCTCGAAGAAATATGTTCCTTACTTCAGAGTCTACTTCAAAATTTTTCTGACTTATTGCAGGCCCTAAATGCACTATTAAATCTTTAACGGGAACTTGGAGATTTTTAATTAAATTACTTATTATTCCTTTAGATAAACCTCTCCAGCCCATATGTACTGATGCAACTAAAGATCCTTGAGTATTACAAATTAAAACTGGTAAACAGTCTGCTGTTGTTACGGCGCAAACTATTCCAGCTTTGTTAGAATAAGAACCATCACCAATTTTTATCGACCCATTACAGTCAGCTTTAACTATATTTATACCATGAATCTGTTCGAGAAGCTGAGGAGGTGACGGTAAACTAATTTTTTTTGATAATAGCTTCCAGTTCGTTTGAACAGACTCCAATTTATCTCCCACATTGAAACTTAAGTTATTAGCATTCCAAGGATTGGAGGAAACGCCACCTATTCTTGTAGTAAAAAAGGAAAATACATTTTTAGGAGCTGGCCAGTTTGGTTTAAATATTTCCATTTAAAAGTCCGAATTTTAGACCATAGTTTAATTTAAAAGATTAAATCAATTATCTTTAAGCTTTAATTTTAATAGATCCAGCAGGTTTGATAGATCAGCTGGTAATGTAACTTCCCACTGCATATATTCGTTAGAAAGAGGATGCATTAAACCCAAGATTGACGAATGTAGAGCTTGGCGACTAAACCCCCTCAAGGCTTCATGCAAATTGGATGACGCACCTTTGGGGAGCTTTAAGCGCCCCCCATAAACGGAATCACCTACTAATGGATATCCAATGTGCGACATATGCACGCGTATTTGATGAGTTCGACCTGTTTCTAATTTAACTTTTATAAGGGTGTGATGATCAAATCTTTCGATTACCTTAAAGTGTGTGACTGAATCCTTACCATTATCACCAACAACCGCCATTCTAGTTCTTACCTTTGGGTGCCGTCCAATCGGTTTATTTATAGTTCCTCCACCAATCATAACTCCTTGAGCAATTGCTTGGTACTCACGGGTTATACTTCGTGACTGCAGTTGCTTAACTAGCGAATAATGCGCTTCTAAGGTTTTAGCTACAACCATAAGCCCAGTTGTATCCTTATCCAAGCGATGAACTATTCCCGCACGTGGAATCTGTTCATTGAGGGGAGCATGATATAAAATTCCATTCAGCAAAGTTCCATTATGGTTACCGGCAGCTGGATGCACTACTAAACCAGCCGGTTTATTAATTAATATTATGCATTCATCCTCAAATACAATATCTAGTCCAATAGCTTCTGGTTCCCATTCTCCTTCAGATTCTAATAAAGCATCAATGCTCAGTAACTCACCACCCTGAAGTTTGTCTTTTGGTCGAAAGAGATTACCGTCAACCAATAAATCGCCTTTTTTAATCCAAGCTTGCAGCCTTGATCTTGAAAAATCACTAAATACATCAGATGCAACCTGATCTAAGCGCATTCCACGTGATGTAAGAGGTGCAATTTTTTCCAACTTTATGTTGTCTGTCATCATAATCTCGGTCTTGCGTGTTCTCATACTGTCAAGGCTGTGGTTAAATATACTATCTTATATGTATTAGAACTGCCTAAAGAATACTTTAAGTTTAACCTGGCTTAAGTTAAATCGGATGAGAATAGAATGCGATTTTTATTTTTAGTATTAATATTAATTAGTCTCCTCGCGACAGGATGCACTTATTTCAACTCAATTAATGGTATTTCTTCAGCCTCGGATCAGTTGGATACATCAGGTTATACTGAAAAGGATTTTTTTAGTGCAATACAGGATGATTTAAAAGGAGGTTTCTGGCTTACTGCTATTGAGAAACTGAGATCATTAGAGGCACAATATCCATTTGGAGATTATGCAGAACAAGCGCAACTTGAACTTATATATGCGCACTTAAAAGCAGGTGAACACGACTCAGCGATTAGCGTGTCTGAGAGATTTATTAGACTTCATCCTCAACATGAAAATGTTGATTATGCCTACTATATAAAAGGTATATCATCGTTTGTAAAAAGTGATGGCATGTTTGGAAAACTTCTTCCAATAGATGAAACCAAGCGTGATCCAGGGTCTGCAAGAAATTCTTTTTCCTCTTTTAGTGAGCTATTAAATAGATTTCCGGAAAGTCCATATGCTCCAGATGCTCAAAAAAGAATGATCTATTTGAGAAATATTCTTGCACGTCATGAAATTCATGCGGCAAACTATTTTTTCACTCGTGGAGCTTATCTTGCTGCGGCAAATAGGGGGCGATACGTCATAGAAAATTTTCAAAAGACGCCAGCTGTTCCTGATGGGCTTGCAGTTATGGCTCAAGCATATTATCTAATGGATATGCATGATCTCGCTGGCGAAGCAACAAAATTACTAGCACGGAATTACCCAAATCATACATCCCTTAACTCAGATGGTAGCTTCAAGTATCAAGAACAGTCTGTATCTATTGAAAGGAGTTGGACTAACGCCCTTACTGCTGGTCTCTTTGATAAACCAGAATCAATCGGCTTTGATACACGATATATTTTCAATGATCGCTATAAGGAGCTAAAAGGAGAAGAGTTTGAAGAGACATGGATGGATACTGTAACTTTTGGTATTTTTAAGTAAATTTACATATGAGCGCGAAAATTTTTTAATGAAAATAATGCAGAACAAGTCAACGAGAAACTTTAATATTTTTGACCATCACCCACATAAAGAAGAAATTATTTTTTTGTCTGAAAAAGATAAAGACCTTCGATCTTTATTCTTAACTTATTGCTCTTTTAAGCCATTTAAGAGAAAAAAAGGATTTGAAGGTTTGGTTCAATTAATAACAGAACAACAACTGTCTGTAGTTTCTGCCAAAGCAATATTTGACAGGCTAAAAAAATTATTGCCCACTTTTAACCCAGAGAATTTTTTAAAGGAAACTGAAATAAATTTAAAATCTACAGGTTTAAGTCGCCCCAAAATAAGCTACTGCAGATCTCTAGCAAAGAATATTATTTCAGGTGAGCTTTCCTTCAGTCACATACACAAAATGAACGATGAAGATCTTAAAAAATCACTCTGCAAAATCAAAGGTATTGGCAATTGGACAGCTGAATGCTATATGTTGGCCTCTTTGAATAGAAGAGATATATGGCCCGCTAAAGATATAGGCTTGCAAGTTGCTGTACAAAGAACTAAGCACCTTAAAAAAAGGCCCACCGAAGATGAAATGATCGAAATTGGATCAAAATGGAAACCCTATAGATCAATTGTAGCCAATGTTTTATGGGCGTCTTATGATTAAGATTAACTTAGCTGCTCCAAATCTTAAAATTTAGATAAGTTAATAGTGTGAGTGGTGAATAATGAACGTTGAATCCAGCTTTAAAAAAATCCTTGACGAAATGAAGGTCCTCCCAATTATCGATCCTCAGTTTGAAGTAAATAGAAGGGTAAAATTCATTAAATCTATGCTTCTCAGCACTGGATTATCCCATCTAGTTCTTGGGATAAGCGGTGGAGTCGATTCAGCCACTTGTGGTCGATTAGCTCAAATAGCAATAAACGAGCTTGGCCAGGAATTTCCTGAACGTGGTTTTTCCTTCATTGCTTTAAGACTTCCATATGGCAGACAAATTGATGAGATTGATGCACAAAAGTCTATAAAATTCATATGTCCTTCTAAAAATATTCTTATTGATATTAAGCCAAGTGTAGATGCCACCCATGAGAGAATCAATAGTTCTATTAGTAAAAATAATTTAGGGCTAGACAGAAATGAAATAAGGGAAGATTTTACTAAAGGCAATACCAAGGCGCGGATCCGTATGACTATTCAATATGAAGTAGCTAGTGCTTTAGGAGGACTGGTTCTTGGAACAGATCATTCAGCTGAAAATATCACTGGTTTTTATACTAAATGGGGTGATGGTGCATGCGATCTAGCCCCATTGTTTGGTTTGAATAAAAGACAGGTTCGAAAAATAGCAGGGGTTTTAAATGCTCCTAAATCAATAATAGAAAAAACCCCTACTGCAGATCTTGAATGCCTGGCTCCACAGAAGGAGGACGAATATACACTTGGGGTTTCTTATAATGAAATTGATGATTTCTTAGAGGGAAAACCTGTAGCTCAGCGCTCTTTGGAAACTATTATAAATTTATACAACAAAACAATACACAAACGGTCTGCTATTCCAACGATTTATGATTAGACTATGAGGTTGAAGATTTTAGCGGAGCTCTTTTGGAATCGAAAATTTTATATTTTCTTGTGCACCTGGAATTTCAATAAGAGACTGGCAACCTATCAGTTTTAAGCTCTCTATAACCTCTTTTACAAGGCTCTCTGGTGCAGAGGCGCCAGCAGTAATTCCGATTCTATTTTTTCCAATAATCCAATCTTTTGAGATATCTTTGGCACTATCAACAAGAAACGATGGAACGCCACAGCGCTCAGCTAATTCTCTTAGGCGATTGGAATTTGAGCTATTAATGGAGCCCACCACAAGCACTAAATCACATTCTAGGGCGAGCTGCTTAACGGCATCTTGTCTATTTTGTGTGGCATAACATATGTCATCCTTTTTTGGGCCTTTTATTAAAGGAAAACGCTTACGCAATATATCTATGATTTGTTCAGTGTCATCTACTGACAGGGTGGTTTGTGTAACATAGACAACATTAGAAGGGTTTTTTATTTCTAATGACTTAGCATCTGACTCATTTTCTACCAGATAAATATTATTTTTATTAGTATATTGGCCCATCGTACCTTCCACCTCAGGGTGATCATGGTGCCCAATCATAATGCAATCAGTTCCCTCGGAACTAGATCGAGAAACTTCTGTGTGCACTTTTGTCACTAGTGGGCAAGTTGCATCAAAAATTCTTAGATTTTTTTTGCTGGCTTGTTTTCTAACAGCCTTAGAAACCCCATGCGCACTGAAAATTACTGTTACGTTATCTGGAATATCATTTATCTCATCAACAAAAATAGCTCCACGCGCCCTTAACATATCCACTACTGATTTATTGTGTACTACTTCGTGACGAACGTAAATTGGAGCTCCATGAAGATCTAGTGCTCTTAAAACAATCTCAATAGCCCTATCTACGCCTGCACAAAATCCTCTTGGATTAGCTAGCTTTATATCGATCACTTTTTATCTACCGGCTCAACAGAGATAATTTCAACCTCAAATTTTGTTGTATGTCCAGCTAAGGGGTGATTGAAGTCAACTTTGACTATTGTCTCACCAATATCCTCTATGACGCCGGGCAGCTCCCCACCATTTGCATCAGCAAAGGAAATCATCAATCCTGGTTGTAGGTCTTCAATATCTGTAAAGTTTTTTCTAGGGAATTCTTGTACATTATTGGGATTATTTTGACCAAAGCCATTTTCTGGTTTTATTAAAAAGACACGCTTGTCTCCGGCGATCAAACCAACTAATGCTGTCTCGAATCCGGGCAATAATTTACCATCTCCAAAGGTGCAAACAGCTGGCTCTTTATCAAAATTAGAGTCCACTACAGAATCGCTCTCTAATGAAAGAGAGAAATGTAGAGTTATTCTTGTATCCGGACCAATAGGTAATTTAGTTATATCAGATGATTTTTTCATGGATCACTTATCTATATTTCTTATCAAAATAAAGTTTTTTAAAATATAAAGTGCTACACCTAAAGTGATGCTTGCATCAGCGAGATTAAATACTGGCCAATGATAATTTTTATAATAAATATCTATAAAATCGATTATATATCCTAGAAATATTCGATCAATTAAATTACCAACAGCGCCGCCCAGAATTAAGGTTAATGAAAACGACATAGCATGCTGATTTGTTCTTAATTTATTTAGCCAAATTACTAAAATAATACTCACAGTTAAAGAAATCAGCAAAAATAACCAACGTTGCCAGCCACCAGCGTCACTTAGAAAACTAAATGCTGCCCCAGTATTATGAACTAATATTAAATTGAAACCTGTAAAGATATTTATATGTTCTCCATATAAAAAATTTTTTGTAACTAGGATTTTTGTGGCCTGGTCAGCAATTATTATAAAACCTGATAAAAAATACCATCTAAGTATGCTCCAGCTCACAGCATGATCCAGTATGGATAAAAAATAAAATTTATTGGAATAAGCGTGGTGTTAAGCATAAAGGCGCATCTCCCCTTCTCCTTCTACATTCTGCAAACACCTATTACAGATATTTGGGTGATCTTTATTAGATCCAATATTTTCTACATGATGCCAACAGCGCTGACATTTAATGTAGTCAGTTTTTGTGACTTTAACTTTCAGACCTTCCATTTCAGTTGAGATAATATCATCTTTATCTACTAAATCACTTATAGGTTTTATGTTTGCTTCAGAGGTAATAAAAACGAATCTTAGCTCATTTTCAAGTTTCCCTAGAATATCTAGTAATGATTTTTCAGCATAAATAGTGATTTCAGCTTCAAGTGATTTTTGAATGCCTTCAGCTTTTTTATCTTCCAAAATTTTATTTACTGTATTTCTTATCTCTATAATTATTTTCCATTCCTGATCTTTAATTTTTGTATCTGAAATATTTGATAATTCTAGCCATTCTGTAAAAAATACTGACTCTTCTTTATCTCCTGGCATAAACCCCCATATTTCGTCCGCTGTAAAACTCAATATTGGAGAAATCCAGCGCACAAAATATTCTAAGATGTAGTAAATAGCTGTTTGAGCTGACCTTCTTGCTATAGAGTTCTTTTGGCAAGTGTATTGACGATCTTTAATAATATTAAGATAAAATCCCCCCATATCTGTAACACAAAAGTTATGTAATTTTTGATATATATGGTGTAGCTGATAACTATCATATGCCATTAAAATTTCCTTATGCAAAGAGATAGTTAAATTTAAAGCCCAAAGATCAAGCTCCAGCATATCATCGAAGTTAACTAGATCTTCAGAAGGATCAAAGTCATCTAAATTTGATAAGAAAAATCGAGCTGTATTACGAATTCTTCGATACGAATCTCCAGTTCTTTTAAGTATTTCATCAGAAACAGTCATCTCGCTACTATAATCAGTAGCTGCAACCCAAAGCCTTAAAACATCTGCACCCTTATCATTGATGACCTGCTGAGGTGGTAGCACATTTCCGAGAGATTTAGACATTTTATGACCCATAGCGTCAACAACAAATCCATGTGTCATAACTGCTTTATATGGAGGGCTATCTTTTAAGGCCATGGAAGTCTTGAGGGATGATTGAAACCACCCTCTATGTTGATCTGAACCCTCTAGATAAAGATCAGCTGGAAACTCTAACTGCTCCCGATGATCAAGAACTGCTGCATGAGTAACACCTGAATCAAACCACACATCGAGGGTATCACTAACCTTACTATATTCTTTGGCTTGATCACCCAGTAATATTTTTTTATCTATTTCATGCCAAAACTCAATACCATTTTTTTCAACTCCAGACGCTATAGTTTCAATAAGACTTGGCATCTCAGGATGAATATCGCCTGTTGAATTATTTACAAAAATTGTGATAGGGACACCCCAGGTTCTCTGACGGGATATGCACCAATCAGGACTATTTTCGAGCATCCCATCAATTCTAGCCCTACCCCAATCTGGGTACCAAGAGATATCCGGAACTATTTTTTTTGCTTTTTCTAATAGGTTATTTTTAGTCATGCTGATGAACCATTGCGGAGTAGCACGATAAATTAATGGGGTTTTAGTGCGCCAGCAATGTGCGTAACTATGTGTAAATTTATTAGAGGATATCAATTTTCCCTTAGCTTTTAATAAATCTAGTACACTTATATCAACTTTATAAACATGCTCTCCAGCAAAAAATTCAACATCATCATTAAATACACCATTGTCATTAATATAATTGAGGGTGTTAATCTCATATTTTTCTGCGACGATAAAATCCTCTACTCCATGGTCAGGGGCAGTATGAACACAACCTGTGCCTGCTTCGGTGGTAACATGATCCCCAAGTATGATGGGCACTTCTCGGTCATAAAAAGGATGTTTTAGACTCTGCAGTTCAAGCTGATCGCCTTTAGTGAATCCAGCTACTTTAAAGTCCTTGACTTGCCAGCGAGCTAACAATGACTCAACGAGCTCCTCGGCCACTAGGTATCTTCCAAATGGAGCACCTGATGGCTTGCAGGCTATAAGTACATAATCTAAGTCAGGGTTTAAGCAGACTGCTTGATTCGATGGAATCGTCCAAGGTGTTGTAGTCCAAATAACAACATATATATCACCAGTTCCACTGATATTATTTATAGCTTTAGTAAAAGTGCTTTCATCAGAAACTGAAAACGCGACATCAATTGAAAAAGACTCTTTGTCTTGATATTCAACCTCTGTTTCAGCTAAAGCAGAGGCACCCACTACACTCCAGTAAACTGGCTTATAACCCTTTATCAGGTGACCGTTTTCAATAACTTTGCCAAGCGAACGAATAATATTAGCCTCAAATTCGTTATCCATAGTGAGGTAGGGGTTGTTCCATTCTGCGAAAACTCCAAGTCGGATAAAATCATTCATTTGTCCATCGACTTGTTTTTGTGCGTACTCTCTGCATTTTTGACGAAAAGTCTTATGATCTATCTTATGTCCAGCTTTACCGATTTTTTTTTCTACTTCATGTTCAATCGGTAAACCATGGCAGTCCCATCCAGGAACATACGGTGCGTCAAAACCACCAAGACTTTTAGATTTAATTATTATGTCTTTTAGAATTTTATTAACAGCATGGCCAATATGTATTTTCCCATTTGCATACGGAGGACCATCATGCAGAATGAATTTTTTTCGGCCTTTACGTTTTGTACGCAACTTTTCATAGACTCTGTCCTCATTCCAGCCTTTTAATATGGCAGGTTCTCTTTGAGATAGATTAGCCTTCATAGGAAAAGAAGTAGCAGGTAAATTTAGGGTTAACTTATAATCAATCATTTTTTTAATATCTTTTTTGGTTGTGTAGAAAAATATTGCTTGGCATGTTGAATATCACGGTGTATTTCCGCAACCATTAAATCTAGAGAAGGAAAATTTTTTTCGTCACGAATTTTAGATTTAAATTCAACATGTATCCTTTGCCCGTATATATCTTCATTAAAATCTATCAGATGAACCTCAAGTACAGGCTTAATAAGGTCGCCTATGGTTGGTCTGATACCGACGTTAGCAACACCCGACAAACAGCGCTTATCGATATAAACTTGCACTATAAATACTCCTTGTAATGGCGCACTAAAACGCTGTAACTGAACATTAGCAGTGGGTACTCCAATTTCTCTTCCAAGTCTCTGCCCATAAACAACACAACCTGTGATTCTATATGGTTCTCCCAATAACTGTTCTGCAAGATTAAACTTTGATGCCTCTAGAGCTGAACGTATTCTGGTGCTGCTAATTCGTTCACCTTTGTGTTCCATAGTACAAGTATCGATAACTTCAAAATTATTTTTTTTCCCAAATCTCTTTAGTAACTGAAAATTTCCACTTCTATCGTGTCCAAATCTGAAGTCATCGCCTACAACAAGATATTGGATTTTTAAACCTGATACCAAAACCTGCTCAATAAAGTCTGTTGCAGATAAACCTCGTAAAGAGCGGTTAAACTGCAAACAAAAAACTTTATCAATTCCAACTTTAATGAATTCTTCAACCTTTTCTCGCAAGCGCATCAATCTTGCTGGCGCCTGTTCGCCTGAAAAAAATTCTTGTGGCTGTGGCTCAAATATCATCACGACTGATGGAAGCTCTAGTTCTTTAGCTTTACTTATGAGTTGCTTCAATATAGCTCGATGACCAAGATGGACGCCATCAAAAGATCCAATGGTTGCAACACAGCCAATTTGGGCAGGCTTTAAGTTATGTAAGCCCCTGATGAACTTGTTCTTGTATTTAATCACTTACCATCGATTTAAAAAACGAAGCAAAATTATACCCATCTAGGGAAATTAAAAATAGATTAGTTCTGAATTATATTAACGTAAAGCTTTGCTTTTCCATGATCTGTAGCTAGTTTATTTGTTTTTAAGGTGCGAAGCCCGAAAGCCACTCACAAAAAGCATAAAAATATAAACGACTGCGCCTGTGATACAGATCGTGCCTAATGAGCTTGCTCTTTCCCACCAAGCCATATCAAACCAGCTATTCGAATAACTAATTAGCACATATAAGCAAATACACATCGCAATATTTGCATTAAGTAATATTACTAAAAATTTACGCCAACCTTCCTCTGGCTTATAGATATCATTCTTACGCAAACCTTTAAAGAGTAAAAAACTATTTAATATAGCGGCCAATGTTGTTGCTAAGGCCAATCCTACATGACCAATTCCGAGGTAAAAATGTAGCGGTACAACTAATATTATATTTAGGCCCATATTTACAACGAGCGCAATGACACCAATGCGAACTGGAGTTTTAACATCTTGACGGGAAAAGTATCCAGGGGCTAACACCTTTATTAGCATGAAAGCTACGACGCCTGCTGAATAAGCGCGCAAACTAAATGTAGCCATAGACATATCCCTGGGGGTCATAACCTCTCCATAGTAAAAAAGTGATATCAAAATCGGTTCGGCTAAGATTATCAATGCTAATGCAGCAGGTATTGCAACAAGAAACACCAGACGAATAGCCCAATCTAGTGTTGCACTAAATTTTTCTAGATTATCAGATACATGTTGCTTTGATAAATTAGGCAATATAACAGTAGCAATAGCTACACCAAATACACCCAAAGGAAGCTCAGCTAATCGGTCAGAGTAGTAAAGCCATGAAATACTTCCTGTCGGAAGAAATGAAGCTATCATCGTATCTAGTAAAAGATTTATTTGACTTACTGAAACCCCAAAAATTGCAGGTGCCATCAAGCTCAAAATCTTTACTACTCCTTTATCTTCCCAAGATATTCGTGGAGAAGGTACCATGCGAATTTTAGCAAGGAAAGGCAACTGGAATAAGAGCTGAATTATACCTGCAGCTAGGACTCCCCAAGCAAGAGCATAAACTGGCCTATCAAACCAGGGGGAGATAAAAATCGCAGCTACTATTAGGGAGAGATTCAAAAAAATTGGAGTAATAGCTGGAACAGCAAATCTCTCATAGCTATTCAAAATAGCTCCAGCGAAACCTGTCAGTGATATTAAAAGCAAATAAGGGAATGTTATTCTCAACATATCACTAGCAGCAGAAAATTTTTCAGGATCTTCTAACCAAAATCCAAATGCAAAGATGCCTGTAACTAGAGGTGAAGCTATTACGACGAAAATTGTAACTGCAATAAGTACTGAGCCCAGAACCCCAGATACTGTATCAACAAGGGCTTTTACTGCAGCCTTATTACCAGACTCTTTATATTCTGCTAAAACTGGTACAAATGCTTGAGAAAATGCACCCTCAGAAAACAAGCGACGAAAGAAATTAGGAATTTTGAATGCTACAAAAAAAGCATCTGCCATAGCATCTGCGCCAATAAATCTTGCTATAACTACATCACGCATTAAGCCAGCCAATCTTGAACACATTGTCATAAAAGATACTATACTGCTTGATCTAAGAAGCTTGGCTGACCCAGGTCTAAGATCAGCTTTCTCAGCTTTATGATCAATATCCTGACCCTTCAAAATATCAACTCCGATAACTTGAATAATTTAAACTGGGCTTTAAGATGATCTATTAAAAGCATTTGATTATTCTTTTGCTCATATGAAAACCTAATTTTACTCTTAAAATGAACAGCTATGACACATGATTTAATTATCTTTATGAAGATTTCATCGTAATTCATATTGATAAGCACAGATAAACATTGTATATTCTCGCGCCTTAGAAGTATGTCTGTATAAATTTAGTATAATCTAATAAGGAGCATTAGGTGGCCAATTCATCACAAGCACGCAAAAGAGCGCGGCAAAATGAAAAGAATCGTAGGCATAATGGCGGATTACGCTCTATGATCAGAACCTATTTGAAAAAGACAGATGCTGCCATCGAGTCGGGTAAAATTGAAGTGGCAAAAGATGCATATAATGAAGTAGTCCCCATGCTTGATTGCTTTGCAGACAAAGGTATTATCCACAAAAATAAAGCTGCTCGTCATAAAAGTAGATTAAACAAAAAAATAAAAGCTCTTTCGGCTAATTAGATTATAAAATTAGCATAGTACTAAATTATCTCTATGAATTAATTCTTCAGCATCACAATAACCTAATTCATCCAAGATCATTTCGCTACTTTTACCTAAAATTTTTGCACTTTCTTCAGAACTGTAATTAACAAGACCTCTAGCGATCTCTAACCCCTTTTCATCAATACATGTTACGAGGTCTCCCTTGTGAAATGTGCCTTGGACAGATAGAACCCCCACAGGAAGAAGACTTTTTCCATGATTGGTGAGCATCTTTGAGGCGCCTAAATCCAGTGTCATAGAGCCGCTAGCTTTTAGTCTACCTACCAACCATTGCTTTCGTGCTGCGATTGGTTCTTTATCAGATATTAACATAGTGCCCAATGTTTCCCCTTCTGATAACCGAGACAAGATCTGATTAACCCTACCTCCTGCTATAATAGTATTTGCACCTGAGCGAGCGGCGAGCTTGGCTGCTTTAAGTTTTGTGATCATGCCTCCTCTACCAAGAGTACTAGACGACCCGGCTAGCTCATATAGAGATTGATCTTGAGAATTTCCAGTACTAACCAATTCTGCATTTGGATTTTTTCTTGGGTCTGCATCAAAAAGGCCATCTTGGTCAGTAAGTATAACTAATAGATCAGCATCTATAATATTGGCAACTAGGGCGGCCAAAGTATCATTATCTCCAAAACGAATTTGATCAGTAGCAACAGTGTCGTTTTCGTTAATAACAGGTACGACGCCTAATTTAATCAATTCTTGAAGAGTATTTCTTACATTCAAATAACGCTCACGATTTGAAATATCATCGTGATCTAACAAAATCTGAGCGGTATTTCGGTCGTATTCTTGAAATTGCGACTCATAAGCCTGAATAAGTCCTGCTTGCCCAACAGCGGCAGCGACTTGCAATCCATGAACAGATTTGGGTCTATCGATCCAGTTAAGTCGAGACATGCCCTCTGCTACCGCACCAGAAGAAACAATTATAATTTCTATTCCATTATCAAGCTGACGCACTATTTGTTCTACCCACAAACTGATAGCTTTCTTATCAAGCCCACTACCGTCATCTGTAAGCAGAGCACTTCCGATTTTAATAACCCATCTTTTTGAGTTTTTTATACAATCTCTATTATTTACCATACATTACTCAGCTAAATTTTTTCTCTAAAAACTTTAATTATTTTGAAAAACACTTATTTGATTTCATTATCAAATGATAATGATGACTCCTTGAGCATTTCTATTCTATTTCTGGCTTCGACTTGCATCTTTGACTGATTTTCTAGTTCATGTGCGGCTCTATCTGGGTCCTCTTGCTCAGCATTCCAGGACTTATCAAGATGATTCATTATATCTTGGCACAAAGTATCGGTTCCAATAGAATTTATACCAGATATATAATATACAGAGCCAGTCCAACCTAATTTTTTTACTACTTCAGCACATTTATTTTTTCTTTCACTCTCTAATAGCAGGTCAATTTTGTTTAATACCAACCAGCGCTCTCGACAATAAAGTGTATGACTGAACAAATCTAGTTCATTTTCAATAACCTTAATATTATTGATAGGGCAGGAGCCATCAGCTGGAAGCATATCAACTAAATGGAGCAATATTCGTGTTCTAGTTAAATGTTTCAAAAAACGAATGCCTAGACCTGCTCCGTCTGCAGCTCCTTGAACTAAACCTGGAATATCAGCAATCACAAAACTACGATGTTTTTCCGCGCTAACTACCCCTAAATTTGGAACCAAGGTGGTAAAAGGATAATCTGCTACCTTTGGACGAGCTGCTGATACAGATCGAATAAAAGTTGATTTACCTGCATTTGGAAGCCCAAGTAAACCAACATCAGCCAAGATTTTTAGTTCGAGCTTAAGATGACGAAATTCTCCATCGGAACCAGGTGAAGTTTGTCTAGGTGCACGATTAGTACTCGATTTATAACGAGTATTACCCAAACCATGGAAGCCAGCCTTAGCTACTAATAAATGATCTCCATTACCTGTTATATCGCCGAGTGTTTCTTGGGTATCTTCGTCTATGACAGTTGTACCCACAGGTACCTTAAGGATCAAATCATTACCACCTCTTCCAGTACAGTTCTTTGGTTTTCCCGTCTCCCCACTTTCAGCGTTAAAGTTACGCTGAAAGCGAAAATCTACTAGAGTATTAAGACTGCTGTCTCCTTCCAAGTAAACATTACCACCGTCACCACCGTCACCACCGTCAGGACCACCTTTTTCGATAAATTTTTCACGACGAAAACTAAGGCAACCGTTTCCACCACGGCCTGCCTGCACATGTATAGTTGTTTCGTCAACAAACTTCATAAATTCCAACCACTAATATATTTTTTATCAAAAATAAAAAACCCCGCTTTCGCAGGGTTAAAATTAGATCATTGAAATGATCTTAATACTATTAAAATAATTCTTAATTAAAATTTCCACGGGAAGTTAAAGAATATTATGCAGAAATAATATCAACATATTTTCGATTTTTTGGGCCTTTAGTTGAAAATTTCACTTCTCCGGTGCTAGTTGCGAAAATTGTATGATCTCGACCAATACCTGCATTGGTTCCAGCATAGAACTTTGTTCCACGCTGTCTTACAATAATGCTTCCAGCAGAAACATTCTCACCACCGTAGCATTTGACACCGAGTCTTTTACTTTCGGAATCGCGTCCGTTTCTTGTACTACCACCAGCTTTCTTATGAGCCATAATGCTCTCCTATTTTTTATCTTCAGTCTTAATCTTTGATTTAGCTACAGTCTTCGGTTTAGCTACAGTCTTTGATTTAGCTACAGTCTTCGGTTTAGCTACAGTCTTTGGTTTAGCCGCAGTCTTTGGTTTGGCTGTAGTCTTTGGTTTGGCTGTAGTCTTTGGTTTGGCTGCAGTCTTTGGTTTGGCTACAGTCTTTGGTTTAGCTTCTGCTTTTGGTATATCAGAACCTATACTAATAATCTTGATTTCAGTGAACCACTGACGATGGCCCATTTGTTTTCTACTATGTTTACGACGGTTGAACTTAATTATCTTTACTTTATCAGCACGACCGTGAGTCAATATTTCTGCAGTAACTTTTACCCCAGCTAAAAAAGGTGTGCCTATTTTGACGTCATCGCCGTTTGTGACCATGAGCACTTCATCAAAGTCAATTTTTTCACCTGTTGCTATGTCCAGTTTTTCTACACGAAGGAATTCGCCTTCTTCAACACGATGCTGTTTACCGCCACTTTTTATAACTGCGTACATAGAGTTTTCTCCGTATTCGTAATAACCAGTTTGCGCCTAAAAAACTATTTCTTCAGGCCGGTTTTACGAGGTCGTGAATTCTAAGACAAACCCACTTCAATCGCAAGAATAAATTTTTATAAAATATCTATATATTGTTATAATGAACCTACATAAATTGTTAAGGTTATTGGCATGCTGCCATTTCATGAAGTAGTCAAATCTGAATTTGAAGAGGTTAACAGTATAATCGTTAACCGATTAAATTCTGAAGTAAACCTGATTGAAAACATTGGTCAATATATCATTGATGGTGGTGGCAAGCGTATGAGGCCACTATTAGTTATTTTGAGTGCTAAAATTTCTGGGTATAAGGGATCGAATCATCTATACCTCGCAGCTATTGTTGAATTTATACATACAGCTACTTTACTCCATGATGATGTTGTAGACACATCTGATCTTCGCCGTGGAAAAGCAACTGCAAATATTAAGTTTGGAAATGCTCCTAGTGTGCTTGTTGGTGATTTTCTTTATTCACGGGCATTTCAAATGCTTGTTGGGGTTGGTAACTTAGATGTGATGCGAACTATCGCAGACACCACCAATGCTATATCTGAAGGCGAAGTCCAGCAACTTGCTAATGCTAAAAACCCAAATGTATCTGAAGACATATACAGAGAAGTAATATTTAAAAAAACAGCCATACTTTTCGATGCAGCTACAAAAATAGGTGCAATTATTGCCGAATCTAAGTCAAACCATATTAAATCTTTAAGTAGTTACGGAAGAAATATAGGGATGGCCTTTCAGTTGATGGATGACGTTTTGGACTATAATGGTGATTCTGAAAATTTAGGCAAGAATATTGGTGATGATTTAGCAGAAGGTAAAACGACCTTACCGCTAATTTACGCGATGAAAAATGGGAAAAATTCTCAAAAAATTGTGATCCAAGAAGCTATAAAGAATGCTAATATTGGAGATTTAAAGAACATTTTAACTATTATTAAAGAAACTGGGGCTATCGACTACAGTATGTCTTGTGCAAAAAAACACGCCATGGATGCTAAGCGATGTTTGGCGGATTTTCCTGCAAGCAAAGAAAAAAAAGCAATGTTGCAGCTCGCTGAATTTTCGATTGATCGAAAATATTGAATTGTTTGCAAAATGTAAGTCAATTCAATTTTTAAGGAATCATTAGATTAGAGTGCTACTTTGTATTTCTGGACTTAACTGGTTATATCAGATTAAATTCTAAATTAATTAGTGGTAAATTTTTTAGGCAACTAAACGTAATATAAAAAAGGCTAAGTAATTAATGACAATTTTTATCCCGCAATCACAAAACTCCTATGATTATGATGAGCTAATCTCTTGTAGCAAAGGGAACCTCTTTGGTGAAGGGAACGCCCAGCTTCCTGGTCATAATATGCTAATGGTAGATAGAATAACTCATATTAATGCTACCGAAGGAAAGTACGGTAAAGGGACTATGGTTGCTGAGCTAGATATAAAACCAGATTTATGGTTTTTTGGTTGCCATTTTGAAGGGGATCCTGTCATGCCTGGTTGCTTAGGTCTAGACGCTATGTGGCAGTTAACTGGTTTTTTCTTAGCATGGAAAGGTAACCAAGGAAGGGGAAGAGCTCTTGGTTCTGGAGAAGTTAAATTTGTAGGGCAAATTCTTCCTACTGCTAAACTTGTAACCTATAGAATTGATGTATCACGAGTAGTAGAGCGAAAGCTAAAAATGGTTATAGCGGACGGAACTGTATCCGTAGATGGCAGAGAAATTTATTCTGCAAAAGATCTTCGAGTTGGGTTATTTGATTCAACTGACAACTTTTAAACGTTTATATTATAATCAAGGTTAAAGCATTCAGATTTCTGGATACACAGATATCTGAATTATTAAATGATCCAGGGGCATAAAATGAAACGAGTGGTAATAACTGGAATGGGTATTGTTTCTTGCTTAGGTAACGATAAAGAAACTGTTACCAAGTCACTTTATGAATGTAAATCAGGTATAGCTTTCCAGGAAGAATTCAAAGAAATGGGTTTGCGATGTAATGTTGCAGCCAAACTAGATTTAGATATAGCGGAACATATCGATAGAAAAATTTCCAGATTTATGGGGCCATCAGCCTCTTATGGTTATATTGCAATGGAAAATGCGATAGCGGATGCCAGTTTGGCTGATAACCAAGTATCTAATATTCGAACCGGCCTAGTTATGGGATCCGGTGGTGTTTCGGGTGAAATGTTTACTGAAACAATTGATGTTATGCGTGATCGAGGAATAAAGCGTGCTGGACCGTATAGAGTTACGCAGATAATGGCTAGTACTGTTTCTGCATGCTTAGCAACACCGTTTAAAATAAAAGGAATAAATTACTCAATTTCATCTGCTTGTGCCACTAGTGCTCATTCTATCGGCCATGCTATGGAGCTAATACAAATGGGTAAGCAGGACATGGTGTTTGCTGGCGGTGCAGAAGATATGCATTGGTCAATGGCAGGTATGTTTGATGCTATGGGAGCACTCTCAAGTAAATACAATGATACCCCTGAAATAGCATCCAGAGCTTATGATGCTGACAGAGATGGTTTTGTTCCAGGAGTAGGTGCAGGGTGCCTGGTAGTTGAAGAATTAGAGCATGCTATAGCCAGAGGTGCAAAAATTTATGCTGAGATTACTGGTTATGGAGCTACTTCAGATGGCTATGATATGGTTGCTCCTTCGGGTGAAGGAGCATCTCGATCAATGAAAATGGCAATGGAAACATCTGATGATAAAATTGATTACATAAACACACATGGCACTAGCACGCCAGTAGGAGATTTGGCAGAACTGTCAGCAATAAAAGATGTATTTGGTGATAAAATTCCGCCAATAAGCTCAACAAAATCTTTATCAGGTCACGGTCTTGGAGCTGCTGGAGTACAAGAAGCTATTTATTGTTTACTGATGATGGAAAGTGGTTTTATTTGTGCATCCGCAAATCTTGATAATCTCGATCCTGAAGCTTCAGGTATACCAATTTTAGACAGTCGAGTAGATAACGCTAATTTGAAGAATGTTATGAGTAATAGTTTTGGGTTTGGTGGAACTAATGCAACATTAATTTTTAAAAAATACTGATGATCATAATTTCAATAATTAATAGATATATTTTATTTCGACTAGAGACACCTTCAATCTCGACATAGAATTTGAACAGTAAACCTGTTAGATTATGCATTAAATTTAATAACTTTAAAGTTGAGGCAAGATATGGCTCGTGGCATAAATAAAGTAATTTTAGTAGGGAATCTAGGTAAAGACCCAGAAGGTAAGTTTATGCCCAACGGTAATGCCGTTACGAATATAACAATCGCTACTAGTGAATCATGGAAAGACAAGCAAACTGGTCAACAGCAAGAAAGGACCGAGTGGCATAGAGTAGTTTTCTTTAATCGCCTTGCAGAAATAGTAACAGAATATTTAAAGAAAGGATCAAAGGTTTATCTAGAAGGATCTCTGCGAACTCGCAAATGGCAAGCACAGGACGGACAGGATCGATATACAACTGAGATTGTTGCCAGTGAAATGCAGATGCTTGATAGTCGTGGGGGTTCTTCAGATTATACAAACCCTAACGCAGATGGCGATTTAGCAAAACCAGCATCTAATACTGAGGTAACTTCGAGAGAGACTTCAGCAACCCAAGACTCTGGAACAACCGATTTTGATGATGATATCCCGTTTTAGGCCAGAATAACTTTTCAGTTAACTAAAAATATGTCTTTCTTCCCAAAACCTTCTCCATGCTTGTGGGACAAAATTGATCTATATCTATCTTAAAGTATGCAAGTTGTTGTTCTGCAATAATCACAACATCACATACACCTGGTACACTTGGGATATAATCCTCAGCGACTATGGTATCTTCAGAAGTCAATTGGACCGTTAATGTTTTAAAATGAAGCGGTTTCTTCATTGTTACAGCAAAGATAACCCAAAGGATTGTTAGGCAGGCAGCCAACCAAAATACACCTGAATACCCAAAATAATGTGTAATTATCCCGCCAGATATACCCCCTAAAAATGCTCCTAAAAATTGGCAAGTCGAGTAAATTCCCATTGCGGTGCCCTTTGCCCCAGCTGGTGCAAGCTTGCTAATCAATGAGGGTAATGTAGCCTCGAGTAAATTGAAGGCCATAAAAAAAACAAACAAACCTAATAAAAAAATTATATGATTATTTAATCCGCTTCCAAGGATTATCTCACCTACAGTCAACAGGAGTATTGCACCAATAAAAACTAATTTAATTTTTTGTTTAGCTTCAGCTATTAGCATAAACGGTAGCATACAGATAAATGAAAAACCTAGGACAGTTAGATAAATTATCCAGTGACCTTCGCGATTAAAATTGAAGGTTTGCTCCAAAATTAAGGGTACCGAGATCCAAATAGCCATCTGAGAAAAATGCAATACTGCAATACCAAAGTTTAGCCGTAAGAGCTCTTGATTTCTTAGTAATCTAGAAAACATCTGGGGAACCGCTTGAGATTCTGCATTCTGCCTTAATACTGATGGAGTTGGGACCAAGAAGAATAATATAAGTAACGCGAAAATTGATAGAATTGCAGTTAACCAAAATAAACCTGAAATTCCCCAGAGGTTAGCTAAGATTGGTCCTGCAATTAAAGATATAGCAAAAGATACACCGATGCTAGCACCAATAACTGCCATAGCTTTTGTCCGGCTCTGTTCAGTTGTGAGATCTGAAAGTAAAGCCATTATAGTGCTCGCAACTGCACCAGCACCCTGAAGCGCGCGCCCAGCAATTAAGCCCCACATTGTTTCTGATGTAGCGGCTATTATGCTGCCTAAGAAAAAAATTAACATTCCAATAAAAATTATTGGTTTCCTGCCAAACCTATCAGACAAAAAACCTAAGGGTATTTGAAATAAACCTTGCGTTAAACCATATATCCCTAAAGCAAAGCCAACAAGAATAATGGTACTTCCTGAATACTGGTCAGCATATAAAGATAAAACTGGAAGCAACATGAACAAACCAATCATTCGAAAAGCATAAAGAGATGCTAAACCGAACAGACTTTTTCTTTCCAAAGGACTCATCAGTTACTCAATGTTATTTTTATAGGCTAAGAATACATACATTATAGATTGCATCATCAATGGATGTAATGGGTAAAATAATAAAGCTCATCCTAAAAGTTATATTAATTTAACTGTTGATAAAAAAATCTCTATGGTTGATTAAAAGCATACGATCTTTCTTGCTTTATTAGCATTATTTAATCATCATGACGTGTCAAATTTTAGGCTTTATTCAGTATGAAAAATATTTCCATTCACGGCGCAAAAACTCACAATTTAAAATCAATAGATCTTGTTTTACCTCGGGACAAAATCATTGTGATAACTGGTTTATCCGGGTCAGGAAAATCATCATTAGCATTCGACACCCTCTACGCAGAGGGACAAAGACGTTATGTTGAATCCTTGTCTGCTTATGCTCGCCAATTTTTATCAATGATGGAAAAACCTGATGTAGATCATATCGAAGGTTTGTCCCCGGCCATATCGATTCAGCAAAAATCTACTTCACACAATCCTCGCTCTACTGTAGGAACAATTACAGAAATACATGACTATTTGCGTTTACTTTATGCTCGAGCTGGGGAGCCTAAATGCCCAGAGCATGATACACCCCTAAAAGCACAAACTATTAGTCAGATGGTCGATCAAGTTCTTACGCTGCCCCGTGACACAAAATTAATCTTACTTGCACCTATTGTTAAAGATAGGAAAGGTGAGCACGCGCATATCTTTCAAAATATGCGAGCACAAGGTTTTATTCGAGCTCGAATAGATGGACTTGTAGTAGATCTTGATGACGTACCTGTACTAGAAAAAAATAAAAAACATACTATTGAAATTGTAATTGACCGATTTAAAGTTAAGCCTGAAATACAGCTCAGACTTACAGAATCTTTTGAAACTGCGATTAATATATCTGAAGGCTTGGCAATAGTTAGCTCTATGGACGGATTACCAATAATTCGATCAGAAGAAGAGGACAGCAAGGGCCCTAAAAATTCACCGGAGATTCTTTTTTCTGCTTTATTTGCATGCTCTGTATGTAATTATAGTATTGATGAACTTGAACCAAGGATGTTCTCATTTAATAGCCCTTCAGGTGCCTGCCCAGATTGTGATGGTTTGGGAGTAAAGCAATTTTTTGATATAGACCTAATTGTACAATTTCCAGAATCTTCTATTTCTGAAGGAGCTATCAGAAGCTGGGATAGGAAAAATCTATTTTATTACAACATGCTTACCTCATTATCCAGCCACTATGATTTTGATATTGATAGCCCATTTCAAAATCTTGATCCAAAACACCAACAAGTAATACTCTTTGGAAGCGATGAAGAAATCATAGAGTTTAGTTATACCAACGACAAAAGTATCACCTTTTATCGCAGTCATACATTTGAAGGCATCATTCCAAATATGGAAAGACGCTACAAAGAAACAGAATCAAATCATGCAAGAGAAGACCTTACAAAATATTTAAATAAACAAAATTGCCCAGGTTGTAATGGAGCTCGCCTAAAAAAAGCGGCAAGACATGTTTTCATAGACGGAAAATCTCTTCCTGAGATTGGTAATTACCCTGTAGGCGATCTTGCAGATTATTATAAAAAATTATACCTAGAAGGCAGTAGAGGAGAAATTGCAGAGAAAATTTTAAAAGAAATCAGAAATCGCCTAAATTTCTTGGTAGATGTTGGACTTAATTACTTAAACCTTAATAGAAGTGCAGAAAGCCTTTCAGGTGGGGAGGCACAACGTATAAGGCTAGCTAGTCAAATTGGGGCTGGTCTTGTTGGTGTAATGTACATCCTTGATGAGCCATCGATCGGGTTACATCAGAGAGATAATGAGCGTCTGTTGGCTACCCTAACCAGATTAAGAGATATCGGAAATACAGTAATTGTGGTGGAGCACGATGAGGAGGCTATAAGACGAGCAGACTATATTGTAGACATTGGTCCTGGGGCAGGTATTCATGGTGGTGAAATAGTTGCGAAAGGAAATTATGACGATATCGTGAATGAGAAACGGTCTCTCACGGGAGATTATCTATCAGGAAGGAAGGCAATAGTTATACCTAAAAAGCGCACCGCACCAACAGATAAGAAAATTTTATTAAATGGAGCAAATGGAAATAATCTTAAAAATGTCAATCTTGAAATACCTGTAGGTCTTTTTACTTGTGTTACTGGTGTTTCAGGATCTGGGAAATCAACCTTAATAAATGAGACTCTTTATCCAATTGCTGCAACTGAACTAAATAACGCTTCAACTAAAAAATCCGAAGACTATCAGTCAATACAAGGAATTGATCATTTTGATAAGTGTGTTGATATTGATCAAAGTCCAATTGGTAGAACCCCTAGGTCCAATCCTGCGACTTATACAGGTATATTTACACCGATTAGAGAATTATTTGCAGGTACTCAAGAGGCTCGTTCTAGAGGTTATAAGCCAGGCAGATTTAGCTTCAATGTTAAGGGTGGACGATGTGAAGCATGTCAAGGTGATGGTCTAATTAAAGTTGAGATGCATTTCCTTCCAGATGTATATGTTCCTTGTGATATTTGCAAAAGTAAGCGCTACAATCGTGAAACTTTAGAAGTTACATATAAAGGAAAAAGTATATCTCAGGTGTTGGATTTAACAGTAGAAGATGCCCTAGAATTTTTCGGTCCCGTTCCATCTGTAGCGAAAAAATTGCAAACTTTGATTGATGTAGGGCTTTCCTACATCAAGTTAGGGCAAGCTGCAACAACTCTATCAGGCGGAGAAGCACAGAGGGTTAAGCTTTCGAAAGAGTTATCTAAAAGAGATACAGGCAATACACTATATATACTTGATGAACCGACAACAGGACTGCATTTCCACGATATACAACAGTTATTAGCTGTTTTGCATCGGTTGCGTGATCATGGAAATACAATGGTTGTTATCGAGCATAACTTAGATGTTATAAAAACGGCTGACTGGGTAATAGATCTAGGTCCTGAAGGGGGAGAAGGTGGAGGTCATATTATTGCTACTGGCACCCCAGAAGAAGTTGCAAATACTAATCAATCTCACACTGGAACTTTCTTAAAAAAATTATTAGCGTAAATGTAATAAACTATTGTTATTGTGATCTAACATGATACTATACTGTATAAATTAACAGTATGGTGTGTATTATGATTATTAGAAATGTATACAAACATATATTTTTGGCTCGCTCAAAAATACGATTATTGAGGTACAACTTATTTAATCAAGCACAATATAATTATACGAGAAATTATAAGCTTGGTTTTCTTTGCAAAAAGACTCACCCTGTAACACTCGGGCCAGAACAACTCAGCAGATTTTTTACATATATCGCTAATACCGAAAATTGAAACATTAATAAGGCGATAGGTTTAATTTCTTTTGCTATTTCTCTTCTTTCTCTCTTCCTCTATTTTGATTTTAAAAATTAAATTAAATAGCTGACTTTATGCTCATGTCTATCTCTCTGTTAATATACACCAATTAATTTTTTAAACTTCGAGCCCTTAAGAGAAATTAGGTATGAAGGTATACAAAGTTGGTGGTGCTGTTCGTGACAAACTTCTTAATTATCCGTTTACAGATGAAGATTGGGTGGTGGTTGGCGCAGAACCAAGAGAGCTAATCAACAAAGGATTTATACAGGTTGGTATAGATTTCCCTGTATTTCTTCATCCTGAATCTAAAGATGAATACGCACTTGCTCGATCCGAGAGAAAGTCTGGCTTAGGCTACAAAGGTTTTGAGTTTTTTACAGGCACTCAGGTAACACTAGAACAAGATCTTTCTCGGCGAGATCTTACAGTAAATGCTATGGCAGAAGATTATGATGGAAAAATAATTGATCCCTATAGAGGTCAAGATGATCTCTCAAAAAAAATACTGCGTCATGTATCTGGAGCTTTTGTAGAGGATCCATTGCGAGTATTACGAGTAGCTAGGTTTGCAGCTCGTTATCACCACCTTGGATTCAAGATCGCAGACGAGACTATGTTTTTAATGACAAGCATTGCAAACAGTGGAGAACTTAAATATCTAAGTTCAGAAAGGGTGTGGCTTGAAACTGAAAAAGCATTAAAAGAGAGATCACCGAGCACTTATATCGAAATACTATATAAATGCAAAGCGCTCACAAAAATTTTTCCAGAAATTAGTAGAATTTTTGATATCTCTTTAGAGAGGGATAAAATTGATGCTAAGTCTCATACATTATCAATTTTAGACTATGTGGCTAAATTAGATCTAGACCCCTGCACTCGATTCGCAGTCCTGTTTAGTAATATTCATTTAGGGGGGGAGCCTAATCCGTCAATTCCTTCAAAAACGAAATCAAGCGATAGGGCTATTGAGGTAATCAACAGCCTTTTTGATCGATTAAAAGCACCCAATCGCTATCGAAAATTTACAATAACTTTCATAAAATATAAAGACTTATGTCATAGCTTGAAAAATCTAGAGGCACAAACTATTTTGGATATGTTGAAAGGTATTGGCGCTTTTAAAAAAACCAAAAATTTAGAAAAATTTATATATTGTTGTGAAGCAGAGGCGCAAATAACCCAAGAAAATAAAGATGATAATAAAATTTATGAACCAGGTGTTTGGTTAAAAGAAGCATTTAGCCAAATTATGCTGATAAATAACAAAGAGTTAATTTCAGAGGGGTATTCAGGAATCAAGCTTGGACAAGAAATAGATGTGCGCCGAAAAAAAATAATATCTGAATTATTAAGATAATGAAAATAAGTCCGACCAACAAAGAAAAAAAACGCGTAGCTATTATAACCGGAGGAGCTCGACGTATTGGTGAAGAAATTTCACGCACTTTTCACCATAAGGGATATGATGTTGCGATTCACTACAATAGATCTGAACAGGACGCCAAGAGGCTTGCTCAAGATTTAAATATTATTCGTGATGACTCGGCTGCAGTTTTTAAGGCCGAACTAGGTAGCGTTGTAGAAATTAGATCCATGGTTAAAAGTATACTTTTTTGGCGAAAAGAAATAGATGTACTTATAAATAATGCTTCAAGTTTTTTTCCCTGCTCTCTTTTAGAGGCTAGCGAGAAAGAATGGAATACACTAATTAATAGTAATCTGAAAGGCCCCTATTTCATGAGTCAAGCAATCGCTCCTATGCTTACTCAGAATGCTAGCATTATATCTATAAATGATATCTATTCATTTATGCCTCTCAAAGACTATAGTATTTATTCTATTGCTAAGGCGGGAAATAAAATGCTTACTAAGACTTTAGCTGAAGAACTTGCGCCCAAAATACGTGTCAATGGAATCGCTCCAGGTCTAATATTATGGCCAGATACTGCATTGCAAATGAGCGAAGAAACAAGGGAAAAAATTATGAAAAATATACCTCTACAGCGCAATGGATCAGTAAAAGATATTGCCCAAACAGCTCTATTTCTAGCTGTGTCAGCAAGCTACATCACTGGTCAAACTATTGTCGTTGATGGTGGCAGCTCAATATAAATAAAAGAACATAAGCTCAATTTTTTTGGAGCCTTTCGCGCTCTATTATTACACCAACATCATCAGCATCATCTACTGCTCCTGGTTTTCCTACACGTAATCGGACCCAATTTATATCGAATTCATTAAGGACTATTTCTGCAATTCTTTCAGCCATTGTTTCAAGTAAAAAAAATTCACTAATCTGCAAAAAATCTTTTAAGCGCTTTGCAATTAAACTATAGTCAACGGTAAACTGGATATCATCAGATTTTACTGCTTCAAGATTGTCTGTAGCAATTTCTAAATCTATATTAATAATTTGGCGAACTTCACGCTCCCAATCGTAAACACCAATAATTGTTTCTATTTTTAAATTTTTAATATATATAATATCTGGCATAATTTATCCTTAATCTAAAGATTGAAGTCTATCTATCGGCCAACGTGGCTGAATATTCAATTCAAGACTTTCATGCTGTCCGGCCAAAAGGCGTTGGCAACCAGCAAAGGCAATCATAGCTCCGTTGTCAGTACAAAACTCATGTCTGGAAAAAAATACTTTTCCATCAACCTCACCAAGTGATTCTGCTAGCCTCTCTCTTAATCGAACATTCGCAGAAACACCGCCAGCAATAACTAATCTTTTTAGCCCAGTTTTTTCTAGTGCTCGAAGACATTTTATTCTTAAAGTATCAACTACAGCATCCTCAAAAGCATAAGCTATATCAGCCATTGTTTGATCATCAGGCAAAACATTATCTGCGCGATGGCTGATAATAGTATTTAGCGTAAAAGTTTTCAGCCCTGAAAAACTAAAATCTAATCCTGGTCGATTTATCATAGGTCTTGGAAACTTGAATCTTCCAATAACACCCCTCTTTGCAAGCTCTGCAATTGCTGGCCCTCCTGGATAATCAAGATCCAGCATTTTAGCTGCCTTATCGAATGCTTCGCCAGCTGCATCGTCAAGAGACTCACCGAGGATACGGTATACCCCTACATTTTCTACCTCCACAAGCTGTGTATGACCACCAGAAACTAAAAGTGCAACAAATGGAAACTCAGGTGACGAATCCTCTAACATTGGGGCCAATAAGTGACCCTCCATATGATGGACGCCTATTGCAGGAATTTTCCAAGCATATGCCAAAGAGCGACCAACGCAAGCCCCAACCATAAGAGCTCCTATCAAGCCTGGGCCTGAAGTGAAAGCTATCCCATCTATTTGTTTTGGTGATGTATTGGCATCCATCAAAACTTTTTTTATTAAAGGTAAAATTTTTCTAACATGATCTCTAGATGCAAGTTCTGGAACTACTCCACCATATTCGGCATGGACTTCCACTTGGCTATAAAGGTCATGTGCCAAAAGTCCTAATTTATTATCATAGATGGCTATGCCGGTCTCATCACAAGACGTTTCGATACCTAATATACGCATTTTTTATAACTCAATTTTATCTATCTAACTATTCAACAAGGCTTTAGCTTGGGTACGATACAATAATTAGCACTAATATTACCCCAGTTGTTGCAATTTTTTGTTTTTTCTTTATTTTTAATAAAAAATTATTATGCATATTTTTTAGTGTTCTATAAAAGTTTTGCAACTCTAGCGGTATATGTTTAGAATAGCCTCGATTAGTTCTGAAGCGTCTAAAGTAAATATATTTAGTAAATAAATTTTGACTTTAGAGCAACTAAATATTACTTAATAGGAAAGTTTATGCCTTTTGTTCGTATTAAAGAAAATGAGCCTTTTGATGTTGCTCTCAGACGCTTCAAGCGCTCATGTGAAAAAGCTGGAGTCCTAGCAGATGTTCGTAGTAAAGAATTCTATGAAAAGCCAACATGGGAACGCAAAAGAAAAGCGGCGGCCGCTGTTAAACGTCATGCTAAAAAGAACTCTCGAGATAACCGTAAATTTGTACGTATGTATTAAATATAGAGCTATCTTTATTATTTAGTTGTTTAAGCGTCGCTATGTCGGCGCTTTTTTGCATTTTGGGGATTGGATGATGAACAAAGAACTTAAGATTAGAATCGTAGAAGAAATGAAAAAAGCTATGCGTGCTAGAAATAAAGAAAGATTAGGTACAATTAGGCTTATCCTTTCAGAATTAAAACGTATTGAGGTCGATGAGCGTATTGAATTAGAGGATAATCGTGTTTTAGTGATACTCGATAAAATGGTCAAACAGCGAAGAGATTCGGTGGAACAATTTACAAATGCAGGCCGACAGGAGCTTGCTGATATAGAAGTTAATGAAATAAAAGTTATACAAGAATTTTTACCTGAAGCATTAAATGATTCAGAAATTTTAGAAATTGTTTTAGAGGCTATAAAATCAAGAAATGCCGTAACTATGAAGGATATGGGAGCAGTAATGGGTGCAATTAAACCTAAAATACAAGGCCGAGCTGATATTGGAAAAGTTAGCAAAGTAATTAAGGATAAATTAAGCTAAAAGTATAAAATTGTTTGTCTGAATTAAAAAGTTTATGGTAACACCAGCTCATTGAAAAATTTCCAATAACTTTTATATTGCTAAAATTAAAGTGGAGGAAGCATATCTATGCCAGGCAGAATTCCACAAAATTTTATCGATGATGTTCTAGATCGATTGGATATTATCGATGTAATAGGTAGTCGCATAGAGTTGCGTAAATCTGGCAAGAACTATTCTGCATGCTGTCCCTTTCATGACGAAAAAACTCCATCTTTTAGTGTTAGTCCAGATAAACAATTCTATTACTGTTTTGGATGTGGAGCTGGAGGAAATGCAGTTGGTTTCGTGCTTGATTTTGATAAAACTACATTTCCAGAAACTATCGAAAATCTGGCAAAACGTGTCGGGATGGAGATGCCCCCTGAAACAGTCAGTAGTGACTCAGAAGGTAATTATAAAAAATTACTTTTTCCTGTTATTAAAGATGCCGATTCTTTTTATCGTCGAAATCTCAGGCATCCTACGAATGCAAAAAAGGCTATTGAATACTTGAAATCTAGGGGTCTAAGTGGGGAAACTGCTCGTAATTTTGGTATCGGCTTTGCTTCTCCCGGCTGGGAAAACCTACTTCAAGATTTAGGAAATAATGAAGAAAAAATACAGCAACTAAAGATTGTTGGGCTTCTTGTTGATCGAAATGATGAAGATAAGCTCTATGATCGTTTTCGAAATCGAATTATGTTTCCTATAAGAGATGTGCGTGGAAGAACTATTGGTTTTGGTGGTCGCGTGCTAAGTGATGAGAAGCCAAAATACTTAAATTCACCTGAAACACCTCTCTTCCATAAAGGACGAGAACTTTATGGTCTCTATGAGGCTAATAAACATCTTCGTAATATTGAAAATTTAATAGTTGTAGAAGGCTACATGGATGTTGCAGTGCTTGCGCAAAATGGCGTTCATAATGCTGTCGCTACTCTCGGAACAGCAGCTACTATTGAGCACCTCAACAAGATATTCCGATATACATCTGAGGTTATTTTTTGCTTTGATGGTGATGAGGCTGGAAGAAAAGCTGCCTCTCGAGCACTAGATACCTCACTCTCTGTAATAACAGATGGGAGGTCGGCAAAATTTATGTTTCTTCCTGAAGATGAAGATCCAGACACAATAATCCGGAAAATTGGCTCAAAAGAATTTCTTGGGTTAGTTGCAAACGCTATGCCTTTATCAGAGTTTGTTTTTGAGTCGCTATCTACTGCATATGACCATAACTCAGTAGATGGAAAAGCAAAACTTAGCAAGCTTGTAGTGCCATTGATAAACAAAATGCCCGCTGGGGTATTCAAAACTCTGATGATTAGAAATTTATCTGAAAGAACTGGTTTAGAAGAAAGTGAGCTTAAAAAGCTTATAGAATCAAAAAAAAATAATAGTAAATCCTTGAGCAATCATAACCAATTTACTGACATACCTAATGTATATTTTGATGAAAACTCAAAACAGATAATAGGTCACCATCTGGATCACAGCAATCTAAGAAACAGATCAGCTAAAGAAATAAAGGCTCACTCTAACAAAAAAAAATATGTAAAAATGCCCGCCATTTATACGCTAATTGCTCTACTGGCCAACCAGCCAGAACTAGAAAAATGCTTGCCCGAAGATGAACAGTTAATGGGTTGGAAGATTGACGGATTAAGTGTGCTGAATACTTTAACAAAAATTATTAGAAAAAATCCTGACTATACCCTTAATCATATCATAGGGAGCATGCGGACCATCGATGATACAACACAAGCGGAACATTTTACTAAAATTATTGCTACAGA
This sequence comes from uncultured Porticoccus sp., assembly GCA_964276025.1. Taxonomy (GTDB): domain Bacteria; phylum Pseudomonadota; class Gammaproteobacteria; order Pseudomonadales; family Porticoccaceae; genus Porticoccus. The sequence continues at coordinate 654,094 of CAXYDD010000002.1, read as the reverse complement.
TGTGTTCCGTCCACTAACAAATAGTAGTAGGGATAATGAGAAGGAATTCAAAGAAATATTAAGTCGACTTATGAGAGATTCACTCTCCAAAATGGAGCCTTTAGCTTTATTTGATTATCTCGATTCAAAGGAAAATATTGATGATCATGCTCTAAAAAACCTTAATAGAGCATGGCTCAATCTTACCTCAGAGCAAAAAAATGAAGAAATGAAGTCACTTTTTATCAGAATCACTGCGAAGCCAAGGGCTTAATAGCACTAAAAATTAACTTATTTTATCTTCTTGCATAGGACAAAATGAATTTATTTCAGTATAATATTATTAACATTATGCCCACCTAACCTTAGTCATAGCAGATCATATATGAGCGGTAACGCACAACAGCAGTCACGCATAAAAGATTTAATAACCAAAGGCAGAGAACAGGGTTACCTGACTTATTCTGAGGTGAACGATCATTTACCCGAAGATATATCTGATCCTGATCAAGTTGAAGATATTATTCAAAATTTAACTGATATGGGAATAAGTGTATTTGAAAATGCCCCTGAAGCAGAAGATCTTCTTAGTACGGCAGATATTACTACTGATGAGGTTGCTGCGGCAGAGGCTGCTGCGGCACTTGCTGCCGTAGAAACTGAACAACATCGTACAACCGACCCTGTACGTATGTATATGCGAGAAATGGGTACTGTTGAACTGCTTACTCGAGAAGGCGAAATCGAAATTGCAAAACGAATCGAGGAAGGAATTCGTGAGCTAATGTCTTCAATAGCCGAATGGCCCGATATAGTTGACTATATTATTGAAGAATATGATTTAATCGAAACAGATGAGCGAAAGCTTTCAGATATTCTTATTGGTTATCTAAACCCAATGGCACATGTACCCTCAGCTCTAGCTCAAGCAGAAGCAGCAAAAAAAGAAGAGGAAGAAAATAATATAGATGGTGAGTCTGAAGATAGCGATGATGACGATGATGACGATGAAGAAGATACCGGACTGGATCCAGTAGAGGCTAAAGAGCGTTTTGACATCCTTCGAAAGCTTAATAAGAGCGCTAAAAAATCTATAGAAAAAAATGGACGTGATCATAAGTTGACTAGGAAAGCTATAAAAGAGCTTAGTGGTCACTTTAAGTATCTGAAACTGGCTCCACGTAAATTTGACCCTCTTGTTGCTATTGTGAGGGAAACTCTTTCAATAGTTAGATCATCAGAAAGACAAATTACGAGTATGGTTGTTCGACAAGCAAGGATGCCTCGTGCAGACTTTATAAAAAGTTTTCCTGGTAATGAAGCTAATGAAAACTGGGTCGAAGAAATTTATCGAGAAGGCCACCCATGTTCAGAAAAACTCAAAGATCATGAAATTGAAATAAAAAGAGCGCAACGTAGATTGGGTCGTATATCTAAAAAGAACAGCCTATCTATCACTCAGGTTAAAGATATCAATCGGCGTATGTCTATTGGTGAAGCTAAAGCACGAAGAGCCAAAAAAGAAATGGTTGAGGCAAACCTGCGTTTAGTTATATCTATTGCGAAGAAATATACTAATAGAGGGCTTCAGTTTCTTGATCTAATACAAGAAGGAAATATTGGATTAATGAAAGCAGTTGATAAATTTGAGTACAGACGCGGCTATAAATTTTCAACCTATGCTACTTGGTGGATTCGTCAGGCTATCACTCGATCTATTGCTGATCAGGCTCGCACTATAAGAATTCCTGTGCATATGATTGAAACGATCAATAAACTCAATCGCATCTCAAGACAAATGCTTCAAGAAGTCGGCAGAGAACCAACACCTGAAGAATTAGGCGAGCGCATGGAGATGCCCGAAGATAAAATTCGTAAGGTGCTTAAGATCGCCAAGGAACCCATTTCAATGGAGACACCAATAGGCGATGATGACGATTCCCATTTAGGTGATTTTATTGAAGATATTAACATTCTTTCGCCTGTAGATTTTGCTACTAATGATAGCCTAACTGATGCAACTAGAGATGTTTTAAATGGCTTAACTATGAGAGAAGCAAAAGTACTTCGTATGCGATTTGGTATTGATATGAATACAGACCATACACTTGAAGAAGTTGGGAAACAGTTTGATGTAACACGCGAAAGAATTCGTCAAATTGAAGCTAAAGCCCTTCGCAAACTCCGTCATCCAAGTCGTTCTGATCATTTGCGTAGTTTTCTTGATGAATAGAGAAACGCTAATATTTTAAGGGCCCATAGCTCAGCTGGTTAGAGCAGTCGACTCATAATCGATTGGTCCCAGGTTCAAGTCCTGGTGGGCCCACCAATATTTATATTAATTAATAGTTATTCAGGTATATTTCTTCTTAGAGCCTTAAGTCTGCTTTTTAGGGCTTTGCTGTCGAGGCGTTTTGTTTGAGATGTTTGAGTGGGCTTGGTAGGTCTTCTTGACTTTTTTTGAACCAAAACTAGTCGAATAATTTCCTGTAGACGTTTTGTTACCTCGTTCCGGTTTTTTTCTAAAGTCCTGTATTTTTGTCCCTTTATAATGAGTATGCCATTTTTACTGATACGGCTATCTTTTTGGGCCAGCAATCTTTTTTTACAGATATCTGGCAAAGAAGATTCTTTGATATCAAAGCGAAGATGAGCGGCAGAAGAAACTTTATTGACGTTCTGTCCACCCGAACCTTGAGCCCGAATAGCATAGATTTTTACTTCATGATCTGGAATAGAAAGATTTGGGGTGATTATCAACATGAATTGATATCCATCTTCTGTTTAATCAAAAATAAAGCATGCAGCTATATTAAAAAATCTTGATCAATTGGGATAAACTTACTGGCAGAATCGACTAAAGATTGTGCAGTTAGTAACGGTACTCCATAAACAATAGCCTCGAGAGATTGATGCTCCTTTATTCTGGCTATCAATAAATCAAAATCTCCATCGCCAGACAACAATATAACTATATCAACTTGTTTTTCAAGGTCCAAAATATCGATGGTAATTCCAACATCCCAGTCTCCTTTGGCACTTCCATCACTGCGTTGAATATAAGGTTTCAGCTTTACTTTGAAGCCAATATGTCTCAATGCTTTCTGAAATCTTTCTTGGCCATTATGATTACGATTAGTAGCATATGCGTTTGCAACTACAATTTCTCCTTGCAATGAAATGTCATCCCAAAGTTTTCTGTAATTAAACTGACGGCCGTATGCCTCTCGAGTTGTATAATAGATATTTTGAACATCGACAAAAATAGCAATTTTTTTCGCACCAGAGGTTATTTGCACTCAAATCATCCATCGTTGAAATTATTTAATCACTATAACACTAACGGCGCTTAGCTAAAAAATACAATAGCTATATTTATCAGAAAGTACGCTGGTAGCTAACAGAAATCATATCGTCCATTTCCATCTGAATACCATTTTGATTTTGATCAAGTTGTTTAGAGTATTCAAATTTTATTTTATGGCCAGCTAAAGGTCCGTTTTGCCCAGTTAATGTTAAACCCCAGTTAGCCATAAGAGTATCTCCACCATAATTGTCCGGATCAGCTGTTTGAACCGGAAGAACTATTCTGGAATCTATTCCGTCTATATCAGATTCGTGTTTATAAGATAGTCCTATCGAGGTTTTTATCCATGGTGCAAAGGAATAACCACCCCATGCTGAAAACTTATGGGTATCACCAAGTGAATAATCTTCATCATTTTCACCAATGTGCATAACAGCTTGATATTTAAACCCCCAGCCTAATGAATAGCCATTGTTGCCCAAATAAGTGAAGCCGGGAAGAAGGTCATAAGTGCCAGAACCTAACTGCATGCCGTAAGGGAGAACTGATTTTGGCTGCATACCCATGGGAGTCAAAATAATATCTTTTTGATCAATATCACCGGTAGGTAAACTCACACCAAAATTCAAATTAATTTTATGATATTTATGCTGGAAAGCCTTCCAAAGAACCCTCGCAGATGTATCGCCCATTCCGCTAGATTTAGTTTTAAATGTACCGCGCTGAGTTGTACCTGATCCACCCGTATAGGTAGTAAGCTTCATAGACTTTTCGATATGATGCAACATAAGCATCCATGAAATTTTATCAGTTTGGGCATACATCAAACTAAACATATCCATACGGGAATCCATTTTTGTAGGAACTACCCTAAATGTAGAAGGCTGTCCTGCAACACCATAAAAACGGTTGGGAACGGTAGTAACAATTTCATTTGATGAAATACCTTTGCTACCATCAAGGTTATCTTCCATATGCATATCCATTGTACGATAAGTGAACATCCATCCACCTTTTTTATAGATATGTTCTCCTGGATGAATCGCTGCTGTAAGATTATTTTGAGGTTTTTTTGGAGTATGGTTGTTACTTTGATCTGGCATCTTATGATTATGCTTTAAGTGCTCTAAATGAGACTGAACCTCGTGAAGATCTGATTGAGAGTAACCACCAGAAAATGCCGAAGAAAAATAAAAAAATGTCGCAATTAATAGAACAAACCTCATGGGTAATTTCCTTGAAAATTGAATTTATGATCGCGCAAATTAAACTTTTCCAAGGAAAAAATAAATGTGGCATATTGTCGCACTAATTTATTTTTTCAATATGTTAATTTGTGTATGGTTTTTTTAATAGCTTTCTCTGGAGCGTCCTTCGGTGCATTTTAAGAGCTCTAGCTGTCGCCGAAATATTACCTTTATTTTCAGAAAGAACTTTTTGAATATGATTCCATGCAACTCTGTTGACTGTCGCAGGAGCCAGATTTTTACTTTCAGTTTTCCAGGTTTCCAAATTTTCTTCAAATGCTGCTAGAATTTCAGATACATCCGCAGGCTTACAAAGATAATTTTTTGCACCCATTTTAATCGCTTCAACAGCTGTAGAAATGCTGGAGTAGCCTGTTAATATAAGTATTTTTGTACTAGGTTCTATGTTTATAAATTGATCAATGAGACTCAAGCCTGACCCTTTTTTTAATTTTAGGTCTAATACAGTTTTACTAGGCTTATATTTTTTAAAAGATTTAAGGGCCCCCTCAATAGTGGAAGAAATAATAACCTCATAACCTCTCCTCTTTAGGGCCCTTCCAAGGATACTTGAAAATGTTTGATCGTCATCTACTATTAAAATATGTTCCATATTAATAATTCACCAAGTATTTTTTATATATTTCAATCATTAAATAGTGGCAACTTGACTATTGTAAGTGAGCCAACTTCGTCATCAAATGAATTGATAGTGACAGTGCCGCCATAACGACTAATTGATGCTTGTGTCAAAAAAAGCCCGATGCCCATACCGCCATTTTTATTAGATAAAAAAGGTTTTCTTGGGAGCTCCTGCTGGTAAGAAATATCGCCATCTCCATAATCACGAATATATATTTCCAGTAACTTAGTATTCCATGTTACTTCAACATCTACCTTTTGCGGACTAGCCTCAGCTGCATTGTTAAGAAGATTCAAAAGTGATGGCGCAATAGTTGGATCAAATAAAACTTCTCGATCTTCCTGCTGTCCTGAAAGAACTATTGAAGCATTCATTTCAGGATGAAGAATTTGCCATCGTTCTAGCAATTGCTTTATGTATCCTGTAATAAATTTATATTGTTTGTTATTTTCTGAAATTTCAGCAGTAGCTACAAGCTTTCTTAATGTTATTCTGCACTGTTCTATTTGACTTTGAAGAATATTTATATCTTTTTTGAAACTAGAGTCACCCTCTTTAATTTCATCAATAATGATTTTCATAGTATTCAACGGGGTGCCAAGTTCATGGGCTGTTCCTGCCGCTAAAGCACCTATGCCAATTAACTGTTCATCGCGCAATTGACGCTCTCGATGTTTAGCTATTGCAGTATTTTGTTGTTTAAGTGTTCCTGCCATTCTTGTTACAAAAAAAGTTATTACGATTGAGCTAATTAAGAAATTACACCACATGCCAACAATATGTAAATTATTACTATTTGTATGGTGGCTATGATGATTTTCTGGAGAGAAAGCTAAAACGTTATAGCTATCAATAAACAAAGAGCTATAAGCAGTTAATGACAATAAAGCTGCGCCAATTGTATAGCGCAATGATAACGTTCCCGCTGCAATACAAATAGGCACCAGGTAATATGAAACAAAAGGATTTGATGTTCCTCCACTGCAATATAATATTCCTGTAAAAAAAAGGATATCAATTAAAACATGATAAAAAAATTCTGATTCAGAAATTTTATCAGCTTGCGTTAATCTGTAAGCTACAACTGAGATGACGAGTCCATAAAAAATTAACACAAAACTGAGAACAGAGACAGGTAATGTAACTTCAAAAAATGTGAGAAATATCAATGCCAAAAATTCTGCACCAAGAACCACTACCCTGATAATATTTAATTGATATAGATTTTCTTTAACGGCGGTATTCATATCGAGTACTATTATTATTTATGCTATGTTTAGAGATATTATTCAGTTCAAATAACACCTTCGTCTTTCAAGGTCTTTTGATTTGATGCATCCACACCAAGTATATTTTCAAAAATTTCTTTATTAAAGCTACCAATTTCTGGGCCCGCCCATAAAGTAGAACCAGGTGTTTTACTTAATTTTGGAACCATTGAAGGAATTTTAAGCAACTTATTCTTTACTTTTACGCTCTCAAATAAACCTCTTTCAATAAAATGAGGATCATGAATCATATCTTCAGCATTATAAATCGGTCCAGATGGAACGTCATGCAAATCAAGGGTTTCCAAAACTTTAGTACTAATTTGTTTTTTGCACCAGCAGGATAGTGCATCGTCAATTTCTTCTTCATACTTAACTCGACCAGAGTTATCAGCAAATCTCTCGTCCTCTGCTATATCTGGCCTCTCTGCAGCTATCATTAGTCGCTTAAAAATAGAGTCGCCATTCCCACCAATCACAATATATTTTTTGTCTGCACAGCGATAAATATTTGTTGGGGCAATTCCAGTAACTGTAGTACCAGAGGGTTCCCTAATTATTCCAGCCCCATCATATTCAGGAATTATACCCTCTAAAAGATTAAACATGGCTTCATATAGAGCGACGTCTACAACCTGACCTGTTCCGCCAGCTTGTCTTGAAAGTAGCGACAAAACTATACCAAAAGCAGCATGAAGGCCGGCAATACTATCACCAATACTTAAGTTAGGTCGTATGGGAGCTTCTCCGGGAATACCGTTCACATATCGAAATCCACTAATTCCCTCACACACTGAGGCAAATCCAGGTTTGTGTGAGTAAGGCCCTGTTTGTCCATAGCCGGATATACGCGTATAAATTAAATTTGGATTTGATTCTTTAAAGTGCTCAGGACCTAAACCCCAGCTTTCCATTTTACCTGGGCGAAAATTTTCTATAAGTACATCAGCCCCATCAACAAGCTGTCTTACTAAATCTCTTCCTTTTTGTTTTTTTAAATTTATGGTGATACATTTTTTATTACGCCCTAAACTACGCCACCACAGTGACGTTCCATCATCAAGTACTCGCCAGTTACGTAAGGGGTCTCCTTTATCTGGTGGCTCAATTTTTATAACTTCAGCTCCAAAATAAGCTAGCAATGCGCCAGAAAAAGGTCCAGCAAGTAATTGGCCTAACTCTATGACGCGAAATCCTGATAAAGGCTTCATATTAATCAAGTCAGAATTATTTTTACTCATCATCTATCCTTTTTAACCAGCAAAAAAAATCAAATATCATGTTTTTTAATAACGAAGTCCTATAACAAAAAAGATAGTAGTATAGGTATTGCTATAAGAGACAATAAAGTAGAGGTAACGACAACACTCGCAACCTTATCAGGGTCTCTATCAAATTTTAATGCTAGCAAATAATTAAAAACAGCTGCCGGCATAATTGCTTGCAATAATACAACATGTTTTGCAGTACCAGAGAGTCCCATTAGATTAACAACCATACAAGCAAATAAAAAACCTCCACCAATACGTAATATTGAGAAAATCATACTTCGTCGCCATTCTGTAGTGCTTAAATTTGTTAGGGAGGCGCCCAAAGTAATAAGCATCAAAGGGATAGTCAATCCACCTAGTATCCCAAGTGTTGAGTCGATCCAGCCTGGTAGCTTTGTTCCTGTTCCTAATAAAAAGATTGCTATGACGATCGAGTGTATGAGAGGTAAAATTGCTAAATCTTTGAGGGCTGATAAAAATCCATTATTATTACGTGACATTAGTGCCACTCCACCAGACATCAACGCAGACATCTGAACTAAGAAAAAAGCTAAAGCAAGAGCCAATCCTTCCTCACCAAAAGCAAATAAACATAAGGGTAAGCCCATATTGCCATTATTTGGAAACACTACTGTTGGCAGCAAAGAGCGGATAGTTCCGCCGGACATCCTAATAACTAAAATGCCAGCTATTGCAGTAAATAAAAATATCAATATTGCAGCGAAAGCAACTGCATAAAAATCTTGACCAGAAATTTCAACCCCATTTATAGTTGAAATAACTAGGCATGGAGCTCCTATATTCATGACTATACGACTTACAAAATCAGCAGAAAAAGGTGTGGATGAGCGTGCCCAAAAATATCCTATGGTGGTACAAATAAAAACTGGGGCAATTACGTTCCAAAGCTCAAACAGCATTTTTTCATGACCTCATTTTTTTCAGAAATCCGCTATACTCGATTTATAACAGCTGGATAGGTGAATTACATTAAGCTTTGTATAATATTTGTAAAGCTATCTTGCGCTAATTATATTGATCACATATCTGAGAGAGTTAAATACATGCATTTTAATAGAAACCTCAAGCGCATCATTATTGTATGTATTTGTCACCTTGCTTGCTATGATTTGATTGCCAGTCAAGTTAAAGAAAAAACGATTCCTGAAGATAGTGTAGCAAATCTCAAAAAAGAGCCTCAAATTTTAGATAAATCAAATCTTGATATAATTTTTAATCGCTATATTGAGGCTATTGAGAAAAAAGAGGGTGATGAAGGTCCATATAATCGTGATATACCGGAAATGCTATATAGTTTAGGGAAAAAGTTACAGTCTAACAATCGATATGAAGAAGCAATAAATGTCTACAGAAAAGCTGTTTATATAAGTCGAATAAATGATGGTCTTTACGGCTTATCTCAAGACACTACCTTGCGAGCTATTATCGAAAGTCAAAAGATCCAGGGAAAAATCAAAGAGGTTGCCGCCAGTTATTCGCAACTCTTACAAATTTATAAAAAAAGCTATAAAGAAAACAATCCTAACTTTCTAATCATGATAGATGAGTTTAGTCGTTGGAGTCTTAGGTCATACTTACAAACTGGCGGACAAGATGATGCCTATCATCTTGAAACTGCATTTGATCTATACACAGACACTATTCGAATCTTATCGGAACAATATGGAGAATTGCATCCCAGTTTACTGCCATCACTAAATAAGTTAGCAACAACATGCTACTACTTGTCTGTACATCAACGAAGATTCCCTGACTATGGTGAGACTGATACATCAGTTCCTTTTGGTTATCGATCTATGGCGCCAGTAAATCAGATAGTTGGTCGTGGAGCTTTCTTCAAGCATGGACATATAGCTCAGGATCAAATACTTAAAATACTTGATGAAAACTCTAATTTCACACCAATAGAAATTGCTAAGGGGCAAACTAACTTAGGTGATTGGTACCTTTTATTTGGGAAATATCAGCTAGCGATGAGCGCATATAAAAAATCATATGAAATAGTTGTTAATGATCAAAAAAATACAAAAATTCTTGATGAAATATATTCTCAACCAGTTATGCTTCCCAGTAATGAGTTTTTTGGTACCGAAAAAACTAAGGGTCTAGCATCAAATAAATCTGAAAAAAACTCAAACCTTTCGTATATGACAAGCTATGTTAATCTTTTGGTAGATATTACGGATGGAGGAAATCCAATTAATTTGAACGTTAAAAAAATATTTCCGTCGGAAATGAATAGTTTTGGTTCAAGAGCTATCGAAACAGTCCGTACAAAAAAATTTCGACCTAAGTTAATCAATCGCTCTCCAGTGCTTACAACCCAATTTCCGATGAGAGTTATAATTCCAAATGAATAATTTTAGGCTTCTTTATCAGATGATGATGCCCAAAATGTTGTGGGTAATTTTTGGGGCAATTACCCTACTCCTTTCGACTGGCTGCAAAGTTACCCAAATAGACGGGTTAAAAAATGAATATAATATTAATGATAAAAAGATGAAGTCAGACTTTAAGCCTCAAATAGTTAGGGTAGATATTGAAGATCAAGAAATAATTACACAACAAGAAAAAATATTAATGCTAGATGAAAAGCTAGAAAAATCGATGGCTGAGTTCGATAAAATGTTTGCTGTAGAAATTAGGGAAATAGAAGTTGAAAAAGATAAGTTAACAAGTGAAATATCAGATGATAGGCAATCTAACTCAGCACTAGCAGAAGATACTTCAAACTCCGAAAGTCAGTCAAAATCCGCTTCTAGCTCAAGTGAAGGTTATGGAGAAGGTTCCGGAGAAGAATCTGCTCCTGGAAAAAATTATGGAGAAATCATGGACAAAAATAATAGCTCTACTGTCCAGTCTATTCAAAGCCAAGGCGGCCTTCCCGGTAAAGGAAAAAATATAATTATCCCAGAAGACGTTCCTAGCGGAGAAGGTGATGATATTATTGCAAGACAGATTCGTGAAGCTGCTGTAAGTGAAGAAAATCCTAAGCTCAAAGAAAAACTATGGGAAGAATATCGAAAATATAAAGGAGTTAAATAATATAAACTTATGCAAACTATGATTAGTATTAAAAAACTATTAGTATTTTATGCCCCCATTATATTTGTTGCACTAGCAATATCATCTTGTGGCGTTCAAAAAGTGACAAGTACAGTCGAAATGCCACTTAAGAAAGGGGTTGTGACGCTTAAGAGGGATCACCCTTTAGATATCGCTGTTATTCCATTTAAGTTTAATGAAAATAAATCTAAAGAAGATAGTAATTCATATATATCCTCGACTGCACAAAACGCCGAAGGACTTTTTTTAGCTAACCAGTTAACGTCGACTATTCAAAAAACATCGGCTTGGGGTGCAGTTAGGTCTATTCCAGATAGAAAAACAATTGTAGATGTATATGTAGATGGCAAAATTATTAATTCTGATGGTGAAAAATTAACATTAAAAATTATAGTGACTGATGCTGCTAATAAAAATTGGTATACAAAAACCTATACTCAAACTGTTGGTTATTACGCTTATAAAAAGAATATGGAGATCTATCGTGATCCTTTCCAAAATCTGTTCAATAATATTGCGAACGATCTATTAGAACATAATCGAAAGCTTCCTTTTGGTGAAGCAGAAAAATTATCTACTATATCCACTCTAAAGTTTGCTGAAGATTTCTCTCCTGAGTCATTTGACGGGCACATAAAAGAAACAACATCTGGTGAACTAGAAATATCAAGGTTACCTGCAGAAAATGATCCTATTCTTAAAAGAATATCTAGCCTTCGAAAAAGGGATCATTTATTTATAGATGCAATGCAAGGGCATTATGATAACTTCACTAAACGCATGCATAGACCCTATCAGTCTTGGCGACAGGCCACACATGAAGAGATTAGTTCTGCAAGAGAACTTAAAAGACAGTCTCTTGCACGTACTGTCGGTGGTATAGCCGCTGTTATTGGGGGAATAATGGCTTCTGGAAGTAGTAATGGTTCTGCTCAATCTGCAGGGGCAGTAGCGATTGGAACAGGTGCTTTGCTTGTAAAGAGCGGTATGGAAAAAAGAGCGGAGTTAAAAATCCATGAAGATGTCTTGGCTGAGCTGGAACAATCACTAGAATCAGAGATCGAACCACGTATTATTGAACTAGAAAACGATAGAGTTGTTTTAACTGGAAATGTAACTGAACACTACAATCAATGGAAATCTTTTCTGCTAAGAAGGTATAAAGCTGAGCATGGTGAGACGTAGCCAACATGACTGATTCTGATAAAAAAAGACCTCGATCCAAATCTATAAAAACCACAAATGTTCCTTTGACTAAAATTGATAGAAATTCAAAAGATACTCCTTGGCAAAATAGGCGGGGAACTATTTTTGCACTTGGCTTTAGCTTTTTTTTGGCTCTAATTGTTATATTTGCTCTTCCTAAATTAATTCCAGAAACTAAGAAAATTAAACCGATTACTGAAAATCAAGCCTCACAAATAAAGTCTATAAAAGAATCTCCATTTATCGATGCACAATTAATTAAGGCCAGAAGGAAGTCACAAGATAGTCTTAGTAATTTTCTTGCTATTCAAGAATTTCTTGAGGAAAGAAATGTTAACAAATGGGGAAAAGATGCGTTTGAGAATGCTCTAAAAGTTGGTGCAAAGGGAGATTCACTATACCGTCAAAGAAACTTCAATGAAGCGCTACTTTTTTATGAAAAAGCAGCACTTAAGCTAAATGAACTAAAAAGTAAAATCCCTATAAATTTAGCTGTAAATTTAAAAATTGCAAAAGATGCCTTCCTTCTTGGGAATTCAAAAATAGCCTCAGAATACTATAAAATTGCCTTATCAATTGATCCTTCAAGTATTGAAGCTCAGGAGGGCTCAGCTCGAGCAGGTGTTCTGGACGAGGTATTAATATTATTAAAAAAAGCTGATAGACTTTTCGAAGAAGGCAATTATGGACAGGCAAGAAATTTACTCATAAAGGCAAAAAAATTAGATCCTCCAAATAAAGTGGCTGATGATAGATATAATCAAGTTTCATCATTTATCACAGATAGAAATTTCAAACATGTTATGGGTGCGGGTTATCATGCACTAGAAAATAAAAATTTCCGCATGGCTATAGAGGAGTTTCAAGTAGCCTTGAATATCAAACCCGGTAATGAAGCTGCCTCTTCAGGTCTAGTGCAAGCGCAATCATTATCTCTCCAAAAAACTATAGCTGATGATCTAGTTAACGCTATATCTCATGAAAAAGAGGAAAACTGGAATAAAGCTCTAAAGGCCTACGGAAGAATTCTATCAAAAAGTAGCTCATTAAACGAAGCGCAGCTTGGGCAAAGTAGGGCTAAAAATAGACTGAAGATGAGCAGCGATATAAATAAAATTTTATCTTCACCACTAAGATTATCTACACCGCAGATATACAGTGAAGCAAAAAAATTATTAGCTAACGCTCAAAAAATTAGGCCAGCAGGAACAAAACACATAGAAAAAACAAATCAATTAAGAGAACAGCTAGAAAACTCGCAAATTAGTCTTAGTGTTCGATTTCGCTCTGACAAGTTTACTAATGTATCTATACTAAAAAATGGCAGTCTTGGGTCTTTCAATGAAAAGAAAATCTCTCTGAAACCTGGTAATTATGTTGCAACTGGGACTAGAGACGGCTACCGAGATGTTCGTATTGAGTTTCGTGTGATATTAAAAGAATTGCCTCTTAACATAGAGGTGGCTTGCAAAGAGCGAATATAATGACGACAAAAAAAGACGATAAAATTAACTCACCCGAACAGCTGTCATCCTCTGAAGAAAAACTCGTTGCTATTAATTTTCAGCCAATACAGGGATCAAAGAGCAGACCCAGTATTTCGCTAAGCCCTCTCAAAGTGACCATTGGATTAGGGTTCCTAATAAGTATATTGATAATGTGGTTTTTGCTCACGGCGAAATCATTGATTATTTCAATCTCACCCTCTGAAGCCAAATCTCGGATAAATATATATGGTGGTCTAAATTTTCAACTGTCCGATAACTATTTAGTCAGACCCGGAAGTTATTCTTTAAAGGCGCTTGCCCCTGGTTATGTCGATCTCAATCACACATTTAGTGTCAATGAGAAAGATCATACTCAAATTGAATTAACTATGAAAAAAAAGCCGGGACACTTAAAGCTTACTACTAAACCATTGGGTGGTGAAGTTCTCGTGAATAACAAGTTAGTTGGTGTGGCTCCCTTCAATATAAAATCTCTTCAATCGGGAGAATATAGAATCAATGTAAATTTACCTCGCTATAAAACTAAAAGTTTAGATGTTCAAATAAAGGGTCTCGATATTCAGCAAAATCTTCATATTGATCTTGAGCCAGACTGGGGTTTTATAGAGCTAAGCTCTTCACCAACTGGAGCACAAATTAAGATAGATGGTAAATTCGCTGGGATCACACCTTTTACAGCTCCAATCTTATCAACCGGTGAGCTAGTTTCTATATCATTCGATGGATATAAAACTTGGACAAAAAAGCTATCTGTAAATTCCAATGAAACAAAAAAAATTTCCACAGTAACCCTAAAGCCTGCAGATGGAGTTATAAATCTTGTAACTGCTCCCTCTGGAGCAACAATTACAATGAATGAAGAATATATAGGAAACACTCCATTAACTTTATATTTAGAAGCTCAAGAAGAACATAGCATATCAATTTTTCTTAATGGTTATTTAACCCAAAAAAAATCAGTTTTTCTATCGTCTGGAGAAAAAAGAAATATTACCCTAGATCTAAAACCTGATATCGGTATCATCAAGGTTCTTGTATCTCCAAAAGACTCATCGGTATGGATCGACAAAAAATTATTAAGTATCGGTGACGGAAGTTTTCAGCTTCCTTCTCATCCTCAACTTTTAGAAATTAAAAGAGATGGTTACGCGACATATAAAAAAAATATCGCACCCCAACCCCAGTTTGAACAAATAATAAAAGTTCAATTACTCACGAAAGAACAGGCTTACTGGGCTAGTATTCCAAGAGAGATTTTCACCATTAACAATCATGCGCTAAAGTACTTTAGGCCTAAAGGTGATTTTTTAATGGGGGCTCCTAGACAAGAATCTGGACGCAGGGCTAACGAGGTGTTGCGTAAAGTGCGTATAACTCTCCCTTTTTATATAGCGACCAAAGAAGTTACAAACAAACAGTATTGGCAGTTCCAAAAACACAGCTCACGTCATTTTAGTGGAAAAACTTTAGATATGCCTGAGCAACCCGTGGTGAACATTAGCTGGGAGCAAGCTGCTCTGTATTGTAATTGGTTAAGCAAAACAGATGGATTAGATCCATTCTATGAAGAGAGGAATGGTAAAATTACTGGGTCATATATTAATAATACTGGGTATCGATTACCTACAGAAGCAGAGTGGTCATGGGTTTCTCGCTTCCAAGAGACTATTATTCAACCAGAATCTTTTGGAGATTATTTTCCTCCAAAGAACAAAAGTGGTAATTTTGCTGATGTAAGCGCATCTAATATCTTAAGCTCAGTGATACCTCTTTATAATGATGGGGCGGCGACAACTGCAATAGTTGGCAGTTTTGATGCTAACGAAAAGGGATTGTATGACCTGCAAGGCAATGTATCTGAATGGGTACATGATTTTTATGAGATAAAATTTAATCTTAACGATAAAACCGAAATTGATCCGATGGGCCCAAAGACTGGGGAATTTAAAACTATTCGGGGTAGCAGTTGGCGTGACAGCGATATTAGCAGTCTTAGGCCAACATACAGAGACATGGGAAACAATCCTTCAGATGATGTAGGATTTAGGATTGCACGATATATTGAACCAGTAGCTAAAAAATAAGTGTAAAGTTACAAAAGATAGATTAAAACTTAGGGGAAGCTGTGAAATTCTATTACATTCTTTTTATACTGATTGGTTTTAGCAGTTATGTCACTGGTAAAGATCGGCAGGTAACTAGTATTTCAGATACTAAAAAATTACAACAAAACAGCCCTAAAATATCAAATTCAACTAATGATAGCTTGAATTCAACAATAAATCAGTCAGCTCTAAAAATGCCTAATAAAAATATAGACACCAAAAAATTTAACCCCAGTGAAGAAATTTCTGAAGATTTAGCTATACCCTTCCCTGTCGATATATAAGGAGTAATTCAAATGCAACCAAAAGTTTCATCAGAATTCATGTATCAAATCTTTTCACTAATTCTGGCTTTAATTGTAGTCCATACAATTTATCTTACATTAATTCGACCCAATGCGAATATTTTGCTAGAAAATCAATTAGCTAAAGAAGAGGCAGGTGAGTCGTATGTAGCAGTAAGATCTTTTTATATTGTCATAAAAGATTTTGAGCAAGAAGCATGCTTTATACTAATGATCTGGGCTTGTGCCATCATGGGGTACAAAGCTAGAAATATCATAGATGAACGAAAATTGTTAAACCATCAACTGCTGACTGCTACAGAAGGAACACGGATACTCCCTGAGGATGCTCGTCAGATATCTCGGCCAATTCAAGCACTATCTTCCACTCAAAAAAAAGGTTTGATCCCAAGGGTGCTATTGATAGCTCTTCATCGATTTGATTCCACTAGAAATATACAGGATGTCTCTAATGCAATAAGTGAGGTATTAGATAAAGAGTCTGATAAGCTTGATTCAGAGCTTTCTATGGTGCGCTATATAGCTTGGGCAATTCCATCTATAGGATTCATAGGCACCGTTAGGGGTATTGGAGAGGCGTTAAGTCAAGCTCATAAGGCAGTACAGGGCGATATTGCAGGGGTTACAGCAAGTTTAGGTGTAGCATTTAACTCCACTTTTATTGCTCTCATAATAAGTATATTTCTAATGTTTATAGTACATCAAATTCAATTGGCACAAGAGCGATTAGTTTTAGATTCACACGATTACTGTGATAGCAATCTAGTCAGATACCTAAAAACAGACTATGAATAATTAATGACATATAAATTTTTCATAAGAGTAATAGTATGAGCTTAGCGATAATTGAAATAAATGACTCTGGCCATTGTTGCAGAAATGATATGGGTGAAATATTTATTAGCCCCGGATATGCTTTTTTGACAAATGATGGAATTGAAACTGGAGATATCGCAATGAAAAAAAGCTTCTTGTCTCCACAAAGAAGCTTCAATCAATTTTGGCGCCAACTGAATTTATCGCCACTTTCTCATCCAACAAACAAGGTCAGGCATAATGCAGATTTAGCTTTTCAGCAACTAACAGATTTATATAATAAGTTAAATAAACCAAGTGAAATTATATTTGCTATTCCAGGTACTTTCGATCGCGAGCAGCTTTCTATAATTCTTGGACTAGCCAAAGCATCAAGTTTTAAGGTTCTTGGTCTAGTTGATTCTGCTGTTGCAGCTGTATGTCATTTTGGATCCAAAGATAAAGCCAGCGATGGTAAATGCTTTGTACACTTAGATATTCAGTTACATCAGACTGTTTTTACTCGACTACAAAAAAACCAAGGCACCCTAAAGAGGACTTGTGTCGATATCGTCACGGACATAGGATTAAGAAATTTTTATGACGATTGGGCAAGAAATATTGCTGATAAATTTATTAAGGAATACCGCTTTGATCCTCTCCATACTGCTGAGGGAGAACAGCAACTCTATAATTCATTACCAAAGTGGATTGAAGAGTTAAATCTAAACTCAGAAACAATCGCCATATTAGATAGCCCGCAAGGTACATATCAGTTAGTGGTTAATCTTGAAGAACTTCTAGCAGGAAGTACAAAAAAAATAAATCAACTAAAAAAGAAGTTTATCAGCAAAGCAGAAAACAGCGATGTTCTGGTTGCTAGCCACAGATTACTGTTGTTACCAGGAATATCTGAGAAACTAGCGAAATTCCATATACTAAAAAAAGAAGCAGCAGTTTTTGGTTCTCTAGAAAATTCACAAGAAATTATACAAGATCAACAAAATATGCACCTCGTTATATCACTTAATAACTTGACCTCCAATATACCAGAAACCACGAATTTGATCCTAACGAAGATACCAACTCATGTACTTTATAAACATGAAGCTATAGAAATAGGAAATGTTCTATATTTTGATCTTTATCAGGGTTCCCTAAGGTTTACTCAAAGTCAGATATCAAAAAAATCAATCTTTTTAATGGAAAATAATTTATATATAAATGATGAAGATAAGGATCAAAAAGAAAAAGTTAAATTAAATCTAGGCGAAGTTATCACAGTTGAATCTGAATCATTTGAATTAATTAGGGTTATCTGAAGTGGCTCGCTCAAAACGTCAAATTACAACTTTCAGTCTATCATTTTTAGATATAATGGCTTGTGGATTTGGTGCTGTTACACTTCTATTTCTCATATTAAAGCATAATCCTGTCTCTAATGAATTTACAGATTCAGCTGGAACCTCAGAAAAAAAAATTCTTCTTGAAGAAATCAAGACCGGAAAAGCAAATCTATTAAGACTGAAAAATACTCTAACTATTACAGATGAGAATGTAGTTAAAATAATAGAAAATATTAAAAATATTAAAAAAACAACACCGACGCAATTAGATCCAGAGGAAGAGTTAGATTTTTTAAAAGGACAAATCTTTGTACTCCAAGAAAAAATACAGCTCCTCAAAAAACAGGGTAATGGTAAAAATATAAGAAAATTCTTAGGTGATGGGGAGCGACAATACCTTACTGGTCTTAAATTAGGCGGTAAAAGAATCATTATTCTAGTTGACGCCTCAGCTAGTATGCTTTCTGACTCTATAGTAAATGTTATCCGAATGCGAAATATGGATGATGAATCAAAAAAAAGTTCTCCTAAGTGGAAGCGTGCTATAAAGACTACTGAATGGCTTATTTCTCAAATGCCCAAAGATAGTCAATATCAAATTTATACATTTAACTCCTCATCCAAATCGATCAGTAATGATGATGGGGTTTGGAGAAATACACAGGATATATCAAGCTTAAACTCTTCAATACAAGAACTAAAAAAGATAATTCCAAATGGAGGTACGAACTTAGCTAAAGCTTTTCAGGCTTTAGCGGATTTTCGGATTCCTCCAGATAATATTTTTTTAATAACGGACGGTCTTCCTACTCAAGGAAATAAAAAGAAAAAAAATATGACTGTCACTGCTAGCGATCGAATGAAATTATTTCAAGAATCCTTGAAAGAATTACCATCTAGGACTCCAGTTAATATACTTTTGTTTCCTATGGAAGGGGACCCTTTCGCAGCTGCTAGCTATTGGAAATTAGCAATATCAACTAAAGGATCTTTTATGAGCCCATCAAGAGATTGGCCATGACTCGCAAGAGACGTCAAAACAGAAGAAATATAAGTGAAATTAGCATCTCATTTCTAGATGTTATAAGTTGCGGTTTTGGAGCAATAGTACTTTTACTATTAATTGCAAAAACTGTTGATTCATCATTTCTTCAAACCGAAAAAGATCCAACATTATCAAGCATTCCAGTTATACAAAAAAAACTATTTGAAATACGCGGGGAAATAAATGTACTGAAAGAAACACTAAAATATAAAGAGATTCAGTTCCAAGATGCTAGAAAAGAAGTAGCTAGTCTCGAACAAGAACTGATCAAAAGCCAACAAAAAAACTCAGTATTTATTGACAAAAAAGTCAAGCTTGAGTTAGCACAACAAAATCTTACTGACGAAATGCGCCGGCTAGTCAAAACCCAAAAAAAATCAAAAAAAGATGTAATTGGCGGCATACCAGTTGATAGTGAATACATTGTATTTATCATAGATACATCAGGTAGTATGTCAAATTTTGCCTGGACCAGAGTGAAAAAAGAGATGATAAATATTCTTAATATTTATCCCCAAGTTAAGGGTATTCAGGTAATGAACGATATGGGTGACTATATGTTCTCTAGTTTTAATAAAAAATGGATACCCGATACACCTGCTAGACGAAAAGCTATATTAAGTCGATTAACAACTTGGGCGCCCTTCAGTAACTCAAGCCCTGTAGAGGGTATACAAAAAGCTATAAGACAATTTTATTCTTCAAAAAATAAAATTAGCTTATATGTATTTGGCGATGATTTTACCGGGGGCTCTATAGGTCAAGTTCTAAAAGCAACTGATAAAATCAATAAACTTGAAGGGGCTGATAGGCTGGTTCGCATTCATACTGTCGGCTTTCCAGTTCACTTCAAAGTTGAAGGAGGCAATTTGCAAACCGCCACACGTTTTTCTGCGTTAATGCGAGAGTTAAGTTATGATAATAATGGAACTTTTATAGGCCTCACTGGACTTGAGTAAAATTTTCATCTAAATATATTAAATGATTAATATGACAGCTATATTCAAAAAAAAAAATTTTATCTCTTTAATTATTACTCAATTATTTTTAATGGGCTGTTCAACTCATGTAGTTGTTGTTAGTGAACATCCACCAGCTTTAATAAAAGAACTTCCTTACAAGATAGGCCTTGTGCTTGATAGTTCATTCACTAATTACTCATTTATTAGAGAAAAAGATGATGAAAAAATTACTATTTCGCTTGGGAAATCTCAGAGTGAGTTACTAAATCAAACTTTTAGCTCTATGTATCAAAGTGTATCAGAATTTATCACGAGACCCCTGAGACCAACAAAATCCTTAGACTTATATGTTTCAGTTATAGTTGAGGATCTTCAGCTCTCTTTACCTCGTGAAACAAGCGTAAATGTTTTTGAAATATGGATAAAATATAAGCTGGAAATTTTTGATAGTGAAGGCTCCAGTATTTGTGAATGGATCATAAGCTCATACGGAAGAACTCAAACACGATTTTTGGGCTCTCAAGAAAAAGCGCTACATCAAGCTACTAATGCAGCACTGCGTGACGCTGGAGTACAAATTATCACTGGCTTCCATCAAATTCCTGAAATACGCAACTGGATTAACAAAGAAAAGGCAGTAAAAAATGAAAGCCAATAATTTAAGTGAAGTTATTTTCGGCTATTCATTTTTTTTGACTGTGTTGATTCTAACTTTTATATCTGGTTGCTCAACCTCAACTGTTGTTGATGAACAAAAATCTAGCTCCACAAAGCTCAGTATGGATAGTGAAGAAAAAATAGTTATTATGGGAAGAAGACATGGGAACTCTTATGAAACAGAACCTGGCTTTATAAGCTGTATTGGGAACAATATTTCTAGATCTAAAAATTTGAATGTTATACAAGAAAAAAATTTTCTGGATAAATTTTATCCTTGGTTTGAGCCAAGAATAGCTCCACTAAATCTAAATCGTATGAAGATAATTCTCAATAGGATTGTAATAACTAACCAAATTCAAAAGCTAAAGATTAGATATATTGTATGGGTTGACGGTAGCACCGAAACCAGTAAAGAAAGTGGCTCTATGACTTGCGGTATGGCTCCAAGTGGTGGTTGCTTTGGTTTTAAGAGTTGGGATAAAACTTCATCTTACGAAGCTACTATTTGGGATCTAAGGAACCTAACTGAAAAAGGGAAGATAAAAGTAGATAGCAAAGGGTCGTCTTATTTATTAGGAGTTGGTCCCCCCATACCATTGATAGCTCAAGTTCAAGGGGTCGCCTGTGAAGGAATTAGCAACAGACTAAAAGGATTCTTTACCAGCAGATGACATACTGTAACTATATGTAAATGTAGAGTTATATACTTAAATCTATTATGAGGGTTGTTTATGAAAAAAGAAGGCACAACTATACAAAGCACCAATATCACTACCGAATACATAATGAGCTATGAAGCTCCCTTGGACCCCCCATTGGCAATTGATGATGGCATGATGATAGTTAATGTCCGAGAAGGGGGTTGGGTTGCTGGGCCAAAAATTAATGGTAAATTTATTGCTCCTGGAGCTGACTGGTTGCGTATCATGCCTTCTGGAAATTTTCGTCTAGATGTAAGAGGGCTAATAAAAACTGATGATGATGCTTACATTTACATAACATACAATGGAATAATAAAAAATACCCCTGAAAGTTTACAGCGCCTGACGAATGGAGAGCTATTAACATATAAAGATATACCTTATTTTGTTGCGGCTCCTACTTTTCAGACTTCATCTGAAAAATATGGTTGGCTTAATGAGATCCAAACTATCAATAAGATGGTGGAAATACAATTTGGTGATAACGGTTTTGTTAAGTACGATGTTTTTGTTGTCAGATAGCTTAAGTATCTTATTACTTTCTAAAAATTGGCGTATTTATCATTTATAATATATTTAGTATGTGTTGTGATTGTTTAACAAAATTTGTGCTGAACTAATAAAGAATTTTTAGGGGATTAATTATGATTAAAAATAATCGTGTCTGGCGACTTCGAGAGAGACCTATTGGAAATATCAAGAATAATACATTAAGTTTCGAAAAAGAAGATATTCCTCAACCGAAAGATGGTGAGTGTCTTTTTCAACTTAACTACTTGTCCTTAGACCCTACAAATAGGATTTGGATGAGTGATGAGGAGCAATATATGCCGCCTGTTGCAATCGACGACCCAATGAGGGGAGTAGTATGTGGTACGGTCCTCAAAAGCATGACTCCTGCTTTTAAGAAGGGTGATATTGTAAGTGGAATTGGGACATGGTCTGACTATCAAATTGGTTCACCGGAGTCTGTAGGTTTATTGAGTGAAGTCGACAATGTACCTGTGATAGATGCATTTGCAACTCTAGCCCTTGTTGGGCCCTCAGCATATTTTTGCTTATTAGATGTTGGTGTGCCTAAGGCTGGAGAAACTGTAGTGGTGTCGACTGCAGCCGGCGCTGTTGGATCAATTGCTGGCCAGATAGCAAAAATTAAAGGCTGTCGTGTAGTTGGATTAACGGGATCTGATGAAAAATGTCGATGGATCAAAGAAGATCTAGGTTTTGATGAAGCCATTAACTATAAAACTGCGAACTTGCCTGATGCGCTCTCTAAGAGCTGCCCAAATGGTATTGATATATATTTTGATAATGTTGGCGGCACTATTCTTGATGAATGCCTGAAGTTAATGAATTTACATGGAAGGATCCCTACATGTGGTCTTATATCTCAATATAACGCCCTAGAACGTGTCCCAGGGCCCTATAATTATAGCCTGGTATTAATGTATAGGCTTAAAATTCAAGGTTTTATTATCTTGGACTATCTGGAACGTTTTCCTGAAGCTAACGAGGCTATCCTTAAATGGATGTCTGAGGGAAAAATTAAAGTTCGTCTTGATGTATCAGAGGGTTTAGAGAACGCTCTTGATGGTGTGAAAAAATTGTATACTGGAGAAAATACTGGGAAACTTATGGCTGTGTGTAAAAGAGATCTGAAACTCAAAATATGATCAATTCGAAACACGCTTCAAGGTAAAAAACTATATTGCAGATTTTTTAAATCTGCAATATAAATACCTATAATTTAAGTTTAAACAACACCAACGAGCTTAGCTGATAGCCAACTAATGCCGCCTAATATTCCGACTACAACCCACCACCAGAACAATAACCTAAATCTAAAAGGTTTTCGTTCAACAGAATGGATTCCAGAATTGACTGCCTCGTTAATTCTAGCTAAATCTTCTTCACTATATTCTTCCTTGCTTCTCATACCCATAAAATTCACCATCGTGTTTAAGTACTAAGAAATCTTCTTTTAAATATTATAACAAAGATTTTATATCCAACTGATCAGCTGTCTCATCAGGTGAAGCATTCTGATTATAAGCTAATTCCGCAATCATTGGTGATGAGATCCAGTGTTGTAATGTTGATACATTTTCTTTATAACGATTCATCACAGGCACAATTTGATTAGCAACCCAACCTGCTAATACTAAATTATCTTTACGGATAGCTTCAGCGGTTAGTATAGCGTGATTAATACAACCAAGATCTATACCGACAACGAGTATTACAGGTAATTTAATTAATTTTGCGAAATCAGAGAAATTTTCTTGGTTATTAATTGGAACTCTCCAGCCCCCCGCACCTTCCACTACACAAAAATCTGGGTTATTTGTCATGAGGCCTCGATAAAATCCGGCTAGACGATCAGCACTCAAGCGCTGACCTAATTCTTTAGCTGCTATATGAGGGGCTATAGCAGGCTCAAGAGCTATAGGATTAATTTGCTCATAACTTAATGGTAAAGATGTTTGAGATAACAGCAGCTGAGCATCATCATTCTGTAAACCATCTATTGTCCGTTCACATCCAGCCGCAACTGGCTTAAAGCCTACAGTAGAAAAACCTAATCTTGATACTCCAGCAAGAATACCTGAGGCAACACGTGTCTTTCCAACACCTGTGCTGGTTCCTGTAATAAAGTATGATTTACGCACCAAGGACACCCACCCCAAAAATTACTTGCCATGTAGCAGGCAAATTTCCCTTTGAGTCTCTATATTGATCATACGCATTAATAAGATTACGTATATTTTTTTTACTAGTCATTGATTTTTTTTGCCCCGAATTTAAATTATGTGCCCCTAATTTTTTGAGCTCATACATCAAATCACTGAGATCATCATACTCTAAGCTATAATTACAAACTTGAAAATCTTCGAACTGAATACCCTCGTTTACAAAAGCTATTTTCCAAATATCCTCATCTAAAAATTTGTTAACATGAACATAGCTGTCTACTTTCGTCCAGGATGCTTTTAATTCATGTAACGTATTCTCACCAAGAGTAGTAAATAAGAGTTTCCCGCCCGGTTTTAAGATACGAGTAATCTCTTTAGCTAAGGTGGCTGTCTGGCTACACCACTGAAAAGTTAAATTAGAAAATATAATATCAACAGAGTTATCGGCTAGTGGAATATTTTCTGCATCCCCACAAAGCCAAATATCTGCATAATCATATTGTGATTTTGCTATCTGAAGCATTCCCTCAGCTAGATCTAGACCTATAATTTTTGAACAACTATTTTTATCCTGAATAGATTTAACGAAGCAACCGGTGCCACAACCTAGATCAATAATTGTATTTGGTATTATTTGATTGGGCATCATAGCTAAGAGCTTTTTTCCAGTTTGGGACTGTAATCTAGATGCTGATTCATATGTGCTTGCAGCATTACTGAAAGAATTGGCTATTCTCTTTTTATTTAAAAAATATCGATTTTCTTTTATAAAATTTATTGTGGTGGAGGCTATTTCTTCTGCATTACTTATATGAAGCAAATGGGATCTCTGTTCGAAAACTTTAATTTTATGAGATGGATTAAACGCTATGATTTGATCAGCTACTCGATTATTTACTAATTGATCATTCTCACCAAAAAAATGAAGGCTTGGTGACTCTAAAGATTTCAAAATATTTCTGTTGTCAATTTCTTGGAGTAGTTTTAAAGCTCTTAACCAATAAATATGTCTATTATTTTTTTAATCGAATTCGTAAAAAGAGAAATTTTTTTTATTTCACTAGGTTGTAAATATTTAGATAATTTTCTTTCTTCTAAGTCACCAGTGCGTTGAAGATGGTGGAAATTTTTTAAGCAGACTAATGGATCATTCTCAAATAATTCTAAAAAGTTGTTAAACATGCTACTCGGCATACCAGAATCCCAATCGTTTTTTTTGACAAAACATGGATTAGTTGCAATTGTTATTAAGTTAGAAAACCTTAAAGGATATTGGCCTATCATTGTTGTTGCTATAGCTCCCCCTAAAGACCAACCCATTAAACTACAATTAGTAGGTATTACTTTCAAAATAGCGTCAATAAAATGATTAACTAAAATTGATTGCTCCGTTGAACTTATATCTTCTTTATAAAATTCACTGTAACCAAACCCAGGTAAATCAATAGTTATTAGATTTAGTTGTTTTCTAAGTTCAGGTAGGATTAGGCTCCAGGTTTCACTATCAGAACCCCAGCCGTGGATGAGCACTAATGGATCTGACTGAAAAGGTTTACCTGTACAAGGATAAATGCATGTGGCCAATTTTTCAGTCAGTTCAGGTGCACCATTAATAATCATTTAGCTGCAGTCCTTAGATCTCTGAGTATTCTGTTTAGTGACTCGAGAAGCGCATCAATATCGTTTTCTTCATGTTTTGCGGAGATAGTTATTCGTAATCTGGATGTATTTAGAGGAACAGTTGGTGGACGAATTGCACCGACAAGAAAACCGTTATTTTTAAGACGATTTGCAACTTTCATTACAAGATTATCGTCATACAAAAGAATTGGTTGTATAGGGGTTAGGGATTCCATCAAATTGATATCTAGAGATTTTGCTCCTTCTTGAAAATAACTTATCAGGTGATTAAGTTTTTCACGGCGCCATGTCTCTTGCTGTAATATCTTTAAGCTGACACGTGATGCTGAAGCTAATGCTGGTGGAAGAGCAGTAGTATAAATATAGGTTCTAGCAAATTGTACTAAAGTTTCAATAAGTGCCTCAGAGCCAGCGACAAAAGCTCCGAAAGTTCCAAATGCTTTCCCAAGGGTGCCAATAAGGATAGGTATTTCTTCAGTGGTTAAGTTAAAATGTTCTGCTAATCCACCACCATTTTTTCCCATCACTCCAAATCCATGTGCATCATCGACCATAAGCCACCCTTGCCCTTTTTGACAAACTTTAGCTAATTGCGGCAATTCAGCTATATCGCCATCCATGCTAAATACACCATCTGTAACTACCAGCTTACTACCAGAGGAATTTTCCATTCTATTGGATAGATCCAATGCATCGGAATGACTATAACGTGAGAATTTAGAAGGGCTTGCTAAACCAGCATCAATTAATGAGGCATGATTCAATCGATCTTCAAAAATATTATCACCTTTGCCGCAGAGTGCATTTATGGTCCCAAAATTAGCCATATATCCAGTTGAAAATAAAAGGGCTCTTGGTCTTTGAGTAAATTCTGCTAGCTCCTCTTCAAGTGCGTGGTGTTCTGATGAATGACCATAAATTAAATGGGATGCACCGCTACCTACTCCGAAAGTTTCTAGCCCTACTCTAAAGCTATCAACAACTGATGGGTGATTCGAAAGACCGAGATAGTCATTGCTACAAAAAGCTAGGTAACTTTTTCCATCAACTATAACTCTAGATGACTGTGGAGATTGTAATAGATAACGTTGCCGATAAAGACCAGCCTTTTTTCTTTGGGCAAGTTTAATAGAAAGTTTTTGATCCATTGAATGCATAATGAATCGATTTTCCTAATTAACGGCGTTATAAAATAAATGATCAGTTTTAGCTGATAATATTTTTTTATGTAGGGTTTCTTCTTGATCTGAAGGGTCTGTATTTATTTTATTTTTTTTCAGGGAACAATGCCGAGTCTATTAAGTAAAGCCATATCTTTATTGGCTTCAGGATTTGCAGTTGTTAAAAGTGAATCACAATAAAATATAGAGTTTGCTCCAGCTAAAAAAGCTAACGCCTGTAACTCATCGCTCATACTTTCTCTACCAGCTGACAGTCTCACATGAGACTCAGGCATCATAATGCGAGCTACTGCAATTGTCCGAATAAATTCAAATGGATCGAGGTCTTTTTCGTTCTCAAATGGAGTACCATCAACTTTTACCAGCATATTTATAGGCACTGACTCCGGATGCTGTGGGAGGCTTGCTAACTGCATGAGCAATCCGGCTCTGTCTGCCTTGCCCTCGCCCATGCCCACAATACCTCCAGCACAGACTTTCATACCAGATTTTCTAACATTACCTAAAGTATTTAGACGGTCAGAGTATGTTCTAGTAGTAATAACTTCGCCATAGTATTCAGGGGATGTATCAAGATTATGGTTGTAATAATCTAAACCAGCATCTGCTAATGCTTGAGCTTGATTTTCCTTAAGCATACCAAGAGTCATACAAGTTTCTAAGCCTAACTTTTTTACTTCCTGCACCATCTTTGTAACATATGGTAAATCTTTATCTTTTGGTGATCGCCATGCAGCGCCCATACAAAAACGAGTGGCCCCAGCATCTTTTGCTAACTTTGCCTCCTCTATTACTTTTTCGACAGCCAGTAGCTTTTCTACTTCAAGCCCTGTGTCATAACGCGCACTTTGAGGACAGTACTTGCAATCTTCAGGACAGGCGCCTGTTTTGATAGATAATAAAGTACTTAGTTGGACCTCATTAGGGTTAAAATTTTCACGATGGACTGATTGAGCCTGAAACATCAAATCATTAAAAGGTTGCTCAAGCAAATCCTCTACTTGCTGTTTTGTCCAATCATGCCGAATGGGTCTCAGGTAACTAACTGACATATAACACCTCTGATAAATATTTTCTATTTCACATGATATGCGAGTTAGGTCGACTGTCAACCAAAAATATAATTTACGTTGACTAATTAAGACTAATTTATCCATTAAAGCCAACATAGCTGGAAAAAAATTACTTAGGCTATGATAATGAGTGAACGTTGTATTCTTTATAAGGTGGCGCCACAATGAATCAAGTTTCGTCTTTAAAATTACTGTGGGAAAAGATAAAAAAAGAAGCCCAGCAAGTTTGTGAGACTGAGCCTGCTTTAATCAAATATATTGATGCTACTATACTGGCTCATCAATCATTACTCTCTTCTTTAAGTTTCTTATTAGCTAGTAAACTTCATCATGAATCTGTAACAGAAATATATTTTGCAAGATATATTTGATGATGCATTCAGCTCTGATGCTAAAACTCAAGAAGCAATCTATAGAGATATACAAGCATTGATTGATCGTGATTCAGCATGTCATACCTTTTTATCTGCTTTTCTGTACTATAAAGGTTTCCATGCGCTCCAGGCATGGAGAGCTACGCATCTATTGTGGTCAAAAAATAGAAAGCCCTTGGCTCTAATGTTGCAGAATAGAATATCTGTCGTGTTTGATGTGGATATTCACCCTGCTGCAAAAATTGGGCAAGGGGTAATGCTTGACCATTCAACGGGCCTTGTAGTTGGAGAAACTGCTGTTATCGAAGATTGTGTATCTATTTTACAGGGTGTTACTCTAGGGGGAACAGGGAAAGAGAGCGGAGACCGCCACCCGAAAGTTCGCAGTGGGGTATTAATAGGTCCAGGTGCAACGATACTGGGTAACATTGAAATTGGAGAAGGCTCAAAAATTATTGCAGCTAGCGTAGTTCTAAAAAATGTGCCTCCACATTCAGTTGCCTCTGGTGTGCCAGCAGAGATAGTAGGTGCAACAAATATAGGCTCCCCTGCAGAAATAATGGATCATGGATTATCCGGGTGATAGTTGCTGTCAAAAATATTATTTTTTTATTCACATAGATTGCTCAGAACTATAAAATAATGAGCTTTAAATAAATAGGATATATCATGGAACGACCAGAGGTATCTATAGGTGACTTCATAATTCTTAGGGGTTATGAAGAAGACCCAGGAATGGAAGCACTAATATATAAAATTGAAGACGACGGAATTTTATTTGTTGGCTACCATGGCTACAGCATCAGAACAACTAAGGCACATGCTTTCTGGAATGAGACATTTTGGCAGGTAACGAAAAAGCATATTCCTAAAAAAAGTGCGGGTATCCAATTTTAATCCCCGGAACCATTACGCCAAATGTTTATATTTGTACTTAAAATATATATTTATTTATCGATAATTCTAAGCTTCTGTCCCGAGAAAATTTTATCTCCATTTAAATTATTTAAATCTATTAATTTTTTAACTGATATTTTATATTTTTTAGAGATTTTATATGCTGTATCACCAGGCAAAACGACATAATATATAGGTCTCTCAATATCTGGCTTTTCAGAAGCCAGAAGGGTACCGTTAGGATAGTTTCCCGAAAAATATTGAGTTATGCCTTTAAAAATTGAATATGCTAATTTTTTTTGGTAGTTTTTATTAGCTAATTTTTTAGCTTCGGAAGGATTTGATATAAATCCAGTTTCTATGAGAATAGATGGTATGTCTGGGGACTTTAGAACTACAAAACCAGCTTCTTCTACATAATTTTTATGCAATCTTGCTATATTACCCATGGACTTGAGGACTAAATTTCCAAGATCTAAGCTTCTATTTAGAGTAGCAGTCATAGATAAATCTAAAAGTACGCTAGCCAGTACAGGGTCTTTATCATCAAGACTAACGCTACCAGAACCACCAATTAAATCAGTGCTATTTTCCCGTTTTGCTAGATAACGAGCAGTTTCACTAGTGGCCCCACTTCGAGATAATATAAATACAGATGCACCTTTTGCACTCGGTTTTTTAAAAGCATCAGCGTGAATAGAGATGAATATATCTGCACGTTTTTTATGGGCAATTTTTGTGCGCTTACGCAAAGGAACATAATAGTCACTTGATCGAATTAAAACTGCCCTATAACCAAACTTCTGATCTAATAGTTTTTTTTAATTCTTGGCTTATGGCTAAAACTACATGCTTCTCCATTAGTCTTTTTGGACCAATTGCCCCCGGATCCTCTCCACCATGTCCAGGATCTATAGCCACAATAATATTTCTTAACTGATCCTTAGGAGCAACAAAAGAGGTCTCTTTAGCCCCAATTTTTTTTATATCATAAAGATCTATTACTAACCTATTATTATATTTTTTATTCACTCCAAGCATGAAGTACTTCGGCTTGAGAGGCTTTTTTAAATTCAGTATTATTTTGAGGTGATTTTTTTCTTTTTTGTTGCTTTCAATAGAGATTATAGGAGTTGCAGAGAGATTAACTTTAATTATATTTTTTTTTATTGAAGTGTTTTCAATATCGATTATTAATCGATCTGGGTTTTGTAAAGAATTTATCTTATATTTTACTTGATCACTTAAATCGAGTACTAATCGTGTATGATCTGGGGCCGTCCAA
Organism: uncultured Porticoccus sp.; assembly: GCA_964276025.1. Lineage (GTDB taxonomy): Bacteria > Pseudomonadota > Gammaproteobacteria > Pseudomonadales > Porticoccaceae > Porticoccus. Next base: position 623,515 of record CAXYDD010000002.1, on the reverse strand, counting down.
ACTCTCACATCATTAACAGTTGCAGCAAAGGTAGACTCAAGAAAAAATAAAAAGACTGCGGCTAGTAGCATATGAAAATTATAGTAATATTTATAAACCAAGTTAATTTTCCTTAGCTAAAGATAAGTGACTCAAGAACAATTCTCCTAACTGAGTTTTAGATTCAATATTAAGCTCTCTACCATTTCTCTTAGCTGATATCTTTAGGCATAAGTCTGGCAAAGGCAGAAAACCCCTTACCTCGATCTGGCCATTCAATTAAACAAATATCTCCAGACTGAAAGTAATCTCTTATGCCAATATAATCTAGCTCTTCAGCAGATCCCAGTCTATAAAAATCAAAATGGTGGCATTTCGATGATGCAAGCTCATAAGTCTCTACCAAATTATAAGTGGGACTTTTTACCACGCCATCATAACCGCAAGCATTTAGTATTCCTTTGCAAATTGTTGTTTTTCCAGCTCCAAGATCGCCCTCAAAAAAAAGCAAGGTAGCCTTTTTGGACTTTTCTGAGCGACAATCAAGCAAAATACGTCCTACTAATTTGCCAAATGTAATCATCTCATCTTCACTGGAAATATTGTCTATATGTAAATACTTCATTTTTTAGCCATTTAGATCAGTTGTTCTCTACTAAGATACATTAAACATAATGGATAAATATCAATTTATGTATAAAATTCTTTTTATTAGGAAAATATCTGGCAAAATTATACTCTAACTTCATATAGCCGACAGATCATGCAACCCAAAAAATCTCAAATAGATTATATATATCTTGCTAACCAAATTAAGCAATGGGGTTTTGAGCTGGGTTTTCAGCAGGTTGCCATCACAGATATAAATTTAAGTGAAACAGGTGAAAAACTCAATAAGTGGCTTGAAAATGACTATCATGGAGACATGGGGTGGATGGCATCTCATGGAGATAAACGCTATCGCCCAGAAAAGTTATTACCTGGCACATGCTCAGTTATAATAGCACGTATGAATTATCTTCCACCCGATAGCAATATGATTGCTGTGCTGAAAGATAGTGATAAAGCATATATCTCACGCTATGCGTTAGGTCGAGACTACCATAATTTGATTCGAAATCGACTAAAAAAATTAAGTAAAAAGATCGAAATGGCTGCTCCTGGTAGTTTAATACAGAGGCCATTTGTTGATAGCGCTCCTGTAATGGAAAAACCTCTGGCAGAAAAAGCAGGGTTAGGCTGGATGGGCAAAAATACACTAATTATCAATAGTGAAGGCGGCTCATGGTTTTTTCTTGGGGAAATATATACAAGCTTACCTTTACCAAAAGATAAGCCATCTGGAGCAAGTAAATGTGGAGAATGCAAAGCATGTATTAAAGTTTGTCCTACCGATGCATTTCCCGAACCCTATGTTCTTGACGCAAAAAGATGTATCTCTTATCTGACAATTGAGAATAAGGGGAGTATACCGGAGGAATTCCGAAAACCCATGGGCAATCGGGTATTTGGCTGTGATGACTGTCAGACTATCTGCCCATGGAATAAAGGAGCACAAACTACAAGTGAGATAGATTTTACTCCACGACATAATCTAGATGATCGTGAGCTGGCTGAGTTATTTCTTTGGACAGAAGAAGAATTTTTAGAATATACAGAGGGCTCGCCGATAAGACGAATTGGTTATGAAAGATGGCTCAGGAATCTTGCTATTGGATTAGGTAACGCGACTCACTCAAAAAAAGTTGTCGAATCTTTAAGCGCAAGAAAAGATTTCCCATCAAAAATGGTTCAGGAGCACATATCTTGGGCTTTAGCTCAACAAAGAAACAAATATGCGAGGATAAGCTCAAGAATGAATAGCCTTCCAGCTATACCGATTTCACAAAAATAAAATAGAAAATAATTTTTACATTAATTATGGAATGTTAAAAAATAAGTCTCGGTAATGTTTGAGTTCTATGATGGAATCTTTTATGTCATCCATAGCGAGGTGTGAACTTTTTTTCTTAAATCTATTTAGTAATTCTGGGTGCCATCGAAAAGCAAGCTCTTTTATACTACTAACATCTAAATTACGATAATGGAAAAAATTTTCTAGATTTGGCATTTCCCTTGATAAAAAGCGTCGATCTTGGCAAATTGAATTCCCGCACATAGGCGAAGTTCCGGAATCTACAAATTTTTCTAAAAATCTTATCGTACCTTTCTCTGCATCTATTAAAGAAGTATTACTTTGCAGCACGCGATCCACTAATCCAGAGCGATTATGCTGTCTCGTATTCCATTCATCCATACTATCGAGTATTTCTTTTTTTTGATTTATGGCAAAAACTGGACCCTCAGCAATAATATTGAGGTTTTTATCTGTCACGATTGTAGCAATTTCAATAATTACGTCATTAAGAGTATCTAAACCAGTCATCTCTAAGTCAATCCATACAAGATTAAGCGCATCTTTTTTTTCTTTATCAGAGTGGTTCATTAAAATTTTCACCATTTATTAAAATTTGTCATAGTTTATACATGTTAAGCATTTTTATAAATGTTGTTCTCTGATTATATTTTCGAAAATAATTTTTTAAAAATAATGCTGATGCTTTATCTTTAAGTATTTATAAGCTAGAAATGATAGTATTTACACGATTAAAATATAATTTTTGATGAAGACTATTGTCGAAAAAGGAAAAATATTGACGAAGCGCCAATTAACCAAACAACAACGCAATCGTATTGAAAAAAATCAATTGAATGCAAGCACTGAAACTAACGCGCAACAGGCTCATATAAAAGAGAGCTCTGAGAATATTGGGCTAGAAAAGCATGGCACAGTGATAGCAAGTTATGGTGCGCAGATTGATGTTGAAGAAATAAATTTTTCGAAGAGAGTTTCACGAAGATGCCATTTGAGGGCCAATTTACCTGTAATTGTAGCTGGTGACAAAGTTACCTGGAAGGATCACGGTGATTACGGAGTAATAATTGCGCGACATCCAAGAGAAACTCAAATTTCTCGTCCTGATGATCGAGGAAATTTACGTGCTGTAGCTGCTAATATCAACAGAATAGCTATTGTTATTGCTCTCTATCCAAAACCTCACTCAAATCTTATAGATCGTTATATAGTAGCGTCTGAAAATCAATCTATAAGACCTTTATTGATAGTAAATAAAGCTGATCTCATCGACAAAGAAAGCTCTAAAACTTTGCTTTCATTAATAAATAAATATAAAAATTTAAATTATGATCATTTTTTAGTATCAGCAAAAAATGGCTGTGGTGTAGAGCAACTTGAAGCTTACCTAAATAACTTTACAAGTGTTCTGGTAGGTCAATCAGGTGTGGGAAAGTCTTCTTTGCTGAATAAACTAATACCTAAGGTTGACTTAAAAGTTGGAGATTTATCCGAATCGAAGAAAAAGGGAATTCACACTACTACTACCTCTCAACTTTTTCATCTCAATAATGGCGGGTGTGTTGTTGATTCTCCTGGTGTACGTGAGTTTGGTTTGTTACACCTTGAACCAGATGCAATTGCTAATGGCTTTATAGAATTCATCGAATATCTAGGGAAATGTAAATTTCGTAACTGTAGTCACCAACGAGAGGTGGGCTGTGCATTGATCATAGCAGTGGAAGATGGAAGAATCCGACGGGATAGGTTTGATAGTTATCTGCACATGGTCCGTGGCGCTGAAAAAGAAAAATAAAAATTCTAGAGATAGGTTAGGTCTTGAGTGATAATGTCAATCTAATAAATCTAAATAAGATGAAAAGGTGATCATGTCAAAACTACAACATCTCATAGAACCAGAGTCTTTAAGTACTAAACTTGAAGAACCAAATATTCTGATTATTGACCTATGTAATGATGGTCTTTATACCCAAAAGCATATACCTGGTGCTATTCATTTGTCCCCAAAAAGTCTTCTGGCGGGTTCGTTTCCTATACCCAACAAGCTGCCTTCTATAGAGCAAATCACAGAGATCATGAATAGTATTGGTCTAACTGAAGAAAAACATGTTATTGCTTACGATGATGAAGGCGGTGGATGGGCTGGAAGATTCCTTTGGACTCTTGATGTAATAGGTCACAAGAATTGGTCCTACCTTAATGGTGGTCTAATTGCATGGCATAACGAGGGTCACCCTACAACCTCTGAGAAGCCCTTAGCTAAGCCCGTTCAACGTACTTTTTCGATCGATCGAACTCCTATAATTGATATTAAAGAGCTAATGAATTTATTGGGTGATCAAAATCTTCAAATTTGGGATGCAAGAAGTGAAGCAGAATTCACTGGTGCAACAGTCTATACTGAAAAAGCAGGGCATATACCTGGCGCCATAAATTGTGACTGGACAAAAATGATGGACTTCAAACGTAATCAACGCATTCATACAGATGCATTAATCAAACTTGAAAATTTAGGTATATCGGCAGAAAAAAATACTATCACTCACTGTCAATCTCATCATCGATCTGGTTTTACGTATATGCTTGGCAGAATATTAGGATTCACTAATATTCGCGCTTATGACGGTTCTTGGGCAGAATGGGGTAACCATCCAGAAACTTTAGTGGAAAAATAATAAGATGAAGAAACTTTACACGGAGTTGTTTATTGCATTACAACGCCTGGTTCCTCAGCATATGCTATCAAGAAGTGGTTCAATTTTAACTGAAACTAAGATTGTTTGGTTAAAAAATATTCTGATTAAACTATTTATTAGGATCTATAAAATTAATCTTAATGAAGCAATATCAGATTCTCCCGATAGCTATGAAAACTTCAATGCTTTTTTTACAAGAGCATTAAAAAAAGACGTTAGGCCTATAGATAACGACGCCTCCTCGATAGTCTGTCCCGCTGATGGAGTTGTTAGTCAGGTGGGCTCGATTAATAAAGGAGACATTCTTCAAGCTAAAGGAAAATATTTTTCTTCCACAGCTTTGCTTGGATCTAATGATGAATATACTAAAAGCTTTCTTAATGGAGAATTTATAACAATATATTTATCTCCAAAAGATTACCATAGAGTGCATATGCCGATTGATGGGAAACTAATTTTGACAAGATATATTCCCGGGAAACTATTCTCAGTTAATTTGCAAACCTCCAGCCATATAGATAACCTATTTGCCAAAAATGAGCGTCTAGTTTGTATTTTTGATACTCCGGTTGGTCTTTGTGCAGTAATTTTAGTAGGTGCAATGATGGTCGCTGGAATTGAGTCTGTTTGGCGCGGCCATTACTACCCTCAAGTTCCACTGATCGATAATATGAATTCTAAAAACATCAATTTGAAGAAAGGTGAAGAAATGGGGAGATTTAAATTTGGCTCTACAGTGATAGTAATGTTCGAACACAAAAAAACTTCATGGTTAGAAAAATATGAGCCTGGATTAGTTACGCGTTTTGGTGAACTAATGACAACTCATGCACAGCATCAATAAACACTCTTACATTTTCTGGTTTGATGTCAGGAGTTACTCCATGACCCAAATTAAATACATGGCCAGTACCGCCACCAAATTGCAGCAGAATAGCCTTCACTTCTTCTATTATGCGTTTTGGATTTGATCGCAAAATTGCTGGATCCATATTGCCTTGTAAACAAACCTTATCGCCTACACTTTTACGTGCACTACCAATATGAGTCGTCCAATCGAGGCTAATTGCATCACATCCACTAGCGACGATCTCATCTAGCCACTGGCCGCCGCCCTTAGTAAAGAGAATTACTGGAACCTTTCTACCTTCATTTTCTTTGATTAAACCATCAACAATTTTTTTCATATACCGTAATGAGAACTCTTTATAAGCATCAAAAGAAAGCATTCCTCCCCAAGTATCAAAGATCTGGATTGCTTGTGCACCAGCCTTAATTTGTGCGTTAAGATAAACAATGACTGATTCTGTTAAAATATTAAGCAATTGATGCATTAATTCTGGCTGGTTGAACATCATCGTCTTGCTTATCAAAAAATCACGGCTGGATTTTCCCTCTATCATATAGGTTGCGAGTGTCCATGGGCTGCCAGCAAATCCTATAAGTGGCACACGTCCATTTAACTCTCGACGTATATTAATCACAGCATCAACTACGTAAGATAAATCCTTGTAAGGGTCTATGACAGATAGCTTGTTAATATCTTTTTCAGTTCTTACTGGATTATGAAAACGAGGACCTTCTCCTGACTCAAAGAAAAGCCCCAAACCCATAGCATCAGGAATCGTTAAAATATCAGAAAATAAAATAGCTGCATCTAAATCGTACCGCTCTAAAGGCTGTAAAGTCACCTCACATGCTTTCTCTGGATTTGCACAGAGTGCCATAAAATCTCCAGCTTCAGCACGAACTTTTCTGTATTCAGGAAGATAACGACCAGCTTGACGCATCATCCATACAGGTGTGATATCGACAGGCTCACACATCAATGCCCGAAGTAAGCGATCATTTTTAAGTTCTATCATCAGGAAAATCTCTAGATTTTAAGGTAGTCAAGAATACCTTCACCAGCTTGCCTTCCTTGCCAGATAGCAGTCACAACTAGATCAGATCCACGAACCATATCACCGCCAGCAAACACATTGGGATTAGTAGTCTGAAACTTAAACTCCTGATCCTCTGGAGCAATAACTCCTTTCCAATCATTAAGGTTAACTCCTAGATCCATCATCCATGGTGCTGGATTAGGTTGAAATCCAAATGCAATCAGCACAATATCTGCTGGAAGTATCTCTTCACTTCCAGGTACTGGAATTGGTTTACGGCGACCATTTTCGTCAGGTTCGCCTAATTTTGTAGTCACCACTTTAATGCCTTCAACTTTATTTTTTCCAATAATCTCAATAGGCTGCCTATTAAATAGAAACTGGACTCCCTCCTCCTCTGCATTCTTAACTTCTTTACGTGATCCAGGCATATTTTCTCGATCACGACGGTAAGCGCATGAAACTGATGTTGCTCCTTGTCTTATTGATGTCCGATTACAGTCCATCGCAGTATCTCCGCCTCCCAAAACAACAACCTGCTTGCCATCCACACTTATGTGATCACTAGGATCCTGTTCCCAACCCATATTCCTATTTACGTTAGATATAAGGAACGGTAACGCTTCATAAACTCCAGAAAGGTCTTCTCCAGGAAAATTACCTTTCATCGCTTTATATGTTCCCATACCCAGGAAAATAGCATCGAATTCATTTACTAATTCATCAATGCTAACATCTACACCTATATCAGTATTTAACTTAAACTCGATACCCATACCCTCAAATATTTCCCGACGTTGCTGCATAATTGATTTTTCTAATTTAAATTCTGGTATTCCAAAAGTAATTAGGCCTCCAATTTCTGGATAGCGATCAAAAACTACTGGCTTTACACCATTGCGGACTAGGATATCAGCACAACCTAATCCTGCTGGTCCAGCACCAATAATAGCGACCTTTTTATCGGTCCTAATCACTTTAGACATATCTGGTCGCCAGCCCATAGCAAACGCTGTATCTGTAATATACTTTTCAGCATTGCCTATCGTTACGGCTCCAAATTCTTCATTTAAAGTGCAAGCCCCCTCACATAATCGATCTTGAGGACAAACACGACCACATACTTCGGGTAGCGTATTAGTAGAATGGCATAATTCGGCAGCTTCGATAATATTTCCATCCGAGAGTAATTTTAACCAATTTGGTATGTAATTATGGACGGGGCACTTCCACTCACAGTAAGGGTTTCCACAATCTAGACAGCGATGTGCTTGATTACAGGCATCTTTATCTTCAGTTGGCTGATATATCTCAACAAATTCTTTAGTACGACTATACATGTCCTTTGTTTCAGGATCATGTCTGTCTACTTGAACAAACTGAAAATCATTATTTAATCTATCATCCATAAGCTTCAACTCTCTGATATCAACTTCAGCTCGAAATTTATCGTTTTTTTCCAATCATTGGGATTCAATATGTGTATGTGCCAATAATTTGTGTAGGCTCGCAGCTTTTGGTTTAACTAACCAAAATTTTCTAATAAAATTTTCGAAATTATCTAAAATTTCTTGACCCCAAATACTTCCTGTTTCTGTAACAAATTCAGCTATCATAGCCTCTAAATGTGATCTATGGCTCTCTGTTGATTCTGTTGTAATACGCTGTATTTCAACTAGCTCCATATTATAACTGTCTACAAAAATTTTATTTTCATCTAGAACATAAGCAAAACCGCCAGTCATGCCTGCACCAAAATTAGGTCCTACGGAACCTAATACAACCACTATACCTCCTGTCATGTATTCACAACAATGGTGGCCTGCACCCTCAATTACGGCATGGGCTCCAGAGTTTCTGACAGCAAAGCGCTCTCCTGCACAACCAGCTGCGAATAATTTTCCAGCTGTTGCGCCATATAAACAAGTATTTCCTATAATAGGTGCTGTATAGGAAATAAATTTACTTTCTTTTGGTGGGGATATAACAATTTTCCCACCAGCCATTCCTTTACCAACATAATCATTTGCATCACCACAGAGATATATATTTAGTCCACCAGCATTCCAAACTCCAAGTGATTGGCCAGCAACACCCTCGAGTTTTAATTTAATTGGCGCATCAGCCATGCCTTGGTTACCATGACGCTTAGCTATTTCACCTGAAAGCCTAGCTCCAATGGAGCGGTCGCAGTTACCTACATTATATTTAAATTCACCGCCTTTTTTTGTCTCAATGGCGGACAAGATATCTTCAACCATTTTTTCCGCTAAACCGCCTTTATCGAAGGGAGTATTTCTCACAATACCACATGTTTGCGGTTTGCTCTCCAATAGCTTATCTGTATGTAGTATTGGCGATAAATCTAGTTTTCTTTGTTTTTCTGTCACACCATCAAAAATCTCTAATAAATCGACTCTGCCGACTAATTCTTCTAGAGTTTTAACCCCAAGTTTTGACATCCACTCACGTGTTTCTTCAGCCATAAAAAGAAAAAAATTCTTTGCTGTATTTACAGTACCTTTATAATAATTTTCTCTCAGCTCAGCATCCTGAGTAGCAACGCCTGTAGCACAATTATTTAAATGGCAAATTCTCAAATATTTACATCCAAGTGCAACCATTGGGCCAGTTCCAAAACCAAAACTTTCAGCGCCTAAAATAGCAGCCTTTACAACATCTAAACCTGTTTTCAAGCCGCCGTCAGCCTGTACACGAACCTTATGTCGCAAATCGTTTGCTCTCAACATCTGGTGAGTTTCAGAAAGACCAAGCTCCCAAGGTGATCCGGCATAACGTATTGAGGTTAACGGACTAGCAGCAGTCCCTCCATCGTAACCAGATATTGTGATCAAATCAGCGTAAGCTTTTGCGACCCCAGCAGCAATAGTACCTACACCAGGGCGAGAAACTAACTTAACAGATACTAAGGCTTGTGGATTTACTTGCTTAAGATCAAATATTAATTGAGCTAAATCTTCAATAGAGTAGATATCATGATGTGGTGGAGGTGAAATTAGAGTCACACCAGGAACTGAATACCTAAGCTTAGCAATAAGCTCATTCACCTTACCACCTGGAAGCTGTCCTCCCTCTCCAGGTTTTGCACCCTGTGCTATTTTAATTTGAATTACTTCAGCGCTAGATAAATAATGTGGCGTGACTCCAAAACGACCAGAAGCTACCTGTTTTATTTTAGACGCTTTAATAGTGCCGTAGCGAGCGGGGTCCTCCCCTCCTTCACCTGAGTTGGATCGACCTCCCAATGTATTCATAGCTTGGGCTAAGCCTTCGTGTGCTTCTGGAGATAAAGCCCCTAGGGACATTCCCGCTGAATCAAATCTTTGTAATATTTTTTCAACTGGCTCTACACTGGACAAAGGGACTGATTTAATACCACACTTAATTTTCAAAAGATCTCTGAGTGTAGCTATTGGACGCTTATTCACTAGATCAGCATAATCATGCCATGCCGTATAATCACTTTCTTTAACCGCTCGATGAAGAGTGGTAATTACGTCTGGATTGTATGCATGGTACTCTTGACCGTGAACATATTTAAAGAGTCCACCGGGACTTACTGGTTTACGATCACTCCAAGCCTGATCAGAAAGTTTCTGCTGATCATCCTGCAGATCTTTGAATTCTGCCCCTCTTATACGACTTGGAGTCCCTGCAAAACAAGTGCTGACTATTTCAGGGGACAGTCCAATGATTTCATATAACTGAGCACCGCGATATGAAGCTATGTTAGAAATCCCCATTTTTGATAGAATTTTTAATAACCCTTTATTCATACCTTGGCGGTAATTCTTAAAGGCAGTACCGGTATCGCAGAGTACTTCTCCCAAATCCACCATATCAGAGAGCACGTGATAACTTAAAAAAGGATAAACAGCAGAAGCCCCACAACCAATTAAAGTTGCTATTTGGTGGGAGTCACGAGCAGAAGCTGTTGATGCAATAATATTTGCATCACAACGAAGGCCCAGTTTTATCAGATGATGATGGACTGAGCCAACCGCCATTAACATCTGTATGGGTAGCTTATCTGGTTGAATATCGGAATCTGATAAGATACAACATCTAACACCATCCTTAACAGCATCCGCTACTTTTGTGCATAATTTTTTTATTGCCTGCTCTAAGCAATCTTTCTCATGATGATAGTTGACACTGAATTTTTTTACACAGTAGTCATCTTGCGTATTATTTTTAAGTGCATAATATTTTGTTGGTGATAATACGGGGCTGGATAAATTAATACGTTTTGCATGTTCAGGAGTTTCAAAGAAAATATTCCCCTCTGCTCCAAGTTGTGTCTTAAGAGACATCACTAATGTCTCTCGTAAAGGATCAATCGGTGGATTAGTCACCTGTGCAAACTGTTGTCTGAAATAATCATAAAAACTGCGACTTCTAGATGACAGAACTACCATTGGAGTATCATCACCCATTGAGCCGACTGCTTCTTGTCCACCCTCTGCAAGAGGACGTAAAACCTGTTCTTTCTCCTCTGAAGATACTAAAAACATTTTCATGAAGTTTCGAATTCTTTCTTTGCTTAGAGCGCCCTCAACTTCGATACTTTCGTCATCTAAAGATGACATTATTTTTATAGTTCTTTCATTGAGCCAGGCTTGGTAGGGGTTTGCGGAAGCAAGCTCTTTGTCAATTTGTGCAGCGTTCATAATACTGCCACTGCTAGTGTCTATAGAGAGCATATCCCCAGGTCCTAAGCGTCCTTTTGCAGTTACATTTTTAGGGTCATATCCATAAACGCCAATCTCTGAGGCTACTGTTATAATGTCATCATCTGTAAGAACCCATCGAGAAGGTCTCAATCCATTTCTATCTAACGTACATACAGCATAGCGACCGTCAGTAATTACTATTCCTGCTGGACCATCCCAGGGCTCCATATGCATAGCCATATATTCGAAGTAAGCTCTTTCTTCTAGTCCAAATTCTTGGTTATTATCCCAAGCAGGTGGCACAAGCATTCGAACCGCTTTATGAAGATCTATTCCTCCAGCAACCATAAACTCTAGCATATTATCAAGGCTAGAGGAGTCTGAGCCTGTGCTATTCACGAGAGGAGCCACTTCATTTAAATCTGGTAATAGGGGTGTTTTTAATTTCGGTGTTCTAGCTAGAGACCAGTTTCGATTACCAGCTAATGTATTGATTTCTCCATTATGGGCTAACATTCTGAATGGTTGTGCTAAAGGCCACTGAGGACTGGTATTTGTAGAGAAGCGTTGGTGAAAAATACAAATGGCTGTTTCCAATAGAGGGTTAGCTAAGTCAGGGTAAAATTTTGGTAAATCAATAGGCATCATTAGCCCTTTATAGCTAATAATATTTTCTGCTAGGCTTGCAATGTAGAATGAATTATCCGATGTGAGTGCTATTTCTGATTTTCTCTTTGCGACAAATAATCTAGCATTAAAATTTTTCTTATCGAGATTTCCTGCTGTGATGAATATTTGTTCTATAACAGGTAAGGTTTTTACAGCTATTTCACCAAGGCAATCATTGTTAGTGGGCACTTTTCTCCAGCCAACTATTTCAAGACCTTGGTCATGCAAGTTCCTCTCCATAGTAATTTTTGCATTGCTTCTGTGATCTGTATTTTGACTAAGCATCACTGAACCAATCGCATATAATTCAGGAAGTTTTTTGTTAAATAAAGATACAGCGATGTTACGCATAAAAGAATCTGGTTTTTGTAGGAGTAACCCGCAACCATCGCCAGTCCTTCCATCAGAGGCAATACCTCCACGATGCGTCATACATGTTAGCGCTTCAATAGCTGTTTTTAATACGCGATGACTAGTCTTCCCTTTTATATGGGCAATTAACCCGAATCCACAGTTATCTTTGAATTCGCTTAAATCGTATAGGCCAGTCTGCATAAATTATAGCCCTGCTTTGAAGGTTTAAGGGCCAGCTGTTTCAGAGACATTAAATGATTGAACTGCTGGAAATTAAACACAATTTTACACCCAAATAAAACATGTCACAATGTGATGAAATAAATAAAACCTATAACTCAAAGAAATATAGTTAAAGATTTGTATCCACACATTATAGCACTTTTATTAGAATATCTCGCTCAATATTAGAAGTTACTACAGCCTTACCTATAGACTCAAGAAGTACAAGGCGGAGGTTACCGTCAATTACTTTTTTATCTACTGACATGAGCTCTAAGAATATTCCGGACGTCATTTCGTCTGGTTTGGAGACTGGTAGCTCACAGCGAACTAAAAGATCTTTTATGCGTATGTAGTCGGCTGTCTCAATCGATCCTAGCTCACTTGAAAGCTTCGCTGCCATTGTCATTCCAACGGATATTGCCTCCCCATGCAACCAGCCCTTATAAGAAAAAAAGGTTTCTATCGCATGGCCAAACGTATGACCAAGATTCAAGATTGCTCGGATATCATTTTCACGCTCATCTCTTGAAACAATTTTTGCTTTATTTGAGCATGACTTTTCAATAGCTATACACAAAGAATCAGGATCTCTAGCTAATAGCTGATCTATATTTTTTTCTATCCAATAAAAAAATTCGACATCAGCAATTAAACCGTACTTAATAACTTCAGCTAGGCCTGCTTTAAATTCTCTGTCTGGTAACGTTTTTAATAAGGATATATCAACCATCACACATTCTGGCTGATAAAAAGCTCCTATCATATTTTTTCCCAACTTATGATTTACTGCTGTCTTACCTCCCACAGAGGAATCTACTTGTGCGAGAAGCGTTGTGGGTATTTGTATGAAATTTACGCCTCTCTGATAACAAGCAGCAGCAAACCCTGTCATATCACCAATAACGCCGCCGCCAAGTGCTAGGAGTGTCGCAGAACGATTGAATTTTTTTAATAAAAGAGCATCAAAAATTGTATTCAATATCTCTAAGTTTTTATAAGTCTCGCCATCGGGTAAAATTAGGGTTTCAACAGTATGGTGCAATGATAATTTTTCAACTAAAAGTTCTAAATAGAGAGGCGCAATAACCTCATTAGTAACTATGAACAACTGATCTCCATGTATATATGGCGCCAAAAGTTCTGATGATGCAAGCAATCCTTCACCAATAAAGATAGGATAGCTTCTATCTCCAAGGTCAACGAAAAGTGTATTTGTTTTTTCCACAATTATTATTCTTTATTAGTTATATTAATAATAGAATGTACCACATCAGAGTATGAATTTACGAACTTCGCAAGCGATCTCATTTGCAACTAGTCGTGGTCTTTTTTTATCTGTAATAAGAACGAAGTTGGCTACATCTTGATAAAAAGGCTCACGTTCCAAAATCATTTTTTCAATTGCCTCACGTGGATTGTCCACTTGCAAAAGTGGCCTATTATGATCATGGGAGGTTCTTTCAACTAATCTTTCTATTGGGGCATTTAGGTAAACGACATAGCCATTTTTCTTTAGGATCTCGCGGTTTTTTTTACGAATCACAGCACCACCACCTGTAGCTAGAACCATACCGGTCGAAGAGGAAAGCTCCTCTAAAATTCGAGATTCACGCTCTCTGAATCCATTCTCCCCTTCCACATCAAAAATCCATGGTATATTAGCACCACATCTTTTCTCAATTTCAGAATCTAAATCAAAGAATTTGAAATTGAGAATTCCAGCCAACGTGCGGCCAATAGTTGTCTTTCCCGAACCCATAGGCCCTACAAGGAAAATATTTTCAGCTGTCAATTTATTTGCTCTTTTTAGATAATTTGAAATTGAATAGTAAACTATTATAGTCTTGAACTGTTTAAGCAAAAATTATATTAGATATCCATATATTTAATACGTTATTTTATCAGCACTAAAAAATAAAAAATATGAAAAAATATAAAGAAAATCAAATCTCATCAAATAATAGAAATTTTAAATGGGCAGACATTGATACTGTTTTATTAGACATGGATGGGACTTTGTTGGATCTTCATTTTGATAATTTCTTTTGGCTTAATCATTTACCTAAACGATATTCAGAAATTCACAGTATCTCGATAAGCAATGCCAATGAATATATTAAACAGCTTACCAATCAAATAAAAGGCACACTAAATTGGTATTCAACTGAATACTGGTCTGAGAAATTGGATGTGAATATTTATCAGCTAAAAAAAGAAATAAGTCATTTAATAAAGGTTAGGCCTTTTGTGCTTGAGTTCCTTGAACAGCTTAAATCTTCAGAAAAAAAACGTATCCTTATTACTAATGCTCACCCTGAAAGCTTAAAGTTGAAAATTAAAAGCACAAATATAGATAAAGAGTTGGATACAATTTATACATCTCACGAATTTAAGCACCCGAAAGAAAGCCAAGAGTTTTGGGTGGCTTTAGCAGAACGAACAAAATTTGACCCTAAAAAAACACTTTTTATAGATGATTCACCAACTATTTTAATGGCTGCTGAACACTTTGGTATTAAGTATATTTTAGGAGTAAATAAGCCTGACAGTAAAAAGAGCGCTATTAAAATTGATATTTTTAATTCGATAGGTTATTTCAATGAAATTCTTCCGATAATCCAAGAAAGTTTTTCTGAGGAAAAAATTCGTTTAGATAAGTGGTTGTGGGCTGCCCGTTTTTTCAAAACAAGAAGTCTATCGAAAGCGGCTATAATTGCTGGAAAGGTTCAAGTTGATGGGAAAAGGGTTAAAGTTAGCAAAGATCTCACACTAGGGACAAAATTACGCATTAAACAGGGAATAGATGAAAGAACAGTGGTAGTAAAAAATCTGTGTGAAAAGAGATTTTCTGCTATTAAAGCTATAGCCATGTATTCTGAAACAGAAGAAAGTCTGAATAATAGGACAAAAAATAATGCTACAAGAAAAGCTTTAAACGCAGGAATACATTATAAAAGCCAGCGACCGACTAAAAAACAACGGAGACAGATACATAGATTTACTGAGAGTAGTAAATATGATGACTAAAAGTGGCATACATTCTATTTTTTAAGTCTAAAACAATAGATAAATGAGGGGGTTTTAAAATTTATCATGAAAGCTCCACTAGTGACTATTTTTCTGGCATAATTCATATGTTTTTTATTAATAATCTGCTTAACAGAGTTGAGTTTCCATTGAAATTCAATAAAAATTAAAACTCGATTCAAAATCTTCGATAGGATCAACACTAATGACATTTATAAAAAATTCGAATGCAACAATTTTTAGGGACCTATGCTCATCTGAGCTTATAGAAATGGCTCTTAAAAATGGTGAGGGGCACTTAACAGATACTGGAGCATTTTTATCCGTTACCGGCAATCGAACCGGAAGATCTCCAGCTGATCGATTCATTGTCGAAGAGTCTAGTAGCAAAAATTCAATTGCGTGGGGTCCAGTTAATCGGCCATTCAATCAAGATAAATTTAATGATTTATGGGCACGAGTTGAAAATCATATATTACAAAAAGATCGTTATTTGTCTCATTTGCATGTTGGACAGGATCCCGATCATTACTTGCCTGTTGAGGTTACAACCGAGACAGCTTGGCACAATTTATTTGCTAGAAATATGTTTATCAGACCAAAAAGCTACAATCCTTCTAGCAAGGAAACCTGGAAGATTTTACATGTTGCTAATTTTACTTGCGATCCAGTTCGTGATGGTACAAATAGTGAAGCAGTAGGAATTATAAACTTCGGGCAAAGAAAGGTGCTAATAGCAGGCCTTAAGTATGCTGGTGAAATGAAAAAAGCAATGTTTTCAGTACAAAATTATCTTCTCCCTGGAAAAGACGTAATGTCTATGCATTGTGCATCTAACGTAGGTAAAGATGGTGATGTATGTCTATTTTTTGGTCTTTCTGGTACGGGAAAAACAACACTTTCTGCAGATCCAGATCGATACTTAATCGGTGACGATGAGCATGGCTGGACTAAGGGTGCTGTGTTCAATATGGAAGGTGGATGTTACGCCAAAACTATAAATTTAAGTAAACAAAATGAGCCGGTTATTTGGGATGCTATCCGATTTGGTGCGATTGTAGAAAATATCTCTGTAAGTGATAAAAGAACTGCAGACTATGATGACACATCCCTTTCAGAAAACGGTCGATGCAGTTATCCTCTTGAGCACGTAGATTTGCGAAGTAAGGAAAATAGAGCTGGTGAACCAAAAAATGTTATTTTTCTAACCTGTGATGTTTCGGGGGTTTTACCGCCAGTGTCTGTTTTATCAAAAGAAGCTGCAGCTTATCATTTCCTCAGTGGCTATACTGCACGAGTAGGGTCTACAGAAATGGGTGGTGAAAAAGGTATACATCTAACATTTTCAACTTGTTTTGGTGCACCGTTTATGCCCAGACCTGCTAAAGTCTATGCAGAGTTATTGATGAGATACATAGATCAATTTGGAAGCAAAGTCTATCTTGTCAACACTGGCTGGACTGGAGGATCAGGTGCGTCTGATGGAAATGGTTCAAGATTCCCAATTCCAGTGACGCGCAGTATTGTTGCTGCCATACAGAACGGTGATCTTGAAAATATAGAAACTACAAAGTTGCCAATTTTAAACTTAAATATACCTGTCAGCATACCTGGAGTTAATTCTAACTTTCTCAACCCAAGAGATACTTGGAACGATAAGAAAGCCTATGATTCGCAGGCGGAAAAACTAGCAAAATTATTTATTGATAATATCCAAAAATATAGTGTGTCGAGAAAAATAATTAAAGCAGGGCCACAAATTTAATTGCTTTAGTTTCCTACACGGAAATAAAACAACATCTTAAGTTTTTTATTAAGTAATTTTTTGATTGTGGTTCAAACTCAACCCTTGCTGGTAATAAATAGAGCTCTCTTTGTATTTATGTTGATGTTCCATTAGCCTAGCTAGCTCGATATACGTTTCAGTCTTAGGCTTAATGGCTATAGAACTCTTGAAGTAATCTTGTGCCTTGACCCATAGCTTACACTTTAAGTTAAGGCGTCCTAGGGCTAGCATCAATTCTGGATTATCTGGATGAATTGAGAGTAAGCTTTCAGCATATCTCAACTGTTTTTCATTATCAGGTCCTGCAATTAACCCGTAAAGTCTAATTAACTCATCATCCCAATCAGATTTTAAGAAGCTATGTATTAATAGTTCAGCGGCTGTGTCCTCTTTAAACTCATGCAGCTTTGTGACGTATTGTAAAAAAATTGTTTTTTCTCTCTTTAAACTTCTAGGTATTTTATGCCAAAAGTTGTTCAGATCTTCAGTGTGAGTGGCATTATTTTTAGAAATTATTTCTATTGAGGAGCGATATATATATATTTCAATTTCATTTATCTTATTTTTTTTGAAAACTTTATAACGTTTTAAATGTGGTAGCAGATCTCTTAAATTTTCAGGATCCTCCAAGCTCATATATATCGCATAAAGCTGTCTTAAAATAGTACTGTTAGATGGAACATCTTTATGCAATGGCTCAAGAATTTCTAGCGCCCTTGTATAGTTTTTATTGCTTGCATAAATTTTGGCTTTCATAAGCACAACGACTGTGTCTTTGTTGGTGTTATTTTTTTGAGCCTTTATTAGTAACTGATCAGCATCTTTAAAGTCTCCGGCTTCATATGCAGAAAATGCTGCGGTAAGATAATTAACGATGGGCATAGGTGAATTTTTTGCAGATCCTTCCAAATCCTTTCTAGCATTTATCCACTCACCTTGAATAAAGTTAAGCAAACCACGAGAAATTAAGGACTGATTTTTCTTTGCTTTAGATTCATAGAAATCTTTGATTAATTTTTGGCTTGGATCAAGAATAGCTCTGATAATATTTTTTAATACAAAAAAGATTATAAAGATAATACTAAAGATCAATATCAGCGACCACAAGCTCATATCTATAGTATAGTTTCCATAGATTATTTGAATATAGCCGTTATTTTTAGTCAACTGCCATGTTAAAAATCCTCCTACCAGAGCAGCTAAAGTAATCTTAAAAAACCGCACCCTCATTACTTTTGGTCTCCACTAATATTTTTTTTTAGCCTGCTAATATTCTCTTTAATAGTATTAAGTTGTAGAGAAATATCAGGGATTTTTTGAACTATATTCTGCTGTTCAAGTTCATCTATTTGTTGAATATAAGTTCTTATTAATTCGTCATGGTCAGAATAGTTTTTCAATAGCAACTTTTTAGCTTTTGTAAGGCTTTTTTTGTAAACCCCCTCCTCCTGTAGCAATAAACTCATTTGAGTCTGTCCAAATACAACTTTTAATTGCTGTATGAGCTGCTGCCTTTTTTCTTGAGGTGGAACTAAATTAGGCGGATATTTATGTTTTTTGATGCGAATTAAATCTTTAAATCTTAAAAAAGCTGTATGAATTCCAGTGTAAAAATTTTCTTGCCATTGCCCCTGCTCTGACTCAGAAATATAAGTCGTAGTCTTGGAATTAGTTTTTAAATCTCGAATGGTTTGAATAAATGGCAACTGACCTAACTGATCCGTCATTAAACTTAACTTTGAATAGATATTTTCTCTATTCACTATTGAGGCTGAACCCAAGACTGAAATAATATTAACTACTATATCTCGTGATTCGTTGGCACTAAGAAATTTTAGCTTCCCTAAAATTGCATCTATCGAAACAAATATTTCTGCTATTTTTTTAGGTGAATTTTTAGAAATTATATAAGTCTCAGCAAGCCATATCAGATATTCAGCTTCTGCTAATAATATAGATCGCTCGCGAGGAAAAGATAGTTCACCTAAACGATCACTGTTATCAGTAACCCTTTCCTTTAAGCTACTTATTAAGGCATATAATTCAGCGTTTTTCTCTTGAAAAATTTCTTTATCTTTTTTTATCTCAACATATAACGCATCGATGTGTGCTTGGTATTTTTTTGATGCCTTTCGATCCTCAACTTGCTGTTGATTAATACTATAAATCTCACTTCCCCCAAATATAATTGCAGCGACTGATGCCAAGAAAAGCAATAAAAATAATAACTTGGCTATAAATTTAATTATTGGAGAAATTTTGCTGGTGGATGCATTATTTTTTTCATTGCTAGATTTTTTTTCACTTTTTGTCTTTTCAGATGAGCCAGAATTAGCCCCAGTCGAAACTTGCTTATTCGAAAGATTAATATTATCTGGTGTGTTGTCTTTTTTTTTCAATCAAGATGCCTCTCAAATACAAATTATGACTTTTTGTTTAGTTGCAACTGAAAACGAAGTATCCATTTTCTAGACTCTACAATCGATTACTGTAACATTCACGTAAGATAGAAACCATTTGTTCAGTTGATGCTGAAGGCGAACGAATTATTTTTTCGAATCCTAAACTTTGTGCTAGCAAACGGATCCTTTCACTTGGGACTAATAGTGGTAATAATTTTAGGGTGGATAGATTCGTGAGTGTTACCTGAGATAAGAGATTCTCGAGTAATTCTCCGCTATGTACAACTATTACATCGAGTATGTCTTCACTAATCAGCCGATTAATCTCATTTGAAAAGTCTTTTAAATATTTGCGATTATAGAGCTCGCAATTATCCACTAAAAATCCACGAGATTTTAGCTCATGAGATAATAATTGACGTCCTCCTACCCCAGAAAATATTACTACTTTTTGATGATCGCCGACAAGGAGTGATGGTAGGCCCAATAACCCCTCACTACTAAAATCTTGTTTTGGATACTCAGCATTTATATTAATATTTTTTAAAGTATCAGCCGTAGTTTTCCCAATTGCATAATGTAGTGGGCCTAAGGGTAAACCTTCAGGATATTTTTCTACATTTTTTTTTAGCCAATCAAAAAGAGAATATACGGAGGATCTGCTAACAAAAATAGCTCTTCTATAGGAAGAATAATTGAGAATACAATTATTTATAAAACCTGCGTCAGAAGACTGATCTATTGGGACTGTTTCCATAACAGGGAGATGATGAACATTAGCTCCCTCTGACCTTAGTTGCCCAATAAATATATCTTCTTTCGGATCATTGGGCTGAATGGCCCTAATAAGCAATGCTTGCAATCTACTCAAGTTTGCCACCTACCAATTATCTCCATAGACTTTTTTTAGAATATCTCCAGCTCCTTGCTTCAATAATTTCTTAGCTAAATCAATACCTAATAACTCTGCATCATCAGCCATACCTTTAATATCATCTCGTATAATCTGGCTTCCATCTGGTGAGCCTATTAATCCTCTCAACCAAATCCTATCTAGTTTTGGGCCAGTTAAAATTGCATATGCAGCAATAGGTGTTTCACACCCTCCCCGAAGGTGACGATTCATAGATCTCTCGGCAGTTATACATTTTTTTGATGCTGAATGATTCAAATATACCAATAATTTATTAATTTTCTTATCATCTAATCTTGACTCAATACCTATAGCACCTTGACCGCCTGCTGGTAAAAAATTTTCAGGGGTTATTCGTTGGCGAATCCGTCCTGAAAAACCTAACCTTATTAAGCCTGAGGTGGCCAAAATAATTGCATCATATTCTTTATTGTCTAGTTTATTAAGCCGGGTATTTACATTACCCCTTAAGTCTGTCACTTCGAGAGTAGGAAAGGCTTGTAATAGCTGGGTTTTTCTTCGCAAACTGGATGTCCCGACACAACCACCTTCAGGCAAATCCTCTAGAGACGAATATTCATTTGATATAAAAGCATCTGTGGGATCTTCACGCTCACAAATTGCCTGTAACCCTAAGCCCTGTGGAAGCTCCATAGGAACATCTTTCATTGAATGGACAGCAATATCTGCTAGGTCATTCAGGAGGGCATGCTCCAATTCCTTTACGAAAAGTCCTTTACCCCCAACTTTTGATAAAGTTACGTCAAGTATTTTGTCGCCACGCGTTTTGAGACCAATGATTTCTACCCTGATGTCAGGATAGGTATGCTGTAGTCTTAATTTCACGTAATTAGACTGCCAAAGTGCCAAAGGGCTTTGTCGACTAGCAATACGAACTACTGGGGTTTCAAATGGCAGTGATGTCATACGTCATAGCAACCAAAATCATAAAAGAAAAGATTATATCAGACTGGCTCAAGAGCAGACATGTCTTTATAAAACCTTATAAAAATGATTACAAAATAAGCTACTTTTCTTACTCTAAAATCTGATATCTAAATATAATCATCTTATATCTATATAGTAACTTGCGTTTTGCTATAATTAATTAAATAGTACTCAAAGATAATTAATGATTTATGACAAAAAGGATTTCCTAGCCCATGAATAGTAAGAAAGAAAAAAATCAGTCTTGGGGGGGCCGTTTTAACGGAAAAACGGATGATTTTGTAGCAAAATTTACTGCATCTATTGATTTTGATCATAAGCTAGCCATACATGATATAAGAGGCTCTTTGGCTCATGCAGAAATGCTAGCTAGTATAGAAATCTTATCTCCTGATGAGCTTATAGCAATAAAAGAAGGTTTCGAAGACATTCAATCAGCGATAGAAGCAAAAGAATTTGATTGGTCGCATGATTTGGAAGATGTGCATATGAATTTAGAAGCAGCTTTAATCAAAAAAATTGGAGATGTTGGTAAGAAAATTCATACTGGGAGATCAAGAAATGATCAGGTTGCTACTGATATGAGACTTTGGCTTAGAGATGAAATAAATCTAATTAGTAGCGACCTAAAAAGCCTACAAAATGCTTTAGTTGATTTAGCTGAAAAAGAGTGTGCTACTATTATGCCTGGCTTCACACATCTTCAGACTGCACAACCTGTTACCTTTGGTCATCATCTGATGGCATGGTACGAAATGCTAGACAGAGACTATGATCGATTGCTTGACTGCCAAAAAAGACTTAATCAATGTCCACTCGGTGCTGCTGCCTTAGCAGGAACCTCTTATCCCATTAATAGAGAAATGGTAGCAAAAAATTTAGGGTTTGATAAACCTATGGGCAATTCCCTTGATGCTGTTAGTGACCGTGACTTTGCAATTGAATTCTGCGCTTTTGGTAGTATGCTTATGACGCATCTATCTCGTGCATCCGAAGAGTTGATTATTTGGAATTCAACACAATTCGACTTCATAAGTCTTCCAGATAGTTTTTGTACTGGTTCATCAATTATGCCTCAGAAAAAAAATCCTGATGTACCTGAACTGGTAAGAGGTAAAACTGGTAGGGTTAATGGCCACCTAATTGCCCTGCTAACTTTAATGAAATCACAGCCACTTGCATACAATAAAGATAATCAAGAAGACAAAGAGCCGCTATTTGATTCTGTTGAGACTATCAGGAATTGCTTAAAGGCTTTTGCTGGTATGGTTCCAGAAATTCGCTCAAACAAAAAAATTATGGCAGAAGCTGCAAGAAAAGGTTTTTCTACAGCAACTGATTTAGCTGATTATTTAGTAAGAAAAAAAATACCCTTCAGAGACTCTCATGAAATCGTTGGAAAGGCGGTCGCATTTGGCCTTGCAAATAGTAAGGATCTTTCAGAAATGTCGCTTGAGGAACTTAAAAAATTCTCTAATATAATTGAAGAAGATGTTTATGAGGTGCTAACCATGGAGGGCTCTGTTCAAGCTAGAGATCATATTGGCGGCACGGCACCAGAGAGAGTAAAATTAGCAGCACAAGTGGCTAGACGGAAAATATCTAATTCAAAATGCTAGGTTAGTTAAATTTTAATTCTATATGTTAAACATTGGCTCACCTCCCTGCTGCTCAAAACATACTCTTTTCAGGAGAATCCCTAGTGATTCTTTGCTAGTTGTGCAAATCCATTGATCTTCAACATATTCGAAATAATAACCACCAGACTTTGCTGCTACCCAAATTTGGCTTTGAGAAGGCTGTCTGGAGATAATAATTTTAGATCCATTTTTTTCAATCGTAAGGGTTAATATTCCAGCTGAAGTTTCGCAGTCTATATCCTCAAGAGCATCATCAATAGTATCCTCTATAGACATCATTATTTTATCGCAATATTGATTAAATTCTTTTTCTTTCATGTTTATTCGCCATTTTTAACATATTTATTAATTGTAAAGGTCATATCAGATTGAGTGAAGTGGTCATCAGCCGTTATACTCGGAAATAACTTAATAAAAATACATGGGTTTATTGATGCAACGTTATTTAATATTACTATTAGTTATACCGCTATCGGCTTTAAATTTATCTGGTTGTGGTAATAAGGGTCCATTATATCTACCTGCAGAACCGATCCAAGTAGAGATATCCAATTCAGAAGAAATTGAGAAAAATAAGCAATCCAAATCATCTGAATACACAAAACAAAATGATGAGTGATCTATGAAACATTTTTATTATGATAAAGGTGTAATGTTTGTTGAAAAAATAGCCATGGAGTCTATTGCGGAACGCTATGGAACCCCCAGCTATGTATACAGTCGTGCAGCGCTAACAAATAACTTCCTTTCATATCTTAAAGCATTAGACAATCAGCCACATAAGATTTGCTACTCTGTTAAAGCTAACTCTAATATTGCAGTTCTAGGTATTCTGGCAAAGCTAGGTGCAGGATTTGATATAGTTTCAGGTGGAGAATTAGAGCGAGTTATAATTGCAGGTGGTGATCCTAAGAAAATTATTTTTTCAGGAGTCGGGAAGAAGCCCGAAGAAATGCAAAGAGCCTTAGAATTAGGGGTACATTGTTTTAATGTTGAATCTGAAGCTGAACTTGAAGTTCTTAATAGTGTGGCAGAGTCTTGCAAAAAAATAGCTTCTATTTCCTTGAGAGTTAATCCAGATGTCGATGCGAACACTCACCCATATATCTCTACTGGACTTCGAGAAAACAAATTTGGCATAGATATAAAAAAAGCTCTTGGGGTCTACTTAAAAGTAAGACAAATGAAGTTTCTAAAAATTATCGGGGTAGACTGTCATATTGGGTCGCAATTGACCGAGACAGCTCCTTTTATAGACGCACTCAAAAGAGTTTTGGTATTAGTGGATAGTCTTCTAGAGCATGATATACATATCGAGCATTTAGATATTGGAGGCGGGCTTGGTGTTTGCTATAAAGATGAAAAACCACCCCAAATTAAAGACTATGTAAAAGAAATAGTCTCAAATCTAGGGGAAAGAAATATAACGCTAATACTAGAACCAGGCAGATCAATTGTTGCAGATGCGGGGGTCTTGCTTACTAAAATAGAGTATCTAAAACCTGGAGAAGAGAAAAATTTTGCAGTCATTGACGCTGCAATGAACGACATGATCAGGCCTGCACTTTATCAAGCATGGTTGGCAGTTGAGCCGGTTACCACTAATGAAGGCTCCACAAAAAAATGGGACATAGTAGGTCCAATCTGTGAGACTGGGGATTTTATTGCAAAAGATAGATCGTTAGCTATACGTCAAGGTGATCTCCTGTGCGTCAGATCTGCAGGAGCATATGGATTTTCTATGAGCTCAAACTACAATAGTCGCGGTAAGGCCGCTGAAATCATGGTAGACGGTAATATTATGTATGAAATTAGAAAAAGGGAAACCATCCAAGACTTAGTTCGCGGGGAATCTTTATTACCCAATCAATAAAAAATAGAACTTAAAAAAATCGATATAAAGCTGGATAAGCTATGTTAATAAAGTTTACAAAAATGCACGGCCTAGGTAATGATTTTGTAGTCATAGACGGTATCTCGCAGTCCGTTACTATAACTCCCAAAATAGCTAAAAAATTGGGAGATAGACATTTCGGTATAGGTTGCGATCAAATTTTAATAGTTGAAAGTCCAAGTCGACCTGATATAGATTTTCGTTATCGTATCTTTAACAATAATGGTCAAGAAGTAGAGCAATGTGGTAACGGAGCTCGATGTTTTGCTAAATTTGTACACAATCGTAAACTAACAGGAAAAAGTAATATTCTTGTCGAAACCAAAAGTGGATTAATCAAAATAAGACTTTTGCGTGATGGTTTAGTGCAAGTTGATATGGGTACACCAGAACTAGAACCTAATAAAATTCCCTTCGAAGCTGACAAACAGGAAATACTTTATAAGGTACCTTTTGAAAAATCACAAATATTATTAAGTGCTGTATCAATGGGAAATCCACATGCAGTGTTGGTTGTCGACGATACAGCCTCTGCCTCAGTAAAATCAATAGGTGAGACGCTCAGCAAACATCCAATGTTTCCAAAGGAAGTAAATGTTAGTTTTATGCAAATAATTAGCCCTAACGAAATAAATTTGCGAGTCTATGAGAGAGGTTGTGGTGAAACTTTAGCTTGTGGCTCAGGTGCATGTGCAGCAACTGTAGCAGGCCAGCTACAGGGTCTTTTGAAGCCTACTGTTAGAGTCAACCTCACAGGTGGTAGTTTGTCTATTGAATGGATGGGTAGTGGTCATTCAGTTATGATGACTGGTAAGGCTATTTCAGTATTTCATGGGCAAATTTATATATGAATAAAGTAACTGATGAAAAAAGTAATAGCCAGCCTATAACTCCAGAAAATATTAAAGAGTACCTACTAAATCATCCAAATTTTTTTAATGAAAACCCAGACACTCTCGAAAATTTGAATATACCTCATTTTAGTGGCGAAGCAATTTCTTTAGTTGAGCATCAGGTTTTATTGCTTAGAAAAAAAAATCTAGAGCTTTCTGAATACATTAGAAATATTCGAACTACAGCGGAAGAAAATGTTAAATTATTCGAAAAAACCACTCGTTTAGTGTCTTCATTAATAATGGCTACTGACTTTGAATCATTTATGTCTAAGCTATCTGAGAGCCTCAGTGGAGATTTTCAGGTCGAATTTCATCAGCTCATTTTGTTTGGAGATTATAAGTTAAAAAAAAACGCTCATACAAAAATTATTTCTATCGAGGAAGCAAAAAATAATGTTAGTTCATTGCTTGCAAAAGATCAGCCACTCTCAGGCATATCAACTCGAATTGAACTTGATTTTTTATTTGAGAATAAAGAAGGAAAAGTAAAATCTGCTACTGCGGCGAGACTGTTTAACAATTCACTGCTTGGGATCCTTGCAATCGGAAACTCAAATCCAAAGTATTATAATAGCGTTTTAGATACAATTTTTTTTAGTCATATCACTAAAGTTTTAAATGGACTGATTCCTATAATGCTGCCTAAGCTATGAATCTATAAAGTTATGAATACTGCTATGAAAGAAAGAATACAAGAATTCGAAGAACATTTACGGACAGAGCGTCGGCTATCTAATCATACTATTGTTAGCTACCAGCGTGATCTAAAAAAACTTACTATTTGGTGTACAGAATCTAAGCTACTTCTACAGGATATAACTACTCACGATATTAGAGCATGCTTGTCATCTCTTCATAAAAACGGTCTAGGTGGAAAAAGTATCCAAAGATGGTTGTCTTCGTTGCGAACTTTTTTTAACTATTGTATAAAAAATCAATGGCTCAATAAAAATCCTGTAAATGGTTTAACTGCGCCAAAATCACCAAAAAAATTACCGAAAACGTTAGATGTAGATCAAGTAAATCAGCTTCTTTCATTTACAACTGCAAACTGGATTGACTTTAGAGATCACGCTATTATCGAATTATTATATTCGTCAGGTTTAAGACTTGCTGAGCTTTCAGGGTTAAATTTGACTGAATTAGATTTAAAGGAATGTTCAGTTAGAGTAACAGGGAAAGGAAATAAAACCAGAACACTTCCAGTAGGGAGACAAGCTGTAGAGGCCCTCAAAATCTGGCTGCAATACAGACAAAATAAAGTAGCCACCGAATCATCAGCAATGTTTTTAAATATACATGGTAAAAGACTTTCGCCGAGAAGCATTCAGGACCGTTTAAAAAAAATCTCAATACGTCAAGGTATGCAAGGTAAGATTCATCCACATATGCTCAGGCATTCTTTTGCAAGCCATATGCTAGAATCAAGTGGAGATTTACGGGCAGTTCAAGAATTACTCGGTCATCAAAATATTTCAACAACTCAAATATATACTCACCTAGATTTCCAGCATCTTGCAAAAGTTTATGATAAAGCACACCCGCGTGCTTCAAAAAAAAGTAATTAGCAACTAGATGGCATTCTATTATATAGCGTCGCTGCCAGTTTCGCCTGTACGGATACGAACAACTTGTTCAAGTGTGGTAACAAAGATCTTTCCATCACCTATTTTACCTGTATGTGCCGACTTAGAAATAGATTCAATGACAGGGTCTACTTGATTATCTTCAATAGCTATTTCCAACTTTATCTTAGGTAAAAAATCAACAACGTACTCTGCACCCCTATATAACTCTGTATGGCCTTTTTGTCGGCCAAACCCTTTTACTTCCGAAACTGTTATACCTTGTACACCAATATCAGCAAGTGCCTCACGAACGTCATCTAACTTAAAGGGCTTTATAACTGCAGTAATGAGTTTCATATAAGTATCCTGGTAATCTTTTTGTTGTTGTTGCAATTATTGCAAGATAAACACTCTATAGTTCATCTCATGATTTGAAAAAACTGTTTAATATCTTATCTATAAGTATAAGATTATTAATAAAATAACTCAAAAAATTTATCTGCATTAACTTAAATACTGAAATAATAAAAAAAAGGGGGATATGATCCCCCTTAAAGCTTAAGTGAAAATAATTTATATATTTACTTGGTAAATTCAGGATATGCAGCTAAGCCGCATTCACTTGCATCTACACCGTCTGTCTCTGCTTGCTCGGTGACCCGAATACCTATGACGCTCTTGATGATGAACCAGGCGATTATGCTAGTGACAAAAGTCCAAGCGAAAATTACTACGATACCCGTGAGTTGACCCATTAGTGTGGCATCCTCATTTCCGGATAAACATACAGCTAAAAGGCCCCAGATACCAACGACACCATGGACGGATATGGCACCTACTGGATCATCAATTTTAATTTTATCCATGGCAAGTATTGAGAAAACAACAAGGACTCCACCGATAGCTCCAATTATTGATGCATAACCTGCAGTCCAAGCAAGTGGCTCAGCTGTGATTGCAACAAGACCAGCTAATGCCCCATTTATTGCCATTGTTAAATCTGCTTTACCAAACAAAAGTTGTGAAGTAACAAGAGCTGCTAACAAACCAGCCGCCGCTGCAGCGTTAGTATTCACAAATATATCAGCTACGGCATTTGCTTCACCGACATCCGATACTTTAAGCTCGGATCCTCCATTGAAACCAAACCAGCCCATCCATAAAATGAACATACCTATTGCAGCCAGAGGCAAATTTGATCCGGGAATTGCGTTCACCTTGCCATCATCAGTATATTTACCTTTTCTTGCACCAAGCAAGATCACACCTGCTATAGCAGCAGTCGCACCACAAAGATGGACGACGCCTGAACCAGCAAAATCTTGGAAGCCTGCAGCATCAAGAAATCCACCACCCCATTTCCACATTCCTTGCATAGGATAAATAAATCCTGTGAGAACTACTGCAAATAATAAAAATGACCACAGTTTCATACGTTCAGCTACAGCACCAGATACGATCGACATTGCGGTTGCCACAAAAACTACCTGGAAGAAAAAATCAGATGCGCCCGAATAGTATGTATCACCATTGCTAGCTATAACCTCTTCAGCTGAGGAATTAGAAATAATATTCCCAAACCACACATCCGGAAGATATCCTCCAGTGCTACCGCCGTACATTATTGCGTAGCCCATCACTAAATACATGACACATGCAATAGAATATAAAGCTACATTTTTTGTTAAAATTTCGGTGGTACTTTTTGTACGCACCAAGCCAGACTCGAGCATAGTAAAGCCCGCAGCCATCCACATCACTAGTACACCACATATAAGAAAATAGAAGGTATCTAGTGCATATTTTACTTCGATTAATTCAGGACTCATTATTTCTCTCCTATTCTAGAGTGCTTCCGCACCAGTTTCGCCAGTACGAATACGCACGGCCTCTTCAATAGTAGTAATAAATATTTTTCCGTCGCCTATTTTTCCTGTATTTGCGGCGGCAGTTATTACTTCTACTGCTCCTTCAACCATTTCATCAGACACAGCTGCTTCAATTTTTACTTTAGGTAAAAAATCAACAACGTATTCAGCGCCGCGATAAAGTTCTGTGTGGCCTTTCTGGCGACCAAAACCCTTAACTTCTGACACTGTAATGCCCTGAACACCAAGGCCTGATAAGGCTTCTCTCACATCGTCTAATTTGAAGGGCTTAATAACTGCTGTGATCATTTTCATTATTCTTCTCCTTTATAAAAAAAGGATATTTTTGGTTTTTCAAAAATATCCTTGTGCAGTTACATACTTTTGCTGATTGAAAATATTGCTGAGCTATCACACCAGTCAGATCCCCAACATTCATCTTCGTCAAGATCTGTATCAACAAAGCTTAAGGCAAAATCTAATCCGGCAATGGATTTACTGAGAGTGACAGAAAAATCTGTATAGCTATCTTCTCCGTCTGATAAAAATGCTTCATTGGCATCTTTAACATTGGAATCCTTGCTTGAATTCTCAAAATCATTAAATCCTACGTGGAAATCTAGAGCGATATCAGCTGGTAGAGTAAAAAGACCGAAACTATAATCTACATAGTAATAGCTAAATTCACCTGTTTCTTGCCAGTAATCATCGGAATAAGCGTATCCTAAAGTAAAGTCCTTATAACCGAGGCTAGCGTATATCTCTGCATAATCAAGGTCCCTATCTTTGTTGTATGTACCTCCATCAGTAAAATTTGTTTCTGCAGATGTTGGGTAGTCGTAATAAAGAAAACCAATATCATAAGAAATTTCCTCTGTAAGATCACCGCCTAAACCAGCGTAATAATCTAACTCCATAGACGGATTTGAGCTTCCAGTTAGCTCGAAATCAACGTTTGATCCCCATATTCCAGCGTAAAAACCATTATCAAAAGCAATATCAAATCCACCCTGTATTGCTGGCGAAGTTGCGTTTTGTGAAATTCCACGAAACTTATAGTCAGAAGCCAACGTTATATTTCCCGATGTTTCATACGCCTGAGTAGTAATTGGTATAGCTGTGGCTAACATCGCGACTGAAAGTAATTTTTTAAATGCATGCATGTGTTTTCTCCAATAAAGTTAAAAAGATTTCTCAATTAATATAATGCATTTTTCGTGCCAACTTTTTAAACTATTGATTTTATTATAAATAATAATTAACATATAAATAATGTGCACTAAAACAGTGCTGGTGTGGTTCCTCTTAATATAAGATTGCACCAAGCTTATGTTTCTTAGCTTTTCGTTTTATTTGCAAATATTTCGCTTAATTGGTTAAATCATTTTTTATTATTAATAAAGACTAGATGTAAGCTACACGCTAATTTGCAGTAACATTAGACATATAACTTTGCTGGAGAAAATTAAATGAAAAAAAATGAGTTACTTAATAAGTTTGTAGACCAATTTAACAATGTAATTGCTCCGGGTGCCGAATCTCTAAATAAAGATATTCAACAAAAAATGCGCTCAGCAGCGCAAACTACTTTTGATAAGTTAGATCTGGTTTCTCGAGACGAATTTGATGCGCAGGTTGCAATCTTAAACCGTACACAAGAACAATTAGAGGACATTAAGAAACAGCTGTCAGAAATAGAAGAAAACTTAAGCACAAAATATAGATAAACATTAATTACAAAATAAATGGTAATTTTTTTTCTATTTTTATTTTTTTTGGGGACAAACTACAACCATAAGAAACTACTTCAACTCCTGCGCTGATAGCATTTTTCATAGTTTCAACATATAGAGGATCAATATTTTTAGCCAAACCTGTCGTGCTCCCTCCAGAATGCTGAACGCAAAATATAAGCACTGAACGGGAACCCTGTTGCACCATCTTAGTTAATTCACGTAAATGCCTCGCACCCCTTATAGTTTTAGCATCAGGAAAAACTATATGACCATTGCCCAAATTGAATGTCATATTTTTAACTTCAACATAACAGTTCTTTTCAGAGTTAGTTAATAATATATCTATACGACTTTTTTCATCTCCATATTTCACCTCTCTATATATATTTTCATAATCTTGTAACTCTTTAATTACTCCATTTTCGATAGCCTCTATTACTAAATTATTTGGACGCTGAGTATTAATGCCGCATATATATCCATCAGGAGTTGTTGTTAGCTCAAGAGTTCCAGGTAGTTTACGATTTGGTTTATCAGTTCGTGAAAACCAACACTGGCTTCCCTCAGCCCAACAGTTAGTCATCGCACCAGTATTTGGGCAATGGACTGTCAAAGTTGTGCCATCTAATAGCTGTATGTCAACCAAGAATCGTTTATAGCGTCTTAATATATACGCTTGCTCTAAATGAGGGGAAAAATTCATGCATAACCTTTGAGGTTTCTAAGTATTCAATAAATCAAATATAAAAGTAAAATATATACTAATTTAGGTAAATATAATTAATAGTAATAAAAAATAATTTGTAATTAATTTAATAAAATGTGAAATTTTACTTGAAAAAAATATCTTATAGCACTATAAACCCTATCCTCAAAATTCATCGAGTTTAAATTAATGGCAAATAAAGCAGAAATACTATTAGTCAACCCACTTCATGGTCTCACTCCTTATGCGGAAAAGAAAAATGAGGAATACATGAGTGATGCGCAAGAAGCTCACTTTAAAATCATCCTCAACACCTGGAAAAAAGAATTAATGGAGGAGGTAGATAGAACAGTCACTCATATGAAGGATGAAGCTGCAAATTTCCCAGATCCAGCTGATAGAGCCACTCAAGAAGAAGAGTTTAGTCTAGAGTTGAGGACCAGAGATAGGGAAAGGAAGCTCATTAAGAAAATTGATTCTACTATCGAGCGTATCGAAAGTAACGATTATGGATTTTGCGATCAATGTGGAGTTGAAATAGGCATTCGTAGATTAGAGGCCAGACCTACTGCGGACTTATGTGTTGATTGTAAAACGCTAGATGAAATCAAGGAAAAACAACTGACGGGCGGTTGAGTGCTTGATAGTCTTCATTACAACTTTATACTGCAGTTATGAAAAGTGAATTTCCGGAAAATTCTATTCCTGAATATATTGGAAGATTCGCGCCGTCTCCTACAGGTCCGCTTCATTTTGGGTCATTAGTTTGTGCTCTCGCTAGCTATCTTGATGCAAAAGCAAACCACGGCCTATGGTTGTTAAGAATTGATGATTTAGATCCCCCAAGGGAATCCGAGGGCTCAGCTAAGAAAATCCTTCAGCAACTCGAAGAGCACGGATTACATTGGGATAAGGAAGTTTTATTTCAAAGTCAACGCAACAGCGCATATTTATCTGCAATCAAAAAATTAAAGGGTAATGATTTAGTATTCCGATGTTACTGCAGTCGTAAGGGATTACAGGGTGGAGTAACCATTCATAACTATCCATGTCAATCTGAGAACCTTACTAACTTATATTCTTTAAGGTTAAAAGCAAAAGATAATAGCATGGTAGAGTTCAGTGACATATTCCAAGGAAACCAAAGTCAGCTTATAAAAAAAGATGTTGGTGATATGGTGCTTTACCGAAAAGAAAAATTATTTTCTTACAACCTCGCTGTAGTTGTTGACGATGCTTTTCAGCAAATAACTCATATTTTTCGAGGGGGTGATTTGCTGGATGTTACACCTAGTCAAATTTATCTACAAAAGCTATTAGGATTACAAACACCGGTTTATGGTCATATTCCAATAGTAGTAAATGATGAAGGAGTTAAGCTTAGCAAGCAAAATTTAGCGGCTTCGCTAGACCGTAATCCTGTTAAAATAAATCTTATCAATGCATTAAAATGGTTGGGTTTGGAGGCACCTACCTCATTATTTAAAAGAAAAAATTCTGATCAGATTTTAACGTGGGCAATAAATAACTGGCAAAGAAATAATATTGTCTGTGAAGAAAAAAAACAGCAAACCTATAACTCATATGATGTATGAGGGTTTTTTTTAACCCGATATGCTAAAGTAAAATTTTTATTAAACATATTTTTTATATAAGTATTTTTTAGGAGCTTATAGTTAATAAAATGCTAAAAAGTATTTCAAAAATTTTCAGACCCTACAATTCAAAAAATTTAGTTGAGCCAGTTATAATCAGCCCAACAAATAGTGCTTTCGACCAAAAAAAAATCAGTAGTAGTGCTATAAAAGTTGTCGAAAAATTGCGGCTAAGCGGTTATGAATCTTACATAGTTGGTGGCTGTGTCCGTGACTTATTAATGGGTATGAAGCCTAAAGATTTTGATGTGGCGACGAACGCAACACCAGAGCAGGTTAAAGTCCTTTTCAGTCGCTCTCGTATTATAGGGCGAAGATTTCAAATCGTTCACGTTCGTGTGGGATCCGAAATGATTGAAGTAACAACATTCCGAGCAAAACACACTGAAAATAAAAATGGATTATCCAAATCTCAGCTTTCTTCGAAAGGGATGTTACTTCGTGATAACATTTTTGGTTCAATTGCAGA
This sequence comes from uncultured Porticoccus sp., assembly GCA_964276025.1. Taxonomy (GTDB): domain Bacteria; phylum Pseudomonadota; class Gammaproteobacteria; order Pseudomonadales; family Porticoccaceae; genus Porticoccus. The sequence continues at coordinate 589,589 of CAXYDD010000002.1, read as the reverse complement.
AGACGCGATCCGTCGAGATTTTACTATGAATGCACTTTATTATTGCTCAATAGAAAACAATATAATTGATTATACAAAAGGTTTAGAAGATTTAGATAAACGACTAATACGAATAATTGGAGACCCCTCTCAAAGATATAGAGAAGATCCTGTCAGGATCCTCAGGGCGATAAGATTCACTGCTAAACTTGGTTTTTCAATTGAGAATAAAACTTCGAAAGCTATCGACAAATCACGTTTATTACTAGCTGATATACCTCCGGCGAGATTATTCGATGAAGTTCTTAAGTTATTAATGAATGGTTACGCCCTAGCAAGTTTTACTGCGTTGCGCAAATATGGTGTATTTGAAATCCTATTTCCAGATACTGAAAAAGCTTTACTCTGTAATTCAACTTATTACTTTAAATTTATCGAGCAAGCGCTAATAAATACAGATAAACGTATTCGAAAAAAACAGAGGGTTACACCAGCTTTTCTCTTTGCAGCACTACTCTGGCCAGCCTTAAAAGAAAGTGAAAAAACCCTAATTAATCCAAAAAAAGATAATACTTTTTTCTTAAATGAAAGTGCAGAAAAGGTAATACATAATCAATGCAAAAGAATAGCTATACCACGAAGATTTTCTTTACCAATGAAAGAAATATGGCAAATTCAATCACGACTTCCACGGCGTGCTGGAAATCAAGCATTTAAACTATTGGAAAATAAACGATTTCGAGCAGGATATGATTTCCTGCTACTAAGAGAAGATTCTGGTGAAATTAAGTCTGAGCTTGGTTTATGGTGGACAGTTTTTCAGGACTCTAAAGATACTACTCGAAAAGAAATGATTAAAAAAATTGAACTTACCGCAAATAAATCAATGAAAATTTCCAAAAAATAACTAATGACTGAAGTAGCCTATATCTCAATTGGTAGCAACCTAAGTAATCCATATCAACAGGTTATAAGTGCTGTGGATCAACTAAAAAAAACAGAGAATATAAATGTTATAGCTACATCTGGATGGTATTTCAGTGAAGCTATAGGGCCTAAAAATCAACCAAAGTATGTTAATGGCGTCATCAAAATATCAACTAGATTACTACCAAATCAACTATTAAAAGAATTACATGGGATAGAAGATGCGCATGGTAGAATAAGAAATGAGCGTTGGGGGCCTCGTATACTTGATCTTGATATCTTGTTGTATGGATCTGAAGTTATAAATACAAAAAAACTTACAATACCCCATTTAGGAATGAAAATTAGGAATTTTGTATTAACTCCACTAGCAGATATAGAGCCAGATTTAGTTCTTCCGGATGGAAGTACCTTAAGTTCACTATTAGAAAATAGTCAATTAGAAGAAATCGTTCCTATCTTGTCAGGAGATACTAGTGAAAAAATTGGTTGATGAAAAAAAAATAATTGCTAAGAAAGCTCATCCTCCTCAGTTTATCGCTGTAGAGGGTCCTATTGGTGTGGGGAAAACAACTTTAGCAAAAAGATTAGCTAAAACTTTCAATTGTAAAACTCTTTTGGAGCAGCCAGAAGAAAACCCTTTTTTAGAAAGGTTTTATCAAGATCAAAGAACAGGGGCTCTACCTGCTCAGTTATATTTTCTATTTCAGCGTGCACGTAAAATTCAAGAGATACGTCAAAGCGATATGTTCCAAAAAGTGCAAGTTGCAGATTTTCTTATGGAAAAAGATCAGTTGTTTGCACAAACTACACTTGATGATGAAGAGCTAAAGCTCTATGAGGCTGTATATAAACAACTGATTATTGATACTCCAAAACCTGACTTAGTGATTTATCTCCAAGCTCCAACAAATATTCTTCTAAGTCGTGTTCAAAAAAGAGGGATTCACTATGAGCAATTAATAAATAGTGATTATTTACGTCGATTAAACGAAGCTTATACCGATTTTTTCTACTATTATGATAATGCTCCATTATTAATAGTAAATGCTACAGAAATAGATCTTGCTAATAATGATCAAGATTACCAAGGTTTGCTCGATTATATGTTTAATATAGTATCAGGTCGGCATTACTATAATGCTCGCTCTTCCTTATAATAGCCTCATAAATTATAAAATAGGATTAAGATATGGTCATGATTACCATAGAAACCCTAAATAAAAAAAAGAAAAGCGGTGAAAAATTTCCCGTAATAACTGCATATGATGCGTCATTTTCAAGGGCAGCCAATAATGCAGGAATTGATGTTATATTGGTGGGGGACTCGCTTGGCAACGTAATCCAAGGACATGATAGCACTATCCCAACAACAATAAATGATATGATTTATCACACTCAAGCTGTGCGTCGTGGTAGTGAAAGCACATTTATAATCTCTGATCTTCCATTTATGGCATTCTCTCATGAACATCAAGCGCTAGATAATTCCGCAATGCTCATGAGAGCTGGAGCTAATATGGTTAAACTTGAGGGGGGATCCTGGTTAAATACAACAATTAGGATGCTTTGCGAGCGAGGGATTCCTGTGTGTGGCCATCTAGGTCTAACGCCACAGTCAGTTCATAAAATGAGTGGTAATAAGGTACAAGGGCGAACCAAACAGAGTGCAAGCCAAATTTTTGAAGATGCGTTGAATTTAGAAAAGGCGGGAATTGACTTACTAGTTCTTGAATGTGTACCTGCGAAATTAGCACAAAAAATAACTCAAGAAGTTAAAATACCAGTTATCGGAATTGGTGCTGGAGTTGATACTGACGGACAAGTTTTAGTTATCTACGATATTCTAGGTTTATCCTCGCGGATGCCTAGTTTTTCGAAAAATTTTTTGAACAGCACTGGAGATATAGAAAGTGCTCTTAGATTATATAGCGAGCAAGTAAGATCGAGAGAATTTCCTGCTATAGAACATACTTTTTCATAATTTTTTCCATAAATATATTATATAAGTCTTCATTTAATTTTTTTCATCACTGTATTAAAAAATTTTGAATCTAAGATTTTATTAAGCCATCCTCTTAATTTCAAATATCGGCTGGTCTCAAACCAATCAATATCAACAAAAGCAAACTGCCTAATAAATGGAAAAATTGCTACGTCAGCTAATGTGATCTTGTCTCCTAATAAATAATTATTTGATTTTAATTTTTTTTCTAAAAAAATTAAAAAATGTTCTCCTTGTGTTCTATAGTACGTTGTAGAATTCTCAGGATACCTATCTGAGTACTTATATTTATCCAAAATTGATTTAAACTCATGATCATTTTTATAGACAAGATCGTCTATCTCTTTAGACATAGCTAAAGGATACCAGTGATCAGGATCACTTATATCTATTGCCCATCGCATAATCTGATAGCTTTCATCCAATACTATTCCGTCAGAGGAAACTAACACGGGTACAGTACCTTTTGAAGATAAACTCAACATCGCAGGAGGTTTATCTTTTAGTAGAACTTCTTTTATCTCAACGTTTACACCTGAATAGAATAGAGTCATTCTTGCTCTAATAGCGAATGGGCAGCGACGAAAAGAGTATAAAATTGGTATCATAGTAATGTTAATACACTGAGGTATTGACCTTTTTAATTAATTAAACTTTTTAATGGCTTAGGTACTGTAAACTTATATTATGAATTTTTTTGATAAAATTGAAGTGGAACCTTTAAAAAAAGCTAACTCAACAGTTATATGGTTGCATGGATTAGGGGCAAACGGATCCGATTTTGAGCCCATTATTGGGGAGCTTAAGCTACCTTCAGCTCATCAAATTAGATTTATTTTTCCTGAAGCGCCAAAAATTCCAGTAAGTGTAAATGGCGGAATTTTAATGCCAGCTTGGTATGATATTTTAGAGATGACCTCTGTAAGAAAAATTAATGAATCGCAACTCATAAGTTCTGCTAATAAAATCCACTCTTTAATTAATAGAGAGCTTGAAAGAGGTATTAGCAGTGAAAATGTTATTATCGCTGGATTCTCACAAGGGGGGGCCGTTGCACTTCAAGCTGGGTTAACTTACCCAAAACGTCTGTCTGGTATTTTGGGTATGTCTACATATTTCGCGGCTACTGAATCAATCAATATTGCGCCTGCAAACCAGAGTCTACCAATACAATTTTTTCATGGGACCTATGATGTTGTTATTTCAGAAGTCCAGGCAAAAAATAGTTTAAAAAAACTGGTGAACTTAGGATTAAAACCAGAATACAAATCTTTCTTAATGGATCACAGTGTGTGCCTGGAAGAAATATCAGCTATATCGAAATGGATCCAAGAAAAAGTTGGCTAGCAGTTTTGGCGCTAGAGATTTTCAGTTTCATCTCCCCATCGGGGAACAATGTCTTGACTGATATCTAAATGATCAAGAACTCTAGCAACAATAAAGTCGATTAGGTCATTTATTGTTTCTGGATCATGATAAAAACCAGGCATAGCTGGCAAAATCGTAGCTCCCAAGCGAGCCAATTTCAGCATATTTTCTAAATGAATTTCTGATAATGGAGTTTCTCTCGGCACAACAATTAACTGGTATTTTTCTTTTATAGCGACATCCGCTGCTCTTTCAATTAAATTATTACTCGCACCTAAAGCAATGGCAGATATGGTGCCCCCACTTGCTGGGCATATCACCATAGACTTTGGTGCAGCTGACCCTGAGGCCACAGAGGAAAACCAGTCCCTAGAGGTACTTACTATAATTTGACCCGGTTCTGCATCAAAATTAAGAGTCAAAAATTCTTCAAGTTTTGAGTCATCAGGTAAATCTAAATCAGTTTCTGCTGCGACTACGATACGTGCTGCTTCAGAAATTAAAAACTGCACTTTAAGGCCTTTTTGAACTAAACACTCAAGTAATCTCAATCCATATTGAGCACCAGAAGCACCCGTCATTGCTAATGTTATAGAACGCTGGAATTTAGACATCATCACCCCTTTATTAACAACTCTTTATGTTGCTAGATTTTTTTTAATCTCATCAATCAGTTTGATATGAAACCCCTGAAAAGAGCCATTACTCATTATAACAATATGAGTTGATCCACTTATACTTTTTGCCGCTTTCCGGGTAAGTTGGTCAATATCGCAAAAAATGTGTGTTTTAGTGGCGCTTTGATCAAAGGTATCCTGCATGGACCAACCAATTTCTTCTGGTTCATACCATAAAACCTCATCTGCTAGCTTAATAGCTTCAGTTATCTCATTTTTATGGATGCCAATTTTCATTGTATTTGACCTAGGTTCTATAACAGCAACAATTTTTTCACTACCGATACTGGCTCTTAGTCCCTCAAGCGTTGCGTTAATAGCTGTAGGATGGTGAGCAAAATCGTCATATACAGTTACACCATCTACCTCAAATATTTTCTCCATACGTCTCTTAACCCCAAGAAAATTGCATAACGCTTTACAGGCTAACTCTGGCTCAACTCCAATATGATTGGCAGCAGCAATAGCAGCTAAACCATTTCTCGCATTGTGATCTCCAGTTTGTGTCCAGGAAACAGATCCTTTAACCTCTCCTTTATGAAGAATAGAAAATGTTGAGCTACTTTTATCTGTAAACTCTAAATTCCAATCCTTTTCTTTACCAATATATTCAAGATTCGACCAACATCCTTGATCAATTACTTCGCTTATATTCAAATCGTCTGATGGTGCGATAAGCAAACCTGTATTTGGGACTGTCCTTATCAAATTGTGGAATTGCACTTGAATGGCCGCAATATCTTTGAAGATGTCCGCATGATCAAATTCTAGATTATTCAATATAAGAGTCTGGGGGCTATAATGGATAAATTTTGAGCGCTTATCAAAAAAAGCAGTATCGTATTCATCTGCCTCAACGACAAAAAATTTAGAGCCTCCTATTCGCGCTGATATATTAAAATTATTTGGTATTCCACCAATTAGAAATCCAGGCTTCATTTCAGCATACTCAAGAATCCATACAAGCATACTGGATGTTGAAGTTTTACCATGAGTGCCAGCAACAGCTAGCGTCCATTTATCTTGAAGCAAATGATCATGTAGCCACTGGGGACCGGATGTATATTTTAAATTATTCGTCAACACATACTCTACTGCAGGGTTTCCGCGAGACAAAGTATTACCTATAACCACGATATCTGGGGTAGGAGTAAATTGTGAAAGATCACTATACCCCACGGTCAGGTTAACTTTTGACTGTTTGAGCTGTGTGCTCATTGGAGGATATATATTAGCATCGCTTCCGGAAACTTCGTGGCCTAGCGTTTTAGCAAGCTGCGCCAAAGAACCCATAAAAGTTCCACAGATTCCTAAAATATGTATATGCATTATGTGGCTCCGACCCATCGATAATTTAATAGTATATAGAGCAACATAACTGAATTTTAACTTCATGCAAGCCTCAGTGAAGAAAAATTCTCTATATATATAGATTAAACTATAAGATTTATAAATAAACCTCATAAAATATGCAACATACTCTGACTTTAAAGTATCATTACCTAGATTCCGATTAAGGCTCACTAGAGAGTAAAAAAACTATGCCCAATAGCACCATACAAAAGAAAAATGCATTTTATGCCCAGTCGGGTGGAGTAACTGCGGTCATTAATGCTACTGCTTGTGGTCTTATTGAGGCTGCTCGTAAGAACTCAGATAAAATCGGTAATGTTTATGCTGGTCGTAATGGGATTCTGGGAGCTCTACGAGAGGAGTTAATTGATACAAGTAAAGAATCTCATGATGCAATAGCTAGCTTACGATATACACCTTCGGGAGCCTTTGGGTCATGTCGCTATAAACTCAAAAATTTTGAAGATAGTAAAGCTGAGTATGAACGACTCATCGAGGTTTTTAAGGCGCATAATATTGGTTATTTTTTTTATAATGGTGGTGGTGATTCTGCTGATACTTGTCTTAAAGTGTCTCAAATATCACAACAGATGGGTTTCCCAATTCAGGCCATACATATACCAAAAACTGTCGATAATGATTTGCCATTTACTGATAATTGTCCCGGTTTTGGCTCTGTTGCCAAATATATTGCTGTATCTACCAAAGAGGCCAGTCTAGATATCGCTTCGATGTGTGAATCCTCAACAAAGGTTTTTATTCTTGAGGTCATGGGTCGTCACGCTGGCTGGATTGCAGCCGCAAGCGCACTAGCGGCGGAAAAATTAGGGGATCCACCCCATATAATTCTTTTTCCTGAAGTTCCTTTTTCTCAACAGGATTTTTTAGATAGAGTACAAAAAACTGTATTAGATCACGGATACTGTGTAGTAGTTGCGTCAGAGGGTACAAAATACTCAGACGGTAGTCTCATATCAGGCTCAACAAATCAAGATGCTTTTGGGCATCATCAGCTTGGAGGAGTCGCTCCGTCACTTGCAGGCATGATCAAAAGCTCTTTAGGTTACAAATATCATTGGGCACTGGCTGATTATTTACAACGATCAGCACGGCATATTGCATCTGCTACAGATGTTGCTCAAGCTTATGCTGTCGGTCGTACTGCAGTTGAATACGCTCTTGCAGGAAAAAACTCCGTTATGGTTACTATTGAACGGAAAGAGGATAGTGTTTACTCATGGGATTTAGGGGAAGCAGATCTGACTGACATAGCAAATCAAGAAAAAAAGATGCCAAAAAATTATATTACTGCTGATGGATACGGTGTAACGCAAGCAGGGATTGATTACCTCTCCCCTCTTATTCAAGGGGAGGACTACCCTCCCTATAAAAATGGTGTGCCTATATACAAAAAATTGGCTAACACTCCTGTAAAGAAAAAAATTAAAGAATCTTATAAGTTATAGATAGAAGCTACTTTTATAATTTTGAGCCGATATTAAATAAGAAAAATAACTTTAAAGCAGGCAACAAAAATATAATTTTTATGCTAACTGAGAGATTTAATCTATATTAGTACATATAAAACATCAGAATGGTGCTCTAGTCTCCGTTTCTGTCATAATGTATAACTTGTTTATAAAAATAAAAGGATAACCAGATGTCTAAAAGGTTGTTAGAAATCTATGAGAATTCAATTTTACTTCATCCAATTACTTCAATTGCATTTGTAATACTAATTGCTATTGCAATGGCATTCGGTCTTCCTAATTTTAAGCTAGATGCTTCTGCAGATTCACTAACTTTAGAAAATGATACAGCTCTTGCATATTATCGTGAATCACTTCAAAAATATGGAAGTAGTGACTTTCTTGTAGTTACATACACCCCCTACACAGGCGATTTATTTGATGATAAATCACTCCAGACTCTTGATGAAATGCATAAAGAGCTTGAAAAAGTAGATGGTGTAGCCAGTGTATTGTCTATGATGAATGTGCCATTGCTGTATAGCCCAAAGATTACTGTGTCTCAGCTCAAAGATGCACCTCGCACTTTGTCTTTACCAGATATTGACAGAGATATGGTTCGCAAAGAGTTTCTTGAGAGCCCGATCTATAAAGATCTCATTTTAAGTAAAGATGGTCAAACTACAGCAATACTTGCCACAATGGAACTAGACAAAGAATATTTATCTCTTGTGAATGCCCGAGATACTCTGAGAATCAAAAGAGATGCAGATGGTTTAACGTCTGAAGAAATTATTGAATTAGAGAATGTAAGTAAAAAGTTCCTTGATTACCGAACTCTCCGTGCTGCAGAAGAGCGCGAAAGAGTTGCTGATATTCGCAAAAGAATGTCGAAATTTAAAGGGGATGCCCAGGTATTCCTTGGTGGTCCCAGTATGATCACCGCTGATATGGTTGATTTTATCAAGAGCGATCTAAAGGTTTTTGGAGCTGGAATATTATTATTCATAATTGCAACCTTAGCCGTAATATTTAGGCAGCTGCGCTGGGTTGTACTTCCACTAGTTACATGTGTTTTGTCTGTAGAGATAATTCTTGGGTATCTAAGCTGGATTGATTGGCGACTAACCGTTATATCTTCAAATTTTGTATCATTGTTATTAATAATAACACTCGCCCTAACAATCCACTTAATTGTTCGCTACAGAGAGCTATTAAGAGATGGTCCCGACAGGAATCAGCTTGATCTAGTGCGAGATACTGTTCGGTATATGATCTTGCCTTGTTTCTATACAGTTTTAACTACAGTGGTTGCATTTGTTTCCCTCGTTGTAAGTGATATTCGACCAGTTATTGATTTTGGTTGGATGATGACAATGGGGATTATCTTAGCGTTATTCCTTGCATTTATAATTATTCCAGCAGGAATGATGATACTAGGAAAAGCAAAAAATACCGACTCAGGGGATAATTCTGCTACCTTTACGCTTCGTTTTTCAAATTTTACTGAAAAATTTGGAGGTGTAGTGTTATCCCTTGCTTTAATTGCAGGAATCGCTAGTGCATGGGGTATATCGCAGCTGCAAGTCGAAAATCGTTTTATAGATTATTTTCGATCCCATACAGAAATACATCAAGGCTTAGCATTAATTGATGAAAAATTAGGAGGAACAACACCTCTAGAGATTATTTTAAATGCTCCGCCAGTAGAGGATGATGGCTCTTTAAGCTTTGATGAAATAATGGCTACGAGTGGAGATTCTAGTACTTCCGCTGCTGATGATCCATATGGAGATCCATTTGGTGGGGCATACGAAAATAGCGGTGAGGAGGATATTTCGAAAGATAAAGAAGCATATGATCCATTCGCTGGAATGTATGAAGATGAAGAGAATAATCCTGTTTCTGAGAATGAAGAAGCATATGATCCATTCGCTGGAATGTATGAAGATGAAGAGAATGCTCCTGTTTCCGAGAATGAAGAAGCATATGATCCATTCGCTGGAATGTATGAAGATGAAGAGCTCACAGAGTCAACTGATTCTTTCGCTGATAGCGATATTATTGGAGTGACGCAAGTAGATGTAGTTGAAGATAGTTATTGGTTAACAAGTGCCGGTATTGAAGATATCCGTAAAATACACCTTTACTTAGAGTCACTACCAGAGATTGGTAAGGTTGACTCATTAGTTACAGTAACTGATGTTGCGTCTGATCTTTCCGGCCATAAGCTTAATGATCTTGAGCTCGCATTTATGTCTTTGATGCTCTCTAAAGAAAATAAAGAACTTCTACTAGATCCTTATATAGATGAAAAAAATAACCAGGCAAGAATCACCATGCGCGTAAATGAAACTCAAGGGGAGCTTAATAGGCAAGAGCTTTTAGAGAGAATTCGTTCGTATGCTATAAATGATGCTGGTTTTACAGAAGAACAGGTTAACTTCACAGGTATATTAGTTTTATATAACAATATGCTACAAAGCTTGTTTCATTCACAGATCATGACAATGGGTACCGTATTTCTCGGAATAATGACTATGTTCATGATCTTATTCCGGTCAATATCTATATCTCTGATTGCAATTTTACCTAACTTTTTAGCTGCAGGTGTCGTACTAGGGGGTATGGGAATAGCAGGCATACCCCTCGATATGATGACAATCACAATTGCAGCAATCACAGTGGGAATTGGGGTCGATCATGCTATTCATTATATAACTAGATTCAAACGTGAATTTGAAGTTGATCGTGATTATATTGCGTCGATGCATCGAGCGCACGCAAGTATCGGTCGTGCATTATTTTATACAGCAATTACTATAATTATGGGCTTCTCGATTTTGGCATTATCTAACTTTATACCATCCGTATATTTCGGGCTTCTAACTGCTCTTGCTATGTTGGCAGCCTTGCTCGGATCTATGACGCTACTACCCAAATTAATCTTAATATTTAAGCCTCTTGGAAAGTAGGAACTATAGAGTGTAGAGCTATTAAAGAACTTAAAAATTAAACATTAGTATATGGGGTTTTATGGATATCAAGCCTTACATGGAAAAAATAGGGAAAAAAGCCCGAATTGCTTCTAAAGTAATCGCTTCAGCTAATAGTGAAACTAAAAAATTAGCTTTAATTTCTATTGCAGAAGCCCTTAATAGTAATCGTCAAAAGATCCTAAAGGCTAACTCTATAGATTTAGCAAATGGTGAAAGTGGTGATTTAGATTACTCTTTGATGGACCGACTAGAGCTCAATGAATCGAGAATTAGTGCAATGATCGAAGGTGTTCATCAGGTAACTAGCCTGCCCGATCCAATAGGAGAAATTACTGATCTCACCGATAGACCCAGCGGAGTTAGACTAGGAAAGATGCGTGTGCCTTTAGGGGTGATTGGTATTATTTACGAATCACGCCCTAACGTTACTATAGATGCTGCAAGTCTATGTTTAAAGTCAGGTAACTGTACTATTTTAAGAGGCGGAAGTGAGGCAATTAAATCAAATCAAGCCATTGCAAGCTGCATTAAGGAAGGTCTATCTACTTCAAAGTTACCTGAATCAATTGTCCAGCTAGTAGAAACAACAGATAGGAAGGCAGTTGGAGAACTTATAACTATGCCAGATTATGTGGATATAATCGTTCCACGAGGCGGTAAAGGGTTAATCAAAAGAATAATGCAAGAAGCGCAAATTCCAATGATCAAGCATTTAGATGGCATTTGTCATGTATATATCGATGGTAAAGCTGATCTCGAAATGGCTTTTAATATTGCATTAAATTCTAAAACTCATAGGTATGGCGTATGTAACGCTATGGAAACATTAATTGTTGCTGAAGATATTGCTAAAAATATTCTTCCACGCCTAGCTGAAGCCTATAAAGAAAAAAATGTTGAGATAAGGGGATGTGACGCTACTCGAAAATTAATCGATTGTAGTCTTGCTCTTGAGAGTGACTGGAGTACTGAATACTTAGCCCCAATATTATCAATAAAAATAGTTAAAGATATAAGTGAGGCTATACAACATATTGCTTGCTATGGCTCTCAACACACTGATTCTATAATTACACAGGATGAATCTAGAGCCCTTCGTTTCATTAGAGAAGTAGATTCAAGCTCGGTAATGCATAACGCTTCAACACGTTTTGCTGATGGTTTCGAATATGGATTAGGTGCAGAGATTGGTATATCTACTGATAAAATACATGTAAGGGGGCCTGTAGGGCTACAAGGTCTAACTTCACAAAAATGGATTGTATTTGGCCATGGCGAAATCCGTTAATCATCCTCCTTATTGAGTGATCACCAATGTCATTAAAATCAGAAGTCAAATATGGTGTGGGTTTATTTGGGGGAACCTTTGACCCAGTTCATATTGGCCATCTTAATACAGCTATTGGATTAAAAGAAAAGTTTCAGCTAAAAGAAATGCGGCTAATATTGTGTGCGAGACCATCACATAGATCAGCACCCATATGTAGTGTGATAGACCGAAAAAAAATGCTCAGTCTTGCTGTGAGCGAAAAAAAATATAAAGATTTGATTATCGATGAAATTGAATGCAAGCGAACTGGGCCATCTTATACTTTAGATACTGTGTCAGAAATTCGTAATCAAATAGGTTCTAAAGTACCTATGTGTTTATGTTTAGGAATGGACTCTTTTTTAAGTATTAATAGTTGGAATCACTGGAAAGACCTTATTAGTATGACGCATATTATAGTAGCTAAACGTCCAGGCTCGGAGCAACCAAAATCTGGTGAAATATATGAATTCATAAAAAAATATCGATCTATTGATAAACAAAATTTTCGTGATACTCCATCTGGAAATATTTTTCTTACAGAAATGACCCCAATTTCTATTTCATCTACAGCTATTCGTAAAGCTGTTTTTAAGCAAGATTGTTTATACAAATTACTTCCTGAAAAAATAATTAAATATATAAAAGAAAACCAACTTTATAAAGAACATAGGATCTTCCATGAAACAACTGACAGTCATCGTAAATGAGGCTTTAGAAGAAGTTAAGGGTAAAGATATTATCACCATTGATGTCACAGACATAACAGCTGTAATGGATACAGTAATTGTTGTAAGTGGTAGCTCAAATCGTCAAGTAAAAGCTCTAGCAAATGCAGTAATTGAGGCTTCAAAAAAAGCTGGATTTCAGCCGCTAGGAGTAGAAGGTATGGATGGGGGGGAATGGGTCTTAGTGGATCTTGTCGATATAGTTGTTCATATTATGCAACCAGCTTCAAGAGACTTCTACGAATTAGAAAAATTATGGTCTGTTAGACCTAATAATACTATCGCTGATAGTTAGTGCAATCTTAATGGAATTCAAATGCGTATAAAAATTATAGCGATAGGCGCAAAGATGCCAGTCTGGGTTCAGATTGCCTGTAATGAATATTTAAAACGTATCCCAAATGAATTAAATGTCAATATTATAGAAATTCCAATGAAGCAAAGAGGAAAAGGAGTAAATCCACACCTAGCTGTTATTCAAGAAGGTGAGGCGATGCTGAAAGCTATCAGGGCTAACGATAGAGTTATTGCCCTAGATCTTCGCGGTAAAAACTGGAAAACCCAAGAGCTTGCCAGAAATATTCAAGAGTGGAAGCAATCTGGAGACGACTATAGTTTATTGATCGGTGGGCCGGATGGTTTTTCTCGAAATTGTATCAAGCGCGCCGACATTTTATGGTCGCTCTCCCCGCTAACATTTCCGCACCCATTAGTACGAATTTTATTAGTTGAACAGATTTATCGCGCATCTACTATTAACAATGGTCACCCTTATCATCGCTAACAAAAATTATTCCTAAGCTTTTTTCCCTTGGCCTTTAAGTTTTCGATCAAGCTCAAGTCTTTCCCTGTCTTCCTGCTGTCGGTCTTGATAAGCTTGAGTAAGCTTTGATAACGCCATCGCTACATCCTGATCAATTAGCATTCCATCATATTCCCCAGATTTTATATTCCTCTTGCCCGGTAATTTTTCATCAGAGGTTACTAATGCTTCAGCATAATGCCCACAAGGTGATTTCAGAATCAATTCAACATGAGCATATTTTTCATGCTCTTTCTCCGACATTACCCTACATTCAGAATATTTAAATTCAATATCGCCTATCAAAAGAATAAGCTCATCAAAAGAATTACATTTAAAATTTTTCATTTTATAAATTGCCTTTTAAATCAATTAATTATTAAAATTTTATGTTAGAAGTATCAACTCAAACATCAAAAAAATATCATTTTAAACCAATTTTTTTATGGTTTTAATATGCTGAAACGTCTGTGGTTATGAACTGGAATCTTGCTGCGTAAACTCTTTAGGTATCCTAAATCTATATTTGCAGTGATGATACCTGGTCCATCTTCAAGTTCATTCATGATGTTTCCCCATGGATCAATTATAGCTGATCCGCCCCAAGTTGGACGATTTTTATGATATCTATCTCCCATATTTGATCCAATAACATACATTAGATTTTCGATCGCTCGTGCTCTTAGCAATGGAGCCCAGTGAGATTTACCAGTTTGTGAGGTGAACGCTGCTGGAACAGCCACTATCTCTGCGCCATGATCGAATAGATAACGGAATAGCTCTGGAAAACGTAAATCATAACAAACAGCCAATCCAAGCCTTCCAATAGGGGTATCGATGATTATTGGCTGTTCTCCAGAACTATAATCAGAAGATTCACGATATGATCCTACGCAATCGTCTACCGTAGCATCAAATAGGTGTATTTTTTTATAACAGGCAACCTCAAAACCTGAGTCATCAACTACAAAGCAACTTGATGATGGGTTTTGACGATTACTAACCTGTGAATTTATAACAGGAATTGTCCCTCCGACAATCCAAATCTTGTTCTCACTTGCTTGTTCTGATAAAAATGTACGGGCTGGGCCAGCAGACTCCTCTTTTATTGCAATATTTTTTATTTCACGTTGGCCAAAATAAGCAAAATTTTCAGGTAAAACTAATAATTTTACACCTTTTTTTGCTGCTATCTTTATAAATGATTTAGCTTGATCTAGATTTGCTTGCAGATTTACCCCACCCGTCATTTGAACAGAAGCTACTTTTGATTGTATGTTTATATCTTTCAATATCAACCATCCTCTAATTCAGAATCAAATTTGATATCCTTATTTTTTGATTCCTTTTGACTAGCAGTATTTATATTAAAAATTTTCTCCATAACAACTTTTGGGGAGATCCATGAACCTTTAATACTGTATGTAATACTTGATAGTTTTTCGACCTGTTTCTCGAATACTTTGCTAGTAATAAATACCCCTGCAGCAACTGGTATGCCCCCAACTGCAGCTGCTACCCATGGCAAATTATTGCTAACGGGTAGCATTGTTACGAGACTGGCTTCTATTTCCTCAGATATTAAGTTAGCTGACCCACCTAGTTGAATATTACCAGAGGGTAAATCGACTTTTATGGGAGGATCAAAGCTAAGTTGGCCCATCTCAAACACTAAGGTGCCATTCATTTGATTATAGCTCATACCTTTTTCGTATAGATCGGAAAAATCTAACTTTAACCGACGAATCCAGTTATCGAAATTAAATAGGCTAACTAATCGAACTAATGCATTAGCGGTTCCAGATGACTCCTGATAAAAATGTCCATCTTTAAGATTAATGACAACTGTTCCATTTATAGATTCAGGTGATATCTCCCAAGGTTTTCCCTTCCAGCTTAGTTCTGACAAAAATTCAGCTTTTCTACTGTCCATAATCAAAGGATAATTCCATGATTTCATTGTTTCACCAATATCTTGAAGACTTAATAAGCCATTAAAGACTGTGTGATGGTGATTTTGATCAACAACCCATTCAATTGAAGTTTCTATTTCTTCATTACCTATAGATAAACCTAGTAGATTTGCATTTATGTCTGTAATTTTTATGCCATTATCTTGGGGTATCATGAGTAATTTGGATTCACCAAACCTCTTGTCGCCTAAAGTGAAATTTCTGACTGATAATTGAAGATGTGGTAGTTCGCTTGGGTGTATTGAATATTTTGTAATAGCTGAATCTGTCGGTGTTGGTAGATAGAGTCTTTCTAAATCTACTAGTATCGGTTTGGAATGATCTGAAGGTATCCATAAATGTCCTTCTAGCTCTTCACTTTCAATACCTAATATCCAATCGCCATTCTGATAGCCACCACTTAAACCAACTGCGTCAATACTTAAGCCACCATATACGATCTTATCAATTTCAATATCAAAAATAGGATTTAAGTTACTACTTTTAGCATCATCTGCATTAAACAACTGTGGATATAAATTCTTCCACTGTAGTAAATTAGCTGCTTTCAAATGCCCCTCTATGAGAAATTGGTTTACACCTGGTAAATCTGAGCGATCACTTTTAATTGACAAAACTCCATTTACAATTAATTTTTTTTCTAGTTGTAAATAAGACTTGATATCTTCACCAAAATTTATTTTTAGATTGGTCCTCTCGTCAAAAATTACATTTATTGAGAGACTCTCCTCACTATCAGCTTTCTTACCAAATGGTGCAGGTAGATTTATCTCAGCACCTTTCATGTTGGTATTTACATTGAGCTCTATAGGAAAAGATGGGTTTTCAAGTGGGACATTAATGTTAGCAACAAAGTTTGCTCTTCCCTTAAATATTTGATCTGATTTAAGATCAATAAAATTGGCTAAGGAAGGCATTGATATTTGCCCATTCATATCTATTAAAAGGCTACCGTTGTGAGTTGCCAGTTTGGAGTCAAATGGCTCATTAAAAAAATACCCTTTCAATGAATTGGAAAATAGCCCTTGAGCATCCCTATAACTCAGAACCCCATTTAATTTATCTAAAAATATATCAGTTTCAACTAGTGACATTAAACCAGTATTAATTGTCATATCGACATTATGAAAGCTATGTGCTTTATGATTCGAAAGAGGTATATTCAGGTCTAATGAGATATCTGTTTTGCCAGATAAATTCCAGTTATTTAAGCCTATAACTCTTGACTTAAGTGGAGATTTTCTTATCAAATCAACAGCCACATCAAAATCTGATTTGATAGTTCCGGAGATAGAGAGGTATGGAAATTCACTGATATGAGGATTAATACTAAGGTCAGTTTCTAGGACCAATGCATCTCCCACAGAACCGCTATAAATTGTAGATTCAACTACTGAAGAATCTATCGTGACTAAGGCATTTAATTTAGATAACACTGGCCATTCGGGATGAAATTTTAGCTTGCTGTCAGTGGTCTTCAAAAAAACTTGCGTCTCATTTAAAAAATTTCTTTTTAATTTTTTATTTTTTTTCTTGGTAAGAGGCCCCCTCCATACAAAACCTGCTTCTGAAACTTGAGCATTTATAATTGCTTGATCGAGCCATTTAGTCAAACGTTCATCAAGATTATTTGGTATATAGGATTCCTTAAAGCGAGCATCAAGATTTTTTATACCCATTGTGAGGTATAGTTGTGGATCTAAGCCTGAACTGATGTCAGGGATATCCATATAAAAATAAGATCTACTTTGGCCCTCGACTCCATCCATCTCCATCAGACCACTAAAAATCTTCAAAGCACCGTTTTCATTGTTGTATCGCCAAGATATATCCCCTCTAGCTGACGAACGATAAATATATTCATCAAAAATATTAGGTAACTGGAAACCAAAGCCATTACGACTATCAAGCTCAAAAAAACCACTAGCATTTTTTATATCTATATAGCCATTTACTTTTTTAAATCCAGGCTTTCCATCCCATGAGTGTGTAGCAACATTCTCTAAATTGGCTCTTAATCGAAAATCAGAGTCAATATTTTGTTCTATGAATTCGAGATGTAAATTATGCAACATTCCTGTGGGTTTAATTTTCCTAACTAGATCAGTAATATTCTTTGGCATTACATCAATTTTTTGAATAAGTTCGTCCAGAAGAGTTAAATTAATTTTATCTAGAGATAATAATTTTTTTTCTTCGTGCATTTTTTTTGAAATACTTATTGATGTTGTTTGAACCTTAATGTCATCCCAACTTAAATTAAGATTATCAAACCTTAAACCCATATCTTGATCAGATGAGTACCAACCATAAATATCTGTATCGACTTTTTTGATCTGACCACTATCTTTGAAATTACTATATTTAATATCATTAAAATGAAGGGTGCTATAGAGCCTATAATTCTCACTTTTCTTGACTGAAAACCAAACATCTCCACTCATAGCCGCTTCAAGTTCAATAATTTTTTTATCTATATTAGGGGAAAAACTGCGTAAAATTTTCTTTAAGGGAGGATTAAAATCAATATAATGAAATTTCAAATAAGCTGAAATATCAAGGTTGGCTATATTTTGACCTCTCCCTTTAGCCTCTATTATAAAATCAACGGGATCTTTATTTTTTTCAAGATAGACATTGCTAGTTAACCTATGGAATTTTCCTTTATTCTCTAAGCTAGTGTCATTCAATTTTAAAGTAGATTTAACCCCTGATAAAAAATTAAAAGTTAAATTGATGGATTTAATTTCTATATAACGATTATTAAAAAGATTTTTTAATAATCCAGTATCTTTTCCACCAAGATCTCTTCCAGCAACACTCCATGAACCCTGTTTAGTCTCCTTTATAAATATATTCATCTGATCAATACTAAGCTCCCGAGAAACAAGTTCTCGAGAAAAAATACTTTGTATCAAGTTAATTTGGAGACTTATATTATTTAATATTACTGATGCTTGAGAATTTTTTTCATCGAACATCGATATTTTTTTTACGGAAATCTTAGGGGCCAATCGATTCCATTCGCCTTCTATAAAAGAACTTTTTGTTCTGATGCCAAGCATGCTGGATATATAATTGTCTATCTTCGGACGATGTAAATCGATATCACTAATAATATCTTTTTTTACGTAAATTATTGCAGCAGCAGTAATAACTAACACTGAGGCTAGCAAAAATATTACACGGGCAACTTTTTTCAAAAACACTTTTTCACCCAAAAAAACTACTCCTTAACTCAATACTTAATTATAAAACAAAGTTTATTATCTCATACGACTTAAAAACATTTTTCATAAATTAATTATCTATTACAAATTTTATTAAAGGATAATAATAAAATTGGCCAAATAATAGCAGATGTAATCGCTGGAGCAATTAGTGCAATAAAGTCCCAACTTGGGCGATACAAAACAGATACGCTTACTACCAGTATTTGATTTAATAAAACCACGAAAAATATTAGTAGCGACTGGTGTAACAAAGTGAAGTGCTGTAAACGTTTACTTAATATAGTTAAGATGTATGCGCAAAATGAAAAACCTATTGCGTATCGGCCATACATTTCTCCTGCAAATATATCTAATGTTATCCCTATAAGCCAAGCAAACCCAACACCATATTGGGATGGGTTTCTAAACAGCCAATAAATAGTGATTATTAATAAGAATTGAGGTCTCCAGTATGCAGTAAAACCAGCTATCGGGACCATCTGAAACAACAACCCAAAAAATAATGATAAACCAACATAAATAAAATCATTATTTTGCATCCTGGCCTACTCCAAATTTTTCTACACTCTGAGAGACTAATAACAAGTATCGACTTCTATCTAATTGGGCTGTGGGTTTGATATTTACATTAAGGTAAGGACTTCCTTTTATTTTATCTATTGAGGTTATCCAGCCGACGGGATACCCAGCTGGATAACGTTTGCCAAGGCCAGAACTAACTAATAAATCACCTATAATTATATCTGAGGAAGAGGTCACATGTCTCAAAGTTAAATTCCCATAGCTTCCGTTTCCTTCTGCAATAGAACGCACATCATTTCGTGAAATTTTTACGGGCATTGCATGCAAGCTATCGCTGATCAAGAGGACTCTACTACTAGATTTATATACCTCTATAACTTGACCCATTAGGCCCTCAGAATCAAGAACAGCCTGACCTTTAAATACCTCATAATCTTCGCCCCTATTAATCAAGATAGTATGACTCAGAGGATCAGGTGACACTCCTATTAACTCAGCAACTAAAACATTATTTTTTAATAGCTCTGAAGCATGCAATAAATTTCTAAGACGAAGATTTTCGGAAGATAATTCTGCCATCTTTTGAAGACGTGCTTTTAAAATCAATAATTCTGTATTTTGGAGCTTATTTTTTTCTTTTAAAGAGGAGCTGCTAGAAACATCACTAATCATTTCATCAGCCCAGTTAGGAAAAAGGGTTAACGATTGGATCGGTGTTACGACTCCAGAAAAAAAGGCTCGTAAGGGTTTTAACCACTGAGTAGTAGTATCAATTAAGAGTAAAGAAGAGGCAACGAAAATCAAAATTAACATTCGTCGGGCATTTGAGGAGCCATTAGAGAAAATTTTTTTTATATCGCAGCACCACTAGTCTTTATTATTTAAAGAAAGAGAAAAACTATACTAATTAAGGATTTTAATGAGACATAACATCCATATGTCGTCGCTCCATTGTCTCAAGAGCTTTACCTCCACCCCTTGCAACACAAGTTAAGGGGTCATCAGCTATGAGTACTGGCAAACCAGTCTCATGAGCGAGGAGGCGATCTAAATCACGCAACAGAGCCCCACCGCCCGTTAGCACAATGCCAGTCTCTGCTATATCTGAAGCAAGTTCAGGTGGTGATTGCTCTAAAACTCTTTTAACCGCCTGCACTATTCCAGATAGTGGCTCTTGAAGGGCCTCTAGAACTTCGTCACTATTAAGCGTAATACTCTTTGGGACACCTTCAGCTAAATTCCGTCCTCGTACATCAATTTCTCTTACGTCTTTAGGGGGGTAGGCGCTCCCTATTTCAAACTTAATTCTCTCAGCTGTTGTTTCACCAATTACACTACCGTATTTTTTTCTTACATAATTACCGATTGCCTCATCGAAACGATCACCACCGATTCGTGCTGAATCAGAAAAAACAACTCCATTTAATGACAAGATAGCGATTTCAGTTGTGCCGCCTCCAATATCAACCACCATTGATCCACAAGCCTCATCTACTGGTAATCCGGCACCTAAAGCAGCTGCCATCGGTTCTTCAATTAAGAAAACCTCTCTTGCACCGGCACTGTAAGCAGACTCACGAATAGCTCTTTTTTCAACTTCTGTAGCTGCACAAGGAACACAAATCAGAACCCTAGGACTTGGTGGTATAAAACTATGAGCATGTACTTTTTTGATAAAAAATTGAAGCATTTTTTCTGTAACCTGAAAATCGGCTATAACACCATCCTTCAAAGGTCTAATTGCGGTTATATTACCAGGTGTTCGGCCAAGCATTCGCTTAGCCTCAACACCTACTGCATCAACAATTTTTTGTCCATTATGGTGGCGTATTGCAACTACGGAGGGTTCATTTAAAACAATTCCTTTTTCTTTAACGTATATGAGCGTATTTGCTGTCCCCAAATCAATAGAAACATCGTTAGAGAACATTCCTCGCAACCGCTTAAACATTTTACTCTCCTTAGTTTTTCTTTTTTAATACAACACGTTCCGACTGCACTAAAAGACTAATCTAACTCTAACAATCACTAGGTGCGAGAGCAAGGTCTATGTTCTTTTGTGAAAAATAGCTTCAAAGGCAATTTTGAGTACAATTAAATTAATATTAAAATTCATATAGTGGCGTATAATAACGCTGAATCAATGAATGTGGTACCTTAATATTTTTACTTTGATTTTTAAAAAAATTTAATGAAATCATATTTTTATCGATATAAAGCTATGAACAAACTATAGAAATCATATTATGATAATTAACCATAAAGAGATTATGAAGCTCGCAGAACTAGCTCGCATACAATTAAACGACGAAACAATTAAAGAAACTACAAACAGTATTGTAGATGTACTTTCCTTAATTAATCAACTCGGTGCAGAAAAGACTATTGATATTCAGCCAATGGCTCACCCTACAGATGCATTTCAATGTTTGCGTGCAGACGTAGTAACTGAATTTGATCAGCGGCAAATCTTTCAAAATCTTGCTCCTTTAACAGAAAATGGATTATATCTTGTTCCTAAGGTAATTGACTGATTTAAGGTGCCCTATGAGCAGCCAAGATATACATGAAAAAACTATTGCTGAAATTATTGCTGCATTAAATGCACGAGAGTTTTCCAGTGTAGAGGTTACTCGGCACTATTTGGATCGTATAAAAAAACTTAATAGCGCTTATAATTGTTTCATAACTATCTGTGAAGATTCTGCTTTAATTCAAGCCAAATTAGCTGATCAAAAAAGGGCGACTGGTGAATTCTCAGATTTTTGCGGAGTTCCTATAGCTCATAAAGACATTTTTTGTACAAAAGGTGTGCGAACTAGTTGTGGTTCAAAAATGCTGGATAATTTTGTTCCTCCCTATGATGCAACTGTAGTAGAAAAATTTTCTAGTGAAGGGGCCGTAGTTTTAGGCAAAACTAACATGGATGAGTTTGCGATGGGCTCATCTAATGAAACTAGTTACTATGGAGCAGTAAAAAATCCTTGGGACATCAGAACAGTCCCTGGGGGATCTTCTGGTGGTTCTGCTGCGGCCATTGCAGCCCAAATTTCGCCGGGCGCCACGGGCACAGATACCGGTGGATCTATTCGGCAACCAGCAGCTCTTTGTGGAATAAGCGGACTTAAACCAACCTATGGAAGAGTTTCTCGCTGGGGGATGATAGCTTTTGCCTCAAGTCTTGATCAAGCAGGGCCTATGGCAAAAACTGCAGAAGATTGTGCATTAATGCTCAAGATAATGGCTGGATATGATTCCAAAGATTCCACATCTACAAATATAATAACACCAGATTATGTAGAGAAAATATCATGTTCGGTTAATGGTCTAAAAATAGGGGTTCCAGAAGAATACTTTCAGGATGGTCTTAATCTTGAAACTGAAAAATCAGTTTTAGAAGCACTAGCTGAGCTTGAAAAACAAGGTGCAATATTAGTCCCTATTAGTCTTCCTCACAGCCATCTTGCCGTTCCCGCATACTATGTTATTGCGCCAGCTGAGGCATCATCAAATCTTTCTAGATTCGACGGAGTGCGTTATGGGCATAGATGCGAAAATCCAAAAGATTTAAATGACATGTACACGAGAAGTCGTGCCGAAGGTTTTGGTGATGAAGTAAAGCGTAGGATATTAGTCGGTACTTACTGTCTCTCTGCTGGTTACTATGATGCATACTATAGAAAAGCGCAGCAAGCTAGACGCCTAATAAAACAAGATTTTGTTTCAGCATTTCATGAAGTTGATGTAATTATAGGCCCCACATGTCCAAACCCGGCCTTCGAGTTTGGCGCAAAAAGTAATGATCCTGTAGAAATGTATCTAGAAGATATTTTTACTATAGCCACAAATCTAGCTGGACTGCCGGGTATGTCTGTCCCGTGTGGCTTAGTCGACGAAAAACCTGTCGGTATACAAATCATAGGTAACTACTTCAAAGAAGCACTTATACTTAATGTTGCACATCAGTATCAATCTATTACAGGTTGGCATCAACACTATCCTAAAGATAAAGAAATACCAAATATAAGTAAAATGAGGCTCGAATAATGGAATGGGAAACTGTTATAGGCCTTGAAGTACATGTTCAGCTTGCCACTAAATCCAAAATTTTCTCAGGTTCCAGCACCACCTTCGGTTCACAGCCTAATACACAAGCATCTGCTTTAGACTTGGGGATGCCGGGTACACTTCCTGTCCCGAATGAAGAAGCGTTCAGGCAAGCAATCATGTTCGGTTTGGCTATAAACGCAAAGATTGAAAAATGTTCGATCTTTGAGCGCAAAAATTACTTTTATCCAGATCTTCCAAAAGGTTATCAGACTACGCAGCTTGAAAAACCTATCGTAGGGCCGGGAAATATAGATATTGAATTATCAAATGGTACAAAAAAAACGATTAGAATCCATCATGCCCATCTAGAAGAAGATGCAGGTAAATCATTACATGAAGAATTTCAACAGATGACTGGAGTGGATTTAAATCGAGCAGGAACACCTTTAATAGAGATTGTTTCAGAGCCAGACCTAAGTAGCGCAGAAGAAGCAACTTTATTTGCTAAAAAACTGCATAGTATTGTTATCTCCCTTGGGATTTGTGATGGAGAGATGGCACAAGGTTCTATGCGATTTGATGTGAATGTTTCAATTCGAAAACCTGGGGAAACCCTTGGAACTAGAACAGAAACTAAAAATTTAAACTCCTTCAAATTTATGGAAGATGCAATCACTATGGAAGTTCAGCGACAAATTGACTTAATAGAGGATGGAAAAAAGGTAGCACAGGAGACGAGACTTTTTAACGGAGAAACTAAAAAATCAAAATCTCTTCGCAGCAAAGAAGAAGCTAATGACTATCGATATTTTCCATGCCCTGATCTTTTGCCTGTTGTCATAGAAGATCAATACATTGAAGAAATTCGTCGTACTTTGCCAGAACTTCCGGAAGCTAAGTGTAGGAGATTCAGAGAGCAATACTCGCTTTCCAATTATGATGCCGATATATTGAGTAGTGATCGACTTTTAGGTCAATATTTTGAGGCTGTAGCTGAAAAAAGTGGGGATGCTAAGATCGCTGCAAATTGGATTCTGGGAGAACTGTTAGCTCGCCTTAACTCAACCGGTTTATCTATTACTCTATGTCCTGTTCAATCAGAAGATCTCGCAGAAATGATTTGTCGCATTTTAGATAATACTATTTCAGGAAAAATGGCGAAAGAAGTCTTCGATGGAATGTGGAAAGGAGACGGTAACGCAGATAGTATCATAAACTCGAGGGGCCTAAAGCAAGTATCAGATAGTAGTATTATCGAGTCACTAGTCGTCGATATATTGCAAAGTAATCCTACTCAGGTAGATGATTATATAAAAGCAGAGGTAGCCAAACGTTCAAAAATGTTAGGTTATTTTATAGGGAAAATTATGAAAGCATCTAAAGGCCAAGCAAACCCAAAGCAGGTTAACGAAATTTTAAGAGTACAACTTAGCAAGTTGATCAATAATATTAAACTTTAAAAAAATAGAAATTTAAATTCATGGCTATATTAAAAGATAAAGAAAAAGTCTTAGGTGAAGTATTTGACGATGAGAGAATAAAAACCTTTTTAAACTTTCACCCACCACAGAATGTAAATCCAGATTTCCATCTCCTTGAGAAAGCCTATCGAGGTATGAATATAGATAATTTCGATACCTTTATAAGTTTTTTTCTTGAGAAAGGCTATGATATAAATGCAAAAAATGCAGCGGGTAAAAGCTTTACAACTATAGTAAGTGAGCATAGCCACGGAAAACCATATACGATTATTATGAAAAAATATGGTGGAAACTAAATCCAATAAACTTATTAATAAAATCTAATAGCTGACTTATCGACCAATCAACTAATCTTTATGCCCACAATGGCTACTTAATGTAATGATTATCATTACCATTTATACAAAATGTGTAAACATTTATGTTACTTATAATATAATAGATAGAATTCAAATTTATTTTTTTATAAGAGGTCTAATATGATAAATGGAATGAACTTTGAGGGAGTAAGTACATGTAACTGGAAAGATATTAAAGCTATTGAAGGAGCTCCAGGAATTACTGTTAGAAATCTTTGGACGGGAAAGAATAATAAACGTGTCGATATCTATGAATTTAAACCTGGTGCTAATTATGGAGCACTAGATATACATGAAGATGGTCCTGAACAAGTATATGTTCTATCTGGAATTTTTAATGATGGAAGAGAGGATCATGGAGTTGGTACATTCTTGCATCACCCAAAAGGATCAGCCCATGTGCCCCAGTCAAAGGTTGGTTGTGTCCTGCTAGTTATGTTTCCAGAAGGCTAAAAAAAAACGCAAGTCATTGGTATTTATATTAAAAAATATTTTATAATCAATTTTAATTCGTTGACTCCAAAGAAAACTGGTATATAATCATTATAGCTTGAAAGTACGTCTTATATTTATGTACACCATCTCGATGTCTTACCTTTAGTAGCTCGTCCGGTTCTTCATAAGTAATAGCAACACATTTCAGCAAATAACGGTCTTTTATAGAGACTAAAATTACTATTGATTTTAAAGGATAAAGTTATGTCTACTACTACTGGTACAGTTAAATGGTTTAATGAAGCGAAAGGGTTTGGGTTTATTGAACAAGAGTCTGGTCCTGATGTTTTTGCTCATTTCAGCGCTATTGCCGCTGAAGGTTTTAAAACTTTAATGGAAGGACAAAAAGTAGAATTTACAGTTACAGAAGGTCAAAAAGGACCTCAAGCTGAAAATATTACTGTCATAAGCTAAATTTTTACTCATAGGTAATAATTTAGACTAAATAAAAAAGGCGTAATTTTTTTGCGCCTTTTTTAATAACAGCTTTTACTAATTGCTGTTCAAAAAACTTCTCCTAGAAGCACGACCCCATACTTCTTGGTTTGCTTCTGGTTTATTTCTATTTGAATTTCTTTTTGATCTTTTCTTTTGTTTTGAAACTCTTTCTTCTGGCTTAGATTTTATTGAAGGATCTGGTAAAAAACCATCAATTTGTTTTTTTGGTATATTAAATTTTAAAAGATGTTCTATATCTCTTAATAATTTATATTCATCTATACATACTAATGAAAGGGCTTCACCCTCGTTACCGGCCCTACCAGTACGGCCAATGCGATGGATATAATCTTCTGGGACGTTTGGTAACTCAAAATTTACAACATGTGGTAGTTGATCAATATCAAGGCCACGAGCTGCTATATCAGTCGCTACAAGTACACGTATGTTTCCATTCTTGAAGTCAAACAATGCTTTGGTTCTTGCGCCTTGACTTTTATTTCCGTGAATAGCAGCAGACTTCAATCCATCCGCTTGAAGCTGTTTAGTAAGTTTATTCGCTCCATGTTTTGTGCGTGTAAAAACTAAAACCTGCTTCCAGTTTCCAGAGCCAATCAAAAATGAAAGTAGTTCCCGTTTTCTTCCTTTATCCACCAAATGAACAATTTGCTCTATTCTTTCAGCGGTTGTGTTTCTTTGGGCAACCTCTATTAGCTTGGGTTTATTTAACAACCTATCTGCAAGTTTCTTAATATCATCTGAAAAAGTAGCTGAAAACAGAAGGTTTTGACGTTTCACTGGCAATAAACCCAAAATTCTCTTTATATCTGGCAAAAACCCCATATCTAACATTCGATCTGCTTCATCTAATACAAGTATTTCTATCTTAGAAAGATCTATTGTTTTTTGATTAGCATGATCGAGAAGACGTCCAGGAGTAGCTATTAAGATGTCTATACCTGAGCGTAATTTTTTTATCTGAGGATTAATCTTTACACCCCCAAAAACGACTGTAGATGTTATCTTCAAATATTTACTATAATTTGTGACATTATCTGATACCTGTGCAGCAAGCTCTCTTGTTGGGGTAACTATTAATGCCCTGATAGGTCGATGTCTTTTTTCGTGATCACACTGGCTCAATATCTGAAGCATGGGTAAGGTAAATCCAGCTGTTTTACCCGTTCCTGTTTGAGCTCCTGCTAGAACGTCCAAACCTTCTAGAACTATGGGGATAGCTTTTTTTTGAATTGGTGTTGGTTGGCTATAACCCTGCTCAGAAACAGCACGGACTATATCTGCTGACAGGCCAAGATTAGCGAATAACATAAGGGGGAGACTCCGATATCAGTATCTCTGCATTCTTTCTTTGGAAGAGATGGTTTTTTTTAAAGTTTTTTAAAGTATCTATCTTATATGCTTGAAACTTCAATGAGACCATTGGTTAAGAGGAGCAAATTTCTGCTAAGAAACATCAAGATTAGCGACTATAGCAATTGGTGCCTGATGCGTCTATCGATAAAGCAAGCTCAAAGAAGGTAAAGTTATTGTGCTATGGTAAAAGATCTTTTGCTGGAAGTTCTGCTGAAAGCTTTGATCCTAGTAATTTTTCTATTGGTTCTAATAAAAATGCATCATCCTCGCAAGCGAAGCTTATTGAAGTGCCATTCTCTCCTGCTCTACCAGTTCTACCAATACGATGAACATAATCCTCTGGCTCCTCAGGCAAAGTATAATTAACCACATGACTTATGCCATCAATATGAATACCTCGACCAGCAACATCTGTAGCGACTAATATAGTAAGTTTTCCGGACTTGAAGTCCTCAAGTGTTTTTATCCGCTTGCCCTGTGGTACCTCTCCCGATAGAAGCCCTACACGAAAACCTTTCCCTCTAAGTTTTTCCTGAAGCCTTCGGCACTGATCACGTCTATTGGCAAAAACAATTACACTTTCGACCTCATTTTGTTTGATAATATTTTTTAGTAATTCGAATTTTTCGTCTGTAGAGGTTATATATACCTTTTGGGTTACATTTTTTGTAGCAATATTATCTGGTTCGATTTCTACAGTTGTTGGATCAACAGTCCATTGTCTTGCAAGCTCTATAACCTCTGGTGTGAAGGTTGCGGAGAAAAACATTGTGTGTCTATGATCTGGATGAGGGGTAAGCCGAACAATTCTTCTAACTTGGGGAATAAACCCCATATCAAGCATTCTATCTGCTTCATCGAGAACTAAGATTTCCGTTCTATCCAAATAGACATCATTGCTACCTGCAAAATCCAATAAACGTCCAGGCGTAGCTACTAATATATCGCAGAGACTTTCATGTAAATGTCGTTTTTGTTTATCGTAATCCATACCTCCTACCAAGCTATGAACTCTCAATTCTGTGTATTTACAAAGATCTCTAGCATCTCCAGCTATTTGCATTACCAGTTCACGAGTGGGAGCAATAATCAGTGATCTGGCCTCCCCTGCAAAATGCTCATCCTCTACGGGATTATTAAGGAGTTCAGTTATAATTGTTGTCAAAAAAGCTGCAGTTTTTCCAGTACCAGTTTGCGCTTTACCAACAATATCATGACCTCTGAGTGTGTATGGTAATGTTCTTGCTTGTATAGGAGAACAATATTGAAAGCCAAGATCAGATATTGCATGCATCAAAATGATAGGTAGATCGAAATCATGAAAGCGCGACTTGCCATCTAAATGCTCAACTTTAAATTCAGATAAATCCCAGCTTTTCAAATGTATATACTCCCTATAATATTATCTTGAAAGAAAAGAGCGATTACGCTTAATAGAGAAAATTTTTGTATTTTTTTATGTATTAGGGAAGCCAAGTTACCTATTTTTTTCATTTTTGAGCCAATTAAGATGAATATAGTTCTTCTTAAAGTTTTAA
Organism: uncultured Porticoccus sp.; assembly: GCA_964276025.1. Taxonomy (GTDB): domain Bacteria; phylum Pseudomonadota; class Gammaproteobacteria; order Pseudomonadales; family Porticoccaceae; genus Porticoccus. The sequence goes on along the minus strand of CAXYDD010000002.1, from coordinate 560,510 downwards.
ATTTAAAATCTTAAGAAGATAGAAAACAATAGTGATTGTAGCACGAGATTTATATGCTCAGTCGATTTCCAGATTTTATTCTTAACTGTAATAAAATTTAATCTTAGGTGCTTTTTAATTTATCTATTATTGGGTTACTCTAGCACCCTTAAAATTCAATAACGCATCTTAAGGCTCAAAAATATGGCGGATAACACAACAAAAGATTTACGTAAGGCCTTTGGGAATTTTGCAACAGGTATCACCGTAATCACATCCACAGATCCAAAAGGGAAACCACAGGGAATGACTGTCAATAGTTTTTCAACAGTATCATTAGATCCACCTCTTATTTCATGGTGTATTGGTCGTGAAGCAACATTATTTGAGCTATTTCAACAAACAGAGCATTTTGCAGTCAACATACTCAGTAGCGACCAAAAACCTATTTCTGAGCTATTTGCCAGCTCCAGTGTAGATAAATTCTCTAAGCATTCATGGCTCTCTGGTTTTAAAAGCTTACCATTGTTAGATAACTGTGCGTGCCAGCTCCTTTGTTCTGTAGAGCACAAGTATGCAGGAGGTGATCATGTGATAGTGGTGGGTCGTGTAATACAAACCAATAGTAATGGTAATTCACCACTAATTTATCATGGCGGTAAATATAAAGAATTAAAATAATGAATTACAAATTAGATTTTTTACAAGCGGTGACTCTATCAAGGTTGGATAAATCAGAGAAAGTTTTAATTTCATAGTAACCAGCATTCATCATCAGTTGACGAACTTCGGTACCTTGGTCATATGCATGCTCCAAAATTAACCAACCACCAAAATTAAGAAAATTTTGAGCATCAAAGATAATTTTTCGAATATCAGCTATTCCAGAATCTTCAGAAATTAAAGCAGACAACGGCTCAAATCTTAAATCACCATGCTGAAGACTGATATCATCTGGACTTATATATGGTGGATTACTAACTATTAAATCAAAAAAGCTTTCTTTTAAACAAGAAAACCAATCACTTTTTTGGATTTTTACGTTATTGAAGCCTAAACATTTTCTATTTTGTTCAGCGAGCTTAAGGGCTTTTGGTTCAGAATCTACAGCCCTAATATCCCAAAATTTTTTTTCGCTTGCAAGAGCTAATGCGATTGCGCCAGTTCCTGTTCCTAAATCCAAAACTGATGTTTTATGACTCAAGGGTAAGGAAAGTGCTATTTCAACCAACAGCTCTGTTTCTGGCCTTGGGATGATTGTTGCAGTTGAAACTTTTAGAGGGAGAGACCAAAATTCACGAACTTCTGTTATGTGGGCAATTGGCTTTCCAAGCAACCGATGGGAAAATAATTGATTAAATTTACTTTGTTGAGTACAGCTTAAATAAAGATCAGGCCATATATATAAGTAAGTTCTATCTTTCCCTAAGACATATGCAAGTATTATTTCTATATCCAGTCTTGGAGTGTCGCTGATATTTTTTAGCTCGTCACTACGCTTCAAAATATTAGCTATAGTTATATTGCTAGAAGAGGTTTTATTAGGCATATATGACATGACTGTTAATTATAATTATGAAGATATTTCGGACAGCATATCAGCTTGGTGTTCATTTATTAGTGGCTGTATTACTCCATCGAGACTCCCCTCCATAACCTCCGACAGTTTGTATAAGGTTAGATTAATCCTATGGTCTGTAATACGACCTTGAGAATAGTTATATGTGCGGATACGTTCAGATCGATCACCGCTACCAACCAACATGCGGCGCTCCTCAGCCAAACTTTTCGCGGCTTCAGTTTCTTGAGCAAGTTTCAGGCGGGCCGATAAAAGCCCCATGGCTCTTGCCTTATTTTTATGCTGAGATCGGTCATCCTGGCATTCAACAACTACACCTGTTGGAATATGAGTTATACGAATGGCTGAGTCAGTTTTATTAACATGCTGGCCACCAGCGCCTGAAGCACGAAAAGTGTCAATACGCAGGTCTCCTTTCTTAATATCTATATCATCCATAGATTCAACTTCTGGCATAACTGCTACAGTACAAGCGGAAGTATGAACACGTCCCTGAGATTCAGTATCTGGAACCCGTTGTACGCGATGAGCTCCAGATTCAAATTTCAACTTAGAATAAACCCCCTGACCTGTGATTAAAGAAATAATTTCTTTATATCCACCGTGATCACCATGATTCTGACTTATTATCTCTACTTTCCATTTAGAGCTTTCAGCATATTTGCAATACATGCGAAATAAGTCGCCAGAAAAAATAGCTGCCTCATCACCGCCTGTACCTGCCCTAATTTCGAGAAATACATTCTTCCCATCATTACTATCTTTAGGTAACAAAAGTTTTTGTATTTCTAGCAAAAGGGCCTCAAGCTGTTTTTCTCCCTCATGTGTCTCTTCTTGAGCCATCTCCCTTATATCTCGATCAGAGTCATTAAGTAGAGTCTTTACCTCAAGCACTCTCTTTTCAGCTAACATATAATTTTTATAAACTTCGACGATATGTTCGTTTTCTGAGTATTCTTTGGACAACATACGGAAATTATTTTGATCATTAATTACATCTGGCTCACCTAAAAGCACACCCACTTCCTCATGTCGATCAGCAATAAACTGTAATTTTTCTAAAATAGAATCTTTCATTAAGGTATCTTATCAATTATTTGTTTATATATTATCTTTAAGGTGCTGTTATTTTTTTTTAGGGTCATTCTCGCCTAGTTCGTTGAGCCCAAATAGATCACTCGTTAAGCGAATATCGTCTTTGCGTCCATCTTCTAAAGCTTGTTTGAGAACTTTTGATGGGGTATGCATAAATTTATTAGTTAGGTTTCTTGCCAAACTTCTTAAAACTCCGTCTGGATTCTGGCCTGCCTGTATCGAAGCTAAAGCCTTTTGGATTTCGATATCACGTGTCTTTTCTATATTTTTTCGAAAATTTCGAATCATGGTAGCTGAATCTAGCCCTTGCATGTGGCTTTTCCATTCAATCACTCCATCTTCTATAATTTTTTCAGCTTTATCTGCAGCATCTTCACGAGAACGCATATTCTCAAGAATAACCTCCTGAAGATCATCTACAGTAAAAAGATAAATATCATCAAGTTCCGCTACTTCAGGTTCGATGTCTCTTGGAACAGCTAAATCTAACATGAACATAGGTTTATGTTTACGTTTTTTGATGGCAGATTCTACTGCGCCTTTACCAAGTATTGGCAACTGACTGCCTGTAGATGAAATTAAAATATCTGCTTTTTCAAGAAATTCAGGGATATCTGAAAATAATATTGCATGAGCATCAAATTCTTGAGCCAATACCTCAGCTCTACGTAGAGTTCTATTTGAAACAGTAATACTTCCCACTTGTTTTTCTAGTAAATGTTTTGCTACTAACTCAATAGTTTCCCCTGCCCCAATTAATAAAACATGAACATCTTGAAAATTTGAAAAAATTTGTTGTGAGAGCTTTACGCCAGCATATGCAACTGATACTGGGTTTTGCCCAATAGCTGTTTTAGTTCTTACTCGCTTTGCGATAGAGAATGAATGTTGAAAAAGCTGATTAAGTTTTACAGAAATAGTACCGGCCTCTTGTGCAACAGCATACGAAGATTTTAATTGGCCAAGTATTTGTGGTTCACCTAGAATCATTGAATCTAAACCACTTGCGACCCTCATTAAATGCCTTGCGACATACTCATTCTCGTAAGCATAAAAACAGCCATCGAGGCTAGTCGGAATCAATTGATGGTAACCAGTTAGCCAATCAAGAACTTTATTGTTAATATTCATAAAATCTTCAGTGGTAACAACGTATATCTCAGTCCTATTGCATGTTGATAGTATTGCAGCTTCACTGACATCAATAGTTTTTATCAGATTTTGTAAAGCTTTGGTCATTTTTTTTGGAGCAAAGACTACCTTCTCTCTTATATCAAGAGATGCAGAATGATGATTAACCCCAAGCGAATAAATAGTCATAATTCAATACTTATGAAACTAGGTTGCAATTGTCCGGTTCTATGGCCCTAAAGACAAGTAGTATTCAACCAATATTTAACTAACGTATTAGCTTTTTTTATTGTTAGAGTATGTGTTTATTGACCAAAGGCTGAAAGTTTTTAGGTAAAACAGAAAATTATAAATAACTTATGCACAATTCTATACCTTCAATTCATATATTACTTGTACTCAGCCTAATAACTATTGGCTGTAGTACCAATTCTATAGATAAAAACATAAAGCCTGTTTATACGAATAAAATAGATCTTAATAAACACCCGAAATATGAAGCAAAAATCAAAGCTAATAAAAATAAATTATTTCAGCGAAAAAATTTCAGTGTTCGAGCATTCCCTGAAGATAGCTTATATGACTTAATGTCCGCAGAATTTGCTGGCATGAGGGGAAAAGATGGTATTTCACAAGAAAACTATAGCCGACAAGCAAGGAAGACTCGTGATCCAAAAGTAATTGAAAGGGCAGCCAAAATATCTTTTCACTATGATAATCCTGTTTTATTTCTTGAAATGACTAAATTATGGATCGAAGTAGAACCTAACTGGATGTCAGCAAAAAGCCTGCATGCTATTGCTCTCATAAAAAACCGTCGGTATGAAGAAGCAGTTCCCTTAATTATTCTTGCAATAGAATATGATGATGCACGACCGTTTATTGCTCTATACGAATCACTAGCAAGTAAACAGAATATGGATAAACTATTAAATTTTATTCAAAAAATACAGGTCAAATCAACTGATACTTCGTATATAGATTTTGTTAAAGCAGAAATTTTTTATGAGAAAGGTCTACTCGAAAAAGCACTTAAATTAATAGATAAAGTTTTAAAACGAGAAGTGAAACAAAAATATTTAAGTTCACCTATAGAGCTTAAAGGCGAGATTCTCTTCAAGCAGGGAAAAGAACAGGAGGCTTATAACTTCATAGATGAATCGAGTCTTAATGATCAGAAAAAACGCAACTTAAAAATAGGTTTTGCAAAGCAGTCAATGAAAAAAGACCAGCGGAATGGATACAAAATAGCATCGATGCTTTATGAGCAGTACCCGAATGATCCTACAATTAAATTTTTATTTGCATCGGTAAATAAAATAGTTGATTCAAAAGATATTGCAATAAACTTATATGAACAATTAATAAAAGATCAAAAATATAAGGAGATTAATTACTTGTCTCACTGGGAGCTTGGCAATCTAAATACGGAGATTAATCCTGAAAAAGCACTTTTTCACTATAAGAAATTTATCCAAGGTATAGATACAGGCTATGTAGATATAAAGTCAAAAAGAGGTACTGCTAGGATATATGTATCAATGCTAATGTTGAAAAATCTATTGGTACCACAAGGAAAAATAAATGACTTTCGAGCAACTATGCTTGAGCTCCGTCCTAAAGTTCTAGCTCTATCAAAAGGTCTTTATAATATCGAAATAAATATGCTTATTGAGAACAATTATTTAGATGAGGGGTATGACCTTGTAAGTCAAGCAATAGCTGAATTTCCGGATGATACGAAATTTTTATATACAAGATCTATAGTTAGCGATCGCCAAAAGAAGGTCCTTCAATCTGAGAAAGATCTTAAAGCAATTTTAATGATTAACCCCTATGACCCGATTGCCCTTAATGCTCTTGGATATTCTATGACTACTAATGGAAACAATTTCGATGAAGCACTCAGCTTAATAATCAAATCCTTAGAAATTTCTCCCGAGGTTCCGGAAACTTTGGATAGTTTGGGGTGGGTTTACTATAGACTAGGAAAATATGAAGATGCGGTAAAATATCTTAAGAAGGCAGTTTCACACCTATCTAAACCAATACCAGAAATTTCTGCTCATCTTGGAGAGGTACTTTGGGTGATAAATAGAAAAGATGAAGCTACCTCAGTGTGGAATGAGGCTTTAAAAGAATACCCAAATAACTCCATCATAATGAAAACTATGGAGCAATTTAAAGTTGAGTAAACTTATACGTTACACTATTTTCTTTTTGATTGTGTTATTAGCTAACTCATGTGCTATTAATAAAAACAATACTTTTGAAAATCAAATCTATAAAGAAGATCATTTTAATCAACTAGAGTCTTTGGACCACTGGCTTATTAAAGGTAAAATTGGCTATAGAGATTCAAAAGGAGGAGGAAGTGTCAAGGTAGCTTGGAGTCAGAATAAAGAAAATTTCGAAATTGAATTAAGTGGTCCGTTTGGCATTAATGCAAAAAAAATCCAGGGGAATCTCAATCACACTAAAATGCAATCTGAGTATTATCATATTTCTGTTCCTCAGGATTCTGGTATTTATCAGAAAAAAACTATATTAGGAGCACAAATAAAACATCTAAAATTTTGGATAAAAGGCATGAGCTCACCCAGTTTGACTAATATAGAATCTGAATATAATGATGATGGGACTCTTACCTCATTAAAACAATCAGGGTGGAAATTAGATTTTTCTGACTATAAAAACATAGGTGAATTTAAGCTACCAAATAGAATAAAAGGTAAAAAAGGTGTTTATGAATTCAACTTAAACATTAAAAAATGGGTTATTAAATAAGAATTAAAATGAAACTATCACTACCTGCTCCAGCAAAATTGAATTTATTTCTTCACATAACTGGTCAAAAAGAAAATGGTTACCATAACTTGCAAACATTATTCCAGATGCTTGACTTTGGTGATCGTCTCGAAATTGAATCCAATGATACTGGAAAAATAGAATTATCAACCAATGAAAAAAGCATCCCAAATAAAGAAAACCTTATTTTGCAAGCAGCACAGGCCGTTCAGAGCTATGCAGCATGTGATCATGGAGTAAAAATACTCTTGAAAAAAAAACTACCAATAGGTGCTGGTTTGGGTGGTGGGAGCAGCGATGCTGCCACAGCGATCCTTGGTCTAAATGCTGTTTGGAATTTAGCTTTAACTAATACCGAACTTCTAAGTATAGGGTCTAAAATTGGAGCGGATATTCCAGTTTTCATTTCTGGTAGAACTTCATGGGCGGAGGGTATTGGGGAAAAATTAACCCCTATAGATACACCGAGTAAGTGGTTTTTAATAGTGACGCCAGATATATTTGTAAGTACATCCAAAATATTTAGTCATCCTAGTTTGACAAGAAACACTCATCCGATCAAAATACGCGCCACTGAAGAAAATTGCTGGAAAAACGATTGTCAGCTAGTTGTCGAAGATCTTTATCCCGAAGTAAAAAAAGTACGTAAATGGCTGGCTAATTTTGCTCCAGCTAGAATGACAGGAACGGGTGGAAGTATTTTCTCAAGTTTTTCTACAGAAGATGATGCAAAGGCTATACTAAAAAAAATTCCAAAGCCATGGCTTGGTTTTGTTGCCAAAGGAGTCAATAGGTCTCCCGCACTGAAGATTTTATCTTCTGAATAAAAAACTATTGGGGTGTGGCCAAGCGGTTAAGGCAGCGGCTTTTGATGCCGCCACTCGGTGGTTCGAATCCACCCACCCCAGCCATATTTTTATATAATTGTAGTATAGTGTTGCAACAAAAATAACTATTAGGAAAACTTTGTGGCGAATTTAATGGTTTTTTCTGGAAATGCAAATCCAGGGCTAGCAAAAGAAATAAGTCAATTTCTAGGGATCAACTTAAGTAATTCTGTTGTTTCTCAGTTTTCTGATGGTGAAATTAATATAGAAATTTGCGAAAATGTTCGTGGTCAGGATGTTTTTATTGTTCAGCCAACATGCCCCCCAACCCATAAAAATTTAATGGAACTAATCCTTATGGTCGATGCACTTCGTCGGTCATCTGCTGCTCGAATCACAGCTGTAATACCTTATTTTGGTTATGCCCGACAAGATAGGCGAGTGCGCTCTGTTCGTGTGCCAATAAGTGCAAAAGTTGTAGCAGATATGATATCTAATGCGGGAGTTGATCGTGTAATGACTGTGGACTTGCACGCAGAACAAATACAGGGATTTTTCGATTGCGCAGTGGAAAATGTCTATGGTCTGCCGCTAATGACTGATGACGTACAACGTCAAAACTATCAGAAACCAACAGTTGTTTCACCTGACATTGGCGGTGTAGTTCGGGCAAGAGCTATGGCGAAGATACTTAATACCGAGCTAGCCATAATCGATAAACGTCGACCAGAGGCGAATCAAATAGAAGTTATGAATATTATAGGTGAGGTTGAGGGCCGTACTTGTATATTAATTGATGATATTGTAGATACTGCTGGAACTTTGTGCAAAGCAGCTGATGCTCTAAAAGCACGAGGGGCAATACAAGTAGTTGCATACTGTACTCACCCTGTTTTATCCGGAAAAGCAATTAAAAATATTGAGGCCTCAGAGCTCGATATAATGGTCGTAACAAATAGTATCCCAACAAGTACTGCTGCTCTCAAAAGCGAACGCATAAGAGTGCTTACTATAGGCAAGATGCTCGCAGAAGCAATGCGTCGCGTGAGTAACGAAGAATCCATAAGTGCTATGTTTGATGAGGAATAAATCCTCGCGCCTAATGGTTAAGTAATCACCCAATTACGGGTTAAAAATATACATTTCTTCAATTCTGGTCGCGGATTGTAATGATGTAATACTAGGAGACAAAATAATGTCAGATGATTTTAAATTAAACGTAACAGCGCGAGATGATATGGGGAAAGGTGCGAGCCGCCGCCTACGTCGTTTAGCTAAGGAAGTTCCAGCCATAGTATATGGTGGGAAAAATCCACCACAAAAAATATCCCTATTACATAAAGATTTAGACCACGCGCTTCAAAATGAAGCATTTTATTCACATATTATTACTCTAAATGTTGAAGGAAATAATGAAGAGGTGATTTTAAAAGACCTACAGCGTCACCCAGCTAAACCAATTATTTTGCATGCGGATTTTTTACGTGTAAATAAAACACAGAAATTCACTACAAAAGTCCCCATTCACTTTATGAATGAAGATATTTGTGCTGGTGTCAAGGTTGGTGGAGGTAATATTACTCGTAGCATGACTGAGCTTGATATATCTTGCCTACCAGCAGATTTACCTGAATACATTGAAGTGGATGTTGCAGAGGTAGAAATTGGACAGATACTTCACATTTCTGACATCAAACTTCCAAGTGGAGTTGAAAGTGTTGCTTTAAATTATGGCGAAGATCGTGATTCACCTATATTTACTGTCAACAAACCTAAAGAAGAAGAGATAGAAGAGGTAATAGTTGATGAAGATAGTGAAGAGAAAACCGAAGATGAAAATAATGAGGAAAGCGAAAGCGATGAGAAAAGCGAATAAAAATTTCCTAGTTGTTAATTCAAGCAGAGAGGTTTAGGTATTGGACAAAATTGTTCAGCTAATTGTTGGTTTGGGAAATCCAGGTCAACAATATGAGCAAACTCGTCATAATGCAGGGGCTTCTCTTATATCTATTCTTACACATAAATATTTTTCTAACCTTAAACTTGAAGAAAAATTTTTTGGTTTCACTTCTAGAGTCAAAATAGATACCCAAGATGTACGTTTATTGATACCAAATACTTATATGAATTTAAGCGGTAAACCTATAGCTGCTTTATCTAAATTTTATCAAATCAATCCGGAAAATATCCTTGTTGTTCATGATGATATAGATCTCGACCCCGGTGTATCAAAATACAAAATAGGTGGTGGCCACGGTGGCCATAACGGTCTTAAAGATACTATAAAAGCATTAGGTAATAATAGTGATTTTGCCCGCCTTAGAATAGGTGTAGGTCACCCAGGTGAATCTGACGAAGTTGTTAATTTCGTACTTAAAAAGGCTCCGCAGAATGAGCAAAGACTAATTGACGAAAGTATTATTAATTGTATTAGCACCATTCCATTTGCTGTAATGGGGAAATGGAATAAAGCAATGAAGGATCTTCATACAATATAATAATTAAGTTTTAAATAAAAATTTTTATAATATTCGAGAGCTATTTTAATGGGTTTTAATTGCGGTATCGTAGGTTTACCTAATGTTGGAAAATCTACCCTTTTTAATGCGTTAACTAAGGCTGGCATTGGCGCAGAAAATTTCCCATTTTGCACTATTGAGCCCAATACTGGTATTGTGCCTATCCCCGATATTCGTCAAGAAAAGCTAGCTAATATAGTAAATCCTGAAAAAATTCTTCCAGCTACTATGGAATTTGTAGATATTGCAGGCCTCGTTGCTGGCGCCTCAAAAGGTGAAGGTTTGGGGAATAAATTCCTAACTAACATCCGAGAGACAGATGCTATTGCTCACGTAGTTAGATGTTTTGATGATGAAAATATAGTTCATGTTGAAGGAAAAATAGATCCAATTTCCGATATTGATATCATTAATACTGAGCTGGCCCTTGCTGATCTAGATACCGTAGAAAAGTCTATAGAAAGAACAACTCGTGCTTCAAAAGGTGGGCAAGATAAAGAGGCGGCAGACCTAAAATTATTACTCGAAAAAATTCATCCCCATCTTAATCAAGCTAAGCCACTTCGGACGCTAAATCTAAGTATAACTGAAAAGAAAATGATCAAGTCAATGTGTCTACTAACACTGAAACCAACGATGTATATCGCCAATGTGGATGAAAATGGATTCGAGAATAATATCTATCTTAAGACTGTCGAGAAAATTGCTCTATCAGAGAATGCTCCTATGGTAACAATATGTAATAAACTAGAATCTGAAATCGCTGAGCTTTCTGATGATGACGAAAAATTAGAATTTCTACGTGAGATGGGAATGGAAGAACCTGGCTTAAATCGATTAATAATTGCAGGCTATCAGCTCCTTAAACTTCATACCTTTTTTACAGCTGGACCAAAAGAAGTTAGAGCATGGACTGTCCCAATAGGTGCAACAGCGCCTCAATCTGCCGGAAAAATTCATACAGATTTTGAAAAAGGCTTTATACGTGCAGAAATAGTTTCGTATGATGATTTTATTGTTGGTAAAGGTGAGCAGGGAGCCAAGGAAGCAGGAAAGTGGCGACTTGAAGGAAAGGAATATGTCATAGAAGATGGAGATGTTGTGCACTTTAGATTTAATGTTTAAGGTTGTCTTATTAAAAATTCTTGACAAGGCTGGGCGAAATCGACAGAATCCGCGACCTCTTACCTAAGTAAAATTTCAAAAATTAATATACTTAAATGGCTACGTAGCTCAGCTGGTTAGAGCACAGCATTCATAATGCTGGGGTCGGTGGTTCAAGTCCACCCGTAGCCACCACTTAAGTATTAGTTTGATTGTAAACTTCAACTGCGTTCTACTTGTTACCCGAACAATATACTATCTAGAAATCTTCGGTTGCAACTATCTACGGCTAAGTTTGATAGCATTAGATCAATATAGATGATTCAAGAAAGCATCTATTTTTTTGTTTTATGGACAGTTTTTATGTCGTATCATATGTAAGTTTATATCTAGTAGATATTTAATCTTAATTTTATTGGTCAATTCATCTGAATTTAAAAAATAAGGTATAAAGCTTGTCTACATACAATCGAACAAAAGAAGATCTTATAAAAAATCCCAAAACTTGGCTTATAACTGGTGTTGCTGGATTTATAGGGTCGAACTTGTTAGAAGCACTTCTTAAGCTTAACCAAAGTGTAATTGGAATTGATAATTTTTCTAATAGTAGCGGTAATAATTTATCTGCTGTTCAGGCCGTTTCGGGGGAAAATTGGTCAAATTTTACTTTTTATGAAGCTGATATTAGAAATCTGGAGGACTGTTTAAAGGCCTGTAATACTGCTGATTTCGTTCTACATCAAGCTGCCCTAGGAAGTATACCGAGATCTATTGCAAATCCGGTTTTAACTAATGACTCTAATATAAATGGCTTTTTAAATATGCTGATAGCATCGAGAGATTCGAATGCAAAGCGCTTTGTTTATGCTGCTTCGTCATCTACCTATGGCGATCACCCTGGTCTTCCCAAAACTGAAGACAGAATAGGACGACCCCTTTCACCTTATGCTATTACAAAATATGTAAATGAACTTTATGCTGAGGTTTTTGGAAAAACATACGGTATGGAAACTATTGGATTAAGATATTTTAATGTTTTTGGGCCAAGGCAATCACCAGATGGTGCATATGCTGCAGTAATTCCAAAGTGGATAAACTCTTTATTGTCTGGAGATGCATGTATCATTAACGGAGACGGCTCCACATCTAGAGATTTTTGTTATATCGATAATGTGATTCAAGCTAATATACTTGCTGCAACTTCCACGAATATGAATGCAATCAATCAAGTATATAACGTAGCATACGGAACCAGCACAACACTTAATGATTTGCATCAGATTCTTGTTCAAAATATCGCTAAGCATAATTATCAAACTATAGAAAATAAACCTAGCTATCAGGATTTTCGACCTGGGGATGTCCTTCATTCCCTAGCTGACATCACTAAAGCCAAAAAATTTCTTAGCTATAATCCTATATATAGCGCTGAAGAGGGTCTTGAAAATACTGTTAACTGGTTTATTAAAAACTCAAATAGCATACTGGGGTCCTAACGTGCAGATTGATCAAATGAGTCACGAAGAGCTTGAACACTGGCATGAATTACTTAATAAAAAACATGATGGCTTTAAAATAACTAAGTTAAATTTAGATCTAACAAGAGGGAAACCCTCGACGGAACAACTAGATCTATCAAATATTTTAGATGGATCATTAAAAGGTGACTATTTTTCAATTGACGGTATTGATGCGAGAAACTACGGAAATATAGCTGGGTTACCAAGTATGCGTTCTTTTGGTGCAGAATTACTGGGTGTTAAAAAAAATGAAATTATTGTCGGAGGGAGTAGTAGCCTAAGTTTAATGTACCTCACGATGTTATTCGCATGGCAATTTGGTTTGAGTGGCTTAAATTCTGCTTGGCGCGACCAAGGAAAAATTAAATTTTTATGCCCGTCTCCAGGTTATGATCGCCATTTTTCTATTTGTGAAGAATTTGGTATTGAGATGTTGTCAGTGCCGATGGATGAAAATGGGCCTGTGATGGACCAAGTAGAAATGTTAGTCAGACATGATCACAGCATAAAAGGTATATGGTGTGTGCCCAAATACTCTAACCCTACAGGTTGTGTATACAGTCAAGATACTATCGAAAGGTTAGCAAAATTAGCAAATATAAGCTCTCCTGGATTCAGAATTTTTTATGACAACGCATATGTTGTTCATGATTTTCATGACAACACTCCAGACCTGCCTAATATAATGGATTATTGTAGAAAACAAAATACTAATAATAGCGTCCTTCAGTTTACTTCCACGTCAAAAGTTACCTTTGCAGGTTCAGGTGTATGTTTTCTAGCGGCGTCAAAAGAAAATATTAATGTCATTCAAAAGCATTTAGAGGTTTTTTGTATTGGTCCAGATAAAGTTAACCAATTAAGACATATGGGTGTCTTAAAAGACCTTCGAAATCTAAAAAAACATATGAAAAAACATGCTCAATTGTTAAAACCCAAATTTTCATGTGTCTTAGAACATTTAAAATTAAATTTTGGAAACTCTAACCTAGTTAAATGGACGTCGCCGAAAGGGGGTTATTTTATTTCACTTGATACAAGGCCTGGATTAGCGAGTGAAGTTGTAAAACTTTCCTCAGAAGCAGGCGTTAAGCTTACTCCCGCAGGGGCTACATTCCCATATGGAGTGGACCCAGAGGACAAAAATATAAGGATAGCTCCATCATTTCCTGCTCTTGATGAAATAAATAGCGCAATGGAAATATTTTGTAACTCTATAAAATTAGCTTCAATAAAACAAAAAATCAAAGTTTCTGAAGAGTAATATTTAAGATTTTGGTTTAGGTTTTGGTGCGGCACTGGGATAAGGTAATTTCGTAACATTATCCCCTTTCTTAACAACTGAAATTTTGCAGACACCCTCCTTCTCAACCTCATCTATCCGAACAACTGAATGAACTGGAATAAAACTTCGCTTTATTGAGCAAAATTCACTTTTTAGTTTTTCCTCAGCTGGATCAACTATCATTTGACTTCGTTCACCAAACACAAACTCTTCAACCTCCAAAAACCCCCAGAGATCACTTTGATAAACTTGTTTCGCATACATTTCGTATACTTCGCCCTGATTTAAAAAAATTACCTTGTACATTGAAGCTGAAGACATTTTTGTACCCTGAATTTAAATTTACATGAACTAAAATTTACCAACTAATTATACCATGAATTACAAGTTATTTATAAACTTGACCAATTGGAAGATGGGCTTTCAACACTTCTATCGCTATAATATGAAATATTAAATTAAACAATCCAAAATCTAATCTAAATATGTCAAAAATTAGTAGTAAAAAACTCCATATCGTCACTCACGGATGTCAAATGAACGAATATGATTCTTCTAGAATGCGTGATCTGCTTGGAGAAAGTCACCAGATGGTAGCAACTGAAAATCCTGATGAAGCTGACGTATTACTTCTTAATACTTGCTCTATTCGAGAAAAAGCTGAGGATAAAGTCTATCATCAATTAGGTCGGTGGAGAAAATTAAAAGAAAAAAATCCTAATTTGATAATTGGTGTTGGTGGTTGTGTTGCAAGCCAGGAGGGCGAAGCAATTGCCAAACGTGCTCCTTTTGTAGATTTGATTTTTGGGCCCCAAACTCTTCATCGTTTACCAGAAATGATGAGCAAAAAAGGAGAGCGATCGATACCGACCGTTATAGATATAAGTTTTCCTGAAATCGAAAAATTCGATCGACTACCCCAGCCTGATCCTGAGGGAGCTTCAGCTTTTGTTTCAATAATGGAAGGATGTTCTAAATACTGTACATTCTGTGTAGTACCTTATACGAGGGGAGAGGAGATTAGTCGTCCAGTTATTGATGTGCTTGCAGAAATAACCCACTTATCCCAACAAAAGGTAAGAGAAGTTAATTTATTAGGACAAAATGTTAATGCCTACAGAGGTAAGATGCCTAACGACAAAACATCTGATCTTGCTGAATTAATTACCTATGTAGCTGGTATCGAGGGAATTGATCGCATCCGCTACACAACCTCTCACCCTGTAGAATTTTCAGACAACTTAATATCAGTTTATGCAGAAGTTCCTGAATTAGTAAGTCATCTGCATCTTCCGGTACAGAGTGGATCAGATCGAATACTATCTGCAATGAAACGGGGTCATACTGCAATTGAATATAAATCAAAAATCAGAAGACTACGAAAAATTCGACCCGATATTAGCATATCATCTGACTTCATTGTGGGATTTCCAGGTGAAACTGAATCAGACTTTGAAAAAACAATGGAGCTTATTCATGAGATGGGTTTTGATCAGAGCTTTAGTTTTATATATAGCAAGAGGCCAGGGACTCCTGCCTCAGACTTAAGTGATGAAACTTCAGAAGAAACGAAAAAATTAAGACTGAAAATTTTACAAGACCGAATCAATCAACAGGCTATGTCTATAAGCGAGAAAATGGTCGGGAAAACTGAAAATATTTTGGTCACTGGTATCTCTAAGAAAGACCCTAGTCAGCTACAAGGCCGAACTGAAAATAACCGCGTGGTTAACTTCACATCAGATGACAGCACCTTGATAGGTAATTTCATTCCAGTTCTTATAACTGGAGCTTTGCGAAACTCATTAGCTGGCAAGATATGAAGGATCAATTAGCATCTCGATCTATGGTGCTCGAACCAAACGATACTAAAAGTCTGGCCTCGCTTTGTGGTAAGTTTGATGAGCACCTTCACCAAATAGAGAAGAGACTAAATATTAAAATACATAGCCGTGGCAATATCTTTTCATTTTACGGTGATAGCAATGAAACACTTAAAGCAGAAAAAATTCTTACTACTCTTTATAAAGATTTTTTATTTACTGGTAAGGATCTAACTGCAGATCAGATTCATCTAACTATTGGACATGTAAACCTTGAGCCCTCTATGATTAAATCAAAAAAAACTGATAATGAATTATCTGTAATGACTAAAGAAATACAAAATCCTTTATCAATAAAGACAAAAACGGGAACTATAAAAGCTCATGGGGCTAATCAACAAAAATATGTAGAAGCAATAAAGACTCATGCTATAAATTTTGGTGAGGGCCCGGCCGGAACAGGTAAAACGTACCTTGCTGTAGCATGTGCAGTAGAATCATTAATACAAGATAAAATAGAAAGAATTTTACTAGTGAGGCCCGCTGTTGAAGCTGGTGAAAAACTTGGCTTTCTGCCAGGAGATATTAGTCAAAAAGTAGATCCTTACCTACGCCCACTTTATGATGCTTTATATGAAATGCTTGGGATGGAAACAGCTGAAAAATTGATTGATCGAAACATCATTGAAGTCGCCCCTCTTGCATTCATGCGCGGAAGAACCTTAAAAAATTCATACATCATTTTAGATGAAAGCCAAAATACTACTCGTGAACAAATGAAGATGTTTTTGACAAGAATAGGTTTTAATTCGACAGCAGTTATTACTGGTGATACCTCGCAAATTGATTTACCAACGAGAAGTCAATCAGGACTTCTTCATGTTTATGATGTACTTAAAGATGTCGGAGGTATAAGCTTCTCAAGGTTTGTATCTAAAGATACAATCCGTCATCCACTAGTAACCAAGATTGTTGATGCATATGAAACATATGAGAAAGACGATTTCTAACAAATTAGATTGATTTATTTTCATAATGAAAATTAATGTAGATATAGAAAATGTCTCTAGCTATAAAGACATTCCAGATCAAGCATGTTTTCACCGATGGGTGTCAGCCTCCTTATCTAATTATAATAATCCAGCAGAAGTTGCTATCAGGATCGTTAATGAGGATGAAAGCGCTAAATTGAACTATAAATTTCGAAAAAAAAATAGTGCAACTAACGTACTATCATTTCCAGCAGACCTACCAGAATCTCTAAATTTTCCCCTACTTGGAGATCTTGCTGTTTGCGTTCAAGTTGTCATGCGTGAGGCAACTGAGCAAAATAAAGAAATAAATGCGCACTGGGCGCATGTGATAGTTCATGGTAGCCTACATCTTATTGGATATGATCATGAAGATGATTTAGCTGCAAAAAATATGGAAGCCCTAGAAGTAAAGATTCTTAGCGATTTGAATTTTCCGTCGCCTTACATATAAATACTGGAGATATCAATAACTCATGACTGATGGTGAAAAAACCAATTTAAAAGGAAAGGGATGGCTTGAAAAACTGACTAGTATTTTTTCGTCGACCCCTAAGTCAAAAGAAGACTTCACTGATCTACTAGCGTCCGCACAAGCAAATGGCATAATCGATAGTGATGCGCTAGAAATGATCGAAGGTGCATTGAACGTGTGTGACAAACAAGTTAGAGAAATTATGATCCCCCGCTCACAAATGGCTATCATACCTCAACATCATAATTTAAGTGACATTCTGGAGTTTGTTACAGAAAATAGGCACTCCCGCTACCCTGTACTTGACGAGAATGCTGACAACATCACAGGAATCCTTTTGGCAAAAGAGTTATTACCACTCATTCTCGAAGGTCAGGAAACGTTCGACATCGAAACTGTAATACGTCCAGCTGCGATTGTTCCTGAGAGCAAACGGCTCAATATCCTTTTAAAAGAATTCCGAGAACAAAGATATCATATGGCAATCGTAGTAGATGAATATGGAGGCATTGCCGGCCTTATAACTATTGAAGATATACTAGAAGAGATTGTTGGTGAAATACAAGATGAAACAGATGATGCTGAAAAAGAAATGATTACCGTTTTAAGCAATGATGCTTACATTATCAATGCTCTTACAGCTATAGAGGATTTCAATGAGTTCTTTTCTGTAAAAATCAGTGACGAGGAATTTGATACAATTGGTGGTATTATTGTACATGGATTCGGTCGAATGCCAAAAGTTGGTGAATCTATAAATATAGATAATTTCATATTTAAGATATCTGAGGCCAATAATCGCCAAGTTAAGTTGTTAGAAATGCAGATCATATCGAAGTAAATTGTATTTAAAAAACGTGTTACTTTATAGGGTTTTTGCTGATCTTGTGATTAAGTTTTTATTCTTTAGGAAATTTAATACTTGTGAGCTATTTTTTTAGAAAATATGACATAAAAAATATCCTCCTATTGATTCTGTTTGGTTCGATTTTACCTTTTTCTATGGCCCCTTTTGATTTTTGGTTTTTAGGGATCGTCTCTGTAGGTGGCTTCTCAGTTCTGGCTTTAAGATGTATACAGGAAAAACTATCATTTAGATTAGTTTTCTATAGAAGTCTAAGCTATGCAATCGGGTTATATTCAGTTGGAGCATCCTGGATTTTTGTTAGTATTCATCGCTATGGCCAAGCAAGTCTGGAACTCTCTGCTTTATTAATAACGTTATTTATCATTTTTTTATCGATCTTATTCGCACTACCGTTTGCTATATTTTCAAAGTTAAACCAGATTAAATCAGCATCTATCGATAATTTAGCGCCATCATACAATGTAGTGTTTGCTTTCTTCATATTATTTCCTAGTTTATGGGTTCTGGGTGAGTGGTTTCGTGAGTGGGCATTTTCTGGTTTTCCATGGCTCTACCTTGGTTATGCTCACACTGATTCATGGTTGTCAGGTTGGGCTCCTATTACTGGTGTGCTGGGGATAAGCTGGATAGTGGCTTTTTGCGGCGCATTAATAGGTTTTTTATTTCAACTAAAAGTTAAAACTAAGATCCCACAAAAAAAATTTATTTCTATACCAATAATATGTTCATTATCACTAGTAATCTTTTTTTGGGTAGGGGGTCTGTATTTAAAGAAAATTGAATGGACAAAACCGTTGAATAAACCTGTTTCAGTAGGTTTAATACAGCCAGCCATATCTCTTTGGCACTCATGGAATCCAGAAAAATTAAATAGCATCCTTTCTCAATATCGAAAAGATACCAGAAGCTTAATTAACAATGATTTAGTAGTTTGGCCAGAGGCAGCAATCCCAGTATTTCAAGACGAGGTGTCTGATTATCTTGATTCTATAAAAAAAGAAGCGATAGCGGCTGATACTGCAATAATTATTGGTGTTCCAACTATACTCCGAACTCATCTTCAGTCTAATAAAAAAAATAATCCTCGTTACTTCAATTCAGCTTTAGTGTTAGGACAAGGCTCAGGAATATACCATAAGCAACATTTAGTTCCTTTTGGTGAATACGTTCCTTTCGAAAAGTGGTTAAGAGGGGCTATTAAATTTTTTGATTTACCTATGTCTGCGTTTAGCTCTGGTCCGAAAGATCAAAGAAATATTATTATAAAAAATAATATAAATATTGGGACATCAATTTGCTATGAAATTGCCTATTCGGAATTGGTAAGAAATTCTGCAAAAAACTCCAATATACTTTTAACTATGAGTAATGATAGCTGGTTTGGAAAAACTATTGGTCCAAAGCAGCATTTCCAAATTGCTCGTATGCGAGCAATAGAAAATGGCAAAGCTCTCATTCGAGCAACTAATGATGGCGTCAGTGCGTTAATAGAAGCTGACGGCAAAGTATCAGTTACTATACCATCATTTAATCGAGGAATTTTAGAGGGTACACTTTATCCCAGAAGTGGTTCAACTCCCTTTGCAAACAACGGATCTTGTCCAGTAATTATTTTATCCTTTTTATTAGTATTTGTTGGATGGAGAATCCAAAAATGATCGCCTTAAATGCTTTTATAGGCAACAATTAAAAATAAAAACTATTATAGCCGATGAATAAATCTATCTGGGTCTGAAGAAGCCTTTAGCCTATAATTAGAAACTTAAGAAAAGATATAAAAAAATCCCAAACCTCAATATGGTTAAAAAAATGCAAGAAGAATATTGCTCCAAAGAAATTGAAAGCGATTGTCAAAGAGTTTGGTCGGAAACTAAAGCTTTCGAGGTAAAAGAGGAGCCAGGCAAAGAAAAATACTACTGCCTTGCTATGTTTCCTTACCCCAGCGGTAAACTCCATATGGGTCATGTCCGTAATTATACTATTGCTGATGTGATATCTCGCTATCAAAGAATGATGGGTAAGAATGTTCTACAACCTATGGGTTGGGACTCATTTGGTTTGCCTGCAGAAAATGCTGCTATAAAAAATAATACAGCGCCAGCAGAATGGACATATAAAAATATTGAGTATATGAAAACCCAGCTTAAAAAACTGGGGTTTGGCTACGACTGGTCACGAGAAATAACGACTTGTGACCCAAACTATTATAAATGGGAGCAGTGGTTTTTTACTCAACTTTATAAAAAAGGCTTAGTCTACAAAAAAACTGCCACTGTCAATTGGTGCCCAAATGATGAAACTGTACTAGCAAACGAACAAGTTATTGATGGCTGCTGTTGGCGCTGTGATGCAATAGTGCAAAGAAAGGATATACCTCAATGGTTTATTAAAATTACTTCATATGCAGATGAGCTTCTTGATGGACTAGATGACCTAAAAGATTGGCCTGAGCAAGTTAAGTTAATGCAAAAAAATTGGATCGGAAAAAGCCAAGGCGCCCAAATTAAGTTTAAACTAAAAAAAACCATAGATGGTGTTGACCACTTATCAGTTTATACAACTCGTCCAGATACATTAATGGGGGCCACTTATATTTGCCTTGCTGCAGAGCACCCAGTTACTACAGCGCTATCAAAAAATAATTCAGATTTAAAAAGATTTATTAATGATTGTAAAGATCAGCCAGTCTCTGAAGCTAGCATCGCAAAATCTTCGAAAAAAGGGGTTTATTTAGGGATAACTGCATTGCATCCAATTTCAGGGGAAGAGCTACCTATATGGGTAGCAAACTACGTTATCTCAGGGTACGGAACTGGGGCAATAATGGCGGTTCCTGCTCATGATGAGAGAGATTTTGAGTTTGCTAATGACTATCAGCTTCCAATAATACAAGTCTTTGATCATATTTTCTCAAGCACAAAAAACAAAAATCATAAGAGCTTAAGATCGTCTGATCAATATACATCAAATATTTTTGATAAAGATAAATGGAAGAACTGGTATGCTTCCGAATCATCAGATGATGTTGTTTCTATAAACTCTAAAGAATTTAATGGCTTGAGTCCTAACGATGCTTTTAATGCTATTACAAAGAAACTTGAAAAACTAGGACTTGGAGAGATAAAAACACAATATAGACTGCGGGATTGGGGGGTTTCTCGTCAGAGATATTGGGGTTCCCCAATTCCAATGTTTAATTTAGCAGATGGAGGGGAAATTCCTGTTCCGATGGATCGTCTTCCAGTATTGCTTCCAGAAGATGTAATTATGGATGGAATAAAATCTCCTATTAAATCAGATTTAGATTGGAAAAAAACTGTACTAGATGATCGACAAGTTGAGCATGAAACTGATACTTTTGACACGTTTATGCAGTCTAGTTGGTATTACGCAAGATATACCTGTCCAGATTATGAAAAAGGAATGATCGATAGCAATGCTGCAAACTATTGGCTACCAGTTGATCAATACGTAGGTGGGATCGAGCATGCTATATTACATTTACTGTATGCACGTTTTTTTCATAAACTTATGCGAGACCAAGGATTAGTCTCTTGTGATGAGCCTTTTATTAAGCTTCTTTGCCAGGGTATGGTGTTAAAAGATGGCATGAAGATGTCTAAATCAAAGGGTAATACTGTAGATCCACAAAAATTAATAGATCAATATGGTGCTGATACAGTGAGGTTGTTTACTATGTTTGCAGCGCCGCCTGAACAATCGCTGGAATGGAATGATAGTTCAGTTGAGGGAGCATCACGCTTCCTCCGCAAACTCTGGAAAGCAGTCAACAAAAATATTTTGGCGGTAGATGAGAAGCCGATTATTCCTGAGGAACTAAACCAAGAGCAAAGAGATCTTAGACATAAAACACATACTACTATCTCTAAAGTAAGTAATGACTTTGGCAATCGACAAACATTTAATACTGCCATTGCAGCAATAATGGAGCTTCTAAATGATATAGGCAGAATGCCTGAGGGGTCATGTGTCGCCAAGCTAGCTGTTGAGAGGGAAGCATTAGAGACTATTGTATTGCTTTTATCGCCTATCGCTCCTCATATATGCGATCGGCTATGGAATATGCTTGGCAACAAAGATATGCTGATCAATGAAAAATGGCCAAATGCAGATAAATCAATTTTAACAAAAAAAATATTAAGGATTATCATTCAAGTAAATGGAAAATTGCGAGCGCAAATTGAAGTGCCTCATGACTCAACTAATGAGTTTATAGAGAACATGTCCAAAGAACATAAAAATGTTAAGCGCTTTACTGAGGGACTTACTATCCGAAAAATAATATTAGTGCCTAACAAATTAGTTAATATTGTTGCCAGCTAGATGTAATATGCCAACAAATTAAATTGTACAGGGCCAAGTAGGAGGGAATGGATCACAATGAAAAAATTAATCTCTATTGCTGTTTTGAGTACCCTAATATGTAGTTTTCTAGTTGGTTGTGGTTGGCATCTTAGAAATGCTGGGACCGCTCAAGTGCTTGGCAATATTGGACAGGTCTTTATTAGTGGAGACGAGAGCAGTTTACTGTATCGTACGGTCATTAAGTCACTTAAATTCAGTAATGTAGGTATTGCAGATACTTCAGAAAAAGCTGGAATCGTTATCACACTGATAAACCAGAGATCTAAAAGCCGAACAGCAACAGTGAGCTCATCGGCAAGAGTTTCTGAATTACAAATTACCGAGTTAGTCGATATTATAATTTCCACTGGAAATGGGGAAGTATTATTGCCCAAAACAACACTGAGGAGAGAGAAGTTCTTTACCTATAACGAAGATAATGTTTCAACAAACAATGAAGAAAACAAAATGCTTCAGCGAGAGATGACAAGAAAATTAGCAAGAAATATTATCCTTCGCCTAAATGCTACCATTAAAACGATGAATCGAAATGAACCTGAAAGCTGAGCAGCTCAATGAACATTTGAGCTCGCAAGGTCTATCTGAAACATACATTATCAGTGGGGATGAGCCAGTCTCAGTTCAAGATTCTGCAGACACTATCAGAAAACAAGCTGCTTTAAACGGTTATAACGAAAGAAAAGTATTTCATGTAGATAGTAAATTTGATTGGAATACTATTCTTTTTGAAGTTGACAATATGTCGCTATTTTCAGAAAAAAAGTTTATAGAAATTCGTATAATTTCTGGAAAACCAGGGGATAAGGGATCAAAAATAATTCAAGAATATCTTCAAAAAAAACCTAACAAGACTTTAACATTGTTTATTTCTCCAAAATTAGATCGCTCAACTAATAAAAGCAAATGGTTTACCGCAATAACAAAAGTAGGTATTTCTGTACAAATATGGCCTATTACATCAATCCAACTTCCACATTGGTTGACTAGCCGGCTGAGTAGGTCTGATATTAAAGTTAGTGATGAGGCTTTAAGGATATTAACTGATAAAGTTGAAGGAAATCTTCTCGCTGCTACCCAAGAGATTGAAAAACTCAAACTGCTAGCGCCAAAAGGAGAGATTTCAGCTGAAACTATGTCAGCTTTAATTATGGACAACGCAAAATTTAACGTATTTATCTTATTAGATGAAATGATGGAGGGAAATGCAAAAAAAGCTTGTCGTATTCTTCAAGTGCTTCGTGATGAAGGTACCGATATAACTATTATTCTATGGGCTATTACTAGAGATTTAAGGATACTTATAAAAGCGAGTGAAGCAGTTTCTGCAAAAAAAAATATTGACTCACTTCTACAAAAATTAGGTATATGGGATAAACGAAAGTCTCTTATAAGAAAAGCTATTAGTAGAATTTCAATAAGACAATTAGAGCAGATGTTAAAGCTATCAGGGGGAATAGATAGAGCAATAAAAGGTTTAAGACAAGGGGCTCCATGGGATGAACTCATAATATTAGTTTTAGCTTTATGTGGTGTCAAATCAGTAAATGCGAAAAATCTCAGAATATCTCTTCAATGAACTTAAGTTTCGCCATTTAGAGGAAAACACACTGGAATTCGTTCTAAATGGGTTTGGTCTTCTCTATTTTTTAGTTAAAAATTTATTCAACGCACTAAGACGTTCTGGTGTACCAATATCCCACCAACTTTCATAATAAATTGAACCTGTTACACCATTGTAAGCAATTTCCTTAGCTAGAATATCTCGTAATGGAAACTTCTTCATAGATTGCTTCTGTGAGCAAAAAATCTTTGGATCCAATATAGAAATTCCACTAAAAGTGTAAGTATCGCTTTGAGGCACTCGAAGACCAACCATATTTTGAGAGTCTATAGTAAAGTCTCCTTTAAAATTATGGTTTGGGTTAGGAATCAAAATTAAGTGAGCACGAATTTTAGGTTGTAATTTCTTTTTTAAGAGCATGTCTAATGGAAAATTAGACCATATATCGCCACTAATTAGCAAAAAGGGTTCACTGCCTAGTAAAGGTAGAGCTTTCTTAATACCTCCACCTGTGTCTAATAATTCTGACTCTCTCGACCACTTTATATTCACCCCAAAAGATTTTCCATCTCCAAAATATGATTCAATTTGGTCGCCTAACCAGCATGTATTTATTACTATTTCATTGATCCCGATTGAAGCTAAATTTTCAATGTGATACTGAAGCAAAGGTTTTTCTGCAACCTTAATAAGTGGTTTAGGAATATTTGCCGTAATGGGGTCCAATCTTCTTCCACGACCTGCGGCCAAAATCATTGCTTTCATAACTTGAACCCCTCATTGCTTTGTATCTCAGAATCACCAGCTTCTTCCCACGGCTTGTACCAAGATTGGCTAGAAACCTTCGGAAGAATCTTGCATTCAAACCATTCTAAGAAGTTAAATAGTTTTGGATATGGCCTTAGTTGCTCAAGTATGTAACGAATTACGAGTGGCAGATCATTTAAATAGTCATGCTTACCATCTCGCAAATGTAATCTTGAAAAAATACCAAGCACCTTAATATGTCGCTGAAGACCCATTAAATCCAACCAGGAGATAATTTCTTTATCAGAAGCACTAGGCGCGATACCTAGTTTTTCAGCTCTTCGATAATAGTCTAGCGATTTTTGTATTACCCAATTCTCTGGCAACCTGATGTAGCAATCCCTATAAAGAGACACTACGTCATAAGTCAGAGGCCCTATCAAAGCATCCTGATAATCAATTACACCAACAGAGTTATCCGGTAATCTCATTAGATTTCTTGAATGAAAGTCCCGATGAACGACTACCTGAGTTTGCTGTAATGCACTTTCTACAATAACTGAAAAAGCTTGATCAAGGAGCTGATTGTCACTTTCTTCTAAATCGATTTTTATTAACCTATTTAAAAACCATTCTCTAAATAAATCCATTTCAGCCATCAATAGCTCTCTGTCATACACTGGACACTTAGATTCATTTTTAGGGATTTGCTGAATTTTAATCAGTTCTGTTTCTGCGGAAGCATAGAATTTTTTTGCATGCTTACTCACCAATGAGGATGCCAATAAATCGTCTCCAAAATCCTCTAATAATAAGAATCCTGATGAGTAATCAACAGCATGGACTAGTGGGACCCGTATATGATTTTTTCTAAAGCACTGCGATAATCTGACAAAAGAAGTGTTATTCTCACTGGATGGCGGTGATAGAACAGCTATCAAAGTAGGGTCAGAGTTAACTCTAAAATATTGTCTAAAACCTGCATCACTATTTATCTGGTCAAGCAACATAGGTTCAGTAAGCCTAGAACTACTTGGCAGGTGTTGCTGAATCCAGTTTTCAAGAAGAGTTAAATCTATCATATTTTTCATTCAATAAAAAAAAGACTACAGATTCTACCTCAAACCCTCGCATGATGCTTCAGAATGAGTAAAATGTAACATTGATTAGATTACTAAAAATTTATTCACAAAAAAAACGGATAATCATAATGCAAAAAGGTATGGGACACGTATGTGAAAAATCCTTTGGCGTATTACGTTCAGCATGCTTATCTGCAACATTTGTTTTTTTTGTTATCTTGTCCACACAATTATCGTTTGCAGAGACAACTAATACATACCTCCAGTGGGAATGTGCAACAGGGGATGATGAAAAGTGGATTTGTGCCCAAAAGTCTGTATTAGGAAATGAATACCCAAGACCTAATAAAATTGAAACTTTTGGTGTTGTACAAGAAGAAGAAATTAAAAATGAGATCGTCCCACAGGTCAAAAAAGCTAACAATCTTGACTGGATTGATGAAGAAGATCTTGCTGAAGAACAGCTAGCTTCAAGGGCCTCTGGATGCTGTGGTGCCTATATTGAACCGGAACGTAACTATCCAGACTCAAATCTTAAGCCTGAAGATTCACCACTAAGAGTTGCATCCAAATCTTCAGAACTCATTCAAGATAATGTCGCTTATCTGAAAGGTGATGTAAACATCACACAAGGTTATCGTCAATCCCGAAGCGATACAGCAACTGTCGACCAAATTAATAGAACAGTAGATTTAGAGGGCGCTATAGAGCTTAGAGAACCAGGTATATTACTCCGAGGTGATGCAGCACATATGAATATGGATTCCTTGGATGTCGAAATCAACAATGCGACATATTTATTACACGAATCTGGAGCCCGAGGCACAGCACAGAATCTCCAGAGACCCGGTGGAGATATTTTCTATATTGAAGATGGTGGTTATACTACCTGCGAACCTGGAAATAATGCGTGGCGTCTTGTAACCTCAGAACTGGAGGTAAATCCTGGAACAGGAATTGCTACTGGCAAACATGTTCGCTTAGAGGTCAAAGATATCCCGGTTTTATATGTGCCTTGGGTTAGATTTGCAATTGATGATAGGAGAGCTAGTGGGCTTCTGTTTCCTAGCTGGGAAAATACTGAGGATAACGGATTAGATTTTTCGCAGCCGATATATCTAAATCTTGCGCCAAATTATGATGCTACTTTCACACCCCGATATATAGAAGAGCGAGGGGAAATGGCTGAATTAGAAGTGCGCCATCTTTCTAAAATATCCGAAACCATTTTTAGTGGAGCATTCCTTTCTAGTGATGATGGTGGTGGAGATGATGATGATAATATTAACCCTATTACGAATAAGAAACTCCAAGAAGGTGAAGATAGATGGGTGGCTGACTTAAGACATAATGGATCTATAAAGGGTTGGAGCTCTAGTCTAAATTATACAAGAGCAAGTGATGAAGACTACTTTCAAGATCTTGATACCACAACGCTCGAGGTAATTAGTAAATCTTATCTAGAACAGCAAGGCATGGTGACAAAGAGAATTAAAAATTGGGATTTTCTGGTTGAAGGCTCAGGATATCAAACACTTATTAAAGAAGGACTGGATCAATACAAACTGCTTCCTAGAATTCAAGCTGATGGTAATTTTACTGTTGGTAATTTTGAATTTAGAATGAAAAATCAATTCAGTGATTATGATCATAATGAAAAATCAAAAGTAACAGGTCGTAGGCTAAAATTGGATTATGCTGCTAGTTGGGATAATTCTTGGGAATGGGGATACTTCCGTCCAACAGTAAAAATAAAACATCGAACATATGATTTAGATGGACCTGTATATACTGGGGGAGATGATAGTCCATCAGTAACGGTTCCTATAGGAATTATAGATACAGGAATATATCTCGATAGAGCAACGACATGGTTGAAAGGATATACACATACATTTGAACCAAGGCTTTATGTGGTAATAGCAGGTGACGAAGATCAAAGCGATTTACCAATTTTTGATACAGGTGAGACGACTTTTGATTACGATATGCTATTTAGAGATGAACAGTTTAGTGGTGGTGATCGAATATCTGATACAAAGCAAGTCTCTATAGGGCTAACAACAGCCCTCATTGATGATGAAGATGGTATTGAAAGAATTAGTGCTAGTCTTGGACAAATTCATTACTTTGATGATCGAAGTGTATCTTTAGGGACATCTGTGACTAAAGAGATGAAAAGAGATGATTCTCCTTATGCGGCAGAATTTCAGATGAGACTCGGCAACAACTGGAGGGCTATTGCAGATGCACAGTACGATTCAGATGATAGTGAGCTTGATCGTGGGAGCTTTGGTCTCGGATACCGTGGACAAGGAAATCGTCTTCTAAATCTCAGTTATCGATTCAATAACAAAGATCCATTAATAATAAATGGCAAAAAGTATGACGATGATATTGAGCAAAGTGACTTTTCTGTTGCATATCCAATCACTAGGAGTTGGGATTTTGTAGCTCGTCATAATTATGATGTCACTAATACTAGAATTTTAGAAACCTTCATTGGAGTGCAGTATGAAAGTTGTTGTGTTCGAGTTAGCCTGTTGGGCCGTAAATTCATTGATCGAGATGATCTAGCATCATTACCAATGGATCAATTAGAGGAAGATAATGGTGTATTTCTTTCGTTCCAAATAAAGGGTATTGCAGGTTTTGGGTCCAAAATGGATCGTATAGTTCAAGATGGAATATCTGGTTATGAAATACCTGATAACTGATAACTGATAACTGATAACTTATGATAAAAGTAAAATTTTCATTGTCGTATATATTTATAGCACTCTTCTTTACTACAATTTCCTTTCCACTGGTTGCGGAAGAAATACTCATGGATGAGGTAGTAGCATCTGTGAATGACGAAATTGTAATGAGAAGCGAACTTGAAGAAAGAGCTTTAGAGGTAATCGGAAGACTGCAAGCCAATAACACTAAAGCACCGCCAGAAGAAGAGATTTTATCTCAAGTTTTAGACCGCTTAATTATTGAAAGGATTCAGCTGTTAAAAGCTAAACAGGCTGGAATAAGATATTCTGATGAGGAGGTTAATAATGCAATAAATGCGACTGCGCAACGCCAAGGTAAAACTTTACAAGAGCTTTTGGATGATGCAGAAAAGGGTGGGATAAGTCCATCTATTTTCCGACAAAAAGTAAGGGAACAACTACTAATTGGTCGAGTGCAAGAAGGAAATATGAACAAAAGAGTGTCTATCAGCGAACAAGCCATAGATAACTTTCTTAATACTGAAGCTGGCCGATCCTGGGCAACACCTGATGTAAACCTCGGACATATTATGTTGCCTGTTTCATCAAACAGCTCCGATGAAGCTATAACTAAAGTCAAAGAGGCAATTCTAGATATTTACTTTCAAGTAAAAAATAATCAGGACTTCAAAGCTATAGCTGTTGCTCGATCAAAGGGAAGAGAGGCTAAAAAAGGTGGTGATATGGGCTGGAAAAAAGCAGATCAGCTTCCTGAAATTTTTATACAAGCAATTGAGAATATTTCTCCTGGTCAAGTCACTGAACCAATTAAGAGTGACGCTGGATTTCATATCCTTAAGCTCTACAGCCGAAGAGGTGGGATTTCAGAAAATTTAGTCCAGCAACATAATGTACAACATATTTTATTGATTCCAAACGAAGTAAGAGATAAAGCCCAAACACTGGAAGCGATAAAAAAAATTAGAATTGAAATACTAAGTGGGAAAAAATTTACTGAAAGCGCTAAATTATATTCTGAAGATATTGGTACATCATTATCAGGTGGTACGCTTGGTTGGTCAGTCCCAGGGCAATTCCAACCTAAATTTGAGGAGACAATGGCTGCTGTTAATATAGGTGACATAAGTGAGGCTTTTGAGACCACCTATGGTTGGCATATATTACAGGTAATAGAGCGTCGCGAGCAAGATTTTAGTGATGAGATAAAGCGCTCTCAAGCAAGGAATACTCTAAAGCAAAAAAGGTTTAAAGAGGAACTAGAAATCTGGCTAAAAGAGATACGAGACGAGGCTTTTATAGATATAAAATTGTGATTAGAATAGCTGTTACTCCAGGAGAGCCATCTGGTATAGGGCCAGATTTGCTTATACAACTTACACAACAACCACTTGATTTTGAATTGGTAGCTTACGCTGATCCAGCGCTTTTGACATCAAGAGCTAAAAATTTAGGCCTTCCACTAAAAATTCGATTGGATAGCTGCAATGAACCCATAGCCTCAGGAAAGTCTGAGCTATCAGTTAAACCTATTATTTTAAAATCACCAGTTATTCCAGGTATCTTAAATTCAGAGAACTCGGAGTACGTATTGGAAGCACTTTCTACAGCAATTACTGACTGCCAAAAAAAATACTGCCAAGCAGTTGTAACAGGTCCAATTCATAAAGGTATCATAAATGCTTCGGGTGTAAAATTTACTGGTCATACTGAATTTTTAGCGAACAAAACCTCTACAAAAAAAGTCGTGATGATGCTTGCCACAGAGGGTCTCAAGGTAGCTCTTGTGACTACACATTTGCCTTTATCTGAAGTACCAAGACACATCACAAAAAACTCTTTAAAAGAAACCATCTATATTCTTAATAATGATCTTGAGAAAAAATTTGGGATCAATCGCCCTAAAATACTTGTTTGTGGGCTGAACCCCCATGCAGGGGAAGATGGTTATTTGGGTACGGAGGAAATAAATATTATCAAACCTTGCTTGGATGAACTCAGAAATGAGGGAATTTTACTTGAGGGGCCACTGCCAGCTGATACAATTTTTACACCTAAAAACTTAAATAACTGTGATGCAATTTTAGCAATGTATCACGATCAAGGTCTTCCAGTACTTAAATACAAGGGTTTTAGTAATGCAGTAAATATAACTCTCGGATTGCCAATCATACGGACTTCTGTTGATCATGGGACAGCGCTTGAATTGGCTGGAACAAATATGGGTAATATAGGAAGTTTTCTAACTGCTATCGAGTATGCAAAAAAAATGGTAAGCCATAATATATGAGTGATTCTAGTGGTCTACCAATCCATAAAGCACGTAAGCGTTTTGGTCAAAATTTTTTAGTTGATTCTGATGTTATTGATCTGATAATCAAAGCAATCCAGCCAAAAAAAGAAGATAATTTAATTGAAATTGGAGCCGGAAAAGGTGCTATAACAGAAACGATTTTAGAGAATTGCCCAAGTTTAAAAATTATAGAGCTGGATAGGGATCTTGTAGTTGTTTTAAAGAATAAATTTAAAAATTATGATGAGTGTAAAATTCAACAAGGCAACGCCCTAGAGGTAGATTATAGAAAATTTTTTTCTGCTGGGTGTCCTCTACGAATTATCGGTAATTTACCATACAATATAACTACCCCGCTTTTATTCCATTTATTGGGGTTTCATAAATATATTGCTGACATGCATTTTATGCTGCAAAAAGAGGTGGTAGACCGGATTAGTGCGTCGCCTGGTAATAAGAATTACGGGAGATTAAGTGTTATGATCCAATATTATTGTAATGTACATCCTTTGTTTTTAGTGCCTCCATCAGCTTTCTCCCCCTCTCCAAAAGTTGATTCAATGATAGTTTTACTCTGTCCATATAAAGAGATACCTTATATTGCAGAAAATCTACAATTCTTTTCTAAATTAATCAAAATATGTTTTCAGCAGCGACGGAAAACTATACGTAACTCAATTAAACTTCTCCTTTCTGAAGAGCATATAGAAAAACTAAGTATTGACTTGACCCTGCGTCCAGAACAATTCAGCGTTGCTCAGTTTGTCAGTCTTAGCAATCAAATAGGTTTGTTATTATGATTAATATAGATATTTTTATAACTTCAAGCTATACGCCAGAATATTCTGATCCCGAAGATAAGAAATTTTCTTTTGTATATCACGTAAGTATAAAAAACAATGAGTACTATCCTGTACAGTTGATAAGTCGCCATTGGATTATCACAGATGGTGATTCGCAAACTAAAGAAGTTAAGGGACCAGGCGTTATTGGAAAACAACCTGTTATTGCTCCGGGGGAACTCTACAAATACTCAAGTAGTGTAGCCATCGGTACAAAGGTTGGAACAATGGGTGGATGTTATAAAATGATTGATGATTCAGGTATCCAATTTGAAACTACAATCCCGGTATTCCTATTGTCGATGCCTGGAGCGATACATTGACCGATTATGCTGTAGGTGATATTCAAGGTTGTCTTAAGCCATTGAAGCACCTACTTGAGAAAGTGTCATTTAATCCAGAAAAAGATGTGCTATGGTCTGTCGGGGATATAGTGAATAGAGGTCCAGAATCCCTAGAGACACTCCGTTTTTGCTATAAACTAGGTAGTAGTTTTCGAATGGTTCTTGGTAATCACGATTTGCATCTACTCGCTGTGGCTAGAAAAAAGAAAAGAGCGAGCCGAAGTGACACTTTGGGGGAAATACTTGATGCTCCAGATAAAGATGAGCTTTTATATTGGCTTCAAAAACAACCACTAATAATAAACGAGAAAGACTATATTTTTGTTCATGCAGGTATACCGCCCCAATGGACATTAGAAAAATCTTTAGAGTTAGGACGAGAGCTAAGTACTATTTTGCAGTGCGATGTTCGATCAGGCAAGTTCTTTGACTCGATGTATGGGAATCAGCCTGATATATGGAGAGAAAGTCTAGCTGGACCAGAGAAATGGAGGCTTATCGCAAACTACTTTACTCGTATGCGTTTTTGTTCCTTATCGGGAAGATTAGAGCTTGAATCTAAGGACCCCAAAGCGCCACCAAAAGGTTTTTTACCTTGGTTTGAGCATAAGGGGTCTATTAATGACAATGTTAAAATTATTTTTGGCCACTGGGCAGCACTTGAGGGTCAGATTAATCGAAAAAATCTATATCCATTAGATACCGGTTATCTATGGGGAGGAAAAATGAGGCTAATGAATATAGATACTAAAGAATTTTTTCATTGTAGCAATAAATAAATTAATATAACTTCATTGCAATCTATCTACAGAGATTTTTTTATTAATGATAAAAAATGTATCTAAATTTTTCACGAGAATTCTTGAGCGATGGTTGCCCGATGCTTTTATTATAGCTATTTCAATCACTTTTATAGTTCTTTTGATTGGAGTTCTAGTACAAGATCATTCGCCAACAAAAATGATTAGATTGTGGGGAAATGGTGTCTGGGATTTATTAGTATTTTCTATGCAAGTAACTATTACACTTTTTACTGGCAGTGTTTTAGCACAGACGAATAGTGTTAAAAAAGGGCTGAAATCAATAGCATCAGTTGCGAAAAGCCCCAGTCAAGCAATTATGTTAATGACCATGATAGCTTTACTCTGTTGTTGGATAAGCTGGGGGTTTGGGCTCATAGCCAGCGCATTAATGGCACGTGAAATTGCATATCAAGTAAAGGGTGTCCATTATCCGCTTCTGGTTGCCTCAGCATACTCTGGGATGCTTGTCTGGCATGCAGGGCTTTCAGGATCAATACCTCTTAAAATTGCTGCCACAGACAACGATCAACTCAGTGCCCTGTTAAATGGCAATATTATTCCTTTATCAGAAACTATTTTCAGCTGGGAGTCGCTGGTTGTTTGCCTGGTTCTCTTCATCACACTACCTGTAATAAACAAACTGATGATGCCCCCGCCATCAGAGGTTACTGAAATAAAATCAGTGAAGTTGCCTATAGATTTGAGTTTAATTTCAGATAATCCTACCCCAGCTCAGTATGTCGAAAACCATCGTTTTCCTACCCTATTTTTAGGACTATTAGGTGCTTATTATTTGATAGATTACATTATTAGTGGTGAACCTGTTGGACTGAATACTATCAACTTTATTTTTTTAGTAGCTGGACTTTTATTGCATCGTTCAGCTGCATCATATTTAGTTGCTCTCAGTGAAGCAGTGAAAGGGCTGTCTGGCATCGTTCTTCAATTTCCATTATATGCAGGTATTATGGGAATGATGATTGGCTCTGGCCTTGCTGTCTCTATGTCAGAATGGTTTGTTAGTATATCGAATGCCGATACCTTCACGCTACTAACCTTTCTTAGTGCAGGAATAGTAAACGTTTTTGTTCCATCCGGTGGCGGTCAATGGGCTATTCAAGCCCCTATTGTTATTCCTGCGGCTGAGTCGTTAGGAGTTCCGTTAAATAAAGCTGCTATGGCTGTGGCATTTGGTGATGCATGGACCAATATGATTCAGCCTCTGTGGGCTTTACCACTTCTGGGCATAGCAGGACTTAAAATCAAGGATATAATGGGCTACTGTACAGTAGC
Source organism: uncultured Porticoccus sp. (assembly GCA_964276025.1). GTDB lineage: Bacteria > Pseudomonadota > Gammaproteobacteria > Pseudomonadales > Porticoccaceae > Porticoccus. The sequence continues at coordinate 526,395 of CAXYDD010000002.1, read as the reverse complement.
GTTAATCTGGTCAGGAATAGTATTTACATTAAGTATGATATTATTATTTTAAGTTGATTTTTAATAAGAGCAATAATTTTAAATATGAAAAAAAATTTATTATACGTACTTTTTTTAATTTATAGTCTACCGATTAATGCAGGTATGATTAGTTTTTTGAATGATGAAGATGGCCATACTAATTGGCAACATTTAGCTAATTGGTCTGGGGGTATATTTATTATCCTTCTCTCAGTTACAGGAATTATGCTTTTTTTAAGCCGTAGACAGGCTCATCAGTCTAATATTGCTTTAAAGGAAATACGGATACAGCTAGAGGAAAGGGTCTTAGAGAGGACAGCCACTCTAGATCAATACAATCAACTACTTAAAGACTCTAATAGGCTCTTAGAGGGTGAAATAACTCAGCATAAAACAACTACAGAGCGTCTACGTTCATCAGAAACTTATATAGCTGATATTCTTAGCTCCATGCCTCTCATGCTCATCAGCATAAATAAACATGGCAAGATAACACGATGGAATCAAAAAACAGAGTCTATTACGGGAATTAGCTCTGCTCAGGCGTTAGGAAAAGATCTTTGGAAAACTTATCCAGCTATAACTGTTACACCGACACAAATAGATCATGTACAAACACAGAATCAAGCTGAAACAATCAAACATAGCCAACGAGGGCAGTATCACTTCGATATAACTATTTATCCCTTGAGAGAGCAAGAAGAGACCGGTGTTGTGATACTTATAGACGATGTCACAGAAAATATACTTACTGCAAATATGTTAGTTCAGCGGGATAAGATGTCATCTATGGGCGAGTTAGCTTCTACAATGGCACATGATATGAATTTCCCGCTAGAATGTATTCTCAAAGACTTAAGTAGCAGTATAGCTAACCTAAAAGGGTTAGAGCTGAAAAGTGTTAAAGAAATTCAAAAGAGACTTACAGAGGCAAGTCAGAGAGGGCAGCAAGTTAGGGCTATAATTAATAATCTTTTAGATTTCTCAGTAAGCCGAGGAGGAAAAAAACAACCTTGCAGTATCACTGAGACTATTAATGACACTCTTGATTTAGCAAAAAAGGTTATAACCTCACCTTCTGGTTTGAAGTTTGCTGATATAAAAATAGAATGCGAATTTGAAAAATATATACCTCAAATACCTTTATTTTCTTCAGAAATAAAACAAGTGATATTAAGCTTATTTAGGCATTCCTGTTATGCCATAAGTGAAGCCCCGAGTCATAGAGCTGAACCATCAATTAGAATCAAGGTTATTGAATGCTATGAGGCACTATGGATTAAAATACAACACAATGGGCTAGGAGTTAGTAAAGACGAGCAGCAGTTTATTTTTGAGCCATTTTTTACAAACCAGTCAACAAGCTCAAATTATGATTCTGCAAAACGCTTATCTTTTTCGTATTTTATTATTACAGAACAACATCGTGGTCAGCTAGCTATAACATCGGATATAGAAATTGGGACTACATTTCATATCCAACTTCCTCTTTCTTAGAAGAACTACAAATTAACTTTCTTCCTGATCTTCATCAATTTCTACTACTTCGACCTCAGGCCGATCCAAAAGCCCAACATAGGCCATTGGAGAAGCATCTCCAGAGCGGAACCCACACTTTAAGATACTTATATATCCACCTGGTCGATTTTGGTATCTAGGTCCAAGCTCTGTGAATAATTTCCCTACAGCAGCTTTATCCTGAATCCGACTGAATGCCAATCTACGATTAGCGACACTGTCAACTTTTGCTAAAGTAATTAAAGGTTCGGCGATCTTACGCAACTCTTTTGCTTTTGGTAAAGTTGTTTTTATAAATTCATGCTCCACTAAAGAGGCTACCATATTACGAAACATAGCTCTTCGATGTGTTCCTGTCCGACTTAATTTTCTACCGCTTTTGCGATGACGCATTATTTTGTTTCCTTAAAAAATTTGCTATCTCAGCAATAAATTTCAACTTTAAATTAAATGGTTGAAAGAAATCTAAAGAATTTGATCCTCTTCAGTTTCAGTACGTATGCTTGCAGGTGGCCAATTTTCAATTCTCTGACCTAATGATAAATCTCTCGAAGCCAAGACATCCTTGATTTCAGTGAGTGATTTTTTTCCTAAATTAGGCGTCTTTAATAGCTCGACTTCAAGTCTCTGGACTAGGTCACCAATATAGTGGATGTTTTCTGCTTTTAAACAATTAGCAGAACGAACTGTTAATTCAAGATCGTCTACTGGGCGAAGCAAGATAGGATCAATTAAATCTTCCTCCTCTTCGGGAGCCGCTGCGCTTTCACTCTGAAGGTCTACAAAGACAGCAAGTTGTTGTTGCAGAATCGTCGCCGCACGACGAATAGACTCCTCTGGATCAATTGTTCCATCTGTTTCTATGTCTAACACCAACTTATCTAAATCAGTACGTTGTTCGACACGAGCGCTTTCAACAACATAAGATACTCGTCTAACTGGTGTAAATGTTGCATCTAATGGTAAACGTCCAATAGATTGATCTTCATCAGAATCATTCGAGCGCAAATTTGATGGCTGATACCCTCTTCCCTTCACGACATGAAGTTTCATATTAAGTTTAGCACTGCCTGTTATATTGGCAATTACATGCTCTGGATTTGTAATCTCGCATGTACTATCTAGTTCTATATCCCCAGCAGTAACAACACCCTTACCTTTCTTTGTAAGAGTTAATGTTACCTCGTCTTTTTCATGCAGTATTATGGCAACCCCTTTCAGGTTAAGAAGAATTTCAATGACATCCTCTTGAACTCCCTGTAAGCTACTGTATTCATGAAGAACACCATCAATTTCGACCTCTACGATAGCAGAACCAGCCATTGAAGATAATAATATGCGGCGCAGGGCATTGCCTAGAGTATGACCGAAACCACGCTCTAATGGCTCTAGAATAACTTTAGATTGTGTAATGCTTAATTCAGTTACATCTATGGTGCGTGGTGTCAAAAATTCATTTACTGATGTATGCATATGCCTATTTGCCTCATATCGAATAACTACTGTTAACTCTACTTTGAGTAAAGTTCTACGATTAAATTTTCGTTGATCTCAGCAGGAAGTTCACTGCGATCTGGAAAACGTTTGAAGGTACCTGTCATTGCGTTAACGTCCACCTCTATCCAATCAATACTACTTCTCTGTGATGATATTTGAAGTGCTGCTTGAATGCGGAGTTGTTTTTTTGATTTCTCACGGATACTTATGATGTCATTTTCTAAAACTCTATATGAAGCAATATTAACTTTTTTTCCGTTAACTAAGATTGCGTTATGCGCAACTAATTGTCTTGATTCAGATCGAGTTGCACCAAACCCCATGCGATAGACAACATTGTCTAAGCGTTGCTCAAGAAGCCTCAGGAGTGTCTCACCTGTAGCTCCTTTAATTACCGCCGCTTCTTTATAATAGTTTCGGAATTGTTTCTCCAGAATTCCGTATGTTCGTTTCACTTTCTGTTTTTCACGTAACTGTACGCCATAATCTGAGAGACGACCACGTCTCGCTCCATGTTGGCCAGGAACACTATCAGCGTGACATTTTGACTCTAATGGTCTAATGCCACTTTTTAAAAACAGATCTGTACCTTCTCTACGAGAAAGCTTACATGTGGGTCCTAAATATCTTGCCATATTATTACTATCCTAGTTATACGCGACGTTTTTTTGGCGGTCGACAACCATTATGAGGTATAGGTGTTACGTCGGTAATATTTGTAATTTTGTAACCTGCATTATTAAGAGCACGCACAGCTGATTCTCTTCCTGGCCCTGGTCCTTTAACTTGAACATCAAGATTTTTTAGACCAAATTCTTGGGCAGCCTCACTGGCTCTTTCTGCAGCAACTTGTGCAGCAAAAGGGGTACTTTTTCGGGATCCCCTGAAACCAGAACCACCCGATGTTGCCCAACTTAATGTATTTCCTTGTCGATCTGTAATCGTAACGATAGTATTATTAAATGAAGCATGTATATGAGCTATACCATCCACTACTGTTTTTTTTACCTTTTTTCGGGTAGTTGTTTTCTCTGGAGTTGCCATACTTATATCTTCCTATCGCTTAATGGGCTTACGTGGACCTTTACGGGTACGGGCATTAGTTTTAGTACGCTGGCCACGCAATGGTAAGCCACGACGATGACGAAGGCCTCGATAACAACCAAGGTCCATCAAACGTTTGATGTTCATGCTGATTTCTCTTCGCAGATCACCTTCAACGGAGAGCTCTCCAACAGCACCTCGAACAGCATCTATTTCTGTTTCACTTAAATCGGAAATTTTTACTTTTTCATCAATACCTGCAGCAGCACATATAGTTTTAGCAGCACTGCGACCAACTCCAAAAACATATGTGAGAGAAATCACTGCATGCTTGTTATCGGGTATATTGACTCCGGCAATTCGGGCCATCTGTTCACTCCACTTTAATTTACGTTTTTAGCTATAATCCTCAAATACTCCAACTAAGGATCACCCCACAAAAAAAAGGGGGCAAGAGGATAGCTTTGCTTTTAATAAAAATCAATAACTCTCTTATATTTAACCTTGACGCTGTTTATGGCGAGGCTCAACATTGCAAATAACTCGTAATACGTTTTTGCGTTTAATAACCTTACAGTTACGGCATATTTTTTTTACTGATGCACGCACTTTCATAATAAATCCTCCGACCAAATCAACGGCTTTTGCCACCATATCCCTTAAGATTAGACTTCTTCATTAACGAAGAGTACTGGTTTGACATTAAATGAGATTGCACTTGAGACATAAAGTCCATCGTCACAACTACCGCAATCAGTAAAGATGTTCCTCCAAGATAAAATGGAACATTTAAGTATACATTCAGAAACTGGGGCAGAAGACATACTGCAGTCATATATAAACCACCCACCAAAGTTAATCTTGTCATCACTCCATCTATGTATTTTGCTGTTTGTTCTCCAGGCCTTATGCCTGGTAAAAATCCATTACCACGTTTTAAATTATCTGACATTTCACGAGGATTAAACATTAATGCTGAGTAAAAAAAACAGAAGAAAATAATTAAACCAGAAAATAAAAGTATATGCAGTGGTTGACCTGGGCCAATAAAAAGGGCAACTTCTTGAAGCCAATCTGCAGAACCAGCACCCTGACCAAACCACTGTGCAATTGATGCAGGAAATAATAACAAGCTACTTGCAAAAATCGCTGGAATAACGCCAGCCATATTTACTTTTAATGGTAGATGGCTAGCTTGTGCAGGACCCTTGCCTGGTTGACGCTGTGCATAGTTTACTGTTATTCGTCGCTGTCCGCGTTCAATAAATACGACGAAATAAACTACTGCGACTGCAAGAATAGCGACTAATAGCAAGGCTAGAACATGCAACTCTCCTTGACGGGAAGACTCTAATGCCTGTCCAATAGCAGATGGAATACCCGCTACAATACCAGCAAAGATTAACATAGATATTCCGTTACCAACTCCTCTTTCAGTGATTTGCTCTCCTAGCCACATTAGAAATACAGCCCCAGTGACCAGAGAGACTACTGCAATAAAATGAAAACTAAAATCAACAGCATAAGCCAACCCTTGCCCAGCTAAGCCTACTGACATACCTATTGCCTGAAGAGTAGCTAGTAGAACTGTGCCATAACGAGTATATTGATTTATGGTTCGTCGACCAGAATCCCCTTCTTTTTTAAGTTGTTCCAGTTGGGGAACTACAGCCGACATCAACTGCATTATTATAGAGGCTGATATATAAGGCATAATACCTAACGCTAAGATACTCATACGCTCAAGCGCGCCTCCAGAAAACATGTTAAACATACCAACAATTGTTCCCTGATTTTGACCAAATAATTCTGAGAGACGATCAGGATCAATTCCAGGTACTGGTATATGAGTACCAATTCGATATATAACAAGTGCTATAAACAAAAAACGCAATCGGGCCCATAGCTCGCTCAAGCCTTTAGAATTTCCTTGTTGAATGCCAGCCTTAGTCATAAGATTACTCTTCTATTTTTCCACCAGCCGCTTCAATAGCTGCTTCAGCACCCTTTGTTGCAACAATACCCTTTACGGTAAGAGCCTTATTTAGCTTTCCGGAAAGAAATATTTTCACCCGAGATATATTGCTATTAATAAGGCCTGCTGTTCTCAAGGCACCAATATCGACTATATCTCCATCTATCAAATTTAACTCACTTAAACGAATTTGCGAGGATACTCTGGATACCCTAGACGTAAACCCATATTTAGGTAAACGTTTTTGAAGTGGCATTTGTCCACCCTCAAAACCTGGACGTACACGACCACCAGATCGAGATTTTTGACCTTTATGCCCACGACCAGCAGTTTTTCCAAGGCCGCTACCAATTCCACGACCGACCCGTTTGGCTTCTTTATTTCTACCTGGTGCAGGACTTAGCGTATTTAGACGCATACTATTCCCCTTGAACCTTAACTAAATGGTGAACTGTATTTATCATACCGCGAACTGAGGCGGTATCTTCTACTTCTACAGTATGACTAATTCTGCGCAGACCTAAACCTGCAACACATGCTTTATGCGAAGCTATTCGGCCATTGACACTACGAATTTGAGTAACTTTTATTATTTTTGACTTTGTCATAGTAACGATTAACCTTAGTTCAAAATTTCTTCAATAGTCTTGCCACGCTTTTCGGCAACAACTGCTGGAGAATTCATATGTTGTAATGCCTTAAATGTTGCTCTAACCACGTTAACTGGATTAGTTGAGCCATAACATTTAGCTAAAACGTTATGAACTCCTGCTATTTCTAGCACAGCTCTCATTGCTCCTCCTGCAATAACTCCAGTACCCTCTGATGCAGGTTGCATATAAATTTTTGAAGCTCCATGATTAGCTTTTATCGCATACTGTATAGTTGTACCCTTGAGATCTATGTGAATCATGTTTCGGCGGGCAGCTTCCATAGCCTTCTGTATAGCTTGCGGCACTTCACGAGCTTTACCTCTACCGAAGCCTACTTTTCCATTACCATCACCTACTACAGTAAGTGCAGTAAAACCAAAAATACGTCCACCTTTCACAGTTTTTGCAACTCTGTTTACCTGAACAAGCTTTTCTTGTAAGCCTTCTTCAGATGCTTCTTTACTTTTTTGATTTCTTGACATATCAATAAAACCCTTAGAATTTTAGACCAGCTTCACGTGCGGCATCAGCTAGAGCTTTGACACGACCATGATATTTATAACCACTACGATCAAATGCAACAGTCAATATGCCTGCTTTTTTAGCCCTCTCAGCAACTAGAAGACCAACTCCCTTGGCTGCATCGACATTTCCTGTGCTGCCAGTTCGTAGTTTTGAATCTAGTGTAGAGGCTGATGCCAACACATGACCACCATCTGAAGAAATAACCTGCGCATAAATATGCCTAGGCGTTCTATTTACACATAATCTATTTGAACCTAACTCACTAATCTTACTACGTGTTCGTCTAGCTCTACGCATGCGTGATTTTTTTTTGTCATTCATATCTATAACCTACTTTTTCTTAGCTTCTTTACGGCGTACATGCTCATCGGCATAGCGCACACCCTTGCCTTTATATGGCTCTGGTGGTCTGAATGCACGAATTTTTGCCGCTACCAAACCGAGTAATTGTTTATCTGCTGATTTAAGGGTTACATCTGTTTGACTCGGAACTTCAGCAGTAACACCTTCAGGAAGTATAAAGTCAACAGGGTGAGAAAACCCTAATGATAAACTTAGTTTTTTATTTTGAAGCTGGGCTCGATAACCCACTCCAACTAATTGTAATTTTTTCTCAAAACCTTGTGTTACTCCAAAAACCATATTGCTAACCAAAGCTCTGGTTGTTCCGGCCATAGCATCATCAGATTTACTACTAGATTTTGGAGAAAAAGAAAGAATATTATCTTCTTTTTTTATCTCAACACCGTTATTAATCGACATAGATAGCGAATTTTTGGAACCTTTTACCAAAATTTCGTTGGTATCAATTTGAACCTCAACACCAGAGGGTATAGTTACCGGATCATTTGCAATTCTAGACATTTATATTATCTCTCAGAATACTGTACAGAGTATTTCACCACCAATACCGGCGGCACGAGCAGATCGATCAGTCATTACTCCTTTACTTGTAGACACAATGGCGACTCCCAGACCACCTCGGATAGAGGGGATTTCTGAAGATCCACAGTATTTACGTAGTCCAGGGCGACTATAGCGATCAATTTCTTCTATAACGGGTTTACCTTCGAAATATTTTAATTCTATTGCCAATTGCGGTTTAGTAGCCGTCATGACCTCAAAATTACTAATATAACCCTCATTTTTCAAAACTTCTGCAACTGCAGACTTAAGCTTAGAAGATGGCATAGATACAACTTTCTTTTCTGCCATCTGTGCATTTCTTATACGGGTCAACATATCTGCTATTGGATCTTGCATGCTCATCAGTTAATTCCTCAATTTAGGTGATCTACCAACTAGCCTTTACTAGACCGGGCACATCACCACGCATCGCAGCTTCGCGAAGCTTCATTCTGCATAAACCAAATTTACTATAAACTCCATGTGGTCTACCTGTTTGGCGACAACGATTTCTTCCACGACTAGGACTTGCGTTACGCGGCAATTTTTGCAACTTGACCTGCGCCTCCCAGCGTTCTTCGTCCGAGAGATTTGGATTGATAATTGCAGCCTTTAATGCTTTACGTTTTTCAGCAAACTTTATTACAGTTTTTGCGCGCTTTTTCTCGCGCTCTATCATGGAAATCTTAGCCATTTTTTACCTCAATCTTTGAGCGGGAAATTAAAAGCTCTCATGAGAGCTCTTCCCTCTTCGTTATTGCGTGCAGAGGTGGTAATTGTAATATCCATACCACGCATTGCATCGACTTTATCAAAATCTATTTCAGGAAAAATAATTTGCTCCGTAATACCCATTGAAAAATTACCGTGCCCATCAAAAGCATTTGGGCTAAATCCACGAAAGTCTCGTATTCTAGGGATAGCTATTGAGATTAATCTCTCTAAAAATTCATACATTCGCTCACTTCGAAGTGTTACCTTACATCCTATAGGCCAACCCTCGCGAACCTTAAAACCAGCAATCGATTTCCTAGCTAAGGTAACAACGGGTTTTTGACCAGCAATTGCAGCCATTTCAGCTACCGCATGCTCTAATACTTTTTTATCGCCTAATGCTTCGCCAACACCCATATTAAGTGTGATTTTGGTAATCTTAGGCACTTCCATTACATTCGCTAAGCTAAGCTCTTCTTTAAGCTTATTAGCGATTTCTTTTTTATACACTTCGTTCAGCGTTGCCATGTCATTTTCCGGTCAAATTTAAGCATCAACTGCTTCGCCACTGGATTTGAAGACACGTATCTTTTTATTGTCTTCAAGAATTTTAAAACCTATCCGATCACCTTTTTCTGAATTAGGATTGAAGATAGCTACATTAGAAACTTGTATAGGTGCTTCTTTTTCTATGATGCCCCCAGGGATATTAGCCTGAGGGTTAGGTTTTTGGTGTTTTTTTATGATATTTATGCCAGAAACTAATAAACGGCCGTCGGATTGTAATTTCAATACCTTTCCGCGCTTTCCTTTATCTTTTCCAACAGTAACGATTATTTCATCATCACGCTTTATTTTTGACATAATTTTTTCCAATTTCTAAATTACAACACTTCAGGTGCAAGAGAAATGATTTTCATAAAACGCTCATTTCTTAATTCGCGTGTCACAGGACCAAATATTCTTGTTCCTATAGGAGCTAATTGAGGATTCAATAAAACTGCAGCATTATCATCAAATTTAATTACACTTCCATCTGCACGACGTGTTCCTTTTCTAGTTCTTACAACAACTGCGTCCATCACTTGGCCTTTTTTAACTTTGCCACGAGGTATAGCTTCTTTAATAGTTATTTTAATCACGTCACCAATTCTGGCGTAACGTCTATGAGATCCGCCTAAAACCTTTATACACATAACACGACGTGCACCACTATTATCTGCAACGTCTAAATAGCTCTCTGTTTGAATCATATTTTGTCCCCTAACCAGTCTATTCTGGCTAACAACTTAAATCTCAACACTGCGCTCATCAACCTTCACCAAAGCCCAAGACTTGGTCTTAGAATAAGGTTTTGTCTCTGTAATAGTTACAGTATCGCCGTTACGGCATTCATTGTTTTCATCATGTGCATGAATTTTTGAAGATTTGTTGAGTATCTTCCCATACAAAGGATGCTTAACACGACGTTCAACAAGAACTGTCACTGTTTTATCCATCTTGTCGCTGACCACACGACCAGATAAGGTACTAGATCTAGATGTCGTTTCAGTCATTTGACTTACTCTCTTTCTCATTAAGTATAGTTTTGATGCGAGCAACATTTCTGCGTACATCTTTAATTTGATGGCTTTGACCTAACTGAGAAGTTGCAAGCTGCATACGCAATTTAAATTGGCGCTCTAGCTGTTCATTTACCTCTTGGTTCAGCTCATCAACAGATTTTTTTCTTAGTTCATCAGGTTTCATTACATCACCGACCTTTTAACAAAAGTTGTTTGGATTGGAAGTTTAGCTGCTCCCAACGCAAATGCTTCTCGAGCTAATTCTTCAGATACACCATCCATCTCATAAAGGAGCCTACCAGGTTGAATTTGTGCAACCCAATACTCTACATTACCCTTACCTTTACCCATTCTGACCTCAAGAGGCTTATTGGTAATTGGCTTGTCGGGGAAAACTCTAATCCATATTTTACCACCGCGCTTTATATGTCTTGTCATTGCTCGACGCGCAGCTTCTATTTGACGTGCAGTTAATCGGCCACGACCTACTGCTTTCAGGCCAAATTCACCAAAGCTTATTTTACTTCCACGCGAAGCAAGACCTCGGTTTCGACCGGTGTGTTGCTTACGAAATTTTGTACGTTTTGGTTGCAGCATCTCGCTTTACCCTTAACTCGCTATCTTAAATCTTAGTTATTGTGGTTGGCTCACAGTTGGAATTTTATCTTCCTCAACGCCAAATATCTCACCCTTAAAAATCCAAACCTTTACACCTATTATCCCGTAGGTAGTCGCAGCTTCTGCAGTGTTATAGTCAATATCTGCTCTAAAAGTATGTAGAGGCACACGGCCTTCACGAATCCATTCTGATCGTGCAATTTCAGCACCACCGAGTCTACCACCAACTTGGATTTTTATACCTTTTGCACCTTGTCTCATAGCATTTTGAACAGCTCTCTTAGTGGCTCTACGAAACATAACTCGACGCTCTAGTTGCTGCGCTACACTCTGAGCTACAAGTAATGCATCTAGATCGGGTTTACGTATCTCTTCTATGTTGATGTGAACTGGTACATCAACTTTAGATGATAATTTATTACGTAATCGTTCAGCTCCCTCTCCCTTTTTTCCTATTACAATTCCTGGTCTTGCTGTATGAATAGTAATTCGAGCTGTTTGTGCGGGTCGCTCAATGTCTATTCGACTAACAGAAGCACTAGATAATTCTTTTCTAAGAAATTCTCGTAATGCAAGATCAGAATTTAATTTATCTGCATAGTCTTTTTGGCCTGCATACCACACTGATGTATGTTTTTTTACAATACCAAGTCGAATTCCATTTGGATGTACTTTTTGTCCCATTAAACGGTCTCCCCGTCAGCAACTTTCACAGTTATATGGCAATGACGTTTTAAAATTTGATCAGCTCTACCTTTTGCGCGTGCTCTAACACGTTTAAGTGTTGTACCTTCATCTACATGGATTTTAGATACGGAAAGCTCGTCTACATCAGCACCTTCGTTATGCTCAGCATTAGCAATTGCAGATAAAAGTATTTTTTTAATTATACCTGCACCTTTCTTATCACTAAATGTGAGGATATCTAAAGCGGCCTCAACAGGCTTTCCTCGCACTTGATCGGCAACAAGTCTGGCCTTTTGAGCCGAGAGCTTAGTACCCCGTAATATAGCTGCTACTTCCACAGTCATTTACCCCTTATATGCTTCTTAAACCTTAACTTTTCTATCGGCTACATGCCCACGAAAAGTTCGCGTTGGCGCGAATTCACCCAGCTTATGTCCGACCATTTCTTCATTAATCAAAATAGGGACATGCTGTCTTCCATTATGGACAGCAATAGTCAGTCCCACCATATCTGGACTCACCATCGAACGACGCGACCATGTTTTGATTGGTCTTCTATCATTTTTTTCTCTTGCTTCTTCGACTTTTTTCATTAAATGTAAGTCAAGAAAAGGGCCTTTTTTTAGAGAGCGTGACACAATATTTTCCTCATTCTCTTATATTATTTTTTAGTTCGTCTTCTAACAATCATACTATCTGTACGTTTATTTTTTCGCGTTTTATAACCTTTTGTAGGCATACCCCATGGTGAAACTGGATGACGGCCACCTGAGGTTTTACCTTCACCACCACCGTGGGGGTGATCGACTGGGTTCATCACAACACCGCGAACAGTGGGTCTAACTCCTCTCCAACGAGTAGCGCCAGCCTTACCAAGTGAACGTAAACTGTGTTCACTATTTGAAACTTCCCCTATTGTTGCACGGCAAGCTACAGGTATTTTTCTCATTTCACCACTTCGGAGCCTTAAGGTTGCATACTGGCCTTCTCTCGCTATTAATTGCGCTGATGTTCCAGCGCTTCTTGCGATTTGAGCTCCTTTCCCTGGTTTCATTTCTACACAATGGACAATTCCTCCGACAGGTATATTTTCCAGTGGTAAGGTATTTCCAGTTTTTATACCGGCAGTTAACCCTGACTCGACCTTATCACCAACAGCTAAATCTTTCGGCGCGATGATATAGCGTCGCTCTCCATCTGCATAACATAATAATGCTATATATGGGGTTCTATTGGGGTCGTATTCCAACCGCTCAACTATAGCGGGAATTCCGTCTTTGCTACGTTTAAAATCTATCAAGCGATAATGTCTTTTATGGCCGCCGCCTATGTGTCTAGTGGTGATTCTGCCGTTATTATTTCGTCCTCCAGACTTTGACTGGCTCTCTAGTAAAGGAGCATAAGGATCACCTTTATGTAAATTAGGATGTACAACGCTAATTACATGTCTGCGACCTGGGGACGTTGGTTTTCTCTTTATAACTGGCATTTTATTTATCCCCTTCCTTATTCTACAGTAGCAAAGTCAATTTCCTGACCTTGCTCCAAACGAACGTATGCTTTCTTCCAGTTAGATCTCTTTCCTAACCCGTACTTAGTTTGTTTTGTCTTACCTTTCATTAGAGCAACAGAAACACCCAATACTTTGACGTCAAAAAGCTTTTCAACTGCTGCTTTTATTTCAGGTTTTGTCGCATCTTTAACAACTTTGAAAACCACCTGATTAGTTGAGTTAGCTGCGGAAGTAGCTTTCTCTGTGAAATGAGGACCTAATAGGACTTTGAAAATGCGTGTTTGATTCATCCTAGCATCTCCTCAATTTTTTTCAGCGCAGTAATAGTTACTAAAACTTTTTCAAAGTGGATTAGGCTCACCGGATTAATTCCGATGGCATCACTTACATCCACTTTGTGCAAATTTCTAGATGATAGATAGAGGTTTTCAGTTACCTCTTCAGTGACAATGAGTACGTCTTGGTCTAATTTATAATCACCTAACTTATTAAGCAGGGTTTTAGTTTTTGGTTCTTTGAGATCAAAATCTTTAACTATAATTAAACGATCTTGACGTGCTAGCTCAGAAAGAATAGATCGCATTGCTGCCCGATACATTTTTCTATTTACTTTCTGAGAATGATCTTGAGGCTTGGCTGCAAATGTAACGCCACCTGAACGCCAAATTGGACTTCGGATAGTTCCAGCTCTGGCGCGACCAGAGCCCTTTTGATTCCATGGTTTTCTTCCGCCACCAGAGACTGAAGCACGATTTTTTTGAGCTCTAGTACCTTGACGGGCGCCAGCTAGATAAGCTGTGACTGTCTGATGAACTAAATCTTGATTAAAGTCTTTACCAAAAGCTAGATCAGAGACCTCTATAGTTTCAGCCTTGCCTTTAGTTTTTGAAATACTTAATTCCATCAACAATTACCTCAGCTCTTCTCAGCAAAACGAACAATAACATCGCCACCCGGTGCACCTGGCACCGCCCCTTTGATAAGAAGCAAATTACGCTCGGAATCAATACGAACAATTTCTAAATTTTGAGTGGTAACCTGTTCATTACCCATATGACCTGACATCTTCTTTCCTTTCCATACTCGCCCAGGAGTTTGGCATTGACCTGTAGACCCGTGAGCGCGATGAGATAGCGAGTTACCATGCGTGGCATCTTGCATCTGGAAGTTCCAGCGTTTTATAACACCAGCGTATCCTTTACCTTTTGAAATACCAGTTACATCAACTTTTTGACCAATAGAAAATTGATCAACTGCAATATTTTCTCCAACTTTAACCTCGGTGGAAGTATCAAGACGAAGCTCCCATACACCGCGACCAGCTTCAACACCTGCCTTAGCGAAGTGTCCGGCTTCAGATTTACTAATACGGGAGGAACGACGAGCTCCGACGGTAACCTGCACGGCAGAGTAACCATCTATCTCATCAGTTTTGATTTGGGTGATACGATTAGGCTCAACTTCAACCACTGTTACAGGTATCGAAGCTCCATTATCGTTGAAAACACGCGTCATACCGCTTTTACGGCCGACAATACCAATAGTCATCTTTACAACCTCTTAGTGTACGGGGCTTTTACCCGCTATGGCCGCTTATTTCAAAGCGTTACACCCGCCTAACGTCGGTTGGGCATGGGCTTATATTTTTAAATTTAGAAGTTTGGGTTAACCCAAACTAATTTGTACCTCAACACCTGCAGCTAAATCTAGCTTCATTAACGCATCAACTGTTTTCTCAGTTGGCTCAACTATATCCAACAATCTTTTATGTGTACGAATCTCATATTGATCACGCGCATCTTTATTAACATGCGGTGAAGTCAGGATAGTGAAGCGTTCTTTGCGGGTCGGCAAAGGTATTGGTCCACGAATTTGTGCACCTGTACGTTTTGCTGTTTCGACAATTTCTTGTGTCGAAGCATCGATCAATGCATGATCGAAAGCTTTAAGACGAATACGAATACGTTGATCCTTCATGGAACCAAACTCCAACTATCTAGTGAATATAAAGAGCCTACAGATCCTAAATTTTTTATTAGGACCCTGAAAAATGAGGCGAGATTTTAAAGCTGGCGCCTGCTGGTGTCAAGCATAAGACTATCTTTATTTTTCATCTGCTGTTTATTGATGGCTAACAATTTTTTTTTGGCTTTGAAAGGTAATATCAAAATGCTGGGTTTATTTGAAAAAAATTTAATTTATTAATGCCGTATAAATAGTTTATTGAGTATAAAATTTTGAACCGGATGCTTTTTTTTAAAAAAATTATAGGTGAGGTATTTATGAAAAAAGCAAAATAACTGCCAAATATCGATTAATTCTTTATTTTTTTACACTTTTTATGGCTTATTGCAAAATTTTTATCAAAAAATAGGAATAATTCTTGTATAATCACGCGCGATTTTTAGCCCATGTAACTTTAATTGAGTATTGTAATGACTGATTTATCAAACTATAGAAATATCGGAATTTTCGCCCATGTTGATGCGGGGAAAACAACAACAACAGAACGTATCCTAAAACTTACAGGAAAAATTCATAAAACAGGTGAAGTTCATGATGGAGCTGCAACAACAGATTTCATGACTCAAGAACAAGAGCGAGGCATTACTATACAGTCTGCTGCTACTACTTGTTTTTGGGATGATCACCGTTTGAATATAATTGACACACCAGGTCATGTTGATTTTACAGTCGAAGTTTATCGTTCACTTAAGGTTTTAGATGGGGGAGTTGGAGTATTTTGTGGTTCGGGTGGAGTGGAGCCTCAGTCTGAGACAAACTGGAGGTACGCAAATGATTCCAAAGTTGCTAGGATTATTTTCATTAATAAGTTAGATAGGATAGGTGCAGACTTCTTACGTGTAGTTGAGCAGATAAAAAAAGTTCTTGGTGCAAATCCACTAGTAATGACTTTACCTATTGGGCAAGAAGATGACTTCATAGGGGTCGTTGATATCCTAACGGAAAAAGCATACGTGTGGGACGACTCTGGCCTACCAGAAAATTTCAAAGTGGAAGAGATACCAGCGGATATGGTTGATCTTGTTGCCAAATACAGAGAGCAACTCGTTGAAACCGCAGTTGAGCAAGATGATGATTTAATGATGGCATATATGGAGGGTGAAGAGGTTTCTGTACAAGACCTAAAACGCTGTATCCGCAAGGGAACTATAGCGCTCGACTTTTTCCCAACTGTTTGCGGATCAGCATTTAAAAATAAGGGTGTCCAATTAGTTTTAGATTCTGTAATTGATTATTTACCTTGTCCTACAGATGTTGAACCTCAGCCACTTACAGATGAACTAGGTGAACCAAATGGTCAATCAGCAATCGTATCTATAGAGGAGCCCTTCCGTGCACTTGCTTTCAAGATTATGGATGATCGTTTTGGAGCCCTTACATTTATCCGAATTTATTCAGGGATTTTAAAAAAAGGGACATCTATTTTAAATTCTTTTACAGGAAAAACTGAACGTATTGGTAGAATGGTCGAAATGCATGCAGATGATCGAAAAGAGTTAGAGTCTGCACAAGCTGGGGATATAATTGCACTCGTAGGCTTAAAGAGTGTCAAAACAGGTCAAACATTATGTGACCCAAAACATGAATGCACTCTCGAACCAATGATATTTCCGGAACCTGTAATTTCAATTTCTGTTAAGCCTAAAGATAAGGGTGGCTCAGAAAAAATGGGGCTAGCAATCGGAAAAATGGTTGCAGAAGATCCTACTTTTTGTGTCGAAACTGACGAGGATTCAGGAGAAACTATACTAAAAGGTATGGGTGAGCTTCACTTAGATATTAAAGTTGACATATTGAAGAGAACCTATGCAGTAGAACTTGAGGTAGGAAAGCCACAAGTTGCATACAGAGAGACCATTACTCAATCAATAGAAGATAGTTATACCCACAAAAAACAATCTGGTGGATCAGGTCAGTTTGGTAAAATTGATTATCGCGTGAAGCCAGGAGAGATAGGGTCTGGATTTCAATTCACTTCTTCAGTAGTTGGTGGGAACGTCCCTAAGGAATTTTTCCCTGCTATTGAAAAAGGTTTTAAGGGAATGATGGAAGAGGGCCCTCTAGCAGGATTTCCTGTCTTAGATGTTGAGATAGAACTCTATGATGGTGGTTTCCATGCGGTCGATTCCTCTGCAATTGCTTTTGAAATTGCAGCAAAGGGTGCGTTTCGGCAATCTATGCCCAAAGCAAAACCACAGCTCCTTGAACCAATAATGAAAGTTGATGTCTTTAGCCCAGAAGATCATGTAGGTGATGTAATTGGAGATTTGAATAGACGTCGCGGAATGATCAAAGATCAGGAAAAGGGTGTTTCAGGAGTTAGAGTTAAATCAGACGTTCCTCTAGCAGAAATGTTTGGTTATATTGGGACTTTACGAACAATGACATCAGGTCGGGGGCAATTCTCAATGGAATTTTCACATTACTCTGCTTGCCCAAATAGTGTTTCTGAGCAGGTTATACTTGAGACTAAGGAAAGAAAAGAAATGGAAGCGAAATCTTAAAGAGATCAGCCATAAAATAAACTTCTGTAATTGAGTTCTTTATGGCTATCTAAAAATTATTTTTAGATAGAACCTGATCAAGAATATTCTGGCTCGCTTCGGAATAGTTATTGAATTCCATTGTAAAGGTAGCACGTCCCTGTGTTGCAGATCTGAGGTGTGTTGCATAACCAAACATTTCACCAAGTGGAACCTCAGCATTCACCACTTTGCCCATACCAACATCTTGCATGCCATGAATTACCCCTCTTCGGCGATTCAGATCCCCCACAACATCCCCCATATTTTCTTCAGGGGTTATTACCTCAACTGTCATCATCGGCTCAAGTAACACAGCTCCTCCATTTTCAGCTAGTTTTTTTGTTGCCATTGATCCCGCAATTTTAAATGCAAGCTCGTTTGAATCTACATCATGGTATGATCCATCAAATAAAGTCGCTTTTAATCCAAGCAAAGGATATCCAGCTAAAATTCCGTTTTGCATTTGTTCAGTTATCCCTTTTTCGATTGCTGGGATATATTCCTTAGGTACTGTTCCACCAACTATTTCATTAATGAAAACTAACCCTTCTGCAACTTCATCGTCAGCTGGCTCAAACTTAATGCAAACATGCCCATATTGACCACGCCCGCCAGATTGACGAATAAACTTACCCTCAACCTTAATAGTGTTACGGATTGCCTCACGGTAGGCAACCTGAGGTTTTCCTATATTGGCTTGAACACCAAACTCCCGACGCATACGCTCAACTAGAATATCTAAATGAAGTTCACCCATCCCAGACATAATAGTTTGACCTGTCTCTTCATCTACACTTATGCGAAAAGAAGGATCCTCTTGAGCAAGCTTTCCTAGAGCAACACCCATCTTTTCTTGATCAGGTTGTGATCTTGGTTCAACAGCTACAGAGATCACTGGTTCAGGGAAATCCATTCGCTCTAAAATAATTTTGTGCTTCTCCTCACAGAGTGTATCGCCAGTAGTTACATCTTTAAGGCCAATAGCAGCAGCAATATCACCTACATAGACTTCATTTATATCTTCTCGACTATTGGCATGCATCTCTACCATCCTACCAATACGCTCTTTTTTCATTTTTACGGAGTTATATACAGCATCGCCACTTTTCAGTTTGCCGGAATATACTCTAAAAAAAGTTAGTGTGCCTACGAAAGGGTCAGTAGCTACCTTAAAGGCAAGGGCTGCAAATGGGGCATCATCATCCACCCGAATAATATCTAAAGGTAATTTTTCTTCAACAGTATTATCTGAAGATATTATATCAAGAGGTGAGGGAAGGTACTCAAGAACACCATCCAAGATTGCTTGAACGCCTTTATTTTTAAATGCTGAGCCTGCAAAAACAGGAAATATTTCGTTCGCTAAAGTCCTCTGTCGAATAGCAAGCTTTATCTCAGATTCTGAAATTTCAATACCATCAAGATACTTTTCCATCAGCTCATCATTTGCTTCGACTGCTTCCTCAATGATCTTTTCTCGCATAATATTACAATCATCGATGAGATGATCTGGAATTTTTTCATATTTAAATGTTACACCTTGGTCTTCTTTATTCCATAAGATAGCTTTCATCTTAATTAGATCCACCACACCAATAAAGTCATCTTCAGCACCTATAGTCATCTGCATAGGGACGGCTTTGGCTCCCAATCTAGTCTCTATGTGCTCTATAGATTTATTAAAATCTGCTCCAGAGCGATCCATTTTGTTAATAAAGATTAAACGGGGTACCTTATATTTATTAGCTTGTCGCCAAACAGTCTCAGTTTGCGGCTGAACCCCAGAAGAACCACAAATTACGACGATAGCTCCGTCTAAAATTCTCAGACATCGCTCAACTTCGATTGTGAAATCAACATGTCCAGGGGTATCAATAATATTAATATGATGTTGATCTAACTGCTGCTCCATTCCTTTCCAAAAACAGGTTGTAGCCGCTGATGTTATAGTGATACCTCTCTCTTGTTCTTGTTCCATCCAGTCCATGATAGAAGCACCATCATGCACTTCTCCAATTTTATGGGAAACCCCAGTATAAAAAAGTATCCTCTCGGTGGTTGTAGTTTTTCCTGCATCAACATGAGCGCAAATACCGATATTGCGGTAACGTTCGATAGGAGTTTTTCGAGGCGACATAATTTTACTCAAAACAATTAAATGAAAAAGGGAATTAAATATTAATCAAAATCAAAAACCAGAAAGGTAGCTGTAAACAGCTACCTTTTGATATTAACATAAAGTTTCAATGTAGCTATTAGAAGCGGAAGTGGGAGAATGCTTTGTTTGCATCAGCCATTCGGTGAACATCTTCACGTTTCTTGACTGCTCCACCTTTACTTTGTTGTGCATCAATAATTTCACCAGCTAACCGCTGAGCCATGGATTTTTCACCTCTCTTTCTGGAAAAATCTACCATCCAGCGCATTGCCAGAGCATTTCTTCTAGAGGGACGAACCTCCACAGGGACTTGATAAGTTGCACCTCCAACACGACGTGCTTTTACTTCTACAGATGGAGCAATCTTTTCTAATGCAGCCTCAAAAGCGATCAATGGATCCTCTTTCAGGCGCTCTTGAACAATATCAAGTGCACCATAAACAATACTCTCAGCAACAGCTTTTTTACCGCTTACCATCACATGATTCATAAATTTAGCTAAAATAATATTTCCAAATTTTGGATCCGGTAATATTTCACGTTTTGCGACAACTCTTCTTCTAGGCATATGATTTACTCTTTTTTTTCAGGATTATCTGGGATGTTATATAAAATATACCCAGCCTTACTAATTATTTATCTTGATTTTAAAGCGAATTAATATTATTTTTTAGGGCGCTTGGTCCCGTATTTTGAGCGACTCTGTGTACGATTAGCAACACCTGAGGTGTCTAGTGCACCCCTAACAGTATGATATCGTACACCAGGTAAATCCTTTACACGTCCACCTCGTATTAGTACAACGCTGTGTTCTTGAAGGTTATGTCCCTCACCACCGATGTAAGAACTCACCTCAAAACCATTTGTGAGTCGAACACGGCAAACTTTACGAAGTGCTGAGTTTGGTTTTTTGGGGGTCGTCGTATACACCCTTGTACAAACACCTCTTCTTTGCGGACAAGCGTCTAATGCCGGCACACCAGATTTAATTATTTTAGTTTTTCTAGGCTTACGAACCAACTGGTTAATCGTTGCCATTCAATTAGCTCCAAATAAAAGACCTTATTCTAAGGTCATGCTTTTAAATTCAGTCTGACAAGCAGACCGTTATTTTAGGATGAGGCAGTCTAAAGATACCAGCGACTCTAGTCAAGAGTGGTGATAAGCTTAAGTTAAGTATTTAACCCCTATCACTCACTCTCACTTGTGCTTAGAGCTTCACTTAATGCTGCTTCGATATCAACTGCACTAACTGCCGTTTCTAATGCTTTTTCTTTCGCCTCTCGGCGTTTGCGATGATACGTGAGCCCGGTGCCCGCAGGAATCAATCGACCAACTACTACGTTTTCTTTTAAGCCTCTCAGATAATCTGCTTTACCTGTTACTGAAGCCTCTGTGAGAACACGTGTTGTTTCTTGGAATGAAGCGGCAGATATGAAGCTTTCAGTTGCAAGCGAAGCTTTAGTTATACCAAGAAGAAGACGTTCGAATTTAGCAGACTTTTTCTTGTCTAGTACTAATTTTTCGTTCTCTTCGAGCACTGCAGTATATTCAACCTGCTCTCCTTTAACAAAAGAAGAATCGCCCATATCTGTAATTTCAACTTTTCTTAACATCTGGCGACAAATCACCTCAATATGCTTATCGTTTATTTTAACACCCTGCAAACGATAAACTTCTTGTATTTCATTAACAATATATTCTGCTAGAGAGTCAACGCCTTTCAAGCGTAATATATCATGAGAATTTTCTGGACCATCGGCAATGACTTCACCTTTGGTGACATTTTCACCTTCAAATACTCCCAATTGATGCCATTTAGGTATCAGAAGCTCATAATGATCACTTCCATCAGGCAATAGTTTTCCATTAGGAGGAGTAATAACTAAACGACGCTTCCCTTTTGTTTCCTTGCCGAAAGTAACTGTACCTGATATTTCAGCTAATATTGCTGGGTCTTTTGGTCGTCTTGCTTCAAAAAGGTCAGCAACACGAGGAAGTCCTCCTGTAATATCACGAGTTTTAGATCCCTCTTGTGGAATACGCGCAACAATATCACCGGCTCCAACATGACTATTATCAGTGATACTCAGTATTGCATTTGATGGCAACATATAGTGAGCAGGAACAGTTGAATTGGCGAAGGTGAGCTCTTTACCCTCATCATCAAGCAAAGTAACCATCGGCTTGATATCTTTACCTGCTGAAGGGCGTTCATTTGGATCAATAACTGCAATACTAGATAGTCCTGTCATTTCATCTGTTTGAGTTCGGATACTGAGACCCTCTTCCATACCAGAGAATGCAACTTGACCAGCGACTTCAGTTATTATCGGATGAGTATGGGGATCCCAAGCGGCTACAATGTCTCCAGCAGCTACAACAGACCCCTCTTTAACACTTATAACTGCTCCATAAGGCAACTTATAACGTTCACGTTCACGTCCATTTTCATCAGCAAGCGCAAGCCCTCCAGAGCGAGATACAGCAACGAGCTCTCCATTTTCGCGCTCTGCTACTTTGATATTGATAAAGCGAATTTTTCCACCCATCTTGACTTGTATACTGTCTGCAGCAGAAGCACGAGAGGCAGCGCCTCCAATATGAAAGGTTCGCATAGTTAACTGGGTGCCCGGTTCACCAATAGATTGCGCAGCAACAACACCAACAGCTTCTCCAGAGTTTATTCTATGCCCTCTTGCTAAATCTCTTCCATAGCATTGTGAGCATATACCATGGCGGGTCTCACATGTAATTGGAGAGCGTACTTTTAGTTCATCTATTCCTAACATTTCTATTTGTTCTACACACTTTTCATCAATCATATGGCCGGCTTTTAACACAACTTTTCTAGAACCAGGCTTAGTTACATCAATTGCTAAAACACGACCAAGAATTCGGTCTCCTAAAGACTCAATAATATCTCCACCTTCGATGACAGGGGTCATTAATAGGCCTTCTGGTGTACCGCAATCCTCTTCTACTACCACTAGATCCTGAGATACATCTACTAATCGACGAGTCAGGTATCCTGAGTTAGCTGTCTTAAGTGCAGTATCTGCTAGACCTTTACGTGCCCCATGTGTTGATATGAAGTACTGCAATACATTCAAACCTTCGCGGAAATTAGCAATGATTGGAGTTTCAATAATTGAGCCGTCTGGACGAGCCATTAGGCCCCTCATACCTGCAAGTTGTCTTATCTGCGCAGGTGAACCTCTAGCTCCTGAATCAGCCATAATAAATACGGAATTGAAAGATGCCTGGGTCTCTGTTGCACCATCGCTATTAGCAACCTCCTCTGTGCTGATAACCTCCATCATAGCTTTTGCAACTAAATCATTAGCTCTTGACCAAATATCAACGACTTTATTGTACTTCTCACCTTGGGTAACTAGACCAGAAGAAAATTGACTTTCAATTTCTTTAACTTCTTCTTCAGATTGAGCAATAATTTTTTCTTTAGAGGAAGGAATGGTAAAGTCATTTACCCCGATAGATGCACCAGATTTTGTGGAAAAATCAAATCCTGTATACATGAGTTGATCTGCAAAGATTACGGTTGCCTTCAACCCAACATCGCGATAACAGCAATTTATAATTTTTGAGATTGCTTTTTTGGTCATCGGCTGGTTCACCATATCGTAACTTAAACCATCCGGAACAACATCCCATAACAATGCACGACCTACAGTGGTATCGACGATGTATTTTTTTGATTCAGCCTCACCAAGATCATTAAAGGTAACTTCGTTAATACGAACTTTTATTCTGGCTTGCAGGTGTACCTGCTTGCTATAATAAGCAACGGAAACTTCTTTGAGATCACCAAATATTCTTCCTTCTCCCAATGCGTTGATTCTTTCACGAGTCATCCAATAAAGGCCCAATACAACATCTTGTGAAGGCACAATAATTGGCTCGCCACTCGCGGGAGATAAAATATTATTAGTCGACATCATCAGAGCGCGAGACTCAAGCTGGGCCTCCAAAGTGAGCGGGACATGAACCGCCATTTGATCTCCGTCAAAATCAGCGTTGTATGCAGCACATACTAGGGGATGCAACTGTATGGCCTTCCCTTCGATTAGAACTGGTTCAAAAGCTTGAATACCAAGTCTATGAAGTGTAGGGGCGCGGTTCAGTAGAACTGGGTGTTCACGGATAACTTCATCAAGAATATCCCAAACAACTAGCTCTTCACGTTCTACCATTTTTTTTGCAGCCTTTATGGTAGTGGCTAATCCTCGTAATTCTAGTTTTGAAAAGATGAATGGTTTAAATAATTCCAAGGCCATTCGTTTTGGTAAACCACACTGATGAAGCCTAAGAGTAGGGCCTACTACGATCACAGATCGTCCAGAATAATCTACTCGCTTACCCAGCAAGTTCTGACGAAAACGACCCTGCTTTCCTTTAATCATATCAGCAAGCGACTTCAGAGGACGCTTATTAGATCCCGTGATGGCTCTACCGCGACGTCCGTTATCCAAAAGCGCATCGACTGATTCCTGCAACATCCGTTTTTCATTTCGTACAATTATATCTGGAGCATTTAATTCTAATAAGCGCTTAAGGCGATTATTGCGGTTTATCACTCGTCGATACAAATCATTTAGATCAGATGTTGCAAAACGACCACCATCAAGAGGCACTAAGGGTCTGAGGTCTGGTGGTAGAACAGGTAATGCCTCTAAAATCATCCACTCAGGCTTATTTCCAGAACCAAGGAAGGCCTCTAAAAGTTTTAGACGTTTTGATAGCTTCTTAATTTTTGTTTCTGAACGAGTAGCTGGAATTTCTTCACGAATAATTGCTATCTCTTGATTCATATCAAGATCTTTCATTAAGCTTTGAATTCCTTCAGCGCCCATCGTTGCCTGAAAATCATCACCAAATTCTTCCATAGCCTGGAAGTATTCATCATCAGTTAATAATTGTCCTAGCTCAAGGGTGGTCATACCAGGATCAGTAACTATGAAGGATTCAAAATATAGCACCCTTTCTATTTCTCGAAGCGTCATGTTGAGCATTAGTCCAATCCGAGATGGAAGTGACTTGAGAAACCATATGTGTGCAACAGGACAAGCAAGTTCAATATGAGCCATCCTATCTCTACGAACTTTTGCTAAAGTGACTTCAACGCCACACTTTTCACAAACGATACCACGATGTTTCATACGCTTATATTTACCGCAGAGGCATTCGTAATCTTTTACTGGACCAAATATTTTGGCACAAAATAAACCTTCACGTTCTGGCTTAAATGTACGGTAATTTATTGTTTCCGGTTTCTTAACCTCACCATAAGACCATGATCGAATCATGTCTGGTGATGCTAAACCGATACGTATTGCATCAAATTCGCCTATTTGATCTTGTGATCTGAGCAGATTTAGTAAGTCTTTCAACGCTTTTCTCCATAGTGGGTGCTATATTTTAATAGCGGGCAAATGGGCCGCCCCCAACTTAATTTTTAGTATATTTTTAGTAAAACTATTTTTCTTGCTCCAACTCGATATTTATACCTAGAGATCGTACTTCTTTAACCAAGACATTAAATGATTCAGGCATGCCCGGCTCCATGCGATGATCTCCATCCACAATGTTTTTATACATCTTAGTTCGACCGTTAACATCATCAGATTTTACTGTTAGCATTTCTTGTAAAGTATAAGATGCGCCATAAGCTTCTAACGCCCAGACTTCCATTTCTCCAAATCTTTGCCCACCAAACTGGGCTTTTCCTCCGAGTGGTTGTTGAGTTACGAGACTATAGGATCCTGTTGATCGAGCATGCATTTTATCATCAACTAAGTGATTCAGTTTCAGCATATACATATATCCTACTGTCACCGGACGCTCGAACATGTCTCCTGTTCTGCCATCATATAACTCCATTTGTCCACTTTCTGGTAGGCCGGCCAGCTTCAATAGTTGCTTTATTTCATGCTCACTTGCACCATCAAATACAGGTGTTGCTATAGGCACTCCAGCTCGAAGATTATGTGTGAGTTCATTAAATTCTGTCGCTGATAGCTTCTCAAGATCAACTTTTTGGGTTCCAATACCTACATCATAAACATCTTGTAAAAATTTGCGCATTTCAGTTATTTTAGCTTGCTCTTGAATCATCTTGTCAATTTTTTCTCCAAGAGTTCTTGCTGCAAGACCCATGTGTGTCTCGAGAACCTGCCCTACATTCATACGCGATGGAACACCTAAGGGGTTAAGAACAATATCCACTGGCACGCCATGTTCATCGTGGGGCATATCCTCAACTGGCATTATTACTGAGATAACTCCCTTATTACCGTGACGCCCAGCCATTTTGTCTCCTGGCTGAACCCGTCGTTTAACGGCGAGGTAAACTTTAACTGTTTTTAAAACTCCGGGTGCTAAATCATCGCCACTTTGAAGCTTGTTTTTCTTGTCGTCGAACCGCTCATCAAGAATGCTTCGGCGTGCTTGAAGTAGCTCTTCTGCACGCTCTATTTGCTCATTTAGTTTTTCATCCGCCATACGAACGCTGAACCAGTCTGAACTAGTAAAGTCGACTGCTTGTTCAGATGAAAGCTTATCTCCTTTCTTTAAACCTGGTGCTTTAAGTATTTCTTTACCAGACAATGCAACAGTTAACCTTTCAAAGGTTGCATTCTCCATGATGCGAAATTCATCATCCAAATCTAGTCTAAATTGAGTGAGTGCTGTCTCTTCAATCTCAACAGATCTTTGGTCTTTTTCTAAACCTTCTCGAGTAAATACCTGAACGTCTATTACAGTGCCCTTGGTGCCAGAGGGTACTCTTAATGACGTATCTTTTACATCAGAAGCTTTTTCGCCGAAAATCGCTCGAAGAAGTTTTTCTTCAGGTGTCAGCTGTGTTTCCCCTTTTGGTGTAACCTTACCTACTAAAATATCTCCAGCAGCAACTTCCGCACCAATAAAGACAATACCAGACTCGTCGAGACGTGAAAGGGCTGCTTCGCCTACGTTAGGTATATCAGAGGTTATTTCTTCTGATCCTAGTTTGGTATCACGGGCTGTTGCAGTCAACTCTTGGATATGAATTGTTGTAAAACGATCTTCTTGAACAACTCTCTCAGAGATCATTATGGAATCTTCGAAGTTATATCCGTTCCATGGCATAAAAGCGATGCGCATATTTTGGCCTAAGGCTAGCTCACCCATATCAACAGATGGTCCATCTGCAAGAATATCTCCTCGAGATATACAGTCTCCCAAAGAAACTATAGGGCGCTGATTAATACATGTATTTTGATTTGATCTGGTATATTTTGTTAAATTATAAATATCAACACCAGCATCACCAGTTTCAACCTCATCACCATTTACTCTCACAACAATTCTACTAGCATCTACACTCTCTATTTCACCGCCTCTCTTTGCAACAACACAAACGCCAGAATCCGAAGCAACAAACCTTTCAAAGCCTGTTCCAACTAACGGTTTTTCTGCTTTTAGGGTCGGAACTGCTTGACGCTGCATATTTGAGCCCATTAATGCTCTATTCGCATCATCATGCTCCAAAAACGGAATTAGTGCCGCAGCAACTGAAACTACTTGTTGTGGGGAGACATCCATATAATGGATCTCATTAGGGGCCTTTAGGCTAAATTCTCCTTGATAACGGACACTGACTAGCTCTTCAGATAGAAAGCCTTTTTTATCAACTGATGCAGATGCTTGTGCGATGATAAAATCTGCCTCATTAATAGCGGACATATACTCTATATCATCTGTTACTTTCCCATCGACAACCTTTCTATATGGTGTTTCTAAAAACCCGAAATCATTTGTTCTTGCATATGCGGCAAGAGAGTTAATAAGTCCTATATTAGGCCCCTCTGGGGTCTCAATAGGACAAACTCTTCCGTAATGGGTAGGATGAACGTCGCGCACTTCAAAACCGGCACGTTCTCGAGTTAATCCACCTGGCCCTAAGGCAGAAATTCTACGCTTATGAGTAACTTCTGATAAAGGGTTATTTTGATCCATGAACTGCGAAAGCTGACTAGATCCAAAGAACTCCTTCATAGCAGCAGCAACAGGCTTGGCATTTACCAAGTCTTGAGGCATTAAACCATCTGCCTCAGCAACTGACAGACGCTCTTTAACGGCTCGTTCAACTCGAACTAGCCCGATACGAAACTGGTTTTCAGCCATTTCACCTACAGATCTGATTCTTCGATTCCCTAAATGATCAATATCATCAACAATACCTTTACCGTCGCGAATACCGATCAGCACTTTCAATACGCCGACGATATCGTCTTTACTTAATATTCCTGAACCGATCTCTTCTTCACGGCCAAGTCGACGGTTGAACTTCATTCGCCCAACAGCTGATAAATCATATCTATCTAAACTAAAAAACAAATTGTTAAACAAATTTTCTGCTGATTCCTTTGTTGGTGGTTCGCCTGGTCGCATCATGCGATAGATTTCTACTAAAGCCTCCATTTGTGTATGGGTGCTATCTGATCTTAATGTATCTGAAATGAATGACCCTCTATCAAGGTCATTGGTGTAAATAGATTCGATCGAAGATAATCCAGCTTTACGAATTTCGCTTAAAATTTCTTCATCAATTTCTGTATTGCACTCAAATAAAATTTCACCTGTGTCTGGATTCACTACGTCTTTTGCGAGCGGACGGTTATGCAAATAATCAGCTGGGATGACAAGCTTAGTAATTTTTTGTTTTTCCAGCTCTTTAACATGTCTTGCTGTTATTCGACGACCGTCTGCAACGATTACTTTTCCTTTTTTATCCAAAATATCAAAAGTAGCAATATCACCTCTTAATCTAGAGGGCTGAAGGTCAAGAGTGTAAGTTCCATCCTTGCGCAAATTGAAAGTATTTGTTTCAAAAAACTCCGCCAACATTTCTTCAGCACTAAAACCAAGAGCACGAAGTAACATTGTTGCTGGTAACTTTCGTCGACGGTCAATACGAACAAAGACTAAATCTTTTGGGTCAAACTCAAAGTCAAGCCATGAGCCACGATAAGGAATTACTCGAGCAGAATATAATAACTTACCCGAAGAGTGTGTTTTTCCTTTATCATGATCAAAAAATACTCCTGGGGAACGGTGAAGCTGAGATACAACTACTCTTTCGGTACCATTTATTATGAAAGTACCATTGTTGGTCATTAAGGGAATTTCTCCCATATAGACCTCTTGATCCTTAATTTCTTTGATTGTTTTGTAAGATGAATCTTTGTCGTAAATCATCAAGCGAACTCTTACTCTGAGCGAACAACCGTAGGTAACACTTCTGAGCTTACATTCCTCTTCATCAAATACTGGTTTCCCGAGATTGTAATCTACATATTCAAGCCCTGCATTCCCTGAATAACTTACAATTGGAAACACAGACTTAAAAGCTGCATGCAAACCAGCCTCCAGTCTATCTTCATTTGGGATATCTATTTGAGTAAAATTTCGATATGAATCCATCTGTATTGCAAGCAAATAAGGTAAATCCATAACTTGTGGAAGCTTTCCAAAATCATTACGGATGCGTTTTTTCTCAGTATACGAGTAAGCCATTATGTTCCCCATCTTGATTTTTTAGTCTTAAAACTTCATGGGCTATGAAAAATTAATACTATAAATCTTATGCAAAAAAGGATATTTGTTGACGCTATCTATCTCTAGGGCAGAAAGCGCTGGAAGGCTGGAGATATTTCTCCAACCTAAATCTGGTTAATTACCAGGCATGAGCACTATGAACCTACTTCAGTTCACTAGTAGCGCCCGCTTCTTCCAGCTGTTTTTTGGCCTCTTCCGCTTCAGATGTTGGAGCTCCTTCTTTAATAACTGAGGGAGCACTATCTACAAGATCTTTAGCTTCCTTTAAACCTAAACTTGTTATAGCACGGACAGCTTTAATAACATTAACTTTCTTTTCTCCAACTGACGTTAGCATCACGTCAAAAGCGTCTTTTACTACTGGTGCATCACCAGCATCTCCACCAGCTGCGGGAGCAGCTGCTGCAACCGCAGCTTGTGCAGACACACCAAATTTTTCTTCCATTGCTGCTACAAGCTCAACAACTTCCATCACGCTCATTAAAGCTATTGCTTCTAAAATATCATCTTTAGAAAGAGCCATAATCTATCTCCTAATTAAATAAATTTACATAGACTGTTCAGTGGATTATGCAGCTTCCTGCTTTTGATCACGAACAGCCCCTACAACACGAGTAACTTTAGTTGGCACCTCATTAAAGGTACGAACTAATTTAGTGATTGGTGCCAGTGTTACACAAGCTAATTGACCAAGAGCCTGTTCTAAGGTTGGTAATTTAGCTAAAACATCAATCTGCCCGTTATCCAACAGCTGACCACTGATAGATAGGGCTTTTACTTCAAACTTATCATTTTCTTTCGCAAACTCTTTAAATAAACGAGCTGCAGCGCCTGGGTCCTCCATAGAAAAACCAAACAATGATGGACCAGTCAATACTTCACTTACGCACTCGAAATCTGTACCCTTAAACGCTAGCTTTGCAAGTGTATTGCGCACTATACGAATATCGATATTTTGTTCTCGTGCTTTTTCACGAAGAATTGTCATATCAGTCACATTAACTCCTCGTGCATCGGCAACTACCAATGACAAAGCGTTTGAAGCAGTGGTGCCAACTTGGTCCACTATTACTTTTTTACTTTCGAGATTTAATGCCACGAGACTTTCTCCTGGATTTAATTAATCACCCAAACTGGGTTATTAATTGGTTAGGCATCAAATATAATCTTGATGCAATTTCGGCGATCAAATCCAGTTACTAAAATACTGAATCGGGTTACACCGTTTGCGTAGGCGATTCTCCAGTGAAAGATGGAGAGTACATTAAACCTTAAATAAAGGCACCTACGGTCTTTAACGGTCTAGGCGAATCACCTAGACCCCAAAGTTTATTTGATCTCATATCGAGATCTTATTCCTTTTATACCTCTAACGAGGCCTGATCAATTATTAATCCAGGTCCCATTGTTGTTGAAAGAGTAATCTTACTGAGAAATATACCCTTTGCTGATGCTGGCTTAGCTTTTTTCAGATCTAAGATTAATGCTTCAAGATTCTCCTTCAAAGAAGATACATCAAAATTAAGGCTACCAATTGCACCGTGAATGATTCCATTTTTATCTATGCGATAACGAACCTGACCAGCCTTAGCATTTTTTACGGCTGTTGTTATATCTGGTGTCACAGTTCCGGTTTTAGGGTTAGGCATTAAACCTCTGGGACCCAAAACCTGTCCTAATAGGCCAACTACTCTCATTGCCGCAGGCTCAGCGATAACTACATCAAAATTCATATTTCCTGCTTTGATGTCTTCTGCTAAATCTTCCATCCCTACCAAATCTGCTCCTGATTCTTTTGCAGCCTCTGCAGCGTCACCTTGAGCAAAAACTGCTACTCTTACATTTTTTCCTGTGCCATGGGGAAGAGTAGTTGCTCCTCTGACTGCTTGATCAGATTTTTTAGGATCTATACCCAGGTTCACCGCAACATCTACAGCTTCAGAAAATTTAACAGAGGAAACCTCTTTTAATAATGCAACTGCATCATTTATTGAATACTGTTTTCCAATTTCGACTTTTTCACGAATTGCGCGAATGCGCTTAGAAAGCTTAGCCATTTATGTACCCTCCACTTCAATACCCATGGAACGTGCAGATCCAGCGATAGTTCTCACTGCAGCGTCCATGTTTGAGGCAGTTAAATCAGTTTCTTTTATTTTTACAATTTCTTCACATTGTGCTCTAGTAACTTTACCGACTTTATCCGTATTAGGAGTACCACTGCCACTCTGAATACCAGCAGCTTTTTTTAACAGATATGATGCAGGGGAAGTTTTTGTGATAAAAGTGAAGCTTTTATCAGCATATACACTTATAACAACAGGTACCGGTGAGCCTGGCTCTAATTCCTGCGTTTGTGCATTAAATGCTTTACAAAACTCCATGATATTAACCCCTTTTTGTCCTAGTGCGGGGCCAACCGGAGGGCTAGGATTAGCTTTACCTGCAGGCACTTGCAACTTTACATAAGAGTCTACTTTTTTAGCCATTTTACTTCTCCATTTTGGGTCTAACGCCTCAAAGTTCTTGTAAAACTTGTCTCAGGCTTCCCTGCTCTTTTCTAATATATCCAGAGCAATAAAAAACTATTAAATTTTCTCCACTTGAACAAATTCTAGTTCAACAGGAGTATTCCGACCAAATATCGATACGGACACTCGGACTCTGCTTTTTTCATAATTTACTTCTTCAACAACACCATTGAAGTCATTAAAGGGTCCATCAATAACTCGAATTATTTCGCCTGCTTCAAAGACGGTTTTGGGTCTTGGTTTATCTTCAGAATCCTGAACCCTTTGCAAAATCGCATCAGCTTCTTTGTCTGTAATAGGTGCAGGCATATCTGCCTTACCTCCAATAAAACCTAAAACTCTTGGAGTCTCTTTAACTAAATGCCAGGAATCGTCATTTAACTCCATTTGAACAAGAACATAGCCAGGAAAAAACTTACGTTCACTTTTACGCTTTACTCCTCCTTTCAACTCGACTACTTCTTCAGTTGGTACTAAAATATCACCAAATATTTTCTCCATATCATGGAGTACCACTCTATCTTTAAGCGCCAAGGCAACTTTTTTCTCATAGCCTGAATAGGCATGTACAACGTACCAGCGCATGTAATCCCCTTAACCTATAACCATTGAGGCAATCCAACCGAAGAAAGTGTCCAAACCCCATAAAATCATAGACATAATCAATACAACAACTACAACCATTAGTGTGGTTTGATTTCTTTCTTGACGTGTTGGCCAAACTACTCTGAGTGCTTCGTTATATGCTCCATATGTTAATGTTAGCAAACTTGAGCCTTTCTGTGTCTTAGAGCCAATAAAGATAACAACAACAGCAACTATAAGCCAAGCTATTGCTCTATATAAAAGTGACTCAGCTGCAAAATAGTAGTTACCATAGATAGCTGTAGCGGTAAGAGCTAAAATAACTAGCCATTTAAGGCTATCTAGCTTGTACTGTTTTTCTTCTGCAGTCGCACTCATATCAAATTGCGCCCTAAATTATATTTACGTCTTATCATCTTAACTAAAAGCCAGATTAAAAAATTTATTGGCAGGCCAGGAGGGACTCGAACCCCCAACATTCGGTTTTGGAGACCGACGCTCTACCAATTGAACTACTGGCCTATCATAAAAACCCAGATGTGAAGTAACTAGAAAATCGAAGTCCAAAAAGACTTCGATTTGGCATAGTAGTTCTTTTCATTACTCAATAATTTTAGCTACAACACCGGCGCCTACTGTACGGCCGCCCTCTCGAATAGCAAAACGTAATCCTTCTTCCATAGCAATTGGATGTATTAACGTGACAACCATTTTAATATTATCACCAGGCATGACCATTTCAACTCCATCAGGTAATTCACAAGCTCCAGTTACGTCTGTAGTTCTAAAATAGAATTGTGGTCGATAACCCTTAAAGAACGGAGTATGTCTACCACCTTCATCTTTTGATAAAACATAAACTTCAGCTTCGAATTTAGTATGCGGCTTAACAGATCCTGGTTTTGCCAAGATTTGACCACGCTCAATTTCTTCTCGCTTAGTTCCACGAAGCAAAACTCCAACATTTTCACCAGCACGGCCTTCATCAAGCAACTTTCTGAACATTTCTACACCTGTACAGGTCGTTTTAGTGGTATCTTTAATACCAATAATTTCAATCTCTTCACCAACCTTGACGATACCACGCTCAACTCGACCAGTAACAACGGTTCCTCGACCAGCGATAGAGAAGACATCCTCAATTGGTAAAAGAAATGGTTTATCTATATCTCGAACAGGGTCTGGAATATAAGAATCAAGTGTCTCTACAAGCTTTTTGACAGCTGTGGTACCCAACTCATTGTCATCTTTTCCTTCAAGAGCCATTAATGCAGAACCACAAATAATGGGTGTGTCATCTCCAGGGAATTCATAAGCATCAAGCAACTCACGAAGCTCCATCTCTACAAGCTCAATCATTTCGTTGTATTCATCAGAACCTACGCCGCCACAATCTGCAGCAAGAAGATCTGCTTTATTAAGAAAAACTACAACATAAGGAACACCAACTTGACGAGCAAGTAGTATATGTTCACGTGTTTGTGGCATAGGGCCATCTGTAGAACCACAAACTAGAATTGCACCATCCATCTGCGCCGCACCTGTAATCATATTTTTCACATAATCAGCGTGTCCTGGGCAATCAACATGAGCATAGTGACGTTTCTCGGTATCGTACTCTACATGTGATGTGGCAATAGTAATTCCGCGTTCACGCTCTTCGGGTGCATTATCAATACCATCAAATGCAACTTTTTCTCCGCCCCAAACTTCAGCACATACTCGAGTTAGCGCTGCTGTTAATGTTGTTTTACCATGGTCTACGTGACCAATTGTACCCACGTTAACATGGGTCTTATTACGCTCGAACTTTTCTTTTGACATTACAAAAACTCCTCAATCAATATTTGCACACTTTTTAGTTAAAATTATATACGGCGTACCGTATTTCACTAAATACTGGAGCTCATAACCGGATTTGAACCGGTGACCTCTTCCTTACCAAGGAAGTGCTCTACCGACTGAGCTATATGAGCATTAACTATCGCTGTCGGTAGGATCTGGAGCGGGTAGCGGGAATCGAACCCGCACCATCAGCTTGGAAGGCTGAGGTTCTACCATTGAACCATACCCGCCTATAACCACCACTCCATAGAATTCATTTTCTAGTGGAGCCAAATCTATTTTTTGTTACAAATGCAACCTACCCATGTGATCATTGATAATACAATCCGTATGTTCACAAGGTACTTAAGTTATTGTTAAACAACAATAGTACCAAATATAAAAATTTGGTGCAGGGGGGTGGATTCGAACCACCGAAGCTTTCGCGTCAGAGTTACAGTCTGATCCCTTTGACCGCTCGGGAACCCCTGCGTAAAAGGTAAAACATCGTCCACACCCAACATATACCTAATAAATTTTCCAAAACCCCAGTTACATACAAAATATATGGAGCTGGCGAGAGGAGTCGAACCCCCGACCGGCTGATTACAAGTCAGCTGCTCTACCAACTGAGCTACGCCAGCCCAAATCCTATATACAAAATAGGGGTCGCGATTTTAGTGAATGTTGAGGTTATAATCAACAGATTATATGTGATAAAACGTTTTTTTAGTGTTTTTTACACAGAAATGGGTATGAAAGAGGATAAAAAGCCCATGTGATCGTTTTTAAGTCAACTTTATGAAATATACAATTTTTTATAAGTCTAAAAATTTTAGACCATCTAAAATCAGTTCTGGGTCAAAATGAACGTGGTTGCCCAAAATACTAACGATATTTTGGGCATTACCTCCAGTTGCTATTATTTGTGTTTCATTTTTCTCATCAGAATTTCTTACAATAAATTCTATTAGTGATTTAATCATCAGAATTTCCCCTTTTCTGATACACTCTCCAGTTGACTTTCCTGGAGAAAAATTTGTTATATCTTGATCGTCATTAATATTTAGCTGAATTTTCTCGGTACCAGTATTCATTATCTCTCGCGACATTTCTCTTCCAGGTAAAATATATCCTCCTAAATGTTTTCCATCGCCGTTTACAGTATCAATTGTTAGGATGGTTCCTGCATCAATAATTATGCATGGCGACCTAAAACGATTGTATGCAGCTACAATTCCTAGCCATCGATCAATGCCTAAAATAGATGGATCATTGTAACCACAAGTAACACCAGCAGTAATTTTTTCAGTTTTGGCTTCAATGAGTAAACATAACCTCTTAGAACAATATTGAGCTATTTTATTAAGAATATCCAAAGGAGATACAGAAGCAATATATATCTTTTCAATTGATGGAATCTGATCTAATACCTCTAGAAATATCTCAATATCTTTATTAGCAAAAACACCACGAGACTCAACTATTTGGCCTAAGCAAATTCTCCACTTAATTCTAGAATTACCTGCATCAATCTCTACTCTCATTCACACTCTCGAAGACTAATTTCACCACCACTAAAGATTTTTTCTATTCCATCTACCTCAAGAATAAGCCCACCGCTTAAATCTATTCCGCGTATAATCCCCTCAACGGTATTATTCATCATTATCAGCTCCACCTTCTTTCCTATTGAATTATCATACATAAGCCATTGATCCCTATAACTCAAGAATTTGGATTTTTTATAGTCAAAAAGCAACAATAAGAGCTGTTCTATAATCATAGAAGCTAATTTATTCCTACTAACCCCTGGATTTAATAATTTTTTAGTATTTGCCCATTCTCTATCAATATATCCAGAGTAAATTTTTGGCATATTTACATTGATACCAACACCAATAATTACTTGGCAGTATCCAGATGGATCACCAACTATCTCTAAAAGAATACCGCCAATTTTTTTCTTTTTGTGTATTAAGTCATTAGGCCACTTGAGCTCTATATTATCAGCACCACACTTTTTTAGCCCTTTGAGCACAGAACAAGCAACAGCTAAACTAAGGCCCTCTATTTCTTGAATGCCACCTGAAAAACCCCAAACAATTGATAGATAAAGATTGCAACCATATGGACTAACCCAAGATTTACCTCTTCGACCACGCCCATCTGTCTGGGCTTCTGATAAAATTATACTACCCGAAGAATCAAATTTTTCAGCATTTTTTCTAGCGAGAGTATTTGTAGAAGTGGTCGTCGACAAAACTTCTAAGTTAGATACAAGGGGTTTAACAACAGAGGATAAATTATCGTAAATATCTTCTTTCTTTAGGAGATCTAGACCACCAATTATTCGGTAACCTTGACCTTTTTTTGATTCTAGGGAAAGTCCTAAAGTTCTAATTTTTCTTATTTTTTTCCAGACAGCTGCTCTTGAGATATCAAGTTTTTTACCAATATCTTCCCCGGAGTGAAACATTCCATCACTTAAAATAATTAATAGATCTTCCATTTTAATCCATCAAAATAAATAGGATATTTTTCCATATAAAATATATCCCAATAGCCAGTAGTAAAAAAGAGAAATACATTTTCAAAGCTTTAGAAGGAAGCTGATATGCTAATTTTGCCCCCACTTTTGCAAAAACTATACTTGTAATGATGATGCCAAAAAAAGCGGGAAGATATACAAAACCAACTGTATATTTTGGTAATCCATATACATTTAGTCCCTGAATTGCATAAACTATAGCTCCACTAACAGCAATAGGTAGTCCGCAGGCAGCTGACGTAGCAATAGCATTCTTAATAGGTATCTGTGTCCAAGAAAAATAAGGTACTGATAATGACCCGCCCCCAATCCCAAATATGCTGGAAAAAAAACCAATTACAGAGCCCGCTATTGTTTTACCAAAAGATCCTGGCATATTGATAATTAAAGACGGATTAGTAGGCTTTGTCATAAGGACACCAATAAAACAAAGAAATATACCAAAAAAGAGTTGTAAAAGTATTCCTGTGATACTAATAGCAAAACTTGCTCCCAAAATTGCACCCAAACATATCCCTGGTGAAAACCAAAGAACTATGGGCCAAGCTACTAGTCCACGTTTGTGATGTGCAAAAATAGAGCTCATAGAAGTAATTATAATTGTAGCTAATGATGTACCTATTGCCATATGGGTCAATATTTCTGTAGGGAAAACTTGTGATGAAAAAGTGAAGATGAGTATTGGAACGATAATTATCCCGCCACCGATTCCAAACAGGCCACTAATTACCCCTGCTATTACACCCAGAAAGAGGTATAAAAAGATTATATCCATGCATATCCTATATATTGATCTTAACTCTCCATTATGCCTCATTTTTTTATATGTTAAATGCAAGGATCGTATTTATATATATAAATCATAAAAAAACGCCCTAACTAAGAAAGATAGGGCGTTTAAGATAAAAACCTGGCGATGACCTACTCTCACATGGGGAAACCCCACACTACCATCGGCGATGCATCGTTTCACTTCTGAGTTCGGGATGGGATCAGGTGGTACCAAAGCTCTATGGTCGCCAGGAAAACTGTTATGAGATAAAACTATTTATATTAATAGTTTTATCTCAAATAAACGTAAAAATATTAAAGCAACGAGTGTTAATAAAGACAGGTTCTTAATGCAATCATTTCTATTATATGGTCAAGCCTCACGGGTAATTAGTACTGGTTAGCTCAACACTTTACAGCGCTTACACATCCAGCCTATCAACGTCCTAGTCTTGAACGACCCTTTAGGGGACTTAAAGTCCCAGGGAGATCTAATCTTGGAGGGGGCTTCCCGCTTAGATGCTTTCAGCGGTTATCCTGTCCAAACATAGCTACCGGGCAATGCCATTGGCATGACAACCCGAACACCAGAGGTCTGTCCACTTCGGTCCTCTCGTACTAGAAGCAGCTCTCCTCAAATCTCCAACGCCCACACCAGATAGGGACCGAACTGTCTCACGACGTTCTAAACCCAGCTCGCGTACCACTTTAAATGGCGAACAGCCATACCCTTGGGACCGGCTTCAGCCCCAGGATGTGATGAGCCGACATCGAGGTGCCAAACACCGCCGTCGATGTGAACTCTTGGGCGGTATCAGCCTGTTATCCCCGGAGTACCTTTTATCCGTTGAGCGATGGCCCTTCCATACAGAACCACCGGATCACTATGACCTACTTTCGTACCTGCTCGACTTGTCAGTCTCGCAGTCAAGCACCCTTATGCCATTGCACTCATAGCATGATTTCCGACCATGCTGAGGGTACCTTCGTGCTCCTCCGTTACTCTTTGGGAGGAGACCGCCCCAGTCAAACTACCCACCAGACACTGTCCCCGATCCGGATAACGGACCTAGGTTAGAACCTCAAACATACCAGGGTGGTATTTCAAGGATGGCTCCACGCAATCTAGCGATCACGCTTCAAAGCCTCCCACCTATCCTACACAGACAGGTTCAAAGTTCAGTGCCAAGCTATAGTAAAGGTTCACGGGGTCTTTCCGTCTAGGTGCGGGTATACGGCATCTTGACCGCAAATTCAATTTCACTGAGTCTCTGGTGGAGACAGCGCCGCCATCGTTACGCCATTCGTGCAGGTCGGAACTTACCCGACAAGGAATTTCGCTACCTTAGGACCGTTATAGTTACGGCCGCCGTTTACCGGGGCTTCGATCAAGAGCTTCGTCCGAAGACTAACCCCATCAATTAACCTTCCGGCACCGGGCAGGCGTCACACCTTATACGTCCACTTACGTGTTTGCAAAGTGCTGTGTTTTTAATAAACAGTCGCAGCGGCCTGGTCACTTCGGCTGTCAGTAGCTTACGGAGCAAGTCCGATCACCACTGACAGCGCACCTTCTCCCGAAGTTACGGTGCCATTTTGCCTAGTTCCTTCACCAGAGTTGTCTCAAGCGCCTTGGTATTCTCTACCTGACCACCTGTGTCGGTTTGGAGTACGGTTCCTTATTATCTGAAGCTTAGAAGCTTTTCTTGGAAGCATGGCATCGACCACTCGGCTCAAAAGAGAGCCTCGCCATCACGTCTCAGAGTAATGTTTTCCCGGATTTACCTAAGAAAACCCCCTACACGCTTAGATCGGGACAACCAACACCCGTCTGATCTAGCCTACTCCGTCCCTCCATCGCAATAATAAGAAGTAAAGGAATATTAACCTTTTTCCCATCGACTACGCATTTCTGCCTTGCCTTAGGGGCCGACTAACCCTACCCTGATTAACATGGGATAGGAAACCTTGGTCTTTCGGCGAGGGGGTTTTTCACCCCCTTTATCGTTACTCATGTCAGCATTCGCACTTCTGATACCTCCAGCAGACTTCCCAGTCTACCTTCAACAGCTTACAGAACGCTCCTCTACCATGCGTGTAAACACGCATCCACAGCTTCGGTTACCAGTTTAGCCCCGTTATATCTTCCGCGCAGGCCGACTCGACTAGTGAGCTATTACGCTTTCTTTAAAGGATGGCTGCTTCTAAGCCAACCTCCTAGCTGTCTTAGCCTTCCCACTTCGTTTCCCACTTAACTGGTATTTGGGACCTTAGCTGGTGGTCTGGGTTGTTGCCCTTTCCACGACGGACGTTAGCACCCGCCGTGTGTCTCCCGTGATTGCACTCACCGGTATTCGTAGTTTGCATGGGGTTGGTACTTCGGGATGAAGCCCTAGCCCAAACAGTGCTCTACCCCCGGTGGTGAGACACGAGGCGCTACCTAAATAGCTTTCGAGGAGAACCAGCTATCTCCGGGCTTGATTAGCCTTTCACTCCGATCCACAGGTCATCTCCGCATTTTTCAACATACGTGAGTTCGGTCCTCCAGTTGATGTTACTCAACCTTCAACCTGCCCATGGATAGATCGCCCGGTTTCGGGTCTACTCCTAGCAACTAAACGCCCTATTAAGACTCGATTTCTCTACGGCTCCCCTAAATGGTTAACCTTGCTACTAAAAGTAAGTCGCTGACCCATTATACAAAAGGTACGCAGTCACAGAACAAGTCTGCTCCTACTGCTTGTACGCATACGGTTTCAGGATCTATTTCACTCCCCTCTACGGGGTTCTTTTCGCCTTTCCCTCACGGTACTGGTTCACTATCGGTCAGTTAGGAGTATTTAGCCTTGGAGGATGGTCCCCCCATGTTCAGTCAAGATAACTCGTGTCCCGACCTACTCGATTTCACTTAAAACGTTTTTTCGTGTACGGGGCTATCACCCTCTACTGCGGAACTTTCCAGAACCTTCCACTAAAACATTAAAAGCTTAAGGGCTAATCCCCTTTCGCTCGCCGCTACTAAGGGAATCTCAATTGATTTATTTTCCTCTGGGTACTTAGATGTTTCAGTTCCCCAGGTTCGCCTCATACACCTATGAATTCAGTGCATGATACCCGCCATAAGCGGGTGGGTTTCCCCATTCAGAAATCTCCGGATCAAAGTTTGTTTGCCAACTCCCCGAAGCTTATCGCAGGCTCCTACGTCTTTCATCGCCTCTAACTGCCAAGGCATCCACCGTATGCGCTTAATCGCTTGACCATATAAGACAAACGACTGCATTTACGAAAAACTATCTTTCGATAATTTTTTGCCAAACTTGTGTATTCAAGAATACACTCGTTTAAAAATTACTATAAATAATTAATTTAGCTTTAACATTTCTACTTTTTTAAAGAACATCTGGCATAAAAACCAGAATTAAATTATCTAAAATAACTTAATTCTAACATCTATTTTTAGCAGTACTTTTTTACGAAGAAAGTGGTGGAGCTAAGCGGGATCGAACCGCTGACCTCCTGCGTGCAAGGCAGGCGCTCTCCCAGCTGAGCTATAGCCCCAATGCAACCTTTCATGCATATGAAATGGTGGGTCTGGGTGGATTTGAACCACCGACCTCACCCTTATCAGGGGTGCGCTCTAACCAACTGAGCTACAGACCCACTGTCTATAGGTTTGCGTATAAAAAATACGCGTACTGCTTTAGCCAATAATCAGATAATGAGAGTGAGCACTTAACCGAAATGTCAGTGCATCGATTAAGGAGGTGATCCAGCCCCAGGTTCCCCTAGGGCTACCTTGTTACGACTTCACCCCAGTCATGAATCACAAAGTGGTGAGCGTCCTCCCGAAGGTTAGACTACCCACTTCTTTTGCAACCCACTCCCGTGGTGTGACGGGCGGTGTGTACAAGGCCCGGGAACGTATTCACCGCAACATTCTGATTTGCGATTACTAGCGATTCCGACTTCACGCAGTCGAGTTGCAGACTGCGATCCGGACTACGACCGGTTTTGTGAGATTAGCGCCCCTTCGCAGGTTAGCAGCCCTCTGTACCGGCCATTGTAGCACGTGTGTAGCCCAGGTCGTAAGGGCCATGATGACTTGACGTCGTCCCCACCTTCCTCCGGTTTGTCACCGGCAGTCTCCTATGAGTTCCCACCATTATGTGCTGGCAACATAGGACAAGGGTTGCGCTCGTTACGGGACTTAACCCAACATCTCACGACACGAGCTGACGACAGCCATGCAGCACCTGTCACCGAGTTCCCGAAGGCACGAAGCTATCTCTAGCGACTTCTCGGGATGTCAAGACCTGGTAAGGTTCTTCGCGTTGCATCGAATTAAACCACATGCTCCACCGCTTGTGCGGGCCCCCGTCAATTCATTTGAGTTTTAACCTTGCGGCCGTACTCCCCAGGCGGTCTACTTATTGCGTTAGCTGCGCCACTAAGACCTCAAGGATCCCAACGGCTAGTAGACATCGTTTACGGCGTGGACTACCAGGGTATCTAATCCTGTTCGCTCCCCACGCTTTCGCACCTTAGCGTCAATATCAATCCAGTGAGTCGCCTTCGCCACTGATGTTCCTTCCTATATCTACGCATTTCACCGCTACACAGGAAATTCCACTCACCTCTATTGTATTCTAGTCAGACAGTTCTGGATGCAGTTCCCAGGTTGAGCCCGGGGCTTTCACATCCAGCTTATCAAACCGCCTACGCGCGCTTTACGCCCAGTAATTCCGATTAACGCTCGCACCCTCCGTATTACCGCGGCTGCTGGCACGGAGTTTGCCGGTGCTTCTTCTGTAGGTAACGTCAGGGTTAGCAGTTATTAACTACTAACTTTTCCTCCCTACTGAAAGTGCTTTACAACCCTAGAGCCTTCTTCACACACGCGGCATGGCTGGATCAGGCTTGCGCCCATTGTCCAATATTCCCCACTGCTGCCTCCCGTAGGAGTCTGGGCCGTGTCTCAGTCCCAGTGTGGCTGATCATCCTCTCAGACCAGCTACGGATCGTAGTCTTGGTAGGCCATTACCCTACCAACAAACTAATCCGACGCAGGCTCATCTAATAGCACAAGGTCCGAAGATCCCCTGCTTTCCCCCATAGGGCGTATGCGGTATTAGCATGCGTTTCCACATGTTGTCCCCCACTACTAGGTAGATTCCTACGCGTTACTCACCCGTCCGCCGCTTTACTCTTTTCCGAAGAAAATTTCTCGCTCGACTTGCATGTGTAAGGCCTGCCGCCAGCGTTCAATCTGAGCCATGATCAAACTCTTCAGTTCAATAT
Organism: uncultured Porticoccus sp.; assembly: GCA_964276025.1. Classification (GTDB taxonomy): domain Bacteria; phylum Pseudomonadota; class Gammaproteobacteria; order Pseudomonadales; family Porticoccaceae; genus Porticoccus. Next base: position 483,270 of record CAXYDD010000002.1, on the reverse strand, counting down.
TCTTTAACCTCTTTCAAACTTTTATAAAGTTAAACTAAGAGGGAGTAGTTTCACAAAAACCTGCGATACTTCTCAAAACATGGCCAAACACTTTAGCTTACCAAATTTCTAAATACTTATTTTGGTGAGTTACTTGTATTTGATGATACGTTGTCACGTGATCATCTCAGCAAGTACCCACACTCATTATCTGATTGATTGTTAAAGAACGTTGCTCACTTAAGGAGCGGGTTGCGTATTCTAAGGAACGTCCATCTAAAGTCAACAACAACTGTGATTTTTTTAGTAAAAAAATTCACAATTTATCGCTATTGATTTTTTGATCTCAGTTAACCTTGAAACGGACGCGCATTCTAGCCTTTCATAGGCTGCTGTCAAACTATTTCTGTATAAAATAAATTCTTTTTTTTTATTTACTTGTTATGTCCTATTAAGGTGTGCGCTATCAATAATTTTCTCAACAAAAAAAATTCTCTATGAAAGGAAATTTTTGCCTGATAAGTAGCACTTTTTTCTTATTCTTCGAGCTCAAATAAAAAATATTTTTTCTTTCCAAGTTTGACTATAAAAAATTTACCAAAGAGAGCATTTTTTATAGAGAAGCAATCAACTACTTGCATATTGTCTTCATATCCCTTGGATGCACCATTTATAAATACTGCATTTCGTGTAAGTGCGTCTTTCACCTCACGTCCAGAAAGAGCGAGACCACAATCTGAGAGTAAATTTGTTAAAGTTTGCTTATTTAAGTCGGCTGGATTTAACCTCGCAGATGGCAACCCATCCTGTTGAAGTTGAATTAAATCATCTTCTTTTAGTAACGCAGGGTTACCAGAAAAAAGCTCGCTTGTTATTCTTTTCACAGCAGAGAGTTGGTCAGAACCATGGACTAACCTGGTGATCTCTTCAGCCAATATAGCTTGAGCAGATTTTCTTCCTTGAGTATTTGAGTCATTTCTTTCTATATCTTTAATCGTATCTATAGATAAATAAGTAAAATATCTCAAGAAGGTATACACATCAGCGTCTGAAGTATTCATCCAAAATTGATAAAATGTGTATGGAGAGGTTTTTTTTGAATCGAGCCATATCGTTCCTGATTCTGTCTTTCCAAACTTCGTACCATCAGACTTAGTAACTAATGGCAACGTCAAACCAAACACTTGGCTATCATTCAAGCGTCTCGTAAGGTCTACTCCGCCAACGATATTTCCCCATTGATCAGCACCACCGATTTGGATAGTGCAATTGTGGCGACGATTAAGCTCAGAAAAATCATAGGATTGCAATAACATGTAAGTGAACTCTGTATAAGATATACCGTCTCCATCTCTATCAATTCTTTGCTTAACAGATTCTTTGTTAATCATATTATTTATAGAGAAATGTTTACCGATATCTCTTAAAAAAGTTAGTAAATCTATTTTTTCTATCCAGTCTAGGTTATTAACAATTTCTGCAGAGCAACCTGCAGTACTGAAATCAACAAATTGAGATATCTGTTTTTTTATAAGGTGCAACCAGTCTTTCACTATTTCAGGTGTATTTAATTTTCTTTCTTGTGCTTTAAAACTTGGGTCACCAATTAAACCTGTTGCTCCTCCTAGGAGTACAATAGGTTTGTGGCCAGCTTCTTGAAAGCGTTTTAGTACCAGCAAAGGCACAAGACTACCAATATGTAGGCTATCTGCTGTAGGATCAAAACCACAATATAGTGAGCGACTATCAGTAGACAAATGTTCTGCTAGTTTATCAGCTGAAGTCATCTGCGCAATAAGGCCTCTCGCCTGAAGATCCTCGATTAACTTTTCACTCTGGTCATCCATCTGAAAATCTCTAACGTAAACAAATCAAAAGAACGCAAACAATACCCTATCTCATTGTAAAAAAAAACATCAGATAAGCAGGCTTGTAAAAACTAACCATATGCTTAAGAATGATTTCTATTGAAAATTGATATGATATCTACTTTCGTTAAATTAACACAAGATTTATTATGCCAAAAAATAGATTTAAAAATGATGAGAAAGCTACCTCGGTTTGGTCATCCCTGGTTTCAGGGTATAGAGCATATGCCTATTCACTGGTATATGCTTTTCTTGCATTGGTGGTAATATTTTATTTTTCTCTACAATACGATCTTAGAGAATTTACAAAAGTTTACTCTTCAGTAAATAATTCCAGTGAGGTTGACAACAAAAAAGTTCTATCAGAAATTTCATACGATGAAGATATAGTAAAAAGTACTCTTAAAGAATTAACATGGAGCGAATATATTATAAGGCGTGGAGATAATCTTAGTTCAATTTTCAAAGGGAAATCTCTAAGTCCAAAGAATGTAATAGAACTTACTTCTGGTAACCCATCCAGTCCTTTACTGCAGATTCATCCAGGTGAAAAATTACAGTTTGGTCTCGCGAGTGATGGTGAATTAAAAGAATTAAAGTATGTAAAATCGAGTAAAGAGTCTTATATTTATGCTCGGGTAAATGGGGGAAAGAAAACCAGTTTCTTTGCCAGTAAGATCGACTCTAGTCCCAAAAAAATTACTATATTTCGCGATTCCATAATAAAAAATTCTTTATTTATTAGTGCCAAAAAAGCTGGGTTACCAAATAAAATCATTATGGAACTTTCTAATATTTTTTCTTGGGATATTGATTTTTCACTGGATATTAGAAGAGGGGATAAATTTTCTGTTTTATACGAGAAAATTTCTTTCAGTGGCGAAAAAATTACTGGAAGTAGAATTTTAGCGGCTGAGTTCATAAATAAAGGGAAGTCTTTCAAGGCAGTTCGTTATCTGGATAGTAGTGGAAAAGTAAATTACTACACTCCAGAAGGCCTTGATATTCGCAAATCATTTCTTCGCGCCCCACTAGATTTTACTCGTATTAGCTCTAATTTTAACCTGAGACGCATGCATCCTATCCACAGAAAAATAATGGCGCATCGAGGAGTGGATTATGTCGCTCCACTTGGTACGCCAGTTTTTGCTTCAGGAGATGGTAAGGTTATAGCTAGTAGCTACAATAAAGCCAATGGTAACTATATTTTTATCCAACATGGTGGAGGAATTACCACAAAATACTTACACCTTCATAAAAGAAAAGTTAAAAAAGGAATGAGGGTTGCTCAGCGACAAATAATTGGGACATTAGGATCTACCGGCTACTCTACAGGGCCTCATCTGCATTATGAATTTATCGTTAATGGTGCTCATAAAAATCCACGTGATGTAGATCTTCCTCGCTCAGATCCTGTAAAAAAAAGCGAGCTTGATAGATTTTATCGAATCACAAAGCCCTTAATGGCAAAACTTGAAGGGTTTCAAAAGGTATCCAAACTAGCTTTATTGTCAGCAAAATAAATATAAAAATTGATTAACTGGATTATAAGATATGAGCATCAACAAAAAATTTATTGGACTGATGTCTGGAACTAGCGCGGATAGCATAGATGCTGTATTAATTGCCCTCGGATCCAATAATTTCCAAATTCTGCACACTCATTCAATTAAAATTAGCACTGATATGAGAGAGGAGATAAATTCACTAGCTATTTCAGGTTCAGACGAAATACATAGGCTGAGTAAACTAGATAAATCTTTAGGGTTACTTTTTTCGCAAGCTGCAAACGAGCTTCTCATTTTATCGAAATTAGCGAACACCGATATTACAGCAATTGGTAGTCATGGACAGACTATCAGGCATCATCCGCCAAGCGCTATTATAAAAAAATATGAGGGTTATAGCTTACAAGTAGGAGATCCAAATACCATCGTAGAAGAAACAGGGATTACAACAGTTGCGAATTTTCGGGGTAGAGATATGGCTTTAGGGGGCCAGGGAGCTCCTTTAGTTCCTGGTTTTCATCAAGCATTTTTTGAGAAAACTGGTTCTGTGCGAGCTATAGTCAATATTGGTGGAATCTCAAATATCACCTTATTACCAGGAGACGGTCTAGCTAAGTCAGTTCTTGGCTATGATACAGGTCCGGGTAATGGATTGATGGACAAATGGACTAAAATTAATATTGGTAAAAATTATGATAAAGGCGGAGCATGGGCAGCCCAAGGTGTTACGATTAAAGCTCTTCTTTCAAATCTCATGGATACTCCATATCTATTTATATCTCCGCCAAAAAGTACTGGCCCAGAACTATTTAACATCGATTGGCTTGAATCTCTACTTGAAAAGCTTCCAAAATATAGACCGGAAGATATTCAAGCAACATTGTTAGAATTTACAGCTCAAACTATTAATAAAGCATTATCGCTCTACCCACTTAATATAAATGAGGTCTTTATATGTGGTGGTGGTGCCTATAATACAGTTTTGATTAATCGTCTTAAAGAGTTAATAGCGCCAGTTATTGTAGAAAGTACGTCTATATTAGGAATTGCCCCAGAATGGGTAGAGGCTTCAGCTTTTGCTTGGTTAGCGAAACAAACTACTGAAGGGTTACCCGGAAACATACCGGCTTCTACAGGGGCTGAAAAATCGGCGGTATTAGGAGCTATTTATACGAAGTAAGGAGTCCTTGTAGCTCTCCTAAACTGAGAAAGAAGAGCCGCAACCACATGTAGCAGTAGCATTAGGGTTTGATATAGAAAACTTTGATCCCTGAAGGCCCTCCTCATAATCTACCGTTGAGCCTTGCAAGTACTGAATACTCAATGAATCTGCAAGCACAAAAACGCCTTTCTCCTCAACAATAGTATCATCTTCCGCTACTAATTCATCAAAACTAAAACCGTATTGGAATCCAGAACAACCTCCACCGGTAACAAAAACTCTTAGTTTTAAATCAGGGTTTCCCTCTTCTTCAACTAAGCTTTTTACCTTTGCTACTGCACTCTCTGAAACATAAAGAGGCATGGGTTTAAAAATTTCGATGCCAGACATCCTTATTCCTATAGATTTATGTGGATTTTACTTTACAAAATAACCAACTTTTAGTTGTACTATACCATATATTATATATCTAATCGCTTGTTTCTACTGGACTTTCTAGTACTCTTAGATCATCTTGATTAGGCTGATAAACAAAAGTTCCGTTCATTTGTGCACCTTTTTCTATCTCAATGAGGACATAATAAAGATTTCCCTCAACAAAAGAATCAGATGCTAGGTGAATTTCTTCTGAAGAATAAATATTTCCCTCAATTCGGCCATTAATAACAGCAATAGGTGCATGTATATCACCAGTGACATGCCCAGTAGGAAGAATTCTTACCTTACCTCCGTCATCACTGGAGACTACATTACCGGTTATCTTTCCTTCTATTTCTAAATTCCCAGAAAACTGCAAATCACCAGTTATATGAGTATCTTTTGAAATAAGAGTAGTGTCCCCTAATGAAAAATCAATATTATTATGTTTAGCCATATGCTCAATTCCTTTTCATAATTTTTAAGTTTATAAGTTTATAAGTTTTTTGTAACTTTTTCCTATTGTATTTTATTTCACTAAAATTAAATTGTTATGGGAACAATGCAGGATTATCTAGAGCGGTGTTTTCGGGTAATCCAAATAATATATTCATGTTCTGTATTGCCTGGCCAGAGGCTCCTTTAACAAGGTTATCTTCAACAACTAAAACTACTACTTTATCTCCGTTACTGGGGCAAAAAACGCTAATTCTGCAGGTGTTAGTACCCTTAACTGAGCGTGTCTGAGGGTGACTTCCGGGAGGTAAAATATCAATGAAAGGTTCATTTTCGTAGCACTCTTCATAAATTTCTTGTAAATCAGCTCCCTTAACTTTGAGCGTTGCGTAAAGTGTCGAATGGATACCCCTTATGATAGGAAGCAGGTGTGGCACAAAAGTTAATCGAACCGATTTGCCTGCAATATCCTTCAAACCTTGTTCAATTTCAGGAAGATGTTTGTGTCCCTCAGCCGAATAAGCTTTAAAGTTATCACTAGCCTCTGCTAAAAGATTATCTATGTTAGCTTCACGACCTGCGCCACTTATTCCAGAAGCAACGTTAGCAATCAAATTCTCGGGGTCAACTAAACCATTCTCTAGTAGGGGTTTAAAACCAAGTAAAACACTTGTGGGGTAACAACCTGGACATGCAATCAGTGATGCATTTTTTATATGCTGTCTATTAATTTCTGGTAAACCGTATACAGATTGCTTTAGAAGCTCGGGGCAAATATGAGTTTTACCATACCATTTCTCCCATAAAGCGGCATCTCTAATCCTAAAATCAGCAGAAAGATCAATAACCTTAATTCCTTTATTTAAAATATTAGGTATAGCTTCTTGAGCAACACCCGGGGGTGTAGCAAAGAAAACTACGTCACATTTATACAAATCATCAGAATTTGGTTCCACAAAGTGCTGATCATAGAAGCCTCTTAAGGCAGGGAATAGGATATCCACACGAACACCAGCGTGCTCTCGAGACGTAATTACTATTACTTGGGCATTAGGATGAATTGCCAAAAGTCGAAGTAACTCTATACCTGTATATCCTGTTGCGCCAACAACACCTATTTTGATCACTTTATTATAGTTCATGTCATTCACCTTCATAGCTGTTTATAATAACCTAAACAAACCAAGATTAAACGTAGTCTCATCGAATACAGGCGAATAGTAGATTTTGATAAATGAATTGCTCATGGATAATCGCAATTGGATAACAGCAATACACATCATTGCTATGGTCTGCTGGTTCGCTGCGCTATTTTACCTGCCAAGATTGTTTGTTTATCACTCTATGTCTAGCGACCAAATAAGTATAGAACGATTCAAGATTATGGAGCGTAAACTATACAGAGGCATTGCTAATCCATCTATGATAACTACTATTTTTATGGGGGTAGCTCTTTTTTATATAAATCCAGATTACTATGCATCAGCCATTTGGTTTCAAATAAAATTATTGCTGGTTATTTCACTGATCATATATCACTTTGCATGTCTGAACTTAATGCGGCAGTTTCAAAATAATGAAAATGCTCATAGTCATATTTTTTATAGGTGGTTTAATGAAATACCAGTAGTTATGCTAGTAGGAATTGTCATTTTAGTTGTTGTAAAGCCCTTCAATTAAAAAATTAATGATATATTTATAGAAAAAATTTAGTTGCAATATCTTTTAGTTTTTTAATTGGCTAAAGGAGCCGTAATTAAAGATAATTAGTATTTAACTTTAAAAAAACAAACAAGCTGATATGGAAAAATCTAAAAAATTATTTACGGCCGCACAAGTACATATACCAGGTGGTGTAAATTCGCCTGTGCGTGCATTCAAAGCTGTCGGAGGATCTCCTGTATTTTTTGAGGAAGCGCGAGGAGCTTATCTTTTTGACGCCGATAAAAAACGCTATGTAGACTATATTCAGTCTTGGGGTCCGATGATATTAGGCCACGGTCATGCTGATGTAATAGCTTCTATAAAAAAACAGATTGATAGGGGGCTCACTTTTGGAGCTCCAACAGAGCTCGAGACCAAGCTTGCTGATAAAATTTGTTCTCTGGTGCCCGGAATGGAGATGATCCGTATGGTCAATTCTGGAACAGAGGCAACTATGAGCGCTATCCGTTTAGCTAGAGGCTATACAAACAGAGATAAAATTATCAAGTTTGAGGGGTGCTACCATGGCCATTCTGATTCTCTCTTAGTCAAGGCTGGTTCAGGTGCACTTACTATGGGTGTCCCAAGTTCACCTGGTGTTCCCTCAAAATTGGCAGATTTAACTATAACTCTAACTTATAACGACATCGAAGAAGTCAAAAAAACCTTCGATGAAATTGGGGATGAAATAGCATGTGTAATCATAGAACCGGTAGCTGGAAATATGAGCTGTATCCCCCCAGTAAGTGGTTTTTTGGAAACTGTTAGAGAGCACTGTACTCGACATGGCGCACTTCTAATTTTTGATGAAGTTATGACTGGTTTTAGAGTTGATGTTCGATGTGCTGTTGGTCGTTTTAATATTGATGCTGATCTAATCACTCTTGGGAAAGTTATTGGTGGAGGTATGCCAGTAGGGGCTTTTGGAGGGAAACGCCACATTATGAGCAATATATCACCTATCGGGCCAGTATATCAGGCTGGAACTCTTTCTGGGAATCCGGTAGCTATGACAGCTGGGCTGAAAACTCTAGAACTTATTACTGCACCTGGATTTCACGATTTATTGTTTGCTCAAACTGAGAAATTTATTAAAGGCCTGCAAGAAGAGGCTAATAAAGCTAATATACCTATGACAACAAATCATATAGGGAGTATGTTTGGTTTCTTTTTCACTCAAGAGACTACCGTTACCAACTATAGGCAAGTTATGGCGTGTGATAGTGAACGTTTTGGACGCTTCTTTCGTGGTATGCTAGCTGCTGGGGTATACTTTGCACCTGCAGCATACGAGGGTTGCTTTATGTCAGCCGCTCATACTAACGAAGATATAGAATTTACTCTAGAAGCTGCATCAAAAGTATTCAAAACTCTTTAGTCATACAATTTTTATAACTTCTTTGTGTCAAGATAATGATTTAAAATTTATATGATAAATTAAGGTCTAAAGAAATTATGAGTTTTATAAAATCCCGGGGGGTCTTTCCAAACACTCGTATGCGCCGAAATCGTAATGACGATTTTTCTCGCCGTTTAGTAAAAGAGTCGACAATTACTCCAAGTGATTTAATTCATCCTATATTTTTAATAGAAGGATCAAATTGTCGCGAAAGTATCATGTCTATGCCAGGAATTGAAAGGCTTTCTGTAGATCTCGCCATAAAAGAGGCTAAAAAATTAGCAAGTCTTGGAATACCAGCAATTGCACTTTTTCCTGTCCCTAATCAAAAATGTAGGACGCTTTCAGGTGAAGAGGCGTTCAATCCAGATGGCTTGATGCAAGTAGCAATAAAAAAAATTAAATCAGCAATTCCAGAGTTAGGTATTGTCTCGGATATTGCACTTGACCCTTACACTAGTCATGGCCAAGATGGGATAATTGATGATAAAACTGGTTATATTTTAAATGATATAACCATTGAAACCTTAGCAAAACAATCTATATCACATGCAAAGGCTGGTGCTGATATTATAGCTCCATCCGATATGATGGACGGCAGGATCGGTTTCATTAGAAATAATCTAGAAAAAAATGGTTATGTTGATACACGAATTATGGCTTATTCTGCTAAGTATGCTTCTAATTATTATGGTCCTTTTAGAGAAGCAGTGGGTTCAGCAGAAAATATCCAAAACAAAGAAAAAACTACTTATCAAATTGATCCATCTAATACAAATGAAGCACTTCATGAATGTGTACTCGATTTACAGGAAGGCGCTGATATGATTATGGTCAAACCAGGCATGCCTTATCTAGATGTATTAAGAAGAGTCAAGGAAGAGCTTCAAGTGCCAACATTTGCATACCAAGTGAGCGGCGAGTATGCAATGCATGTTGCTGCATTTGAAAATGGATGGCTTGATCGCGAAAAAGTTATAATTGAGTCTCTTTTGTGCTTCAAAAGAGCTGGAGCTGATGGTATTTTTTCTTACTTTGCCAAAGAGGCTGCCGAAATAATCAATAGATGACTCATAGGGTCTTCTCAGATGGATGTTGAGCGCTAAAAATAATTTCTATATGCTAATCCTCAAGAATTTGAAGAAGAATTTGAGCATGCTCAGCAGTTTCGACCCCCAAGTCTGTCAAGTAGCCTCCATCAATATGATCGATAAGGCCTTTTTCAAATAGTCTAGCTGCTGCACTCACTGTTTTTGGTGAAGCATCACTCTGGTGAATCTTTATACCATAGGATTTTGAATTCAAATTGAATTGATTTAGCAGTTTTATTTCTTCTATTATTTTATTAAAATCCATTTTATTATAAAGCCTGTATGTGCTCTAAATTAGTCTTCCGCTGATGAGGCTGTATACTCGTCAGCATTCATTAAACTATCTAATTCATCTGGATCAGACATCTTCACTATGAATAGCCAGCCGTCTTCATATGGAGATCCATTAATAACCTCAGGTTGCTCTTCAAGTTGCTCATTAGTTCCAACTATTTCTCCAGAAACAGGCGTATAAATATCAGATGCAGCCTTCACTGACTCTACGACACCAGCCTCGTCTCCTGCAGAGAGGATTGTTCCAAGTTGTGGTAACTCGACATATACGACATCACCAAGACTTTCTTGTGCATGATCACTGATGCCGATAATTACAGTGCCATCTCCCTCATCTCGAGCCCACTCATGACTGGCAGCATACTTCAAACTAGATGGATCTATATTCATGAAAGTTTCCTTACTTCATTTTTATTTTATATGCTTAATTTAACACAATTCAGTATCAAATATTCTAACCTTGATTTTGTTCAAACTGAAGCACAAGCTCTATATCTAAGGATTTATTTAAGCTAAGCTATTTTCTATAAAATCCCCATAGCCTCTCGCACTATCTTATTTTTTATGAAGCCAATTTTATTGAGGAGATTCATTCCATCATTACGTATCAGGCGTATGGGGAGCTGTTTGTCTTCAAATAACATTTTTAATCCATTTATAATGGAAATCATAGCTAAATTATGTGGCTTTCTTTTCCTTTGATAACGGCGAAGTCCAAGTTCATTTCCAGGGGACAATCCACGAGATATTGAATGTGCTATTTCTTGAACTAAAGCCAACGAATCTTGTAAGCCTAAATTTACTCCCTGACCAGCTAATGGGTGCATTGTATGCGCAGAATCTCCTATTAACGCCACTCCTTGCATTACATAATCTTTAGCATGACGCTGCTTAAGCATAAACTTTGTGCGCTTCTCAACTGCAATAATTTTTCCTAAGCAATGACCACTTGCGTATTCAAGCGCCTTACAAAAACTAATATCATCAAGTTGCATTAATTTTTCAGCAGCTTTATCTTTTTGTGACCAAACAATTGAACATTGTTTAGAATCTCCTTCTTTAAATTGAATGGGCAATAAGGCTAAGGGGCCATCTGGTAAAAATCTTTGTCTTGCAGTAAAGTTGTGAGGAGCTTCCGTATTAATACGAGCGACTATTGCATGGTGACCATAACTCCATTCTTGCAATTGAAATCCGCATAAATCTCTAACTTTAGAATCCCCTCCATCTGCAGCAACTAATAATTTGGTAACAATGGTGGTTCCATCATTTAAAGTAATAGTGCTAGATTGACTGTCTCTATTTAGATCAGTGACTGTTGCAGGACAAATTAACTCGACATTCTTTAATTCTTTGATCTGATTAAGGATGCACTCTGTAACCAAAGAATTTTCTACAATATATCCTAAGCTATTTTGGCGTATATCATTACAATCGAATTCGATATGACCAGTTCCGTCAGACTCCCATATCTCCATTCGCTCAAAAGGGCAAACTCTCTCACTGGCAATATTATCCCATACGCCAATATTTTCTAGAAGAATACGAGAAGACTCTGTTAATGCAACCACCCTTGAGTCAAACATATTGGTAAAATCGGGGGTTTTAAAAGGTTGTTTTTCAAGGATAGCTATTTTAAAGTCTTCATCGCGATTAGAATTTAAATCTAAACGAGAAGCCAACATGCTTACGAAGGACAGGCCTACAAGACCAGCTCCAACAACGACAACATCATATTCTTTTTTTTCCATTATATTACTCCGGATCAGAAGCAGTTGAGTCAAGAGGCCTAGCAATAAACATCTTCGGGCCTTTAGTCTGAAGACCCATACCCAGTTTTGCGAAATTTCTTCTTAACAATGGAATGGAGTCTAATGCCACAAGACCAATATTTCTCGCCAACCTAATAAACGGAGAAGTGTTACCGAAGATAGTAGGTAGAAAATCGCTTAAAAATATTGTCCTATCTTGATCTATCTTTTGGTTTTTAACATAATCTTCTAGGACTCTATATTCGCCCAAAGCTTTTTTTTCAGAAACTGATTTTGCTAAAGTGTTAGCTAATGCAACTATATCTCTTAATGCCAAATTAAACCCTTGACCTGCAACTGGGTGCAAAGCATGAGCTGCATTTCCAACAATAACTATATTACTCCGAGCTTGTTCTTTGCTGGTTATTAATTGAACAGGGTAGCTATGGCGTGGGCTAGCATCTATAAATTTACCTAACCTAAAGCCAAAAGTTAATTGTAACTCATTGAGGAAATCTTCTTTTGTTAAAGCTGCTAGCTTTTCTGCTTGTGCAGGGAAAACTGTCCATACTAATGCAGAACGATTACAGCCCTCTATTTTTCTAAGTGGTAACATGGCCAAAGGCCCAGAATCAGTGAAGCGCTCATAAGCGATATTATTATGATCTTGAGACAATGTAATATTTGAAACAATTGCAACTTGTCCATAATCTTTTGTTACAGATTCAACCCCCAGTAAATTTCTTGTATTTGATTTAGCGCCATCAGCAATTATTAATAACTTTGTATTTATGTTCCTGATTTCATCTAGTTCTGATATTTTTGAGTAACAAAGCTCTACAGCTTCAGCCACCGGTTGTATCTTATTTATTTGAGCTTTATCAATAATCTCAATATCATCAATTTTGCTCGCTTCGTCAAAAAGAGTGTCGCTCATTGCCTGATTTTCTACGATATAACCTAGTGCTGGTAAATTTTGATCTTGTGCTGTCAATTTAGCATTACCAAAAAAACCTTTATCGGAAATATGAACTTCATTTATTGGAGTTGTGTTGACATTTAATTTTCCCCACAAACCTAATGCTGTGAAAATTTCACAACTACTTTGAGAAAGAGCAGTAGTTCGTCTATCAAACTGATTATCGAGAGTACTATTTGATTTAGCTGAAAGAGAACATGAGTCAATAATTTGGATTTTCCAGCCAAGCTTATAGGAGGACAAAATCAGGGCTAGGCTGACTCCAACCATGCCCCCTCCAATTATAGAGATGTCCAGATTTTGTGAAATTTTTAACTTCTTAGGCATATTTTTATCCGGATCTAACTAGAGGCCATTAATGCTTCGATCTCTTTTATTGTTTTTGGTGCGTCGCTTGATAAAGTATTAGGTATACCATCAGTAACTAGGACATCATCCTCGATTCTAATTCCGATACCCCGCCAGCACTCATCAACATTTTTGTTATCTGGAGAAATATAAATACCAGGTTCAATAGTAGTGACCATGCCGGGTTGAAACGTTCGCCACTGTTCGTTGATCTTATAGTCTCCCACATCATGGACATCCATGCCTAACCAATGACCAGCTCGATGCATATAAAAGTCAGTGTAAGTTTTTTTTTCCACCATTTCATTAAAGCTACCCTTCATAATGCCTAAATCGAGAAGGCCTTGCGTGATAATATTAACCGTTGCATTATGTGGCTCATTCCACTGATTTCCTGCTAAACAGGCATCTATTCCTGCAATTTGAGCCTCTAAAACTATATCATAAACCATCTTTTGCTCTGGCGTAAACTTCCCATTAATAGGAAAAGTTCTCGTAATATCTGCAGCATAATTTTGTAACTCACAGCCTGCATCTATTAAGACTAAATCACCGTCTTGGAGTTTTGAGTTGTTTTCCACATAATGAAGAGTACATCCATTATCGCCACCTCCAACTATAGATCCATAAGCAGGAAACGAGGCTCCTGCCATAGTGAATTCATATTCAATTTCGGCTTGCAACTGATATTCATACATTCCTGGTATGCAACTTTTCATTGCTCTTTGGTGAGCATGAGCAGAAATAGTAGCTGCTTTTTGCATAATTTTTTGCTCAGCGGAGCTCTTAAATAGACGCATCTCATGCAGCAAGTTGTCTAGATTAGAAAATAAGTCTGGAGAAATACTTGTAGAGCCGGCGTTGCCCCTTTTGGCTTTTACGTGACGAACTAGAAGCTCATCAAATAAAGGGTTTTTTTCCATCGAATAATAAATCTTTCCGCGATCATCTAATACTTTCGGTAAAATCTCTTCGATAGACTCAATAGGGAATGCTTCATCAGCTCCATATTTTTTCTCAGCTCCATCTAGTCCAGCTCGGCGACCATCCCATATTTCTTTCTTTATGTTTCTGTCTCTACAAAACATAAGATACTGATTATTATTTTTTCCAGGAATCAAGATTACCATTGCATCTGGCTCCTGAAATCCTGTTAAGTAAAAAAAATCGCTATCTTGTCGGTATGGATAAAGGACATCTTTGTTGCGTGATTTCTCAGGTGCAGCCGTAAGAATAGCGATACTATTATTTGGCATCTTTAACATTAATTGGTTTCTTCGTTTTTCAAATTCTTTGCTGTTAATCATTTCTAAAATCTCAAAAATATTATGTAAGTAAGATAATTCTAGAGTCGCGAAACCACTAATGGGTCAACCCTGAATCAGTATCGTCAATACAATTTAATTCACTGAAAATAGTCAATACTGCAACTTTAATATATTCAGTTACTTCTGTGTAATTAGATTCGCTATCACTTGCATTAGCCTCGTCTTGATCACTCAAAATTTGTATATTTGAGATAGACGCAAGATCATCCAAAGCCTCCTCTATGTTTTCTGGTGTTTCAGTGTTTGAGAGAAATTTTGAATTCCCTAAACCATATAGAAATCCTTGACACCACTCTCCTACTGAAGTTAATCGTTCACTTAATAAAATTTCGTCGTTAGGGAGTATTGGAGTGAACTCAAAATCATTACCATTTATTTGATTTATAGAAAAATGATAAAGATTGACCAACATATCACCTAAATCTTCTACTCTTTCGGTATCGACCTCTAAAAATTTTGCAACAGCTAAAACCAAGGATTCTGTAGAATAAAAATTTTTTCCAGAAATTGATCCAGATAAAAAACCATGGAGTTCGGCTGGGCTACCAACTAAATTGGCCCTAGTAAAGGCATCAGAAATTTCTTCGTAATCCATTATTGTATTCACTCATAGTATTAACTAATATTTAATCCTATCACTCTTAGAGGTAGCAATCACCTCAGTTAATAAAGAAAAAAAATTCATCCTAGACACTTAGTTAGCTGATATTTGACGAATTAGCTTTAAGTTGGTTGACCAATCCATGTCTACACAATTATAGTTAAGGGGATTATTTATTTATAGGCATTGAAATGTCAGTTAACCTCGAGAAATTTGAACTTAAGATAGATAGTATTATTGCACATTGCGCTAAACTGCAAAAAGAAAATCTATCCTTAAAAAAAAGAGAATCAGAATTACTGGTTCAACGCAGTAATCTCCTGGAAAAACAAGAACTAACCTGTACTCGTTTAGAAAATTTAATAAAGAGGCTTAAAAGCCTTAATGATGGGACTTGATCATTGTGAGTGATAAAACAGTTGATATTCATATTTTAGATAAAGACTATCAGGTCAGCTGTCCTGTTGAAGAGAGTGAGGCGCTTTTAAGTTCTGCTAAAAAACTCAATTCACAAATGCAAAATATACGTAATACTGGAAACGTCATCGGTGTTGAGAGAATAGCTGTTATGGCAGCTTTAAATCTTACCTACGAAATTTCAAAAATAGAAAAAAAACTATCCTCAGAAGAGAGCCCAAATAAAGTTATCCAAAATATCGATAGAAAAATTACTATTGCATTAGAAAATCTAGATGATTCATCTACATTTTAGCTTATTGGGGTTATAATAGAATTGCGCCCTGGGATATTCGCCATTTGATAAGTCCTTGAGCCGATAATTTTTTACTTGGAGGGAATCAAGTCGATATGGTGTGCATATCCGCATGACGGGAAGCCTAATATATCGCTGAACCCACCACCTTGAACCTTTCGGTTCAAGGCGCAATCAATAGCGGTATCATCGGGGCATCTAGTAAGAAAGAAATTTTATGGATACAAATTCTTTGCGGCAACTTATGAGAAAAAGGCGCCGGTCTCTAAAGCCAAAAGAGCAATCATTAGCTGAAGAAAGTGTCGCTAAGAAGTTAGCTTTACTTCCAAGCTTTTATATGAGCAAAAGAATTGCATTCTATTTAGCGCATGATGGAGAAATAGATCCTAAGTTCGCTATGGGGATTGCAGAAGCTGCTGGCAAAGAGTGTTATTTACCTTTACTTCACCCACTAAAACAAAAACGCCTTTATTTTGCTAGATACAAAAGAGGTGACGCCCTATCAATCAATCGTTACGGGATACAAGAACCACCCTTGAGAGGATCAAAAATTGTTCCGGCGTTTGCAATTGATTTGATTCTTATGCCATTAGTTGCATTTGACTCCTCGTGTAATAGGATAGGAATGGGTGGAGGTTTTTACGATAGAACACTCAGCACTCAATATAAATGTACAAGGCTTATAGGTCTTGCCCAAAGTTTTCAAGAAACCAGTGCTATTAATAAAGGAGCTTGGGATGTTACCTTACATGCCATTGTGACTGAAAAAAGTATAGTTAATCGATATAAATAGTATTTAATTAGTTATTCATTTTAAACATAAGTAAAAATCATGAGAAAAACAAAAATTATTTGCACCATTGGCCCAGCGTCAGAATCTTTCACTATGTTGGAGAAACTTGCGAAAGCTGGCATGAATATTGTCAGATTAAATATGTCTCATGGAGACCATGAGTCACATGCGAAGGTTATAAAATCAGTTCGCACACTAAATAAGAAACTTCATAGTCCTATTGCTATCCTCATGGATACTCAAGGTCCAGAAATCCGCACGGGAGATATCAAGCAAGAACTAAATCTCAAAAAAGATGATGTAATATCTGTCGTTGCACGTGGAGAAGAGAATGTCGAGTTCACCTCAATAAGAGTTAACTACGAAGATTTAGTTAATGATGTCACTATTGGGGATATGATAACAGTTGATAATGGTCTTATAAATCTAGAAGTGCTTACCAAAGAAGATAGGACCATGCAGTGTAAAGTAATCGATGGGGGCATTTTAAAAAGTAAGAGGCATGTAAACTTACCAGGCATTCGGGTTAATCTTCCGGCAATCACTGAAAAAGATAAGCGAGATATTCTATTTTCAATAACGCAAGAAGTAGATTTTATTGCTCTCTCATTTGTAAGAAACGCTGAGGATATAGTGCAACTAAAAGCACTATTGGGAGACAAAGTTGATAAAATTAAGGTTATCTCAAAAATAGAGGACCAGGAAGGTTTAAAAAACCTTAAAGAGATTCTAGATATGTCCGATGGAGTAATGGTGGCAAGAGGTGACTTAGGTGTTGAAATTGCAATTGAAAAATTACCAAGAGTTCAGCGTCGTATTATTCGATTATGTGCGCAACAGGGTAAACGCGTAATAGTTGCTACACACATGCTAGAATCTATGATAGAAAACCCAATACCAACTAGAGCTGAGGTTACAGATGTAGCTAATGCTGTTTACGAGGAGGCAGATGCAATAATGCTTTCTGGGGAAAGTGCTATGGGTAAGTACCCCGTGAAATGTGTAGAAATACTCTCTCGCATTACTTTATCTATAGAGCAGAGTCCTGGATTACAATTCGTTAAGGATTTATCGCTAGAAAACGATAAAGCAGAAATTGCTTCTGCCGCAGTTAAGCTAGCTGAATCAATAAAAGCTAAAGCTATTATTGTGCCTACAAGACGAGGAAAAATGGCAAACTACGTAACTAACTGTCATCCACAAACTCCTATTATTTGTGCATTTACAAATGATAGTAGAACACGCAGGCAGCTAGTTTTGAATAGAAATGTGCTTAGTTTTCGAATAAATTTTAGCGAGGATCCTGAAAAGACCCTCGCGACTGCTGCAAAAATTCTCATTACCCGTAAAGAGTTTTCTCCAGATGATAGAGTTGTAGTTTTATCTGACGTACTAGCTGGTTCAGGATTTGACGCAATTCAAATTCGTCAACTATCAGATCTACTAAGAATCGATACTGAGTAATTTCTTATAAGTATCGAAAAATCTAGCTCAAAAAAAACTGATAGGCTGGGTTTTCTGTTTCTTCAGTCCAATCAAACCCAAGGTCATCAAAAAATTTGGATGCCTCTTCCCTTTCTGTAGCTGGTATTTGAAGTCCTGCTAGCACTCTTCCATTTTCTGATCCATGATTTCGGTAATGAAACATAGATATATTCCAGCGATTACCAAGCTTTATTAAAAACTGCATTAATGCTCCTGGTCTTTCGGGAAATTCGAATGTAAAAACCATTTCATCTATAGCATCCTGAGCCCTTCCACCTACCATATGCCGAATATGTAACTTAGCAATTTCATTATCTGTCATATCTACTATTGGGTAACCTTCGGCACTCAAACTTGTTACTAGTTTTTTTCGGTCGTCACCTGAAGAAACCTGTAAGCCAACAAAAATATGTGCACTTTCAGAATTGCCCATACGATAATTAAATTCTGTAATATTGCGTTTATCCAAAGATATGCAAAATGATTTGAAACTACCTGGCTTCTCTGGAATTGTGACTGCTAAAATTGCTTCTCTTTTTTCACCGATTTCGGTGCGTTCGGAAATATACCGCAGTCTATCAAAGTTAATATTTGCTCCGCACTCTACAGCCAGTAAAGTTTTTCCTTTTACGCCTGTAGTTTCAACATATTTCTTTAATCCAGCTAAACCAAGAGCTCCAGCTGGTTCACAAATAGAGCGTGTATCGTCAAAAGTGTCCTTGATGCTGGCACATATCTCATCAACAGAGACTGTTAAAACTTCATCAACTGTATCTTTTAGAATACGAAAAGTCTCTTTTCCAATTTTAGCGACAGCTGTTCCATCTGCGAAGATTCCTACATGCTTTAGCTGTACCCTCCGACCAGCATTCATTGCTGCGTTCAGGCATGCAGAATCCTCTGCCTCGACAGCTATAATTTTAATACTAGGTTTTATCGTTTTGATATAAGCTGCCATACCTGCACAAAGTCCACCTCCACCTACGGCTATGAAAATAGCATCTAAATCTTCTGGTACTTGCTCTAAAATCTCCATAGCAATTGTGCCTTGTCCTGCAATTACATCTGGGTCATCAAAAGGGTGTATGTATGTCATATCTTTTTCGATCACTAGCTGATGGGCATACGCAGAAGCCTGATCATAACTGTCACCTACAAGAACAACTTCTGCTCCAAATGATTTTACTGCGTTTACCTTAATAAGGGGTGTGGTTGTTGGCATGACGATAGTAGCAATAGCACCAATTTTTTTGGCCGCCATAGCTAAACCTTGGGCATGGTTTCCTGCTGAAGCAGCAATAACCCCCTTGTCTAATTCAGATTTTTTTAAAGATAACATCTTGTTATATGCGCCACGCAACTTGAAAGAGAATATTGGTTGTAAATCTTCTCTTTTGAGGAGCACTCTATTATCAAGACGCAAAGAAAGCTGTGGGGCTTCATCTACTGGGGTTTTTACAACCAAATCATAGATCTTTGCGTCTTGAATTCGCTTTACATAACTTTTAAACATTTTAACTCTTTTAGGTTGAAACAATGATTAGATTCCCTAATAGTAAATTTTCGATCGATGCAAAGCTAGCATTGATCGACATTTTCTGTCATTTCATGTCTTAATCCGTATAATTACAAGAAATAATAAGTTCTTAACGCTGGTTTAACCTATGAATTTATCAACACAAAGTCTCCTCAAAAAGGCTGTCGCAGAGGCGGCTTTGGATTATGTGCTTAATAAAGTTAGCTCAGACAGTATTATTGGTATAGGTACTGGGTCTACTACTAATTTTTTTATTGATCTGTTGGGACCTCATAAAAATAAGTTTCAAGGGGTGGTTGCCAGTTCTGTAACCTCAGCCAATAAACTAGAGTCGTATGGTATAGAAATCTTTGACTTAAATTCTGTGCATGAGATAGAAGTTTATGTTGATGGAGCAGATGAGGTAAACCAAAAGCTAGAACTCGTAAAAGGCGGGGGAGGTGCGCTTACAAGAGAAAAAATCACCGCTGCTGTCGCAACTGAATTCTTATGTATGGTAGATGATACAAAACTGGTTGCGTCTCTAGGTAAGTTTCCGCTGCCTATTGAGGTTATACCAATGGCCAGAAGTTATGTGGCAAGAAAAATTTTGGAAATTGGAGGAGATCCTGTTTATCGCCAAGGGTTCGTAACTGATAATGGAAATAATATTCTAGATATACATCATTTACATCCTATTATTTCAGCCCAAGAAGTTGAAGAAAAAATTAATCATATCGCAGGGGTTGTTGCTAACGGTATTTTTTCTATTAGGCATGCAGATATTGTATTAGCAGGGACAGCAGATGGCATAAAGACCATTAAATCTAATTAATGAAACATACGCCCTAAATTATTCAAAAAATTTTCAAATTTGGTTCACCTAATGCTGCAAATTGTTCTCTTAGCTCTAGAATATGCTCACTCCAGAAACGAATTGTATTAAACCATGGAAATGCCATAGGAAAAGCAGGATCATTCCATCTTCTTGCTATCCAGGCAGTGTAATTAATTATCCTCAAAGTTCTTAGAGCATCGATGAGCTTAAGCTCCTTTGGATGAAAATCAAAGAATTCGTTATAGCCATCTATGATTTCTGATAACTGAGCGCTTTGTCTATCTCTATTTCCAGAAAGCAACATCCATATGTCTTGTATTGCTGGAGCCATCATCGCATCGTCAAGATCTACGAAGTGAGCGTTATCATCCCTCCATAAAATGTTACCACTATGACAATCGCCATGAACGCGAATATTCTCAATATCACCAGCATTGGTGATGGTCTCATCTATCGCATTCATTAAATCTTTTACCAAAGAATCATATGATAACTTTAACTCTGCAGGTATAAAATTTTCACTTACAAATTTAGATGACTCATAACCAAAAGTATTACTGTTTAGTACATGTCTATGGCTGAAAGGTCTTACAGCCCCAACGGCATGAATTCTTCCTAGCAGTTTTCCTAACAAATATAAATTATCCAGATTATCCAGTTCGGGGCCATAGCCTCCCTTTCTTGGAAATAATGCAAAGTAAAACCCTTTATGTTGAAAGAGACTTTCACCGCTCTCGCTAATTAGAGGGGCGACAATAGGCAATTCCTGCTCAACCAACTCAAAACAAAATTGATGTTCTTCCAAAATTTGCTTTTTGTTCCATCTATTGGGGCGATAGAATTTTCCAATAATCGGAGATGAATCGTGAATTCCAATTTGGTACACACGATTCTCATAGCTATTCAAAGGAAATAATCGACTATCAGTCATATAGCCTAATTCATCGAGTGCATTAAGGATAAAGTCGGGCGTAAGTTGTTCAAACGGGTGGGATGAAGAGCCCTTAATTGATGTCTTTTGAATATTTAAATCTTTAATATTACCGTTAATATTATTACTCATTATTGTTTACCAAGAATAATTTTGGGTTATATCTAGCTAAGGAAAATACTATCAAAGCGGTTAAAACCCATGCAATACATGCGATTATATAGGGTTGCCCTACTTCTAATGTTCTAACAGTAATTAAACTGATAATATTACCCAAAATCTGCATACTAATAATTAAAGGTATGTGCTTGCGCGTATTTATTGTCATGGCAAACAACCCCATAACGTAAGCAGCAGAAAAATTCCAAGCTCCTCCGATAAAACAAAAAGCAATGACTGTCGATTGCTTTGGTAGATATCCAAATAAACCTAAAGCTAAAATAAAAGCGGCTATTCCTAAACTAATCAGAATTGGCCTAGCATAATTTGACTTAATTTCTATTAAAGCTGCAAATAGCGCTCCTATGCCGCTAAATAGAGATAAAATTATCATATAAAAACTAGCGCTATAGGCTATAGGCTCTATAGTATTTCTAACTGTATTCCCACCTAAAAAAATTAACAGGATCACTATTAAAAAAAAGTAAGCTCTTTGCTGGTAACTAGTAGTAATTGGGTTTTCAGGCATAGCACCTTTTATATTTTTAGGTATTTTTTGACTTAAAATTAATGACCCCAAACAAAGGCATGATGCAACCATTAGTGTCTGATTAAAAGTACAAATCTTAGCGATTTCTGGGGGGATTAAATAAGAAACGAGAGCAACAACAAAAGACTGCAGGCAGAGAACAAGGGCGTAACTTCGAATCGGATTTTTACTCATACCGAGACATAAAAATACAATTGAATATATAACTCCAACAGAGAAACCTGACAATCCCTGAAAAACTAGTAAAGATTTTAAATCTGTTATAAATATAGGCAATAAAAAACTTATTGCACCGAAAACACTAGCTATAAGTATCAAACGGCGCCAACATAAGAATAGAATATATAAATTAGATAGTATTGCAGATAGCCCAAAACTGACCAGAAAAACTCCCCCTAACCATAATGACTCCAAATCAGATAGGGCAAGGTCTCTCGTGGCAAGAGCGATCACTAAAGGCATATTAATTAAATAAACCGTAGCAAATAAAGAGATAATAATTGCAAAAAAACGCACACTAATACTATTTATATCCACAAATATTTTTTCATGCAAAATATATTTTTTACTCCTAGCCTTTGTTCTAGAATATTTCAATTCAGCAAGATAATTTAAGAGAAATTTCCGTTCAAATAACCATGATGCATTTTATCTAGGCTATATGACTGAATTTTACTAGCTTTTCCAGCAGTCCCAAATGATTCATATCTATTTACACAAATATTTTTCATCGCCTCGGTTGTTTTAGCAAGATACTTTCGGGGATCAAATTCGGATTTATTTTCAGCCATGAATTGCCTGATGGCCCCAGTAGAAGCTAATCTCAAATCTGTATCTATGTTAATTTTACGAACACCATATTTAATACCTTCAACTATTTCTTCTACGGGAACACCATAAGTCTCAGGAATATCGCCACCGAATTTGTTTATCACTAACAACCATTCCTGCGGAACTGACGATGATCCATGCATTACAAGATGTGTATTAGGGATTCGAGAGTGGATTAGCTTTATACGATCTATGTCTAAAATATCACCTGTTGGTGGTCTAGAAAATTTATAAGCACCATGTGATGTCCCTATAGCAATAGCGAGTGCATCAACAGCAGTTTTAGATACAAAATCTGAGGCCTCCTCTGGGTCGGTTAACATCTGGTCATGAGACAATGAGCCCTCTGCACCTACGCCATCTTCTTCGGCAGCTTGACCTGTTTCAAGAGACCCCAAACAACCAAGCTCACCCTCAACGGAAACCCCACAAGAATGTGCCATCTCAACTACTTTTTTCGTGACTTTTATATTGTAATCATAAGATGCAGGAGTTTTTCCATCCTCTTTTAAAGATCCATCCATCATGACTGAGCTAAATCCTAACTGAATAGAGCGCTGACAAATAGCAGGGCTTGTCCCATGGTCTTGATGCATACATACCGGAATATGTGGAAATTCTTCAATAGCAGCTAGAATTAAATGTCTAAGAAAAGGTGCTCCTGCGTATTTTCTGGCCCCTGCCGATGCCTGAACAATAACTGGCGAATCAGTAGCATCTGCGGCCTCCATAATCGCACGAATCTGTTCTAAGTTGTTTACGTTAAATGCAGGGACACCATATCCATATTCAGCAGCATGATCTAATAACTGTCGCATTGATATAAGAGCCATATATCTACTCCTTACTTATTATATTAATGATTTTATAACTGTTAGCCTGTTACAGCATTTTATATTTTAGCCTGACGCAGATCCTATCCTAGAACGACTTTGAAGTATTTCGACCGCAGGCAAAGTTTTACCCTCTACATACTCTAAAAAAGCTCCACCGCCAGTAGATATATATGAGATCTTATCAATAATACCGAATTTATCTACGGCTGCCAGTGTATCCCCTCCTCCGGCTACAGAGTAGCTATTACTATCAGCAATAGCTTCAGCTATTACCTTGGTTCCACCTTGAAACTTATCAAACTCAAAAACACCTATAGGTCCATTCCATAATATAGTGCCACTAGTTACTAAAATATTAGCTAATTTCTTGGCTGATGCTGGACCAAAATCAAAGATCATATCTTCACTAGAGACTTCATTAACTGACTTTACTGTAGCTGTTGTAGATTCACAAAATTCTCTTCCAACTATCACATCTGTTGGAAGTAATATTTCAGTTCTTAACATTATTTCTTTTGCGTCTGAAATGAAATTATGCTCATAAAGAGAACTTCCTACAGGCAAACCCTTGGCTGCCAAAAAAGTATTAGCTATACCGCCACCGACAATGAGCTGGTCAACCTTGTCTGCCAGTTTTTTTAATACTGCTAGTTTACTTGATACTTTAGAACCACCAACAATAGCTATCATTGGTCTTGCCGGCTGTTTTAAAATCTTGTTAAGAATATCTAATTCACGAGTTAATAGAGGTCCAGCACATGAAATTGGAGCATATTTGGCTACACCATAGGTAGAAGCTTGAGAGCGATGTGCAGCGCCAAATGCATCCATCACAAAAATATCGCAGAGAGAGGCATAGGATTTTGAGAGGCTTTGACTATTTATTTTTTCGCCTTCATTAAATCTCACATTTTCTAAAAATATTATTTCGCTATCGCAGTTAAATATTTTTTCTTCCATATCAGAAGTGACTGTAATTTTTACCTTAAGCAGTTCCTCTAAATGATTAGCAATTGGCTTAATAGAATATTGTTCACTGAAACTACCTTCAATTGGTCGCCCTAGATGAGACATTAATATTACTCTAGCACCAGCTTTGAGTGCGTATTCAATCGTTGGGATTGCTGCAAGAATTCGAGCATCTGACGAGACAATTCCATTCTTTATTGGTACATTAAAATCCTCGCGGATAAGCACACGTTTACCTTTAAGCTCTAAATCTATCATTTGTAACATTTTCAAAAAATACTATCCTTATTTTTTTGCACTTAACCAATGATTAGTAAGTTCAAGCATGCGGTTTGCATATCCCCACTCATTGTCAAACCAAATTAATATTTTCACTAAGCGTTTCTGGCTTACTCGAGTTTGACTAGCATCAACGATACCACTGCGCTGATCATGGTTAAAATCACAAGATGCGAGCGGCTCCTCGGTATATCCAATAATGCCAGCGAGCTCAGACTGAGATGCGCGCGCTAAAACTTTATTTACAGATAAAACATTTACGTCATTTTTGAATAGTATTGACAGATCAATGACAGATACGTTAATGGTAGGGACTCTCATAGCTTGTGCTTCAAATCTTCCAGCCAATTTAGGAAGCATTCTGTCAATACCTACGGCTAACTCAGTATCAACAGGAATAATAGAATTCATAGCAGCACGTGTTTTTCGTAAGTCAGTATGATGGTATGCATCGATTACTGGTTGGTCATTCATAGCGGAATGAATAGTAGTAATTACACCCCCCTCAGCTGTAAATTCCTTATGAAGAGTATTAATCACAGGTACGACACAGTTAGTTGAGCAAGAGGCATTGGATATAATCAACTCTTCCCCATTCAAAGTATTCTCATTAACTCCCATGACAATTGTAGCATCTAAGTCTGGTTCTCCTGGCTGAGAAAAAAGTACTTTTTTTGCTCCTGCTTCTATATGTTTATGTGCAGTCAAACGGTCTGTGAAAGTACCGCTGCATTCAAAAACAACATCAATGTCTAAATCAGCCCACGGTAGATCATTTATATTTCTATATTGATATATTGAAATTTCGTCTTTATTTACCTCTAGTTTGTTACCTCTTATTTCTATAGTGCCAGGGAAATGACCATGAGTTGAATCATACTTAGTAAGATGAGCTATAGTTTTACAATCAGCAAGCTCATTGATCGCAACAACCTTTATATTTTTTTGATGCTCAGATTCATAGAGCGCCCTAAGAACAGAACGCCCAATACGACCATATCCATTAATAGCGACACGGATCGGAAGATTCTTTTTAGTATCCATAACATGTCTCGAAAATTTCTATAGCTGGACCAATACTGCATTTACAATATTCTCAGCAGTAAACCCAAAGTGTTCCATAACTTTTCCACCAGGTGCTGATTCACCAAAAGTTGTCATGCCCACCACTTTTCCATCGATACCGACATACTTATACCAATAATCGGAGTGTCCTGCTTCAACTGCTACTCTCGCTCTTACAGATGAAGGCAAAACATTCTCACGGTAATCTAAATCCTGTAAAGAGAAAATTTCAGCGCATGGCATTGATATGACTCTAGTATTTATACCTTTATTAAATAGTGACTTGGCAGCATCAATAGCTATTTCAACCTCTGAACCAGTTGCAATAATAATAGCATCTAATTTTCCAACAGTATCTTTGAGGGTATAGCCACCCTTTGATATATCAGATAGCTGTTCTCGGCTACGGGTCTGTGGGGTTAAATTTTGCCTGCTAAATACAAGTGCACTTGGACCCCCATCTCTCTCGATCGCACTTTTCCAACTGACTGCTGACTCTACAGTATCACAGGGACGCCATGTCTCTAGATTTGGAGTTGACCTTAATGCCGTTAATTGCTCGATTGGTTGATGTGTAGGGCCATCTTCACCCAAACCAACAGAGTCATGGGTATAAACGAATATACTTTTTTGTTTCATAAGGGCTGCCATTCGAACTGCATTTCTGGCATATTCCATAAATATCAAAAAAGTCGCTCCGTAAGCAATAAATCCACCATGAAGCGTAATGCCGTTCATCATACCGCTCATACCAAATTCACGGACACCATAGAATAAGTAGTTCCCCGATGCATCTTCACTAGTAACTCCTTTAGATCCAGACCATATAGTCAAATTTGAGCCAGCTAGATCAGCTGAGCCTCCTAACAATTCAGGTAACACTGGACCAAAAGTATTTAAGCAGTTCTGGGATGCTTTTCGAGAAGCAATTTTTTCCATTTTCTGCTGGCATTCATATATATAAGCATTTGCCTTTTCGCTAAAATCTTTAGGTATATGACCGTCGAGTCGTCGCTCAAGCTCTGAGCAAAGCTCCGGATATTTAGTACGATAATTTTTAAATTCTTCGTCCCATTTCGATTGAGCAAGTCTGCCTTTTTTTTCAGCATTCCAGCTAGCGTAAATGTCAGAAGGGATCTCAAATGGTCCAAATTGCCAGTTTAGTTTATCTCGAGCTAGTGCAATTTCTGGTTCTCCCAAAGGAGCCCCATGGCAATCTTCTTTACCTTGCTTATTAGGGGAACCAAACCCGATTACTGTTTTGCAACATATCAATGTCGGTTTATATTTCTCAGCATGAGCCTTTTCAATAGCAACCTTAATTGCAGCATGATCGTGTCCATCAACATTTGGGATCACCTGCCAACCATATGACTTATAGCGCTCTGGAGTATTGTCTGTAAACCATCCATCTACCTCACCATCAATTGAGATCCCATTGTCGTCATAAAATACTATCAACTTACCTAATTTTTGAGTGCCTGCAAAAGAAGACACCTCATGAGAAATCCCCTCCATTAGGCATCCATCACCCAAGAAACAATAAGTGTTATGGTCTATAATTTCATGATTCTTTCTATTGAATTGAGCTGCTAAAATTTTTTCAGCTAATGCCATACCTACTGCATTGCTCAACCCCTGTCCTAATGGACCAGTTGTTGTCTCAACACCAGGCGTATAGCCATATTCTGGATGTCCGGGTGTTTTTGAATGGAGCTGGCGAAAATTCTTTAAGTCCTCAATTGAGAGATCATAACCAGTGAGATGTAGCAATGAATATAACAGCATAGAACCATGCCCATTAGATAATACAAAGCGATCGCGATTTGACCAAGAAGGATCACAGGGATTATGAATTATATAATCGTTCCATAATACTTCAGCGATATCCGCCATGCCCATCGGGGCTCCCGGGTGTCCACTGTTAGCTTTCTGAACAGCATCCATGCTAAGTGCACGAATCGCATTGGCAAGATCACGTCTAGACGGCATATAAAACTCCTGCTAAGTAAAGCATTGCAAAAAATAGTCAAATAGGGCGTTATTCTCTCTTACTAATCTAGCCCAGTAAACACGCTGTAAGTATTAATTTAATCTATATCAACAAATATTGATATAGATATATAGGTATGGTATATTTATACATATGAATAACACTATTAGAGATTCCCGAAAAATTTCGAGTTCTTCCAAAAAGATTCACGGTGAAGCTTCTTCTTATTTAAACGAATCAGCTGTTAACACAGCTGCTCTAGCAGTATTTTTTAAAGCTGCAGGTGATCCGCTACGTTTAGATATATTAAGAGTACTCCAGCATAATGCTTATGGTGTTCTCGAGCTAGCAGAAATTTTCGAAACAAAACAATCTGGGATGAGCCATCATTTAAAAGTATTGGCAAATGCTGGACTTGTTGTATCACGTAGGGAAGGTAATACAATTTTTTACCGACGTTCTCCTTTGCCATTAAAGTCTGCTATGCAGGAGCTACATCGAAATCTTTTTTTAACAATTGATTCAACCAAAATTGCTTTTGATTTAATACAGCGCATTAAAATAGTTAACCTTGAGCGTACAAGGGCTTCCCGCGAATTTTTTGAGCAAAATACTGGAAAATTTAATGCGAACCAAGACTTAATAGCCAGCTATACACAATACGGTCAAATCATAACTGAATTTTTAGATGCTACTACAATGCAAAAGGGTACTGTGCTCGAAGTTGGTCCTGGCGAGGGGGAGTTTCTCATAGATCTTGCAAAACGCTTCTCGCGAGTAGTCGGTATCGATACATCAAAAGAAATGATCAATATTTCAAAAAAAACGGTTGCAGCTAAAGGTCTTTCAAATATAGAACTACTACATGGGGATACTGGATTAGCTTTAGAAGAAAAAATAATGGCTGACTGTATCACACTAAATATGGTGCTTCACCACACTCCAGATCCGGCTGCAGTGTTTAATGATTTATCAAGATTGCTCACTAAAAAAGGTGTTTTAATTGTTACAGAACTTTGTGGGCATGATCAAACTTGGGCACATGAATCATGTGGGGATCTTTGGCTAGGATTTGAGCCAGATGATTTAAGAAATTGGGCTGCTGCTGCAGATCTTTGTGAAGGTGAAAGCCTATATTTAGCCCAGCGAAATGGCTTTCAAGTTCAGTTACACCAATTCTTTAAAAAAGAAAGCAAATACTAACTTATATGAGAAAATGACAATGTCTAACTACAGTACTTTCACTTCAGAATCAGTATCTGAAGGACATCCAGATAAGATGGCTGACCAAATTTCAGATGCTATCTTGGATGCTATTATTAAAGATGATCCTTCATCTCGAGTTGCTGTAGAGGTTATGGTCAAAACAGGTATGGCAATCATAGCTGGAGAAGTTAGAACTAATACTTATATCGATCTTGAAGAAATTGTTAGAAACGTCATTTTAGATATTGGCTACACGAACTCAGATTTAGGTTTCGATGGTGCCTCATGTGCTGTATTGAATGCCATTGGAAAGCAGTCAAATGATATTGCTATCGGAGTAGATGAGGGTTCGAAGAAAGAGCTTGGCGCTGGAGACCAAGGGTTGATGTTTGGTTATGCAACTAATGAAACAGAGGTACTTATGCCAGCGCCAATTCATTATGCTCATCGCATAATGGAAAGGCAGTCGAAGTTACGAAAAAATGGAGCGTTGCCCTGGTTGCGTCCTGATGCTAAAAGCCAGATAACGCTTCGTTATCAAGATGGATTGCCTATTGCAGTTGATGCTATTGTATTATCAACCCAACATGATCCTGGTATATCTCTTGATGATATACGTGACGCAGTTCTTCAAGAAATAATAAAGCCGATTGTTCCTGAAGAATGGCTCCATAAAAACACTTTATATCATATTAATCCTACAGGTCAGTTTGTTATAGGTGGCCCTATGGGTGACTGTGGGTTAACTGGACGAAAGATTATTGTAGATACCTATGGAGGTATGGCTCGCCATGGTGGTGGCGCATTTTCTGGAAAAGATCCATCGAAAGTTGATCGATCAGCCGCTTATGCTGGACGATATGTAGCAAAGAATATAGTTGCGGCAGGTATTGCTGATCGATGCGAAATACAAATATCCTACGCAATTGGAGTCTCGGAGCCAACTTCTATAAGCATTAATACTTTTAATACAGGTAAATTATCCAACGATGAAATTATTTGTTTGGTAAGGGATAACTTTGATCTTCGTCCACAAGGAATTATAGATATGCTCCGTTTGAATCGTCCTATCTATCGTGACACATCAGCATATGGGCATTTTGGTAGAGAGGAGAAAAATTTTACGTGGGAAAAAACTGATAAGGCAGATAAACTAAAAGGCTTTCTTTAGAGAGTCATAATTTTTAAACAAAAGAAATACAAGCACTGAAGAGGAATAGCTATGAATACGATGATTACAAATAACGACTACAAAGTGGCAGATATAACTTTAGCAGACTATGGTCGAAAAGAAATAGCCATAGCAGAAACAGAAATGCCTGCACTTATGGCTCTGAGAGAGAAATATCTCTCAGAAAGACCCCTTAAGGGTGCCAAAATACTTGGCTGTATCCATATGACGATACAAACAGCGGTTCTTATACAAACACTTGAAGCTCTAGGTGCTAAGGTCCGATGGACATCATGTAATATTTTTTCTACCCAAGACCACGCTGCTGCAGCTATTGCAGCAAATGGTACACCTGTTTTTGCTTGGAAAGGTGAAACAGAGGAGGAATATGAGTGGTGTCTTGAACAGCAAGTACTATGTAATGGTAAACCCTGGGATGCAAATATGGTACTTGACGATGGAGGCGATTTGACTGGTCTACTTCACAAAAAATATCCGGATGTTTTGAAAGGTGTTCACGGAGTTACAGAAGAAACAACAACAGGTGTTCTCCGTCTGTATGAAATGCTTAAAAATGGCGAGCTGAAAATACCTGCAATTAATGTTAATGACTCTGTTACTAAGTCTAAAAATGATAATAAATACGGGTGCCGTCATAGCCTTAATGATGCTATCAAGCGTGCAACCGACCATCTACTCTCTGGGAAAAAAGCTGTTGTGATTGGTTATGGTGATGTTGGAAAAGGTGCTGCTCAGTCCTTGCGCCAAGAAGGCATGATAGTGAAAATAACCGAAATAGACCCTATTTGTGCAATGCAAGCCTGCATGGACGGTTTTGAAGTAGTTTCAACATATATTAATGGGAACCCTTCCGATGGAGTTAATGTTGATTTACTGAGAACAACAGATTTACTAGTCACAACTACTGGCAACTATAATGTTTGTGATTCAGACATTTTAAGTGAACTTAAAACAGGCTGTGTAGTATGTAATATTGGACATTTTGATAATGAAATAGATACTGCATACATGCGTGAAAATTGGAAATGGGTAGAAATAAAACCTCAAGTGCATCAAGTATTTCGTAATGAATCTAATAATGATTATCTTTTACTTCTCTCTGAAGGAAGACTAGCAAATTTGGGCAATGCAACAGGCCACCCAAGTAGAATTATGGATGGATCGTTTGCAAATCAAGTATTGGCTCAAATTCATCTCTATAAGCAATCTTTCGCAAGTCAAGATACAACTTCTCAAGAAAAAATGTTACTTGTGGAAGTTTTACCTAAAAAACTAGATGAAGAGGTAGCAGTTGAAATGGTGAAAGGATTTAGTGGAGTATTAACTCGTCTGAAAGTATCTCAAGCTAAATATATTAATGTGCCTATTGATGGCCCTTTTAAAGACGACAATTATAGGTACTAATTAAATTTATTTTGATAATTAATATAGTTAGGTAATTAAAATATAATGAATAATCATCATTTAAGTTTTGAATTTTTTCCACCCAAAACTGAAGAAGGAAAGATAAAGCTTGCTAAAGTTCATGCCAAGCTGAGTTTACTGAATCCCGAATTTTTCTCAGTCACTTATGGTGCTGGTGGCTCCACAAGATCTTTCACAAAAGATACTGTGCTTGATATACAAAAAAAGGGGTCCAATGCAGTCCCTCATGTATCTGTTTGTAGCGATGATACGCCATCGCTATTTGAACTTCTGAATGAGTATAAAAGTGCTGGTATTAGTAAAATAGTTGCACTTCGTGGAGATCTGCCATCAGGTATGGGTGGAACCAAGCAGTTAGTTTATGCAAATGAACTTGTCGAACTAATAAAGGATCATTTTGGAGATTCTTTTGAGATCTTTGTTGCCGCTTACCCTGAGATTCACCCAGAATCAGAAAACTATCAAAAAGATATTTATTGGCTGAAAAAAAAGTTTGAAGCTGGCGCTAGTCGAGGGATAACACAATATTTTTATAACTCTAATAGTTATTTATATTTTGTAGAGCAGTGTAAAAAATCTGGGATAGAAGCGCCTATAATCCCGGGCATTATGCCAATTACTAACTATCATAATCTTTTTCGTTTTTCAGAAAATTGTGGTGCCGATATACCGCGGTGGATCCAAAAAAGATTGCATCAATACGGTGACGACACAGAGAGTATAAAAGATTTCGGATTAGACGTCGTAACACACCTTTGTGAAGAATTACTCGAAAATAATGCTCCTGGATTACATTTCTATACTATGAACCAAGCAGACGTTAATCTCACTCTATGTAATAGATTAGGTTTCTCATTAGCTAATGCGTGACATCAGGGTTCACACAAAACAACCACTTTCATCTGGTACGAAAATTATACTTGATGATTTCGCTGCCAAACATATAGGAACAGTTTTAAGGTTAAACCCTGGGAAATTTGTAACAATTTTCAATGGTGAAGGCGGAGAGTTTAAATCAACAATAACAAAAGTTAATAGAAATAAAATAACACTACTAGTTGGTGAACATCTTAAGACTACAAATGAATCGCCATTAAAGATCCATCTTGGGGTAGGCATTTCGCGTAACGACAGAATGAATACAGTTATACAAAAATCCACTGAGGTTGGGGTTACTGAAATAACGCCACTATTTACTGACAGAGTTGGGGTCAAGCTAGACAAAGATAAACTACAAAATAGATTGTTGCACTGGGAAAAAGTTTGTATAAGTGCTTGCGAACAGTCCCGTCGAACAAAAATACCAGTTATTAATTTTCCAAAAAAAATGGAAGATTGGGTTCAAAATGTTTCTGCGCAAAAAAAAATAATACTTGACCCAAATGGGAAAAAACAAATATCAACTCTTAAAAATGATAAAACCATCGTCGATATATCCCTATTAATTGGTCCAGAGGGTGGATTTTCTGTTAGCGAAGTTGAAGTTGCTAAAAACTACAAATTTGACCAGATGTCCCTCGGACCAAGGATTCTAAGAACAGAAACTGCGCCAACTGTAGCAATCAGTATTTTTCAATCAATATGGGGTGATATAAATTAATGTACTTATTGTGCATACAGGTAGGTTATTGTTAGCTAAAAAAATTCAATAAACCTCAAAATATGAGAGATGAAAGTAATATCAACTAGATTAGACTTATAAATCCGCAATTCTTAGTTTAACTAATTAGTGGTTTGCTTCATTTTTTGCTTTTTCTTCGGCTTCCTTTGCCGCCTTCTTTTCTTTATACATGGCGTCAAAATTGATTGGAGCAAGCATTAATGGTGGATATCCGGCTTTTAGTAGTACATTGTCAAGAGTTTCTCGCAAATAAGGGAACATTATTAATGGACAGGCAGAGTTCAAAGCCTCGTCTAAACGATCATCTGGAAAGCCATCAATTAAAAATAATGCAGCTTGGTCAATCTCAACACTAAATGCCACAATATTTTCATTTGTAGCTGTAACTTTGACACTTATCACAGCCTCATAACGCCCATCATCATCTATAGATTGATGACTTAGATTTAAATCCATTTTAGTTTCTGGTTTCCAGTCGGTACCAAATACACTGGCAGAATTTGGGGACTCAAAATTGCTTTTTTTTAAATAAATTTTTTGCATAGAAAAATGAGGAACAGATGCCTCTTTTTGTGACGCTTTTTTTGATGATGTTTCTTTTGACATTTCTTGTTCCCTTAATTTATTGCAATTTTTTATTTAAAGTATAAATTTGTAAACGGTAGAAAAATTTCTTTTGAAAGAACGAGTGCGTATATTCATACTTATAATTAAAAAATTTTAATCCAAAAAAAATAAGTCCCAGCCATTGGCTGGGACTTACTATTTACTATCAACAACTTATATCTTTGCAGGTGCTGGAATACCAACCCACTCGAAAAAGGTCTTCAAGTCTGGTTTGACATCATGCATGCACATGTACCAAGGTGTTGGTGCTTCAATATCAAGCATTGTTCCACAATCAGGACAAGAATACTCACGGTAAACCTGCCAAGAAGTATCTGGAGACATTAAACGTGGATAAACTTGATCCATTTTCTCTGCCGTATCACGAACATAAATATTCGCGTTAAGTTTCCAGTTACCTTTGTAGTGGCCGAAATCTTTACCGCAATCACAGAATGCGTGGATTTCTTCATCACCATCTCTGATAGCTAGGTTTAGATGTGGACCTAATGCCATAATAACTTTATGTTTATAGGATAATTTATCCTGAATTACTTCCATGTAAAGTTTGTAACGATCTGCATCCTTAGGCATGGAAATCATTTGATGCACTGTATCCCAGGCTAATGTGCCGTCGACCAGCTGCTTAACTTCTTGTTTTGTATATGAAGACATATCTATACTCTCTTTTAATTTAATTGATAATTGATTGAGTGCATCTGAATCGATGCACTGTCTCAATGTCTCAGTTAACGATCATTCCTCAGTCATAATGACGGGCTTACAGTCCGGCATTTCGCTGATGTCCATAGTTTTAGTAGAGCCATATGTTGGAATACCCAACGTAGACTCTAACAAGTTATATTCTGCAGGTAAGTCCCAGAATGTTTTAAATTCATTTAGGAACGGCTCTGACAGAGCAAAACTTGAAGCATACATCTGCTTAACTTGTGGAGAAGCTTTATTGTCAATAATATTTTGACGCTCACCTTTCATCCACTCTTTGACAGGAATGCTGCGCTTCATACGGTCTTTTTTGATTTGATCTTGAGCGACAGTAGTCTTAGCTGAATCTACAGTGTAAACACCTTCTGCATCCTGAGTGTAAACAACGCCATAAATTTTCTTAGCGTATTCAGGAAGAATGTAGTTTTCGTTAAGATCTTCTTCGATGCTCTGCTTGCCACTGTGCAAACGATCTAAAGGATCACCAAATCCTGGACCACCACGTAGGTAGTTCAAGTACAGATCGCCATTATCAAACATAGCTTCTGTAGTGATACATTGCTTATCACGTTTAACTTCAGCGTCAGGACCAAGAAGATTTTCCCATAAACGATCGTCTGGATTCAAATCTTCACCTAAAGGAATTTCCTTTCCGGCTTCAATTCTTCCACCAGGACCAATGAGTCCAGTGTTATGTGCTTCGAAACGGTAACCAGTTGCTGAAGGATAACCACCCATCAAGCCCCAATCACTGTTCATATAACCATTACCCATGAAGAACATAGTCCAGTCACATGAACCATGAACCATACGTAACGTTTCAAAACCATTACCACCACGCCATTTACCGTAACCGCCTGAATTGGTTTTTTGAGTACGACCTAAGTATAAAAGAGGTTCTGCAAGTTCCCAGATCTCAATATCACCCATGTCGCCTTCAGGATTCCAAATCGCAGCTGCGTTGTTAAGGCCATCTTTCATCGCACATGCGCCAGTACCACAAGCTGCTGTTTCAAAACTATTTACAGCATGGATTTCTCCGTCTTGGTTGATACCGCCACCTTGTAACCAGTTACAAGGATTAGAGTTACCAGAATTAACTTCTTCTAAGTAACCACGACCAAAGTATGTACGGCTAATTCCTCTCCATAAAGAACTCCATGAAGAAACCAAGAAGTGCCATGCATCTGCGTGAGCTGTACGACGATCATCTGGGTTAGTCCAAGTACCTTTAGGTAGACGGAATTGAGTAGCATAACGACAACCATCATTAACACGTTCTGTAGGTACAAGACTTTGAGTCATCATTACCCAGATACCTGATGTGAACGCTGTGGGGTTTGCATTATATGTGTGCCAGCCCCATCGACTACAACCTTCAAAGTCTAAACGCCAAGTAGCATCTGCTTTTACAGTAATCAAGCACGGTGCATGCATGATTGAGTCAAGCTTAGCGAATGGAGATGGTACCGCTACATCTGGATGAGTATAAGGTACATCAACGAATGCGACGGTTCTAACTTCTCCTGGAATAGTCATAGCCTTAATACGGCTAGTTAAACCACGACGACCATCCTCAATAACCTCCATTGCGAAAATATCCCAGGCATCAACACCTTCGTCAGCAATAGTTTCTTGAACCATTTCACGAATCATTGAGGTACCAGCAATACGAGTTTTCTCATCAAGAATCCAGTATTTAACTGTACGCACGTTACGTTGACTTTCGTGTAACCAGTCACGTAGTGGAGTATCGTTTACACCTGTCTTACGACAAGTAATTTGTAGGCCATCACCGAAACGTTGAATTTGACCGTTAGACATAGATCCTGGTCCTACAGCACCAGTATCAATTACGTGAGTTACACCACCTACCCATGCACACAAGTATCCTTCAAAGAACACAGGAATAATTGTTGCAATATCGCAAGGGTGTACGTTACCTGTTTGGCAATCGTTGTTAGTGAACATGTCACCTTCATTGATACCAGGATTAATTTCCCAGTTGTTTTGGATCATATATTTGATCGCAGCACCCATGGTGCCAACGTGGATAATAATACCTGTAGAAGTAGCAATACAATCACCAGCTACGTTGTAAAGGGTAAAGCATAACTCACCTTCTTGCTCAACGATTGGTGACGCTGCAATCTTCTTGGCAACTTCACGAGAATTCACCAAACCTGCACGAACTTTGGAAAAAATACGTTCGTATTTGATTGGGTCTTTCTCTTTAAGTGTTAGTGTTTTAATACCGTCATAGTGTCCAGTTTCCGACGCACGCGCCAAGATACCATTTCGGTTCTCGTCTAGAGACAAACCATTTTTCAATAACTTGCCTAGTTCTGCCCCTTTAAGGGTTTCTAATATAGTCATTTAATTTCTCCTGTTAATTTCTTGACTAAGCGTCAACATAATTAAATGCGACTGTTAGATCATCAGTCTCAATCAAGTGGAAGAGACGGTGCTTATCTAAGAACGTTGCGAAGCCAGTTGGAACTACAAAAGTAGTTGCATCAGACTCAATCACTGCTGGACCTTGAACTCTGTTGCCAGGCATCAAGCTTTCCATGTGATAAAGATCAGCTTCAACCCACTTGCGTTGATCATAAAACTTACGAGTACCAGTTTTAGATCCAGCTGCTGGGGTTTCACCTTGTTCTTTTTCATCTGGAACAGCAGGTTTACTTGTTTCCACTGAACCTCGAAGAATTGCACCAGTGATCCCAAAACCAAGCTCAGGCGAACGAGCAGCATCAGCATATACTCGAGCATATTCTGCATCGAATGCTGCTACTAGTGCTGGCCAATCTTTCTTGCCTTTCACTGATGGTAATGGCGAATCAATTTCCAAGTCATTTAGCTGACCTAGATATTGCATACTATAACCTGGAGTAAAAGTAATATCTTTCTCAGAGAATCCGTTGATCTCGAACTCTTCTAATACTTTAATCTTCAGAGTATCCCATGCTGTTTGAAGCTGATTCACAGAATCTTCTAGATCTTGATCTGTAGATTCTTCAGTTATGCCAACGTTAACACTCATATCATAACGATATTCGAAGTCAGCTGATGCACAACCAAATGCTGAGAATCCAGCAGCCCAAGCAGGAACAATAGTTTCTTTGAAACCCAATCCTTTTGTATAACCGTATGCGTGAACTGGACCACCGCCACCGTATGAGAAACATACGAAATCACGTGGACTGTATCCTTTACCAGAGATCATTGCACGTAAGTGCTGACGTAATGAAAGGTCAAGTAGCTCAATAACACCAGCAGCTGCATCTTCTAAAGATAATCCCATAGGAGTAGCAATCTGATCTTGTACACACTTTCTACCACGCTCAACATCTAGTTTTAAAATCCCGCCAAGGAAGTTATCAGGGTTCAAGTAACCTAGAATAATATGACAGTCGGTTACAGATACTGTATCCAATCCACCTTCTGGCCAACAAGTACCAACTCGGTAACCAGCACTATCAGGACCTAGTTTAAGAGAATTAGAGTAAGGGTCGATACGTACAAAACTACCTGCACCTGCACCGATACTATCCATCGCAACCATAGGTAATGATAATACCAAGCGAGCCATTTCACTATCTTTATGGATAGAGTAGTTGCCGCCAGTAATTAAAGCCATATCGAAGCTAGTGCCGCCAATATCTGAACATGCAATATTTTCGTAGCCTAATTGCTCACCTAAATATTTAGCACCAATAACTCCACCAATTGGACCTGATACTAATGAGCGAGCTAATTCTTTTGCTTTCCAGCTGATTGTACCACCATGGGTAGCCATCACGCGCACATCGAACTTACCGCCTTTAGATCTCATAGTGTCGCTTAACTTACCAAGAATTTTTCTTGAAGGTTCAGCGGCATATGCTTCTAGGATAGTAGTATTAGTACGATGACTTTCTTTACGTGCTGGATAGTAATCAACAGAAGCGAATACTGGTATATCTTTTCCGCTATCTTTAACCACCTTTTCAACAGCGTCACGTACCGCATGTTCATGTTCTGGGTTTAGATAAGAGCTAAGCAAACTAATGGCAATTGCTTTTACGCCCTGCTCAACAAGCTCTTTAGCAGCTTGTGTTGCTTCTGCTACCCTTACAGGTATAACAACAGCACCCTTACAATCGATACGTTCAGTAACACCACGAGTATCGTGGATATGAACCAAAGACTCATCATATTTATGGCTATTTAGGTGTAGGCGATCTTCGAACGCATACCCTAAGTAACATTGAATGGCTCGACCCATTCTATGAAAATCTTCAAATCCTTTACTTGTTATCAGGCCTGTACGTAGTCCTTTTCTTCCCACAACACGGTTAAGCATCGCAGTTCCAGAAAATACGCAAGTAACCATTTCCGGGTATGTGTCTTCAATTGTACGTCCCCAGTGTGCTAATGCATCAACACTTGATGTAAGTACAGCTTTAGCTTCATCTGCATCACTTTGTGCTTTACCGACAACAAAAGAGCCGTCTGCTCGCACAAAAAACGTGTCTGTCATAGTTCCGCCTGCATCGATCCCTAGGACCTCGACGGGGTTATTTAAATCGTTCAAGTTTATATCCTCTATTTTTATGAGTTTCTAACTTCATATTTTTTGCTTTAAATATTTTTTTCTGCGCCTCGTATCGATCTCTATCGATTTTTACAAATACTCAAATCACGCTAGAAAAACAAAAAATACCCTCAGATACTACTTTTTTTATATCTATAATTAATTGATAAATACTTTAAATATCATTAGTTTATAAATATAACCGGCGCAAAAATCCTGCTATTTAGCTCCATATACTTAATGCATAAGAGGCAAGCAGAAAATTGATCGGACATAAATTAAACCATGAGAAATCAGATGTGTCCAACAATTTTATGAGCTAAATTATTGATAAATAAGGATGTAAATGATAATGATAATCATTTACTAAATATCACACCGCTAAGTCATTAATTTTAATTTTAATTTTAATTTTAATAATTAGATGGCCACTTAAAATTATTTTGATAATTTAATTATTTTCAGAACAGCAAAAAATATGGCTTAAACTTAAGAGAGTTAAAATATTTCATAAATTTAATTATTATATCTTTAGTCAGGCTCGATTCTATCGAGCTTATGTTATATTGTTTGCATCCTCAAATCTTTCCAGCAATTTTGCTCAAGGAAGAAAATTTGTCTTTATCAAAAGATCGTCTTAATTTACTTAGTGAGGATAGATCCTCGGAAATTCTTTTGGATATCACGAGGGGAATCGAGAAAGAAAGCTTGCGGGTAACAAAGTCGGGGACTTTATCTCAAAGTAAACATTTTGAGTCGTTAGGAGCTGCTCTGACCCACCCACAAATAACAACTGATTTTTCAGAAGCCTTGCTAGAATTCATTACGCCACCACTTACAGATGCAGATAAAGTCATTCAAATATTAGAGGATGCTCACTGCTTCACATATCAAAATATTTCTGATGAGTTACTTTGGACAAGCAGCATGCCATGTCAATTAAATGGTGATAGCGGTATTCCTGTAGGAGTTTATGGATCCTCGAATATTGGAAAAATGAAACACGTATATAGAGTAGGACTAGGTCATCGATATGGAAAGTTAATGCAGACTGTGGCAGGCATCCATTACAACTTTTCGGTATCGGACGACCTGATGGAAATATTCAGGAAGGCTGAAAAATCGAGTCTATCCCTTAAAGATTTTAAAACAAAAAACTATTTTTCATTAATAAGAAATTTCCGTCGCCGTTATTGGTTACTTTTATACCTATTTGGTGCATCCCCTGTAGTTTGTCGCAGTTTTGCAAAAAATAGAAAGCATAATCTTATAAAGTTTGCTGATGATGAGCACAGCCTACATCTACCTTATGCGACGTCCTTAAGAATGAGTAATTTAGGATATCAAAGTAAAAATCAAGAAGACTTAATAGTTTGCTACAACAGTCTGAATGGATACATTAAGACACTCAGAAGTCAGCTAACTCTGCCATTTACCGATTATGAGCTAATCGGATTAAAAGATTCTAATAAAAATTATAAGCAACTTAATTCAAATATATTACAAATAGAGAACGAATTTTATAGTCCTATTCGACCCAAAAGATCTAGTAAAACAGGACAAGCACCTCTGAAGGCTTTATCTGAAAAAGGGGTAGAGTATATTGAAGTTCGGTGCATTGACCTTAATCCTTTTTTGCCACTTGGTATTGATCGCGATCAGATAGATTTAATAGATCTATTTTTACTAACATGCTTGTTATCAGAGAGCCCACCTTCAAATCTAAATGAACATACCCGTATACTGACTAATCAAAAGATAATGGTTAATGAGGGTAGAAGTCCAAATCTCATGCTTCATGATGCAGATGGAATGAGATCTTTTAAAAGTTGGAGTAATTCTATTTTTCAAGAAATGTATGTATTGGCAGACATCTTAGATAAGAACACTCAAAACAAGAGATATAATCGGGTTTTAAAAAAATTCGAAGTATTAACTAAGAGCCCTTCTTTAACGCCCTCAGCAATGATTCTGGATACTATGAAGAAAAGTAAAAAAACTTTCTATCAGGTAGCAATGGATCTTTCACTTGAAAGTCATAGGTATTTGCAGGGGAGGAAATTTGGGCCAGAGAAAATTAAGGAATATACAGATATGGCGATCCAGTCTCATAAAAACCAATCAATAATTGAGGCTTCTGATTCAATGACTTTTAGCAAATTCCTTAAAAAATATTATTCGCAGTATTATGAAAAATTATAAGTCTATTAACCCTTTTTATAAAGATATGCACTCGAACGCTCGGTCAAATAAAGCTTAAATCTCCTATCGAGATAGTAGACCACTCTTTGCATATTTTGTTTCCCTATTAACTCGAAAGCAGTATTTTCTGGTCTGTCACAAACATAAAAACTATCAACGAAATAATCTGTTGTTACACCCCTAAATAATTTATATGTTTTCCACAAATTAAAGATATTCAGTTTAACTAGCTTACCTTCCACTTTTAAACACCATT
This sequence comes from uncultured Porticoccus sp., assembly GCA_964276025.1. Classification (GTDB taxonomy): domain Bacteria; phylum Pseudomonadota; class Gammaproteobacteria; order Pseudomonadales; family Porticoccaceae; genus Porticoccus. The sequence goes on along the minus strand of CAXYDD010000002.1, from coordinate 441,615 downwards.
TCTGTCTACCAATTTTCTTATCCATACCTTTATAAATTAATTTTCCCTGTTTGAATTTTTTATCAACATGCGTCATTGATCTAGTATTTTTATTGTGCGCACCACTCATTCCAGTGGGTGAACCTCCAGGCATCAAGCTTGCGTAAGAAGAGGCAGGTGCAACAAAACTTGGCACTATAAAAAATACCAGCGAAATAACGAAACAAACAATTCTGACCATCAGCTAAAATCCTTTTTTATTGTGAGCATATAAAATATTTTAAGTTTGCCAATAAAATATCCATTATAATATGGTGTGTATTTATGTATTCTACACACTATGCGACTGTAATCCACTAGGCCTAGCACAAAGTTTTGTAAAGTATCTAGGTTTAATATTTTATACAAATGTAGGCACAGCATGGCAAGTGAAAGAAAGATAGATTTTTTAATTTTTATAGCCTGCATTTCTCTTCTTGGGGTTGCCTTTTATATGCAATATATAATGGGGTTAAGCCCGTGTTATCTTTGTGTTACTCAAAGATTTTTTATAGCGATCATTGGTTTATTTTCATTATTAGCATTTATTCATAACAGAGGCCCTAGAATCTATGGATCAATGATAGCTCTTAGTGCAATTATTGGTGGTTATTTTGCCTCAAAGCAATTATGGCTTCAAAGTCTTCCACCTGAGAAAATTCCTGCATGTGGGCCACCAGCAGACTACCTGTTTGATACATTTAACTTTGGTGAGGCTATAAAAATTTTGATTCAAGGCGATGGAAATTGCGCAGCTATTCAGTGGACATTTATAAGTCTAAGTATTCCCGGTTGGACTTTGATATGCTTTATAGCTATTGCCACTCTATCTGTGCTGAAAATTATTAGAAATAATAAAACATGCTGAAAGGAATTTTAGTATTACTGACTTTTCAGGGTATCGGCGAGTGCGTTGTCTATTTAGGGGATTTACCAATACCTTCATCTGTTATTGGTATGTTAATACTTTTTGTAGCCCTTCAGGCTACAAGTATTAAAACTCCTGTCTGGATTGAGGCATCTTCAGATTTAGTAATTCGCTTTCTATATCTATTCTTAATTCCTTCATGTGTAGGATGTTTATATCTAATAAAGGAAGATTTGAATATATGGTTATACATATTAGCAAGTATTTTCATATCTACACTTTTAACGATATACCTCGGTAGTCTTATAATGAAATATTTTCTTATAAGGTATGATCAAAAAATTAAAACAGATAGATGATTATGGAGACAATAAACATAATTATTCTTTGTGCTTTAACTATTGTAGTTTTTAGTTTAACTTTCTGGCTTTCAAAAACTACTCTTAGCGATTCTTTTTTCCATATCTTATTACACCCCATGATTATGAGTGCATTTTTGGTATATATTATCCTTACTTCAATGGAAGTTGACTATCACTCTTATCGATTTGCAAATAAACCATTTTATTTTTTTCTGGATACAGCGATCGTTGCATTAGCGATACCTTTGTATAAGCAACTGAAGCATTTCAAAGAAATATTTAAACCCTTAATTTTAACTTTAATATTTAGTGCCTTTTTTGCTAGCTTAAGTGCACTAGGGGTCGCATTTGCTTTGGGTGTAGAAATAAACGTTCTAACATCACTTGCTCCTAAATCTGTAACAACTCCAATAGCACTTCGTATCGCTGAAAAGATTGGAGGAGATCCAAGTATGACAACAGGAATAGTAGTGGTAACTGGAATAATGGGTATAATTTTTGGGCCTGTTATATTTAAAATATTAAACATACAAGATGACCGTATAAAAGGTTATATCCTTGGGATCTCTGCACATGCCATAGGAAGCGCCAAAGCATTTAAAATAAGTCAAAGGTGCGGCTCATTCGCAGTGCTCGGTCTTGGGATGACAGGAGTGATAACTGCAATAGTTTTGCCGTATCTTATGTTACTTATTGTTAATCAATAAGAATAATATTATTCAGCTATGACTTGTTCTAGCTCTACTTCAAAAATAAGAGTAGTCATTGGTTCAATTGTAGGCATTGAGCCAGCTTCACCATAAGCAAGATTCGGTGGTAGGTAAATTTCCCACTTAGCACCCTCTTTCATGAGTTGCAGAGCTTCAGTCCAGCCTGGAATAACTTGACTTAGGTTTATTTTTACAGCTTTTGCTCCATCATGCTGAGATGATGAATCAAATTCACGTCCATCTACATAAGTACCTTTATAATGAACAAGAACATCACTATCTGAATTTGGTGATGCCCCAGAGCCCGGAATAATTATTTTATATTGTAAGCCACTATCGTTTGAAATAACTCCATCTCTCTTACCATTTTTTACTAGAAATTCTTTGCCTTCTTTAAAGTTTTCTTCTGCTATAGCTGTTGCTTTTTCTTGAAATTCAGCAGCCTTTTTTTGTTGTTGCTCATAATATTTCTTTACTGCTTTCTCTGCTTCCTTTTTAGATAATTTAGGTCGTTTATTATCTAGTGTATCCTGCATACCAAGGGTGAAGGCATCCATATCGATATTAGTTTGTGACTGAAAAAACTGAAGGCCTACATCACCACCCACTATATAACTAAATTTCTCAACATCTGTCTTTAGCTGAATTTCAGATTCAATTTCGTTAACTGTAGATGTCTCATTTACTTTCGTATCCAGAGCTATCGGGTTTTGTTTTTCAGTGCATGCAATTAAACTAAAAATTGCTACGATAAGAGCGACCAGGTAAGCAGATTTCATAAAACTATCCTTTTTTTGTCTAATCATACCAAAGAAATTATAAGATGCCGCATGATAACCCATGCTTAAACTGAATCAAGTGAAATTTTCATGAGTAAATAATTTATTTTTTTCTGACAAAGTTGGTGCATCTAAAATAACTAGGTATTTATTAATATTGATTATTGTCCATTTTGGATCTTTTACGGTATTAGGCTTAAAGTTCCGCAAAAGCGCCCATTCACATAAAGTATTTTGCACAGATTTCTCTGAAGTAAGTTCTAATTTTTTAAGGGCATTTACAATATTGCTATTTTTTGTTGCCGCTGATGATCCAGAGAAATATCTTCTAGCTCTTCTTAAGGATTGAACAACATTAAGATCCCAATGCTTAATAGTTCTAGTTGCCAAAATAATATCTTTAGTTGAGATTTTTATGCCACAACATCCAAGCCAACTGCAAAATAGTAATATATTGACATTACCTCCGTAAGTGTTTTGCAATTTTAAACAATACTCTTTAACACCCGGTTGAGAGTATTGTATTTGTGAGTACGACCAAAAATTATTTGCTTTGTAACTTATCATACGACTCAAATTATATAGCTTCTCAACTTTTTATTCTTTTGCAGACAGCTAAAACTAGTTTTTCAATGCCAACTGCTGCCTCACTCATATTATTTGCTAACATGTAAGCGGGAGTTGTTATTAATAGATTTTTTTCGTCGATACATATTTCATTAACGTTACAATTTTGATGAATAGCTCCAGTTTTTTCAATAGATCTAGCGGTAGACTTGTCATCACCAATCGTAAAAATAACCCCCTTACCAAGCAACACTCCCACCATAGCTGGAGCAATACACATAGCTCCTATGGGTTTTTTGGCCTTATGCATCTCTTGGATAAAGCACTTTAAGTCTTTATTTATTGATAAATCTGAACCTTTAATTGCAAAATCAGACAAGTTTTTTGCAGCACCAAAACCACCAGGTATGATGACTGCATCGAAATCTATCATATTAGCCTCAGATAAATTTTTTATATCACCTCGAGCCAATCGAGCAGACTCAGTTAGTACATTCCTTTCATCACTTTTGATAATATCTCCAGTAATATGGTTTACGACGTGCATTTGCGGTATATCTGGGGCAAAGCACTGTACTTTTACTCCTATTTTATCAAGGTATAAGAGTGTGATGACTACTTCATAAATTTCCGAGCCATCATAAACTCCACAACCAGACAAAATCACGGCCACTTTTTTTTCCAAAATATATCTCCTGCTAATTATCAGCTTTTAACGTGAGGCCCAAGCCTGTTTGATATCTACAATAACCTATGAAGTTCGAGTATACAAAAGATCCCAAACTTCATGGCCCAATCTTTTTCCTCTAGATTCAAATTTAGTGATTGGACGAAAGTTTGGTCTTAATGAGTAATTACCTTGGCCAGCTAAGTTCTTATAGCCTTGAGCATCCTCCATCACTTGTAACATCTGCTCTGCGTAATGTGCCCAATCTGTAGCTAAATGGATCATGCCTCCTATCTCTATTTTTAATCTTAAAAAATCTATGAATTCTGATTGTATTAAACGACGCTTGTTATGTTTTTTCTTATGCCATGGATCAGGAAAATATATTTGTATACGATGAAGGCTTTTGTCAACAATACAATCTTCTAGGACATCTTTTGCATCAGCCATATACACTTTCAGATTTCGTAATGAATGTTCTCCAGCATTATTAATCAATCGTCCCACGCCAGGTGAGTGTACTTCAATACCTATGAAATCTTTGTCTGGTTCAAGTTGAGTCATTTTGAACAACGACTCCCCCATCCCAAACCCGATTTCTAAAACTTGAGGAGCATTTCGTCCAAACTGAAGGCTAGAGTCAAATAGGCCATCATGAAGACTTGCGCCATAATTTGTCCAATATTGATCGAAGGCAAATCTTTGTCGGTCTGTCATCCGCCCAGTTCGTAAAACATAACTTCGTATAGATTTTTTCTTGAATTCAGGTTTAAAATTTTCCAACTATAGTCGCTCCATAATATCTTTTTTGTTACATCAATCAGGGCGATGATATTTATTATTCTGTGAATCTTTTATTAAAGAAAAGAAAAGGAGTAGCCAGCCAATTAAGAGCACACTTCCGCCTATTGGAGTGATCATACCAAAAAGTTTAATTTCACTAATTACTAATAAATAGAGACTACCTGAAAAAACAATACATCCTACTACGAAAAACCAGCCAATAATTTGCCATTGGGCTGTGTGTTCTCGATGCTCCAAAAGAATTACTGATAATAATGCCAATACATGAAACATCTGATACTGAACAGCGGTTTTCCAGACATCAATCATTTCTGGGGAAACACTATTTTTGAGTGCATGTGCCCCAAAAGCCCCTAGTGCAACGGCAAGGAAACCTAGTATAGCTGTAATACCTGCCAATATTTTCATTTCGAGCTTCTTTTTTTAGTTAGCTAATGGAGATGATCAAAATTATTAAAAAAAAACCGCACAATGTGCGGCTATTTTCAAGCATACAGTTTATTGAAAATCAGGCTACCATTGTCATACGGACTTTTTTCATTGCATTTTTTTCGAGCTGTCTTATTCGTTCCGCAGAAACGTTATATCTATCTGCTAATTCATGCAAAGTATCCTTTTCATCTTTTAGCCAGCGACTCATAATAATATCCCGACTACGCTCATCTAGTTTATCTAATGCTTCGGTCATAAGATTATGGCTGTTATTTTTTGCCTCTGCAGACTCAACCAGTGTAGCTGGATCAGCTTCTTTATCCTCCAAATAGAGAGCGGGTGCTTGATAAGTGCTATCTTCTTCGTCTGAAGAAAAATCAAAACACTCATCATGGCTTGAAAGACGTTTCTCCATTTCCATAACTTGAGAAACATCTACTCCTAGATCCTCAGCTATTGCTTTGGCTTCACTATTAGTTAGCCACGATAAATTCTTTTTTGCACCACGTAGATTAAAGAATAATTTTCTTTGAGCTTTTGTTGTGGCAACTTTAACTATGCGCCAATTTCTTAGGACATACTCATGTATTTCAGCTTTAACCCAATGTACCGCATAAGAAACTAAGCGCACGTTTTTTTCAGGATTAAAACGCTTAACTGCTTTCATTAAGCCTACATTTCCTTCTTGGATAAGATCTCCCAAAGGGAGACCGTAACCATTATAAGATCGAGCAATATATACAACAAAGCGAAGATGAGACATAACTAATCTTCTCGCAGCATCAAGATCCTCATTGTAATATAGATCCTCAGCGAGTGAATGCTCTTCCTCAGCAGAGAGTAGAGCGATCGCGTTGGCTCCCTGTATATATGCAGAGATATTTGCTCCAGGAGCCATCCAGTCTAAAAGTTGTAAATTTTTACTCATAATAATCTCAAAAATATAGGGTCAGCTATCTAAAAAGCTTTAATTTAAATTACTGTATACTTATTAATATAACATAACTAACTGTTTTAAATCAATAAAAATTATTTAGGTTCTATAGCTGACAGCTGTCTAGTAACTGCTAACCAGGCTCCTAATAGGCCGAGGCTTACTCCTATTGATATGAGTGAGATCAATCCAAAAAAACCCAAGCCCTCTAATTCTATTGAGCTTTGATATAGCGCGGAGAGTTTTTCTATAGGGATCGATAACCAGTAAACAGCAATAGCTATAAAAATCCACGACAAAATTCCACCAAATGACCCATAGCAAAGGCCTGTATATAAAAATGGTCTACGAACATAAGCGTTGGTTCCACCTACAAGCTTTATTACAATAACCTCTTCACTTTTACTATCAAGAGAGAGTGCAACTGCGTTACTGATAATTAATAAAACCCCAAAAGCAAGAATCACTCCAAGCATGAACGACAATCTTTCGCTAACTAATAATATTGCTTGCAACCTCTTAAGCCACATCATGTCAATCTGAATATTTTCTATGAGATGTTCTTTTTTTAATCTAGTAACTAGTTTTTTTATAAGTTCAGAATTATTTTGAATGTCTCTATCTGGCTCGATAAGAAAAACTGGTGGTAATGGATTTTCATCTAACATCTTCAGTACATCGCCGAAACCAGACTCGGCACGGAATTCATCAAGGCCTTGTTGACTTGATATATATTTAATAACCTCAATACCCTCGTCTAAGCTTACTTTTTCTTTTAATAACTCGATTTGAGGCTGGGTAGCTGTGGTTTTCAAAAATACTGTAATCGTATTTGAGCTATCAGTTACATTTACTATTTTTTGAAGATTAGTTACCGCAACATAAAAACCTGCGGGTAAACTCAAAGCTATGGCTACTACCAGAGATATACTCAAAGATTGAAAAGGTAGGGAACTAATCCTGCTTGTTGCACTACTAAAAGCTAAATGATGGCTATAGAAATAACTTTGAATCCTATTAATGAGTGTTTTTTTATTAACATCATCGCTAGATAGCAAACTTAAGGAGCTTTTACTTTCATTTTTCCTTCTACGGTTCTGGATCATAAGGTCTTTTTATCCTCTACTAAAAAACCTTTTTCTAATCTCAACAAACGTTGCGCTATCGAAGATACAAGCTCTAAATCATGTGAAGCAACTAAAACTGTTGATCCAGCTTCGCAAAATTTATTAAGAACACTCATGATTTCTTCAGATAGCTGCGGATCAAGGTTCCCAGTAGGCTCATCGGCTAGTAAGATTTTTGGCTTATGTACAACAGCTCTTGCTATTCCAAGCCGTTGCTGTTCGCCACCTGAAAGCATAATTGGATTCATTTTTTCTTTACCAGATAAACCTACTTTATCAAGCGCAGCTCTGACCCTTCTTCCAACATCGCGAGGCCGCAGGCCAGATACGAAAAGAGGCAATGCAACATTATCAAATATATTTCTGTCGAAGAGCAGCTGGTGGTCCTGAAATACAACACCTATGTTACGGCGATAATATGGAATTTGTTTACGATCTATTCGGCTAAGATTTTTCCCATCGATTAGTAGTTGCCCACTAGTTGATCTCTCCATAAGCATAATAAGCTTCAGAAGTGTACTTTTTCCAGCTCCAGAATGTCCGGTTAGAAAGGCCATTTCTCCAGCTCCTAATTCAAAACTCAAGCTTGTTAGAGCCTGGTGGCCAGATGGATAGCGCTTATTGACTCTATCGAAAAGAATCATATATCAACAATTCCGGTTACTGCTATCGAGAAGTGCCTGCACATAAAGTTCCGCGTCAAACGGCTGTAAATCATCAAGATTTTCCCCTAGTCCCACAAATCTGATCGGTACATTAAATTTCTTAACTAATGAAAAGATAATCCCTCCTTTTGCTGTTCCATCAAGCTTAGTCAACACTAAACCAGTCACAGAAACAGAGTTGTTAAATTCTTTCATTTGATTGATGGCATTTTGACCGGTGCCTGCATCTATAACCAATAAAACTTCGTGGGGAGCCAAATAATCAATTTTACTGGCAACACGTTTTATTTTTTTTAACTCTTCCATTAGATGATTTTTTGTGTGGAGCCTGCCCGCTGTATCAGCTAGCAATATATCGATATTTTTTGATTTAGCAGATTCTATAGCGTCAAAAATTACCGACGCACTATCGGACCCCTTTCCTTGAGATACTACCGGTACATCATTAATTTTTCCCCAATCTTGGAGTTGCTCAACAGCTGCTGCTCTATATGTGTCGCCAGCTGCCAGAATTATCGATTTACCTTGCTGACTATAGTATTTAGCAATTTTCCCGATAGTTGTTGTTTTACCGACACCATTAATACCAACTACGAGTATTACGAATGGTGATTTTTTACTATCTATCTCTAGCTCTTTTTGTGCGCCAGAAAGTTTTTGTATCAAGATACTTTGCAAGGTTTTAAACAGCGTATTCTTATCTACTAACTTTGTATTTTTGAAGCAGTCTGATAGTTCATTTATTATTTCTTCGGTCGTTTCTATACCAACATCTGCAAGGATTAATCTATCTTCTAGTTTTTCGAGAAGTTCGTCATCAATTTTTTGATCGGTTAGAAAATAATCATTAATTTTAAGGCCCGTTTTTGTCAATGCATTAAAAAATTTGTTCCGAATATCAATTTTTTGCATATTCAAATCATGGTTCTGCTGTGAGTCATCAGACAAAGGCTTCATAACTAGATCATCATTTTTATTTGCGTCACAAATATCTTCTGATGATTTTTTTGGGTTTGACTCCGGTGTTTTTGTCCGTGAAAAAAACTGCAAGAAAGTCTTTTTTTTAGCAGGCTCTGTCGCAACATCTCTTTCACTCGAAGAATTTTTTTTTGTTCCTGATTCAGACATTATTCTCCCTCTGCGAAAAGTAACAATGTATGCTATCACTTTAAAACGAGAAAAACGCTTTGAAAAACTCAAATAACCCCACATTTTCACAAAATAAATCAAACAATCAAGTTCGTATTAACGGAGGTAGCCTTCGGGGACAGAAAATAATTTTTTCAAATACCCAAAGTTTAAGGCCAACTGGAAATCGAATTAGAGAGACTCTTTTTAACTGGATTAGTCAGTATGTGCGGAACTCAAACTGTTTGGATCTGTTTTCTGGATCAGGATCGCTAGGAATTGAGTCTATGTCACGTGGGGCAAGAAGTGTGATAATGATAGAGAAAGATCATTCTGCATTCTTGGCTATAAAAAATAGCTGCGCGCGATTGAACATAAAAAATATAACTATTATCGAGGCTGATGCTATAAAATGGATTAATGAGGAATATAAAGGGGTAACTTTTGATCTAGTTTTTTTGGATCCTCCTTTTATGTCTGATTTAGTTCCGGTATGTTGCGAAATACTAGAAAAAAATAAATTACTATCCAGTCCTTGCTATATTTATATCGAAACAACCAAGAAAAAGGAAGTATTGTGCATCCCAGAAAATTGGACACTACTCAAGGACAAAATAACAGGACAAGTTGCTTATAAACTATATCTTCGGAATTGAGCCCTGATGTTAGTTAATAAACCATAAGAAAATAATAGAGAATTTGAAAAATTGAAAACAATAGTATACCCAGGAACATTCGATCCTATAACCAATGGTCATATTGATCTTGTAGAGAGAGCGAGCAGTCTATTCGATCACGTAATAGTTGCGATCGCCAGCAGCAAAAGAAAAGAGCCCCTTTTTGATATGAGCGAGAGAATCAAGTTAGCTCGTGAAGCTCTGATAGATTTTAGTAATGTAGAAGTTATTGGTTTTGACTATCTCTTAGTAAACTTTGTTAAAGACCAAAATGCTGATGCAATCCTTCGTGGCCTTCGTGCAGTATCAGATTTTGAATATGAATTTCAATTAGCCAATATGAATCGTGCTCTTTCACCGAAAATAGAAAGTATATTTCTTACGCCTTCAGAAAAACTATCTTATATCTCATCATCATTAGTCAAAGAGATTGGGTCGCTAGGTGGTGATATTAGTGGCTTTGTGCCGTCATGCGTTAGGGATTCCCTAGCATTGAAATTTAATAACCACTGAAAAATTATAACTGAAAATGAGTTATTTTTGACATTTTGAACAATATACTGTCGAACGCTGCCCTAGCCTTATTTCTTTAAGTAAATTTGCACATTTAAGACAAGGTTTTCCTCCACGACCGTATACATAAAGCTCCTGCTTGAAATAACCAGACTTTCCATCATTGCCAGAAAAATCTTGTAACGTAGTACCACCTTGCTCAATTGCACTTGAAAGTACCTCAATAACGTTCGATGCTAAAGCTTCATATGCACGAAACGAAACTCTGCCTGCAGCCTTTTTCGGATTTATGCCACTTAAAAATAAAGATTCATTTGCATAAATATTACCTACACCTACTACATTTTTATTATCCATCAAGAACTGTTTTATCGATATAACTCTGCCACGAGACAAAAAATGCAATCGACTGGCGTCAAACTCTGCTGAAAATGGCTCGGGGCCCAAATTACTCAATAGCTTGTGTTCCTCAGGGTTTCCTTCGACCCATAAAATAGATCCGAATCTTCTCGGATCTGAATAGCGTAGCAAAACTCCATTATCAAAAAAAATATCCACATGGTCATGTTTTTCAGGAAGAGTACTATCTGGCAATACTTTAAGATTACCGGACATTCCCAAATGAACCATCAGATGCCCATGAGGGAATCGAAACAACATATACTTAGAACGCTGTCTCCCACTTTCAAGCTTTCGATCGTTTAATATTGCAGGTAAGTCTTTAGGGATCGGCCAGCGCAAATTCCCATTTCTAATAGTTACATGCGATATTTTTTTTCCTAATATATGGGGTAGAACTCCCCGCAAAGTTACAACCACCTCTGGTAATTCAGGCATATGCACCTCTTAATAGAATCTACTAGAATTTGTTATCTAGAATGACAAAACCCCGATTTCTCGGGGTTTTAGAATTAAAAAAATTCGACTTTAAAATTAATTGTTTACTTAATTTTTGATTCTTTATATGCAACATGTTTCCTAACCACCGGGTCATATTTGCTGAATTCTAATTTATCAGGTTGAGTGCGTTTATTTTTATCAGTAGTATAATAGTGGCCTGTACCAGCACTAGAAACTAACTTAACCTTATCTCGTCCTTTAGCCATATTATTTCTCCTTAAACCTTCTCGCCACGCTTACGAATATCTGAGAGTACTTTATTGATACCTAATTTGTCGACTATACGTATGCCCTTTGCAGAAAGACGCAGTTTAACAAAGCGCTTCTCATCTTCGATCCAAAACCGATGTGAATGCAAATTTGGCTCAAATCGACGTCGAGTTCTGTTTTTTGCGTGCGAAACGTTATTTCCCGACATTGGTCGTTTGCCCGTCACTTGACATACTTTAGACATCTTTGTTGCCTCTAATGCTCACGCCGTCATGTTTGACGACTATTTTATTAAGTTTTGAAAAAAATAATAAAATTGTTAATTTCAAGAAATTAAGGGTAGCTATGTAAGCTATTACTCAAAATGATTTTAAGGCAGGATTTATACCAGAACCCTCTTGTTGAAGCAACAAAAATTCTCTTGGTTTGTTTGTATTTTAAAATTAAATGTTTATTTTGTGGTGATATAATAATAGCTGACTACGAAAATTAACCTCCCAATGTTATCTTGTAATACTTAAATAACATTTTTTAGGACAATATGAATGTACTCCTTAGTTAATAAGCGTATTTTACTGGGTGTTACAGGCGGTATAGCAGCATATAAAAGCGCTGAAGTTATTAGGCGGCTGATAGATTTAGGCGCTTCAGTCAAAGTTGTGATGACTAAATCAGCCCATGATTTTATTACTCCCCTTACTCTGCAGGCCCTTTCGGGAAACCCTGTCCATACTAAGTTGTTAGACACAGAAGCTGAGGCAGCTATGGGTCACATCGAACTCGCAAGATGGGCTGACGTAATACTTATAACACCTGCATCTGCAAACTTCATAGCCAAAATGGTAGCTGGTAAAGCTGATGATCTTTTATCAACAGTATGTTTAGCTAGTTGTTCTGTAATAGCTATCGCTCCATCTATGAACCAGGCAATGTGGAAAAATAAAAGCACACAAAATAATCTTACACAATTAGAAAACCATGGAATCAAAATATTTGGGCCAGATGAGGGATCACAAGCATGTGGTGATGTAGGTCCAGGAAGGATGATTGAGCCGCAAGATATTGCGAATCTCACTTCTATGTTATTTGAAACAGGATCCCTTGCTGGATTAAAAGTTGTAATAACTGCAGGTCCAACTAGAGAAGACATTGATCCAGTTCGTTACATAAGCAATAAAAGTTCTGGGAAAATGGGATATGCTCTTGTAGATGCAGCCCTAGAGGCTGGTGCAGAAACAATACTTATAAGTGGTCCTGTGAACTTAAACCCACCAGATAGAGCTAAAACTATTTATGTTAACAGCGCAGAAGAAATGCATGCGATCTCGATAAGAGAAGCTGCAAATTGTCAGCTTTTTATTGCGTGTGCTGCTGTAGCTGATTATCGGCCAAAACAAAAATTTACTAAAAAAATAAAAAAAGATAATGATTTAATGGATATAAGTCTTGTCAAAAACCCTGATATAGCCAGTGATGTTAGCGCGCTTTCCAATAAACCGTATACAGTTGGCTTTGCAGCAGAAACTCAAGAAAATAATGAATGTTTAGAAAAAATTGCACTTGAAAAATTACAAAGAAAAAAATTAGATTTGATAATAGCTAATGATGTATCTAGTCAATCAATTGGTTTTGATAGTGATTATAATTCTGTTCTAGTAATTGATAAGAACAGCTCAGAAATGTTCCCAAAAACGAGAAAAGCTGAGTTGTCGAGACAGCTAATTTCAAAAATTTCACAAAAGATCAAAATTAAAAATAAAGAGTTATAATGTTCTAAGAGGAATGAGATATAAATTTAAATATTACACATGTAATTAGGATCAAAAATGTCATTATCTATTGAAGCGGCTAAGAATATAACAAGGGTTCTTTCAGAAGCATTGCCTTATATTCAGCAATTTACCGGAAAAACCATTGTCATCAAATTTGGTGGTAATGCAATGGTCGATGAGAAGCTTAAAGCTGGTTTTGCTAGGGATGTAGTAATGATGAAACTAGTAGGTATCAATCCAGTAATAGTTCATGGCGGCGGACCCCAGATTGGAAATTTATTAACGGAACTAGGTATTAAATCTCACTTCGTAGATGGTATGAGAGTAACTGATAGCAAGACTATGGACGTAGTTGAAATGGTTTTAGGGGGGGCGGTTAATAAAGAAATTGTTCACCTTATAAATCAAGCTGGTGGAAAAGCTGTTGGAGTTACAGGAAAAGATGGGCAGCTAATCAAAGCCCAGAAATTAAAACTACCTAGAAATGCATCAAAGAAGAAATCTCCTGAGTTGCAAGTACCAGAGATTATTGATATTGGACAGGTTGGAGAAGTTGTATCTATTAATACAGATGTTATAGATATGTTGACTTCAAGTGATTTTATACCAGTAATAGCACCGATTGGAATAGATGATCAAGGAAGATCATATAACATAAATGCAGATTTAGTTGCTGGAAAAATTGCTGAAGTACTTAAAGCTGAAAAATTGATGCTTCTTACAAATGTGTCTGGTTTACAAGATAAAAGTGGTGAAGTTCTAACAGGCTTATCAACACTACAAGTGGATAGATTAATTGCAGATGGTACCGTTTTTGGGGGCATGCTTCCCAAGATTAAGTGTGCCTTAAGCGCTGTTAAATTTGGAACGAAAAGTGCTCATATTATAGACGGTCGTGTTAATCATGCTGCTCTATTGGAGATTTTTACCGACCAGGGTGTTGGGACAAAAATTACTAGCAAAAAAGGATAGGAATTAGTCTGCGAATGGCTATTAAAAAAAATTCTAGGAAACAACAGATATTACAATCTTTAGCCTTGATGCTGGAAAAAACTCCCGGTGGAAAAATCACAACTGCTAAACTAGCAAAACAGATAGGTGTTTCAGAAGCAGCCCTATATCGACATTTTCCCAGTAAAACAAAAATGTATGAAGGTTTGATTGATTTTATAGAGAATACTATATTTAGTCGTATAGTCGTTATTTTAAAAGAAGAAACAGATGTGGCAGAACGCTGCTACAGAATACTCACGCTCATATTAACTTTTTCTGAGCGTAATCCTGGTATAACTAGAATATTAACAGGAGATGCCTTAACTGGAGAAACCACAAAGCTTCATGGGCGCATTAAACAGCTATTTGATCGAATAGAAACTCAACTAAAACAAATTTTACGGGAGGCTGAAGTCAATCATGGTGTTCGCACGACCTATACAGTGTCTGTATCAGCAAATATGTTATTAGCTTTGGGGGAAGGTCGTATGGTTCAGTTTGTCCGCAGTAATTTTGAATATCCTCCGACCAAAAACTGGGAGGATCAATGGTCACTTGCCATGGTTGGTTTTTTTCGAGATTAGTCAGTATCATATTTATAAATGAATAAAAAAATTTAGTCATAGTTTCGATGTATAGCGTAAAATGGACTCTTGACTACATTCTTACCCCATTTCTATGGAGAAAATTAAATCCAGATGCCAGATAAAATTTCACAAAATTCAGTAGGGCTAGTTGTTCCAGAGACTATTAAGTTTGATGAGCCACTAGAATTAGCCTGCGGACTTACTCTAGCTAACTATCAGCTCGTTATTGAAACTTATGGTGAACTCAACGAAGAAAAAAATAATGCTGTCCTTGTATGCCATGCACTTAGTGGTCATCATCATGCTGCTGGATATCACTCCCCAGCTGACTGGAAACCAGGGTGGTGGGATAATTATATTGGGCCTGGAAAACCAATTGATACCGATCGTTTTTTTGTGGTTTGTCCAAATAATCTAGGAGGTTGTCATGGAAGCACTGGACCCAGCTCAGTAAATCCAGAAACAGGAAAAGTATGGGGCGTAACATTTCCCCCTTTAAGAGCTAGGGACTGGGTCAAGAGCCAAGCTAAACTTGCTGACAAGCTCGATATAAAAAAATGGGCCGCTGTTATAGGGGGAAGCTTGGGTGGTATGCAAGCTATGCGCTGGGCTCTTGAATTTCCAGATCGTATCAATCATGCAATAGTCATTGCCTCAGCAATGAAACTAAGTGCACAAAATATTGCATTTAACGAAATGGCAAGAAATGCCATCAAATCAGATCCTGATTTTCAGAATGGTAATTTTATTGAAAAAAATACACAACCGCGCAATGGCCTAGCCCTAGCAAGAATGATTGGGCATGTGACATATCTTTCCGATGAACAGATGGGTAGTAAATTTGGTCGATCAATTAGTGCTGGTTCTTTTCAACAGGGCCAATATAACCCAGTTGAATTTGAAGTGGAAAGTTACTTGCGTCATCAGGGTGATGCATTTTCAGGAAGTTTTGATGCGAATAGCTATTTATTAATGACAAGAGTATTAGATTATTTTGATTTGGCTAGGGAGTATGACAACGATCCAGTAAAAGCGTTTGGCGTAGCTAAATGTGATTTTATGATAATTTCTTTTTTATCGGATTGGCGCTTCTCTTCAGCACGTTCTGAAGAGATTGTTAGTGCTCTCATAGATGCAAAAAAGAATGTTTCGTATGCTGCTATCCATTCTAATTTGGGACATGATGCATTTTTACTTAAAAACGAAGATTATGAAAAAACTTTGTCTGCTTATATGAATCGTATACTCACTGAGAATAATCGTGAGAGACAAGCTGACGTTAAGACAGGAAAAACATCATGAGCCCACGAACAGATTTGAAAATTATAAAGAACTGGATAATGGCTAACAGCAGAATTTTAGATTTAGCTTGTGGGGATGGAATGTTGCTCAAAGAACTTAGTCTAGAAAAAAAAATTGAGGGCTATGGTTTAGAAATTGATCCAGAAAAAATCAGTGAAGCGATATCGAACGATATTAATGTCATTGCAACCAACCTTGATGTTGGGTTATCTCAATTCTCTGACAAAAGTTTTGATACTGTAATCATGACTGAGGCTCTGCAAGCAATGAAAAATCCAGATCTTGTATTAGACGAGATGCTTAGAGTAGGAAAAAACTGTATTGTAACTTTTCCTAATTTTGGTTACTGGCGCGCAAGGATATCTTTAGCAGTTTATGGTCGTATGCCTGTCACCAAGAAGCTTAACTACCAGTGGTACAATACACCTAATATACATTTCTGTACCGTCTCGGATTTTGAAGAATTATGTGCAAAAAAGAATATTCTCATAAAAAGCAAGGAGTTTGCTGCAGAACATGTTGCTGATAAATTTTTCAAAGGGTTTTTACCTAATTTATTCTCCGATACTGCAATTTACTTATTAAGCAAATAAATAAAGTATATCTAAATACCCTTAGGAGCATCGATCATGCTTAATTTAAAAAAAATTGCTCTAATATGTCTTCTATGTCTATTAAATTCTTCTGCTTTTGCAGATAAAAAACCTTACAAAGAAATCGGTGCATATAGAGTATTTTATAGTGCTTTTAACAGTAGTTTTATCCTACCAAATATTGCTGAAATATATGGTATAGCTCGTGGTAAAGATAAAGGACTTGTAACTATTGGAGTCACTTTAGATGGAAAGATTGGTGGAGTAGAGGCTATTATTGCTGGTAACATTTCAAATATGCTTGCACAGCGAAAAAACTTAAAGTTCATTGAGATTAAAGATCGTGATGCTGTTTACTATATCGCTCCATTCGAGTACTACAATGAAGATTTTTTGACGTTTAAAATTACTGTAAGAACAAAAGAAGAAGATGAAAGTTTTCCGATCTCGTTTCAAAAGAAATTTTATTATGAAAAGTAATAAGATTTGTCATAGTACTTTTATTAGTCATATTAAATTGAAGAACACTAATTTATGAAAGCTGTAATTGCTACAAGTAACCAAGGTAAACTTCGTGAGTTTAAAAGACTATTTGATGATATTGCAATTGAAATTGAGCCACAGTCAAAATTCAACGTACCCGATGCTATTGAAGATGGCTTAAGCTTCGTAGAAAACGCTCTCATTAAAGCTAGGCATGCCTCGAGGCTCACAAATTTACCCTCAATAGCTGATGATTCTGGTTTAGAAGTTGATTATTTGAAAGGAGCTCCAGGAATATATTCATCACGATTTGCCGGTAATGACGCAACAGACGAAGAAAATATATCAAAGTTATTGTTGGCCCTAAATGGTGTTCCTTTCTCTGAGCGTATAGCTCGATATCAATGTGTTATAGTCAAAATGGATCACCCTAATGACCCGACCCCAATTATTGCTCAAGGAAGTTGGGAGGGTTCAATTGCACTTGAAGCAAAAGGTCATCAAGGTTTTGGTTACGACCCTATTTTTTATATACCGGAACTAAAATGTACGTCGGCTGAACTAACAAATAATGTAAAAAACAAAATTAGCCATCGAAGCCAAGCAATGGCTGTGCTATTGAAAAAATTATATTTAATTTCAAATAATGGTTTAAAAAATTAGCTATTAGGTATACGGGGGTATCATGAAAAAAACAGCCACACTACTTGTTAGCTGTCCTGACAAGAAAGGTATCATTGAAGCAGTAACTAGTTTTTTATTGTCTCATAACGCGAACATTTTGCATGCTAATCAACATTTAGACACAGAAAATAATTTATTTTTGATGAGGCTAGAGTGGGATGTTTCAGATTTCTCCCTTTGTGAAAATCAATTTCATTCTACTTTTGAAGAAGTTGCTAAAAAATATAATATGGATTGGCGACTAAAGTCTAATCAAATAAAAAATAAAGTAGCCATAATGGTTTCTCATTACGATCACTGCTTAGCTGATTTACTGCATAAGCATAAAAGTGGTGATTTAGACTGTGAAATTTCGGTTGTTTTAAGCAACCACAAAAATGCAGAAGAGCTAGTTAGCTTTTATGGAATCCCTTTTCATTATATTAAAGTTACCAAAGAAAATAAGGGGGAGGCTGAGCAAAGGCAAAATGAAATATTAAATAGACTAGATATAGACCTGATAATTTTGGCCAGGTATATGCAAATTTTATCTCCTGACTTTATCAGAAGATATCCCGAAAAGATTATTAATATACACCATTCGTTTTTACCTGCATTTATAGGAGCCAAGCCATATCACAGGGCTTATGAGCGCGGTGTAAAATTAATTGGAGCAACAAGCCATTATGTTACTGAAGAATTAGACGGAGGACCAATTATAGAGCAAGATATTGCTCGTGTTTCTCATCGTGATCAGATTTCAGATTTGACTAGAAAGGGTAGAGACTTGGAGAGAGTGGTGCTGTCAAGAGCTATAAGAAGGCATATTGAAAATAGAATATTAATTTATGCAAATAAAACGGTTGTTTTTAACTAAATAATATAAGTACTAAAAACCTTAAAAGTAACTCTATGCATTATCCAAAATTATGCCTCCCTCCCCTTTCACTTTATATTCACATTCCATGGTGCATAAAAAAATGTCCATATTGCGATTTTAATTCACATACAAAAACAGCAGATATACCGGAAAAAGAATATTTAATATCTCTTATAAATGACCTAGATGAATCATTAAATCTTGTTCAAGACAGGAAACTTACTTCAATTTTTTTTGGTGGCGGGACTCCTAGTTTATTTTCAGCAAATGCAATTGGAGAAATACTCGAGGCGGTAGAAAGCCGTATAGGTTTTAAAGAAGATGTAGAAATTACACTGGAGGCTAACCCAGGGGTCTTTGAGCAAAAAAAGTTTGCTGACTATAAGGCTAATGGCATTAACAGGTTGTCTATCGGCATACAAAGTTTTAATGATGTTCAATTAGTAACTCTTGGAAGAATACATTCTTCAGAACAAGCTATTTATGCTGTAGAAAATGCAAAGCTTGCAGGATTTGAAAATATAAACCTTGATTTAATGCATGGTTTACCTGGACAGACGATTGATCTAGCAATGGATGACCTCATATGTGCCATCAAATTAGCCCCTAAACATATTTCATGGTACCAGCTTACTATTGAACCAAATACTGAATTTTTTAATAAACCTCCATTACTACCAACCGATATACTGCTCGAAGATATACAAAATAAAGGAAAAATACTATTAGAAAATTCTGGTTATAAGCAATATGAAGTATCTGCGTATTGCAAAGGAAATAATAAAGCTTTACATAATATGAACTATTGGGAATTTGGAGATTATCTTGGTATTGGGGCGGGGGCTCATGGAAAAATTTCCCTACCAAAAGAAAAAAAAATTATACGGACACAAAAAACTAGGTCTCCAAAGGACTACCTAAATGATCAAAAATTGTATACATCCAAATGCAAAGATATTTCTTTAGAGGAACTACCATTAGAATTTATGATGAACGCACTTCGAATAAATCAGGGTGTTTCAAATGAAATATTTCAAGATAGAACTGGTCTACCTCATACAAACATATTGCCATCGCTAAAAATACTAAAGGAACAACGATTAATTGCAGATTCAGATAAAAATATTTGTGCAACGCAAAAGGGTCGCATGCTACTAAATTCTGTGCTTGAGTATTTTTGAAGACACAAATCCTAGCACCCAAAAAATAAAAGCTAGTAGTAGAGTTACATATATTTAGTTAACACATGTATAATTTAAATTGTTATTCGCAATAAATTTACAATTGTTATTTGTTTGCTGCCTAAAGCAAGTGTTAGTATATAATTATAATTTTTTCTGATCTGTTTACATCAATAATGGAGATTTTCTAATATGAGCGAAAATATCGTTCACGTCACTGATATAAGTTTTGAAAATGATGTTGCAAATTCCAAAATTCCGGTTTTACTTGATTTTTGGGCTGCATGGTGCGGACCATGTAAAATGATTGCACCCATGCTTGACGAAATATCTAATGATTACGCTGACCGCATCAAAATATGTAAGATGGATGTAGATGATAATCCAAATACTCCAAACAAATTTAACGTCAGAGGTATTCCAACTTTAATAATATTTAAGGATGGTAATGTAGAGGCAACAAAGGTTGGCGCTCTCTCTAAAGTTCAACTAATTGAATTTATAGAGTCAAATTTATAATATTAACACCTTATTCACACGTTTAATCTATTGCGATTTACTATTTTGAAGCCTATACTTAAAAAAACTGCAGTATAGTTATCCTAAAATCGAGAAAATCAAAAAATTACAACTATAACCCCTGTATGTAGCCATAATACTTTCTTGGCTACTACTCCATTCAAATTTAATAACTGTGTATACCTCTAAATCTATGAATCTAACAGAATTGAAAACTAAACCCATTGACGAGCTTATAAGAATAGCTTCGGAAAATGGTCTTGATAATCTAGCTCGCTCGAGAAAACAAGACGTTATTTTTAGCATATTAAAGCGCCATGCAAAAAGTGGTGAAGATATTTATGGCGAGGGTGTTTTAGAAATCCTTCCTGATGGTTTTGGTTTTTTAAGATCTTCAGATGCATCTTATTTAGCGGGACCAGATGATATTTATGTATCACCAAGTCAAATTCGCCGTTTTAATCTTAGAACCGGGGATTCAATTGCTGGAAAGATTAGGCCGCCAAAAGAAGGTGAGCGCTATTTTGCAATGCTCAAGCTTGATAAAATAAATTTTGATAAGCCTGAAGACGCACGTAATAAAATTTTATTTGAGAATTTAACTCCTCTTTTTCCAGATGAACGTTTAGTTTTAGAAGCGGGAAATGGTTCTACAGAAGATCTAACTGGGCGAATAATTGACTTAATTTCACCGATAGGAAAAGGTCAGCGTGGTTTAATTGTTGCGCCTCCTAAGGTCGGAAAAACTATAATGATGCAGCATACAGCTCAAGCTATTATTCGAAATAATCCTGAGTGTCATATTATCGTACTTCTTATAGATGAAAGACCAGAAGAGGTTACCGAAATGCAACGAACCGTCCGAGGAGAAGTTGTAGCATCAACTTTCGATGAGCCGCCCTCGCGCCATGTGCAAGTTGCAGAAATGGTAATAGAAAAAGCTAAAAGGCTTGTAGAGCATAAAAAAGATGTTGTGATACTACTTGATTCTATTACGCGTCTCGCTAGAGCTTATAATACTGTTCAGCCATCTTCAGGTAAGGTTTTAACTGGCGGTGTTGACGCCCATGCTCTTGAAAGGCCAAAACGTTTCTTTGGTGCAGCCAGAAATATAGAACAAGGCGGTAGTCTAACGATTATAGCGACAGCATTAGTGGAAACTGGCTCTAAAATGGATGAAGTAATATATGAAGAGTTTAAAGGCACGGGAAATCTTGAACTGCATTTAGATCGAAAAGTATCCGAAAAGAGGGTTTATCCCGCAATAAATATTAGGCGATCAGGTACACGTCGCGAAGATCTTTTAATGTCTGAAGAAGATTTACAAAAAGTTTGGATTCTTAGAAAATTGCTCCATAGCATGGAAGATTCAGACGCTATTGAATTTCTGATAGACAAACTTAAAGGATCGGCTACAAATAATGATTTTTTCCTTTCCATGAAGAAAAAATAATGTACCTAATAGTTTAAAAATTCTAATAATATCATGGTGATAACCTAGAAATAGACCAATTTTTACCATCTAACCTATACTGAAATCTATCATGAAGACGTTTTTCTCCGCCTTGCCAAAACTCAACCTCAATCGGGACTACTCTGTACCCCCCCCAAAATTTAGGAAACGGTATATCTATATCAGCATATCTCTCTTCTAGACGAGAAAATTCATCTTCAAAAGCTTTTCGAGAATCTATCACTTTGCTTTGTAAAGAGGCCCATGCTCCAATTTGACTATCTCTTGGGCGCTTTTCAAAATAAATTTTAGATTCCTCTTTTGAAAGTAATTGTGCTTTTCCACAAATAATTACCTGGCGATCAAGATTAAACCAAGGAAATAATAGGCTTACATTCGAATTATTTTTTATATCTACAGCTTTGCGACTTTTAAGATTAGTATAAAATGTGAAGCCTTTTTTATTGAACTCTTTCAACAAAACTGTACGTTGCCATGGTTTTCCATTTTTATTAATTGTCGCTAAGGACATAGCAGTGGGATCAGAAAGATTTGCCTGAAGCGCCTCATCCATCCAACAAGAAAATTGATCTATGGGGCAATTTTTAAGTGACTCTCTGGTCAAAGAGTCATATTGATATTCTCGACGAGTATCTTCAAGGGACATTTATGTTCTCCAAAGCATACTAATTTTTAAATCGCTGATCAGATTCAGGGGGAGCGATTTAAAGAAGCCTGACACTCAGTATCCCCTCTACACTAGAGATTTTTCCGAGTAGCTCTTGAGTTGGCTCTGACTCAACATCTATGATGTTGTATGCTATCTCGTTCCTACTCTTATTAACCATATCAATTACATTAAGACTACAATCGGCCAAGAGGGTCAGGACATTTCCTAAAACTTTTGGAACATTATTGTTGCAAAAAGTAATCCTATAACCACCATGTCTTGGCATTTTTGTTTTTGGAAAATTGACCGAATTAGAAATATTGCCTTGCTCAAGATATTCCATCAATTGATCAGCAGCCATAACAGCGCAGTTCTCTTCAGCCTCACTTGTACTAGCTCCAATATGTGGCATTAGCAGTACATCCACACGACCTAAAATATCTGGTGTGGGGAAGTCTGTAACATATTTATTTAGTTTTTTATTATCTAAAGCTTGTTTTACTGCCAATGAATCAACAACCTCCTCACGAGCAAAATTTAATAGAACGGCAGAGCTCTTCATGCATGTTAATGCTTCGCTATTAATTAGATGTTTAGTTGCGTCTAGTGCTGGAACATGCATAGTAATGAAATCTGCCTGAGATAGTAAATTTTGAAGGCTATCCATCTTTTCAACTTTGTGAGACAAGCGCCATGCAGCCTCAACTGACATTGCTGGATCAAAACCAATAACATTCATACCTAATTCTAGCGCCATATTTGCAACCATCGACCCTATAGCCCCAAGGCCTACAACACCCAGTGTTTTTCCTGCAATTTCAGATCCCGCAAATTGACTTTTTTGTTTCTCGAGTAATTTAGACATTTCAGATGGATCTTTAATTTCAGTTAACCCTTGCACATAATTCATACCCCCAAAAATATCTCTCGAAGATATTAAGAGCGCAGATGCAACAAGCTCTTTTACTGCATTGGCGTTTGCACCCGGGGTGTTAAATACAACAACCCCTTTTTGAGTAAATTTATCAATTGGAATGTTATTTACGCCTGCTCCAGCTCTAGCAACAGCTTTAACACTGGATGGTATTTCCTCGTCATGTAATTTTTGGCTTCTAAGTATAAATGCATCTGGATCAGAAACGTTATCGGTTACTATGTAGTTTCCAGCTTCAAAACGACTAAGGCCTTTAGATGAAATTTTGTTGTAGGTGCGTACTTTATGCATGTTTTTTACTCTATGTGTGTATTGATTTAAATATTCCTATAATACCTCATGATATGCCCATTTGATCCAAGGCATTAATGCTTCGAGATCTAAAGAATCTATTGTTGCTCCGCCCCAGATCCTTAAGCCGGCTGGCGCATCACGGTAGGATCCTATATCAAACGCTACCTCTTCTTTTGCCAACAACTTGACTAATTCTTTGACCTTATCGGCCTCTAGATCTAAAATCAAGCAAATGCTAGTATTTGAAATCGTATCAAAATCCGTGGCTAAAAAATTAATCCAATTATTATCTTCAACAAATTTCTTAATAACTTCAAGATTATTTTTTGATCGCAATATTGCTCCTTGGAGTCCTCCAATAGACTTAACCCAATTGATAGCATCGAGATAATCTGAAACACAAAGCATAGAAGGAGTATTTATAGTCTCACCCCTAAATATACCCTCAATCAGCTTACCATTCTTAGTCAATCTAAATATCTTGGGCATAGGCCAGGGTGGCGTATAGCTCTCAAGTCGCTGGACTGCACGCGGGCTTAGTATGATGACTCCATGAGCACCCTCACCACCTAAAACTTTTTGCCAACTAAAAGTTACGACATCAAGTTTTTCCCATGGCATATCCATAGCAAAAACAGCAGATGTTGCATCACAGATAGTAAGACCTTTTCTATCAGATGCGATCCATTCTGCATTGGGCACTTTGACCCCAGATGTAGTGCCGTTCCATGTAAAAACAATATCGTTATCTGGATCTGCTTTGCTAAGATCGGGGAGATGCCCATAATCGGCGGAAAAAGATTTTACATTTTCGAGTTTCAGTTGCTTTAAAATATCAGTTACCCAGCCTTTACCAAAAGACTCCCATGAGAAAACGTCAGTATTTCTCTGCCCAAGTAGAGACCACATAGCCATCTCGAAAGCACCAGTATCAGAAGCTGGGACGATACCAACTAAATAATCTTTTGGTAAACCTAGTACCTCTGATGTTTCAAGACAGGCTCGCCCCAAAGCAGCTTTTCCGACCGCAGCACGATGCGAGCGCCCCAATGCCTGAAGATCTAGATTATTTACATCGTAGCCGGGCCTCTTACTACAGGGCCCTGAAGAAAAATTAGGATTAGTCGGTTTTATTGATGGTTTCATAATTTTTTGCCTGAAAATATTTAGCATTAAAAATTTAAGGGGATTTTCTCAATACAAATCCATTAAAACTTTCATATTAAAAACTTACTTTAAGTGCAATAATTTATTTAATTTAAGTGCTATTTGAATAAATCGCGTTCTTTTTCTATTAAGAAGGAGGCAACTTTCAGCATATCACTTTGACTACCAGCAGTTCTTCCTGAGATTCTATATTTTCCATTGATTACTATTTCTGGTGTGCCCCTTAACCTATATTTTTCCTGTTTTTTTTCTGCGATATCCACAGCCATTTCAATGGTTCCTGAGTTAAATATTTTAGAAAAATCTTTTGGATCTGCACCATGAGAAATGAAGATATCTGCAATTTCATTCTCACTTTTCAATTTTTTATTTTTAAGATTCATAGCATCAAAGATAGCGCTATGAACTTTATCAAAAATATTTAAGGCTTTTGCTGAATAATATGCTTTTGCATGTAGTCTCATCTCGGCCTGCCAAACCGCCGGCACACCAACAAAATAGACATCATCCAGCTGATTTTTTTGCCACAACTCAAGTTTCTCTTTAAAAGTATAACAATGACTGCAGCCATACCAAAATAAATCTACGACCTCTACTTTTGAAGAATCTTTAGTCAAAACTGGTTTTGAGAGAATTTCGAAATGTACACCAGATTGATAAGTTTCTGCTGACACTTGATAAATCAATATAAAAGATATAATTCCAGCTAACAAAAAATTAGTCAAAACATTCATAGTCTATAAAAATCCTTTCTATCATGTATATTCGTAGAACGTTACTTTATGATAATGTATTGTAAAAGACGACTGTATCAGTAGCTTCAGAAAAAATATCTAGTAAGCAAACTTGATTATTTCAGTCCAGCAATAAAATTAGCTACCGCATCTATTTCTATATCGCTCATATGCTCGGCAACACCTCGCATAATCTTGGAATCTCCATCATTATTTCTAGCACCTTCGTTCTCTGGATCATGTGCACCAGTTCGCCATGCTCGTAATTGCTTAGCTGTATATTGTGCATATTGGCCGCCCAACATAGGGTACCCTGCAGGACTATTACCCTGTCCAGAGGGCGAATGGCAACCAGTGCAGGCAGGGACACCAGTTTCTATATTTCCCCCTCTGTATATAGCTTCACCGAGCTGCAAATTTTCTTCTTGAGCACCAGATATTTGCATTTTCTTCGATGCATAGTAAGCAGCCATATCAGATAAATCCTGCTCAGAAAAAGAGTCAAGTATCCCAGTCATTGAAGCTATCTTGCGACGCCCATACTTTACGTCTTTAAGTTGCTTTGTAAGGTACTTTTCACCCTGTCCCGCCAGTTTTGGAAAAGAAGGCACAACACTGTTTCCGTCACCGCCATGACAACCCGCGCACATCGCTATTTTTGATTCTCCGGCTGCTGGATCTCCAGAGGCGAAAACCACTAAAGGGCTCATGATACAACAAGAAACTATAACAAAATTTAAAATCGTTCTTTTCATTAGCTTAATCCATTCTCCGCATACTGGTAGTATATATAAATTAGTGTTGTCTGGCTTAAAACTCAGGCATTATATACCAAGTTTTTCCTTATCCGAATAGAGAAATACGATACATCATAGGCTAAATATGTCTAATACTATTTTATTTAATAAAACTAGTTTTTTAATGAGCGCTCCTTCTGTTAAACAGTCACCTGCTGATGAGGGTAAGGAGGTTGCTTTTGCTGGGCGATCTAATGCTGGTAAGTCGAGTGTCATTAATACTTTGACGGACAACAAAAAACTTGCAAGAACCAGTAAAACTCCGGGTCGCACTCAATTGCTTAATTTTTTTTCCCTAAGTGAAGATCGTCGTTTGGTTGATCTTCCAGGTTATGGGTTTGCTAAAGTACCAGCTGCTGTTAAAAGAGACTGGAATCGTAATCTTGCAGGATATCTTCAAGAAAGACAATCTCTTGTGGGGGTGATTATATTGATGGATATCCGGCATCCACTTCAGAAATATGATTGGCAAATCATACGCTGGGCATCAGAGTCTAAGATGCCTGTTCATTTATTACTGACAAAATCAGACAAATTGAAAAGAGGGGCCATAAATAATACGCTTCTGAGTGTAGAAGAAGAACTAACTAAAGAAAAGTTAAGTGCTAATTTTACTATACAAGCTTTTTCATCAATTAAGAGATTTGGTCTTGACGAGTTAAAACATAAATTAGCAACCTGGTTAGATTAAATTATACCCATAAAAAAACCCAATCATCGGCGGTGATTGGGTTTAGGTGTTACGCTAGGAGAGAAAAGTCTTTATTAGGAAAAAACAAAAATCTTTGTTGCGTATTAGGTTAGACGCATCTTAACGAAAAAGTTCAATAAAAAATAAAAAAATTTAATGTGCTTCATCCCAATTTGCACCGCTACCTAAATCTACCAATAATGGTATGCTTAAATTTACAACTCCTGTCATTAATTTTACCAAGCCCTCTCTGATGATTCCTTCTTCGACCTCTGGTACTTCCAAAACAAGCTCATCATGCACCTGCATTATCATTCTAGAGCTTAATCCTTCTTTTGATAACCAACTATCTACTTCTATCATTGCTAATTTAATTATATCTGCAGCGGTACCTTGCATTGGAGCGTTAATAGCTGTTCTTTCCGCCGCCTGCCTTCGCATGCCATTACTCGAATTTATTTCAGGTAAATAAAGTCGGCGTCCAAATAAAGTTTCCACATAACCTCTTTCAGAGGAGCTCTTGCGAGTATCATCCATATAAGCTTTTACATCAGGATAGCGACTAAAATATTTATCTATGTACACCTGAGCCTTTTGCCTGCCGATATGCAACTGGCGACCCAAACCAAATGCTGACATACCATATATTAATCCGAAATTAATTGCCTTAGCGCTTCTGCGTTGGTCCTTTGTGACTTTGTTCAAGTCAACACCGAATACCTCTGCTGCTGTTGCCTGATGAACATCCATTCCTTGTAAAAATGCATTAGTTAAACCCTCATCTGAGGATAAATGAGCCATTATTCTTAACTCTATTTGTGAATAATCGGCAGCTAATATTTTAGTTCCTTTTGGTGCCACAAACGCTTGTCTAATTCTTCTTCCTTCTGATGTTCGAATTGGAATATTTTGTAAGTTAGGGTCTGATGAAGAAAGTCTGCCAGTTGCAGTTATAGCCTGATGATACGATGTATGTATTCTACCAGTTATTGGGCTAATCATTTGAGGAAGCTTATCTGTATAAGTGGACCTTAGTTTGGATAGAGTGCGATACTCTAATAATATTTTAGGTAAAGGATAATCTATCGCTAATTCAGTCAAAACCTCTTCTTTAGTCGAAGGGGCTCCTTTTGCGGTTTTTTTTAAAACTGGAATTTTTAGCTTTTCAAACAGAATCTCCCCTATTTGTTTTGGGGAAGCTAGATTAAACTCGCTCCCAGCCAGTTTATATGCATTTTCTTCTATTTCTTTAAGCCTCAAACCTAATTCTTTACTATGTGTATGCAACAATTTAGCGTCTACTAGTGCCCCATTTCTCTCAATGGAAGACAGAACAGGTATAAGTGGGATTTCTATATCTCTAAATACTCTTAATGGGCCTATCTGGTTCTCTAAAAGCGGAAAAATATTTTGATGGAGCTGTATAGTTATATCAGCATCTTCTGCAGCATAAGGTGCTGCAATCTCTAAAGGAATTTGATTAAAAGTAAGCTGACTAGAGCCTTTACCTGCAACCTCCTCGAAACTTATAGTTTTTGTGTCTAGATATTTTAAAGCGAGGCTATCCATATCATGTCGGCTATCTACTGAGTTTAGAACATATGACTCAAGCATAGTGTCAAATTTTACTCCTGATAAGAAAATTCCATAATTTTTTAAGACGTTCATGTCATATTTGAGATTTTGGCCAAGCTTAAAAATAGAGGGGTCTTCAAGAATTTTTTTTAATTTTTGTAAAGTTTTTTCACAGTTCATCTGTACTGGTGCACCAAGATAATCATGCCCTAGAGGTACATAGACTGCCTTGAACGGTTCAATAGCGAAAGATACGCCAACGATTTTGGCTTCCATATAATTTAAACTTGTTGTTTCAGTATCAAATGAAAAATATTTAGCTGACTCAAGCTTCTCTATCCAGCTCTCAAATTCAGTCTCTGAATATATAATATGATAGTCAACTTTTCTGGTCTCTGCGGAAATGCTTGTATTATCTTCATGTTGATGAGTAAGTATCTCATTAGCCCATGTTTTTAATTCTAATTTTTTGAACCAAAAAAGAAGTACTTGATCGTCTGTTTTTTCGTTGATGAGGCTATCAATAGTTCGATCAAGTTCAACATTTGTTTTTATCGTTGCTAGCTTATACGACAAATCTGCTAAGTCTTTATGATCCAGCATCTTTTGTGGTATTTTTTTTGCACCTCGGAATCCTAGTTCAGCAATAGTTTCGACGTCATTATATATATCTTCGAGGCCACCAATTCCTTGCAACATACCCAATGCTGTTTTTTCTCCGACTCCAGGTACCCCAGGTATATTATCTGACTTATCACCCACAAGAGCCAAATAATCAATTATAAGTTCGGGGGGTACACCAAATTTATTAATTACACCCTGTCGATCCATAAATTTATCTGTCATTGTGTTGATAAGACTTACATACGGGCCTACTAACTGAGCCATATCTTTATCGCCAGTAGAAATTATCACATTTCTTTCTTGAGCTGCCGCGCTTAATGCTAGAGTTCCAATAACATCATCTGCTTCAACACCTTTTTCAATGAGTATCGGCAAGCCCATCGCTTCAATAATTTTATGAATAGGCTCTATTTGTAAACGTAAGTCATCTGGCATAGGTGGCCTTTGTGACTTATATTCTGCATATAAGTTGTCTCTGAATGTTTTACCTTTAGCATCAAAAACGACCACAATTGGACTATCTGGATAATCTTTTATCATTCTTCGCATCATCGCTATGACACCTTTAACCGCACCTGTTGGCTGGCCAGAGGATGTTGTTAACGGAGGCAAAGCATGAAATGCTCTATAGAGATATGATGATCCATCTACTAAAATTAGCGGGGTATCATTAGCCATATATATCTACCATCGTCATAAATTAATTTTACTTTAAACACTCTACGACTGTTTCAGATAATTTACTAAGAAAATCTATATAACTATTTTTCCTTAAGGGAACATTATGTCCCATTAAATCCAATTCTCTAGACTTTATATTGAACTTTTCTGATAATTGATTTGCTGCTTTACTGCTGTGTTGAGGGTCGGTAAAAATACAAGAAGTCTTATCACTTATTTTATTGAGATTGCCCTTATGTTTAGCGCTTGGAGAAATATCATCTGTTAAATCAATTACACCTAATTGATTAAGATCATAATAATCAATGAAGTGACGATATCCATCATGCGCTACTAAGAACCCTTTATGTTTTATTTCTTCAAGCCTAGAACTAATTACTGTATCCAAAGATCTTATTGATGCTTCAAAATTTTTTGTATTTTTTTTAAAAAATTCTTTTTTGTCAGGATATTTTCTTCCCAGAGAGTCATTTATTACTGCGACAATCCTCATAGCATTTTTTGGACTTAGCCAAATATGAGAATCCCTGTTATCCAGAGTAGCTTCATTGCTTTCATGCTCATTATGATGTCCGTGGTGGTGAACCGAATGATTATGGCTGACCTCGCCAACGAATTTAGGCCAACTAAGATCGTCAATATCAATTAATTTAATTATATTTGATGAACCATGAGTTTTAACTGCTTTGGATATTCCGCTTTCAAGATTAGGGCCTACCCAGAAAAATAAATCAGATTCTTTGATTAATTTAATATCTGAAAACTTAAGGCGAAAATCATGTGGTGAAATATTGCCCGGTAGCAATATTTTTACTGGGGTCTCATCACCAGTAACAGCTTTGATTAACATAGCTATGGGTCTAATAGAGCTCGCTATAGATATACTTTGTGACGCAAATACAGGATTGACAATCAATGATATGGTTAGTATTAATAAGAAAGACCTCAACATTTTTTATACCTCTAAAATAATTTTAATGTTACATTATAACAATAACATATATCTCATTCAGTAAATTGAACAAATTTGATTTAATTAAGGTTCAAATAAAGTAATAGTGTTATATTATAACATCATGATAATTAGGTGGTAATTATGTTAGCATATTCTCGTCTTGCATATAAAGACCATGACCATGATCAATGCATTGTTGCTGCTTTACAAAAAGCTAAAGTAATATGCGAAAAAAAGAATGTTCGACTCACTTTAATAAGAGAAGATGTTTTTAAGGCTGTCTGGTCTAGCCACCAACCCGTTGGAGCTTATGATATAGTTGATAGTTTATCTCTAAACATCAATACAGGGAAACGGATTAAAGCCCCCTCAGTATATCGGGCCTTAGAATTTCTAACAAAACTTCGTTTAATTCATCGTATAAGTACATTAAATGCATATATAGGCAGATCTTTTCCTGAAAAAATATATAATAATTTTTTTCTTATCTGTCGTAATTGTCATGCCACTGCTGAATGCAGTACCGACCAAATTAATAATGTAATTGAGCATACAGCAGAAAGAACAGGCTTTGTAGTTGAACAACAAGTAGTTGAGATAATTGGTTTATGCCCAGATTGCAAATAGGAAAATAAAGTATGAATTCCCCGCTAATTACTCTTAATAAGATAAGCAAATATCATAATACGAAAACAACCTTATCCTCTGTAAGTTTATCTATAAATCCGGGGCAAATTATTACACTTATTGGTCCCAACGGCGCAGGTAAAACAACACTTGTAAAAATTATTCTTAATCTGATAAATATCGATGAGGGAGAAGTTTTTCGATCTCCTGATTTACGAATTGGTTATATGCCACAAAAGCTTCATATCGACCCAACTCTTCCAATCACTTTGGAAAGATTTTTAAAGCTAACTGAAAAAAATACTAAAATGTGTAGTGATGTTTTAAAAGAAGTGGGAATTATAGATCTGATGAAATGCCCGTTATCGTCATTGTCAGGTGGTGAAATGCAAAGAGCTCTTTTGGCTCGTGCAATTTTATGCAAACCGAACTTCTTAGTACTCGATGAACCTGTGCAGGGTGTCGATGTTGCTGGGCAAGAGGCTCTCTATAAGCTTATAGCGGAGTTACATAAAAAGCTAAATTGTGCAGTATTAATGGTGTCTCATGATCTACATGTAGTAATGTCCTCAACAAATGAAGTCTTATGTTTAAATAATCATGTATGTTGCCATGGTCGACCTGATCAAGTGAGCAAGAATCCTGCATTTATAGAACTTTTTGGTGAAAATACCAATACTTATGCTACATACACACATCATCACGACCATAAACACGGATTACATGGAGCAGTAAAATCATCAAAGTTAGATGAAAATGGACATAGTCATGATTGATGTTCTTTTATATGCATTACTTGCCGGTATAGGTGTTGCATTAATAACCGGGCCTCTTGGTACATTTATTGTATGGCGACGTATGGCGTATTTTGGAGATACACTAGCACATTCGTCATTACTGGGAATAGCTCTCGGTTTAATTTTTTCAGTTAACCCAACAGTATCTGTCATTTTCACTTGTCTCGTGTTTGCATTAATACTCGTCGGATTAGAGCAAAATAAGAATCTTGCTTCTGATACATTACTTGGGATACTTTCGCATACATCTTTAGCGTGTGGATTAGTTGTAATTACGTTGATGCCAGATGTAAAGATAGACTTGATGAGTCTTTTATTTGGTGATCTTTTAACCGTAAATTTTAAAGATGTAATTACTGTATATACGATTAGTGCTATTACATTGTTATTATTAGTAAAAATATGGAGCCCGCTATTAGCAATAACTATTGATGAGGATTTAGGTAGGACTGAAGGTATAAAATTTAAATTAGTTCGAATGATATTTATGCTTATTATTGCACTAGTGATCGCCGTTGCTATGAAAGTGGTTGGAGTACTACTGATAACCTCACTGTTGATCATTCCAGCAGCTACTGCAAGGAATTACTCAAAGACACCAGAACAGATGGCTGTTTTTGCAAGCCTAATAGGCTCTTTATCTGTTGTATTAGGCCTGCTAGCATCATGGTTTATAGACACTCCTGCTGGGCCATCGATAGTTTTAAGTGCAGGATCACTATTTTTGCTTTCGCTCACTAATAAAAATAAATAAAACTATTGTTTTTTATCGAAGGCTAACATAATTGAGTTTAAGGAAACTTCCATTTTTTCTGGGTCAAATGGCGGCCTAAAGAAACCGTGATAGTGTCCATAGGGATTAATGATAACTATATTGCCACTATGATCAATTGTGTAATTTTCTTCACCTAGTGGAACTTTTGAATAAGGGGCGTTCAACTGAACTCCAAGGCTCATTAATACGTATTTGCTAGCTGTGGCTCCTATAAAATCTTCGTTAAAATAAGTTACATACTGAGAGAGTTTTTCTGCAGTGTCTCTCTCTGGGTCTAAAGAAATCAATGCAATCTGTACCTTATTTTGATCCTCCCCAGATAAGGATTCATAAAAATTAGCTGCCGTAGCCATAGTAGTTGGACAAATATCTGGGCAATGAGTAAAACCAAAAAATAATAATGTCCATTTACCTTGTAAGTTCTTCATAGTAAAAGGCTGTCTATCGTGATCAACCAATTCGAATCCACTAAATTTCCTTGGTGTTTCTAATAAGACTGCACCTTTGTCCATTAACTCTTGATGAGTGAGAATATACTCAGTATTAATTTTATTAAGGAAAGCGAGCATGATTAAAAATATAAACGCAAAGACCCCTAGAAGAGTATTACGAATCCCTTTACTACTTGGTTTTTCAGTCATATTTCCAAGTCCTTGGACTAATTTCAATTTCAGTAATGCTACAAACAAAGTACTTTAAATAAAATAATGATCAACTAACATGATTATAAATAATGCCATAAGATAAACTATAGAGTACTTAAAAGTATCCATGCCTGCATCTGGCTTACGGCCAAGCATCATCATGATTGCCCAATATAAAAAACCTGCTCCTAAAATTAATGCACCTATGATATACAGCCAGCCACTCATTCCGACTGCAAAAGGTAGCAAGGTGACCATTATCATCAATACTGTGTATAAGAGAATATTTATCTTTGTATATTTTTCTCCATGTGTAACTGGCAACATTGGAATTTCTGCCTTTGCATATTCATCTTTACGGTGAACTGCTAGAGCCCAGAAATGAGGAGGTGTCCAAGCGAAAATTATCAAAACTAAGAGCAGTGCATGGCCGTGTATCTCTCCAGTTACAGCAGTCCAGCCCAATAATGGAGGGACTGCTCCAGCTAATCCACCTATAACAATATTTTGCGGCGTTGCTCGTTTTAAATATGAAGTGTAGAGGACTGCATAGCCAAATAAGGAAGCAAGGGTTAACCATGCAGTTAAAGCATTGATATAAAGTAGCAAAATGGCCATACCCAAAAAACCTAAGATCGCCGAAAAAAACATTGCCTGATAAGGGCTTACTCTTCCTTTGGCAACAGGACGGTTAAGTGTTCTAGACATTTTGAGATCAATTTTTCGATCTACCACATGATTTATAACAGCTGCGGCACCGGCACATAGAGCTATTCCAACATTTCCCAATATAAGTACATCTAAAGGCACCATACCAGGCACTGATAAAAACATACCAATAATTGAAGTTAGGATCATTAATGCAACAACTTTCGGTTTAGTCAGCTCCAAATAATCTCTGAAACTAGTCTTTGCTACATCAGTCACTGCTATTTTTGTCACCTTAACACCTTAATTTAAATTATTGCTGCCAACATAGGTTATTTTTACTGCAAGACCAGCAAGAACTAACAACAACGCTAGACTTCCTAGATTATGAACAATTGTTAAAAAAACTGGTTCTTGTAGATATCCAGCATAAGCTAAAAAAATTATTCGGATGAACAAAATACACACCAGAACTCTAGCTGCTTGTTTTAGTTTATAAAAAGGTGTCTTTAACAAAAAAATAGACAAACCTAATACATAAATCATTGCAACCAAGACCCCAAGTCTATGAATCATATGTATAGCTATGCGAGCCTGGCTATCTAAAACCTCCAAACCTAGGGGTTTATTAAAATTAAACCCTTGCTTCACATCCATCACTGGCCACCATGAATTTTGACATAGTGGAAAATCTGTACAGGCAAATGAAGCAAACTTTACACTTGTCCATCCTCCTAGTGCAACTTCTATCATACTTATTATAATCGCTAAAGTGATCCATGGCTTAATTTTATTAAACCTATGAATGTTTTTTTTTGAAACTGAACCGTTATTTTCCTGAGTTCTTATTGCGTATATCCATAACAATAAGGTTATTGTGACAGCTAATTCAAAATGCAATAAAGATATTTGGGGGAAAATAACCATATCAGAGGACCATATGCTTATAAAAGCGTGCAAAAAAATTGTAAGCAATATGAAGATTGATAATTGATACGGGACATTATTTTTCTTTCGTAAAAACCATGATTTGATAACTAATAGTGTAGCCGTAAAAATCAACATAAAATAAGAAATTTGGTTTATTATCTCTGGCCAGCCAACTACGCTTATGTAATATCTCAGAACACTAATTAAACCTTCATCAGTAACGTAAAAATTTCCGTTACAATCTAACCATTCCAGACAATCAAAACTAGTATCTTCAAAACGTCTATAGATATTAAGAGTTATATTAATAATAGAAAAAATAACAGCTGAGATAGCAGTTAAAAAAAGAGGCTTATTAGATAGACTTAAAACTGGACTTAACAAAATATTTTAATTTTGATCCTTTAAAGTTTTAATTTATAAAAAATATGTAAAGGGCCAACTACTGAGCGGAATACTTCATTAGATGCTCAATATCTTCTATGATTTCGGTTCCCTTGTGAGACAGGTTATATGACATCATGACAAAACCCTGCTGATCAACAAGATATGCTCGGTTGGTTTTAAAATTTTCCTCATAAAGAGGTGTATCAGTTTTTGCAAGCATAGACTCAAATTCTTTTTCGTCCGCATATGCAATCTTTAGAAAAGGATGGTTCAATTTCAAAAACTCTAAAACTTCAGCTCCCAACTTTTGATCCAAAGAAACATAGAGACGCTCAAATCTTCGACTATATTTACCTAAACTAATATGAACTTGTCGTGTCAGATAAAGTAATTCTCGACACTGGTCTAAACACTCTTGATCACCGGCGATTATTAATCTCCATTTAGGCTTTTGATCTAAAAAATCCCAGGTTTGACCCTCAATAGATTTAAGATTTAAATCTTTAATCGATGCGGGAGGAACAATAAAGTTCCCATGATTAGTTGTTCCCAATTTAGATAGCAGACTATTTCTTTGATCTTCAGTTTTAGGGTAAATCAAAAACCCTAGAGCTACGACGCCCCCGAGCATTATTATCATAAACCATACTTGCCATTGTCCCTTCGTATTACTTTTTTCCACCACAGCCACCCCATCTAAATTAAATATTAACTACGCCTAGAACCGATGACCTGCCCTAGATTTGAATTAGCAAAAATAGCTAAAATTATTAAAGCTACCGTCAGAGCTGACCATTGAAAAGCGTAACCAGTATGTTTTCCTGGTTGAACATTTACAACAGGCCAACCTGTTTTTAAGGCGCCAGCCTCTGCTGAATTTAACCTAAGACTAAAATCATAAAACTTAGTCCCTAATTTTTTGGATATTATTTCAGGATCAAGACTTTGTATGACTACTCGGCTTTCTCCTTTAACCCATGGATCGTCCCCAAGCATAATTTGTTTTCCTGGGGAACGATACAAGTAACCAGTTATACTTACCTGTTCAGCAATCATAGGTATTTCAGGTAATATTCTACGGTCTAAGTCTGCAGCAATCCAACCACGGTTGACCAAAATCCATTGTCCGTTAGCCACCTGAAATGGGCTGATTACGTCATACCCAGGTCGACCATTACTGACGCGATTATCTAATAATAATGTGGATTGGTTATCATATTTTCCATTTAGGTTTACCCTTACATAATCTAGACGTTCGAGTCGATTACCGTCCTCAGCATAATCACTATTTATCAAGGAGAGAGAAATCGGTGCTGCTTCAGCTCGTCCCTTATATATACTTAATAAATTATTTTTTTGCTCTGCTCTATCAATTTGCCAAAATGCTAAACTAATAGTCACCGGTAAAAAAAATAATACAAATAAAAGGATCTTCCAATTAAATTGCCATTGGAAATGAGTTTTCTTTTTTTTAGTTTGTTGTGTCACTAGTCACCTTTCAAATTTCTACTGAAAAATAATAATCATAAAATTTTTATTTGATTTACCTATTTTAATATTTAAACGCTACAATACTATAATATATAGGTTTACCCACCAAAAGAGGAATATTTATGCTTATAAAAGTTGTTATAGTTATTTTATTTATAGGCATTATAGTAAGCCTCAGCAGCGCTTTAGTTTTTCTAATGAAAGATGTTGGAAACTCTAAAAGGAGGACCCTGTATGCTTTGGGAATTCGAGTTTCATTAGCGGTGCTATTACTTTTGACAATTTCTTGGGGAGTTTATTCGGGTCAACTTGGTAGCAAAGCACCATGGGATAAAAAACTACACCCTGAACGTCTTATCCCAGCAACTACAAAACCTTAAATTTAAATTTTTAAAACGTTAATTTCGTAAAATTTGCTAGGCTAAAATATAAACGAACAAGAATAACCCAACCCAGACAACATCAACAAAATGCCAATACCATGAAGCCGCTTCAAAACCAAACTGATCTTTATCATTAAAATGACCCTTTAGGCCCCTAAGGAATTGAACAAGTAGCATAATCGTTCCAAATGTTACATGGGCTCCATGAAAACCTGTCATCATAAAAAAAATCGTACCATAT
Organism: uncultured Porticoccus sp.; assembly: GCA_964276025.1. GTDB lineage: Bacteria > Pseudomonadota > Gammaproteobacteria > Pseudomonadales > Porticoccaceae > Porticoccus. The sequence goes on along the minus strand of CAXYDD010000002.1, from coordinate 403,783 downwards.
ATTCCAGACTCAAGTGTCAAACCCATATGTACATATGCTTCTATGTATTCCTCAGCTTGAAGCACCAAAAAAATCATACCAAGTGCAACTGTAATGCCTAACCATAAATTAAATTTCTTGCGATCATTATTTTTAAGGCCTGTATGTGCAATATGAACAGTAACACTCGAACTAAGTAGAATTACGGTATTCCAAAGTGGCAACCAGTGCAATATTCTATCCCAGCCAGGAAAACTCATATTTTGCTCTGGTCCCAAAAATTGTGCAGATTCACCATTTGCTGCCTGATCAGGAGTTACCATTAATGGCCATGTTGCCTCGAAGCCTGACCATAATAAATCGTTTGATGTAGTTGCTGTAGTTTCACCACCTAACCACGGTAAGACTAATGCCCTTATATACCACAAAGATCCAAAAAATACGGCGAAAAACATAACTTCCGAAAAGATAAACCAACTCATGCCCCATACATAGGATCGTTTCAGTTGATCACTGTTCATACCGGCCATATTTTCGTTTATTACTATACTAAACCATTTGTATAAAGTTGCAGCGATTACAAATGCCCCAATCCAAAATGTTAAGGAGCTTTGGCCCTGCACCCATGAACCTGCACCTAATGCAATTAAACCCAGTCCTATTGCCGCAAAAAGAGGTAGCTTGCTAGATTCTGGTACGTAATATTCGCCTTCGGTCGACATTGTGTAACTCCTTTATTCTCTTTTTTTCGGCCATTAATCCAGTTGTGCAACCGTTAGGTCCTTTGCACTTTCAGTTATATCAAAAAGTGTATATGACAATGTAATAGTATTAACTGATTTTGGAATATCTTTATCGACAATAAATACTAATGGCATATCTATTTCATCCCAGGCGCTAAGGGGCTGTTGGTTAAAACAAAAACATTCAGTTTTATGGAAATATTTAGTCGCATTAAATGGAGTAAGATTTGGCACAGCTTGAGCAACCATATCTTTTGAGGTTCTATTTTTTGCGTAGAATGTAACAGCTTTAGCTTCTCCAGGATGAACAGTGACTTCAGTAACTGTAGGAGAAAAATCCCATGGCATAGAGCCATTATTAATTGTAAGAAATTGCACTTTTACCGTTCGTGTTGTATCAATTGTTGCATCCTTCGACTCATAACGACCAGCGGTTTTACCGCCAATACCAGTTAAGTCACATAGAGCATAATATAAAGGCGGCATTAGAAAAACTGCGAATACAAACATCCCGATTGCTCCAACTGATAACTTGAGCAAAGTCTTTTTAACAGAGCTTTTCGGGATGTCATTTTCCATTATTTAATTGCCGGGGGCGTGGTGAAAGTATGATATGGAGCTGGTGTGGGTATAGTCCACTCAAGCCCTTCAGCGCCATCCCAAGTTTTTGGTTCACTAACTGGTTTCCCAGAACGAATAGTAGTTACCACATTATAAAGGAACAATAATTGTGCCGCACCATAAGTGAAGGCTCCTATGCTGGATATCATGTTCCAGTCGGAGAATTGTAATGCATAATCAGAATAACGACGTGGCATTCCTGCAAGTCCTATAAAGTGCTGTGGAAAGAAAGTCACGTTGAATCCAATGAATCCAATCCAAAATTGAACTTTACCCATTGTTTCGTTGTACATTTTACCAGTCCACTTAGGTAACCAATAATAAACAGCTGCGGTGCTAGAAAAGATAGCTCCAGCTACCATTACGTAATGGAAGTGTGCAACAACAAAATATGTATCATGATATTGAATATCAGCTGGTGCGACAGCCAACATAATTCCTGTGAAGCCACCGATAGTAAATAAAATTACAAAAGCGACGGCATATAACATTGGTGTTTCGAAACTTAGCGAACCGCGGAACATAGTCGAAATCCAATTAAAGACTTTAGCGGCGGTAGGAACAGCAATGAGCATTGTTGCATACATGAAATAGAGCTCCCCACCAATAGGCATGCCGACTAAGAACATATGGTGCGCCCACACAATGAAAGATAAGAAAGCAATAGAAGCTGTCGCATATACCATAGAGCTATAGCCAAAGAGTGGTTTACGACTAAATGCTGGTATAATATGAGATATCACACCGAATGCTGGAAGAATAATAATATAAACTTCTGGATGCCCGAAGAACCAGAATACATGCTGAAATAATACTGGGTCACCCCCGCCTGCTGCATTGAAAAAGCTAGTACCAAAATTGATATCCATGAGCATCATTGTTACTGCACCTGCCAATACAGGCATTACTGCGATTAATAAAAACGCGGTTATTAACCATGTCCAAACAAACATTGGCATTTTCATTAGTGTCATACCAGGTGCCCGCATATTCAAAACTGTAGCTATGATATTTATAGAGCCCATGATGGAAGAGGCACCCATAAGATGAACACCAAAAATGAAATAGTTTACTGTAGGTGGAGCATAAGTTGTTGATAGAGGTGCGTAAAAAGTCCACCCAAAATTAGGTGCTCCGCCCTCCATGAATAAAGTAGCTGTTAATAAGGAGAATGCCATTGGTAAAATCCAAAAGCTCAAATTATTCATCCTTGGTAAGGCCATGTCTGGAGCACCAATCTGCATTGGAATCATCCAGTTAGCGAGGCCAACGAAAGCCGGCATAATTGCACCAAAAACCATGACTAGACCATGCATAGTCGTCATCTGGTTAAAAAATTCTGGTCTAATAATTTGCATACCCGGCTGAAAGAGTTCAGCGCGAATAACCATCGCAAAAAAACCACCCATCAAAAACATAGCAAAACTGAACCAAAGGTACAGTGTTCCTATGTCTTTATGATTCGTTGTGAAAAACCAGCGACCTATGCCTTTAGCAGGACCATGTGCCATTACTAAATTCTCCTTATTTACCTTTTTTCCAATTATAGACGTCAATAGGTTGAGTTATATCTCCAACGTTATTACCCCAAGCATTTCGCTCATAGGTAATGATTGCTGCCTGATCCAATTCTGATAGCTGGTCTCCAAAAGCCTGCATCGCAGTTCCAGCTTGGCCATTAACAATTATATCTATGTGTGCCTCTACCGGACCAACTGCAATCCCTTGACCAACGAGTGAAGGAAAGACACCAGGGATACCCTGACCATTGACTTGGTGACAACCAGCACAACTGCGGTTATATGCAGTTTCTCCTATTTCCATCAATTCATCCATAGTGAAAGTTTTATTTGTAAGTTCACGAATGGCTGCTTGTTCGGCTTTTTTATCTACTAGCCACGTTTTGTATTCGTCTTTTTCTAAAACATTTACCACAATTGGCATGAATGCATGGCCTTTACCACAGAGTTCCGTGCACTGCCCCCTATACACTCCCGGTTCAAGTACATTAGCCCATGTCTCATTGACAAAACCAGGCAATGCATCTCGTTTAACTCCAAAATCTGGGACCCACCAAGAATGTATGACGTCTTGACCAGTAATTAAAAAGCGTACTTTGGTGTTAGCTGGTAATACAAGGGGCTCAGTTACTTCTTCGTGGTAATATTGGCCTTTGGGGGCTCTATTGTAAATTTCTGATTCTGGGGTTGCCAGTTCGCTAAGGAATTTTACATCTTCTCCTAAATATTCGTACTGCCACTTCCACTGAAGACCCGTAACTTTAATATCCATTTCTGCTTCTGAGGTATCATATATATCAAGGATCGAAGTAGTAGCAGGTATACATAAAAGAATTAGTATCACCGCTGGTATTGCTGTCCATACAATTTCTGCAGTTGTATTTTCATGAAAGTTCGCAGCTACAGCTCCACGTGACTTGCGGTGTGCATACATAACATAAAACATGACTGCGAAAACAAGTATGCCAGTAATTGTGACTATCCAAAAAACTAGCATGTGAATATCGTAAATTGAATTGCTTACAGAGGTGACACCTCTGGGCATATTTACAGGCCAATTACCGGCTTCTTCTGCTAAAGCACCAGCTGAAATGGCTAGTGACACAACAGGGGCGAATATAAGCGTGAAAAGCATTTTTGCTCTTCTTAACATTACCCTATCTCCAAAAAGTTATTGTTTAGGTTTTAAGCTTATTTGGTAAATAAACTAGTTCATCTTCTTTTCATCAAAAAACTTAACGGCACTATATCAAACTTTAGCTATTGTCCTCTAGTATTTATAGTCAATCTTTATAGGAAATTTGCTAAATTAATCATAATATTCAATATAAATATTCTTTATTAAAATTTAACTCATAAATAAAATTGATAATGATTATTACTCGCATTAAAAAATTATACTCACGAGAAAATTATTAATGTATATCTTTAGGATCAATAAGAGTTACTGTTTGTGTTTCAGCTAATTTTTCTTCTTTGCTTATATTTACTCTAGTTTCTAATTCTTTCGGATCACTTTGTAAAAGCATCTTGTCATTGAAGCCACACTTAATGCACTGTCGATAATCTTGTCCGTTTTCATTATAAATTGTTAATTTATCCATTTCGCTACATTTTGGACAAACTGCCCCAGCAATAAAACGCTTTTTTGCCTTAAATTTAAACATTTCGGGGTCTCATATAATAAATATTACTGTTAGTTGATATTCTTTTCATTTTAACAAAAATTAAGTCTTTTTTCATATATTATCATCGAAAAAACTTGAGCCTTTTTTACGTAAGGCTATTATAAAGCGATCTTTGAGTAACTATGGAAATGAAATGATCAAAAATATCAGGTCCTACAAAAAAATGAAGCCTATATTCGGCAAAAAAGTATATGTAGATGATGCAGCTATTATTATCGGAAATGTAACATTAGGTGATGATGTTTCGGTGTGGCCGGGAGCTGTGATACGCGGTGATATGCATGAAATAAGGATTGGCTGCCGTTCAAATATTCAAGATAATGCAGTTCTTCATATCACTCATCCAAGTTCCTTTAATCCTAAAGGATGGCCACTTATTATAGGAAAGGATGTTATTATTGGACATGGTGCAATATTGCATGGTTGTAATTTGGGTAATAGAATTTTAGTTGGCAATGGAGCTATTATTAATGATGGTGCAGTAGTGCAAGATGAAGTACTTATCGGCTCAGGTACAGTAGTTCCACCTGGAAAAATACTAGAAAGTGGTAATCTATATGTTGGAAGCCCGTCCAGAATTTTAAGAAAAATAACAAAAAAGGAAAAGGATTTTTTCGTTTATTCTCCTGCGAACTATGTCAAATTAAAAGATCAGTATCTCAAGGACGCGCAATTATAAATATTATATTTGTTTTTTTAGCATTGAAATTACCGTTCTTGTTTCGGGCCTAATCCCCCTCCAAATATAAAACGACTCTGCGGCCTGTTCAACCAACATACCTAAACCATCTGATACCTGCGCAGCGCCATTATTTTTAGCCCATTCTAAAAATATAGATTGTTGACTGCCATACATCATATCGTAACAGACCGCATTTTTTGAAAACAAACCCCTCGGTAAGGGTGGAATTTTATTTGACAGAGTGGCACTTGTGCCATTGATTACAACATCAAACTGCTGGCCATCTAGCATTCGGAAATCACATCCGAGTAGATAGCCCATATCAGCAAATTTTTTAGAAAGTGTTAGTGCTTTTTCAATAGTGCGATTAGCAATGACTACATGATCTGGAAGAAGTTCTAGTATCGGCTGCAGTATACCTCTAACTGCACCTCCAGCCCCAAGCATAAGAACTTTTTTCCCATTAATTACCCAACCAAGATTATCGACAATATCGCGAGTAATTCCAATGCCGTCTGTTGTGTCCCCTAGGATTTTTCCGTCATTTCTCAAACTAAGAGTATTTACTGCTCCAGCTATTTCAGCTCGCTTAGTGAGCTTTTCTGCGAAGTTATATGCGTCAAGCTTAAATGGCACAGTTACATTTAAGCCTTTACCTCCAGATTCAAAAAAATTATGCGCTGCCTTGTCAAATATGCCTATATCAATTTGTTGTCTTTTATATGAAATATTTTCATCATTAGCCTCTGCAAAGGCAGTGTGAATATCTGGAGATTTGCTATGTTCAACTGGATTTCCAAAGACTGCATAATTATCAAGCATAACCAATGAACCTTTTTAGAGTCTAAAACAATCTGAAGATTTGTCTTCAGAGATTAAATCTTATATCCAATCTTGTGGGCGAAGATATTTATCATACAGTTCTGCTTCCGGAGACCCTCTAGTTGGACTCCAATCATAGTTCCATTCAACAATTGGAGGTAAGGACATAAGTATAGACTCAACTCTTCCTCCAGTCTGTAAACCGAATAATGTGCCTCTATCATAAACTAAATTAAATTCAACATACCGACCTCTTCTATAAAGCTGAAATTTTCTCTCCCTGTCACCCCATGGAGTTGATTTTCTTTTGTGAACGATTGGCAAATAAGCGTTTATGAAACTGTTTCCTATCGAAGACATCAAGTTAAAGCTACTATCAAAACCATACTCATTTAAATCATCAAAAAATAAACCGCCTATGCCTCTCGGCTCATCGCGGTGTTTAAGAAAAAAGTATTCGTCACACTGTTTTTTTAAACGAGGATATATATCCTCACCGAAGGACAGGCATGCATTTCTTGCAATTTGATGCCAATGCTTGCAATCAGATTCATTCGCATAATATGGAGTCAAATCGTAACCCCCACCAAACCACCATACAGGATCCTTCCCAGACTTCTCTGCAACAAAAAAACGTACATTTAAATGTGCGGTGGGTACATAAGGGTTATGTGGGTGCATGACTACTGAAATTCCCATGGCCTCAAATGATCTTCCCTGTAATTCTGGTCGAGACATTGTGGCTGATGAGGGTAGCGCTTCCCCATGAACATGTGAGAAGTTAACGCCGCCCTTTTCAAACACACCGCCATCGGTAATTATTCGACTTGAACCACCCCCACCTTCAGCTCTAGTCCAATTATCTAGATGAAATTTGGATTTCTCGTCTTCAGCCTCTATGGATTCACAAATTGTATTTTGTAAATTTAAAAGATATTTTTTTACATGTAATTTTTCTATCATACAATTGATACCGATTATCAGAACTAAGGGTTAGGGTCGCTATCTGCAATTAAGTGTATTTGACTATATTAACCTGATTAACCTAGACGTGAAATCTTACCAGTTTTTAAATTCTTAATTGGGGTTGGATTAGAGAGCTCTCCGAGTAAACCCGGCACTACATAATCTAATTGTTGATCGAAATAAGTACTTATCTCAGATATATTTTTTGCGGGAGGTAGGCCACTTGGATTTGCTGACGTAGAAACTAGTGGGCCACCAAAAGCACCGCATAAGTTAGAAGCAATCGGATGGTCAGTTACACGGACGGCTAGCGTGTTATTTGCTCCAGTAATCCAACTGGGTGCATGATTGTTATCTGGAACCAGCCATGTTTGTGGTCCTGGCCAAGTTTGCTTCAATTTGGTTATCTCTTCTCCCGACAAGCCTTCTAAAAAAGGATTTAATTGGTCTATATCTTTAGCTATTAAGATCAATCCCATACTACGCTTTCTGAACTTCATTGCCAGTATCCGCTCCACAGCCATCTCGGAAAAAGGGTCACATCCAAGTCCCCAGACAGCCTCTGTGGGATATGCAATAACTCCATCGGTCTGAAGTGCTTTCAAAATTTTTCTAATATCTGATGGATCAGGGAAAGATTTCATCATTACTGATTATTTAATTTTTCTTGTAAATTAGCATCTTTCTCGATAATAGTTAAAGCATTTTTCTCGCGCTCATTAACAAGAGCCTTATGAAGTTTAGAATCTGAAGTTGCGATTATTTGCATTGCAAGATAAGCAGCATTTTTGGCTCCGGCTTTTCCAATTGCAACAGTAGCGACAGGTATGCCCCCGGGCATCTGTACTGTTGAAAGCAAGGCGTCTAAACCATCCATAGAAGCATTGATTGGAACTCCAATGACAGGTCGTAGAGTTGTTGCTGCTACAGCACCTGCCAAGTGTGCAGCCATACCTGCTGCACAAATAAAAGCTGCGCAACCCTCATGATCACAATATTTGACAAACTTATGTGTGGCTTCAGGGGTTCGATGCGCGGATGTAATTTTTACCTTAAAAGGCACGTCGAACTGCCTTAAAATATCAATACATGACTCCATTACCGGTAAATCAGAATCTGAGCCCATAAGAATTGCGACAAATGTCTTACTCATTGTGTATAATTCCTCTTCAAGTTATGAAAGCGTATGTTAGCAGTGGTTTATACCTAATGGCTAGAAACTCGTTAAAATTATCATGTCTTTATTAAATATTCTTAAATTTCCTGATTCGCGTCTTCGAACAGTAGCCAAGCCTGTCGATAATATAACTGGCACTATTAGAAAATTGATCGATGATATGCTCGAAACTATGTATGAAGCTGAAGGTATAGGTTTAGCTGCCACGCAAGTCGATGTTCATAAGCGTATTATAGTGATTGATCTAGATAAAAGTGATAAAAATCCGATTATTCTTATTAATCCAACCCTTAAAATATTAGATACCTCTATTTGTCCAACTGAAGAAGGATGTTTATCTGTTCCTGAATTTACAGAAATTGTTAATCGACCTGAAAATATTCGAGTAACTGCTCTCGATAAAAAAGGAAAGTCATTTGAGTTTGAACCTAAAGGTTTGCTCGCTGTATGCGTTCAACATGAGATTGATCACCTTAACGGTAAATTATTCGTAGACTATTTATCTCCGCTGAAACAGGTGCGCCTCAAGAAAAAACTAGAAAAAAAACTGCGCTATGATGATCAATAAATATAATAGCTGAAACTGACAATCAGGAGGATTTGTTAAATTGCGTATAGTATTTGCTGGTACTCCTGAATTTGCTGCTAAACATTTGTATGCATTAATTTTCGAAGATGCTGCTCATGAGGTGGTGGCCGTTTACACCCAACCTGATCGACCATCAGGTCGGGGTAAAAAAACGACCCCTAGTCCAGTAAAGACTTTAGCTCAAAAAGCTAACTTACCGTTGTATCAACCTGAAAGCTTAAAAGCTCATGAAGAGAGAATAATCCTGTCAAACCATAGACCTGATTTAATAATAGTGGTTGCTTATGGTTTACTGCTTCCCATAGAAATTTTGAATATACCCCGATATGGTTGCATTAATGTTCATGCCTCACTTTTACCCCGATGGCGTGGTGCTGCACCAATACAAAGGGCTATAGAAGCTGGAGATGATGAAACTGGGATAACTATGATGCAGATGGAAGTTGGTTTAGATACGGGCAATATTTTAAGTACTATTAAATGTGATATCGAGCCAAATGAGACCGGAGGGTCTCTTGAAAAAAAATTATCCAAAATAGGTCCTGCAAAATTGATTCATACATTGGTGGAAATTGAGCAAGGAACATTAACTCAGACTAAACAAAATAGTGATAAGTCTACATATGCGAGAAAAATTGATAAACAAGAGATGCGCATTGACTGGTTAGAACCGGCAGATATATTGTTTAAAAAAATATTAGCATTCAACCCTTATCAAGTTACTTATACTTATCTGAATGGAATACGAATAAAAATCTGGAGTGCAATGTTATCTCCTGATAATAAAAAAGTTACGCCTGGAACAATAATTGATGCTAGTAATGAAGGTATTCTTGTTGGCACAGGTATGGGAAGTATTTTACTAACTGAACTGCAGTTGCCTGGCAAAAAACGATTAGAAGTTTCGGAGCTACTCCGGTCTAAATCTGGGTTATTTTCACCTGACAATATTTTTGGGGATGAGGATCAAATATAAATGGATGCTAGAATTGCTACAATTCATATAATTACTGGCATACTTCAAGATTCTGGTTCACTGAGCAAGTTAGTTCCACGATATATTACAAAAGTTCCTGAAGCTGATCGAGCTTTGGTACAAGAGTTAAGCTACGGAACATTGCGTTATTATCCGAAATTCCAGTTATATCTAGATTGTTTACTAAAAAAACCATTCAAAAAAAAAGACAAAGATATTGAAGCAGCAATAGTATGTGCAATATATCAAATCGCAGAAACTCGTGTGCCATCCCATGCCGCTGTAAATGAATCAGTAAAAGCATGTAGAACATTAAATAAGCCATGGGCAACAAATCTCGTAAATGCAGTTTTACGTCGATTTGTACGTGAAAAAATAGAGATAGAAGAAAAGCTAGCAGGCCATATAAGCTATGATACCTCTCATCCAAAATGGTTAGTTGACCTATTAGAAAGTGCTTGGCCGGAACAAGTAGCCTCTTTAATTGAATCTAATAATACTAAGCCACCTATGACCTTGAGGGTTAATATAAATCTTAACGATCAAGGTGAGTATTTAAGACTGTTAAAAAGTAATGGCATCGATGCATCAGCTACACTTACTAGCCCCAACGGGATAACCTTAAAAAAACCTTTAGATGTTATAAATCTACCTAATTTTTCGGTAGGTGCAGTCAGTATTCAAGATGAAGCTGCTCAGTTAAGTGCGCATTTTCTTGAGTTGATGCCAAAACAAAGAATCCTTGATGCTTGTTGTGCACCAGGAGGGAAAACTTGTCATATCCTAGAATATATTAAGAAAAATTTTCTTGAAGATGGCAATGTTATAGGTATTGATATATCAAGGAAACGCTTGGACCGTGTACAAGAAAACTTAGATCGTTTGAATTTACAAGCAAAGCTTATTGCTTGCGATATATTTGAAACCAATGTTTGGTGGGATGAAGTCCTTTTTGACCGAATATTGCTAGACGCGCCTTGTTCTGCGACAGGTGTAATTCGAAGAAATCCTGATATCAAGATACTACGTAAGTCGATAGATATCGAAAAACTTGCTATTTTACAGTTAGAGCTTCTAAATACCGTATGGTCTACTTTAAGAAAAAATGGGCTTTTATTATATGCAACTTGTTCCACATTGCCTCAAGAAAATGATATGGTAATTTCAAAATTTCTTGATTGCACATCTGATGCAGTTATTGAAAAAATAGAACTTCGAACTGGCATAGAAACCTTATATGGTAGACAGCTACTCCCTTCAGTGAAGGGACATGATGGTTTTTACTATGCTCGACTCCGAAAACTCTAGATCTAATATAAAAAATAGTTAAAGATTGTTGTATGTTATGGGCTATGAATACAATAATCGGCACAAAGAGCTAATACATTTGTAAAATATAATAACAAATTTCCTGATTTCTAAGCATTAAAGGCTATCCATTATGAAAATAGTAATTGTTGGTGCTGGTAGAGTTGGAACTACTCTGGCACAACACCTATCAGCCGAATCAAACGATATATCGGTGATAGACTGGAATGAAAAAAAATTATTAGAGCTACAGAAACGTATTGATATAGGGGTAGTATGCGGGATGGGGTCTCACCCAGATATTCTCATAAAAGCAGGTATAGAGGATGCAGATATGATGGTAGCAGTCACGAAAAGTGATGAGCTTAATATCGTTGCCTGCCAAGTAGCTCACTCTTTATTTCGCACCGAAACAAAAATAGCACGGGTAAGAAGTGCTAGCTATACATCAAAAAAATATCGTGATCAATTATTCCATGATGGTAACTTCCCAGTAGATTTTTTCATATCTCCAGAAAAAGTTGTAACCGACTATATTTGTCGACTTATTAAGAGGCCAGGAGCACTGCAAGTTGTGGATTATGCCCATGGGCTAGCTCAATTGGTTGCCGTTAAGGTTGCCCAGGGTGGCCCACTACTCGGAAAAGAGCTGAAAGTATTAGGTGAACATATGCCTAAAGCTGATGCCAGAGTAGCAGCGATTTTCCGAAAAGATCGACCTATTATTCCCGAAGGGGGCACCCTTATCGAAGAAAATGATGAAGTTTTTTTTATTGCTGCCAAGAAAAATATACGTAAAGTAATGGAAGAGCTTGGACGACTAGATAATCCTTATCGTCGAATAATTATAGCAGGTGGAGGGAATATAGGATTCCAGGTTGCCAAATCGCTTGAAGAAGACCTAAGTGTGAAAATTATTGAGTACTCTGAAGAAAGATGTGAGTTTATATCAGAGCACCTAAATAATACATTAGTACTTCATGGCTCTGCTGCTGATCAAGAAATATTGTTGCAAGAAAATATAGATAAAACAGATGTATTTATGGCGCTGACAAATGATGATGAAGTAAATATTATGTCCTCTTTGCTGGCAAAAAGATTGGGGGTTAGAACGGTTATGACATTAATTAATAATCCGGTCTATGCTAATTTAATTCAAGGGGGTGAAATTGATATAGCTATTTCACCCCAACAGGCAACAACCAGTATTCTTCTCGCGCATGTAAGGAGAGGGGATACTGTAAGCGCAAATTCTCTGAGAAGAGGAGCAGCTGAAGCTATGGAAATCGTTATTCATGGAGACTATAAGTCATCAAAAGTTGTAGGCAGAACCATAAGCGAGATAAAGTCACCGAAAGGAGTTACTGTTGCAGCTTTAGTGAGAGATGAAAAAGTCATAATTGCTCACCATGATACTGTCATAAAAAATAATGATCATGCGATTATTTTTGTTGTGGATAAAGAAAAAACCCATGAAGTTGAACGACTGTTCTCGGTTGGCTTAAATTTTTTCTAATTAAAATATTGGGTACATATAAAGCTATCTAAATAGTTTGTTGTGCTGAAGGACGACTATAAAAGAATTATGAATTTTTCAATGATTTCAAAAGTTCTTGGCATGCTGATGATGATATTCAGCTTAACTTTATTGCCCCCTGTTTTTGTTTCCTATGTTTTTGAAGAGGGTGCGCATCAGGATTTTTTGCTATCTTTTGCCATTATTTTTTCTATAGGCTTGATCATGTGGCTACCATTTAGCACACAAAAAACTGAGCTTCGTGCACGCGACGGCCTCTTAATAACTGTAATGTTTTGGCTAGAATTAGGTATTGTAGGTGCTCTACCATTTTACCTCGCTGACTCTATAAATCTCACTGTTACAGATGCGATTTTCGAATCAATGTCGGGTCTAACAACTACAGGAGCAACGGTAATATCAGGTTTAGACTTACTTCCAAAATCGATTCTTTACTATCGGCAACAACTTCAATGGCTTGGAGGTATAGGTATAGTTGTTATAGCTATTGCAGTTATGCCAATGCTTGGTGTTGGAGTGATCCAGCTATATAGAGCTGGGGCAACGAGCGACAGGAAACTAACCCCGAGAATACAAGATACAGCAAAAGTTTTGTTCATTATTTATATATGCCTTACTTTGAGCTGTCTTATCGCGTATTGGATCGCAGGTATGACTTTTTTTGATGCAGTTTCACATAGCTTTTCTACTGTAGCAATTGGTGGTTTTTCGACTCATGATGCAAGTATAGGTTTTTTTAATAATACCCCGGCAATCATGCTTATTTGTATAGTTTTTATGATTCTCTCTGGTCTCAGTTTTGGATTACATTATTATGCTTGGATAAGAAAATCACTTGGACATTATTTACACAATGAAGAAGCTAGACTTTATTTATTAATACTTGTGTTGGGATCTGTTCTGGTAACAATTTACCTATATTCTGCAAATGTATATAGTCCAAGTAATAGTATATACCATGGTGTTTTTCAATTTGTATCAATCATGACAACTACGGGATTTGTAACAGAAAAATATACCAATTGGCCTAGTTTTTTACCATTCTTTCTGATTTTATGTTCTTTTTTCGGATCTTGCGCTGGATCAACTGGAGGTGGGATTAAAATAGGCAGGTTACTAATTATCGCAAAACAAATAATGTGTCATACACGAAGATTTATCCACCCCAACGGCGTCTTTCGAATAAAAATAAAAAATAAGAATGTACCTAGCTCAATCACTGAGGGCATCTGGGCTTTTTTTGGTATATATATAGCGATATTTTATTTAATGATTTTATTGTTAATGGCCACGGGTATAGATTATGAGAGCTCTTGGTCTGCCGCCGCAGCATCTCTGAATAATCTAGGCCCTGGGCTTGGAGTGGTTGCGGAAAATTATGCCAATATTAGTGTTTTTGCGAAGTGGGTATTATGTTTTGGGATGATTCTAGGACGTCTAGAAATATTTGTATGTCTTATATTAATAACTCCGATGTACTGGCGAAAGTAAAATTGTAATTATTAAAATTTCCTATTGTAGTTTTAGTTCTCTAGCTTTGTAGTAAGCTTGCTCCGAAATCTTGTGGTATTTTTTTATCTGCTCTTTAAAAGCTTCCTGTGACTCATATACTTCTCTGAATACGGGATCCTTGGTTACCATTTCTTTTAAAACCTTCTGTGTAATATTTTTTAATTCAGATAATACTGAATCTGGAAGTTTTCTTAACTTAACACCATGAGTGTTAACTAATAGATCAAGTGCTTTTTGATTTCTAGCTGTATATTCATCAAGCATATCTTGATTTATTGCGCGTGCAGCAACTTCAATTATAGCTTGCAAGTCTTGGGGTAAACTATCGTATAACTGCTTATTTATTATCAGCTCCAAAGTGGGTCCAGGCTCTTGCCAACCAGGATAATAATAATATTTGGCTACTTGATGAAAACCAAGTGCTAGATCATTATATGGGCCTACCCACTCTGTAGCGTCAATCACACCGGTTTGCATCGCAGTATATAGCTCTCCACCAGGAATATTAACTGTTTCGACACCCAGTTTACTGATAACTTCACCGCCAATTCCGGGGATTCTCATCTTTAGCCCTTTTAAATCATCAAGGCTATTAATTTCTTGATTAAACCAACCAGCCATTTGTACTCCAGTATTGCCTGCTGCAAGTGGTACTAAATTGAATGGCTCATATAGCTTCCTCCATAACTCTATTCCACCTCCATAATGTAACCAACTATTCATTTCTTGTGCATTTAAACCAAATGGTACTGTGGTAAATAGGGCTGCCGTTTGTGTCTTTCCTTTCCAATAATAGGCAGAGCCATGGCCCATTTGTGCTGTGCCTTGCGAAACAGCATCAAAAACTTCCAATGCTGGAACAAGCTGACCGGCTCCATAAACTTTTATTAAAAGGCGCCCCCCGCTCATTTTATCTACTAGTTTCGAAAAATTTTCTGCTGCAAGACCTAATCCTGGTAAATTTTTTGGCCAAGTAGTTACCATTTTCCATTTATAAATATTTTTCGCAGATACATCATCGGATTGCTCAGATGATTTTCTATTTTCGGAGTCTCCACATCCAGATAATGTAAGGGTACAAATTAAGATTAAGGCTATATTTTTTAAAAAATATCTAATAGGCATTTTTTTGTATCACTTTATGTAGTTAAATTTAAAATTAATGTTGTTTTATAGAGTCTCAAGCTTAGCGTAGGATTGAACCAGCCACTTACTCCCGGCATTAGAGAAATTTACTTGTATTCTTGCGTTAGGTCCATTGCCTTCAAAATTTAAAATAATCCCCTCACCAAAAACCTTATGTATTACCCTTTGCCCTAGCTTCAAACCGGTATCTGTACCCTCGTCACTAAACCGACTAACAGATTTTTTTGCATAACTTGTAGGACTTGCTATTTGGCCGCCTAATCTAATCTCCTCTATATGCTCAGTAGGGATATCACGCACAAAGCGTGAGACAGTATTGTAGCTCTCTGTACCGTATTGCTGGCGAGACTCAGCAAACGTAAGGTATAGTTTTTTCATGGCGCGAGTGATGCCTACATAAGCAAGTCGACGTTCTTCTTCTAGCCTCACTGAATCTTCGATTGACATTTTATGTGGAAAAAGATTTTCTTCCATGCCTGCTAAAAAAACGACTGGGAACTCCAAACCTTTTGATGAGTGAAGTGTCATGAGTTGAACTGCATCCTCATTTTCACCTGCTTGTTTATCTCCGGCATCCAAAGCCGCTTGGTCTAGAAACTGTGGCAATGACGATTGTTCTGTATCATCGGGCTCAAAAGCTCGGCATGCAACAATGAGTTCCTCTAAATTCTCAATGCGAGATTGTCCTCTATCACCTTTTTCTCGACGATAAAAATCAATAAGACCCGATTCAGTAATAACGTTATCTGCTTGATCTGGCAAATTAAGATCAGAAAAATTTTGATCTAAATTATTGACTAAACCCATGAAGGTTTGCACCGCACTCAAAGCTCGTCCTGTTAAATTTTTACCACTGATTGCTACTTTTACCGCATCCCACATAGATATATTTTGACTCCGAGCAAGTCCTCTCAGAATCTCAATAGTTTTGTCTCCTATTCCTCGTGTGGGTGTATTGACTATACGCTCAAACGCTGCGTCATCGTTACGATTAACAACTAATCGCAAATATGCTAAAGCGTTTCTTATTTCTTGTCTTTCATAAAACTTCTGGCCACCATAAATTCTATATGGAATTTGTGCGCGCAATAGAGCCTCTTCTAGCACCCTTGATTGAGCGTTAGAACGATATAAAATTGAAACCTCAGCTCGCATACCTCCGTTTTTAACCCAGTCATTGATAGTTCCAGATATAAAACGAGCTTCATCATGCTCATTAAACGAAGCGTATAGTGATATCGGCTCTCCCTCGACCTCTTCTGTCCATAGATTCTTTCCCAGTCGATCTGTATTATGAGATATAACTGCATTAGCTGCAGATAAAATATTTTTGGTGGATCTGTAATTTTGCTCGAGTCTTACCGTAGTAGTTTCTGGATAGTCATGATTGAAATTTAAAATATTTTCAACTTTTGCACCACGCCAACCATAAATAGATTGATCGTCATCTCCCACTGCAGTAATTCTAACGCTATCGCCAGCAAGCAATCTTAACCAAGCATACTGAATAGCGTTTGTGTCCTGAAACTCATCAACCAAGATTTGACCAAAGCGCTGTTGATAATGACTCAGCAATGCTGGATTTTGTGCCCATAGTTCATATGCACGTAAAAGTAATTCACCAAAATCAACCATACCTGATCTGATACATGTATCTTCATAAGCTATATAAATTTGGGTCATAATTCGCTGGTAAGGATCATCTGCAGGGGGCATTTTCTTTGATCGAAGTCCATCATCTTTTTGTTTATTTATGAAGCTTTGAGCTTGTCTATATGGCCATTTACTATCGTCGATCCCAAGTAAACGGTAGACACGTTTTACTGTTCTAAGCTGATCGTCGCTGTCTAAAATCTGAAAGTTTTCTGGCAAACCTGCATCCTTCCAGTGTAGCTTCAGCAGCCTGTGAGCAAGGCCGTGAAAAGTACCTACCCACATGCCCGAAATGGAAGTTCCCAACATGTTTTCCAAGCGGCCTCTCATCTCTTTAGCAGCTTTGTTAGTAAAGGTGACGCCAAGGATACTGTGGGGTGATATATTTTCGACTTGTACCAGCCAAGCAATTCGATGAACTAGAACGCGGGTCTTTCCGCTACCTGCACCAGCTAGTACTAACAAATGTTTGTCAGTGCTTGATACTGCTTCTCTTTGAGCAGAATTTAGGGAGTCAAGTATAGATGTTACGTCCATATTTTTAAATTTTAACAGATCCACAATCGAATGGGTCGATATTGAACATTAAAAAAATTTATTTATCCTCTTATTGCTTCAATTACATTTTATTGTAATTTATTTACAATGGGTTTTTGAAAGAGGGTTTATTTATGAAACCAGCAAAGCTTACAAACGCAATTAGCGAAAATTTTTCTCTGATGAGAAAATCTGAACGGAAGGTAGCTAAATTTATTTTAGATAATTTAACTGAAATTATTCATATGAGAATCGTCGACTTAGCAGAAGCCGCAGAAGTTAGTGAGCCAACAGTGGTAAGATTCTGTAGAGCAATAAATTTCTCGAGTTTTCAAGGATTCAAGCTAGCTCTAGCTCAACAGCTTGCATCGAGCCCCAGCCAAGGAAAAATCGCAGTAACAGAAACTGACTCTGTGTCTGAATATACATTTAAGGTTTTTGACTCGACTGTCGAAACCCTTTTAAAGGCTAGAGATTCAATAAATCTTCAAATGCTTAATCTTGGTGTAGAGGCTATTTGTTCCGCAAAAAGAGTAGAATTTTTTGGCTTTGGAGCCTCAGCAGCGGTTGCTTTTGATGCTCAACATAAATTTTTTAGACTTCAAATTGCGACTGCTGCATACGCCGACCCTCATCTTCAAAATATGTCTGCTACATCAATGGGGCCTGGCGACGTTGTAGTAGCTATATCTCAATCTGGAAGAACGACCACACTAATAAATGCTATTGAAGAGGTAAAAAAGAGAGGTGCTATTGTGATAACAATTTCACCTTCAGGCACACCTATTGCATCTGCTGCAACGATTCCTATTTGTATTGACGCCAAAGAAGATATTGAGATCTATACACCTCTGTCCTCACGCATAGCACATTTAGTAGTTATTGATGTACTGGCTATTGGTGTTGCAAAGCACAAAGGGGGTGATTTGCAAGAACACTTGCTAGATCTTCAGATTGGACTAGAGAGCCTCCGAGCACCAATTAATAACTAAATTTTAGTTCGATGCGTTTTGAGGTAGTCGTATGCTGCTTGAATTTCTTGTGATCTTTCTGTGGCTACTTTAATCATATCCTCTGGTAAACCTTGCCCCATTAATTTGTCTGGATGATTTTGACTCATTAACTTGCGGTAAGTTTTTTTTATTTCTTGGTCTGTGCATTCACTATTCAAACCAAGAGCTTTATATGCGTCAGCTATACTAGACTCAGCTCTAGGACCATTACCAGAAAAATGACTCTGGTTAAGAATCATCTCCACGAAATTTTTAAATTCAGTTTGACTATAGCCGAGACGTATCGCAATTTTTTCTAAAAGCTTTTCTTCAGACAAATCTAAGTTATTATCAGCCAGCGCCATAACGATTAAGTACATTAGAAGTGCTTGTTTTAACTGAGAGGTTTGTCCGCATACCTTTAAAAACACATCTAATGTGCTTGAAATTTCATCCTCGGATGCTTCGGCTCCTCTTTGGAACTGCTGAATCGCAACCTTACGATGAGATTCGGTCATTCCAATTTTTCTTATAAATTCCTCAGTATGGTTGATTTCATCTTTTGAAATATGGCCATCAGCTTTAGCTAGTTTTCCCATTAAAACGAATGTTGTTTCTAAGAAAACTTTTTGTCGGCGTGGATTACCAAGAGGGTTTACACCACCTATTCCATAAGTTCTTGCTCGATCAATGCTACTACCAATACAATAGCCCAAAAAAGCACCAAATAAACCTAACAACTGAAAACCTAGTAGTGCAAAAATAAATTTATACATAATAATCCACTCTTATGTTGTGCTTTATTTATAATGAACCATCATAACAGTTGAAAGATTCGCTAGAAAGAGGGCTGACTTGGTATGGCAGATGTGGAAACTAATTTATTTGTAATCTTTGGGAATCAATTATTTGACCCTAAAATACTAAAAGCACATAACTGCAAAACAGTTTTTATGGCTGAAGACTTTGGCTTATGCACTTATGAAAAACACCATAAGCTCAAGATTTACCTGTTTCTTTGTGCCATGAGAGAGTACAGAGACGAACTAGAGCTTAATTATATAAAGGTACATTACTTAAAATTAGATCAAAGGGAAAAAAATCTTTCTTACGCAACTTCATTAAAAAACTTTGTTATTAATAATCAGATAAAGACGGTAAATTTTTTTGAAATTGAAGATAAACCACTAGAATCCGAAATTATTGAAAAGCTCGATAAAGAAAAAATAGCCTACAAAGTTCATTATTCACCGATGTTTATGTTTTCAAGACAAGAATTTCATGAGGCGGTCAAAGATAAGAAAAAATTCAGAATGTCATCATTTTATCAACTCGGTAGAAAGAAATTCAATATTCTGTTAGATGAGAATAAAAAACCTATTGGTGGAAAGTGGTCGTTTGATGAGGATAATCGAAAAAAGATACCGAAAAATACAATAATTCCAGAAATACCAAAAAATCCTCAATCAAATCACCATGAAGCAGTAATAAATATTATCGAAAACAATTTTCCAAGTCACCATGGTTCATTGAAAAATATTTGGTTCCCAGTTACCAGAAAATCTGCACTTAGACAGCTCGAATTTTTTTTGAAGCAGAGACTAGAAAATTTTGGACACTACGAAGACGCAATGCTCGAAGGGAAAAACTTTCTATTTCATAGTTGTCTAAGTGCCTCGATGAATATTGGTCTGTTAACCCCTTACGAAGTAATTAATAAAATACTTTTTTTTGCAAAACAAAATTCAACGCCACTTAATTCAGTAGAAGGCTTAATTAGACAAATTTTAGGTTGGAGAGAGTTTATTCGAGGGGTATACCAAGAAAAGGGCGAGTATCAGCAAAACCAGAATTATTGGCACCACAAGAACGGTCTATCTAGCAGTTGGTATGATGGATCAACCGGTATAGTACCTCTTGATGACTGTATCAGAACCGCCCTTGATGATGGCTACAGTCACCACATACCGAGATTAATGGTAATCAGTAATTTGATGAACCTCTGCGAAATAGACCCTAAAAATATTTATACCTGGTTTATGGAGATGTATATAGATTCTTCTGATTGGGTTATGACTCCAAATGTTTTTGGAATGGCTACTTATGCAGACGGCGGCCTGATGTCCACTAAACCCTATACTTGTGGCTCTAATTATATATTGAAGATGAGTAACTATAAAAAAGGTAGTTGGTGTGATGTGCTAGATGGTCTTTATTGGCGATTCATGAAAAAAAATAGAAAGTTCTATGAATCAAATCCTAGATTATCTGTACTAGTTAGATCTTTGGATAGAATGGATCCTGATAGAAAAATTTTGATTTTTGAAAAAGCAGAGCAATTTATCGAAGAAAATACCGAAAGAAGCTAGGTACTCGTTATTTATATCTAAGATTCTACGAATGCTCGCTCGATAACATAATGGCCAGGCTTAATATTCCGCGCCTCGGTAAAATCTTTTGATTTAAGGATTGCCACTAAATCTTTGATCATACTTGGGCTTCCACAAATCATAAAACGATCATCATTTACATTAGGGTGGGGCTGCTTCAAGTCTAAAAATAACTTTCCGCTGGTCATAAGTTCAGTTAGACGTCCATTATTTTTATAGGGTTCACGAGTTACCGTAGGATAATAAACTAGTTTTTTGCGGACTATCTCGCCCAGATATTCATCATTTGGCAATATATTTTCAATATAATCAGCGTAAGCTAACTCTGATATTTCACGAACACCATGAGTAAGTATAACTCGATCAAATTGATCGTAAATCTCAGGATCCTTTATGATGCTCATAAAAGGTGCTAGACCAGTTCCAGTACTCAATAGATAAAGATATTTTCCAGGAATCATATTATCCGGAACCAAAGTACCATGTGAGCGCTTGCCAACTAAAACTTCATCACCTACTACAAGATTCTGTAACTTCGAGGTGAGGGCTCCATCAGGAACCTTGATACTAAAAAATTCAAGTTCGTTTTCATAATTAGCACTAGCGATACTGTAGGCCCTTAACAACGGGCGACCTTCTGAAGGTAAACCAATCATAGTAAAGTGACCGTTTTTGAAACGGTAACTTTGATCGCGAGTAGTTCGAAAACTGAACAAAGTGTCATTCCAATGATGCACATGTGTCACTTTCTCTGTCATTATTTCCGTCATACTTGCCTCTGATTAAAAGAACTAGATTTTAAAATATTTATTTCTGATTCAAGTCTATAAATAATTTCAGACTTTTTATCACGTATATCAACTCAATGTAAAATTTATTTTATCCTATCTAGAGACAAACGATAAACAAACTCTTAGTTATGTTGATAAGAAGCTAAGGTTATATGTTTTTATGTGTAGTGGTTGCATTTTTTTTAACAGTCGACCAATAAATATAAGCTAATGTGGTCAAAATAAATATGCTTAAGCTAGCACTTGGTAACACCTGCTGAAGAATTAAACCTAAAGCTAGTAAACAGAAAGCGCAAGATAAAATAATTAATAAAACTTTTTTAGGTGAAAAACCGGTATCTAAGAGTAAATGGTGAAAATGCTGTCTATCTGCAGATAACGGTGACCTTCCAGTGCGAATACGTTGACAGCATACAGTAAAGGTATCTATTACCGGTACGGCGACACACCACAAAACTGATGTTGGAACCATTGATCTAGAGTCACCTTGACTCAAAAATACTAAAATCCATGCCAAAATAAAACCAATCAGTAGACTGCCAGCATCTCCTAAAAATATTTTTTGTGAAGAAACAAGGTTAGTGAACAAATATGGTAAAAGGGCAGCACTAAACATTAATAAGAAGCCTAATATCGGGGCTTTTTTTGTCACAGCATCAAATAAAATTACTCCAATGACAGTGACAAGGGCCAAAGATCCAGCCAAACCATCAATACCGTCACTCATATTAAATGCATTAACTAAGCCAACCACTGCAAAAATTGTGAAAGGAATAGCAAGCCTGCCTAATTCAATTTCATTTGTGCCGAACGGGCTACCAAAAGACGTAATACGGATATCGGTAAATATTATTATAATTATACAGGAAACTATTTGAATCAGGATACGCAACCATATACTCAGGTCTTTTAAATCGTCCAATACACCGATTAACAAAATTAATGACGCGGTCATTAGCAAGTAAAATAAATTATCTGGTAAAGGATGGGTGATGTACATCGCTATCATTAAACCAAAATATATTGAAAGGCCACCTATTAGTGGAACATTCCCATCATGTTGTTTTCGGTCATCTGGAACATCTACTAAATGTATACCTAAAGCTATTGGCCGAAGAATTTTTATCGCAAAAAAAACACTAATCATTGCAATTAGGCTTGCCTGCCAAAATTCTAATATCATGATCAATATACAACCTTTAGCACTTATCTATGCTCAGTATTATATGTAATAGGGAGGGTTCCAACAAATTGATAGCCAAAAAAAATCAAATTATTTTTTATTACGAGATAAAGTATTTTTTTAACACACCAAGACGCACGGACTGATCAAGAGCGATTTAATTAAATTTGGTTATTGAAATATTTTTGGTTTCCAAATAACGGTATTTTTAACTTTCAGGCGATTTGTAAATAATTTATATTTTGACTGCTCGGCTTCCCATTCGATAAGCCATTTATGTCCATCCCTTTCTGCATCAATAAATACAGCATTTGTTATCACTAAAGGAACTAGCACAGACAAGTGAATGAGGATACTTGCTATAGTGCTATAGTTAACTAGTCCTAAATAAACTGTAGCAATGAATCCGAAAAATACGCTCCAAATTACAAATAACACCAACATAAAATATGATTGCAATACAGGACATGGAACGTATTTTAGTGGGTTATATTTCACATTCATAACAACTCTCCACATCGAAACAGAGAGCATTATCATTCTCTTGAAGAAATTTGGTTTTTTCATATCAGTAAACGCCTCTTCCTACATACATAATTATTCAAAAATACTCCAAAATTCAGAAATATCCAAGTTATTTTTTAAATTTTAGCTTGCATAGTGCCGATTTATAAAACCTGATTTAGGCTCTTTCGATAGATGCAATGAGCAAAAAAGCTTATAAAAACAAATATAACTTTAACCAAAGTCTTTTAACATTGCTTTTAGTTCTAGTGAATGTTGTTCCTCTTGTCCTATTAGCCCGCGTGCATATTCCTCTAAATAAATTGATCTATCTGCAACATTCTGTAAAAATTTCTTATAGAGCCCGAGTGCTCCCTGCTCATGGGCCAAACTTTCTTCAAGTATATCTTTTATTGAGTGTCTGTGGGTTTCTTTAATTTTTGCAATGCTTTGGCTGGGGTGGCCGTCCAGTCCAACGATTAATTCTCCAGCCTGCTGGGCATGTGTCAACGATTCAGAAGCCTGGTCTTTCAAAAATTTAACGATTGGAAGTCTATATGGTCCACTAACCATCATGGCGGAGTGGGTATATCTGACAACTCCGGCTAATTCATATTCCATTATTTCATTTAATATATTGCATACAGCTTCTGAGTTAATTTCCTTCATTTCCATAAAAACCTCTATCAAATAATTAACAATAATAAGATATTGTATTCTTCTTGAAATATCAAGACGACGCACGTGTATATTGACCAAACATCGTTTAGGTTAATTAGTTTGTGCGTCCGTTAAAAACTACCTCACTGTGTCAGAGTTCATCCCAACCACCGACATAGTTGTTTCGCCATTTTATACAGTTACTTGTAATATACAAAAATAAACTACTAGTTTTGTATTTTTTTAAAGATTAAGTTCCTTTGCTTTAGATCCCTTCAAGCCTTTTTATCTCAAAGAGTTGAGGATCAATTTATCCTTGTATGCTCACTAATGACATTATATATTTTATCTATCGCTTTTTTATCTCCATTTTCATAACTTCTTGCAAGTTGAAAAAACTTCGTAAAAAGATATCGTCCTTTTACTTCCTGAATAATTGTTACCTTTTTGGAGCTGCTCAGTCTTTCTTGCCATTTTTTTCTCACTTCTTGCCAAAATATATTTGTATTTTTCCAAAAAATTTTTCCAGCTTCCCAGTCAAAATCTTTGATTCTCTGGTATCTAGCTAATCCAATCTCTTTTGCGAGAACTAATTTTTTTTCTCCCATAATAACCTTTTTATTATTTTGCTCATGCACCCATCCATCAGGTGTTATTGTGTGTATGTTAGTTCCAATAATTAAGTCGTAGTCGTTTCTAATGGTTGTTTCCCTTCTTGGCAACACTCTCCATGTTTCTTTGCCAGTCCAAGATGAAAAATTTTTATAGTGGGTCCATTTCCCATACGCTTGGTATCTAGGAGAGTCGTCGACTTGGTAGACTGATTGTGACCATGTACCTTTCCTTTGATTTAATGAGATGTGATTCTCAGCCCATGTGTTATTCCCTATATAAGAATTTAACTTATCGTCTTCATACTTCCAATCTTGTCTCCAGTGTTTCATAACAACTGGTTTTGATATGGTTCCATCTTCTTGCTCGAAAAACATCACCATAATATGCTGCAAACTAATAAAATCTTCCTTTTCTTCAATTGCAATTACAAATTCTGTTCCCCATGACTGATATGGTTTTTGTGGTTTATAATTACTTACAAACCCCATAGTTTCCATAAAATCAAAGTTTGCCTTGAATTCTCCCTGCATTGCAAGAATCGCTAATTTATCTTTTTCAAAACTGCTTCCCTTTTTTTCCTGAAGCTTTATCCAATATTCGCTCTTTTCATCGTCGAATTGAACATCCGGTCCACTAGAAGTTCCGCCTCTGGGTATTTTTAATTCAGTGTCGTCCAGATGAGACCATCCAAACATATAGTTTGTATCACTTGCTAATCCGGTGAGTGAAAAAGAGAGGATAATAAAAAATATACTAAAATGAAATCTTAAACGAATCAAAAACCCCCCCCAAATAACTGTTAAATACATTAAAGGTAGTTCAAATCATGTTGCACAAGAGGATAATGAAAACCTATGGTTAGATTGCAAATCAAGTAAATGAGGAACTCAAGAAGCGTGAGAACCAAATATTCGGTGCATTATCAGATGTAGATAACAAACTGGGTCTAATCAGTGGAGCATCTGCTAGGTAATAACTCTTTTTTTACAGCAACAATAATCTTATCTACGTCCATTTTCTCTTATAAGAAGTATCGCCGTCTGCATATTTGTGATTAATTTCGCTATGATGTTGTTCATCTGCTCTTACACATTTTATAAGATCTGATAACTTTGCATTCTTTTTCATTTTGTAATATTCAATTGCTAAACTAGGTGCAGGGACATTTTCTACTTCACCTCGTTCTACCATATCCAAATAATCTGTATAACTCTTTACTGCTTCTTCTTCAAAGCAGCCAATCATTCTATGTGCTGTTTTATAACTTACTATATAAAGTATTGTATAAAATATCATAAAAATTAATTGTGCAGATAAAACCAATAGTCTTTCAAATATATTTGGTTGTACTATTTCTATGAAAAACATTAAATGCATTCGCTCGTTTTCTGCTTCTGCTAACATTTCTCTAATATCTGGACCATATCCTGTTTTCATTTTGCGTAAACTTTTCATGTGTAACCACATACCAGCAACCATGCCTGGAACACCTGCTACAGTTTCTAACACTATTGCTCTATGTCCATAACGTTTGGCAAAGAATGTGTCTGCCATGAAACGGAAAAACTTTGTCATTGACATTGCAAACCAGTTTCTCATATCGTTACCTTTGCTTCCTTTCAAATGTTCCACCAGTCTTCCATTTCGGGAAATGTTGATAAAAAATCTGTATCTTTACGCTTATCATGTTGCGTAAAATTTATAAAGACTTGATCTAAGTTCAATTTATTGTATATATTTACTCGACAGTAATAAATTGAATTTAAACAATGAGATAAGTGTACTCCAATTTACTACTTCTAAATATACTGATTGAATTATACTCATTATTTGTATTTTCAACTATCAACTAGAACTAATAGGTTTGCCCATACGTAGTTTAGACGAGGTTAAACGATCAAGATTAAAAGTTAAAAGTAAGGTAATCAAAATTAATGGGTTGATAGTGTGTAAAGTGGTTTGATTGAATTGTGATGTTTATTTCAAGGCATGGGATATAGGTTTCTAAAATCCCCCACTACCCGAAATTATTCTACTGTGACAGATTTGGCTAGGTTCCTTGGCTGATCTATGTCGGTACCCTTTAACACTGCAACATGGTAAGAGAGCAACTGAAGGGGTAAAGTGTAAATGATTGCTTCCAGGCTCTTAGGCACATGGGGCAAATTGATTACTGTGACACCTGGTTCATTTTCGAACCCAGCATCTTGATCTGCAAAAACAAATAGCTGACCACCCCTGGCTTTTACTTCCTGTAAATTAGATTTTAATTTTTCTAATAATTCATTATTTGGCGCTACCGCGATGACTGGCATTTTATTGTCTATGAGTGCCAAGGGGCCATGCTTAAGTTCCCCAGCAGGGTATGCTTCAGCATGGACATAAGAAATTTCTTTTAATTTTAAAGCGCCCTCCAGCGCCACAGGGAACTGAACTCCACGACCTAAAAATAAAGCATGATTTTTATCTGAGAAAGATTGGAATGTTTTTTCTATAATATTAGTCAGCTCTAAAGTTTTACTACAAAGCTGAGGCAGCTGGTGAAGTGCCTTTATAAGCTGTTGTTCTTTTTCACTATCAAGGCCATGATTTTTGCCTAAACCAATAAATAATAGCTGAAGGGCTGCTAGTTGGGTTGTAAATGCTTTTGTTGAAGCTACTCCAATTTCTGGTCCAGCATAGGTCATTAATACTAAATCGGATTCGCGGACCAACGAGCTATTGGCAACATTACAAATAGCTAAAGATGCTAAATAACCGGAACTTTTTGCTAACTGTAGAGCTGCGAGCGTATCAGCTGTTTCGCCTGACTGTGAAATAGTCACGAATAATGTATCTTTAAGAATCACTGATTTTCTATAGCGATACTCGCTTGCTACTTCTACCTGACAAAGTATTCCCGTCCATTCTTCTAACCAATACTTTGCGATTAGGCCTGCGTGATAACTAGTTCCACAAGCTACTATATGAATAGCTTTAACCTTTGCAAAAATAGCAGGCGCCTCAATACCAAATGCTTCTGGTAAAACATGTTTATTACTGATTCTTCCTTGCAGTGTTGCCTTAAGCATTTCAGGTTGTTCAAATATTTCTTTGAGCATAAAGTGCTTATAATTTCCTTTTTCTGCTATTTCATCTTTATCAGCAATTATGACTATTTTCCTTTTTACATTGTTTCCTGATGAGTCTATTAGGTTATAACTGCATGTCCTAAGTTCTACTAAATCGCCTTCTTCCATAAAGATAAAATTATTTGTAACTTGTCGCAAAGCCATCTGATCTGATGCGATAAAGTTTTCATCATCGCCGAGCCCTAAAACTAAGGGACTACCTTTACGCGCTCCAATTAGTACCCCAGGGTCTCTTGCACACATTACCCCTAAAGCATAAGCGCCCTCTAGACGTGAAATTGTTTTTTGAACAGCGCTCTTAAGGGAGTTTAAACTAGAATAATAATAATGTATTAAATGGGCCACTACCTCAGTATCGGTATCTGAAACAAACACGTAGCCATGATTTTGCATTTCGCAACGCAATTCTTTGTGGTTCTCAATGATACCATTATGAACAACAGTAACGTCTGAGGATCTATGAGGGTGGGAATTTATTTCAGAGGGTTCTCCGTGAGTAGCCCATCTCGTATGTGCTATTCCAGAAAAACCAATATTGGGCTGAGAGGCTAGTGTGTCAATTAAATTTTTTACTTTGCCTGAGTTCTTATAAGTATGTAATTCGCTATTTTCATCAAAAAAAGATAAACCGGCGGAATCATATCCACGATATTCGAGGCGCTTTAGTCCTTCTATTAAAATACCAACAACGTTCTGTTCTGACAAAGCACCAACAATTCCACACATATAACTTTCCAATTATTAATTAAGCGGGCTTAAAACCTTTTTTTAATTCTCCCAATATTACTTTTTCTTTTTAGGGCGAATCCACCCAGACTTGTTCAGTTGTCGGCTTCTGGATACAGATAGTTCATTATCTGGAACATCTTTTGTGATAGTCGAACCGGCGCCAATTGTAGCATTTTTCCCAATAGTTACAGGTGCAACTAACGAGGCATTCGAACCGATAAAACTGCCATCACCCATAATTGTTTTATTTTTATTAGCACCATCATAATTACAAGTGATGGTTCCTGCTCCAACGTTTACATCTTTTCCTAATTTAGAATCACCAACATAGCTTAAATGATTAATTTTACTACCTTTGCCTACTTCTGTGTTTTTTACTTCTACAAAGTTGCCTATTTTAGAATTATCACTGAGAAGTGTTCTTGGTCTGACTCTAGCGAATGGTCCAACTTCGACACCATTACATATTGTACTATTTTCAATAATCGTATTAGCCTTAATCTTTACATTATCTCCTATGGAGCTTTCTATAATCAGGCAGTTAGGGCCAATAGACACATTCTTTCCTATCTTCACCTCACCTTCAAAGACAGTATTAATATCAATGAAAGCGTCTATACCACAAGAGACTGTCCCGCGTATGTCGACTCTTAAAGGGTCCGCTAATGTGGCACCGTTCACCATTAGCTTTTCTGCTTGCTCCTGCTGGTAAAGACGTTCTAATCTGCTTAACTGCTTCCGTGTATTTACGCCCTCTACCTCTTCAGGAGAGCTAGGGTTTACAGCTTCAATTTTAATACCAGCTTTATGAGCAATTGAAATAAGATCCGTCAAATAATATTCTTTTTGGGCGTTATCATTTCCGATCTGGGGTAAACATTTTTGCAAAAGATTTGTCCTAATTGCTAAGACCCCTGTATTAATTTCTTGGATTTCTAGCTCTTGGGGCTTCGCATCTTTTTGCTCGACAATCCCACAAACATTACCTTTTAGGTCACGCACTATTCTTCCGTAACCCTCAGGTTTTTCAAGTACTACGGTTAATAGACCCATTGTATTATTATTGACAACTTTTAGTGTCGATAAGACGGTTTTACTAGAAATAAGCGGCACATCACCATATAAAATTAAAGTGATTCCATGAGAATCTAAATCAGGGGTAGCTGTTTGTACTGCGTTAGCTGTACCAAGTTGTTCTGCTTGATACACATATTTTAAATCTTCCCCAACTACTGAATTCTGTATTTGTTCAGATGCATAACCAGTTACAATAGTTATATTCGAATCAGGTATGGTTTTAGCCATATTGATAACGTGCTGGAGTAGTGGTTTATCCGCTAAGCGATGAAGCACCTTGGGAAGAAGCGATTTCATTCTCGTGCCCTGTCCCGCGGCAAGAATTACTATATCAACAGTCATAACATTCTACATTCAGTGAATTTTCTTTATTTAATCAGGAACTTTGCATGATTGCTACAAATGAGCACTATCATCGTATATTCAAGATAAATAGAAGTCCAAAAAAAAGGGTGGCTATTGCCACCCCCCCAATACTTCATTTGCATTTATTTTTTACTGCCCAATTTTTTTCGTATCTGCTCAATAGTCCTGAGTTGTGCTGATGCTACAGCTAATTGCGCAGCTGCTTTAGAGTAATCAAAATCGCCACTTTGATTTGTTATTGCCTCTTCAGCTTTACTTTTTGCTGACATGGCTGCCGCCTCGTCAAGATCGTCTCCGCGAAGAGCAGTATCTGCTAAAATTGAGATGACATTAGGTTGAATTTCTAAAAATCCACCAGAAAGATAGAAAACTACTTCTTCCCCGCCCTCCTTGATTATTCTTACAGGGCCAGGTTTTAGATTAGTTAAAAGAGGTGCATGTCCATGGGCCACACCTAGCTCACCCTGAGAGCCAGTAGCAACCACAAGTTCGACCAACCCAGAAAATAGGGATTGTTCAGCACTTACGATGTCACATTGGACTGTCGACGACATAATCAATTCTCTTATTTAAGTGTTGCTGCTTTTTCTACAGCTTCTTCAATAGAGCCGACCATGTAAAATGCCTGCTCTGGCAGCTCATCATAGTCTCCGTCAAGGATCCCTTTAAAGCCTGCAATCGTCTGTTTCAAAGAAACATATTTACCAGGTGAACCAGTAAAGATCTCTGCTACATGAAACGGTTGTGATAAAAATCTTTCTATTTTTCTAGCACGAGCTACAACCTGTTTATCCTCTTCAGATAGCTCATCCATTCCCAGGATGGCGATGATGTCTTTTAGTTCTTTAAATCTTTGAAGAACTAATTGAACTCCACGAGTTACCTCATAGTGCTCTTGCCCTACAATTAGTGGGTCTAGTTGACGAGATGTAGAATCCAGTGGATCCACCGCTGGATATATGCCCTTAGATGCGATATCACGACTTAATACAACAGTAGAATCTAAGTGAGCAAAAGTTGTTGCAGGTGATGGATCTGTCAAATCATCGGCAGGCACATAAACTGCTTGAACAGATGTGATTGAACCGGTTTTCGTAGAAGTAATCCTCTCCTGAAGAACACCCATTTCTTCTGCTAAAGTTGGCTGATATCCTACAGCTGATGGCATACGACCAAGCAATGCAGAAACCTCTGTTCCTGCCAAGGTATATCTATAAATGTTATCGATAAATAACAGTACATCTTTACCTTCATCACGAAATTTTTCGGCCATAGTTAGTCCAGTCAGTGCAACTCGTAATCTATTACCGGGGGGCTCATTCATTTGCCCATAAACCATGGCTACTTTTGATTTACTTGGAGTTTCTATATTAACAACGTTAGACTCCTGCATTTCAAAATAAAAATCATTGCCTTCTCTGGTCCTTTCACCAACACCTGCGAATACAGATAAACCTGAGTGTTCTGTTGCTATGTTATTAATCAGCTCCATCATGTTTACAGTCTTACCAACACCCGCTCCACCAAATAGGCCAACTTTACCGCCTTTAGCAAAGGGGCAAACCAAATCAATAACTTTTATGCCAGTTTCTAATAATTCATTTGATGCAGCCAATTCATCATAAGCAGGTGGCTTTCTGTGAATAGCAGATTTTACTTTTTCACCAATCGGGCCCCGCTCATCTATAGGGTTGCCAAGAACATCCATAATTCGTCCCAAGGTCTCTATTCCGACAGGAACAGAAATGGGGGCATCTGTATTATTAACATTCAGGCCTCGACTAATTCCCTCTGAAGAACCCATAGCAATAGTACGAACAATACCATCGCCTAATTGCTGTTGAACTTCGAGAGTCAGTTCTTTTCCTTCAACGATCAATGCGTCATACACATTAGGTATTTGATCACGAGAAAATTCTACATCAATAACTGCACCAATAATTTGAACAATACGACCACTACTCATTTTCGGTTCCTCTTCTACTAAACCTTTGAAATATTTGGTTAAACTGCTGCTGCGCCACTAACAATTTCTGACAGTTCTTGGGTAATGGCTGCCTGGCGTGCCTTGTTGTAGAGTAACTGTAATTCTTTGACCAGCTCCCCTGCATTATCGGTCGCACTTTTCATTGCTATCATTCGCGCTGCTTGCTCGCAGGCCTTATTTTCTACAACTCCCTGATAAACCTGTGATTCGATGTATCTAACCAACAGTTCATCTAGTAATTCTTTAGCATCTGGTTCATACAAATAGTCCCAGTGATGTGACAGCTCTTGATTTTCAACTGGCTTAAGAGGCAACAGCTGTTCTACCAACGGCGTTTGCGTCATAGTGTTTACGAATTCGTTTGAAACAAGAGAAAGCTGATCAATAGTGCCGGCCTCGTAAGCATCTAACATGACCTTTACACCGCCGATTAAGTCGTTTTGTGTTGGTGCATCGCCTAAATCTTTAACAGTGGCAACAATATTCCCACCAAAACTATTAAAAAACCCCGCAGCTTTATTTCCAACGACGCATAAATCATTAGAAATACCTTTGTCTGACCAATCTTTCATTGACCTTAAGACTTGTTTAAACAGATTGGTGTTAAGTCCACCACATAAACCACGGTCTGTAGATATGATTATATATCCGACACGCTTGATTTCACGTTGCTCCATGTACACATGTTTATATTCACTTGCCGCTCTTGCAATTTGACCCACGACAGATCGAATGCGTATAGCATATGGCTTACCCACCGCCCTTCTTTCTTGGGCCTTACGCATTTTACTTGCGGCTACCATCTCCATAGCACTAGTAATTTTTTGTGTGCTTTTAATACTAGAGATCTTAGTTTTAACTTCTTTACCAACAGCCATTTTTACGCCTTAATTTAAAACAATTTTATTTTGTCTTAATTCAGAATTACCAGGTTTGCGTACTAGAAAATTTCTTAAGCGCCGCTTCAAAGCTTGCCTGAATATCGTCATTCCAGTCACCCGATTTATTAATCTGGTCCATAAGATCTCCGTGCTCTGCCTTAAAATATGATAAAAGCGCTGCTTCAAAATCACCGATTTTGTTTACAGGTATCTCATTAAGAAAGTCATTGTCAGCTGCGTAGATCATTAAACCCATCTCTGCAACGCCTAGTGGAGCATACTGTTTTTGTTTCATAAGCTCAGTAACACGCTCACCGTGGTCTAATTGTGCTTTAGTGGCGTCATCAAGATCAGATGCAAACTGTGAAAATGCTGCTAGCTCTCTATATTGCGCTAAAGCTGTACGAATACCGCCTGATAGCTTTTTCACGATCTTTGTTTGAGCGGCCCCACCTACTCGAGAAACAGAAACACCCGCGTTCATAGCTGGCCTTACGCCGGCATTAAACATTGCGGCTTCGAGGAATATTTGCCCATCAGTAATAGAAATGACATTAGTGGGTACAAAAGCAGAAACATCTCCCGCTTGTGTTTCAATAACTGGTAGAGCAGTTAAAGATCCAGTTTTTCCTTTAACTTTTCCTTTAGTAAATTTTTCAACGTATTCAGCATTTACACGAGCGGCTCGTTCAAGTAAACGAGAATGAAGATAAAATACATCACCAGGGTATGCTTCTCGACCCGGGGGTCGTCTCAATAATAATGATATTTGTCTGTATGCAATTGCTTGTTTTGTCAGATCATCGTAAATAATTAGGGCATCTTGACCTCTATCACGATAATACTCACCCATCGTGCAACCACCAAATGGAGCTAAATATTGCATGGCTGCCGGATCAGAAGCTGTAGCTGCAACTACAATTGTATGGTCCATTGCGCCATGTTCTTCGAGTTTTCGTACAACAGCTGCAATCGAAGAAGCTTTTTGCCCAATAGCCACATAAATACATTTAATACCAGAATCTTTTTGATTAATGATCGCATCAACTGCTATTGCGGTTTTGCCAATTTGCCTGTCACCAATAATTAATTCTCGTTGCCCGCGACCAATGGGAACCATTGCATCAATAGCCTTAAGGCCAATTTGAACTGGTTGATCTACGGATTGTCGTGCAATAACCCCAGGAGCAACCTTTTCGAGTGCATCTGTAAGTTTAGCTTTTATTGGGCCTTTGCCATCGATGGGGTTGCCTAAGGCATCAACTACGCGCCCCTCTAACTCTGGTCCCACTGGCACTTCAAGAATACGTCCTGTACATCTAGCTTTTTGGCCTTCTGCAAGAGACTGGTAGTCCCCAAGAATAATTGCACCTACAGAGTCGCGCTCTAAGTTAAGGGCCATACCGTATATGCCCCCATCAAACTCAATCATCTCACCATACATGACGTCTGCTAGACCATGTATACGGATAATACCGTCTGATACAGAGACGATTGTACCTTCATTACGTGCTTCAGATGAAACCTCAAGACTATCTATACGTTGCTTGATTATTTCGCTGATTTCAGATGGATTCAATTGCTGCATTTTTTCAGTTCCTCGATCCTAGGAATGTAATACTTGAGCAAGTGTTGTCAATCTACCGCAAATGGAGCCATCGATAACGGTGTCTCCTGCTCGAATAACTGCTCCACCAATAAGACTCGTATCGACAGATACTTGCATATTGACTTCTCTTTCAAGCTTTGCGCTGAGTGCACTTGCCAGCGTGTTTTTTTGTTTATCGCTAAGTTTAATAGCGGAAACCACATCTACATCTATGGTTTTCTCTCTATTATCTTTTAACGTCTCAAATTGCTTTGAAATTTGTGGTAATAATTTAAGTCTTTTGTTCTCCGCCAGGACCGATATGAATCCTTTCGTTTTTTCATTTATTTCATCGCCACATATTTCAATCGTTAACTTTGCTTGCTGCGCCGAAGTAGAGCTTGGCGAACTAAGCAAATTTACCACTTTTTCATTCTGACAAACAGCAGCCACAGCCTTCAAGCTGTTTGACCAGCCCTTGAGGTTCTTGCCTGCAACAGCATATTCAAAAGCCGCTTTTGCATAAGGTCGCGCTAAGGTGCTCAATTCTGCCATATCAAGTTCCTGTTAAAGTTGTGATGCCAAATCATTTACAAGAGCTGTATTTGTTTTCTCATCAATATTGGCTTGCAGTATTTTTTCTGCGCCAGCTAGGGCTAAAACTGCAACCTTACTACGCAGCTCTTCCTTAGCCCTATTTACTTCCATATCGATTTCAGCTTTTGCCCCAGCCTTGACTCTTTCAGCTTCAATTTTAGCTTGATCTTTCGCTTCATCAACGATTTGACTAGCTCGTTTATTAGCTTGCTCTATAATTGCTGAGGCTTCTTTTTTAGCATCTTTAAGCTTTTCTGATACTTTCTCTTGAGCGGCCTCTAGATCTCGAGATGCTTTATCTGCTGCATCTAATCCATCTGCTATTTTTTTCTGTCTTTCTTCCATTGAGCTGATTAAAGCCGTCCATACAAATTTCTTGCAGAACCAAATGAAAAAAAGAAAAGAAATCGACTGTCCGATTAGGGTTAGGTTTATATTCACACCAACACCTCATTTTTTTTGTTGTCTTTAAAAAAAATATATATCAAAATTAGCCTGCTACGCCTGGTGCAACGGCAAAAATTAGATACATACCAATACCAACACCAATCATTGGAATCGCGTCAATTAAGCCCGCTAACAAAAACATTTTTCCTTGAAGCATTGGCCCCAGTTCAGGCTGACGAGCCGTTCCTTCAAGCAATTTGCCACCCAACAAACCCATGCCTACTGCCGCCCCCAAGGCGCCAAAGCCAACCATAACTGCAGCTGCGATCATGATAAGTCCCATTTTGTTCTCCTAATAACTAAAGTTAGTTGAAATAATTAGTGATTCTCGTGTGCCATACCTAGGTATACAACGGTTAACACCATAAAAATAAACGCTTGCAATGTAATAATTAAAATATGGAAAATTGCCCAACCAAGCTGCAATACTCCGCCAAAAGCGCCTAATACCAAACTGCCACTCATATACATAATGGCAATTAAAATAAAAATCATCTCCCCTGCATACATGTTTCCGAAAAGCCTTAACCCCAATGAAAAGGGTTTAGCTAACAAGCCAACTAATTCGAGGGCGAGATTAATTGGTATAAAAATGGCCTGAATGATGGGATTTTTTGCCGCGAAAGGCTGTAGTGTCAGCTCACCCATAAAACCGGTGATACCCTTTATTTTTAAGCTGTAGTAAAGAATCATACTAAATACTGCTAAAGCCATACCTAGTGTTATGTTTGGATCGGTCGATGGAACTATTTTCTGAAAAGGAACGCCACTCATCTCAAATAGATGTGGAATGAAGTCAACGGGTATTAGATCCATGAGATTCATCAGAAAAACCCATACAAAAATAGTTAAAGCTATAGGCGCTATCCAAAGATTGTGTCCATGGAAACTGTCTTTAACTGTGCCATCCACAAACTCAACCATCATTTCAATAAAATTTTGGAAACCAACTGGAACGCCACTTGTTGCTCGAGTTGCAGCAAACCTAAATATAAAAGCAAAAATTAAACCAAGCCCTATAGACCAACCCAAGCTGTCTACATTAACAGACATAAAGCCCATCTCTGCTGCTTCTTGACCACTGTGGGCAAAACCCCACCCACTTTCTGTTTGACCAAAAGTTAAGTTGGTCAAATGGTGTTGGATATAGCTTGTTGATGTAAGTTCTGTATCGCCTGCCATCGTTATCTCGTAAACCAGCTAAATTAATTTATATATTTATTCACTGCCTTAGCAGCACAAAACCATTGAATAATTATCATCAGACAGTAAGCGAGGAATAAAACTCGCACATCTAGTGTATCGAGAAAGTAAAAAGATAACCCAAACAAAAATGCGGTTATTAATAATTTCCCAGATGCTCCTTTTTGTATAGCCCGTACTATTTTTGGAGCTTGTTGTGCTCCTGTGTATCGAAAAGCTAATGAAGAAAAATAGGCTTGTGGCACTATTTGTATTATCCCGCCAATCAATACTGAAAAAGAAATTGTCATATCAAGTGGCGCCAATATTACAATCGCAACAAGCAAAATCAACATTTGAGTTTTTGCTATTTGCTTTACTGGTGGTGCCTTAATTGTTGTCTTCATGCATAACCAGTATTTTCTTTGTCGATACTTTACTTTTCAAAGCGCCCGCAATTATAGGTAGTACGAGCAACAGATTCAAGATATCTTTGATGTATTATTACCAAATTAAGTGTAAATTTTTTATCCAATGATCGTTTTATGAACAAATATAAGGATTTGAACGCAACTATCTTATATGTTCTAGGATGCCATCTAGCTCTTCTAGGCTGTTATATTTTAGTATAAGGCGACCTTTCCCGTTAACATTGTGTTGAAGAACTACCGCGGCCCCTAAAGTATTTGAAAGCCGATCTTCAAGACTTTTGACATCAGGGCTTGGTTGTTTTTTAACGTTGCCTGTTTTTTTGTCTTGAAGCAAAAACCTAACATACGCTTCGGTTTGCCTTACACTCATGTTTTTTGAAACGGCAGTTCTGGCTGCATTTAATTGCATATTTCCACCAAGGGCTAACAAAGCTCTTGCGTGGCCCATCTCCAGATCGCCATGCTCTAGAAGTTTTTGGACCTCTTTTTCTAGAGACATGAGGCGAATTAGATTGGTTACAGTACTTCGAGATTTGCTAACTGCGTCGGAAACTTCTTGGTGAGTTAAGTTAAATTCTTCTTTTAGTCGGGTTAATGCTTGAGCCTCCTCAATGGCATTGAGGTCTTCGCGCTGTATAT
The DNA here is from genome assembly GCA_964276025.1 of uncultured Porticoccus sp. Classification (GTDB taxonomy): domain Bacteria; phylum Pseudomonadota; class Gammaproteobacteria; order Pseudomonadales; family Porticoccaceae; genus Porticoccus. The sequence goes on along the minus strand of CAXYDD010000002.1, from coordinate 366,137 downwards.
TCTCAATTAAAGACATTGCCAAAGCTGCGTTATCAGAAACATTTTTTTCAAGCGCTGGAACCACATCCAGGCCAGCTAATTGTGCGGCGCGCCATCTTCTTTCCCCGGCAATTATTTCATATTTTTGGTAATCAGTTTTTCTAACGACAATGGGCTGCATAACACCATGCAATTTTATTGATCCAGCAAGCTCATCGAGGGCCTCCGGTGACATGTCTCGTCGCGGTTGATATTCTCCTCTGGTAAGGAATTCCACTGGCAAGCTCATTAATGCCCCTTCGTTGGCCTGAGTGAGGTTCGGGTTTACATTGAGATCGCCGTCTGGTCCCGCAGCTAATAAAGCATCGAGGCCCCTCCCTAATCCTTTTCTTTTTCCCATATCTCGACCTATTTTTTTAGTTAATAAGATCTCGTTCTCGTCTGAGTATTTCACCAGCTAATCCAAGATATGCTAGCGCCCCTTTAGACTTTTTGTCGTAAGCGAGGCCAGGTAGACCGTGGCTTGGTGCCTCAGCAAGGCGGACATTACGAGGTATTGCAATTTGATACATTATCCTTCCAAAATGTTTTGTTAGTTGGGCTGTTACTTCATTGGAGAGGGTGTTTCTTGGATCGAACATTGTCCTAACTATTCCTTCCAGTTTTAGTTTGGGATTAAACCGTTGGCTAATTTTACTTATGGTCCCAATTAAATCGGATAATCCTTCGAGTGCGAAATATTCACATTGCATTGGAACAATTACACCATCACAAGAAACTAAAGAGTTAATTGTCAGCATACTCAGTGAGGGAGGACAATCAATTATTATGAAGTCATAATCGTCTTTTACATGTATCAGCGCGTGTCTTAATCGACTTTCTTTGTTTTTAAGCTCTAATAACTCCACCTCAGCTGCTGTAAGGTCGCCATTTGACGGCAACAAATCATAACCTCCTGCCTGACTCGTCTGAATTCCATCGGATATATCGACCTCTCCTGCCAATACATCGAGCACAGAAATTTTAAGGCTCAATTTATCCACACCACTACCCATGGTAGCGTTTCCTTGGGGATCCATATCAACCAAAAGCACACGCTTTTTATAACTAACCAGAGAAGCGGCTAAATTTATACTGGTTGTAGTTTTCCCTACTCCGCCTTTTTGATTAGCAACAGTGAATATTTTAGCCACAAAACTTCCTCAAGGATTTTAATTTAAAGATTCTATTTCGATAAGGTGTCGGTTGATTTCTATGCCCGGCACTAATAATTTATGTGAACTAATGACCTTATAATGTTTTGTTAATATACTCAACTCTTGTTGCGGGAGATGGCCTTTCATTGCATAAAATTTACCCCCGTCCTTTAGAAGGTGTTTAGTTTTTTTTATCATGTCAGAAAGAGAGCAGAGAGCCCTGCTGGTGATAGCGTCAAACAAGGCTTTTGGTTTGTAGTCTTCAAGTCGACATTGTATTTCTGTCAAATTTTTGAGGCCTAGCTGATTTTTCACTTGAAAAATAAATCTTATTTTTTTTCCGTTTGAATCCAGTAGTGTGAAGTGACGATCAGGATAAAGTATTGCTAAAGGAATTCCAGGTAAACCTGCACCAGTCCCTGCATCTAAAAAAAATTTTCCTCTAATGAATGGAGCTATACTAAGGCTATCTAGAATATGAACTGCCATCATTTTATTTTTATCACGGACAGAAGTTAAATTATACGCGCTGTTCCATTTATCCAATGTTTCTATATAAGAAAGCAACTGTGAAATTTGTAAGGGTGTAATTTTTAAGCCCAATTGATCAGCGCCCTCTTCGAGCATCTGTTGGAGTGGTTTTATCATTTCTTAAGCAGTCTTTTTTTCTGAGTGTTTTTTTAAGTAAACAAGCAATATAGAAATTGCTGCTGGTGTAATTCCTGGGATACGTGAGGCTTGCGCTAAAGTCTCTGGCTTAATATCAAATAATTTTTGTTTCACTTCGTTTGAAAGGCCTTGGATTTGGTTAAACTTGAGACTTGTTGGTATTTTCGTGTCTTCCTGCCTGTGAAGTTTTGCAATTTCTTGTTTTTGCCTATCAATATATCCAGAATATTTAGCTTGGATTTCTATTTGCTCAGCAACATCTTGTGGGGCGCTTAATGGGTCATCTGGTTTGACTAAATCGTGATACTTTAATTCAGGCCTTTTCAATAAATCTAACATATTGTATTCGTGGGACAGGGGAGTCTCAAATTTGCTATTTATCTCATTAGCTATCAATGAATTAACTTGAATCCAGTTACTCTTAAGTCGCTGTTGTTCTGATTCTATGGCCTCTTTTTTTTCACAAAAAGCCCTCCATCTTTCCTCTCCAATCAAACCAACACCTCTACCTTTTTCTGTTAAACGCAGATCAGCGTTGTCCTGTCTTAACAATAAACGATACTCTGCTCTGCTGGTAAACATTCTGTAGGGCTCCACCGTTCCCATGGTAATCAAATCGTCTACCAAAACACCCATGTAACCCTCATCACGACCAACCAACAAGGGGGCCTTGTCTTCCGAGAACAAGGCTGCGTTAGTCCCCGCCAATAAACCCTGTGCGCCAGCCTCTTCGTAACCGGTGGTTCCGTTTATTTGCCCCGCAAGAAACAAGCCACCGATATGCTTGGTTTCTAGAGAGCGCCTTAAGTCTTGAGGGTTAAAAAAATCATACTCAATCGCATAGCCGGGTCTTGTGATGTGTGCCCCCTCGAAACCCTTGATTGATCTCACCAGCTCAACCTGAACATCAAAAGGAAGACTCGTAGATATGCCGTTGGGATAAATTTCGTTGGTTGTAAGACCCTCCGGTTCTATGAAAATTTGATGTGAGTCTTTGTCTGCAAAACGGACAACCTTGTCTTCTATAGAAGGACAATATCTTGGGCCAACCCCCTCTATAATTCCAGAATATATCGGTGATCTGTCAGTTCCCCGTTTTATAATCTCGTGTGTTTTTTTGTTTGTGTGGGTTATGTGGCAACAAACTTGTCTTGGGTGTTGGTTGGCGCTTCCTAGAAATGACATTATTGGTTCTGGCTTATCTCCCCATTGAGCCTCTAGCCCTGTAAAATCTATAGATCTGGCATCAAGTCTTGGTGGTGTTCCAGTTTTTAGGCGATCAATCCTAAAAGGTAGCTCTCGTAATCTTTTGGCGAGCTTTGTTGAGGGTGGGTCTCCAGCCCTTCCGCCCGATTGGCTTTCCAGGCCGATGTAAATTTCTCCACCCAAAAAAGTACCTGTAGTCAGTACGACCGTCTTTCCAAAAAAACTTAACCCCATTTCTGTTGTGACGCCCGAAACTCTATCACCATCAAGGATCAAATCATTAACCGCTTGTTGAAATATCATCAGGTTGGGTTGGTTTTCTAAGGCGCACCTTATTGCTGATTTATACAAAGCTCTGTCTGCTTGTGCTCTAGTTGCTCTTACTGCAGGCCCCTTCCTTTCGTTTAAAACTCTAAACTGAATGCCGCTTTGATCTGTTGCTTTGGCCATTATTCCACCCAGAGCATCAATCTCTCTAACTAGGTGGCTTTTTCCTATGCCGCCTATGGCTGGGTTACAAGACATCTGGCCAAGTGTTTCTATATTGTGAGTTAGTAGTAGTGTTTTTCTGCCCATACGAGCAGCGGCCAGACATGCTTCTGTTCCAGCATGACCGCCACCAATAACTATTACATCAAACTTTTCATTGTGTTTCATAAACGAAAATCTTTTAAATTGTTTTTTATATGGGGGTATTATAAAGCCATAAGCAGTGAGGACCAGTTTAATCTCCCCTGCTTGGAACTATATACATATATTTATATATATCTTATATATATATTATATATGTTGTTATTATTAAGGGGGCGATATTTTGTGCAAAACACAAATAAAAACATATTTATCATATGCTTATCTGACATTAAATCCTCTATATAAGCTGAATAAAAGGTGTATTATAACCCTGAGCAAGCTGTGGACCAAACAGCCCGTTATTAACAGGACAGAAAAAACAGCCTTTATCCACAAAACAATCCACCACATATACATAAACTCCTATAGAGTTATTTGCACTTTATTCACAACGAAAAACCATTTATAGAATAGAAACATACCTATATATTTAAAACACCCAATTCTTTCGTTGATCTAAAGAAGCTTTTTCATTAAAATCCAACACCTTAATGTAATATACTAGTTACCTAACGGAAGACTGTTATGAAAAGAACATTTCAACCCAGCGTACTTAAACAAAAAAGAACCCATGGATTTCGTTCGCGAATGGCCACAAAAGCCGGCAGGGCAGTCATTAATCGTCGTCGAGCTAAGGGCCGCAAAAGCCTCGCATCTTAATCTATTGTTTAAAGCCCACACTCATTTTTTGAGTTATCGCGCTTTAAACAAACATATCGTTAACATTCAATATGTCCAATTATAATTTCGAGAAGAAAAAACGATTACTAAACGCACGATCGTTTCAGCGCGTTTTTGAGAAAACACAATTTAAAGTATCTAACTCATGTTTTTTATTGCTGGCCCACCAAAACAAACTTAAACACCCAAGACTTGGAATGATTGTTGCAAAAAAAAATATACGACTTTCTGTTGCTCGGAACAGAGTAAAAAGGGTAATAAGATCGTCTTTTCGTCTTGATCAACAAAATCTTGTTGCTTTAGATATAATATTTCTTGTTCGGAGAGGTATGGGTAAACTATCATTTAAAGATCAATCAAGGACAATCTCTCTGGGTTTGGATCAACTAAAAAATAAAATACAGAACACCTTATGATCAAAACTTTACTAAAAAAAATGTATATCTTTCCCATAAGGCTTTATAGGTTTCTATTGAGCCCATGGATGGGCAACAACTGTAGATATTATCCAAGCTGTTCTTCTTATGCAGAAGAGGCTATTGAAACACACGGGGTTTGTAAGGGAACATATCTTTTGTGTTGTCGCCTCATGAAATGCCACCCCTTTAGATCTGGCGGCTATGATCCTGTACCTCAGTTAGACAAAAAAAATAGGAAACAATAAATATGGATTGGCAACGTTCTTTTCTTATTGGTGGTATGTTGGTTGTTCTGTATATGCTATTTCTTGAGTGGGATGGCTTCCAGTCCAAAAGAAACCCTATTTTGGTAGACCAATCAAACCAACTGGTAGTCCCCGAAATTTCGGCAACCAACGTAACACAAGCTGAAGAGCTGGTGGAGGATATTCCTATGGATTCTCCACGGGCAGATACATTAGTCACAAAAAAAACACCAACCGATGATGTTGATACTAATAAACGATTAGTTGTTGTTACTACAGATGTCCTCAGAGTTCATATCGACACCCATGGAGGTGATATTGTCAGAGTTGAGCTTCTGGAGCACCTACAAAATATCACAGACAAGGATACACCGTTTATTTTATTAAATAGAGCAAAAGGATCAACTTTTCTAGCTCAAAGCGGCCTGATAGGTGTCAACGGAACAGATACAAAAAAAGGAAGACCAACATTCAAAACAAGCGCCAGCGAATATCAGCTATCCGAAAGCCAGGACAAACTTGCCGTTCGCTTAATTCTTGAACAAGAGGGGGTTCAGATTGTTAAGCAGTTTACGTTTAAAAGAAAAGACTACTTAATCAATCTCGAATATCAAATTGATAATCAAAGCACTTCTCCTTGGGAGGCTGGACTTTACGGTCAGATAAAAAGAGATAGTCATAACCCAACCAATGTAACAGCTATGGGAATGCAACCCTTCCTTGGCGCAGCGTTAACCACTAATGAAAAAAACTATCAAAAACTAGATTTTGCTAAAATTAGCAATGAAACCTTCAAAGATACTGTTACAGGTGGCTGGGTGGCAATGGTTCAACATTATTTTGTAAGCGCTTGGGTGCCTGACCAAAAGATTCGAAATAACTTTAATATAAGAAAAATTAGCAACCAAGATTTTTACATCATGGGCTTTACGTCGCCCCAGGTTAAACTGAGCCCTGGAGAGAAAACCCAACTCACAGCAGGTTTTTATACCGGTCCTAAGGATCAATACCGTCTCGAAGAAATTTCACCATATCTCGATTTAACCATCGATTATGGATGGTTGTGGATGATTGCAAAGCCACTCTTTTGGGTTCTGTATCAATTGCACCAGGTTTTTGGAAACTGGGGCTGGTCTATAATCATGTTAACGCTTTTGATAAAAGCAGCTTTTTTTCAATTATCAGCGAAAAGTTACACCTCCATGGCAAATATGCGCAAACTACAACCGGAAATGCTTCGTCTGAAAGAACTTTATGGAGATGATAGACAAAAAATGTCACAAGAAACTATGAACTTGTACAAGAGAGAAAAGGTAAACCCAATGGGTGGTTGTTTGCCTATACTGGTACAAATGCCAGTTTTTATAGCACTATATTGGGTGTTGATGGAAAGCGTTGAGCTAAGGCACGCACCTTGGGTTCTTTGGATTAATGACCTTTCTGTCAAAGATCCGTTTTTCGTTCTCCCTTTAATTATGGGAGCAAGTATGTTTATACAAATGCAACTTAATCCGACACCTCCAGATCCAATTCAAGCCAAAGTAATGAAAATCATGCCCATAGCATTTACTTTCTTTTTCTTATTTTTTCCTGCAGGGCTAGTGCTTTATTGGACAATAAACAATTGTCTTTCGATTCTCCAACAGTGGGTTATTACTCGCAGAATAGAGAACGCCTAAAACCAAAAAAACATTTACAACAAGAAAATATATTATTTATGCGGACACTTGAGATTATGAATGAGTGTAAATACTGATACTGACAATATATCTGCCATCGCGACTCCACCTGGAAGGGGCGGGGTTTCAATATTGCGTATTTCTGGCTCGAACCTTTCACTTTTTTTATCAAAATTTATATCTAAAAAACTTAAACCAAGGTCTGCGGTATATACAACTTTCTTGGACGAAGAAAAAATAACTATAGATAAAGGTATAGCTATTTATTTTCCTGCTCCACACTCATTTACTGGAGAGGAGGTTTTGGAGCTGCATGGCCACGGCGGCCCGGCTGTAATGGATCTGTTGTTAAAGCGTAGCCTTCAGTTAGGTGCTCGCTTAGCTCGTGCAGGGGAGTTTTCTGAACGTGCGTTTCTCAATAATAAAATAGATTTAACGCAAGCTGAGGCTATTTCCGACTTGATATGTGCATCTTCAGAGCAGGCTGCAAGATGTGCTGTAAGATCATTGCAAGGAGAATTTTCCAAGCAAATCGGCATCTTACTGGAAGGTCTTATAGGTTTGCGAGTTTATGTTGAGGCTGCAATAGATTTCCCAGAAGAAGAAATTAATTTTCTAGCCGATCCAAAAATAGCTGTCGATCTTGAATCTTTGCTTAGTTTGCTCAAAGAAATTAAAGAGAAAGCCTACCAGGGCTCATTAATTTCAGAGGGTATGTCAGTAGTAATAGCCGGGAAACCCAATGCAGGCAAGTCAAGCCTTTTAAATGCTCTCTCAAGAAAAGACAGTGCAATTGTCTCAGATGTAGCCGGTACCACAAGAGACGTACTTAGAGAACACATTCACCTCGATGGTATGCCTCTGCATATCATCGATACTGCCGGGCTTCATGAAACAAAAAGCCCCATAGAACAAGAGGGGATTAAGAGAGCCTGGGACGAGATTGATCAAGCTGATAGAGTTTTATATGTAATAGATTCCACCTCGCAGTACTCTTTGAATATAAAAGAGAATTGGCCAGAGTACTTTAGTCGCCACCCTACGAGAAATAACGTTACGTATGTACTAAGTAAATCCGATATATCCGCCCTACCTTCGGGCATTAAGCTGGATAAACACACGATAATTACTCTTTCTGCAAAATATCATGACGGCATAGGGTCACTTAGCGACCATCTAAAAAGTTGTATGGGTTATACAGGAACTAATGAAGGCTCTTTTTTAGCGCGACGTCGACATATTGAAGCGTTAAGAAACACAGAAAACTACTTAATATCAGGAAAAGAACAACTGTTAGAATCAGCAGCGGGTGAGCTGCTGGCTGAAGACTTGCGTCATGCACAGAAATGTTTATCGTCTATAACCGGTACCTTTAGTAGCGATGATTTGTTAGGAGAAATATTTGGAAGTTTCTGCATTGGAAAGTGACCATAAAATGATTTTAAGTCATAAATTTATTCTATGAGTTTTGGTCAATAAAGACTTTTAGTATTTATGAGTAATCCCCAATTAATCCACAAATAATAGTCAAATTATCAACATCTTATCCACAGCTTACACTCATAAAGACCAATATTTTGAGGAAATAAGCTGTCTATAAATACAGTTTACCACATTTTATAAGTTGTTGTTTTAAAACGCTATTATTTGTTTTAAGTCTTTTAATTTTTTTAATAAAAGTTGTGGATAACTCTACTATTTGTGGCTAGACTAGAACCTGAAAAATGATTAATTTTTTTATACTCAGTCTTCATTTTAATTGTTCTTAAGGGGTAATAAAGCTTGGCCCAAATCGTCTGGAAAAAATGTTTGTGTCTGCTCGAAGAAGAGCTACCAAAACAACAGTATAAAACCTGGATAAAGCCCCTTAAGCTTGCCACAATCGACGAAATTTCGGTAAATACTGACGTACTATTGTTAGCACCAAACCGTTTCATAAGGGACTGGGTGCTAGATAAGTTTATTTCACGTATTACAGAAATACTCCAGCAACTAAGCGGTGAACGCTGTACCGTTAAAGTAGAGTCATCTTTGGGAATTGAGCTATCGAATCCCCCTGGGTCAGACGAGAAACCAGCAGCCCAACCACAAGTTATTACTAGTAAACCATTTCCTGCAACGACCTCTATAAAAATACCTTCAGAACGAACAGGCGATACTAGAGAGGGGAGCCTAAATCACAAAAGCTACCTTAATTCGAATTTTACATTTGATTCTTTCGTTGAAGGAAAATCTAATCAACTAGCTTTAGCTGCAGCACGACAGATATCAGAAAATCCAGGCGGTTCCTATAACCCTTTATTTATTTATGGTGCAGTAGGTTTAGGTAAAACACACTTAATGCATGCGGTTGGCAATGAATTACGACGACAAAAACCAAATGCTAAAATTATATATTTGCATTCTGAGCGGTTTGTTGCGGATATGGTTAAAGCATTGCAACTGAATGCCATTAATGATTTTAAAAGATTTTATCGATCTGTAGATGCTCTGCTGATCGATGATATGCAATTCTTTGCTGGTAAAGAGCGCTCACAGGAAGAGTTTTTTCATACTTTTAACGCTCTGCTGGAGGGTGGCAAACAAATGATATTAACTTGTGACCGTTATCCAAAAGAGATTGATGGTTTAGAGGAGCGCCTAAAATCTCGTTTTGGATGGGGGCTTACTGTTGCGGTGGAACCACCAGAATTAGAGACTAGAGCTGCAATTTTGATAAAAAAAGCCACACAAGCGCGCGTCAATTTACCAACAGAAGAAGCTTTCTTTATTGCACAAAGAATTCGGTCTAATGTCCGAGAGCTCGAGGGTGCGCTAAAAAGGGTGATAGCAAGCGCTCACTTCACAGGTAGTCCAATTAATGTTGATCTGATACGTGAGTCTTTAAAAGATCTACTTGCCATACAGGACAGACTGGTAACCATTGATAACATACAAAGAGTAGTCTCTGAATATTATAAGTTAAAAATGTCTGAGCTTTTATCCAAAAGACGCAGCAGGTCAATAGCAAGACCCAGGCAAGTAGCAATGGCCCTTGCTAAAACATTGACCAATCATAGTTTGCCTGAAATCGGAGAAGCTTTCGGAGGTCGTGATCATACTACTGTATTGCACGCATGTAGAAAAATTAAAGAACTCGAAGAAGAAAGCCTAGATATGCAGGATGACATGAAACATTTATTACGAGCCTTGACTACATAAAAGATTCCACCGTTAAGGCGGAAATATCAAACTTTAAATTGGATTATTAGTGAATGAAATTCAAAATTTCCCGTGATGATTTACTTCAGCCTCTTCAGCTAGTTGTTGGTGTTGTTGAAAGAAGGCAGACACTACCAATACTATCTAATGTTTTAATAGCATTAAAGGATAACTGTCTGTCTATGACAGGAACAGACCTTGAAGTTGAAATTGTTGGTCATGTAATGCTCAAAGATCCAGAGGTTGACGGAGAAATAACCGTACCCGCACGTAAATTAATGGATATATGCCGGTCCTTGCCAGAATCAACAGATATAACATTTAATGAAAAAGATGGTAAAGTTCAGATCATAAGCGGTCGAAGCAGGTTCACACTTTCTTCACTTCCCGCTAATGAATTTCCAAGTATAGATGAAGGAAATTCTGGTAAATCCTTCAAAATCAGTAATATAGAGATAAATAACCTAATTAGCCGTACATCTTTTGCGATGGCCCAGCAAGATGTACGTTACTATTTGAATGGTATGTTGTTAGAGTTGGATGAAAACAGGGTTAGAACAGTAGCCACAGATGGACATAGATTAGCTATGATGGATTCTGGAAAAATAGAACTTAATGGCGAAAAAACCCAAGCGATAATACCAAGAAAGGCTGTTATTGAGCTTTCTAGATTGCTACCTGACAACGGAACCGCTTCAATAACACTAAGCGACAATCACATGAAGGTGATTACTGACGGTTTTCGCTTTACTTCTAAACTAGTCGACGGCGCTTATCCCGATTATGACCAGGTTATTCCAAAAGATGGCGATAAACAGATGGTAGGCTCACGAACCGATTTACAAAGTGGCTTCAGTCGAGCAGCTATCTTATCTAATGAAAAATATCGAGGCGTTAAGTTAATAGTTCAAAAAGGGCTTTTGACACTCCTGGCTACAAATCAGCAAGAAGAAGCTAGAGAAGAGGTAACCGTCAAATATGATCATGATGACCTTGAGCTCGGGTTTAATGTTAGCTATATAATTGATATTCTTAACATTTTGACTTCTGATGATGCACGTTTTACTTTCTCCGATGCTGGCAGTAGTGTGTTAATCGAAGATCCATCGAGTCCAAATTCTATATATGTTGTTATGCCAATGCGCCTATAACCTGAAATATGTACCTAAAAAAAATTGGTATACACGGCCTAAGAAATCTAACCAGCAATGAAGTATCTTTGTCCCCAACTTCTAATTTCTTTTTTGGTGAAAATGGTAGTGGTAAAACAAGCTTTCTCGAAGGGGTACACGTACTTGGCCGCGGCAGATCGTTCAGATCACGTACATTAGATCCTGTAATTAATGAAGCAGAAGACTCATGTACAGTGTTTGGGCTAATTGATAAAAATAATATATCTATATCTTTAGGTGTCACAAGAACACGCAATAATGATTTTAAATTTAAAATGAACGGCCAGAAGGTTAACAACTCCTCATCTTTAGCAGACACAATGCCTCTTTTGCTCATCAATTCTGATTCATTTAGACTTTTAGAGGGAGGCCCCCAATTTAGACGACAATATTTAGATTGGGGATTGTTCCACGTGGAACATTCTTACAGAGGGGCATTAAAAAACTTCAAACGAGTCCTTAAGCAGCGGAATTCATTGTTACGGTGTGATAGAATAAATTTTGAATCACTTAAAGCATGGAATGTAGAATTTGTGGGTCTTGCAGAGGAAATTGATAAACATCGTAAGTTGTATCTCGCAGGTTTGATTGAAAAAATAAATTGGGTTTTAAGTGAGATTACAGATTTGGGCAGCTTTGATTTCAAATATTATTCAGGTTGGGATACGGATAAAAAATTATCAGATATACTAGAAGCAGATCAACAAAGGGATATACACATGAGAGCTACTACTCATGGGCCTCAAAGGTCTGATTTACGAATTAGCGTTGATAAAAGACCGGCAAATGAGACGCTGTCTAGGGGCCAATCGAAGATTTTGGTTGCTGCAATGCAAATAGCCCAAGGTTATTTGTACCATGAAAAAACAGAAGAGCAGTGCCTGTATTTGATCGACGATTTACCTTCTGAGTTAGATTTGTTCCATCGAAAAAAAGTAGGTAAATTGTTATGGGACCTGGGTGCACAAACTTTTGTAACTGGTGTACTTAAAGAGGACCTTTTAAATAGTTGGCCAAAAGAAGATCTTAATATGAAAATGTTCCACGTGGAACATGGAAAGATTATTCAATAATCAAAGAAAAAATATTCTTATCTAGGATTTACATATGAGTGAAGAACAGATATATGATTCAGACAGTATCAAGGTTCTAAAAGGTCTGGATGCTGTTAGAAAGCGCCCAGGAATGTATATTGGAGACACAGATGATGGTACTGGCCTTCATCATATGGTCTTTGAGATAGTGGACAACTCTATAGATGAAGCTCTCGAAGGTCACTGCTCAGAAATAGTTGTTACAATTCATCAAGATGAATCTGTAACGGTTTCAGATAATGGTCGCGGTATACCTACTGAGATACACGAAGAGGGTGTTTCGGGCGCCGAAGTAATTATGACAGTTCTTCATGCTGGCGGTAAGTTTGACGAGGATAGTTATAAAATATCAGGAGGCTTACATGGTGTAGGTGTTTCAGTAGTTAATGCGTTATCACGACATGTGAAACTAACCATTAAGCGTGGAGGAGAAATATATGAACAAACCTACAAGCACGGAATTCCTGATTCACCACTAACAGTCATCGGAAAAACAAAAGAAACAGGCACTGCAATACACTTCGTGCCCTCTACGGAAACCTTTACTAACATTGAGTTCCATTATGAAATTTTAGTCAAAAGGCTAAGAGAGCTTTCATTTCTAAACTCCGGCGTAAGGATTCTACTCAAAGACGAAAGAACAGCTAAAGATGATGTGTTTGAGTATGAAGGAGGACTAAGAGCATTTGTTGATTACTTAAATACCAATAAGCTTACTATTAATAAAGCAGTACATTTCTCTAAATTTCGTGATGACGGAGTTGGGGTAGAAATCGCATTACAGTGGAATGATACTTACCAAGAAAATATACTATGTTATACCAATAATATCCCCCAAAGAGACGGTGGAACTCATCTAGCTGGGTTTAGATCTGCACTTACCAGAAGTTTAAACACTTATATTGAAAAAGAAGGTATTGGTAAGAATAATAAAGTAAGCACCTCAGGAGATGACGCCAGAGAAGGTTTAACAGCTATTGTTTCGGTAAAAGTTCCTGATCCAAAATTTTCATCGCAAACAAAAGAAAAATTGGTTAGCTCCGAAGTAAAATCGGCTGTTGAGCAAGAAATGGGAACACACTTTACAGATTATTTGCTTGAAAACCCACAAGAGGCTAAAAGCATAGTCACTAAGATGGTAGAGGCAGCAAGAGCTCGTGAGGCAGCCAGAAAAGCAAGAGATATGACTCGTCGCAAGGGAGCCTTAGATATTGCAGGCTTACCCGGTAAATTGTCAGACTGTCAAGAGAAGGATCCAGCATTATCAGAGCTTTATTTGGTTGAGGGTGACTCAGCTGGCGGTTCGGCAAAGCAAGGAAGAGACCGAAGAACCCAAGCAATACTCCCATTGAAAGGGAAAATATTAAATGTAGAGAAAGCAAGATTCGATAAAATGTTATCCAGTGCAGAGGTAGGAACACTAATAACAGCTTTAGGTTGTGGAATAGGTTCGGCAGAATTTAACCCAGACAAGCTACGCTACCATACTATTTTGATAATGACGGATGCTGATGTTGATGGATCTCATATACGGACATTGCTTTTAACTTTTTTCTTTAGACAGATGCGTGAACTAGTTGAGAGAGGCAATATTTTTATTGCACAGCCACCACTTTATAAGATAAGCAAAGGAAAGCAGGAGCAATATCTTAAAGATGACCAAGAGCTTACTAGTTTCTTGACGCAATCAGCATTAGAGGGAACGAGTCTGCATGTCAATACTGATGCCCCTGGTATTAGTGGTGCACCTCTTGAAGAGCTAGTATCTGAACATCGACGTGGTATGGCTATCATAGAAGGCTTGTCGCGAGCCCACCCAATAGAAATACTAAAAGCATTAATCTTTATACCCAAAATAGATCCGTCAAAAATGAACGATGAATCTGTTATAAAAGAACTGGCTAAACTGCTCTTAGAAGCTATGGAAAAAGAGAAGGTCTCTGGTAGCAAAAGCTACTCTATATCATCCCGTAGAGAAGAAGATCAGTACTTTTCACTAGAAGCGCTAGTAACGTCACATGGTGTTCCGACTACTTACTATTTTACGCATGAATTCTTTGCATCAACAGAGTACGACACCATCGCATCTCTAGGTTCTAAATTATCAGGTTTGCTAGAAGAAGGCGCGCATATCATCTCTGGCGAAACAAAAAAACCAATAGAAAGCTTTAGTGATGGCATAGACTGGTTAATGGCCGAATCAAAGCGAGGATATAATATACAAAGATATAAGGGCTTAGGAGAAATGAATCCTGTTCAGTTATGGGATACAACTATGAATCCAGAAGCTAGAAGAATGCTTAAGGTGACAGTTGAAGATGCAATTGCTGCTGACCTAATGTTTACAACCTTGATGGGAGACTTAGTTGAACCTAGACGTGATTTTATTGAAAAGAATGCTTTAACTGTCACCAATCTAGACTTTTAGTTCTTTTTGGGCAGTTTCGATTATATTTTTTACGTATTCAGTTAAATGTCGGCTGTCCATGTTTTTTGTATCAACAGCATCAGCAATAACAACATGAATTGTTCCAGACCATTTTAAAAAACCATGCTTTGGCCAACAATGTCCGGCATTATGCGATATGGGAAGTATAGGAACATTTGCAGCAATAGCTAGAGCAGCGCCACTTCTGCCATATCGGCCTATTTTTCCTGGTTTGACTCTTGTTCCTTCAGGGTATATGAGGACATTTTGACCATTTGATAGCCTCTCTTTTCCCTGAGATAAAATTTGTTTCAAAGCTTCTTTAGGGTTACCTCTGTCAATAGCAATAGGACGCATAAAGTAAAGGGCCCACCCAAAAAAAGGAATCCAAAAAAGCTCTTTTTTCAAAATAGTGCTCGCTGGTCTAAACAGCCGCTGAAGATAAAAAGTTTCCCATCCTGACTGGTGTTTACTGAGTATAACGCAAGGTGTATTTGGTATGTTCTCTAAGCCTTCAACTACCAGTTTTATACCACAACTCAAATGAAGCCAATTAATGATAATTACATTAGCAAAAGTTGCTATATTTTGTCGTAATTTGAGAGGAAGAATAGTCCCAAACGTGCAGGTAAATGTTCCGAAAATGGTTATAACTATGCCGTATAATACATAAAATAGGGTTGAACGCACAAAAGTAATAAATATTTTCATAATTATATATGGTGATTATCTAAATATCGCATAAGTAGTCTGCCACACAGGCTAAATCATTAAAAATTCTTGTCTCTTTTAAAATTAGGCTTTGCTCCTTCTTTAGAAGTATTTCAGTATTTACTCCCTTGCCTGTTCGTACCAAAATCGGTGAACACTTATGTTTAAGACCAGCCTGCAGATCACGAAGACTATCTCCAACTATATATACGCCTGTAAGATCTGTATTTAATTCTTTAGCTATCTGATCTAAAAGTCCAGATGCTGGTTTTCTGCATTTACACTCATCTTCGGGCGTATGAGGACAAAAAAATATTCCACTAAGGGTGACATTAGAACTTATCAATAAACTTTTTAACTTGAAATGCATTGCTTCCAGAGCATCGTAACCAAAAAAACCACGCCCAATACCGGACTGATTGGTGGCGATAACTATTTTGTAGCCAGAACGAAATAATCTAACGATAGCATCAATGCTTCCAGGTATTGGCTCCCACTCTTCGGCTGTTTTTATATAGGTATCTGAGTCTTGGTTTATTACGCCATCCCGATCAAGAATAATTAGTTTGACCATAAGATAAGCTTACCTTTATAAATCATTTGAAACCTTTTATTTCGCTGGAACTAATAATGAAATATCAGCTACTTGGAGAAATAAGGCCCTTAATTTATGCAACAGTACAAGACGATTAATACGAGTCTCATCGTCCTTAGTCATAACCATAACATCATCGAAAAAATTATCTATAGGTACGGCCAAGCCAGACAACAGCTTTAATACTGACGTATAAGACTGTTCATCGAGTAATGGCTGTATTTTTTTTTCGAGATTTTCAATTGATGTAGCTAATGCTATTTCCGAGGGCTCGTTTAAAACGCTTTTATTGATTTTTATCGGCATATTCTGTAACGGATTTTTAGTAAGTATATTGGACACTCTTTTGTTGGCAGCAGCTAGCATTGTTGCTTCAGGGAAGCTAGTGAACGCATGGACTGCATGTACGCGCCGATGTATATCAACAGGATTATTTAGCTCTCTTGCAGCAACAGATAAAAAGACTTCAGTCGGTATACCTTCTTCTTCATACCTTGATCTAAAACGCTCTATAACGTAAGTGAGTACTTGCATACAAATTTGATCAGTATTAGTTTTTAACTGTCGATGTCCTGTCGCTGCTTTCTTTAAAGCCTCATAAAGATTTAAATTTATATTATGTTCTATAACTATTTTCAATAGCCCTAGGCTAGAACGGCGAAGCGCGAAAGGGTCTTTTGACCCAGACGGGTGTTGCCCGATACCAAATATTCCAACCAATGTATCTAGACGATCAGAAATAGCTAAAGTTATACCTATAGCTGTTTTGGGTATCGAATCTCCAGAAAATTTAGGTAAGTAGTGTTCCTGTATCGCCTCAGCAACTTCATATTTTTCACCATCATTAGTTGCATAATACTTTCCCATGGTTCCCTGAAGGCTTTCAAACTCACCAACCATGTCTGTTACTAGATCTGACTTACACAAATGAGCTGCTCTGATTGATAAAGGTATATCGGCATTAACTATGGGCGCAATATATTCTGCGAGAACACTTAGACGGTCTGTTTTTTCGTATATAGTCCCGAGTTTTTCGTGAAAAACTATAGACTTTAGTGATTCCCTTTTCTTCTCAAGCGTTGTTTTTTTATCGGAGCTATAAAAAAAAGCAGCATCGGATAGCCTGGGTCGGATCACTCTTTCATTACCACTAATAATTAGGGAAGGATTTTTACTCTCAATGTTAGAAATTGTTATAAAAAATGGGAGAAGCTCCCCGTCAGAATTAGTCAAATGGAAATATTTTTGATGCTCTGCCATTGAGGAAATTAGAGCCTCGGTTGGGACTTCAAGAAATTCTTCTTCAAAACTGCCTAAAAGCGCTACAGGCCACTCGTTTAACGCCGTTACTTCATCTAGCAATGATTTATCAATAATAGCCGTTCCACAAGCCTCCTTTGCTTTTTTCTTTATAGCAGAGTTTATTAACTCCTTACGTTTAGAAAAACTAGCAATTACGTAGGCTTCACGGAGAGATGATTCATATTCGCTTGGATCGTTTATTACGATATGGTTCTTACTATGAAATCGATGACCATATGTTATATTACTAGCTTCAAGGCCCATGATTTCTGATTTGATAATTTTTCTACCAAATAAAATTAATACCCATTGTAAAGGTCGAACAAATTCAAAAGAATTTGAACCCCAGCGCATTTTTTTTGGGATTGGTAGAGTGGCTAAAGCCGTTTCTATCAGTTTTTCTGCTAGATCTTCTACTTTTAAGCCCGCTTTACTAGACTTGCTGCACAATTTTTCTTTTCCTTGGTCATTTGCAATCATTTTAGATAATGACTCTATTGGAATATTATTTTTTTTTGCAAACGCTATGCCAGCTGCTGTTGGATCACCTGCTGTATTAAATGCAATTTTTGTAGGAGGCCCCCAAATAGTAATTTCTTTATTAGGCGCTTGTTTATCTAGATCCTTTAGTAAGACTGCTATTCTTCTTGGCGTGGCAAAAACTGTTGTTTTTTTGAAGGTAAGGTAATTTCTCTTGAACCCAAAAGCAATACGATCATGAAAGGCATTAGCAAGCCCCATTAGCGCTTTAGGTGGAAGCTCTTCTGTGCCTATTTCTACTAAAAAATCAGGCATTCTTTTCCCCTTCAACATACCTTGTTGCTCTATCTGCCATTTCTTTTGATGCCAATGGAAATCCAAGTGCGCTTCTAGAATCGAAGTATGCTCGTGCAACAGACTTAGCTAGAGTTCGAATCCTTAAAATATACCGTTGTCTCTCTGTGACAGATATTGCATGTCGTGCGTCAAGAAGGTTGAAGGCGTGAGAAGCCTTTATAACCATTTCGTAACCTGGTAATGGAAGTCCTTTATCCACGAGTCGTTGACAGTCAGATTCAAGTTTATTGAATGTTTCACGCATGAAATCAACGTCAGCTTCTTCATAGTTATATGCTGACATTTCAACCTCGTTTTGGTGAAATACGTCTCCGTAGGTTACGTTGCCGTTGGGACCAGTAGTCCAAAGCAGATCATACACATCATCCACTCCTTGAAGATGCATGGCAAGACGTTCAAGTCCATAAGTTATCTCTCCAGCCACTGGAAAACATTCAAGACCACCCACTTGCTGAAAATATGTAAACTGTGTTACCTCCATGCCATTAAGCCAAACTTCCCAGCCAAGCCCCCATGCGCCAAGTGAGGGGGACTCCCAGTTATCTTCAACAAAACGCACATCATGTATTGTTGTATCAATTCCTAGCATTTCGAGTGAGTCTAAATAAAGTTCCTGTATATTTGATGGCGAAGGTTTAAGTATCACTTGAAACTGATAATAATGCTGGAGACGATTTGGATTGTCACCATATCGACCGTCAGTTGGTCTTCGACA
The DNA here is from genome assembly GCA_964276025.1 of uncultured Porticoccus sp. Taxonomy (GTDB): domain Bacteria; phylum Pseudomonadota; class Gammaproteobacteria; order Pseudomonadales; family Porticoccaceae; genus Porticoccus. The sequence goes on along the minus strand of CAXYDD010000002.1, from coordinate 347,375 downwards.
GGGCTGGACATAAGCGGAATTCCAAACTTCTGGTCCGATAGCACGCAAAAAGGTAGCCGGGTGAAATGTACCTGCACCAACCTCCATATCGAGTGGCTGCAAAATAACACACCCATGATCAGACCAAAATTTTTGCAAGGATAAGATTAACTCTTGGAATGAAGAACAATCTTTCTTAATTTGTGGCACTGGAATTCCCTCTTAGAATATAATATTAATAATTATAAAGCTGCAGACAATGAATAGTAAGCACTTATAAAATCAGACATCAACATCTTGTCGTGGCTTTTTTATTTTTTATTTATATTTCAAATATTTTAGCAGGAAAACCCCTTATGATAGACAATAATATTGATAAATTTACGATTTATGGACATCAAGCATGTGGATTTTGTCGGCAATCACAGATAGCCCTCCAAGCTAATTCTATACAATTCGATTATATTGATATTAATAAAGAAAATATAAACCTAGATGATTTATCTCAAAAAGTTGGGAAGCCTGTGAATACAGTCCCGCAAATTTTTTATAATGATCTATATTTAGGTGGCTACCAAGCACTGATGGAATATCTTAGAGATAGGGATATGATCAATTAGTTTTACCGATTGTTAGTTGCTCAAAGATGGTAGCCACGTAGCAATCGATGGCCAAATGGCTAGTTGAGCCATGAGTATTATCTGTATTGCTATAAAGGGCATCACTCCTCTGTAAATATCCTGTGTATGAACGCTATTCGGTGCTACACCCTTGAGATAAAATAATGCAAAACCAAATGGTGGCGTTAAAAAAGAAGTTTGTAAATTTATTGCAATCATAATACCAAGCCAAATGGGATCAAGACCCAAACCAAGCAGAGCTGGGGCCACTATTGGAACCACTACATAAGTTATCTCTATAAAATCGAGAATGAACCCAAGAAGGAATATTAGCAACATAACTAAAAATGTTGCTCCAAAAAGACCTCCAGGAATATTTTTTAAAAGATTCTCTACTAATTCGTCTCCACCAAAACCTCGAAAAACTAGAGAAAATATAGATGCACCAATTAATATTAGGAAAATCATAGAGGTGATTTCAGTAGTTTTTTCGGCCACTTTTTTTAATAGGTCACGTGAAAGCATATTTGCATTGTAAGTCAGCAGTATCGCTCCAATTGCTCCTATGCCTGCCGCTTCAGTCGGGGTGGCTATACCGAATAAAATAGATCCTAGTACTGAAAAAATTAGTATTACGGGCGGCATTAAAGGTTTTAAGAGCTGAAAAAAACTACTTTTTATTTTGTGTTCAGTAATGTTTGGTGTAGATCGCGGCTCAAAATGTGCGACAACTAGTAAATAAGTTATATACATGCATACTAATAGCATACCTGGAACAATCGCACCCAAGAAAAGATCACCAACGGATATAGCTTTGGGAGCAAAAATTCCCTGAGCAAGCTGGGCCTGCTGATAAGAATTTGCAATAATATCACCCAATAGCACTAAAGCGATCGATGGCGGAATAATTTGTCCAAGAGTTCCTGTAGCACATATAGTCCCAGATGCTAAAGAAGGAGAATATCCCTCTTTGAGCATTGTTGGTAAAGAAATAAGGCCCATAGTTACGACTGTTGCGCCAACAATTCCTGTACTAGCAGCCAATAGCATACCTACTACAACAACTGATATACCGAGGCCTCCTTTAAAACTTTTTAATAATTGAGACATACTATTAAGTAGGTTTTCAGCTAAGCTGGATTTTTCTAGCATGACCCCCATAAAGATAAATAATGGGACCGCTATTAAAGTAGTATTATCAATTATTCCGTATAACCGATTTGGTAAGGCATGCAAAAAATCCATATCGAAGATGTTCGCTACATTACCGTATAGCGCAAATAAGAGCGCAGTTCCTGCTAATGAAAAAGCAACAGAGTAACCTGCCATAAGAATTACGCAAACAGAAGCAAACATAATTATAGGAATATATTCAAGCATCTGAAGTACCCCCCTCTTCATTTTTTATTTTATTAAACAGGAATAAAAAACTTTTTATAATCTCAGAAATCCCTTGTAGCATCATACACACGGGCATAGCTATCAATAATGTTTTTAACAGATATATAAATGGTAGACCCTCTGCTTCCCTTGAAACTTCACGCACAGACCAACTACTTATAACGTAATCCCAGCTGAGAGTTAAAATTACAATGCAAACAGGCATCAAGAACACTAATGTACCTAATATTTGAACTATCGCTTGAGTGCGAAGACTGAACTTCTGATAAAAAATATCTATATTAACGTGACCTTTTCTCTTTAGTGTAAATGCAGCACCCATTAAAAAAACCAGTGCATGCAAGTAAGCTAATGATTCTTGTAGAGCAATCGAGCCTATTTCGAAAAAATAACGCATGAAAACTATTAAACCTGTCAAGAAAACCATCAAGAGGGTTGCCCATGAAATTATTTTTCCTGACCACTCAGTAAAATCGTCTATATTCTCTGTCAGCGCACGAATATAAAGGTTAAATTTATAGTTGATGAAATGTTTAATACTCATAGCAGGCGTATATTTTATAAGTCAATTATCACTTGTTTATTTTGTCATATTACTGTCATGAATGTAGATTAAAATTATTTAATAGAAAATTTATAAAAAGAGATTCAATATGAGAATTATTAATTTAAAAAATTATATTATTATTGTCAGCCTACTTTTTTTTAGTTCTACTCTGTTCGCCGCATCTCGAGACTATATAAGTGTTGTCGGATCCTCAACAGTGTATCCTTTTGCTACAGTGGTGGCAGAGCGCTTTGGAAAAAATACTGGCAGCCTGACACCCAAAATAGAATCTACTGGTTCAGGTGGTGGAATGAAGCTATTTTGTTCTGGCATTGGTACAAAATACGCAGACATTACAAATTCATCAAGACGAATCAAAGAATCTGAGTTTAAAAAATGCCAAGATAACGGCGTAACGGAAATCATCGAGGTTCTTATCGGCTACGATGGCATTGTATTGTCAAATTCCAATAAATCAAAAAAAATGAATTTAACACGTAAAGATATTTATTTAGCTTTGGCAGACAAAATTCCAAATTCAAACGGTAAATTGGTGAAAAACCCAAATAAAACCTGGCAGGACGTCAATCCCTCACTACCGGATAAAGCAATTGTAGTGATCGGTCCCCCACCCACATCTGGAACTCGTGATGCTTTTGTAGAGCTTGCTATGGAGGGTGGAGCTAAAAGCTTTAAAGCTCTTAAGGCTTTAAGAAAAAGTAAGGATAGCAACAAAATTATAGAGATGATGAGAGATCTGGACATACCTGCGAGTGCTTTTAATGAAAAGGGTAAGAAAGTTTTTAAGGCAATCACTCATGCCATTCGCGAGGATGGTGCCTACATAGAGGCCGGTGAAAACGATAACTTGATTATTCAGAAACTAGAATCCAATCCAGATGCATTAGGTATCTTTGGATATTCTTTTTTAGATCAAAATAGTGATAAGGTTCAAGGCTCAACAGTTGAGTCAATAGAACCTACATTTGAAAGTATAGCTGATAAAAGTTATTCGATTGCACGTCCTTTATACTTTTATATTAAGAAAGCACATATAAATGTTGTACCTGGAATTACTGAATATGCTGCAGAATTTAGTAGTGAAAAAGCATGGGGTCCAGAGGGTTATTTAGCTGATAAGGGCATGATTCCTATGAATAAAGATTTACGATCTAAATTTTCAAACGATTTAAAAAATATGATCATAATGAAGGGTATGGAATAATTAGAATCTCTGGCCCAACCCTTCATTATAGTCTGCTTAGATATTTCTTAGAGAGATTGCAAAAAAAATCTGCTTATTATTATGATAATATTCGGCTTATTAGTATAATTATTAGCCGTTTTCAATTTCGAAATATGAAGGAATTCATTTAATGGGATTTGGCTCTTTAATTTTAACTGTGCTTGGACTTAGCTTGATAGCATTTTATGCATCACGCGTAAAAGCTTTAAGTCTGGCAAAACCTCTCGGCGGCATTCAACAGCTGGCATCACTACCTTTTTTTTATGGTATGCGTGCAGCAATATGGTGCGCCTTACCTGCATTAGCATTATTAATCATATGGTCTTTATTTGATAATCATATTATTAGCACAATAGTTCTAAGCAACCTGCCAGATAGCGTCAAGCCAACTAATCTTAATCAACATAATCTGTTAATAAACAGCATAGAAAATATATCAAGCGGTGCCCTAGATCCTCAATTTGCTGACCCAAATTTGGTATCTGCTTCAAAAATACTAGATCAGCTTAATAATACAGCCCAAAAATTACTAACTATATTAATATTATCTGTTTCTATTTTTTCTATGTCCTTTGCTTGGATAAGAGTATCACCTAAATTGCATGCCAGGCAGATGGTTGAAAATTTTTTTAAATGGACACTTCTGACCGCGGCTTGTTTAGCTATTTTTGCTACGCTGGGAATTGTTCTTTCAGTATTATTTGAGGCAATAAGGTTTTTTCAGCTAGTACCGGCAAGTGACTTTTTATTAGGCACTGAGTGGAGCCCACAAATGGCTATTCGCTCAGATCAAGTTGGATCAACTGGAAGTTTTGGTGCTATACCACTATTCGTGGGCACCCTCTTAATTTCTTTTATTGCAATGTGTATAGCAGTTCCGGCTGGCTTGATGTCTGCGATTTATTTAGCAGAATATGCTAAACCTGTAGTGAGAAATTTTGCTAAGCCAGTGCTTGAAATTTTGGCAGGAATCCCAACCGTAGTATATGGATTCTTCGCAGCCTTAACTGTTACTCCCTTCCTACGAGAGCATGGCGCAACTATTGGATTAGAAATATCGTCAGAAAGCGCACTGTCTGCCGGGCTTGTAATGGGGGTAATGATAATACCATTCGTCTCTTCTCTAGCAGATGATGTTATAACTGCAGTTCCACAAAGTCTTAGAGATGGCTCTTTAGGCTTGGGGGCAACTAAATCTGAGACAATTAAAAAAGTCATTTTTCCAGCTGCATTGCCTGGAATAGTTGGAGGAGTTTTGCTCGCAGTTTCTCGTGCTATCGGAGAAACAATGATTGTAGTCATGGCAGCAGGTTTAGCAGCAAAAATGACTATTAACCCACTAGAAACTGTAACCACAGTGACAGTACAAATTGTTACCTTGCTAGTTGGAGATCAAGAGTTCGATAGCCCCAAAACACTTGCAGCTTTTGCCTTGGGGTTAATGTTATTTGTTGTAACTTTGGCATTAAATTTTTTAGCACTGCGTATTGTGAATAAATATAGGGAGCAGTATGACTAGCCTATCTACAGCAGCGCGTGAAGAAAAAATTCGGTCAGGCTTAAAAAAACGCCATCATGCAGAAACACGATTCCGATTATATGGTGCTACTGCTATCACATTTGGATTGATGTGTGTCTTTTTGTTATTTTCTGACATCACCAGCAAAGGCTATAAAGCTTTCCAGTTAACTTATATCAATCTTAATGTAACTTACGATGAAGATATATTGGGTGTAAGTGACCCAAGTAACTTTTCTCAAATGGCTTTAGGTGACTTCCATGGTGCTGTAAAGGCTGGCTTAAGACAAAGGTTTATGGATGTTGGTGGCCGAAAAAATAAACGAGAGCTTTATAGTTTAGTTAGCAATGGAGCTGGCTATACTATACGTGACCAATTAAAGGAAAACCCAAACCTATTAAATACTACAGTTAACTTATGGCTGATAGCCGATGATGATGTAGATACATATTTTAAGAGTCTTGAAAATAAAGAAGGTCCTTTTAAAGGAAGAATGACAAAGAATAAGGAGACTTGGCTGCAAAGCTTAATTGAATCTGGCGAAGTAGAGACACGCTTTAACTCAAACTTTTTTTTCAAGGGAGACTCTCGAGAGCCAGAGTTAGCTGGAATACGTGGAGCCGCTATGGGTTCTTTCTATACACTACTTATTACGATAATTCTTGCTTTTCCATTGGGTGTTGCGGCTGCGGTCTACCTCGAAGAATTTGCACTTCGTAATAGATGGACTAATTTCATCGAAGTTAATATTAATAATCTTGCAGCTGTTCCATCTATAATTTTTGGATTATTAGGCTTAGCAGTTTTTATTAATTTTTTCGATGTACCTCGTTCAGTACCACTTGTGGGTGGTTTAGTTCTAACACTGATGACTTTACCAACAATAATCATTTCAAGCAGAGCAGCTATCAAGTCAGTTCCGCCGTCAATACGTGAAGCTGCTATCGGAGTGGGCGCTTCTCCTATGCAAGTTGTCTTGCACCATGTGTTACCTCTAGCAATGCCCGGAATGCTAACTGGAGCAATAATCGGAATGGCAAGAGCTTTGGGTGAAACGGCCCCTTTATTGATGATTGGCATGGTAGCGTTTATTGTAGACGTTCCAACGGGATTTAATGATCCAGCTACAGCATTACCTGTTCAGATTTTTCTTTGGGCAGATAGCCCAGAAAGAGCTTTTGTAGAAAAAACATCAGCTGCGATCATGGTATTGCTGGCATTTTTGATAATAATGAATACAGTGGCTGTAGTTTTGCGCAAACGCCTTGAGCGTCGATGGATGTAGGGATTAAAAATTATTATGAGTACAATTAAAAACAATGATGAAGAAGCTGATTATTCAGATGGAACAGTTGGTGTGCCATTGATAGAGAATCCAAAAATGTCTGTTAGAAATCTTAATGTTTCTTATAATGATAAACAGGCCATATATGATTTATCCTTGGATATTGGAAAACATGAAGTAATCGCAATGATTGGACCTTCAGGCTGCGGTAAATCGACATTTCTAAGATGTTTGAACAGGATGAATGACACTATTGAGAGCTGTAAGGTTGCTGGAACGATTACTTTAGACCACCAAAATATTTATTCAGATTCAATGGATCCTGTTGCATTGAGAGCACAAGTGGGCATTGTTTTTCAAAAACCTAACCCTTTTCCTAAATCAATTTATGATAATGTCGCATATGGACCAAGATTGCATGGACTAGTTAGCAGTCGCGCCGAAACAGATGAAATTGTTGAGCAAAGCCTTACTAGAGCAGGCTTGTGGGGGGAGGTAAAGGAGCGCCTTGATCAACCTGGTACAGGTTTTTCAGGTGGTCAACAGCAAAGACTATGTATAGCAAGAGCAATTGCAATAAGTCCAGAGGTTATTTTGATGGACGAACCATGCTCTGCACTGGATCCGATTGCTTCTGCTAAAATAGAGGAATTGATTGCCGAGTTATCAGAAAATTATACTATTGCTATTGTAACTCATTCTATGCAACAGGCAGCTCGAGTTTCGAATCGAACGGCATACTTTCACTTGGGGCACTTGGTAGAAGTTAACGATACAGAAAAAATATTTACGGCACCAACACATCAGTTAACAGAATCATATATAACCGGGCGTATTGGTTGATGGGTAGACTATTTAATTTGGAGGGTAATAATGACAGTTGGACCAATAGAGAAACCTAAAACAATTATGGATAATTTAAAGCTAGATAAACATATTTCAAAAAAATTTAACGAAGATCTCGAGGATATCAAAACAGCGATGCTCGCCATGGGTGGTTTAGTAGAGAAACAGCTTGAAGATTCTATTGCGTCAGTGATAAATGCAGATAGTAAGCTTGCTGAACATATTATTTCCACCGAAAATAAAATTGATGAAATGGAAAAAGACATCGACGAGACATGTATAACCCTCATTGCGCGTCGACAGCCCGCTGCTACAGATTTACGTTTAGTAATGGCAGTTAGTAAAACAATAAGAGATCTAGAACGCATTGGAGATGAAGCTCAAAAAATTGCAAAAATGGCTATTAAGTTGACTGAGGAAGGACATCCCCGAGGCTACCAAGAAGTAAGACATATTGGGAGCTGTGTCCGTAAAATGCTTAGAGATTGTCTAGACGCATTTTCAAGATTTGATGCTGACTCTGCAATTTCAACTATGCTTCAAGATGAGCAGGTGGATAAAGACTACAGAACTGCTATACGTGAAACAATTACTTTTATGATGGAAGATCCACGAAGTATATCTCGCTCTATGAACGTCCTTTGGGTTCTCAAGTCACTTGAGCGTGTGGGCGACCATGCCAAGAATATTTGTGAACAAGTTGTGTATCTTGTTCAAGGTAGAGATATAAGATAATCAGTACATTATCATTATATATACAATAAATTTTTGACCACATGTTTAGTATTTATTAAAAGCCTCTATATCGAAATTGGAATGTTTAATTTATCTTATATCAGTTTTCTGTAGATTTGAGTTATGATATTGGCAATTAAAATCTGGAGTTTTAATAGTGAAAGAGTTATTCATTAACAATGTAGCATGGGCACAAAAAGTAAAAAAAGATGACCCTGCTTTTTTTCAAAGACTCTCTTTGCAACATGCGCCAGATTATTTATGGATAGGATGCTCAGACAGCAGAGTACCGGCTAATGAGATCATTGGCTTAATGCCAGGCGAGCTTTTCGTTCATAGAAATGTTGCTAACTTAGTAGTTCATGATGATCTTAATTGTTTGTCTGTAATTCAATATGCTATTACAGATTTAAAGGTTAAGCATGTAATTATTTGTGGTCATTATGGTTGCGGGGGAGTTACTGCGTCTGTAAAAAACCAAAAGCTCGGAACGCTAGTTGATAACTGGTTGCTCAATGTAGACAATGTACAAAATCTGCATCGTGACAGCATAGAAAAAGATAATAACCAAGAAAAAATTATTGATCAGCTATGCGAATTAAATGTTATTGAGCAGGTAGCCAATGTTTCAAAAACTAGTATCGTTTCAGATGCTTGGTCACAAGGACAAAAAGTTACGATACATGGCTGGATTTATAATATGACAGATGGATTGCTTAATGATCTTGACATAAATATTTCTAGTGCTGAAGATCTTAAGATTCAGTATACAAAAGCAATTGATAGAATCAATGATCGTTATAAACGCAGTTCGAAAAAGGTTAATTCCACTTGATTTGGTGATATAGGTTTTTTTATGTTGGTCATTATTTCCCCCGCAAAAACTTTGGATTATATTACACCTCCGGCAACTAATGATTATAGTTTACCGGTTTTTGTTAATGACTCCGCCGAGCTAATCGATCAGCTAAAGCAACTTAACCCACAACAAATTTCTAGCTTAATGAACATCAGCGACAAATTAGGAAATATTAATTTTTCTCGTTATTTAAGTTGGGACTCAGAGTTTAATCTTGATAATGCTAAACAAGCAGTTTTTGCTTTCAAGGGCGATGTTTACACTGGTCTTGATGTTGAGAGTCTCTCGTTAAAAGAACTTAATTGGTCACAAAATCATGTAAGAATATTATCAGGCCTATACGGCTTGCTGCGCCCTTTGGATCTGATGCAACCTTATAGATTAGAAATGGGCACTAATTTCAAAACGACTCGCGGTAAAGATTTGTATGAATTTTGGGGAACCAAGATTACGAGTAAACTTAACCAAACGCTCGATAAAGATAAATGTGACGTGGTTGTAAATTTGGCTTCCAAAGAATATTTCAAGGCTATCAAATCAGATTTACTTGATGCGAGGATAGTGACCCCTATATTCAAAGATTGGAAAAACGATAAATACAAAATTATTAGTTTTTTTGCGAAAAAAGCTAGAGGTATGATGAGCCGTTACATCATACAGCATCAGACTCAAGATCCTGAGGAAATAAAATCGTTTGATATGGGTGGATATAAGTTCGATAGTTCTGAATCAACAAAAAATGAATGGATTTTTACAAGAAAAATGATGGAATAAATAATTATATGGCATTAAAAAAAGCATTCTCCCAGGCCTGCGAAAATAATCGTCAACCAATATTAAATCGACTTACTAAAATATTTTCTAATACGCATAATGTATTGGAAATAGGAAGTGGCACTGGGCAACACGCAGTTTTTTTTTCTTCAAATCTTCCACATCTTGTTTGGTATACGTCAGATCTTCCATGTAATCACCATACTATCAACGCTTGGATTGAAAGCAGTTCAGCCTCAAATGTACGCAGCCCATTAGTATTTGATGCTAATTCTACAAAATGGACAAATAGCTTAGTTGATGGATTATTTACAGCAAATACTTGCCACATTTTGACTTGGTCAGCTTTAGTTAATTTTTTTGGGCGCTTGCATACTATATTAGCCCCCGGTGGGATTTTTATTATCTATGGGCCCTTTAAGTATGGCGGAAAATTTACAAGTCGAAGCAATCAAGAATTTGATCTCGTCCTTAAAAATAATTTCTCTCATCAGGGTATAAGAGATTTCGAAGCACTGACTAAACTCGCAGCTGGTGCAGGGTTAAAATTGATAGAGGATTACTCCATGCCCGCAAATAATCAGCTATTGGTATGGAAACACGAGTAGAAAAATTAATTTACTTATAAGGAAGTTTTTTTGAAGCAAGATCTATATATTCCTTGATATGAATTTCTTCTTGGCCTAAAAATTTTTGTATTGCATCGGAGAAATCTGGATGTTTAATCCAATGAAAAGAATAAACTTCTATTGGCACAAATCCCCTTGAAATTTTATGTTCACCTTGTGCCCCCGCATCAAAATAAGATAAATTTTTCTCGATCGCAAATTCTATACCCTGATGATAACAAAGTTCGAAATGAAGAAATTCATATTCTGCATTACATCCCCAGTAACGACCATAAAGACCACTATCATCAAAAAAGAATAGTGCGGCAGCAATTTTCTCTCCAGCATTTCTACCTCTTCCCTCTGCTACAGATAGCATTATTTGAGATCCGAGAATGCTGCCAATATCTTCAAAAAATTTTTGTGTAAGGTATCCATTTGTACCGTTTCTTTTTAAATATGTTTGATGATACACCGAGCACATAAATTCCCACCAATCCGGTGTAATCTCTTCTCCTATTAAACGGGTAATATTAATATTTTTAGTTGATTTTCGGCGTTCTTTTAAAAGATTTTTTCTTTTTCTGGATGCGAACGTGCTGATAAAATCGTCGAAATTTCTATAATTGTGGTTCTTCCAGTGGAATTGAACCCCAACACGCTTCATTAACGATTGTGAAAATATACTACTAAGGAGTTCATATCGCGGAAATAGTATATGCCAGCTGGAAGCCCCCCATTTTTTTGCAAGAGACTGTATGTTTTTTAAGAGCACTTGTTCAATTAAATCCGGATTTATTCCATCAGCAACACCTATACGAGGTCCAGTTACAGGCGTGAAGGGTATTGCAGTGACTAGCTTAGGGTAATATTTAATACCATGCTGGTGATATGCATTTGCCCACGAATGGTCAAACACATACTCTCCAGATGAATGATTCTTTAAATAAAGTGGCATAGCTGCAATTGGAGAACCATCCTGTTCTAATAAAATATGCTTAGGAGTCCACCCAGTTGCATCAGATACACTTCCAGAAGATTCGAGTAGAGAAATAAAACCATGTTTGAGAAACGGGTAATCAGAGCTGAATAATGAGTCCCAAATCTTTGAGGAACATTCATCAATTGACTGTAATATTTTTATTTCCAAGTGCTAACTCTTGCCGCTTAAGTGACGTTTTGTCGAAAAGTTACATTGAAAGGAGGTACCCTGACGAAGTTTACTTTTTATTTTTAGTACTCCACCGTGTCGAATTAAAATATGTTTTACTATCGCAAGCCCTAGTCCAGTACCACCAGTTTCTGAAGAGCGGCTTTGGTCAACGCGATAAAAACGCTCTGTTAGCCTGGAAATGTGCTGGGAGTCTATACCGCAACCGTCATCAGAAATTTCTACTACAACAGAGTTATTTGCATGATAGGCCCTTATACTAACTGATGTTCCAATAGGATTGTGCTTGATAGCGTTTAATATTAAATTGGAAAATGCACTATATAGCTCTTTCTGGTCACCCGTGAGCTGAATATCTTGCTCTAAATCAAGTGAAATTATATTTGGCTTCCCAGGAAAAATATTCTCACTGACAATTTTAGCGTCACTAGAAATCTGTAATAGCAATTTTTCCAAATCAATGGGTGTTTTCGGAACAGGTACGGTTGTTGATTCAAGTTGTGAGAGCATCACTAAATCATCAGCTAGATAAATCATCCGATTCGTTTGCTCTTGTATTTGTGATAACGCTTTAACCCAAGTATCTGGAACACTCTTTGTATTATCCATTAGAGTTTCTGTATAGCCCGACAAAACTGTTAGCGGCGTTCGCAACTCATGAGAAATATTTGCTAAGAAATCTTGTCGCATTTGTTCCAAATGTTTAAGCCGAGTTATGTCTCGCGCAACCAAAATTATCTCGCCTTCGCCAAATGTAGTAGCACTGAACATAACAGTTCTGCTTGGATCATGTGCTGCCTTCAACTCAAGTTGTGTTGAGAGATTTGGCTTTTCAATAAAGGCTACAAATCTTGGGTCACGTACTATATTGACTATAGATTGACCTTTATCATTGTCTTTAAAGCCTAGTATTTTTATAGCCGAGGGATTCCACCACCTTAACATCCTCTCAGGTGAAAGAGTTATGATAGCGTCTGGAAGCGCAGAGGTTACCTGGCCAACTCGATCAGATAGATTTTTACGCCTTCTATCAGCTCTTTCGTTTTTTTGTTGCATACGATACAAGCTGTTTGCCATATCTGCCGAAATACCAGTTACATCTGGAGGTACCAACTTACAGCCCCCCTCGATCCATTTATAAACTTTTAAGAAATTCAAAAATACCCAAATAATATATAGAAAAAAAACTATCAATATTGTGTATAGTAAGTAGCCAGTCGCAAGTCCAATAATTAATGCTAGAAGAGACAATAGTGAGATTAATTGTATTTCTGTTTCCAGTCCTCTATGCAAAATTTAATCCTCACTTTGTTCGGTGATATTAGAAGAAAAGCGATAACCTGAACCCCTAATAGTCTGTATTAAGCGATCATGCTTATCAACCATGATCGCTTTACGAAGTCGCCTGATATGTACATCAATTGTGCGCTCATCCACATATATATTTTGCCCCCATACATGGTCTATTATTTGGTCACGTGAATATACTCTGTTCTGGTGCATTAAAAAAAATTTTAATAATTTAAATTCTGTAGGTCCAAGATTGATGACTTCATCAGATATAGTGACAAGGTGACTGATGGGATCAAATTTTAATTGATCGACCTCTATTATCTGCTCAGCATCTTCAGTTTCAAAACGTCTCAATATTGCTTTGATCCGAGCGTTTAGGTTTTTTGGTGAGAATGGTTTCGATATGTAGTCATCAGCTCCTGATTCTAGCCCTTGCACCATATTATCTTCTGTGATTCGAGCAGTGAGCATTATAATTGGAATATCTTTTGTTATTTCATCTCTTTTTAGGCGCCTCATAAGCTCAATTCCTGAAGTTTCTGGCATCATCCAATCCAGCAGAATTAAATCTGGCTTTTTATCTAAAATCATTACGTGAGCATTCTTAGCATTTTCGGCTTGCAAAACACTAAAACCTTCAATTTCAAGTGATGTTGTAATCATCTCGCGTATCGAAGATTCGTCATCTACAACTAAGATAGTTTTATCACTCATAGTATAACCACTCTAAATTTTTCGTAGCATTACTTGATGTCTTCCGTCAGAAAGAATTACTATCGTTAATTTTTTATCAGGATAACTGGTAGTCTAAAACCAAACCAATAAAAATAATCAATCCAACATAGTTGTTATTAACAAAAGCACTTAAGCAATTAACTGGTTCTCTGTTACGTATTATATATTGTTGATAAATGAACAAAGTAGCAACACATACTAAAGATATATAGAACCATATACCACGTTCAAAATATTCACCAGTCATAGTAAGTAGTATCAGAACCAATAATTGTAAGCATGCAGTGATACGTAAATCCATTTCGCCGAATAGTATAGCTGTCGACTTAATACCAATTTTCAAATCGTCTGCCCTATCAGCCATAGCATAAAAAGTATCATAAGTTACCGCCCAAATAACAACTGCCATATATAGGAACCATGACCCATCATCTATTTTGTTTGTCACAGCTGCAAAAGACATAGGTACACTCCAAGCAAATGCAGCGCCTAAAAAAATCTGAGGTAGATTTGTGTACCTCTTCATAAATGGATAAATTGACGCTAAAAAAGCACCTGCAAATGAGAGCCTTAAAGTTAGTGTATTTGTAAAAGAAACTAACGAGAGAGCTAGTATTGAAAGAAATAAGAAGATGATAATTGCTTCTGTTGGGCTAATCTCTTCATTAGGAATAGGGCGACTATTTGTTCGCTTGACATAGCCATCTATGTCTCGGTCGGCAAAATCGTTAATTACGCAACCTGCTGAGCGCATAATTACTACACCAAATATAAAAATTAAAAGTGTTTTTATGCTCGGTATTCCATTGCTTGATAGCCATAAAGCCCACAAAGTTGGCCACAGGAGCAATAAAATTCCAACTGGTTTATTAAGCCTCGTCAGCTTTATATAAAAAGGAATTTTTTCTTTAAAATGTTGTATTTTTAAACTATACATATAGTCATCAATAGTGAAAGTTATTGAAAAATCTCGTTAAAATTACTCGTGTTCTATGATGCTTTGAAATGCCGGCATAAATTGTTCACTAACTAAAAGAGGTTTTTTATTAATATAAAATAAAGAGCGACGACCCCATATTTCTGAATTATTTGTAGTAACAAACTTATGATAAGAGTGAGGGTTAATTTTTGTTGAACCAATATCTATGATCCCCCGCTCCATAGCCGCATCTTTAAATAAAAGAGCCCCCAGTGGTCTATTTTGGAGGTTCTGTAAATATCTTAATTTTCCAGTCAGAGTTCCTAGTGGAATTACACTTCGTGCATAAACCAGTGGCTCATTACGGCAATATAGAAAAACTTGTCTGATGAGTGCCTTTTGGCGAAGAGGAATTTTTAAGGTCCTAGTTTCCGATAATGTTGGAGTAGAGATATTTTGCTTTAGAACTTTTACGTGAAAATTTCCCCCACTTAGTTTTATTAACCGTCGTGTTAAGGATCCCCTGTCAAGAAGCCAATCCCTCATATTCTCTGAAAAAGCGATATTAGGAGTTCTTTTATACGCCTGCCAGTTAGGCTCATATATAAATATTTGTTTAGATTTTTTAGCAGCAGTCAATGTTTTGCCTATAATTATATATTGTGCAACAAAATTCTATTTTAACCTGTATTTACATTTTTTATATTACACACTATACCTGTCCATATTGTTCGTCACTACCAAGCCACCTTTGTATAAGAAGTTCAACGCTTGATGGGTATTCAGATAGAAGCAATTGAGCTATTTTTTGTACTTCGGATATTAAGTGAGCGTCTCTCTGTAAGTCTGCGATCCTAAATGACATTTCACCTGTTTGTCTAGTTCCAAGAACCTCCCCTGCTCCACGAAGCTTAAGATCCATTTCGGCTATTTTAAATCCATCATTTGTTTGCCTCATAACTTTTAGTCTTTCACTGCTATTTCTTGATAAAGGTGGGCTATATAATAATACACAGTGACTTTCTTTTTCTCCGCGCCCTACTCTACCTCTCAGTTGGTGAAGTTGTGCAAGCCCGAGCCGTTCCGGATTTTCGATTATCATTAAGCTTGCATTTGGTACATCAACACCCACTTCAACTACCGTGGTAGCAACTAGTAATTGAATTTTTCCAGACTTGAAGGCTGCAATTGTGGAAGATTTCTCATCTGGCTTCTGTCTCCCATGCACTAATCCAATTTTTAATTTTGGAAGCAATAGGTGAAGTTCTTTTGCTGTTACCTCAGCTGCCTGTGCTTCCAGAATATCTGATTCTTGAATGAGCGTACATATCCAGTATGCTTGACAGCTATTAGCGCAAGCATACTGTATCCGATCAATCACTTTCTCCCGATGCTTATCTAACATAACAACTGTATTGACCGGTGAACGACCGGGGGGACTTTCATCAATAATAGAGAAGTCTAGGTCAGCATATGTGGTCATAGCTAGTGTTCTAGGAATTGGTGTCGCTGTCATTGTCAGCTGATGTGGGACCTGTCCGCTACCACCCCTTTTTTCTTTTAGGGCAAGTCTCTGATGTACACCAAATCGGTGTTGTTCATCTATAATAGTTAAAGCTAGGTTGTGAAAACAAACCTCATCTTGAAATAGCGCATGTGTTCCTATAACGATTTGAGCTGAACCATCTTTTATGGCATCTAGCTGCTGCATTCTGGCTTTGCCTTTCATTTTTCCTGAAAGCCAACCTAACTTTATTCCAAGTGGATTCAACCAATCCTTAAAAGATGAAAGGTGTTGTTCTGCTAAAATTTCAGTAGGGGCCATCAAAGCGCACTGTTTTCCATTAGCTATACACTGAAGTGCTGCTATTGCTGCAACAACCGTTTTGCCAGATCCAACATCACCCTGAAGAAGTCGAAGCATGGGTATCGAGCTATTTAAATCGTTTTGAATCTCTAAACTAACCCTGTTCTGTGCAGTAGTAAGTACAAATGGTAAAGAATTTAAGAATCTTTGATACAGTAGATTATTCTTTTTAAGAATTGGACCCCCCCTTTGTTGTATTGATTGGCGAAGTTTCAATAAGCTAAGATTGTGTGCCAGTAACTCTTCAAAAGCTAAGCGTTGTTGCGCGCGGTGTTCCCCTTTAATCAATTCTTCAATTGGAGTATCACTAGGTGGCTGATGAATGAATTTTAGTTCGTTTTTGAGTGGTATTTTTTCCAATATATTAGGTAGAAGTTCCTCTAGCTTGCCTGTATCCAAGAAAACTAGTGCCTGTAACACTATATTCCTCATTCTTTGTTGAGAGATACCTTGAGTAGTTGGATAAATACCCGTCAAATTATCCTGAAGAGACACAGGCTTGTTCGGGTCAATAAATTGATATTCTGGGTGGTATATCTCGATTCCTGAACTACCAATTTTGGTTTGACCATAACATCTTAAAAAAGTATTTTTTTTCAAGCATCCCTGAAGAGAATTATTAAAATGAAAGAAACGTAAACCTATACTTCCGGTTCTATCCTCTAATCGACAAAGTAAGCTCCTGCGTCGACCGTAAACCACTTCAGATCCAATGATCTCACCTTCAATAACAACTTCTTGATTGGTTTGTAGTGTTCCGATGGGAGATATTTGTGTTCTATCAATATACCGAAGTGGTAAATGAAACACTAAATCTTGTACGGTATAAATCCCTAATTTGGATAATTTTGATGAGATTTTAGCCCCAACTCCGTTGAGAGTCGATACATGAAGTTGGTCAAGATTTGGACTGTTCATATATGGTAAATCACAGCTAGATAAATAGGTTTATAGAAACAATTCAGTTAAGGTTATTTATGATCTTTCATTTATAATAATAGCGAAAATAAATCATAAAAGGAAAGCTAATTGAAAGTCTTGTTTGCTGGTTGCGGAGATATCGGCGTTCGGACAATCCGAATGCTTTCTGATAATGGCTTAAACGATCATTGGCAAACACTTGCAATGCGAAGAAAACCGTCTGCTTTACCATCAGATATAGAAGTGATAAAGGGAGACCTATGTGATAACAAAAATTTTTTATCTATATTAGATAATTCAAATGTTGATGTTATTGTTGTCACTTTAACTCCTGACTCTATGAGTGACCAAGGGTATTTAGATAGTTATGTCACTGGTGCTAATGTTTTGAAATCGACTCTAAAGAAAACATCATATCGCCCACAATTAATTATATGGATATCAAGCACAGGTGTTTATAGTCAGTCCTGTGGTGAATGGGTGGATGAATCATCAGTAGCTTCTGCAAAATCATATAGGGGAAAGAGGCTATTAGAGGCTGAGAATTTAGTTAAATCCATTTCCGAAGAATTAATCATGGATAACAGTATATTAATGAAGTCAGTCATAGTACGTTTTTCTGGCATATATGGTCCAGGTCGAGGAAGATTGTTGAATCATATTAAAGAGGGAAATATTGCACCTAAGTATCCTATATCTTGGACAAATAGAATTCATGTTGTAGATTGCGCCGGCATCATAACCCATATACTTGAGCTGTATGCACAAAAAAAACATATATCTAATCTATACATTGGAACTGATAATCAGCCAGTTTCGGCTTATGAAATACAAAGCTGGTTGGCTAAGCATATGCGAGTAAAAACTAAAGAGAATAATGAAATTGTTAAAAACATAGATAACAAGAACGTTAATCGAAGATGTAGCAACAAATTAATAAAAGATAGTGGATATAATTTTATTTTTCCAAATTTTAAAAAAGGGTATACGCCCTTGTTGTCAGAACATAACTCTACTTTTAAATTACCATAATTGCATCCATTTCTACATCAGCTTCCTTTGGCAGCTTACTAATACCAATTGCGGCTCTTGCTGGATAGGGCTCCTGAAAATGTGACGCCATAATAGTATTGACTATAGAAAAATTACTCAGGTCGGTTAGGTACACGTTTAATTTCACTATATTTTTTAAGTCACCTCCGGCTGCTTGGCATACAGCAGCCAGATTACTGAAAACTTGATTTATTTCAGACTCAATCCCACCTTCCACCAGCTTCATAGATTTGGGGTCAAGTGGGATTTGGCCAGATAAATATACAGTATTATTGACCTTAATTGCTTGCGAGTAAGTTCCAATAGCTGCAGGAGCTTTCTCTGTATTTATGATGGCCTTATTAATCATATGGATGCCCTATATTAACTTGTTGTTCGGTATACCCGTTGTACTTGTTTTAAAATTCTGATGCGCTTGATGACTTGAGACAAATGAAGTCGACTTTTTACCTCAATTAATAAATCTATAATTATGGAGAAACCGTCCCTTTCTTCTGTTTGAATTTTTAGTATCGAGGCCTCTGTCTCTGAAATACGCGAAGCTAGCGAAGCAACGATACCCCTCTCTGATGCTAATTCAACCTTTAATGCTACTGCAAAGTCACCCTTGATTTTAGTAGACCAATTGAGAGGTATGCACTTCTCTTTATTAGTACGTATTTCGTCAAGGTTTTTGCAGACATCTATATGGACAACAAGTCCTTTGCCGGGACTGAGATGACCTAATATAGAATCGCCAGGTATAGGATGACAGCAACGAGCATAGTTTATAACTAAACCTTCCCTTGTATCGATCATAATGGGTGATTCGAATTTTTCGGGTATGGTATCTTTTCGCATGGATGGAGGAGCCATGAGATTAGCTAATGCATATGCCATTCTGTCACCTAGACCAATTTGTTGCAGCACGTCTTCAAATTTAGTGCAGCCCGTTTCTTTTAAAGCTCTTTTAATCCATGATTTTCGGATACTTTTATAGTTTGTACCAAAACTACCAAGAGCCCTATCGAGGAGATTTTTCCCTAAGATAACAGAATCCTCATGCTGTTGATGCTTAAGAAAATGCCGAATTCCACTCCGAGCTTTAGCCGTCACCACGAAATTTAGCCAAGATGGATTTGGTTGGGCATCTTTAGCTGTAATAATCTCAATTCTAACTCCACTTTCAAGCCTTTCCGAAAGAGAGATCAATTGACCGTTACTTTTGCAGGCGATACAGGTATTACCTAGACCGGTGTGAACTGCATAAGCAAAGTCAACTGGCGTAGCACCTTGAGGAAGAGAAATAATTTCACCTTGAGTTGTAAACACATAAACTTCGTCTGGAAATAAATCTGTTTTAACATGTTCAATAAATTCTAGAGAATCGCCTGCCCGCTTTTGTATCTCTAATAAACCCTGAATCCATCTATAAGCTCTTGGATTTCCTTCTTCTTGAGACTTATAAAGCCAGTGTGCAGCAATACCATAATTGGCCATATCATCCATATCTTTTGTT
Organism: uncultured Porticoccus sp.; assembly: GCA_964276025.1. Classification (GTDB taxonomy): domain Bacteria; phylum Pseudomonadota; class Gammaproteobacteria; order Pseudomonadales; family Porticoccaceae; genus Porticoccus. The sequence continues at coordinate 327,499 of CAXYDD010000002.1, read as the reverse complement.
CTAATTTGAATTTCAATTAGCACACCATGCATGCCTATTAGAATATTATGCAGGGATTGATATCCATTGACCTTAGGTATTGCAATATAGTCCTTGAATTCACCAGCTACCGGTTTAAAGAGATTGTGCATAATACCTAACGTGCGATAGCAGTCGTCAACAGATTCAACAACGATACGAAAGGCAAAAACATCCATAATATCTCGAAAGGATTTTTTCTTTGTTTTCATTTTTTGGTAGATGCTCCAAAGATGTTTTTCTCTACCAGTAACTTCGGCCGCTATAGACTCCCTTCCTAGTCGGATATCAATACTATCTTTAATTTCTTTGACGATTTCGCGACGTGGTCCACGTGCAGCCTTGAGGGCCTCCATCATTCTTTTATGTCGGACGGGATACATGGATGAAAAACCTAATTCTTCAAACTCTACCCTGACATTATTGATTCCCAATCTTTGTGCTATGGGCGCATAAATTTCTAAGGTTTCTCGTGCAATTCTTCGACGTTTTTCTGGGCTTAAGCTCTTTAGGGTTCTCATATTATGGAGTCTGTCAGCTAACTTTATAAGCATCACTCTGACATCTTTTGACATAGCAAGAGTCATTTTTTGAAAACTATCTGCCTGTCTCTCAGCTCTTGATGTTGTTTCTATTTCATCGAGCTTAGTGAGTCCGTCGACTAAATCTGCAACAGTCTTACCAAAAAGATCCTTAAGTTCCTTTTTATTAACATGCGTATCTTCGAGAACGTCATGAAGAAGTGCGGCCATTATCCCCTCATGATCTAGATGCATTTCAGCGAGAATTGTTGCAACAGCAAGAGGGTGGGTTATATATGGTTCACCCGTCTGTCTAATTTGACCTTCGTGACATTGTTCTGCAAATTTATATGCTTGCAGAACACTATAGACTTGATTTGTTTCGAGGTATGGGGAGAGTTTCTGACCAAAGGCCTCGGCTACCTTAGAGGTTACCAAGATTTTACCTCCTCCACTTAGTTACACTTCTACTGTATTAAGCGGTGTCATCGAATTTTCAGTAGAAACATCGCCTTTTAATGAAGAATCGTTAGTTGAAGTGTCATCATCTGAGTCAGACTCTTCTGCTTCAGCCTCTAATACTTCGGACTTCAAAGAAAAATCGTTTGGTTTTTTCTCTATCAAGATATCAGCTGTTATAAAGCCTTGCTCAATTTCTCGCAAAGCAACAACTGTAGGTTTATCGTTTTCTAAGGGCACCAAAGCTTCTTTTTCGCCCAAAGCGATTTGACGTGCTCTTTTAGAGCTAACCATTACAAGCTCGAAGCGGTTGTCTACATTTTTTAAGCAGTCTTCTACAGTAATTCTGGCCATATGTATGTCCGTTTTAGTTAGTATTTTCAGTAAAAAAATTAATATCTCAATCGTGACCATATATTGTACAAAATTGCTGGTTTTAGGACAACAAGCTATTGAGTAAATTGAGATTTTTTTGTTTTTGAGACTGAAGCTTTAGGCGTTCATGCAATATAATCGAGTTGAACTCAGTCAGAGTTTCATCAAATCCATCATTAATCAGAAGATAATCAGCCATCATATAGTGTGACATTTCCTCTTTCGCAGCAGCAAGACGGCGTTTTATGACGGTGGGATTATCTTGACCACGTTTTATTAAGCGCTCTTCAAGCGCCCCAAGAGATGGGGGTAAAATGAAAATACTTTTACTCTCAGGTATTAGGCTTCTAATTTGTTCAGCACCCTGCCAATCGATTTCCAGAATTACATCTATTCCCTCAGATAGGGTTTTTCTAACCCAATCTTTGGATGTCCCATAAAAATGGTTAAATACTTGGGCATACTCCAAAAAGTCTTCTTTATTTATTAATGAAAGAAATATTTCTTCACTTACGAAATGGTAATTGGTACCTTCTTTTTCGCCTGGTCTCATTGGTCGAGTTGTATGAGAGACAGAAGCCTTTATATCGGGCATATTTTTTAATAAAGCTCCAACTAAAGTTGTTTTTCCTGCACCAGAGGGTGCCGAAACTATATAGAGTGTCCCTGCGTTAGACATCTAATTTACTTCCTCCGATTATTATTTTGAAAATGATAAAGATCCGATTTCTGGAATCTATCGCTCAAAAATAAAATTATTTCATCATATATTAACATGAAGGAACATAAGCGAAATAAATCAGTTAAAATAAACATTCATTTTTAGGGAAGCAAATAATATGAATCGACCCAGTGGACGTTCTTTAGATCAATTACGTGATGTTAAAATTACGCGAAACTTTACTAAACATGCTGAGGGATCGGTTCTTATTGAATTCGGTGATACCAAAGTTATATGCACAGCAAGTGTAGAAAATAACGTCCCACATTTCTTGCGAGGAAAAGGACAAGGCTGGGTTACAGCAGAGTACGGTATGTTGCCTCGCTCCACTAATTCAAGAATGAATAGGGAGGCCAGCCGAGGCAAACAATCTGGAAGGACGCAGGAAATCCAAAGATTAATAGGCCGTTCTTTGAGAGCAGTAATTGATCTCAGTATCTTGGGAGAAAACACTATTAAAATAGACTGCGATGTTATTCAGGCTGATGGAGGCACACGTACAGCTTCTATTACAGGCGCCTGTGTTGCACTAAGTGACGCACTTATGAGTCTTCAACAAGCGGGGAAAATTAAAAAAAATCCACTCATTGGTATGGTTGCATCTGTCTCGGTTGGTGTTTTTGAGGGACACTCTGTATTAGATTTAGATTATGATGAAGATTCAAAAGCAGAGACCGATATGAACATTGTTATGAACAGTGACGGAGGATTCATTGAGATTCAAGGTACCGCCGAAGCGGCCCCTTTTACTGACCAGCAACTTAACGAGATGTTAGGTCTTGCTAAAAGCGGTATTAATCATCTATTAAAACTACAAAATGAGGCATTACTGGAATAGTAGATATTTAAATGCCAGCTACTATATGGGATGGCAACATAAGTTTTATTGCTATTCCATATATAAAGTAATCGAGCACGTTTAAGACTATAAAAAAAAGCATAGGTGATAAATCTATCATACCAAGTGATGGCATTATTTTTCTAAATGGCTCCATTGCTGGATATATAATTTGATTTGTAAGTTTAATTGCAGGGTGTTGGCTCTGTGGGGCAATCCAGCTGATAACAATTGTTGCAAGCAGACCATACATATAAATGTTTAAAATCATTGATAGAACACCAACAAAACCCCAAGAAACAGCCATAAAAAAATTTACTATACCTAAAGCATTAATAGTATAAGTGAGCTGTATAATTATCCATTGAACAAGAACTGCAAGCACTAAGCTAGCTACATCAAAGGATCTAAATGCGGGTAGTAACGCTCGGATAGGGCTACTTACTAATTGGGTCGCATTGACTATAAATAGAGATATAGGATTGTAAAAATCTGCTTTAACTAGTTGTAATAAAAAACGTAAAATTACTAGAGTAAGAAAAAAACTCCCCAAGGCTTGTACTAAATAAGTAGACACTGCGCTCATTGTTGTCATAGGTTTCTTTGCCGGTTAGTGGTGGCTATATTCTTCATAAGGAAGTATACAATAAATAAATTATACTCTAATGTTGGATATTATTTTCAGCTTCTATTGCCATTTCCGTAGCTCTTTCTAAAGCTTTATTCATTGCTTTACTAAATAGCCCCAAAATATCTCCTTCAAGGAAAGCATTAATAGCCTTTTCTGTTGTCCCACCTGGTGACGTGACGCAAGATCTAAGTTCGGAAGGATTCATATCAGATCCTTCTGCCATTTTTGCTGCGCCTATTGCGGTCTGTATAATCAATTTTCTGGCAACTTCTTGATCTAAACCTAAATCTATAGCTACTTTTTCCATAGCCTCCATAAAGAGAAAAAAATATGCAGGACCGCTACCAGAAACTGCCGTAACAAGATCTATATCCTCCTCTTTTTCCAGCCAACAGCATAAACCAACAGCATCAAAAATTTCTTCAGCTAGATCACGTAGTTTTTGATTAACCTTTTTATTTGCAAACATCCCTGCAGCTCCACTTTGGACTAGTGCGGGTGTATTAGGCATACATCTGATGATTGGTATATCTTCTCCTAGCCAATTCTTGAGTAATGACAAAGGTATACCAGCAACTATCGAAATTGCCGGCGGCATTTGATTTAAAGAAACTTGGAGCCCCTTACAAACTGATTCAAGTATTTGTGGTTTAACACATAGCACTATTAAGTCAGCGTCTCTAGCCGCAACAGAATTATTTGAAGTAGTAGCAATACCAAACTTATGACTTAACTGAGCCAGATTTTTTTCTACAGGATCACTAACTGAGATACATTTCGATGAGAAGCCTTTCTCTAGTAGCCCACCTATAAGGCTTTTAGCCATATTGCCGCCACCTATAAATGCTAATTTTGGTTTGTCCACATTAGTATCCTTAGTTATTAATCATTTTGGTATCTACCTAGCGCCAAAAATAGCTGAGCCTAGTCTGATCACAGTCGCACCTTCTTTAATTGCTCTTTCAAAATCTGATGACATGCCCATAGAAAGTGTGTCTAGTGTGGCTGATTTAGACGAGCTAACCTTTGTTTCAAGTAAAAGCTTTGACATAGTTTCGCACACTTTTTTATGTTCTTTATGACTCATATTATTTTTAGGCATTGCCATTAAACCCCTGAGGTTCAAATAAGGATAAGTTGAAATTATATTAGCAATTTTAGTGCAGTCATGTAAGGAGACCCCTGATTTGTTGATCTCATCGCTAACATTTACTTGTATGCATATATTAAGCAAAGGCTTGTTAGCATCTCTTGAGTCGCTGAGCCTTTCAGCTATTTTTATTCTGTCAACGGTATGAACCCAGTCAAAATTATTTGATATCTTGCTTGTTTTGTTAGACTGTATCGGACCTATGAAATGCCAACATATATCTAATAAGTCGGTTAGCTCGTACTGTTTTTTTTGCGCTTCCTGTAAATAATTTTCGCCAAAATGCCTCTGTCCACACTCGTAAGCAACTCTTATAGCGTCAGACGAATGACCTTTACTGGCAGCAACGAGAATAATATCCTTTACAGACCGACCTGAGCTTTCTAGAGCTAGATCAACGCGCTTATATATATTTGCTAAATTAGTAGGTATGTCAGTCATATTCACAGTAAAAATTCAATTTTTATTAAATGCTGTACATTCTTTATGGCTTTATGCCAATAGACGGGTCTGCCAGCCATGTTTCTAAAATTAATACAGCTGCAATATCGTCTACGAGGGTTTTTTTATGCTTATATTTTTGATTTTTAGTCTGAAGTTGGTTTTTAGCTGTAAATGTAGAGAGCCGCTCATCTACCATTGCCACTTCTACTCCATATTTACCATGTAGCCTTTTACCGAATTTACGAGCTCTAAGACAAAATTGGCTCTCGCTCCCGTCCATATTGAGTGGCAGTCCTACAAGAATTTGATCTGGCATCCAGTCATCAATTAGTTTTTTTAATTCGTTCCAATTAGGGATGCCGTCTTTAGCCCTAAGTATAGTTAAAGGATTAGCAGTCTTTAATAATTTTTGGCCACTAGCCACACCTATCTGGCGCGTACCAAAATCAAAGGCTAACACAGTGCAAGTTTCATTTTCGCTGATCGTTTATTCCTACCATTTTTCAAACCATATTATATTTTAAGCTTACAGCTGTATGGATATTTTAGATTTCACATAAAAAATTATAGATATCTTTCGATTACATCAAATAATTTTCCACCAATATCGATGGATTTCTCGCGCTCTATTTCTCTAGCACAAGTCGGACTAGTGATATTAATTTCCGTTAAATAGCTACCAATAACATCTAGGCCAGCAAGTATGATCCCCTTCTCTTTTAGAAACCCTCCTACCTGACTAGCAATCCAAAGATCACGATCGTCTAGTGCTTGCACAATACCTTTTCCGCCTACTGCTAGGTTGCCCCGGGTATCCCCTTTGGGAGGGATTCTTGCCAGGCAGTATGGAATAGGTTCACCTTCAATCATCAGTATACGCTTATCACCCTTGATAATATCAGGGATAAACTTTTGCGCCATTATAGTTTTAGTTTCTTTACAGGTAAGTGTTTCAATTATTACGTTTAGGTTTGGGTCAGAGTTGCTCACTTTAAAAATAGAGGAACCACCCATACCATCCAATGGCTTAAGAATGGTTTCACCATGCGTGTTGACAAACTTTTTTATTTTTTCTAAGTCGCTGCTAACTACCAGAGGCGGTATACACTGTGGAAACAGTGTAGAAAAAATCTTTTCATTATAATCCCTGAGGCTCTGAGGTTTGTTTATGACCATTACACCTAATTTTTCTGCAGCTTCCAATATATAGGTAGTATAAATATATTCGGTATTAAAGGGAGGATCTTTTCGCATTAAAATTACATTAAGATTACTTAAGGGTTGAAATTTAATATTACCTTTAGAAAACCATTTCGCATCATCATCTTGTACCTCCAATTCCACCATACCTGCAGTAGGAATATTATTATCAAGATACAGGTCATTTTGCTCCATATACATAATTTTCCAGCCACGAGTTTGCGCAGCTAAAAGCAATAAAAGAGTGGTATCTTTGTATGGGGTAATTGATTCGATAGAATCCATTACAATACCGATAGTTTTTTTCATGAGCCTGCCTTTAAGTCAGCTGATTCTATAAGTTAATTTTTAGATAAAAGGTATATTTATAACCATTAAATCATTCTTTTTTTTACAAAACTATATCAACTTGGTTATCTTTTTTACTCTTATATTGTTTATTTCCTTGTAATAAAAAATTTTAGTTATTGGAATTTATATTTAAGGTAAGATAGTAATGTAGAATATTTGGATTTTTTCCTCTGGAGATTGGCCAGCATGAATGAAGAAATACAACAGACCGAAAAAACCCCAACCTTGATTATAATGACTCTCATTTTGATAGCTTTGCTGGGATTCATAGGCTATATGTCTTGGGTAGTATTTTCTTTGCCACTCATGAAAGAGCAATTAACGAACACAATGTCTGTAGTTTTATTATTGGATGATTATCAAAAATTTTCTCATCCTATTCTTTACGCTTTAATAGCAACCTGGCTGGTATGCTTATTAATTATATTAGAGATATATCATAGATCACGAAAAAGAAAAGAAATAGAAAAAGTCCATCATCAGGCCATCCTTTTATTGTTAGATGAGTCATCATCTATGGGAAATGCTAACTCTAAAAAAGATTTTGAGGTGAGTGAAGCTATAAATTTAGTTACTAATCGTCTCAAGTCTCACAATAAAATTACTCAAGAGATGTCAGCTACCCTTGCTGCTGCGGTAAATGAAACCCGTGTAGTTTCATCACAATTAGCTGAGTCCTCTGAGCATCAATCAGAAGAAATAACAACTGCAATTAAAATGATGAAAGATATAGTAGCATCGATGCAAACTCAATCTGCCGAATTAAAGAATACAGTTATTGATGCTCAGCAAATATCTTCTCTGTCTCAAAAAAGCAATGTAATTATTCAAAACTCAGTAATAGGTTTGAGAAACACTCAAAATAAGATCAATGATAAAACTAAGGATATTAAGAAACTAAGTGAAAAATTCAAGGATATAGAGAGTGTAGCATTCTCTCTCGATGATATGGCAGATCAAGCCCATATACTTGGGCTAAATGCCGCTATTCAGGCTTCAACAGCTGGAGAGCCTGGAAAGGGTTTTGCAGTGATTTCAGAAGAAATACAGAAACTGGCCGAGCGATCTGGAACATCTATTAAGCAAATAACCGCAATGATCAATAATATGCAAAAACAAGTTGATGCATTTGGTCTTTCAATAGATGAAGTTGCACATACAATCATTAAAGACAAAAAAGTTTCTGAAGAAGCGAGTCTTACGATTAAAAAAATTGACGCTACCTCTTCACTTTTGGTTGATAAAATTAATGTCGTGATTAATTCTTTATTAGAACAAGAGCAACAGAGCTCTAAGGCTGCGAAAATGCTTAATGTGATTCAAGATATATCATCTCAGTTACTTTTCGGAACAAAAAATACTGCTGATATCATGGTTGAAATTGCAGATAATACCTCATTAGCTTTAAATAATAGTGAAGAAGAGGACACACACAATTTATAGATAAAAGCCCAATAACTAATGAAGTAAACTCATCTCAAGCCTCAGATTTTAGTTTTGACCCTGATTAAATTAAAAGATAAAAGAAAAAATTAAATTTTAATGAGCGCTAAAAAGTTTAGCTCGAACAGTTTCCCTGTATTTACTTGGTGATGCAGCATAATGCTTGCTAAAAATTTTACTGAACGACGCTGCATCTTGATAACCACTATGAGTTGCGATTTCGTAGATAGTAAGATTTGATTTTTGTAGCAACTCCCCAGCATTTTTTAAGCGTATGGCCTGTAAATATTGCAAAGGCGTTTCACCCAAAGCGGCCTTAAAACGTCGATTAAAGTTTCTAGTACTAAATTGAAATTTTTTCGCTACCATGCTGATTGAAATAGACTTACTATAGTTATCTTCCAGCCAGATTTGTGCTTGCACAACCTGTTCATCTGGATGTTGTTGCACTTCGTCAGAGAAATAGCTAGTAGGTTTAAATGAGCTTCGAATCTCATGAAAGAAATTACGCTCAACTTGTTTGGCTGCATCTCTGCCATATAGCCTTGCTGAGAGATGAACCATTAGTTCAGCCATTGCATTTACACTTGCAGCGCAATAAAGATTTCCAGCTTGTGTTATGAAATATTGTCTCTTCAATGAAACTTCTGGGTAGTCTTTATGGAATTGATCGAAATAATGCCAATGAGTTGTAGCTGGTTGGTTATCGAGTAGCCCTGCTTTGGCAAGAAAACAGACACCAGTACCAACAGCAACAAAAAGCGCTCCATTAGCTGCTTGATTTATTATCCAGGGTATATAATCTTTATATTTAACTAGTGCTGGTCTTGGGTTCCTCCATAGGGCTGGTAAGTTGATAATATCAAAATTTTGCTCATCATTTATTATTGTTGATGGTCGAATATCAAAACCTGAAGGGGAGGTTATAAACTTTTCATCAATGGAGAGAGTTAAGGCTTCAATTTTTCTAGTATTTTGATTTTTTGGTCGAGCTGAAGCCTCAGCGGTACGCAACATTTCCACAGGGAGTGTAGCACTAGTTCCGAGGATATTATTGTAAAGTAACGTCGCTATACGTAGCGGCGGTTCTTTTTTTAAATCACCGTTGGCCATAATAAACAAATATATGGCTATAAAAAACAAAAGTCAACAAAGTATAGCCTGATAAACTGCATGTCTTATGTGCATATTCAATTCTGTGCCAAATTAATTAAAAAAAGAGCATCACTTCAATGCAAGCTTTGCCGGTTATAGTAGGATTTGGTGGATATAACGCTGCTGGACGAAGTTCTTCTCACCAAGCTTTCAGACGCTTAGTGCTTGAGTCTTTGTCACAAGAAGAACAAGAGCAAACAATAGCTAGCTTAGCCTGTCTCATGAAATTGGTATCATGGAATGATCAATTTTATACAGATTATCAAGAAGAAAATCTTACACAGACTCAAGTGGCCAAAAAGTATAAAGATTTGGTTTTAAAAGGAACTCTCATTCGACGCTTGGAAGATAATTTGTTCGATCCAGAAAAAGTATATGGACATAAGCGTGTAGTAGTAGAATCAAAAGATAAAAAAAATATTTTTTTTAAAATCGCAAAGAAAGACTTGCCTCCAGTAATTCCAAATCAATGGGATATTAAATATTTAGATGACGATGTTTGCGAAGTCGGTATTGAAAATTCAGTCGACTTCTTGATTCCTACTTATACTGAACAGGGTGCTAAAGCTGGGGGTCAACTACCTACAGGTTTTGATCCAAGTGCACAATATAATTCTCGTTTTCATCCAAGGGGTCTTCAATTAGCTTTACTAGGCGCTAGTGATGCCTTGGCTTCTATCGGTATTCCCTGGGAAAAAATAGCATCCAGCGTTCATCCTGATGAAGTAGGAGTGTACGGTACCAGTATTATGGGTCAGGTTTCTAAAGAAGGACTAGGGGGACTTTTACAAGCAAGATTACTGGGTGAGAGAACAACCTCTAAACAATATGCTATGGGCTTAAATACAATGCCGGCAGATTTTATTAACGCCTATGTTGTAGGTAGTGTCGGTCATACTGCTGCAATAACAGGAGCCTGCGCATCTTTCCTATATGTCCTACAAGCGGCAGTTCAAGATATTAAAAGTGGACGGAGAAGAGTGGCAATAATAGGTAGCGCTGAGGCAGGATTAACCCCAGCAGTTATGGAAGGGTTTACTAGTATGGGGGCTTTAGGAACAGACTCTAATCTATGTAAACTTGATTCTTCAAAAATTCCAGATTGGCGAAATGCCAGTAGGCCTTTTGGGGAAAACTGTGGATTTACAATTGGTGAAGCTTCTCAATATATTGTTCTTATGGATGATACTCTTGCTATGGCTCTTGGAGCAGATATCCATGGTGCTGTTCCTGATGTATTTACTAATGCTGATGGAATTAAACGATCTATATCAGCCCCTGGCGTTGGAAATTATGTTTCATTTTCTAAGGCGGTGGCATCGGCCATTTCAATTGTAGGTAAATCAGCAGTATGTGAGCATAGTTTTATTCATGCTCATGGATCTAGCACTCCAGTAAATAGAGTTACAGAATCTAGAATTTTTGATCGTGTAGCAAAAGCATTTGCCATTAAAGATTGGCCTGTCACAGCAGCAAAAGCTTTCGTTGGCCACTCGCTGGCAGCGGCAAGTGGAGACCAATTAACTTTTGCTTTAGGAACATTTAAATACAATATATTACCTGGCATCAAAACAGTAGAAAAAATAGCTGAAGATGTTTATCAGGATAGACTTTTATTCCCTTTAGAAGATTTGGATTTGACAGATCGAAAAATGAAAGTTGCATTCATTAACTCAAAAGGGTTTGGAGGTAACAATGCGACAGCTGTAGTTATTTCCCCCTCTGAGGTTCAAAGAATGGTGAAAGTTAGACATAGTCAAGTTTATGAAAAATACAAAAATCTAAGAAAAGAAACTCGTCAGGAGGCAAAAAACTACGCTGAAAACGCAGATAAGGGTGCTATAAAAATAGTTTACCGCTTTGGTGAGGAGCTTGTTAAGGAGGAAGAAATAGAAATTACTGCTGATTATATAAAAATACCAGGCTACCATAAAGATGTAGTATTTGATAAGACAAACCCATGGGAGGATATGAGCTAAGTTGAAATTTAATGAGATTTATTGCTACATTAAGATTATTTTTCAATACCTAGCGAATCCCAGAGTTCATCAATTTTGTCTTTAACCTTTTCATCCATTTCAATAGTTTTTCCCCATTCCCTGTTGGTCTCACCTTTAAATTTATTAGTAGCATCAAAACCTACTTTTGAGCCTAAGCCAGAAATAGGTGAAGCGAAATCTAAATAATCAATTGGAGTGTTATCAATTACAACCATATCTCTTTTGGGGTCCATTCGAGTAGTTACTGCCCATATTACATCCTTCCAAACACGTGGATTTATATCTTCATCCACTACAATTACAAATTTTGTATACATAAATTGTCTTAAAAAAGACCAGACTCCCATCATCACTCTCTTAGCATGACCAGGGTATTTTTTTTTCATCGAAACTACAGCCATACGGTAAGAGCAACCCTCAGGAGGAAGATAAAAATCAATAATTTCCGGAAATTGTTTTTGCAGTATAGGAACAAATATTTCATTTAGTGCAACACCAAGAACAGCTGGTTCATCCGGGGGTCTGCCGGTATAAGTACTATGATAAATAGGATCTTTTCTATGAGTAATGGTCTCCACAGTAAATACTGGGAATTGTTCAACTTCATTATAATACCCAGTATGATCTCCGAAGGGCCCTTCTGCCGCTATTTCATCTGGGTATATAAAACCTTCTAAGATAAATTCGGCGCTAGCTGGAACCTGCAGATCACTGGTTAAACAACTAATTACCTTAGTTTTTTCTCCTCTCAATAATCCTGCAAAAGCATATTCTGAAAGAGTATCTGGAACTGGTGTAACTGCCCCCAAAATAGTCGCTGGGTCAGCACCTAAGGCCACAGCTACAGGAAATGGCTTGCCAGGATTTGCAACACACCAATCTTGATAATCAAGTGCGCCACCACGGTGAGAAAGCCAGCGCATAATTAATTTATTTTTACCTATCACTTGTTGGCGGTATATACCAAGATTTTGCCTATTCTTTTCAGGGCCACATGTTACAACTAGCGGCCAAGTAATTAGTGGCCCTGCGTCACCTGGCCAGCATGTCTGAATCGGTAACTTACCTAAGTCAACATTCGATTTACTAATAGTTATATCTTGACAGGGAGCTTTTTTTACAATGTCTGCAGGCATATTCAGTACCTGTTTAAATTTTCCCCTATTATTCCAAAGATCTTTTATGCTTTTTGGTGGTTCTGGCTCCTTCAAAAAAGCTAATAGATCGCCTAATTCTCTTAGTGAATGAAGATTTTCTTTGCCCATCCCCATAGCTACTCTTTCAGGTGTACCGAAGAGGTTTCCAAGTACTGGAATATCGAACCCTTTTGGGTTTTCAAATAAAAGCGCTGGGCCCCCGACTTTAAGTGTCCGATCACAAATTTCTGTCATTTCAAGAACGGGGTCAATTTCAGCTGAAATACGTTTTAATTCCCCACGTTCTTCTAAAAATTTAATAAAATCTCTTAGATCTTTATGTTTTATAGTCATGTTCGCTAATTGTTAGAAATGAATAAGCATCAAGTGTTACGATAATGACATACAATTGCAACTTCTTAGGACGTATTAAGCAAGTTAAAGTTGTATTATAAGACTTAATAAATGTTAACTTTTCAAAAAGTGCGCTATAAAAACATAGAGGAGATAAATGAAAAATTTTCTTATAGCCCCATCAATACTTTCAGCTGACTTTTCTCGATTAGGTGAGGAAGTTGACGAAGTAGTCAATGCAGGAGCTGATGTTATACATTTTGATGTGATGGATAACCATTTTGTTCCTAATCTTACTGTTGGTCCTATGGTTTGTCGGGCATTACGCGATCATGGAGTAACAGCAATTATAGACGTCCATCTTATGGTTGAACCTGTAGATCAATTAATAGCAAGTTTTATAGATGCTGGAGCTGATTGGATAACGTTTCATCCAGAAGCCTCTGACGATATTGACCGTTCATTGCAATTAATTAGAGATGGCGGCTGTAAAGGCGGCTTAGCAATAAATCCAGAGACAGGTCTCGATAGCGTAAAATACTTTTTAAAAAAAATAGACATTATTTTGTTGATGAGTGTGAACCCTGGTTTTGGCGGACAGAAATTTATCCCAAAAACATTAGAAAAATTAAGAGAGGCGAGATCAATCATTGATAAAAGTGGGATGAATATTCATCTCGAAATCGATGGTGGTGTGAGTTCCGAAAATATCAAGAAAATTGCAAACGCAGGTGCAGATACATTTGTTGCAGGTTCCGCTATATATGGGGCTGATGACTACTATCTTGCCATAAATAATATGCGTAACGAATTATCTAAATTAGAGGTTTAGTCAGCTTCTCTTTCCACTCTAAGCTGAATCAATTAGAATAGTTGAAGAGTTTCAAATTATTCATTGTGGTTACCATAACTTAGCCAGATACCTTTTTTCATATTTGGTTGCACTTGAAATTATTAGGTTCATAGCCTAGTTATTTGAAAAATTTATATTCTGATTACACAGCACCAACTTGCTCAAGGAAGCAATTATGACCCCTGAAAAATTTGCTGAACTTGCTAGCCAAAACTACAGCCTAATCCCGGTAACACGAGAAGTTATAGCTGATCTTGAAACGCCGCTATCTTGTTATTTAAAGTTAGCAAAGGGTGCATACTCATATTTATTTGAATCGGTTGAAGGTGGTGAAAAATGGGGTCGCTACTCATTAATAGGCTTACCTTCAGATACCATATTAAAAGTTTCTGGTAATCAATTGGTGATCGAAAAAAATAATAAGGTAATTGAGTCTAAAGCTACGAAAGATCCACTAGCTTATATTGAAGAATTTCAAGCCAGATACCAGATACCAGATTTGCCTAATTTACCACGTTTTACAGGCGGTTTAGTCGGCTATTTTGGTTATGATGTAGTACGGTATGTAGAAGAAAAGTTAAGTGCATCGACACCAAAGGATGATTTAGGTAATCCTGATATTTTGTTAATGGTCTCTGATGAAGTAGTTGTTTTTGATAATCTGCTAGGTAAGCTAATTCTTGTTGTTCATCAGAAAGCCTCTGATGTCGACGCATGGATTAAGTCTCAAAAAAAATTAGATGAATTAGAACTTAAATTAAAGGAACCTGTTCCTAGTCTACCTCCTTTGAACTCAAGCAGTGAAGGAAAAAATGAGTCTAATTTTATATCTAGTTTTGGGAAAGATAATTTTCTTGCAGCCGTTAAGAAAATCAAAAACTATGTATTAGCCGGCGATGTTATGCAGGTGGTGCCTTCACAAAGGCTTTCAATTGAATTTAAAGCAGAGCCATTAAACCTTTACAGGGCTTTACGTTCGTTAAATCCGTCGCCCTACATGTATTTTTTAGATATGAATTCATTTCAGATAGTAGGATCATCTCCTGAAATTTTAGCAAGACTTGAAGATGGTGAGGTAACAGTGAGGCCAATAGCCGGGACCCGCCGCAGAGGTCATACCTCTGAAGAAGATCTTTCCTTAGAGAAGGAACTAATAAACGACCCTAAGGAAATTGCAGAGCACTTGATGCTCATTGATCTGGGGCGCAATGACGTGGGTAAGGTCTCACAAACAGGTACAGTAAAATTAACAGATCAAATGGTGGTAGAGCGTTATTCTCATGTTATGCACATAACATCCAATGTAACAGGTCAGGTTATACCAACTACGACTGCTATGAATGTGCTGCGAGCGACATTGCCTGCAGGGACTTTGAGTGGGGCTCCTAAAATTCGTGCTATGGAAATAATTGATGAAATTGAACCAGTCAAAAGAGGAGTATATGGAGGAGCTATAGGATATATTTCTTGGAACGGTAATATGGATACAGCAATAGCTATTAGGACTGCAGTAATTAAGGATGGCAAGCTATACGTGCAAGCCGGAGCTGGTATTGTCGCTGATTCTCTTCCAGAATTAGAATGGAAGGAAACAATAAATAAAGCGCGCGCCATTTTTCGTGCTGTTGATCTAGTTATTTAAGGTGTTTTAGTTATGATTTTGATGATAGATAATTATGATTCATTCACCTATAACGTAGTTCAGTATTTAGGTGAACTCAAGGCCGATGTTCAAGTTATAAGAAATGATGACTTATCACTCGATGAAATAGAAAGCATGAATCCAGAGAAAATCGTTATATCACCTGGGCCTTGCACCCCAAATGAAGCTGGAATTTCTGTCGCTGCTATAAGCCACTTTTCCGGCAAAATTCCTATTTTAGGGATTTGCTTGGGGCACCAAAGTATAGCTCAAGCTTTTGGCGGTAAAATTAAAAGGGCCAGAAACGTCATGCATGGAAAAACTTCACCCATTTATCATAATAACGAGGGAGTATTTAGCGGCCTTCCCAACCCTTTTGAGGCAACTAGATATCACTCTTTGATTGTTGAGCGTACAAGTTTACCAAGCTGCCTTGAGGAGACAGCTTGGACAAAAAAAATATCAGGTGAAATTGATGAGATTATGGGATTCCGTCACAGGGATCATCAGTCAGAAGGTGTACAGTTTCATCCAGAATCAATACTTACTATCAAAGGGCATGATTTACTCGAAAATTTTTTAAAATACTAAAAGGCTATTATGGATATCAAAAAAGCAGTTCAAGAAGTTTTGCTTGGCCATGATCTTAAGATAGATGAAATGCGTAAAGTAATGACACAAATCATGTCAGGCAAAGCCACTGATTCACAAATAGGAGGTTTTTTAGTTGGTTTACGTATTAAGGGCGAAACAGTTGACGAGATTATTGGGGCTGCTCAAATAATGCGTGAGTTATCATTAACTCTTAACATAGATAGCCAAAATTTAGTTGATATAGTCGGTACTGGCGGTGACGAAGCCAGTATATTTAATGTATCTACTGCAAGTATTTTCGTTGCTGCAGCTGCAGGTGCTAATGTTGCTAAACATGGCAATCGCGGAGTAAGTAGCAATAGTGGCAGTGCAGACTTATTAGAGGTTGCAGGAATTAATTTAAATCTATCTAAACAACAAATAGTCTCTTGTGTAAAAGAGATTGGCGTGGGTTTTATGTTCGCTGTAAATCATCATGCTGCCATGAAGTATGCAGTGGGACCAAGAAGAGAGTTAGGTATTCGTACTATTTTCAATTTATTGGGCCCTTTAACTAATCCAGCAAACGTTCGAAATATGGTGTTGGGTGTTTATGATAAAAAATGGCTTAGACCATTAGCTGAAGTAATGAAAAAACTTGGTGGTAAAAATGTTCTCGTCGTTCATTCAGCAGATGGATTAGATGAAATTAGTATTTCTGCTGACACATGGGTAGCTGAATTAAAACATAATAAAATTACTGAATATTCTATATCCCCAGAAGACTTTGGAATGAGGAGGGGCATCCTCAATGATTTGAGGGTTAAAAATCCTGAAGAAAGTCTTGAATTAATAAAATCTGCATTAACCAAGCAGGCAACTCTCTCAGCTAAAGTTGAAGCTGCATCTGATATGATTGCTATGAATGCAGGTGCTGCACTATATGTTTCTGGAGTAGCAAAAGATCTTAAAGAGGGTGTTATATTAGCTCAAGATTCAATTGGCAGTGGACTGGCGAAAGAAAAAATTTCAGAACTCGCGTCATTTACTAACTGCTTTAATTAACTTATTTGATGGATTAATTATTTGGAAACCCCAACAGTTTTAAAAAAAATTCTTACTAACAAATTAGAAGAAGTGGCTATTAGGCAAGAGGCTATACCGCTAATCAAATTAGAGGACCAATGCTTTGGAAGCCTAAGAAATAGAGAATTAAGAAGTTTCTCCGGTGCACTTTCTAAAAAAATAAAAGAGGGAGCGCCTGCAGTCATTGCAGAAATAAAAAAAGCTTCTCCAAGCAAAGGTATTATCAGGAAAAATTTTGATCCAACTGAAATTGCACTTAGCTATCAAGCAGGCGGAGCAGCATGTTTGTCTGTTTTGACAGAAAGTAAATATTTTTTAGGGTCCGATGATTATTTGCAAAATGCAAGAAACTCTACATCACTTCCTGTTTTGCGAAAAGATTTTATAGTCGAGCCTTATCAGATATATGAATCTTATGTTTTAGGGGCTGATTGTATTCTCTTAATTGTTGCGGCTTTAGATCAGCCTGCCTTAGTAGATTTCCACGAAATGGCTATAGAGCTGGGACTTGATATTTTAGTTGAGGTACATAACGAAGAAGAACTAGAGAGGGCACTGCTCGTAGATAACCCAATGATAGGTATCAATAATCGAAATCTGCATACTTTTGAAACAGATATTCTTACTACAGTTAACCTGTTATCTAAAATCCCCAAAGATAGAATTGTTATAACAGAGAGTGGTATTTTGACTCATAAAGATGTTGCTATAATGAGAGATCATCAAGTCAATTCTTTTTTGATAGGAGAAACATTTATGCGTGCTGATGAGCCTGGATTGAAACTGTCAGAAATGTTCAATAAATACTAGATTCAACTTATTTAGAGGCTATTTAATATTATGAAAGCAAAAATTTCATGGAATGGAGAAGCTAAGTTTTTAGCTGAAGCCGAATCCCAGCATACTGTACTTATGGATGGGCCACCAGAGCATGGTGGAAAAAATGCTGGACCGCGCCCCATGGAAATGATGTTGATGGGAATAGGTGGTTGTGCAGCTTTTGATGTGGTGCATATATTAAAGAAAGGACACCAAAGTATAGTTAGTTGTGATGCACAGGTTGATGCAGTTAGATCTAAAGAGGTTCCTGCAGTTTTTACTAAAATTCATCTACACTTTAAGGTATCAGGGGATAATATTAAGGAAAACATAGTGCGCAATGCAGTTAAATTATCTGCAGAAAAGTACTGCTCTGCTTCCATTATGTTGAGTAAAGGCGGTGTCGAAATTACTCATTCTGTTGAGCTCATTAAATCTTCTTCTTAATCATAAAAAAAGACAGCTTTCGCTGCCTAAAAAGTATTGAGGATTGAATAAGAACTTGAATTCTTAACAATAATTATATTAAGTGCTGGTAATACATTACTCAAATGTATTAATATAATATTATTAATAACTACGGAGAATAATATTGGACACCAAAGCACTAGCTCGCATTGATTTAAACTTATTAGTTGCTCTTCAACGATTACTGGAAGAGGAAAGTGTTACCAAAGCCGCTGAACGACTTCATATAACACAGCCGGCAATGAGTAAAACACTTCAGCGTTTGCGAGATACATTTGATGATCCATTATTCGTAAGAAGTGGTAGAGGCCTGTCAGCCACTCCGAGAGCAGTTGAGTTAAAGAAGCAACTTCCCCCAGTTCTTACATCTATAACAAATATGATGGCAAAAGATGAATTTGACCCCTCTACCTTTAAGGGTGAAATTTTTATTATGTGTGCTGAGTTTATTGCTGTTCAAGTTATGCCGACGCTCATACAGACCTTAATAAAAGAGGCTCCATTAACTACTCTTAGGTTAGTTGGGGAAAATACTGATACTAAAGCTTCAGGTCTTGAGAAAGGTGATTTAGACTTTGCAATTGAAATTGCACGTTCATACTCTGAAGACTATCATGCAATTCCTATTGGAAATTTTGTCCCTGCTGTTTGGATGCGAGCTGATCATCCTTTGGCAGAAAACAATAATCTGAAGTTAACCGAAATGTTAAACTACCCCTTTGTTCAGTACGCACTTCTTAGATCGCAGTCTGGAGATACAATTCAAAAAACACGTTTTGATACACAATTGGAAGCTAAAGGGCAAAAAAGAAAGAAAATTTTGGTAACAGCTCAGCTGATGACAGCATTAAATGTTTTGTGCTCTACAGATTCTTTGATGATGGGAACAATGAGCGATTTAAAAATAGATGGCGTTATCCGCAAGACACTGCCCAGAGAACTAGAGTTCGATCCCACTGTATCTATAGCCCTTGTACAGCATGCTAGAACAATAAAGTCACCTGTTCATAGCTGGTTACAAGAAAAAATAACAGAAGTTTTAGTTGACGCAGGGACACCGACTTAATAGATTAAATCAGGTGGCTAATCTTTGTCATAGTTTTAGATACTGCAGTCATTAGAGTTTTTGCCGGTAAAGGAAAATTTACTCCCCCAGCCCCCAGCGCTTTCTCTGCGTGATGAGCCTCATCTTCAAGCATTGTCTCTACAATTTTACGACTTTTAATATCGATAGATGGTAATTTTTCAAGATGAAGAGCTAAATGCTTACAAACTTGATCTTCTGTTGCAGCAACAAACCCCAGACTTAATTTATCACTAATAATACCTGCGCAAGCACCGACTCCAAACGACATACCATACCATATAGGATTGAATATACTTGGCTTTTGTCCTAGTTGAACGACACGCTCCCGACACCATGCTAAGTGGTCAATTTCCTCTTTCGCTGCATGCTCCATCTCATACCTAACAGTATCAAGTTTTGCTGTTAGAGCTTGTCCTTGGTAAAGAGCTTGAGCGCATACTTCTCCAGTATGGTTTACTCTCATTAAAGCTGCAGCTTGTTTTTTTTCTGATTCTGTTAATTCTGGCTCATTTAAATTTTTAGCTGGAGACGGTCTATCATGCACAGGATTTTCTGAGGTAATTGTTTTAAGCGCTAAATCTACCTGAGCCAAAAATTTGTCGATGTATGAATGATTCCTGATGCTCATAAATATTACCAATTTTATATTATAACTAGAAATACTATATCAAAATTAAAATTAATGTAGTTAGATGTTTTAATGATAACTGATAAATGTATAAATCTAAATGACGGAATTTATTGTATTGATGCAAGGTACATCTGTCCAGGTAATGCCTGCTGTTACCTGATAGTAGAAGACAATGAAATAGCTATTATAGAAACTGGAACTGCTTTTACAGCAGAGGGTATCGATGAGGCCCTTTATTCCCTTGGTCTAAGAAAAGAAATGGTCCGATATATAATTCCAACTCATGTGCACCTAGACCATGCGGGCGGTGCTGGTGTATTGATGCAGAAATATACTGATGCACAGCTTGTTATTCACCCCAGAGGAGCCAGACATATGGTTAATCCAGACAAGCTAATTGCTGGATCGAAGGCTGTATATGGAAATAGAAAATTTAGAGAATTATATGGTGAAGTTGTCCCAGTTCCTGAAAATCGAACGATTACGATGAAAGATAAAGATAAGCTTTATTTAAAAAAAAGAATTTTGGAGTTTCGTCATACGCCAGGGCATGCGGATCACCATTTTTGTATTTGGGATCAAGTTAGTCACGGCTGGTTTTCTGGAGATACGTTTGGTATTTCATACGAACAAATAGGAGACAAGTTAAATAGATTCATTTTTCCTACGACATCCCCAGTTCAATTTGATCCAGATAAGCTATTGAGATCTATAGACTTGATTATGGAATATAAGCCAAAGCAGATTTTTTTGACTCATTATAGTGTGATAAAAGAGCCTGCTAAAAAAGCTAAAATATTGCGTGAACAAATAGAGTCTTACAGAGAAATTGCCAATGAACTTCGTTTTTCATCAAATAGAGAGGAAGAGATTTTCACTGCAATCAAAGTGATGACGCTTAGCAATATAGCATCGAAATTTCCATGCCATGATATCAAGATGGTAGAGGAGTTATTAGAATTAGATTTTAAACTAAATGCTCAAGGAATAGATATATGGATATCTAAACAGAATGAGAAAAATTAAAAAAATTCCTACAGAAAACAGCTCTAATAATTGGATTCATTGCTCTCTTTCTATTGCACGATATCCGATATCATCCCGAAAGAAGGACCTTTCCCAATGAATCTCTTTAGCAACCTTGTATGCTTCCTCTTTTGCATAAGATATATTAGCTCCTAATCCGACAGCACAAAGCACCCTGCCTCCGCTGGTCACAACATTCCCATCGACAGTAGATGTCCCCGAATGAAAAACCTTACTATTATTCGAGGGTTTCACTGGCAAACCAGCTACTACATCACCAGTATTATATTTGTTAGGGTAGCCACCTGAAGCAATAACAACTCCCAATGCTGATCTAGTATCCCATTTTATAGTATGGCTACTTAATTTTTTGTCCAATGCTGCATTACATAAATCTAGAAGATCGGACTCAAGGCGCATCATTATGGGTTGTGTTTCTGGATCACCGAAACGACAGTTATACTCAATAACCTTAGGTGACCCATCAGGCATGATCATCAAGCCAGCATAAAGAAAACCTATATAGGTATTTCCTTCTTCAGCCATACCTATAACGGTTGGCTCAATAACTTCATTCATAATACGATCATAAACTTCGTTCGTAACGACTGGCGCTGGAGAGTATGCCCCCATGCCACCTGTGTTTGGCCCCTTATCACCATTATCTCGTGCCTTATGGTCTTGGGTAGTTGCCATAGGCAGTATATTTTTTCCATCAACAACTACAATAAAGCTAGCTTCTTCACCATTTAGAAAATCTTCTATCACTATTCGATGACCAGCTTCTCCGAAAACATTTCCTCCTAACATATCTGTAGCAGCCTGCTTTGCCTCACTAATTGTTTTTGCTACAACCACACCTTTACCCGCTGCTAATCCGTCAGCTTTAATTACTATTGGCGCATCCTTTGTGTCTAGGTAAGTAATAGCCAGGTCAAGTGATGTAAATTTTTTATACTCAGCAGAAGGAATATTATGCCTATGAAGAAAATCTTTTGTGAAAGATTTGGAGCCTTCAAGTTGCGCTGCCTTTTTTGAGGGTCCAAAAATTCTTAAATTACGTTTTGTAAAAAAATCAACAATACCATTAACAAGTGGCTGTTCGGGACCGACTATGGTTAAAGAGATTTTATTATCCTCAGCAAACTTTGCGAGTTCTGCAAAGTTGTTTGGGTCTATAATTAAATTCTCTAATTTTTCTTCTAGTTCTATTCCAGCATTACCTGGCGCTACAAAAACTTTATTTACCGATGAATTTTGTGCAATCTTCCACGCCATAGCATGCTCTCGCCCACCAGAACCAATTAGTAAGATATCCATCGATATAGATTCCTCAGAGGAAGAGTTTTAGTGTCTAAAATGCCTGATCCCAGTAAAAACCATTGCTATATTATACTCATTAGCAGCAGCAATTACTTCTTCATCACGAACAGATCCACCCGGTTGAATTACACAACTTATACCTTCTTTGCCAGCGTTATCGATGCCGTCCCTAAAAGGGAAGAAAGCATCTGAAGCCATTATAGAACCACTAACTTTTAGACCTGCATGCTCAGCTTTTATTCCAGCAATTCTAGCTGAATTTATTCGGCTCATTTGGCCAGCTCCTACTCCAATAGTTCTATTATCTTTTGTATAGACTATTGCATTGGACTTTACCATTTTGGCAATCTTCCAAGCAAAGATCATCTCTTCGAATTCTTTATCAGTAGGAATTTTTTTAGTCACTACTTTTAAATCAGAACGAGTTATCATCATATTGTCTTTATCTTGAATCAAAAGACCACTATTGACTCTTTTAAAGTCAAACCCTTTTGATCTGACTTGATCTATCTCCCCACATATCAAAAGCCGAACATTTTTCTTACTAGCCATTACATGCTTTGCCTGATCAGTAACATTTGGAGCAATAATAACTTCGACAAATTGACGCGCGCATATATTCACTGCGGTCTCTTCGTCAAGTTCCCGATTAAACGCTATAATGCCCCCGAAAGCTGATTCGGGGTCGGTACTAAATGCTAGATCATAGGCAGCATTGGCATCGTTTGCGATTGCTGCACCACATGGATTAGCGTGTTTGACGATAACGCAGGCTGGTTCATCGAACTGTTTTACACATTCAAGAGCAGCATCAGTGTCTGCTATATTATTATATGAAAGCTCTTTGCCTTGAAGTTGAAGTGCATTAGCAACACTGGATTGATCGGCATTTTTTTCTTTATAAAATGCTGCATTTTGATGAGGATTTTCGCCATAACGCATTTCTTGAGCTTTAATAAACTGGATGTTGTAAGTGTTAGGAAATAAAGATTCTTTATTGTCACTGCTCCGAGCGCCAAAATGATTAGCTATCATCCCATCATAAGCGGCAGTATGTTCAAACGCTTTAATCATCATGTTATAGCGGATTTCGTAGCTGGTGCAACCGTCCTTTTGATCTAGCTCTTTCAGCACTACATCATAGTCACTATTATTAACGACCACAGTGACATCGTTATGATTTTTAGCTGCTGACCTAACCATAGTAGGGCCACCGATGTCTATATTTTCAATTGCAGTATTCAGATCACAATTTGGATCTGCAACAGTAGCTTCGAAAGGATAAAGATTCACAACAACCATATCTATACCTAATATACTATGGTCATCCATTACCTCATCATCGATGCCTCGACGACCAAGTATTCCACCATGTATTTTTGGATGAAGAGTTTTTACTCGACCATCCATCATTTCTGGAAATCCGGTGTAATCTGAGACTTCACGGACACTAATACCACTCTCTTTGATTAAGCGGTAAGTACCCCCAGTAGATAAAATCTCAATTCCCTTGGTATCAAGTGATTGAGCAAAATCAACTATTCCAGTCTTATCAGACACGCTTATTAGAACACGTGAAATTTTTCGAAGATCGCTCATAGTGCTTCCATTAATAATTTATACCATTTTGGTGGTGGCTATAGAAGCCGGTATTCTTTAAGTTTTTTCCGCAATGTCCCGCGATTTAGCCCTAACATTTCAGCCGCCTTGCTTTGGTTTTGATTAGTAAATGTAAGTGTTGCTTCTAGAAGCGTGGCTTCTACCTCCTTTAAAACAAGATTGTAGAGATTATTCGTAGATTGATCACCAAGATTATGAAAGTATTCATCTAGCGAATGCACTAGACAATTGCGAATAGAACCATGTTTATTAATATGTGGTATTTCAGAATCACTTTCTAATGCTAACTTAGATTTATCAGTATTGATCATGCTGCTCTGTTCCAGATAATATTTATTGACCCAAAAAAATCATGCAAACCCTGTATCTGTTCCTCAGGCTTTTCTAGTTTAAAAAAATGACTTCGAAATTCCTGACAGTCTGCCAAAACGTTAATGTACCAACCAGCGTGTTTCCTGGCAATCCTTGTTCCTAAGTACTCACCATAATGTTTATGGATAGCTTTAATATGATCACAAATCGTATTTACTATTTGAATTTTTGGAGGGTGCTTTGAAGCGAACCCTTTTTCAAGGTAATGATTTATTTGTTCAAATATCCATGGATTTCCTTGAGCAGCTCTTCCAACCATAACTGCTGCTGCACCTGTATAGTCTAATACATATTTGGCATCCTGGGGAGATGATATGTCACCATTTGCAAAAACAGGGATTTTGCAACTTTCTACTACAGTTGCAATAGTGTCATATTCGGCATTACCCAAAAACCGGCATTCACGGGTACGACCATGAATAGCTAAAGCTTTTACACCTGCATTTTCGGCAATTCGAGCAATTCTTATAGCATTACGATTTTCTGTACTCCATCCTGTGCGAATTTTCAAAGTAACAGGTACATCGACAGACGAGACTATAGATTTTAATATTTTTTCAACAAGTTTTTCGTCTTGAAGTAAGGCTGATCCTGCAGCTTTCTTAAGGACTTTTTTTGCCGGACACCCCATATTTATATCTATAATTTCCGCACCAAGCACAACATTTTGACGAGCTGCTTCAGCCATTATTTCTGGAACACTTCCAGCAAGCTGAATAGACCTTGGTGAGACCTCTTTGTTTGTAGCTAATCGGTGCTTACTTTTTACGCTATCCCAAAGTGAGATATCTGAAGTCAACATCTCTGAGGTAGTAAGACCCGCACCCATTTTTTTGCATAAGGTTCGAAATGGTAAATCTGTTATACCTGCCATTGGAGCAAGTAAGACCTTACCTTGGATTATATGTCGCCCAATTTTTATCAAACTTTGAAGCCTATATCAATACACATAATTAACTTAATACTTATTTTTAGAATACAAGATTAATTTTGACTTAAAGCTTATTCTATTATTAGACTTAAGCCAAGACATCGAATGTTCAAATTTTATATTTCTATGAATTTTTATGGGAATTTGAATAGGATTTTTTAGATACCTAATTTCTTTTCTAGGTAGTGAATATTAACGCCTCCCTTACAGAATTCCTTATCAGAGATAAGATCTTTTTGAAGGTGAATATTTGTTTTTATACCCTCGATATGAAGCTCATCAAGTGCATTTGCCATTCTAGAAAGAGCACCACCTCTATCTTTGCCGCGAGTTATAATTTTACCTATCAAGGAATCGTAGTATGGCGGAACTGTATATCCAGTGTAAATATGCGAGTCAACTCTGACTCCATTACCGCCAGGAGCGTGATAGGCGGTTATTTTTCCTGGACTGGGCATAAATGTAGATGAGTCTTCAGCATTTATTCGGCACTCAAATGCATGTCCCCTAATAACTACATCTTCTTGCCTTATGCTCAGTTGTTTTCCACCTGCAATCATTAGCTGCTCTTTCACGATGTCTATACCAGTGATCATCTCTGTTACAGGATGCTCGACTTGAATTCGAGTATTCATTTCAATAAAAAAGAATTCACCTTTTTCATAAAGAAATTCGAATGTACCTGCTCCGCGATAGTCAATTTTTATACAGGCTTCAACACAAGCTTTTAAAACTGCATCACGGGCTGCCTCGGGTATATTAGGTGCAGGCGCCTCTTCTATTACCTTTTGATGACGACGTTGTAGGGAGCAGTCTCGATCACCAAGATGAACTGCATTCCCCTTTCCGTCTGCGAGTACCTGCACTTCAACATGACGAGGATCCTCTAAAAATTTCTCCATATAGACTGTGTCATCACCAAAGGCAGCTTTAGCTTCGGCTTTAGTTAGTTGAATCGCATCAGATAGCTCTTCCTCATTGCGGACAACTCGCATACCTCTTCCACCTCCACCTGCCGCCGCTTTTATGATTACAGGATATCCAACCGAAGTACCAATTTTTTTACTACGAGCGGTATTATTATTCAGCGGTCCATTTGAGCCTGGGACAGTAGGCACACCAGCTTTTATCATACTTGCTATAGCTGCAACTTTATCTCCCATAGTTCTTATTACAGAAGCTGTTGGACCTATAAATATAAATCCGCTTTTCTCAACTTTTTCAGCAAAATCTGCATTTTCAGCGAGAAATCCATAACCGGGGTGAACTGCTTGAGAGTTAGAGATCTCCATAGCACTAATGATTGCTGGCACATTAAGATAACTTTGCGTAGAAGAGTTGGGCCCTATACAAATTGATTCATCTGCGAGTAACACATGCTTAAGATTTGCGTCAGCTTTAGAATGAACTGCAACAGTTTTTATGCCAAGTTCTTTACAGGATCTAAGAATCCTTAGGGCAATTTCACCACGATTAGCAATAAGGACTTTCTCCAGCATAGCTATATTTCCTATTCTTTAAAGTTTAAATAATAGTAAGCATCGGCTGATCAAATTCAACTGGTTCACCGTCTTTAGCTAAAATTGCTCCAATAACACCAGTCTTATCAGCTTTAATCTGATTCATCATTTTCATAGCCTCGATAATACAGAGTATATCGCCATTACTTACTTGCTGGCCTTCCTCAACAAAAACTTTTTCTCCAGGTGCGGACGATCTATAAAACGTTCCGACCATGGGGGACTTGACAACATGTCCCTCAATTGAGGGATTTGTTGCACTGGTGACCTTTTCATTAATTTCTATCGCTGGTGGCGTATTCGATATTTGTGCAGTAACGGGTAACGGACTAGTAGCTTGCGAAATAGTTACCTGTCCACCGCGACTGATTCGAATAGACTCTTCGGATTCTTTAATTTCTAGTTCATTGATATCAGAATCTTCAATTAATTCGATTAATTTTTTTATTTTTCGAATATCCATCTGTGTTTACTCCAAATGGTAAATTATTATTTATGACTCTAGCTGAACCAGAGCCGCATTTAACGCTAATTCATAGCTAAGGCTTCCAAAGCCGCAAATAACACCTGTTGCTATATCAGAAAAATAAGACGATTGTCTGAATTCTTCTCGACCATGTATGTTCGATAAGTGAACCTCAATGAAAGGAATACTTGTTCCAAGCAATGCATCACGAAGAGCAATACTAGTGTGTGTGAATGCTGCAGGATTTATAATAATAAATTGTACACCTTCTTTTTTTGCAGTATGTATTCTGTCTATGAGTGTGTGCTCTGAGTTACTTTGAAACGCTACAAGTTGATGTTTTTTTTCTATGCAAGTATTTATCAGTCCTTGGTTAATTTCTTTTAGACTTTTATTGCCATATAGATCCGGTTCCCTATTTCCTAACAAATTTAAGTTAGGGCCGTGAAGTACTAATATAGTAGACATGTTTTACCTGCAAACTTTGTTATATAGATATATCGGTAAGTCGTAAATTTTCAACTTATAAGGAGTCTGCATTAAAATATGCAAACTGTCCAATATTTTGAATTTTTGACACTAATCGCTACAAATTTCAGTAAAATGTGTGCATGTTAATACATGTTTGCCATCATTTTTTTCAAATTTTGGCAATTTCGCGTCTAGTTCAAGGAATTTAGATCCAGTTTTATTGTTTTTAATAAAAAATACACGATATACATCTTATATTCTTCGAAAAACATCAATTACGTCGCTAATTTTCAGGATTTGTGGAAGTATGATTGGTTTGGTTTCCCCTGAAGGATAAAAAAGATAAAGTGGAACACCGCTACGGTTGTAATTATTTAATAATTCGGTAATTTCTGGATTATATTTAGTCCAATCTGCTTTAAGGTAAGTGATATTTTTTTTATTTAAAATATCCGAAAAATCATCTGTCTTAAGCACCATTTGCTCGTTAACCAAACAAGTGATGCACCAGTCAGCAGTCAAGTTAATGAAAACTGAATCTTCATTTTCTAGTAGCGTGCTTAATCTTTCTTTTGAATAAGCCTCCCATAAGTGGTCTTTGTTTCTATTTTCCTCACTCCAGATTGGTAAAAATATTGCCAGAGCAAATAATATTAAGGCTAAGACTTTGGTCATTTTATTCTTGTAGATTTTCTGAAGCCAGATGGCAAACAATATGAAAATAATGCCGCATAAAATCGCGACAACTACATCGCTGTTGGTTTGTCTGCCTAAAACCCAGATCAACCAAACAGCAGTTAAGTATAAGGGAAAAGCTAAAAATTGTTTAAAGTAATCCATCCATGCCCCTGGTTTTGGCAACCAGTTTGATAGGTTAGGCAAGCAGGTAATAGCTAGTATGGGAAAAGCCATACCCAGACCTAAAAAAATAAATGTACTGATTGCAATCATCGAAGATTGGGTTAAAGCAAAGCCAAGCGCTGTTCCCATAAAAGGTGCAGTGCAGGGGCTTGCAACAACAGTTGCAAGTAGTCCGGTCATGAAAGAAGATGTTAGATTATTGTCTTGAGTCGTTTTTTGACCCCACCCCATAATACTATTACCGATCATTAACCATCCAGATAAGCTTAGCCCTATGAGGACAAATAAATATACTATTAATCCTACGAATAATGGCGATTGAAGCTGAAAACCCCACCCCAGGCTTTTCCCTGTATCTCTCAAGATCATTAAAAGTGATCCGATAAGAACAAAGCTGAACAATATACCGGCAGTATATGCTAGCCCATGAAGATATTTATTGTTATTAGTCGCACCTAAAGTAGCAAGATTTAATATTTTTATAGACAGGATTGGAAAGACACAGGGCATAAGATTGAGAATTAAGCCGCCTAAAAAAGCAAATGAAAGGACTATGTACAAAGATAATTTTTTAGTTTCTATCGAGTTTATTTTTTTATTTAATTTCTCATCTTTTTTTATAGATTGATGCTTGTTAAGTTCTTCCTCTAGTAATGTTACAGATTTTCTGGAATCAAAAAAAATGGTTTGACGTTGAACTGGGTAGCATAAACCAGCATCAGCACACCCTTGTGATTCAATACTAATTTTTTTTGTAGAAATGTTAAGAGGTACAGAAAATTTTGTATATCCGTAATAAACTTCTAAATCTTTTTTATAATATTCATCGTAGATCTGTCTCCCAGCACCATAATTCGGTTCATACATTATTAAATTGTCATTATGATCAAAAAGTTTGAACCGATTTTTGTATAGGTAATAACCGGGCGCTATAACCCAATTAAATACTAGTTGATCATCTTCAATTATGGGATCAAGTTGAAAGGCTTCCTTTACTTTTAAGAATTCATTTTTTTCAAAAAGCACGGCATTAGTCGAATTATTTTCGACGGGCGAAGCTGTCGCGCCAGATGTAAAAAGTATAGCAATTGCCAAAATAAGTATTTGACGACCACATGTATATGAAAATTCTTTTACCACTCTATTACTCATTGAAATCGTTAATCGCATATATAAATTAAAAGCATCATATCTAAAATACAAATATTGTTAGAATTAAATTTATCCTATATTTAAACATTAATATTTTAAAACAATAGTTTATAATTAAATACAGGGACAGAAAATTTTTTTATTAGGATTTTAAAATTGATCAAACAGCGAGCATCAAAATATCTATTCAGCTTAATAGCATTTTATCTATTCAGCCCTATTGTAATAGCAAATCAAAATGAGCTTTTATCTATCATTGTCATTGACGGATACATAAGAGAAATGCCACCAGGACAGAATATAACAGCTGCCTTTATGACCTTAAAAAACCCAACATTGGGTTCATGTCGATTGACCGAGGCATTTTCTGCTATCGCAGACAAAACTGAAATTCATGGTCATTTCCATAAAAATGGCATGATGTCTATGCGTCCTATTGATGGAATAGACATACCACCAAAAAAGAGTATCTCTTTTAAGCCTGGTGGTTATCATTTAATGTTGTTTGGTTTAAAGCTAGAATTAAAGAAAAGTGCTCAGCATGAAATTACCCTTAATTTTGTAGGATGCCCAACTGTAACCTTTAGCGCGGATGTAAGAAGCGTACTTCAGAATAAACATCACCATTAAATTTACTAAGAGTAGTTGCTGAAAAAAATTTCTTTGATCTGGAGATATTGATTTGAGTTCAATCTTGGCCCCTGCTGACTTACTACTTTCGAGGCTGCTAAGGCTGCAAAATTTCCTGCAGTCTTGTAGCTATAATCATTAGTAATCGCGTATAGAAAAGAACCTGCAAATATATCTCCAGCGCCATTTGTATTTATTGCGTTAGCTGGACAAACGCTAATTTTGATCTGATCTTTGCCATCAAAAACTATCGCACCTCTATCACCCAGAGTGACCACATAAGTACTTGCAGATTTCTTCAGTAGTTCAAGGGAGCTATTTAGGTCAGAACAGTCCGTCCAGCTTAAAGCTTCTGCTTCATTACAAAATAAAAGATCGACTTTTTTGCCGATTATTTTTTGAAGGCCATCCTTGAAAAATGAAACCATCGCGGGGTCTGATAATGTTACTGCAACTTTGATACCTTTTTTTTCAGCCATTTGGCGTGCCTTGATAGCTGCTCTTTGGCCGTTATCTGTTGATACAAGATAGCCTTCAATATAAATATATTCAGATTTACTGATTATTTTTGGACAAAGATCTTTTGAAGAGAAATCTGCACTCACTCCTAAATTTGTGCTCATTGAGCGTTCAGCATCCGGAGTAATTAAGACTAAACATTTCCCAGTAAGACCATCAGTTGAAACATTATTGTTGAACTCAACACCAGAGCTTTTTAAATCGTTCAAGTAAAAAATTCCGTTGTCATCATTCGCTACCCTGCAAGAATAAAAAGCTTCTCCACCAAACTCACTAATAGCGATTATAGTGTTGGCAGCTGAGCCACCACTGGCACGATGTGAATTTGCTATTTTCTTTTGTAAATAACAAGTGAGCTCATTTTGGCGATCTTCATCAGCTAGACACATTAATCCTTTGTCTACTTTTAAGTTGCTTAGGTCTTTATCTGATACTTGTATTTCCGTATCAAGAAGTGCTGCACCGATACCATAAACGTTATATTTAGACATATTTTATTACTCAAATTAACTACATTGTGTTTTCTAAACCTTATCATTCATAGCCTAATCATCTTTGAGTAATGGTTAGAATTATGGATGAAAGATGCCATTATTTCACTAAGAGTATTAATTTGTAGCTTTTATTTTGAGCTACAATTTTTTTATGTAGAAATTTACTAGTATATTTTTCAAGTGGAACAAAGCAATTAACCACAAATAAAGCCATTCCTCCTTTCCTTAAATGCACGAAACTGCTAAGAACAAATTTTTCAGTTAGTTGCTCATCAGTCTCAAAACCTTTATGAAAAGGTGGATTGCATATAATCGCATCAAATAATTTATTTATGTTTCGAGCACAATCGTCTGCTATGACTTCACCACTAATATTGAGTTTTGAAAAATTCTCTGAACAAGCTAATATTGCAGCAGCATTATTATCAGTTGCAATAATTTTGGCTCCAGTATGATTATTAAACCGAATAGAGAGATATCCATACCCGCAACCAAGATCTAAAACACTCTGTGGCGCTTCATCAAATAAAGTTAAAAAATCTGGAATAAAGTCACCCAATAGTTTACTGCCATCATCTATTTTCTCCCACCCAAAAATCCCAGGCTTGCTTACCAAATAATGATCAAGATATGGGATACATGCCCTCAGTTTTTTATAATTTTGGTCATTAAATTCAATTTTTGATGCCCCTTTATTCTCTCGGATTAATCTAGTAGCAGTACTTAAATAAACAGAACCATTTTTTTTTATTTGAACTAAAGATCCAAAAGATTTCGCTACTTTTTCAGCATAAGACTTAATACCATCATTTTTTTTCCCACATAAAATAAGTTCTCCCTTATCACGAAGTAATCGCTCAACATTATTAATAATATGGTGAGTGACAGCCTTTTCTTTAGAGACTCTATAGAAAATTTGAGAAAAGCTTCCGTCATCAAAAACTGATAAATCAAAATCACTAAAAAAAACATTAAGCATACTAGCTCGTAGCTTTTCATATGTATCAAAACGGTTAGTTAAAATCATGATTTCTTGAGAGGTCAAAAACTCTATATCGCATTCTTTGATATTTTCATCCACAATAAATAACCGAGATCCTGATATATGCTTAGTCTTTTTTACGATCAGATCTAGGTACATATTGCTTATTTTTCCATAATAAATAATTTTTTAGGCATAATAAACCAATCTTCAGCTACTAAGATCGTGCTAATCTTGATGTTGTAAAGATTAATTTCGTAGACTGATTATTTTCCAGTCAAGATCAATAGCTTTTTCTTTTAGTTTTGGACAAGGATCTACAACTATTGGATTTTCCACTAGCTGAAGTAGCGGAAGATCATTAATTGAGTCACTGTAAAAAGTACTACCTTTTAAACTAAAATCTGAGGCTTTTAACCAATCAGTTAATCTTGAGACTTTACCTTTACCAAAACTTGGTATGCCTGATACTCTCCCAGTATAAGTATTATTATACTCCTCAAGTTCGGTAGCAATGATATTCTTAATACCAAGTTTTTTGCATATAGGTTCGACTACAAAGTAATTTGTAGACGTGATAACTATGAGCACATCTTTTTTAGATCTGTGGCTCTCTATAAGTTTATCTGCCTTGGGTAGCCACATTGTCTGGATGATATTTTCCATAAATTCTTGATGCAAGTTATTGAGTTCAGATCGAGATAATTTTGCAAATGGTGCCAGTGAGAATTCTAGGTAGTTATAAATATCTAATTTCCCATTTTGATAGTCCCTATAAAATTGATCATTTCTTCTTCTGAAATAAACAGGGTCCACAATTTTTTTTATCACTAAAAATTCTCCCCAGCTATAGTCACTGTCACCAGCAATGAGAGTGTTGTCTAAATCAAACATAGCCAAAGGCATTTTAAGTATCCAATTTATATATCAATGAAGTATAGCTTAACGATAGATTGGCTTGTCCTCAATAGGATACTTAATGTAATTTGCATGTTAAGGTAGATGGTTGAATTGTTTATTAGATTTTGTATTTATACGGCTAGAGGCCAAAGAAATCGTATATTGAGAGATTATATTGTGGTTGATAAAGATGGTTTTAGATCAAATGTTGGAATTATAATTTCTGATGGAATGGGCAAATTGCTTTGGACTAAGCGCATTAAGCAAAATGCTTGGCAGTTTCCACAGGGTGGTATTGATGATGGCGAATCTATCGAAACTGCACTGCACCGTGAGCTTTACGAAGAGGTAGGGCTGGAAGCTAGTGACGTTGATATTTTAGGTTGCACCAAAGATTGGTTACGTTATCGCTTGCCTAAAAATATGCAACGAAAAAACTCAAGCTCTCTATTTGTGGGGCAAAAACAAAAATGGTTCTATCTAAAGCTTTTGGTTGATGAAAAAAAAATAACTTTTGATCGTAGCCATCATCCTGAGTTTGACGACTGGGCGTGGGTTAGTTATTGGTATCCTGCAAATCAGGTAATAGAATTTAAGAGAAATGTTTATCACAGAGCATTGAGAGAATTTTCTTCACTCCAGTCCAGCATTGAAAAAAAAGCTGAATTACATTTAAGAGCTTCTGAATAAAATGTCTATGCTTGAGTCATTAAGGAGAATCGTACAGGAAGCCAACGCAGCTAAAAATTTTAGTGAAGTCCTTACTGTAATAGTCAATCAAGTTAAGAAGTCTATGCATACCTCGGTTTGCTCTGTTTATCTTCATGATTCAAAAAATGATAGTTATGTGCTAATGGCAACTGATGGATTAAATGAAGAGGCTATAGGTAAAGTCAATTTGTCTTCAGACGAGGGATTAGTTGGGTTAGTAGCTTCTCGCGCTGAGCCGATTAATCTTGAGGAAGCTTCTGCTCATCCCAGGTTTTCTTTTCATCCAAATACCAACGAACAGTCATTTCATTCTTTTTTGGGATCTCCAATTATTCATCAACGAGAGGTTCTTGGTGTTTTGGTTGTGCAAGATGAAATTCCTCGCCGATATGATGAAAGCGAGGAGTCATTTCTTGTGACAGTTGCTGCTCAATTGTCTGGTGTAATTGCTCATGCAGATGCAGTCGGTGAGCTAAATCTCGCCCTTTACCCACAAGATAAATCTATCAATGAAAGAATCTATTCTGGTGTGGCCAGTGCACCAGGTATTGCTATTGGAAATGTTTTGGTCATGAACTCTAATACCTCATTAAAAGCTGTGCCCATGAAGAAAGCTCAATCTATCGATAACGAACTTGCTCAATTTCGAAAGGCTATGAGTTTAGTTAAAAGCGACATGCGTGCTTTGGATAAAAGTATGGTTGGAATTTTAAGTGATCAAGAGCGGGCACTATTCGATGCTTACGTTTGTATGCTAGATGACCAGGCCCTAGGTGGCGAAGCAATAGTGCTTATTAATGAACATGGATTAAGTGCGCAAAGTGCTTGGGCTCAGGTAGTGTTAAATCACATCAATATGTTTGAGAGTATGACAGATTCGTACTTACGTGAGAGGGGCTCTGATTTGGAGGACTTAGGACGTCGAGTTCTTTCTTACCTTCAAACTGCAGAGACTATCTGTAAAAAATTTCCAAATGATATTATCCTATTAGGTGAGGATCTATCAGCTGCATCTTTCGCTAGCGTACCTATTGAAAAAATTATTGCCATTGCTTCTGTTAAAGGTTCCCGAAATTCGCATCTTGCAATACTGGGTCGCGCTATAGGAATTCCCACAGTTATGGGTGCGGTTAATTTACCTTGGAGTAATCTCGATGGGAAAGAGGCTATAGTAGATGGACATAATGGAAATATCATCATTAGTCCTGGATCTGAGTTACGAAAAACTTATCAAGAGCAGGTCTTAGAAGAAAAACTGCTAGCTGAAAATCTTGAAAAACTCACTGATGAACCCTGTGAAACAACTGATGGCCATAAAGTTTCTCTTTGGGTGAATACCGGCCTTCGAATTGACTCTATGCTTTCGCTTGATAGAGGTGCAGAGGGAGTAGGGCTTTACCGAAGTGAAATCCCGTTTTTAATGCTGGATCGTTTCCCATCTGAAGAAGAGCAACGTAAATTTTATCGAGAACAACTAGAAACATTTTATCCCAGACCAGTGACTATGAGAACTTTAGATATCGGCGGAGACAAAGATTTACCTTACTTCCCAATTGAAGAGGATAATCCGTTTCTTGGTTGGAGGGGCATCAGAGTATGCCTTGATCACCCAGAGATTTTTTTGGTTCAACTTAGAGCAATGCTGAAAGCAAGCGAAGGTCTAAATAACCTCAGTTTATTGCTACCTATGATATCGAGTCTAGCAGAACTGGAGGGATCCTTAGAGCTCATTGATCAAGTATATGACGAGCTCACTAAAGAAGAGGGGTATAATTTACAAAAGCCATGGGTGGGTGCGATGATAGAAGTGCCAGCTGCTGTTTACCAAATAAAAGAACTTGCTCGAAAAGTTGATTTTCTTTCCGTAGGCACCAATGATTTAACACAGTATCTATTAGCTGTTGATCGAAATAATCCACGAGTTGCAAGTCTTTACGACGTCTATCATCCTAGTGTTCTTAGAGCCTTGAAGACAGTTGCGGATGGTGCAGAAGAAGAGCGTACCCCTATAAGTGTGTGTGGTGAAATGGCTGGAGACCCGATTGGTGCAGTATTGTTAATGGCTATTGGTTTCCCTGTTCTTTCTATGAGCGCCACTAGTTTATTAAAAGTTAAGGCGATGTTGCGTCATATCAGTTTAACTGACGCAAAGAGTCTCCTTAAGGATGTTATTTCAATGCCAGATGCACACTCTGTCAGAAGTCATATGGAGAATGCACTGAGTATAAATGACATATCAGGCCCCTTTGTCCGTAAAATTCCACACTAAATTTTTTGTTAGTTTCTTAGCTTTTAAAATTTATTAATTGTTGTAGCTCCGATAATTTTAACGATATTCTCGTCAGTAGTATTATCATTGTTGTTGTTTTCAGCTAAAGTTGTTCCATGTTAACTTATCCAGAAATTGATCCTGTTATTTTTTCGCTCGGGCCGTTAAAGGTACATTGGTACGGTTTAATGTATCTGCTTGGTTTTTTTATTGCTTGGAGAATAGCAGTTTCTCGGTCCAAATCATCAGAATCTCCAGTATTCCAGAATCAAATCGAAGACTTAATTATTTATAGTGCTTTTGGTGTAATCCTGGGTGGTAGATTTGGCTATATACTTTTCTATAATTTTGAACAATGGCTTGCGGATCCACTTTGGTTATTTCGCATATGGGAAGGGGGGATGTCTTTTCATGGAGGATTATTAGGGGTTTTATTTGTAATTTGGATTTACAGTAGAAAAATAAATAAACCATTCTTAGCCTTAGCCGACTTTGTAGCGCCTCTTGTCCCGATTGGTCTTGGTCTAGGCCGATTAGGGAACTTTATGGGTCAAGAGCTATGGGGTAGACCAACAAACTCATGGGTGGGGATGATTTTTCCAAATGATCCACAAAAATTGACTAGACATCCATCGCAACTGTACGAGTTTTTTCTCGAGGGAGTGTTGCTCTACATCATCCTCATTACTATCTCAAAAAAACAACGATCAAAGGGTTTTATTGGAGGTTTATTTTTAGCACTTTACGGTAGTTTTAGGTTTATTGTCGAATTATATCGAGCACCCGATATTATTATTGGTTTTGATTTCTTTGGGTGGATGACACGAGGACAACTACTTAGCCTGCCAATGATAATTATTGGTATCATAATTATTTTATGGAGTTATTCTATTACCAACCAAGCTAATAAGTCTGTTGAGGAAGGAAGAAAAAACTGATATGAAACAATATCTAGATTTAATGCGGCATGTAAAAAACAATGGCATTCGTAAGGAAGACCGAACTGGAACCGGAACAATTAGTGCTTTTGGTTATCAAATGCGCTTC
This sequence comes from uncultured Porticoccus sp., assembly GCA_964276025.1. Taxonomy (GTDB): domain Bacteria; phylum Pseudomonadota; class Gammaproteobacteria; order Pseudomonadales; family Porticoccaceae; genus Porticoccus. Next base: position 290,250 of record CAXYDD010000002.1, on the reverse strand, counting down.
GATCTTAGTGATGGATTTCCTCTTGTGACCACCAAGAAAGTTCATTTAAAATCTATTATATACGAGTTACTTTGGTTTATTCAGGGTGATACTAATATAAAATTTTTAGTAGAAAATGGTGTGAATATTTGGAACGACTGGCCATATCAAAACTGGTTAAGGGAAACAAAACAGGATAAAAAATATAGTATGTACTCGCAGGCTTGGCGGGACAAAATGAAAGAGTTTATAGAGAGAATAAAGGAAGATAAGAAATTTGCTATTCAATATGGAAACCTTGGACCTGTTTATGGACAACAGTGGAGAAATTTTGAAGGCATTGATCAGCTTGATGGACTAATCAATGATATTAATAAAGCCCCTGATTCTAGGAGATTGATCATTTCAGCTTGGAATCCAAAAGATATTCCCGTTATGGCGAAATCTGGGCTACCACCCTGCCATACTTTATTTCAATTTTATGTAGCAGATGGAAAGCTTTCCTGCCAGCTGTATCAAAGAAGTGCCGATGTTTTCTTGGGCGTACCGTTTAACATAGCATCTTATGCATTACTGACGATGATGATTGCACAAGCTACAGGTTTAAAGCTAGGGGATTTTGTACACACTTTTGGAGACGCTCACTTGTACGTCAACCATTTAGAACAGGTAGAAGAACAGCTTAGCCGAAGTCCGCATGCTTTACCTAGCATGCAGATTAACCCACTGGTTACGAATATATTTGATTTTCAGTATAAAGATTTTCAGCTTAATAATTATGATCCACAGCCGCCGATACCAGCAAGAGTGGCAGTGTAATGATAAAAAAAATCAGCCTCTCATTAATCGTTGCTATGGCAAAAAACAGAGTTATAGGAATCAATAATCAGCTTCCTTGGCAGCTACCAGAAGATTTAAAATATTTTAAATCTGTAACTATGAATAAACCAATTGTTATGGGAAGAAAAACTTTTGAATCTATTGGTAGACCATTACCGGGAAGATTGAATATAGTTATTACGCGCAATACTGATTGGTGCTTCAACGGAGTTAAGGTTGCTTCATCGCTAAATAAAGCAAAGGATTTAGCGATATCAGCTCGAGATTTTAAACCTGAAATAATGATTATAGGCGGATCTGAAATATATAATAGTACAATAGAGCATGCAGATCGTTTGTACATCACTAGAGTAGAAGACTCTTTTGAGGGAGACACTTTCTTTCCCATGTTTGATGAAAAAGACTGGAACGAAATTGAACGTAAAAACTCTCAACAAAAAACTGATATACCTTATTTTTTTCAAGTATTAGAAAGAATATGACACCCATATCTAAGTCAATCTTATTTTAAAGATCTTTTTTGACTTCATTGTCTACAATAGAAGCCATTTGATACTAAAAATATCTTATGAGTTAAATGACAGTAAGTGGTAAAGAGAAACCGGGGAGACCAATAGTTTTAAATCTTCTTACAGAAAACCTTAGAATTTCTTTGGAAATTATATAGGAACTGACGTTCTGCGGGAAGATCTTCTATTGAAGATTCTTTAAAACCATTCTCTAAAAACCAGTGACTAGCTTGAATAGTAAGTGCAAAAAGTTTATTAATTTTCATTTTTGACGCTTTTTTTTCTATAACCTCAAGGAGTCGCCCTGCATGACCTTGATTCATCAATTCCTGGTGGGTGACTATACATGCTATTTCTGCTGAACATCGATCCTCTAGAGGATATAGCGCACAACAGCTAATAATAGAACCCTCAGTGTGCTCTAAAACAGTAAATCTTGTAATTTCCAACTCTAGTAGTTCACGAGATCGTTTTACTAGGGCTCCATTTTTTTCTTGAGGCTCAATAAGCTTCAAAAGACCACCAATGTCGTCAATAGTAGCTTGCCGGATTAATCCAATGCTATTCTTTAGAAGCAGCGTGCCATTTCCATCTCTTGTAAAAAGTTCCTCTAAGAGCGCCCCATTTGAAGCATAGCTGACAATATGGCTTCGACTTACATTATTTTTACATGCCTTAAAGCAAGATTGAAGAGCTTTTTTTTGCTCGCAATCACTCCCAAGATTATCGAGATATTGTTGAGCTTCACTGATCGACAAAGTCTTGAGTAGCTTTCCATTTACATCTTGTATGCCTTCATTCCTGCAAAATATGATTAATTTTTCTGCTTTTAAATCAATAGCAGCTTGAACAGCTACATCTCTATAATCTAGATTAAAAACTTCTCCCGAAGGCGAGTAACCAATTGGCGATAATAATACTATGGTATCCTCCTCAAGTTGCTTATGTATGTTCAACGCGTCTATTCGGCGAATTTCGCCTGTATATTGGAGATCAATCCCTTCTTTTATACCAGCTGGTTTCGCTGTAATAAAATTACCACTCACAACTTTTATCTTTGAGTTATACATTGGAGAGCTTGCAACACCACTCGAGAGCATAGCTTCGATATTAATTTTAGCACTGCCTACTGCGTCTTTTATCAATGACATAGAGGAGCGATCAGTGACAGAGGCGCATATGTCTTCATTTTCATTAACATTTAAAAACTTATGTCGATTACTTGGTTGATGTTTAACTCCATGCACGAGTACAAGTTTTATACCCATACTTTGCAAAAGAGCAATATCAAGAATTATGTTATTAAAATTCTCATGGCACATAGCCTCTCCACTTAAGGCCAGCAAAAAAATTTTACCTCTGTGGCTATTAATATAGGGAGACGTATTTCTCAAAAAACTTACATATTCAGTGATTTTATTTTTTTTATTCGACGCCATTATTAGCTCTTAATTTTTTGGTTTCTATATCTAGCTGCATTATAGGTAACGCTGACTGCAAAATATAGGATCTTGTAAGACTTAATATAAAATAATGAATTTATTGAGTTTTATTTAAGAAATACAGATTTTTTAAGCATATCTAGAATATTAAACAACGAAGATATTTTTTAAATATACAAATAATTTTTTTTCATCGGGCTTTATCTTTATTATGCTTATAGTTGGAGGCTATAATTGTCAAATAACGTGTATAGTGAGCATATACAATTTTAAAATTTTATTTAGGAGTATGAAATGTCATTTGCCGATAGAGATGGCTGGATTTGGTTTGATGGCGAAATGGTTCCTTGGCGTGAAGCAAAAGTGCATGTTCTAACTCACACGCTCCACTATGGTCTTGGAGTTTTTGAAGGGGTTCGAGCATATGATACTGATAGAGAGGGAGCCGCTATTTTTCGGTTACACGATCATACTGATCGCCTATATCGTTCCGCAAAGATCTTAAACATTGATATACCTTTTAGCAAAGAGCAAATTAATGAAGCTCAAAAATCAGTTGTTCGTGAAAATAAACTCAAAGAAGCCTATCTAAGGCCTATGATATTTTTAGGGTCGGAGGGAATGGGACTCCGTGCAGAGGGCTTAAAAGTGCACGCAATAGTTGCGGCTTGGGACTGGCCATCGTATATGTCACCTGAAGCCTTAAAGAGTGGCATAAAAGTTCGCACGTCATCATATACTAGACATCACCCTAATATTACGATGACTAAAGCAAAAGCTAACGGAAATTATATTAACTCTATGTTGGCTTTAAGGGAGGCTTTAGAATGTGGTTGCGAAGAAGCCTTAATGCTCGACGTCGATGGTTTTATTGCCGAAGGTAGCGGCGAGAACGTCTTCATAGTAAGAGATGGAATTGTTTACACACCAGAACTGAGTGCTTGTCTTGATGGTATTACTCGAAAAACTGTAATGAATTTGGCTGAAAAAGCTGGTTATAAGATTATTGAAAAGCGTATTACTCGTGATGAAGTTTATGTTGCTGATGAGGCATTTTTTACTGGTACAGCAGCGGAAGTTTTACCAATTAGCGAGCTGGATGGAAGAAGCCTAGGAGCTGGTTATCGAGGCCCATTTACTGAACTGATGCAAACGCAGTATTTTAACTTAGTGCGAGGCAAGATACCTGAGTATTCAGACTGGCTTGAACCTGTAGCAAAATGAAACTTATAATTTCTTCTAGAGCCAATAATAGTTTATAAAAAAATATGGCATCTGAAAAGAAAGTAGTAGCAAAAAAAATCCTCGTCATAGGTCCCTCATGGGTGGGTGATATGGTGATGGCTCAATCATTATTTAAATTGCTTAAACACCAAAATGCAAACTTATCAATAGATGTTTTGGCCCCTAGTTGGAGTCAGCCAATACTAAACCGTATGCCTGAGGTATCCCGAGCGATTGATATGCCTGTTGGTCATGGAAGTTTAGACTGGAAGCTCAGACGAAAAATTGGAATTAAACTCCGCACAGAAAAATACACACAATCAATAATTTTACCCAATTCTTTAAAATCAGCACTTATTCCTTGGTTTGCAAAAATTCAGCACAGAACTGGTTGGAGAGGGGAGATGCGTTATGGGTTAATAAATGATATTCGTAGTTTGAAAAAAAAATCTTACCCATTAATGGTTCAACGCTTCGCTGCACTTGCTTTAACCAAAGATGCAATTTTACCCAAATCTATAGAACCTCCGGCGTTGAAGTCTTATAAAGATAAAGCAGTAAACCTCATTAATAAATTAGGATTAAATGGCGATCGTAAGATTTTAGTTTTATGTCCAGGTGCAGAATTCGGCCCTTCTAAACAATGGCCGGCAAAGTATTATGCTGAAGTTGCAGCAAATAGAATATCTGAGGAATGGCAAGTTTGGTTATTGGGCTCCGATAAAGACAAACGAGTCGGCCAAGAAATTATCAACTATTTACCGAATAGTTATCGTAACTTGTGTCATAACCTTGCTGGTTTAACTCAGCTAGATGAAGCAATCGACCTCCTATCAGTTGCCAATATCGTAGTTACTAACGATTCTGGATTGATGCATATATCTGCAGCTATAGATATACCATTAATTGTTTTATATGGATCAACTTCACCGCATTTCACCCCTCCACTAAACAATGAGGCTGTTGCACTATCTATTCCTGTAGAATGTGGACCTTGCTTTAAGAGAGAATGCCCCATTAATAGTATGAAATGTTTAGATGACCTAACTCCAGCTAAAGTGATTTCAGAATTATTAAGATTGGCAGGTGATCGATGAAAAGAGTATTAATAGTAAAGACCTCTTCATTGGGCGATATTATTCACACCCTCCCCGCTATAAATGACGCTAGTCTTGCTATTCCTGGTATTAAATTTGACTGGGTCGTTGAAGAAAATTTTTCTGATATACCTAGTTTGAACGATCAGGTAGATCAAATCATTTCGGTTTCTGTAAGAAAGTGGCGTAAGAATATTTTTAAATTTTGGAACTCAAAAGATCATTTAGAGTTAAAGAGAAAGCTTAGATTATATCGCTATGACGCTATAATCGACGCACAAGGCCTAATTAAAAGCGCATGGCTTTCCAGACAGGCAGATGGAGATATATATGGTTTCGATAAGACTTCAGCAAGAGAATCAATAGCATCAATTTTTTATCAATATCGAATCAGTGTACCCAAAGACATTCATGCAGTTGAGCGAACTCGTATTTTATTCTCAAAGTCATTGGGTTATCAGCTAAATTCAAGTACAGGGAGTTACAATCTCTCAATCAGCCCAGAAAATAATAAGTATGTCATTTTAATGCATGGCACCACTTGGCCCTCCAAACATTGGCCAGAAGAATCCTGGATAGCATTAAGTTGTTTGCTTGCAAAAGCTGATTATAAGGTTGCTTTACTATGGGGAAACAATCAAGAAAAGGCTTGTGCAGAAAGAATCGCCAAAATTTCTGGAGCTGAAATTCTCCCTAAAATGACACTAACAGAAATAGTTTCTTTGCTGACAAAGGCTTCGGGTTGCATATCTGTTGATACTGGATTGGGACACCTTTCTTCTGCTTTAGGCATCCCTACATTAGGTATTTTTGGCTCAACAAATCCTCTTTTAACTGGCTTGTATGGTCCAAACCAAAAAAATCTTTTATCTGATTTTCCTTGTTTATGCATGTCCAAAAAGTGTCCATTTTCACTGAAAAAAGATAGATCATGCCGAGGTTTTGAGGAGCTTACAGCAAATGTAGTTTTTGAAAATTTTGTAAGGTTAATAAAAAAGAAAATTATTATAGATGATTTTGAAATTCCTGAAAAAAAGGAGATAGATAAATAAATGAAGTTAGCATTTTGTTTATATAAGTATTTCCCATTTGGGGGCATGCAAAGGAATTTTCTGAAAATTGCTGAGGAGTGCTCAAAGCGGGGACATAAAGTCACTGTATATACACTCGAATGGGAGGGTGAAAGACCAGAATTTTTAAAAATTGTAATTATTAAAACAGATACTATTAGAAATATAAAAAAGTACCAATTTTTTTCTAGATGGCTTAATAAAAACTTAAAATATGAATCCATAGACTTAGTAATAGGTTTCAACAAAATGCCTGGCCTTGATATTTATTATTGTGGTGATCCTTGCTATGAATATAAATCTCGGAAATTAAGACCCTGGTGGTACCGATACACATTCCGATATAAGCATTTTGCTAGGTTTGAAAAGGCTGTTTTTGAACAAAAAGCAGGAGTGAATATTTTAATGTTTTCTCCTATACAAAAAAAACTATTTCTGGATTTTTATGATACAGACCCATCTTTCATCAATATGCTTCCCCCAGGTATTAGTCGCGACCGTCGCGCCCCAGGGAATTCATCTGATATTCGTAAATCGTTTAGAGGAGAATTTAATTTAGAGAATGACGAGATTCTGCTTTTGCAAATAGGCTCAGGTTTTCGCACCAAAGGTTTAGATAGAAGTTTGCGAGCTATAGCAGCTTTGCCGATTGAATTAAAAAGTAGGATAAAGTTTTTTGTTATTGGCCAAGATAATCCCAGCGAGTATATTTCTCAAGCACAAAAATTAGATATAGCTCATATTGTAACTTTTTTTTCTGGACGAGATGATGTGCCAAGATTTTTACAGGGGTCAGATGTTCTATTACACCCTTCCTATGCTGAAAATACTGGGGGAGTAATACTTGAAGCTTTAGTTGCTGGTCTTCCCTCAATAGTTTCAGATGTGTGTGGATATGCACATTATGTAAAGGAAGCACAAGCGGGAATGCTGTTAAGCTCGCCTTACTCACAAAATTCATTTAATAGTAGCTTAGAAGAAATTTTACGAGCAGATAAGTTAATATTAAGAAATAACGGAATAAACTTCTCTAATAGTGCAGATATTTATGATATGCCTCTAAAGGCAGCAGACGTCATTGATCGAGTAATTAAAAAAAAATGGACAAAAAAAAATTGGATGGACAAAGTTGAATGAAATTATTTTTGACCGAACCTTTTGCAACAAAATGGCAAAACTTAGACCCTTTTAAAGAGGTATTTTCTTTAACTGGTAAAATTTATCGAGATATGGGCGATCGTTGCACAAAGCGTATAGAGCTCGATAGTTCAGTTTATTTTATAAAAATACATACAGGGGTTGGCTGGAAAGAGATTTTAAAAAATTTATTATGTTTTAAAAAACCTATCTTAGGAGCTATAAACGAGTATGAGGCTATTATCCGATTGAGCGAATTGGGCATTAACACGATGGTTGTTAGAGCTTATGGTTCAAGTGGCTGGAACCCAGCTACTAGGAAATCGTTTATAATTACTGAAGCACTTGAACCAACAGTACCCTTAGATGAAGTATTTAACTCTAAAACACTAAAAGATATAGACATATCTCAGAGGCGAAAATTGGTTAAGAAACTTGCCAAAATGACCAGAGTAATGCATGAGAATGGATTGAATCATCGTGATTATTATCTTTGCCATTTTTTAATTGAGGCTACTGAGAAAACTAAAAAAAATATTTTTATTGAACAAGCTATTTCGCTAATTGATTTGCATCGTATGCAGATACGAAAGAGAACACCTAAGAGATGGAAACATAAAGATCTATCTGCTCTGTATTACTCAGCTATCAATTCAGGATTCAATCAGAGGGATGCCTTTTGTTTTATGCGAGAGTATAAACAGGGGTTCTTGAAACAGATAATAAATGATGACCCTAGTTTTTGGGAATCTGTTAAACTTGAGGCAAAAAATCTTCACCATAAAGGTATTCGAAAAGGCTATCACACTTGAATTACCTCGTTAAGCTTTACCAGTATAGATTTGTAGTGTCTTTTTTAGAGGTACAGATAAATAATGCCTGAGTTATTATCGCTTAAACAACTAAAAGCAATGAAGGACCCGTTGCAGAAACCCTTTGAGCTGGATGTTCCAGGAAGAGAACGTCTTGTGTGTGAAGAGGTTTTTCGACATCTTCCAGGAAAGCGTATAGCTTTTCGTTCAATATGGGGTGGTGCCGAAGTTCTTGTTAAACTCTTTTTCAGAAAAAAAGATCTTGAGATTGAACAGGCAGGATTAGATGCAATACATGACTCAGGTATCCCTTGTCCCAAAAAAATTTGGGGGCTAATTGATAAAGAGGGTGGTTACTTTATTGCTACTGAATTCCTGCAAGATGCTAAAACATTATCAAACTGTTATCAAACGTCTACTAAGAAAAAACTAACTCCAATGTTACACGATGCTGTCAAATTCATTGGGTTACTTCATGCTAACGGTTGGATGCAGAAAGATATCCACTTAAATAATTTTATGCTTAGTCAAGATAAAATTTATATGATTGATGGAGGTGGTATAAGAAATCTAAAGAATGCAGTAGAAAATCTAGCTTTATTTTTTGCACAAATGATCCCTGATTATGATCATATAGCAACGTCCGTCGTTTCATCTTATGGAGAAAATTTACCTCCAATTGATGATTTTTCAAGCACGATAAGGACTATGAGAGAGTTTCGTATTAAGCATTTTTTATCAAAGAGCATGAGGTCTTGCACTAGATTTAAAGTAATAAAAACAAACGATTTTTTTGTCGCCATAACAAGAAAATTTTTGACCAAAAAATTGAGTCAATTGGTAGATGAACCAGAGGTTGCTATCGGCCAAGCTAAATTTATAAAGCGCGGTAATAGCGCTACGGTTGTGAAAGTCCACAATAACGATTCTGATTGGACGATTAAACGCTATAATATAAAAGATTTCCGACATAGATTAAGCCGTTGCTGGCGACCGAGCAGAGCTTGTATATCATGGCAAGGGGCACATCGGCTCGCACTTCTTGGAATCGCAACACCACAACCCATAGCTATAAGAGAAAATAGAAATGGCAGATTTCGTAAAGAAGCATACTTAGTTACTGAGTTTATAGAAGGAAAAAACCTTCAAAGTTGGTTGCTTTCTCTAAGTAAGGATCAAGTACCTAATTGGTTAGGCAAAGAAGTTTTACGTGTGTTTGAGACTCTTTGGCACAGTAAAGTAAGTCATGGAGATATGAAGGCATCAAATTTTATTGTTTCGGGGAAGATTCTTTATATGATTGATTTAGATACACTTCAATGGCATAGCTCTGAAGAATCTATGAATCAGGCTTTTATTATAGATATAGAGAGATTTATGGAGAATTGGCAAGGTAACACTTGGATATACTTCAAGGATATTTTAAATCCATTTGCAGAGAAACTTAATATCACTTTAAAAAATAAAAAGGTCTAATTGTGTCTATTATCGTTCTTGGCATTTCGGGTGCACTCAATCATGACGCTTCGGCAGCTTTATACATTGATCAGAAGTTAATCGCAGCTGCTGAAGAAGAACGCTTTATTCGCTGTAAGCATGCTAAGGGAAAAATGCCTTTTCACGCAGCAAAATTTTGCCTCAAATTTGCAAATATTAACCCAGAATTAGTTGATGTAGTTGCCGTTCCTTTTTCACCTATTTCATTTTTTTCTGAGGCACGATGGCATTATATAAAGAGATACTGGTATGCGCCTGATCGAGCTTTAGATGTCTTGCTAAATGGAAACAGAAGATATCGACGTTACAGAGACCGAGTCTTTAGCTTATTGAAAGATTTAGGTATCGATCCAAAAAAAATTGAATTTGAACCCGTTGAACACCATTTAGCCCATGCTTCTAGTGCATATCATCTGAGTGGATTCGAAGAAAAAACAGCGATTATGGGAGTGGATGGTAAGGGTGAATACGCAACCACCTTTTTTGGTTACGGTGAAAACGGAAAAATCCATAAGATAAAAGAGTTCTATGATCCTGATTCACTAGGTGGCCTCTATGGCGCAATTACTGAATATCTAGGTTTTGAGATGTTAGATGGTGAGTATAAAGTGATGGGAATGGCTCCATATGGCGACCCATCAAAGCATGACTTTTCGCGATTAGTAAAATTTGACGGCAAAAATTTTGAAATAAATACTCAGTTTGTGAATACTGTTGGGTTAAGACGCTATAAAGAAAACGGTGTAGGTTTTTACTTTAGCCAGAAACTTATTGATTGGCTTGGCCCTAAAAGAGAGGGTGATATCGCAGATGAGCCATACATCGATTATGCTGCGACTATACAAACATTATTTGAAAAGATAGTTCTTCAATTAATGGATCATTATCTTGGAGATATCATCCAAGAAACAGGGAAGCTAGTTTTTGCGGGCGGAGGCGCGCTTAATGTTAAGCTAAATCAAAAAATAATTGCAAAAAAATACATAAAAGAGTTATTCGTACAGCCAGCTTCCGGAGATGCAGGAACGGCAATTGGGGCAGCTTCCTTTGCACTAGTAAAGAGAGGCATTCAGCCTGAAAAAATGGAGCATGTATTCTTAGGGCCAAGCTTTTCAAATTCTGATTGTATCGAGGCTTGTAAAGACCATTCAGAAAAACCTTTTTATAGCATCATTAGCTCAGTCCCTGAAAAAATAGCTAAAATTTTAGTTGATGGAAATCCAGTTGCTTGGTTTCAGGGCAGAATGGAGTTTGGACCCAGAGCCTTAGGGGGAAGATCTATATTAGGTTGCCCAAGTTCATCAGGTGTTGCTGGTCGAATTAATGAGCAGATCAAATTTAGGGAACGCTGGAGACCATTTTGTCCTAGCATGTTAGATAGAGTTGCTCCTAAGATGTTTGCAACCTCACACCCAGCCCCATTTATGACCTTTACTTTTAAAGTAGAAGATGAGTGGAAATCAAGGGTTCCCGAGGTGGTCCATGAGGATGGAACTGCTAGAGCGCAAGCTTTAAAAAAAGACTCTCATCCACGTTACTATGCACTTATGGAAGAGATGGAAAAACTCACAGGTAATGGCGTAGTTTTAAATACTTCTCTTAATAGGAGGGGGGAGCCTATGGTTTGCTCCCCTAAAGATGCATTGGATATGTTTTTTGGCTCAGATTTACAATATTTAATAATGGAAGATGTTTTAGTAGTAAAAGATGAATCAAAGCTAAAGTCGTTATCATGAAAATTGAATCAAAGTTATAAGCATAAGCAGCCTATTGCTATATAAAATGATTGATAATGTCGATCGAGCAGACGAAAAGTGGTCATTCTATGGTTCTTTCAGATAAAAAACGGTTGATGTTTAGTATTATTATTCCTGCATATAACTATGCTGATGTCCTAGATAGATCAATAAGATCAGTGCTAAACCAAACTGGCGAAGACTTTGAGATTCTTGTTGTCGATGACGGTTCAACTGATAACACACCACAAATTATGAAAGGCTATCAAAAGAAATTTCCCGAAAAAATAAAATATTTTTTACAAAAAAATCAAGGACCAGCAGCTGCAAGAAATAAAGGTGTTGAGCTATCTCTTGGAGATTACCTTTTTTTTCTGGATGCTGACGATGAAATGGCGCCAAGCCTTCTAAGCAAGATGCGAAAAAAAATATCAGACAAATCATCAGTAGATGTAATTTTCGGTGATCATATTTCTATCGATCATAATGGAGAATCGACATATAGCACCACTAGCTTCTTACCAAAAACACGGGAAAAGTGTTTTAAGGCGTATATCTTCAAAAAATTAAATTTATCTCACTGCGCCAAGATTGTTAATCGAAGAGTTTTCGAGAAAATTAGCTACCCTGTGGAACTAAGAATTTCAGAAGATATCCCGTTTATGGCCAAATTACTGGCAACATACGAGTGTGTACTTATAAGTATACCGATGGCTATTGTTCATAAGCATCAAAATAGCTTGCGTCACAATACAGCCTATGCCAAAGAATTTGGTGAGAGTATCGCAGACTATATTTTTTCTTCTAAGGTTATACCTGGCTGGGCTTCAAAGTACGAGAAACGTTTTCGTGCTAGGAGGTGTTTGTCGATATTTAGAACATTATATCTGGCAAATCAAAAGCAAGAGTCTCTGTATTTTTATAAAAGAGCTTTAGTTTTGTCACCGTTTTTGGTATTTCGGTTTGGTTACACTAGAAAAGCGATGGGAGCTTGGCTGAATGCTTGAAGATAAAATATTAAATATTTTAGTTATTAGTATTGAAGATAGAAATCCAAATAACGATAGGCTTTATGATTATTTGGGTAAGCAGTGCAATCTAAAAATTTTGAAATTAACAAAAATCCAAGCAAAATTTTTTTATAAATATCTGCATCTCCATGATTACGATAGTTATGACAGAGTCATATTAGATATTCCCTTCAGATTGATTTACCCTCATGCAAAGAAGCTTAGAAAAATAAAAAAACTAGTTTTCTATGAGGAAGATAGCTGTCAAAATTATATAAAAAATTCGCGATGGTTCGGTAAATTTAGTAAATTTTATGCATCTGTTCCAAATGCAAGAGCGCTCATAACAAGTACATTTGTGGCAGAAGAGTTCAATAAAAAAGGTATAGATGCGATTAATGTTAACAAGGCCTTTGATGAATCAGTTATAATTAATAAAAAAATACCAAGAAAAATTAAATTTGCTTTTATAGGGAGAATAAAAAGTAATGTTTACACCGAAAGAAAAACAACTCTCAACGAAATTTCCAAATTAATTCCTATAAAGATTTTAAGAACAGAACCAGGTGTCGAATATAATTTACTATTAAACAAAATCACTTATTTTATTAGTGCAGACATTGGTCTTGGTGAATATATGATTAAAAATTTTGAAGCACTTGCAGCCGGATGTGTGCTTTGCACTTCATACTTACCATCAGAGTTTTCTCATTTAGGGTTTAGGGATATGGAAAACGTAGTGCTTTATTCATCAGCAGAAGAGCTCCTAGAAAAAATAAACTCTATTGAAAATAATTTAGATTTAAAAGCAGCAATCATAGAAAATGGTCTGCTACTTGCAAAGGATTTTACTTTTGAAAGTCATGCAAAAAAAATTTATGGAGCCTTATCAATCGATATTTCTGATATAAGAGAACACATCTCTAAGTTTCAAATTTTTTTACGGTTTATTGGAGTTAGATAGGAATGATATATCATCTACTCTACAAAAAAAACAAGAGTGTTTTTTTGCTTACATGCGGCATGATAACCTTCTTGTCATGCTATATGCTGATTAGTGTTTCCAAAATACACAATACTATTTTTTATTCTTTGGTGCTCTTCCCTTTACTATTTTGTGCAGAAAAAAAACATTTTATTGCACTACATAAATCCAAATTAATGAATGGTTTTTTATTATTTTTGTTTTACAGTACTTGCACGACTTTTTGGTCAGAATTTTTTTCTTTGGAATTGCTTTTTAGAACATTTAAGCGAGTTCTCTACATCTACGGTTTATTTTTGGCTCTTTATATTATCATTGAAAATTTTTCATCTTTCCCAGGCCGTCTGTTGCAGTTTTCTTCGCTATTACTTTCAATTTTTTCTTGTATTTGCATTTTTCTTTTTTTAACCGAATCAGGCCCACATTTTTTACACGATCCAATAAGAATGTGGGGCCTAGGCGCTCTGTATCATCCAAGTTTTTATTCAGTAATTTTTTTAGCTATGACTATGGGGTTAGCTGCGCGCTACCATATCGAAGATAACCACTTTCGACCATTTAAAGGTAAACATTTTATTTCCCTCATTATGATAATTTTAGCGATCACGGTCACTATTTTATGCGATTCAAGATCAGCTGTCGTATCTTTTTTAACGATGATTGTGTTTTACGCTCTTATAGAGCGAAAGTTTTATTGGATTAGTATAGTTTTTGTTAGTGTAGCCTTAGGTTTTTCTTTTATTTGGTATCTTAATTCCAATATTTTTATTGGAAGAACCGCGTATCGTTTCGACATTTGGTCTGTTTTTTTAGATAAATGGAAAGAGTGCGGCTATTTTTTTGGATGTGGAATGAGTGGCTGGAAAACAACTATTATTCAAGCGGGCGAGACGATTCACATGCATGCCCATAGTATTTATATTTCACAACTGCATACAGGCGGAATTATTCAACTGCTTGGCTATATGTCTATTTTACTGTGCTTTTTATATGAAGCCACTCTAGACAAAGAATCAAGACCATGGGCAATCATTTTAGTTGCTGGAATGACCATGACTTTATTTGATGGTAATAAAATTTTAACAACCCCCTCACCTTTGTGGATTACGCTATTAATTCCAATGTCGATAATACTCTCAATCAGCGTAAAAAATTCGAAAATTCTACCAAACAACTAGAAGCCTACCAGAGGATATTATTTAAATTGCTCTATGGTAATATAGTCAAATAAAAATACTTATAAAGGATATGGCCATGATGCCAGTAGTTCCCAAATTTGATTTGTCTCAGGTACTTGTCGTGGGAGACATCATGTTAGACAGTTACTGGCATGGAGCCTCAAATAGAATTTCTCCAGAGGCACCAGTTCCTGTTGTAGATATTGCCCATTCAGAAGAAAGAATTGGAGGATCAGGCAACGTAGCGTTAAATTTGGCATCCTTAGGAGCTGAGGTCACTGTAGTTGGTGTTATAGGTGAAGATGACGATGGTAGTACTCTTAAAATTAAACTAGATGCTGCAAATATAAGCCATGATTTACAAGTATCTGACTCTAAACCAACAATAAAAAAACTTCGTATCATCAGTCAGCATCAGCAGCTTCTGAGGCTTGATTTTGAGGAGTTATTCACAGATAAAGATGCTTCTTTCGTTACAGCGAAAGCAGAAATTTTTTTATCTAGTACAGGAGCTTTAGTCCTTTCTGACTATGGTAAGGGTTCGTTAGAGAAGTCCTGCCAGTTGATAAAATTAGCACATAATAAAAAAATCCCTACTCTAGTAGACCCTAAGGGAAATAATTTTGAGATATATAGGGGAGCCACATTGCTCACTCCAAATTTTTCCGAATTTCAGGCTGTAGTAGGCCTATGTCCTAGTGAAAAAATATTAGCTGAAAAAGGAGAAAAACTAATATCAAAATTAGGAATCGAGGCTTTGCTTATTACTCGTAGCGAAAAAGGTATGACGCTTCTAAGAAAAGATCTCCCACCAGTTCACTTGCCTGCTCATGCCAGAGAAGTTTTTGATGTAACTGGAGCCGGTGATACAGTGATTGCAGTTTTAGCAGCAGCGCTAGCGTCTGGAATAGATATATTGGATGCAGTGACAATGGCTAATGTTGCAGCTGGTATTGTGGTTGGCAAATTAGGTACATCTACTGTTAGTCAACCAGAGCTATATCGCGCTATGGATAAATATCGAGGAGCTGAGTTTGGTATTACTAATGATGAGCAGCTTTTGGCTGGAATAACTGAGGCAAAAGCCAGAGGAGAAAAAATTGTATTTACAAATGGATGTTTTGATATTCTTCATGCTGGCCACGTCGGTTATCTGAAACAAGCAAAAGATAATGGAGATAGATTAATAGTTGCAATTAATGGAGATGTCTCTGTATCTAATTTAAAAGGTCCTGGGCGTCCAATTAATACAGTCGATCAGCGTATGGCTGTTTTGGCCGGGCTAGAGGCGGTGGATTGGGTAATTTCTTTTGATGATGATACTCCGAATCGTTTGCTAAAAAAAATTAAGCCAGATGTTTTAGTCAAAGGAGGAGACTATAGCCCAAAAGAGGTTATCGGTTATGAAATTGTTGAATCTTATGGAGGTGAAGTCCGCGTTCTAGACTATTTTGATAATTGCTCAACAACTAGGATTGTGAAAAAAATTCAAGAGAAATAGCATATTTTTCATAATTCTGAGTCTAAGATCTCTTCTGCAAGCAATGTATTATTAGTTAGATGGATAGGGTTTATGGTCCCAACAATTATACTGCTTACACCTTGATGCTTTAAAATCATATCAAAACTTTTTCTTATGGAGCTAGCCTTAGCAGATAAAACTGCATTGCCACTATCTAGAGCTTTTTTAATAAAAATCCCTTTGTTGTTCTCAGTGCAATAATTAATAATTGGGATATCTTCTTCATACCCTAAATTCCATGTCACCATTACACCATCGGATTTTTTTGCAGCTAGAAGACCTCCCTTTAATGTTTTGCAGGACATACCAAAAGCCCTAATTTTGCCTTCTTTCTTGAGGTCAGAAAGTGTTTCTAAGGCCCCAAAATTTGTAATGATATCCTCATCATTGCCGTCCGAGTGAACTAAAATTATGTCAATAACGTCAGTATTTAGTCGTTTTAAAGTGCGCTCAACGCTAAAACGAGTATGTCGGGGTGAAAAATTAAACTTCGATTGCCCATTATCAAATTCTTCACCAACCTTGCTACAAATAATCCATTCGTTTCGTATACCCTTAAGTAAATCTCCCAGCCGCTCTTCGCTATTACCATAAGATGGAGCTGTATCAATCAAGTTTATTCCGAGATCTTTTGCTCTATAGATCAAATTAAGTGCTTCTTTATCATTAGGTATTACGAATTTTTCTGGGTATTTTACACCTATGTTTCTCCCAAGTTTAACGGTTCCTAATCCTAGAGGACTAACATCAAGTCCCGTTCCACCAAAGGCTCTCTTATGATACAAAGCTAATCTCCAAATACTTTTTTCCATGGGGTAATAGATATCTTTGGTTTATCGAGAAAAGATAGCTCAGGTAGTTGTGTTCTTGATTTTCTGACATTTCTCTTATCTAACAGAGAAATGACTTCATCGGCTAAGTTAGGACATAGCGTCAACTTAGTTGGCCAAGCTACGATCACATTCGAATGATTTTTTGTAACACCAGCAAATGCTTTGTCGGGCCTATTAAAATTTCTTTGTTTTGGTTCTGCTCTTTCTATTGGTAATGCTGCCCATTCTGCATCTTTCAGATCCACCCAGGGCATAAGTATAGAAAGTTCTTTTTTTGCTTTCGATATAATAGTTTCCGTCGATAAGCCGACACCTTTTTCAGCTATACTTCCGCCTAAATACCAAACTTGTTTGTGGTCCTGACAGGGGTGGCTAGATATTGTAAGTCTAGGAGTTGTCTCGGCACCCAAACAGTGGCCATAGAAAGAATGAGGATATCCATGCTTAACCATTAGCATGTGAAGAGGTCTCCGTTGCATACTTGGAGTCTTCTCTCCCATTGTATTTAAAATAGTTTCATTTCCTTCCCCTGCAGTGAGTATGAACTGCTCGGCATATAGTGCATATTTTTTTTTATTTTCATTAAAATTTAGAAAAGCTTTTTTATTAGCATCTTTCTGCCATGAAGTTTTTCTCCAATCAATCATGAAGATTCGATTTGAATAATTTTTTGCTAATTTTTCAACAACACTTGGTACGTCTAGAACCATATCTAGTAATTTATAAACATTACCTTTAAATTGATCATCTTTAAAAATATTTGGTAAGGCATCTTCGCCAACTTTATTTATACGCCCCCGTATAGCTTTGCTTGCTAAAAAAGCTGTCATTTTTGACAAAATACTTTTACTTGACCACATATAAAAGTGATCACTTAATTTTTTCGCTCCTTTTAGATCTACTTCTCCCTTACCATCAATACATTTTTGCCAATATGATGGCATTTCAGAAATAGCCTCTGATGCACCAGTTAAAACACCATTGAGGGTATATTTCATCCCACCATGAATCATACCTTGGCTTGCCACAGTTTGATCACCCCCAAGGGCGTTCTTCTCAAATAATATAACATTGAATCCTTTATTGGCTAATCGGTTAAGAAGCCATAATCCAGCTATACCGCCACCAATGATGGCAATATCACATACAATTTTTTCCTGTTCTATACTGGACATACTAGCTAGAATCCTTAGAAGTAAATCATTCTTTGTTTTTTATAAGCAGTTTGGTTTTTTTGATTGCTCTATTAGGACTAGTATAGCCTGACTAATTTCATTATGCTTTTAGAGGAAAAAAACAGACTACCGCCTTTCATTTTAATATATCAATTAATTTTTGAGTGCCGATATATATGTTACGTTTATTTTACACAGTTTCCTTCTATTTTTTAACGCCCTTCTTATTATTAAGAACACTATTGCGTGCTATAAGGGTAGGACAGCATGGAAGTCGTTGGTATCAAAGATTTGGATTTATACCGAAGATTTCATCGCACCGCCAAGTAGTTTGGATACACTGTGTTTCAGTGGGGGAAACTTTAGCTGCTGTCCCTTTAATAAAGAAAATGCAGACAGACTACCCTGATAGAATTTTGGTTGTAACCACCACAACCCTCACTGGCTCGGAAAGGGTAAAATCAATTTTTTCTGATGATGTTTACCATGTTTATGCTCCTTATGACCTCCCATGTGCTGTGAGGTGCTTTTTAAAGCAAACCCACCCTAGTTTGGTGATAATTATGGAAACTGAGTTATGGCCGAATATGATACATTACTGCAGTCATGGCAATATACCAGTGGTTATAGCTAATGCAAGAATGTCAAACAAATCTTTAAAAGGGTATAAGAGATTTCCTCGCTTTACAGAGAGCATGCTGAAAAAAATAAGTTATGTAGTTGCACAATACGATAATGACGGAAAAAACTTTTTAGAATTAGGATTACCTGAATCCAAGCTTATGATAGCTGGCAATATAAAATTTGATAGCAGTCTAGAGAGTGATTTAGTGAAGAAGGCATCTAAATTAAAAGCACACTGGTCTCATGCGGGGCAAAGAAAAATATTTCTTGCAGCAAGCACGCACTTTGGTGAGGACGAAATCATCCTAGAGGCTTATAAACAAATAAAAATAACCCATCCAGATCTTTTGTTGATAATAGTTCCGAGGCATCCCGAAAGATTTAACAGTGTGGCTGAACTTCTCTCAAGGCATAAACTTAGTTTTGTTAGAAGAAGTACTAATCCAAAAATAACGATAAGTGATCAGATTCTCCTCGGAGATACTATGGGAGAACTCATATTATTTTATGGGTTATGTGATGTCACTTTTGTAGGAGGTAGCCTTGTTCCTGTTGGAGGACATAGCCTAATCGAACCAGCTATATGGGGCGCCCCGATTATAAGTGGCCCATTCCTGCATAATTTTTTAGATGTATCAAAGTTGCTTAGAAATGCTGAGGGAATGTCTATTTGTGAAGATTCAACAAGCATAGCAACAACTGTTTCTGAGATACTCAAAGACACGAATAAATCTAAACGAATGGGGAATGCTGCTAAGTTAATTGCGGACAGTAATCGTGGAGCTTTAGAAAAGATAACCAAGGTTATTGATTCAAAGATTTTTTCACAATAATTTTTGGGTCCAACCAGCCGTCTAAGTCAAATAGATCTTGTGGACTTAGCTGCCCGGCCACTTCTTTTAGCTCCAACAAACTAATTATATAATCATATCTTGAGTCGGCATAATCTCTTTTGGCTTGGTGATAATTTTGTTTTGAAACTAAAACGTCAGAAATATTTCGAGCCCCAGTTTGGTAGCTTTCTTCGTTAGAGGCCATAGCTTTTTCTGCAGAATCGAGCGCACGCTGTCGAGCTTTCACACGTGCAATATTAGTTAATACTTGTAAATGTTTAGACCTAGCTTGCTGTGTTGTACTTCTCTTTTTCCCTATCCAAATCTCCCTTAATTTTATGAATTCTTGCACAGCCTGCCTTCGTTCTGCGCTTATTAGTCCCCCTGTAAAGATCGGAAGACTTAACTCTATACCAATATTACGACCAATTTGGTTACTCTCTGATGGACTCGAGAATACTGTATTCGTATTTAGATCTGTGCCAGAAAAATATTCATCAGAGCGATTATCATAAAAAGACATTGAGCCCTCAAGTTTTGGCAAATGGGCATATTTTTTTGATTTTGCATTTTGCTTAGCAGCTTCCTCAGCATGCTTAGCAGCTTTCAATGCATAATTATTATTTATCGCAAATTGTACCCATTGCTCTCTATCTAATGGTTCAGGTTTGATGATGGGAAAATCTTGTTTTAGGCCGGCCAGAATACTATGATTTCTGCCAGTCAATATAGTGAGCCCATCAAACACTAATAACAGCTTCGCTTCTGCATCAAGAGATGAGACCTCTGCATTGTTCAAGGCAACTTGAGCTTCGTGAACTTCAGTCATAGTTGATAAACCAATAGCAAAACGATTATTGATTTGTTCGAACTGTTTTCTTAAAGCTACTTCCTCTTCAATGATATTTTTTAAATTTTCTTGTGCCCTGAGTATCCCATAGTATGACTCCGCACATCTCATAATATGGGACTGTCGATCTGCAGAAAATTTTGATTTTGCTTCAAGACTCAGTTTGACACCCGTTTGAAAATCAAACCATGCTGGCATATCAAAAATTGGCTGAGTTAGGCTCACCCCATAAGATTTCTCATCTCTGTCGTTATTACCTTTAGTGCCAAATATCGATCCTCCTGCACCCAAAACTCTTGTCGATGAGCCTTTTGTCTCAGCTTCCCTATACTTAGCTTCTGCTACGATTGATGGAAAAAGTGCCGCCCTGCTTATATTCTTTGATTCTTTTTTAGCTAGGTAGTCAGCTTTTGCAGCTAGCAGTTGTGGATCATTATTTAAGGAAAGTTCATATATTTTTGATAATGTGTCAGCGCTCCAGCAAAATGGAGCTAGAAGAGTTATACACATCGTAATAAAAAAAATAGCAAAATGCTTCATCGAGTTATTCCAAATTTACAGACAAATACAAGTGAAGTTTATCAGATTTATATTAACTAGCTATTGCAAGACGGAATGTATAATGAATTATTATTAAATAAAGCCAATCACCAGAGGTATTATTATTGTGTTACCTAAACATAAATACAGCTCTAGAGATATTTTGATAGAGAATCAAGAGAAAGTGTTTTCTGGGTTTTTCAAGATGCTTCGAGTCACATTACGACATAAACTCTTTTCTGGAGAATGGAGTAAACCGATTAAACGAGAGCTCTTCGAAAGAGATTATGCAGTGGGTGTTTTACTTTACGATCCAGCTCATAAGCTTATAGGGTTGGTAGAACAATTTCGTATCGGAGCTCTGGGTGACAAGAGTAGCCCTTGGTTGTACGAAGTTGTAGCTGGTATGGTCGATCCTGGTGAATCACTAGAACAAGCGGCTTTAAGAGAAATACAAGAAGAAGTTGGAATTAATAAAGTTCAACTTCATCCAATCTGCCAGTATTGGGTTAGTCCAGGTGGAACTAATGAAAGAATGCATCTTTACTGCGGAATAACTAATCTTCTTGGGCTTGATGGTGAATTAGGTATGAATAAGCAATCAGAGGACATTTTTTTGCATATAGTTCCTCAAGATGATATATCTTTGTGCATGAAAGCTGGTCAATGCGATAATGCAGCCACTACAATTTCTTTGATGTGGCTACAAAAAAACTTCGATGACTTTATATAAAATTTTCTCATTAATGTTTGTGTAGGAGAGATAGATTGACAGACGGTAACCCTAGATTTAAATATAAAGTAGATCTATGTAGTTACTTAGCTGATGGTGAAGCTAATTACGTTAGATTGAAAAAAATTTTTCCTCAAATGCACTATGCTAAGGAAAGAAAAATACTAATTTTTAATACCGGCAAACATATTTTACTTTTGCAGGTTCTAGAAATAACTCGATATACAACACTTATTTTGTTGCGCGAAGAAACAGGCGAATATATGCCCTGTAAAATGCTTAATTCATGGTTAACTCTGCCTCAGCTAACCATGAGACTTTATCATGATGCAAAAATGGCAGAAGTAATATCTTGTGATGGAATCAGATATATTCGACCAAGATACGAAAAATTAAATCAAAATATGTATCAACCAGATGAAAAATCTCAGTGGAATAGGTTTTTATCAGAGTGGTTAGAATATTGCCTTGAATACGGATATGACAATACTCTAGTAATTTAGGGCCAACATATTTTAAAATTCTTTTGGAATCCAATCAATTTCATTGTTAAGGAAGTAAATTGAAAAAAACTGACGTTATTAAATTGATACAGATCAGTGATTGCCATTTGGGGCCAAAAAAAAACTTTGTATCAAACGGTGTCAATACATATGACAGTTTCAAGAAAGTTTTACGCGAGGTTAAAAAAAAATTTGGATCCTCTTTGATTATCATTTCAGGTGATATTTCTGCATCTGGAACTAAGGCATCTTACCAGCTATTTTCGGACACAATGGATAAAGAGTTTTCATCTTACAGATGGCTTCCAGGAAATCATGACGATATTAAGCTTATGAATGACATAATTTCACAGCAATTTGTTCGCGTTGAAAAGCGGGAAAATTGGATAATTATTTCACTTATTAGTTGTGACCCTAAAAATGTCGAAGGGTTTCTGGCTAAAAATGAAATTGAGCAATTAGAGTTTTTGTTAAAAAAATATAAGGACCATTATATTTTATTATTTGTTCATCATCGCCCTACCAGTATAAACTCTAAGTGGTTAGACGAGCATCAAATTACCAATAGCGACAAGCTCAAAAAAATATTATCTGGATACTCTAATGTGAGAGGCATATTCACCGGTCATGTTCACCAAGAAAGAGCTACAGATTGGGGTAATTTAATTGTTTATAGTGCCCCTTCAACTTGTTATCAGTTTGTAAAAGATATTGATTGCTTTGAGTTAAGTACAGATGGACCTGGTTATAGATGGATAGATTTAAAGTCTGACGGAGTTGTGGTTACCGGGGTAAATTATTTGAAATCTTAATGTACAAGTCGAGTTAACTTCTTCCAGTAATATACTTTAGGTCTGTTGACATAACAAATTTTTATTTAGCTTTTATCTTGTAAGAATTTATATCACTATAGGGTTTTAAATAAAGAGATTTTTGGATATGACAATACTTTATATTCATGGATTTAATAGCTCACCAGCTTCCACTAAGGCACAACAAACAGGAACTTGGGTAAATAAAATATCTTCAAACAAAAAATTCATTTGTCCAGCCTTAAGTGGCGATACACAACTAGCTATTGGTCAGCTTGAGGAAATTATTGAGCAATGTGATGATTCGATTGGACTAATAGGAAGCTCATTAGGCGGATTTTATGCAACATGGCTTGCACAAAAGTACAACTTAAAATCAGTCTTAGTAAACCCAGCAGTTGAACCTCATAAAACAATGAGTCAGTACTTGGGACTAAACTCTAACTATCATTCTGGAGAGACCTATACGCTCACTCAAAGCCATATTAATTTTTTAGAAACTATAAATGTTGATGACGTAAGCAACCCAAAAAACATATGGGTGTTGCTCCAAACAGCTGATGAAGTATTAGATTATCGCCAAGCCAAGATAAAATATTCCCAATCTATTTTAACTATTGAGCAAGGGGGCAACCATAATTTTCAACACTATGAGCAGCATTTGCCTGCCATAATTAAATTTTTACAACCATAGTCGATTTTTTATGAGCAATTATACAGCAGAAGATATTGAAGTTTTAACTGGATTAGATCCTGTCAGAAAAAGACCGGGCATGTATACAGATACTTCACGACCAAACCATTTAGCACAAGAAGCCATAGACAATAGTATTGATGAAGCTCTAGCTGGACATGCCTCAAAATTAGTAGTTACTCACTATAAAGATGGCTCATTGTCTGTGCTAGATGATGGTCGAGGAATGCCGGTTGACATTCATCCAGAACAAGGTTTGCCGGGGGTGGAAGTAATTCTTTCGACACTTCATGCAGGCGGTAAGTTTTCCGGTAAAAGTTATAAATTTTCTGGAGGGCTTCATGGGGTTGGAATTTCTGTTGTAAATGCACTGTCTTCTAGATTAGAGGTTACAATTAAAAGAGATTCCAACGTTTACCATATGGTTTTTTCTAATGGTGAAAAAACTTCTGAACTAGAAATCGTTGATAGTTGTGGAAAAAAAAATACGGGAACGCGAATACACTTTTATCCAGATTCACAATATTTCGACACCGTTAAGTTCTCTATTTCAAGACTTAAACATGTATTGAGAGCAAAAGCAGTTCTTTGTGCTGGTTTAGAAGTAAGCTTCAGTGATGAAAATACTGGAGAATTTGATACTTGGTCTTATAAGGATGGCCTCAAAGATTACCTCGAGGGCTCAACAAAAGAATGGGGGCCAGTTCCCATAGAACCTTTTATAGGAGGCTCGTCAATTGACTCAGCAGCTGTTGACTGGGCAGTGCAGTGGCTACCCGAAGGCGGGAATTTAATTCAAGAAAGTTATGTTAATTTAATACCAACAGTCCAAGGCGGCACTCATGTAAATGGCTTCCGAACCGGATTACTTGAGGCAATGAAAGAGTTTTGTGAATTTCGAAATCTTTTACCTCGCGGGGTTAAGCTTGCACCGGAGGATGTTTGGGACAAGTGTGCTTTTGTGTTATCGACTAAGCTGGCCGACCCTCAATTTTCTGGACAGACCAAGGAGCGACTGTCTTCACGTGAAGCAGCATCGTATATCTCTAGTATCACAAAAGATGCCTTTAGTTTGTGGGTCAATAAACATACAGAAGATGCTGAGCTGTTAGCAGAGTTATTTATTAATAATGCTCAAAAACGACTAAAAGCCAGTAAGAAAATTGCTAGAAAGAGAGTAACTGCTGGACCTGCTTTGCCTGGAAAGCTAGCAGATTGTTCTTCGGTAAGTCCAGAGCTTTGTGAAATATTCTTAGTCGAAGGCGACTCTGCCGGAGGATCTGCAAAGCAAGCTCGAAGCCGAGAATTTCAAGCAATAATGCCTCTTAGAGGAAAAATTTTAAATACTTGGGAAGTAGATGGAGAAGAAGTATTGGCATCGCAAGAAGTCCATGATATTTCTGTTGCGCTTGGCATAGATCCTCAATCAGAAGATTTAGGTAATCTTAGATATCACAAGGTATGTATTTTGGCAGATGCAGACTCTGACGGTCTTCATATCGCAACACTTCTTTGTGCCTTGTTTGTGAAACATTTCCGTTCAATGGTCAATAAGGGCCACGTGTATGTTGCAATGCCACCACTATATAGAATAGACATAGGAAAAGATGTATTTTATGCCCTTGATGATAGCGAAAAACAAGGTATTTTGGATAGGATTTATGCAGAAAAAAGAAACGCTAAAATAAATATACAGCGCTTTAAAGGTTTAGGTGAAATGAACCCTATGCAATTACGCGAAACCACAATGAATCCAGATACAAGACGTCTGGTTCAATTGACTGTAGAGAAAGGTGATAACACAGATCAAATGCTAGATATGTTGCTATCAAAGAAGCGTGCAGGCGACAGAAAAATTTGGCTAGAAGATACTGGAAATTTAGCTGAAATATGAGCCTTACTGAGCAGCAAAATATAAAAATCATTGCAGACTAATTTTTTAACAAAGTTTATTTTATAGATGAGCAAATAAAATTATGAGTGAAACTTCTATAATTAGTGATATTCCAGAACAAATACCTCTTCATGATTATGCAGAAAAAGCGTATTTGGATTACTCAATGTACGTTATTTTAGATCGTGCTTTGCCAAATATTGGTGACGGACTTAAGCCTGTTCAAAGAAGAATTATTTATGCAATGAGTGAGCTTGGTCTGAAATCTACAGCTAAATATAAAAAATCAGCTAGGACCGTAGGTGATGTGATTGGTAAATTCCACCCTCATGGAGACAGCGCCGCATATGAAGCAATGGTATTGATGGCACAATCGTTCTCTTATCGCTATCCATTAGTAGACGGTCAAGGTAACTGGGGTGCACCAGATGACCCTAAGTCTTTCGCAGCAATGCGCTATACAGAGTCAAAATTAGCAAAATTTGCAGATATTTTACTTAGTGAATTAGGACAAGGTACAGCTGACTGGAAGCCAAATTTTGATGGTAGTTTAGAGGAGCCATCAATAATGCCAGCAAGGGCACCACATGTGTTGCTAAATGGAACTACAGGTATCGCTGTTGGAATGGCAACAGATATACCCCCCCATAATCTCAAGGAGATAATTAGTGCTTGCATCCATTTGCTTGACCAACCTAAAGCAACTCTTGAGGAGATCCATGCTTATATTAAAGGCCCAGATTATCCTACAGATGCCGAAATCATCACAGCTCAGGATGATATCTTAAAAAGCTATGAAACGGGACGAGGTAGCCTAAAAATGAGAGCTGTTTGGCACAAAGAAGATGGAGATATAGTCTTAACAGCATTGCCACACCAGGCGTCCGGGGCAAAGATTTTAGAGCAAATTGCATCTCAAATGAATGCAAAAAAATTACCTATGGTTGCTGATCTTAGAGACGAATCAGATCATGAGAATCCAACTCGATTAATCATAGTTCCAAAATCAAACAGGGTTGACCTTAAAGTTTTAATGAATCATTTATTTGTTACGACTGATTTAGAAAAGAGCTACAGAATAAATATGAATATGATTGGAATAAATGGTCGTCCCGAAGTAAAACCATTAAAGACAATCCTATCAGAATGGATAAAATTTCGTTTGAGTATTGTTAAAAGACGAATAGCTCATCGTTTAGAAAAAGTCGAAAAAAGACTACATCTCCTTGATGGATTATTAACAGCCTTCTTGAACATAGATGAGGTTATAAGAATAGTTAGAGGTGAAGATGAACCTAAACCTATTTTAATACAAAGATTTAGTCTAAGTGATATTCAGGCAGAATATGTCTTAGAAACTAAATTAAGACAACTTGCAAGATTAGAAGAATTTAAGATAAAAGCAGAGCAGGAAGAGCTTGCCAAAGAGCAAGAGAAACTTGAAAAAATACTTAACTCCTCACAGCGCCTAAAGAGCTTAGTAAAAAAAGAGCTATTAGAGGTAGCAGAAGAATTTGGAGATGACAGGAGGTCTCCTATAATAGAAAGAGTTGAAGCTAAGGCTTTTTGCGAGACTGACTTGATAGTTTCTGAATCAGTTACTATTGTTCTATCAGATAAGGGATGGATTAGATCTGCAAAAGGACACGATCTTGATCCACTATCTTTAAGTTATAAGGAGGGAGATAAGTTTTTTTGCGAAGCTAAGGGTCGAAGTAATCAAAACGTAATTCTATTAGATTCTGGAGGCCGGACTTATTCTATTTCTGCACATTCTTTACCTTCTGCACGCGGTCATGGAGAGCCCGTAACAGGAAGACTAAATGCACCCTCTGGTGTGAACTTCAATGGTTTAGTTATGGGTGAGGATAATCAGCATATACTCTTAGCAACAGACGCAGGCTATGGATTTGTGGCAAAAATTGAGGATTTGCAAACAAAAAATCGTTCAGGAAAAGCCACAATTTCTATTCCCAAAGGCGGTAAGGTTTTACTACCAGCCCTCATATCTGACACTAACAAAGATTTGGTAGTTGCGATAAGCAACGAGGGGCGTATGCTAGTTTTTCCTATGACTGATCTACCTCAGCTGGCTCGAGGCAAGGGGAATAAGTTAATCAGCATACCTTCTTCCAGACTGCAATCAAGAGAAGAATATATGGTTGCTGTGGCCTCAATAAGAGAGGATCAGCAACTTCTTCTTTATTCCGGTAAGCGTTATTTGGGTTTAAAATTATCCGATTTAGAGCATTACCGAGGGGAAAGAGGTCGACGTGGAAACAAGTTGCCCAGAGGATTTCAAAAAGTAGATAAAGTAGAAATAAAATCTTTAGATTAGTTTAATATAAATAATAGTATCTATTTATTATTCATAGTCAATTAATGCTATGTCTTCAATCAAAACCTAATTCTTTTTTTAGCATTTTGAGCTTTACTTTAAGCTGTTCTTTGCTTAATTTTGATTTTGGTTTATCTTTTTTTATAGCTAGAATTAAGGTGGGCATCTCCTTGCCTTGAGATATTTCTCTACATATGCGCCGATAATTCTCTAGAAATACTGGATAACTGACAGATGTAGCATCGTTTCGAAGTCTATACCACCCAGTTTCTTCACCTGCATAATATACTGCCATATGTGACCACTTAAAACTAGATTTAGGGGAGCCGGCAGTACATGCTTCCTTGTATGCTTTTTCTGGGCATGGCAGCCGACCATTTTTGTCAGACATTTCACAACATTCGAGCATTCGGTTAAGCGTCGGTAAGTATTCTGATGTACTTATTATCCTTTTTGCCCCCTGTAGTATTTGTTTTTCTGAAAAATAACAAAGCGTATCTAGCCATAAACGTTTAGCTTGATTTAAAAGGTCCGTATCGGCGTAAGCACTGTAAAATTGATTGTGATAGTTGACTCTGAATAGAGCAAAGACTTGATTTATAGCATCTATCAACTCTGGCGAGTAGTTATTTGCTTGCCCAGCTTCTATCGCTGAGTTCATCGACGAGGTTGCTACCTCTTGTGCTACTTGCTCTATTAGGTCGTTGCTTTTCTTCATAATTTTTTACCTTTGAGGAGACTGATTTCTGTCGAGACCACTCTCGTTTTATATACTGTAGAAACTTCGTGTTCCATGAGTTATGTGCTTGCCCACTCTCTCTCCAGTATAAGATAAACTCAGGTGATAGTTTCTGAGCGAAGTCCCTGGGAATATTGGCAAGAACTAAAACTTCATAAAGTTCTTCACTTGGCTTCCAATTTTGATCGAGTAATCTTGGAGCTGAGTCTTTTTCCATTGTAATGGTAAATTTTGACCACTGTCGCTTAATATGTGTTACGAACCGACTATTCCATATATCAGACTTATCACCTCGCTCTAGCCAGTAAAGAACAAACTCAGGTATCGCATCTTCAATAAAGTTATCGTTGATTCCTGCTTGTCTCACTAGAATATCCATGGCATCACTTGAGGGACGCCATTCAGACTCTATTAGTACCTTAAGACCAATTTTTGTGTTTTCTGTCTGAAAATTACGCCATAAACGAATCACATGCTTAATAAATTTTGAGCCCCAGCTAAATTGAGGATCGTTTCTTTCCGACCAATAAATAACAAATTCTGGAATTTGGTCGTTAATAAATTTGGATGGTATGTTGTATTGCTGCAACTGGCGAAGAACTTCACTGTCTGGTGACCATGAGCTCGGTATAGTTTTTGCCCCCGCTCTCGGATTAGAAACCTTTTTTTCAGTGACGGATTTTTTAGACAATCCAATCTCATTAAAAGCGAATCGTAGTTCTCCACTTTCTGCTATTGGTAAAGTAGAAATTAATAGAATTCCTTTATCTCGCAAACTAAAAGTAATACGCTGAAGCACAGCAATATCCCAGAAAGGAACAGCATTAGTAACTTGCTTTAGGCTCACAGAAACCCAATTAAAGCTGTCAATAAGTTCTTGTCTATTATGTTCTGATAGTTCATTTAGGGCATGCAACAGTACAGCTTCTTCCAAGCCAATAGTGGCCGCAAGTGATGGAGAAATCGATAGCATCTTTTCTGGAATTAATGACATATCAAGCACTCTATCAGAAATTTTTATGTAAGTTTATTTAAATAGTCAGAGGTAATATATTAATCTAAATTCTTAGATCAATCTTTAAAGATTACAGCATAACCAATTAATTTTTTAACATGTGCAAATTAAAGACAGCATATTTTTTAGATTTAAGTCTTCTGTTGGCTCCCATGCTAAAATGTAATCTGAGTATTAGAGGCAACACAATTGGCAAAACAAAAAATATCAAATTATGTATGTAATGATTGCGGCGCTGATTTTACCAAATGGCAAGGTCAATGCAGTGAATGTTCAGCATGGAATACTCTTACAGAGATTAGACTATCTGGTTCAAAAAAAACTTCTTCTCATAGATACACCGGTTTTGCGGGTACCACAAATAGCTCAATAAATACTTTATCGGATATTGATATCAACGAAATTCCAAGAATAGCTACCGGTACAACTGAGCTTGACTTAGTTCTAGGCGGGGGATTAGTCCCAGGCTCTTGTATTTTGGTAGGAGGAGAACCTGGAGCTGGAAAAAGTACACTTTTACTTCAACACCTGTGCAAATTAGCTACGACACATAAATCGCTATATGTCACAGGGGAAGAGTCTCCTCAACAGATAGCAATGAGAGCAGATCGACTTGGTCTGCCTACAGATAAGCTAAAGATTATGGCAGAAACATCTGTAGAATTAATTTGCACTACAGCCATGGACTATTGTCCAAAAATCCTTGTAGTAGATTCCATACAGGTGATGCATTTAGACGATGTCACTTCAGCTCCAGGAAGTGTTTCTCAGGTCAGAGAAAGTGCCGCTATGCTTATACGATACGCTAAAGAGACAAACACTATACTCTTGTTAGTTGGGCATGTAACAAAAGACGGCTCTCTTGCTGGACCAAAAGTTTTAGAGCATATGATTGACTGCTCTATGATGCTTGAAGCGACTAATAATAGCCATTTTAGGACACTTCGTTGTAACAAAAATCGTTTCGGCGCTATTAATGAATTAGGCGTATTTGCCATGACAAGTAAGGGCTTAAAAGAGGTATCTAATCCTTCAGCAATTTTTTTACAGAGAGATGATCAGATAGCTTCAGGTAGCTTAGTGATTGTTATTTGGGAAGGAAGCAGACCTTTATTGGTTGAACTTCAGGCTTTGGTTGACCCAAGCCACCTTGGAAACCCGAGACGTATTACTGTGGGATTAGAGCACAATCGTTTAGCAATGCTTCTGGCTGTATTACACAGACATGGCGGGGTAATGGTTGGAGATCAAGACGTTTTTGTAAATATTGTAGGCGGAGTGAAAATTTCTGAAACAAGCGCCGATCTTGCATTAATTTTAGCCGTCATATCTAGTTTTCGAGATCGAGCTCTTCCTCGAGATCTTGTCGTATTTGGTGAAGTGGGTTTATCTGGAGAAATCCGTCCAGTGCCTAATGGCCAAGAGCGTCTCAGAGAGGCATTAAAACATGGATTCAAAAGAGCCGTTGTACCTTTAGGAAATGCACCCAAACAAAGACTGAAGGGAATGGAGGTGATTGCTGTACGAAAACTAACAGATGCCATTGAGGCTTTAGATTAATAAATTTCTTCATTGACATTAGGTCTTGATGACGTTAATTTAATCGGCATTGTTAATGCAATAGGTGCCCAATTTACATGTCTGTATTTTGGGTGAAACGGGAAATCAGTGCATCGAAGCATAGTGTGATTTGCTTTAATAATTCTGATACTGCCCCCGCAACGGTAAATGAGACGATCATTTTTATTAATGAATCGGAGTTAAATTAAACAACCACTGTACATAAGTATGGGAAGGTAATTTAGCTGGGAAACTACTCATAAGTCCGGAGACCGGCCTGTAGCTATACAAACGAACCACGGGGTGTGGTGGCGTGAGTTTTGCTATGGCATCTTGAATATCTAGATTCTATTTTCATTTCTTCGCAACTCTTCTTGTGGATAATTTCTGATTTAATCGTGTTCGGGGTCGAACACATAGGATTTATTCAATGAAAGTTTCCTTTTTTAGTTTTATTTTTTTCGTTTTTATTTCACTATCAATCTCTGCAGATACAAAAACTACAGAAGAGAGTATTGCAGAAGTTGTGGTTACTGCTACACGTACGCCACAAATAATAACTAAGGTGCTCTCTTCAACAACGGTCATAAATACTGCAGATATTGAGAGATATCAACCAACAGATTTACTTGATTTATTCCAGCATGTTCCCGGTATTGACATAGCTCGTAATGGAGCAGCAGGATCCGTTCCTAGTTTATTTATTCGTGGTTCAAATACAGGACATGCCTTATTTTTAATTGATGGACAACGTTTTAATTCTGCTAGCCTAGGTAGTACATCTTTTCAATTTATAGATCCCAGCCAGATAGAACGAATAGAAATCGTACGTGGCGCCAAATCAAGCATTTATGGTAGTGATGCAATAGGAGGAGTAATTCAAATATTCACCAAAAAAGGTGACTTTAAACCTTCAACAATTATATCTACTGAGTTGGGGTCTAACGTCTTAAAAAGAACTGCCATATCAACGCGTGGAGCATACAATCAGTTACGCTATTCGCTGGATTTATCATATCTGGAAACAGATGGGATAGACGCACAGCTGGATGATAGGGAACAGAACCGAGATGGTGATGGCTATAGAAATCGTTCAATTAACGCTAACTTTGGATATACATTTGATAATGGGGTGGATGTAGGGCTAGGTATTTTAGAAGCTCAATCCCGTAATTATTACGATAATGCATTTTCACAGGGAACTGATCCTTATTCAGATAGCACCATACAAAATATAGGGTTTAATATTAGCGCCCCTTTAACAGATTGGTGGCAATCTAAAATTTCTATAGGTCGATCTATGGATGATATTGATGACACTAACGCTGTAAATGGGACACATTTAACAAATTTCCGTACAACTAAAGATCAATATTCTTGGCAAAATGATATCGAAATATTTGATGGTCAATTAGTCACATTTGGTGTCGACCTTTATGATGATGAATTAATTGCTAGTACTACATATACTGATGCTCAGGGTACTTTAGTTAAAGATAGAATGAATCGTGCACATTTTGCTCAATATCAAGGAAAATTCTCTATTTTTGATTTCATTCTAGGGTTCCGCGAGGATGATAACGAGGAGACTGGAAAACAGGATACTAGTAACTTTGCCTTAGGGGCACAGCTAGGAAAGAGTCATCGAGTTACGATAAGTTGGGCAGAAGGCTTCAAGGCGCCAACCTTCAATGATTTATATTGGCCAATTGGTGCTTATTCTGCTGGTAATCCAGATCTACTTCCAGAGGATTCTGAAATCTTTGAACTGGGAGTTAGGGGAGATTATTCTACATGGAAATGGGAGGCTTCTATTTATCAGAATCGCATCGATAATCTTATTGAATGGGCCCCTACTCCTACAGAGGCATATCCATATCAATGGGTACCTAGTAATGTCGCTAGTGCTAAAATTAAAGGTGGTGAGTTTAGGGCTGACACAAATCTTGGTGGATGGGATATTACTACCAGTTTTTCTTACACAGATCCACGCAATCAAAAAACAGATAAGTTGCTTCAAAAACGCGCTCAAAAGAAATTTACTTTCGATATTGATCGTAGTTTTTCTCACTGGGATGCAGGAGCATCTTTCAATGCAACTAGTAAGCGCTATACTAATACAACTAATACCGCGAGCTTGGGAGGCTATGGTCTATTAGATTTTCGTTTAAGTTACCAGCTCGCCGAAAAGGTTAAAATGCAGTTGAAAGCTAATAATGTGTTCGATAAGCATTATAGGACTGTTAGTGAAAGCTATCATATGGATGGCTCTAATTGGGTATTAAAGCTTTCTTATGAGTTATAGTTGATCGGTAATAGATACTTGAGGGCAATACAATGGCTGATGAAAACCAAGCTGAGCGTCAAAAACGCAAAATGCAAAAATTAAAAGAAAAAGTGGATCAGCACATCGAAGCATGCGATGAAGAGAAAGGCGTTATGATTCTCCTTACAGGTGACGGAAAAGGCAAAAGTAGCTCTGCCTTTGGTATGGTTGTTCGCTCTCTTGGTTATGGGTATAAGGTGGGCGTGGTTCAGTTCATAAAGGGTGAACAGTTATCAGGCGAAGAATTATATCTCAGAGATCATTGCCCCCAAGTAGATTTCTATCAAATGGGGACCGGATTTACTTGGGACACTCAAGATCGTGATGCAGATATTGCCGCAGCACAAACTACCTGGAAGGTAGTAGAGCCGATGCTGTCTGATCCAAGTTATCATCTAGTTATTATAGATGAATTAACCTATATGCTCAGTTACAAATACCTTGACGAATCTATGGTGATCAAAGCTTTATCGAATCGACCGCCAAGTCAAAGTGTTGTGGTAACAGGTAGGGGTGGTGGAAATTCCTTAAAGGATATAGCTGACACCGTCTCAGAAATAAAAGATATCAAACATGCTTACCAGTCCAATATAAAGGCTCGAAAAGGCGTAGATTACTAGAATGGAGAAATCTCTTTGAGAGGTATCAAGTCCCGTAAATTTACGTTGATCCTCTTTTTTTCATTGATACCAGTGATGATTTTAGCTACTTTGGTCGGACCTGTTTTTATTTCTCCCGCTAAGTTTATAGAGTCTCTGCTAAGCATTCTCAGCATAATGGACATCAGTGGCAACACAGCAAATCAAACGAATTTTTCGCATGAAAAGGTAATTCTTTCTGCAATTCGATTTCCGCGAGTAGTCCTGGCAGCTTTAGTAGGTGCTTCTTTAGCATGCTGTGGAGCAGTGATGCAGGGATTGTTTAGAAATCCTTTAGCAGACCCCTCGTTAATTGGTGTTTCCAGTGGTGCATCTGCAGGGGCTAGCTTTGTTATTGTATTCTGTGGTACCTGGCTTCATAGCAGTAGTTTTTTTGGGCTCACATTAGTCGCTTTTGGCGCGTCTATAGGGGGCGCTTTGGCCGTCTTATTAGTTTACCGATTATCTACTTCTTCTGCAGGAACTTCTGTTCCGACAATGCTATTAGTTGGTATTGCAATTAGCGCACTAGCTGGGGCCTTAAATGGGATATTTAGCTTTATTGCAGATAATGAAATGTTGAGGCGCATGAGTTTATGGCAAATGGGTAGTTTGGATGCAGCTAATTGGTTTCGTGTTGGAATCGCCGGAATCGCTGCTAGTTTGTTATTAATTACGCTTCCTAGTCAAAGCCAAGCTCTTAATGCATTTCTGCTTGGTGAGTCAGAAGCACGGCACCTAGGTATAAATACTGAGAGAGTGAAGCAGCGAATTATTTTATTGACAGCAATAGGAGTTGGTGCATCAGTTGCCGTAGCAGGTATGATTTCCTTTGTGGGTTTGGTCGTTCCTCATATGGTGCGCCTAGTCATAGGTCCCGACCATAGATATCTGATACCTAGCTCAGCTGCGCTTGGTGCAATTCTTTTAATAGTAGCTGATAGTTTTGCACGCATTATAGTTGCTCCAGCCGAGTTACCTACAGGTATTTTAACTGCGCTTTTGGGCGTACCATTTTTCTTTTGGCTACTCACCAAAAATCATCATCGTATTCAGAGATAATATCTATGTCCCTTGTAGCCGACAAATTATCACTTAATTGTTCTGGGACCTTTTTATTACGAGACGTTAACATTTCTATTTTGCCAGGAAAAATTACAACAATAGTTGGCCCTAATGGAGCAGGTAAAACATCCTTACTTCGTTGCTTATCGAATGATATTTTACCGACATCTGGTTCTGTAGTATTAAATGGGAAAGATATTAATAACTGGGATTCTGTTGATAGAGCAAAATCTTTATCGGTTCTACCACAGCATTCTTCGTTAAATTTCCCATTTACAGCTGAAGAAGTTGTTCTGTTAGCCAGAACTCCTCATGATACTGGCTTAAAAAGAGATGATGAGATTGTAGCTTCCGCTTTAAAAATTGTAGATGCAACTTATCTAGCAAATCGTCAGTATACTCATTTATCAGGTGGCGAAAAACAACGTATACATTTAGCTAGAAGTCTAGCCCAGGTATGGGATGTAGATACAAAACAAAAGAATTACAATGATCGATTTTTGCTTTTAGATGAACCAACTTCTTCTTTTGACTTAGCTCATCAGCAATTAACCTTGGAGATAGTCAGTAATTTTTCCTCTAAAGGCGTGGGAATTTTATTGGTTATGCATGACTTAAATTTAGCAGCGAAATGCTCTGATCAGGTCATAATGATGGATTGCGGCAAACTAGTAAAAACTGGTTTGCCAAAAGAAGTTTTTACTACAGAAAATATAGAGCAGGTTTTTGGTGTGAGAGCAAAAGTTCAAGAAAATCCTGAGAATAAAAAACTTCTTATAGTTATCTAGATGGAGCTCCGTACAGTAATTTTATACTAGCTTATATTTATTGTTTGTAATGAAGGGCTTTTAAATGAACAAAAAATTAATCCAATGGTTGAGTTTGCCACTAGTTTTAGGGTTAAACACAACTTTTTTATCGTATGCAGTTGCTGAGTTAGCAATTACTGACGATGTAGGAAGTGAGGTTATTCTAGTAAAGCCAGCACAGCGGGTAATAACCCTTGCTCCGCATCTCACAGAATTAGTTTTTGCTATAGACCAGGGAGATAAATTGGTAGGGGTAATGAGTTTTAGTAACTACCCAGAGGCAGCAAAAAAAATTCCACGCATAGGCTCACATAATACAATTAGTTATGAGTCTATAGCCAAAATTCAGCCTGATCTCATCCTTGCTTGGGGTTCCGGTAATGGCTCAGAAGTAATAAATAAATTAAAGTCATTAGGTTTTTCTGTCTATGTTTCAGAGCCAAATAAACTTGAGGGGGTAGCTGCAACGATTCGAAAACTTGGAATTTTGTTAGATGCTAAAGATAAAGGTGAAAATGAGGCAAATAAATTCATTAATAGATTGAGCCAATTGAAAGAAAATTATAGTAATAGGCAAAAAATTAGTGTTTTTTATCAGATGTCAGACAATCCAATTATGACACTTAGCGGGCGACACCTAATATCTGATGTAATTGAATTATGTGGAGGATTTAATATTTTTTCAAAAGCCATACCCATAGCATTAAAAGTCAGTTTGGAGTCATTAGTGAGATCTGATCCTCAAGTTGTTATAGCGGGAACCAAAAAAGAAAATGAAGAAAAATGGTTAAGTGAGTGGGCAAACAGAATCTCAATGAAGGCTGTAAAAAATAAACAAGTATATTTTATAGATCCAGATTTGCTGATAAGACATGGACCAAGAATTATAGAAGGCACAGAAAAAATATGTAATTACTTAGAGAGGTCTCGAAATCAAGAAAAAAAGTAGAGCTAAGCTACTACCTAATTTCTTAGTTATATATGCCTATCTGTTAAAAATTATAAGTCGTAACCGCGTTCATTATGCTGAGTTACATCAAGACCATAATCCTCATCATCTTTTGATGCACGAAGACCTAATGTAGCATCAATGATTTTGAGTATAATGTAAGTAACAACAGCGGTATAACAAAAAGTACTCATCACACCAATCGTTTGAATACCTAATTGACTCATTATAGTTTCGCCTTCAGAGAGACCTTGGCCACTAAAAACTCCAAGCTCGCTTGAGATAAAAAAGCCAGCTAAAATTGTTCCTAATATACCCCCCACTCCGTGCACAGGAAAAACATCTAATGAATCATCGATTTTAAGTGTTTGCTTTATTAATTGTGTTGCGTAGTAACAAACGATTCCTGCTGAAA
The DNA here is from genome assembly GCA_964276025.1 of uncultured Porticoccus sp. Lineage (GTDB taxonomy): Bacteria > Pseudomonadota > Gammaproteobacteria > Pseudomonadales > Porticoccaceae > Porticoccus. Next base: position 252,867 of record CAXYDD010000002.1, on the reverse strand, counting down.
ATCCGATAACTAAAGCTCCTCCAGGACCGACAAAACCTGAAGCTGGTGTTATAGTCCCAAGTCCTGCAACCATTCCGGTTACAATGCCTAATACAGAGGGTTTACCATACTTCAACCACTCCATCATCATCCAAGCAAGGGATGCTGTTGCTGCAGATATATGAGTTACAAGCATCGCCATTCCAGCATCCCCGTTGGCTGCCAATGCCGATCCTCCGTTAAATCCAAACCATCCGACCCATAACATTCCAGCCCCAATAACAGTTAGTGTTAAGTTGTGCGGTGTCATAGGTTGCTGCTGAAATCCTCTTCTATTACCTATCACTAGTGCTGCTACTAAAGCAGCCGTACCAGCTGTTATGTGTACGACTGTACCACCAGCAAAATCTAGAAGACCCATTTGCATCAACCAGCCTCCACCCCAAACCCAATGAGTGATGGGAATATAAACTAAAATTAACCATACGCTACTAAAAATTAATACTGCAGAAAATTTAATCCTCTCAGCAAAAGCCCCAACAATTAGTGCTGGTGTTATTACAGCGAATGTCATTTGAAACATCACGAAAACAGATTCAGGTATATCACCGCTTAAAGTGTCTTCAAAAACATTAGCGAGCATCACATTATCGAAGTTCCCAATAAAGAAATTAAGTGAGCCTCCGTCACCAAATGCAAGGCTATAGCCACAAATTAACCAAATAACTGATGCTACACAAGTTATAGCGAAGCATTGCATTAGCACAGAGAGGACATTTTTTACACGAACCAAACCACTATAAAAAAGCGAGAGACCAGGAATAGTCATAAATAAAACCAGTGCGGTAGCAGTTATAATCCAGGCTGTATTAGCAGCATTTAGTGTATCTGCATATCCCAAGCTAGGAATCATTAAGGCAAACAAAGATAATATTAATCTATATTTTTGGTTTAAGCTTTTTAACATGACATGTAATCCCATTGAGCAATATTGGTGCATCTAACTTTGGAAGTGCACTGATTTAGATCAAATATTAGTTGATCTGCGTATTTTAGTGTGAATAGTCAACCACTAGAATAAATTAATGCAATAACTGTGCCATTGTAATTATTATTTTCTTTGAACATACAGGGATTTCCAAACCGAGTTTTTTGGTTTATCCATTTCAGCATCTGGGCTTCTGTATTTCAGCTGCAGTCCTTTTAGAAAACACCTTAGAACTTGATCTTTACACTCTCTATGATTTTTATGGGTATTTTTTCGAAAGAAAGAACTTAGTTCATGCGAGCTTAATTCAAAATCTGCTAAAGTAAGCATTTCCAAAATATCATCCGACTTTAAATGAAATGCAATTTTCAGCTTAGTGAATATCATATTGTTGTTTAATTTTTTTTCAGGCGGAGGCTGTAAGTCTTCTTTCTTGCCTCTTTTCTCAATAATTAGACCATTAAGGAATGCAGCAAGATGACTATCACTACAATTTAAAAAATCTGACTCAGTATTTTTCTTCAATTGTTTGATTAGGGTATCAGTAGATATAGTTTTACCTCCCAAGCTAAAAATAATAATCATTTTTTCATCATCATAGCCGAGGACATACCGGATACGACGTAGTACATCATTATTTGTCATAAATTTATCCCCTCATTCTTTCAAAAAATGTCGATTGGTGATAATTTTGCTGGTAAACTCTATATATAATTATCAACGATATATACTTAATAATTGTTAATGTATATTAATTTTCTTAACTTTATCAGTATTAAGGAATAACTAAGAAGAAAAAAATTATGTATAAAGACTTAGCGCAAAGATTAAAAGAAACAGAAAGTACACCATGGAATGAGGCTTTTCAGCACTTGTCAGATTATAGAGAGGAGTATACTAACACCTTAGTGCCTCAATTTTATTCCACTGACGACGGTTTCACATTAGGTTTTTGGTTGCTTAAATTACGCCAAGATCGAGCTAATGGACTTTTGACAGAAGATCAAATTAATCGATTAGATAAATTAAAATTTGTTTGGGATCCACATGAACCTCATTGGGAAAAAGGCTTTGCCGAATTACAGAAATATAAAGAACAATTTGGCGATAGTTTAGTTCCCGAAAACTATCTTACAGAAGGTGATCACTATGAGCTAGGTGACTTTGCCAGAGCCCAAAGGCTTACAGAGGGTAATTATCCTAGAGAAAAATACCAAAGACTCTGTACGGTTGATTATGTTTGGGATCTTCGCGAATATGACTGGAAAAGAGCCTTGGCTGCTTTAGAGCTATATAAGCAAGAAAATGGCGATTGTTTGGTACCTGCTGACTATGTGACTGATGAAGAGTCGGTTACAGGTGAGATAGCTTTAGGTCAGTGGGTGATCAAACAGCGCATAGATATGGTTTATAGTTGGTTGACCGAAGCAAAGATGCTTAAGCTAGATGCATTAGGATTTGATTGGACTCCGGAATCAGGAGAACCATTGCATTTGCATCTCTACAGAAAAAACGATTAGCGCCTTTTTATAAAAATTATTTTAATTTTTTAGGCGCTTATATTTTATACGCTTAGGTTCCGAATCAGACCCTTTTCGCTTCGTCAGATCCTCATGATATTCACTATAATTTCCTTCAAAAAATTTGATCTCGCTATTACCTTCATAGGCTAAGATATGTGTTGAAATTCTGTCTAAAAACCAACGATCATGTGATATAACAAGCACACAGCCAGGGAAATTTTGGATAGCCTCTTCTAGCGCTCTAAGCGTCTCAATGTCTAAATCATTTGAAGGCTCATCTAATAACAATACATTAGCACCTTGTTTTAGAGTTATTCCTAAATGTAATCTACCTCTCTCACCACCAGATAGTTCTCCGACCTTTTTTTGTTGATCGTTACCTCTAAAGTTAAACCTTCCGGCATATGCCCGTGAAGATATTTCGTAATTTCCAATTTTAAGAGTATCTTGTTTATCTGAGATCGCCTCCCAGACACTCTGATTGTTATCAAGGTTTTCTCTGCTTTGATCAACAAACGCGAGCTTAACTGTTTCACCAATAGAAATATTACCGCTGTCAGGATCTTCTATTCCACAGATCATTTTAAAAAGTGTAGATTTTCCAGCACCATTTCCTCCAATTACACCAACAATTGACCCCTTGGGAATTTTGAGAGATAAATTATCGACTATTAGTTGGTCACCAAAACTTTTATTAACGTTATCAAAAGAAATAACATTCTCACCAAGCCTTGGTCCAGGAGGTATATATATTTCGTTTGTTTCATTGCGACTCTGAAATTCTTGCGAATTCATTTCTTCAAAACGAGCTAATCTTGCTTTATTTTTTGTATGTCGGCCTTTTGGATTTTGCCTAATCCACTCCAGCTCATTTTTTATTGTGCGTTGACGAGCATCTTCTTGTTTTTTCTCTATATTAAGCCGTGCCTCTTTCGTTTCAAGCCAGTTTGTATAGTTGCCCTCATAAGGAATACCTCGGCCTCTATCGAGCTCCAAAATCCAACCAGCAACATTATCAAGAAAGTATCTATCATGAGTTACAGCAACAACAGTACCTGAAAATTCCTCTAGAAACTTTTCTAACCAATATACAGATTCTGCATCTAAATGGTTCGTGGGCTCATCGAGCAATATCATGTCGGGTTTAGAGATAAGTAATTTACATAATGCCACTCTTCTTCTTTCACCTCCTGATAGTAAAGATACATCTGCATCCCAGGGAGGAAGTCTTAAGGCGTCAGCTGCAATACTTAGCTGGCTATCTAAATTATGTGCATCCCAATATTCAATAATATTTTCTAGTTGCCCTTGTCGCTTGGCAAGCTTATCAAAGTCTGCATCTGGCTCAGCATAATCAATATAGATTTGCTCAAGTTCTTTTAAAGCCTCTATTGCTTCTAAAACACCTTCCTCAACATTCTGCCGCACATTTTTATCGTTGTTAAGAAGAGGTTCTTGACAGAGATAGCCTATTTTAATATCTGGCATTGGCGTCGCTTCCCCATGAATATCAGTATCAAGACCTGACATGATATTTAGAAGCGATGATTTGCCTGACCCATTAAGACCAAGAACGCCAATTTTGGCCCCCGGGAAAAACGATAAAGATATATCTTTTAGAATCTCGCGTTTTGGAGGGACAATCTTACTAACGCGATTCATGGTATAAACGTATTGAGCCATAATAGTTATCAGCATTTAATTATTAGTGTGTATTATATATTAACGGAAACATGAAGCTGACAGAAATTGTTTATTACTAGACAATGGACCAATATAAATAATCCAGTTTTATTTGAGCACGGAATTAGAGCGATGAAAAATTTAGCTACTAAAAGAAGAAAAAACGAAACTCCTAGACCATTACGTTTTGTAACAGCTGCCTCACTTTTTGATGGACATGATGCTGCTATTAATGTGATCCGAAGATTAATTCAATCTAAGGGTGCTGAAGTAGTGCATTTAGGCCACAACAGAAGTGTATGTGAAGTTGTTCGTGCTGCAATTCAGGAGGATGTCGATGCTATTGCCATAAGTTCTTATCAGGGTGGACATATAGAATATTTTACTTACTTATTGGACTTACTAAAAGAATATGGGGCAGAGCATATTAAAGTTTTTGGCGGCGGCGGCGGCACTATTACACTTGAAGAAATTAAGTTTCTTGAATCTGCAGGCGTAAGTCGTATCTATCATCCTGAACAGGGTATGGAGATGGGACTAGTGGGGATGATAGACGATTTATTTCAAATTGTGAGGTCCGATTCAACTGATAAGGGAAATAAAATATACATAGATAATGGCCATAAGACATATGCTAAACAAGACATAAATGATGAGATGGAAATTTCTCAAATCATCTCTGCTATAGAAAATAAAAGTATCCCAATAGATATATTGAATGAACTAAAAACAAAATGGAAAGGGTCTATTTGTGAAACACCAGTAATAGGTATTACTGGTACTGGTGGAGCAGGTAAAAGCAGTGTTGTTGATGAACTATTAGAAAGATTTTTAAGAAATAGATCAGATATCCGTATAGCAGTTTTGGCTGTAGACCCTACTCGGCGAAAAACGGGAGGAGCACTATTAGGTGATAGAATCAGGATGAATAGTCTTTCTTCTCCAAATGTATTTATGAGGTCTATGGCAACAAGACGGCAACATTTGGCAACTAATGAAGTATTAGAAGATATATCCCTATATTTAAGATCAGTGGGTTATGACTTAATCTTTATTGAGACAGCCGGTATCGGCCAAAGCGATTCTCAGATAGTCGATATCGTTGATCTATCAGTTTATATAATGACTGGTGATTATGGTGCAGCTACTCAACTAGAAAAAATAGATATGGTTGATTATGCAGATATAGTTATTTTAAATAAGTATGAAAAAAGAGGCTCTGCGGATGCTCTTCGAGATATACGAAAGCAGTGGCGGAGGAACCATAATGCTTTTAGTTTGTTAGATAGCGAGATACCAGTTTATCCAGCTATTGCTAACCAATTTAATGATCCGGGATTAAGTTATGCCTTTTATAATTTGTGCAGACTCATCGCTAGAAAAAAAAGATTGGATGAAAAAATTTGGGTTCCTTCAGAAAATAATAGCCTCGTTCACTCAAAATCGGTTGCACTCATTCCTGAAAATAGAGTTCGCTATCTGTCTGATATTAGTGAAAATGGACGACAGATTTGTATAAAAAATAAAGCTCAATTTGAATTTGCATCTGAAGCTTATCAGGCTTACTCCATGCTAAAAAAATTAAAAGACGAGATGCTTCCAGATCCTTTAGAGAAATACTCAGAATCTCAGTTAATCCAAACAAATTCAGATAAGACTCTTGGTAAATTGCGGGCAACATATCAATATGCCATTATTAAAATTACCGATGAATCGAAAAAACTTATTCAGGAGTGGACAGAGAAAAAATCAGGAGTTGAATCAGATAAATATTCCTACTCCGTAAGGGGTAAAGATATCAGGGGAGATAATTTTACATCCTCTTTAAGCCAGCTCAAAATTCCAAAGGTTGCAGCTCCCCAGTATCGAGATTGGGGGGAAGTTCTGAAGTTTTTACTTTCCGAGAATTTACCGGGTAGCTATCCGTATACAGCTGGTGTTTTTTCATATCGTAGGACAGGAGAGGATCCTTCAAGAATGTTTGCTGGTGAGGGTACCCCAGAAAAGACAAACCGTAGATTTCATTATGTATCAACTGGTTTAATAGCTATACGTCTTTCGACAGCTTTTGACTCCGTAACACTTTATGGAGCAGACCCAGATGTGCGTCCTGATATATGGGGAAAAATTGGAAATTCTGGGGTCTCAATTGCCACATTAGATGATATGAAAAAACTATACTCCGGTTTTAATCTTTGCTCTTCAAAAACTTCAGTTTCTATGACCATAAACGGCCCAGCACCAATGATTTTAGCATTCTTTATGAATGCTGTAATTGATCAGCAAGTTGAAATTTATCTCAAAGAAAACGATCTATGGAACGAAGCTGAGCAAAAAATACGGAGTTTTTTCAAGGGTAAAGAAAGACCTGCTTATAAGGGAGAGCTGCCGGATGGCCATAATGGATTAGGCCTAGCTATGCTGGGTATCACTGGCGATAAATTGGTAGATAGTAAAATTTATTCCAAAATAAAAACAGCGGCTCTATCCTCAGTTCGCGGCACCGTGCAGGCTGATATTCTTAAGGAGGATCAAGCGCAAAATACTTGTATTTTTTCTACAAATTTTGCGATGCGGATGATGGGTGATGTACAGGAGTATTTTATTAAAAATAAAATATCCAATTATTATAGTGTTTCAGTGAGCGGGTATCATATTGCCGAAGCAGGTGCGAACCCGATTTCACAGTTAGCATTTACTCTATCAAACGGATTTACTTTAGTAGAGTACTATCTATCGAGGGGTATGAAAATAGATGATTTTGTATCAAATTTCAGTTTCTTCTTTTCTAATGGGATGGATCCTGAATATGCTGTGATGGGCAGAGTTGCACGTCGTATATGGGCTAGAGCAATGAAGGAAAGATATAATGCCAGCCCTCGTAGCCAGATGCTTAAGTATCATATTCAGACATCTGGTCGCAGTCTGCATGCACAGGAAATGAGCTTCAACGATATACGTACGACTCTTCAGGCATTGTATGCAATATTTGACAATACAAATAGTTTACATACTAATGCTTATGATGAGGCTATTACCACACCAACATCAGAATCAGTTCGTCGGGCTATGGCAATACAATTAATAATTAATCGTGAATTTGGTTTAAATTTCTGTGAAAATCCATGGCAAGGGTCGTTTTTGGTTGAGCAGTTGACAGACTTGTTGGAAGAAGCGGTCTATGATGAATTTGATAGAATTTCCGAGCGCGGAGGTGTTCTTGGTGCAATGGATACAATGTACCAAAGAGGTAAAATTCAAGAAGAAAGTATGTTATACGAGCATAAAAAGCATGATGGCAGCCTACCATTGATTGGCATAAATACTTTTCTTCCAAATGAAGAGGAAAAAGAAATTATAGAGGGGCGTGAGTTAGCGCGATCTGATGATATGGAAAAGCAGCTTCAAGTTGATGCATTAAAAGCATATATTATGCTTAATAAATCTTCTGCAGAAAAGTCACTTGGTGAGCTGAAGCTAGCGGCATTAAATCAAGAAAATACATTTAGTTGTCTCATGGAGGCAGCAAAATTTAATTCTCTAGGGCAATTAAGCTCAGCTCTTTATGAAATTGGAGGTCTTTATAGAAGAAACATGTGAGCTTACCATTAAGAATATATGAAAATAATGTATTTTAATAAGTGTATTTAGACGCAAAAATCGTATAGTTTTCATCTGAATTTGTGTACAATTTGTATAAGAAAAAATCTTGCCATTTAAATATAAATCTATTGCGTGATATGAATGTTTGATAAAAACCAAACTATTGAAAATTTTGATCCCGAGATTTGGGGGTCAATTAAAAACGAGTCGAAACGCCAAGAAGACCATATCGAGCTTATCGCTTCGGAAAATTATACTAGTCCTGCTGTAATGGCTGCACAGGGGTCAAAGCTTACTAATAAGTATGCTGAAGGCTATCCTAACAAGCGTTATTACGGTGGTTGTGAGTTTGTGGATCAAACAGAAGAACTAGCTATTAAGAGAGTGAAAGAGTTATTCGGTGTTAATTTCGCCAATGTTCAGCCTCATTCTGGATCACAAGCAAATTCTGCTGTATTTTTAGCCCTTTGCTCAGCCGGCGATACCATTCTTGGTATGAGTTTAGACGCAGGTGGCCATTTGACTCATGGAGCAAAACCAAGTTTCTCAGGAAAAATTTATAATTCTGTTCAGTATGGCTTAAACCCAGAAACTGGTTTGGTTGATTACGATGAAATAGAGAGGCTAGCAACTGAATGCCAACCCAAAATGATCATAGCTGGATTTTCCGCATACTCTGGAATTTTGGATTGGAAGCGTTTTCGTGAAATTGCCGATAAAGTAGGAGCTTATTTTTTAGTTGATATGGCACATGTAGCTGGTCTTGTTGCCGCAGGTGTCTATCCCAGCCCAATCCCATTCGCAGACGCCGTTACATCAACTACACACAAGACACTTCGTGGTCCACGTGGTGGGATTATTTTGACCAACAACGAAGATTTAGCAAAGAAATTTAATTCTGCCATCTTTCCTGGTGGCCAAGGAGGCCCTTTGTGCCATGTTATAGCCGCCAAAGCTATTGCTTTTAAAGAGGCTTTAACTGAAGAGTTCAAAGTTTATCAACAACAAGTACTAAAAAATGCGAAGACAATGGCTGCTACTTTTATAGAAAGAAAAATAAAAATAGTGTCTGGTGGAACTGAAAACCATCTAATGTTAGTTGATCTTATTGGCAAAGAATTTACCGGAAAGGATGCTGATGCGGCCTTGGGTGAAGCATTTATAACAGTAAATAAAAATGCTGTGCCCAATGATCCTCGATCACCATTTATAACCTCTGGATTAAGAATAGGTACTCCTGCTATTACGACTCGCGGTTTCAAAGAACCTGAATCAAAAGATCTTGCTCATTGGATTTGTGACGTGCTAGATAGCTTAGAGGCTGGAACATCTGATACAGTTATTCCAGAGGTAAAAACCAAGGTCCTCGAGCTTTGCAGCAGATTTCCTGTATATAGCTAATAAGTTTTTATCAGAGCAGCCACCTTGTTTTTTCCTTAAATTGCATTAAACCTCGGCGACGCTGAGAGATCATTTCAATGTGATACAATTCTATATTATTCATAAAAATCAAGAGACTCGTATGCATTGTCCTTTTTGTGGCGCAGAAGATACTAAGGTTAATGATTCTCGGCTTGTTTCAGAGGGTGGTCAAGTTAGGCGGAGGCGTGAATGTATGTCTTGTCGTGAGCGCTTCACTACGTATGAATTAGCTGAACTAGTTATGCCAAGAGTCATAAAAAGCGACGAAACTCGCGAACCATTTGATGAAGAAAAACTCAGAGCAGGTCTTCTCAGAGCTCTTGAGAAGCGTCCAGTTGGTATCGATCAAATCGAAGATGCCATATCACATATTCAGCATAGCTTGAGGGCAACCGGAGAAAGGGAGATAACTTCGAGAATGGTTGGTGAAAGAGTTATGTCTGAACTTAGAGAGTTGGATGAAGTGGCATATGTTCGTTTTGCTTCTGTTTATCGGAGTTTTCAAGATCTTAGCGAATTTCGAGCCGAACTTGACCGATTGGAAAAAAAGGGTCCAAAAAAGATCAGGGATTAATTTTACATGGAGAATACTAAGCACCTAAAAAGCTACGATTTTCAGATGATGGCTAAAGCTTTAAAGCTAGCGCTTAAAGGAAAAAATACCTGTATGCCAAATCCTTCTGTAGGTTGTATTCTTACCAAGGACGAAATAATTATAGGTGAAGGTTGGCATCAAATAGCTGGTGAGGATCATGCTGAGATAAATGCTCTTAAGTCTTTAATTACAGCATCTGAGGGGGCCACAGCCTATGTTACTCTTGAGCCATGTAGTCATAAGGGAAAAACAGGACCTTGCGTGGATGCGTTAATAAAATCTGGAATTTCAAGAGTCGTATATGGTATGGCTGATCCTAACCCAGCAGTGGACAGCCAGGGTCTTTTAAAATTAAAAGAGGCAGGTATTTCTGTCGAAGGCCCCTTACTAAAAACCGAAGCTCAACAACTTAATTCAGGCTATATCAAAAGACATCAGCTTGGCTTGCCTAGAATAACTATTAAGTTAGCTATGAGTCTAGATGGACGTACTGCAATGGGTGATGGAAAAAGTCAATGGATTACCGGTGGACCTGCCCGTGAAGATGTTCAGAAACTAAGAGCTGCGAATTGCGCTATTATTACCGGTATTGGAACTATTTTGTATGATGATCCATCTTTGACAGTAAGATATAAAAAAGACGCGTCAACGTCTAATCATACACCAGATCCAAAACAACCACTTCTAGTAGTAGTAGATAGCAAGCTGAAATTACCAAATGATGCAAAGATTTTGTCAGGTTCAGCACCTGTATTAATTGCTTCAGCAATTGAGAGAAAAAATTCAAATTTAGAAAATGTTGACACTGTCTGTATTGCTAATAGTGCTGGAAAAGTTGATCTTTTAAGGCTGATGAAATTATTGGCTGAAAAAGAGTGTAATAATGTTCTTATTGAATCAGGACCAATATTGGCAGGCGCATTTATGCAATTAGGTTTAGTGGATGAGCTTGTAGTTTATATGGCACCTAAACTCTTAGGCAATATAGCAAGACCATTAGTTAGTTTACCATTTACTCGTCTAGATCAAGGTATAGAACTAGATATTAAGGATATAAGGCAAGTGGGCAATGATATACGCATAACTACTCAAATAAAAAAACTTAAATATTAAAATAGAGAAATCATAAATATGTTTACCGGTATCATAGAAGAAGTAGGAGAGATTGTTGCTCTAGAGCAATGCAAGGGCGATATGAAATTGCGTGTAAAAACAAACCAACTGGATGTATCAAAAATCCAGCTGGGGGATAGTATAGCAACCAATGGCGTTTGTTTAACTGTTGCACGGTTGTGTCAGGACGGATACGAGTCAGATATTTCTTCTGAAACATTATCAGTCACTTCTATCGAAAACTGGAGTATCGGCACTAAAGTTAATCTTGAGCGCTCACTTACTATAGATATGAGGCTCGGTGGCCATTTAGTTCTTGGCCATGTTGATGGTATAGGAGAGGTTGTAGACCGTTTCTCAGATGCTCGTTCTGAACGCTTTCGACTGCGTGCACCAGCAAAATTAGCAAAATATATTGCGCAGAAAGGATCGATTACCATTGATGGAATAAGCCTAACTGTTAACAAGGCCGAGGGGTCAGAATTTGAATTAAATATCGTCCCTTATACTCTTGAGCATACTGTAATGAATTCTTACCAAAAAGGAACAAAAGTTAACTTAGAAGTAGATGTAATTGCACGCTATGTAGAACGATTGATGCTTGGGGAAATCGTTACTATGGATTAGTTTTTTAAATTCGGTGATTTTATAGGGTATATTTTTTATAATTTAGGTTTGAGAATAGGTATGAAGATAAATAGTACTGAAGAAATAATTGAAGATATACGTCAAGGTAAAATGGTTATCCTTATGGACGATGAAAATCGTGAAAATGAAGGTGACTTAGTAATGGCTGCAACAATGGTTGAACCAGAAGATATAAATTTTATGGCGACCAACGGACGTGGCCTGATCTGCCTAACATTAACAGAACAAAGATGCAGACAATTAGATTTACCCTTGATGGTTAGTGTTAATAAGGCTAGCCGTGCTACTAATTTTACTGTGTCTATTGAAGCTGCTAGCGGGGTGACAACAGGAATATCTGCTGCTGATAGAGCTCGAACAATTCGCGCAGCAGTTGCTGACAGTGCATCAAAAAAAGACATTGTTCAGCCTGGTCATATATTCCCTCTTCAAGCAGAAGCCGGTGGTGTTTTATGTCGAGCAGGTCACACTGAAGCTGGTTGTGATTTAGCTAGAATAGCTGGCTTAGAGGCAGCTGCGGTAATAGTTGAAATTATGAATGAAGACGGCACTATGGCTCGCCGTAGTGATCTTGATGTTTTTGCCAAAAAACACAACCTTAAAATAGGTACTATTGCCGATTTAATCCATTATCGTTTAGTAACCGAAAAAACTATTGACTGTATTAGTAAAAGAAACATAACAACAGGATATGGAAATTTTATCCTTCATACCTATCTAGATATAGTTCGCAATGAAAAACATTTTGCTCTAGTTATGGGTGATATTTCCCAGGGAGAACCACCGCTTGTAAGAGTCCATATAAATAAATCTGCCAGAGACCTATTTGGTATTGAACCACCGGCGGGCTATAAAAACTGGACTTTGTCCAGTGCGATGAAGAAAGTGGCAAAAGAGGGAAAAGGAGTGGTTGTCTTTCTTTATTACCCCGAGGATGCGGATGACATAGATTCCGGCATCGACGAAATCATTAGTCCAGTACCAAAAAAAGCCAGTGATGTTGTTTACCAGCAAGTAGGTACAGGTTCACAAATTTTAATGAACCTTGGGGTGCATAAAATGAGGCTACTGAGTGCACCATTTAGATTTATAGCAATTTCTGGATTTGATCTAGAAGTTGTAGAATATATAAGCTGCGAATAACATTTGCTCTGAATGGTTAGTTTAAAAAAAATGCTTTGTATAAAATATCGAGGATCTAGAAATGAGCAAATCTGCCCCTAAAAAGAATAGTTTAAAAGTAAATATAGATCAGACGACCGGTATTCGCATTGCTATAGTTGTAGCTAAATGGAACTCTAATATTACTGAAAACCTTATTGAAGGCGCACAGTTTTCATTGAAAAGCTCAGGGGTTTCCAAAAAAAATATTGATATATTTAGAGTCCCGGGCGCGTTTGAATTACCTCTTGCTTGTCAAAAATTAACTACCCATTCAAAAATATCTAGATATATGGGTATTGTCGCTCTTGGTTGTGTGATTCGTGGAGAAACTCCACATTTCGATTATGTATGCCAAGAGACTACGAGAGGTTTAGGGGAAGTAGCCCTTAAGGCTAATATACCAGTTGGCTTTGGGCTTTTAACTGTAGATAATCTTGCTCAGGCTAGACATCGCGCCTGTTTACCAGAAGACTCTGTTGCACTAGCTCAAAGCAATAAGGGGCAAGAAGCAGCAGATGCAGTACTAGAAATGATCAACTTATTTAGCTAATTAAAGGAACCTCGATGTTTTTACCTTCCACTAGAAAAAAAGCTAGAGAGCTCCTGGTTCAAGCCCTGTATCAAGAGTCGGTATCAGGTACAGAAGCTAGTGTTGTAGAAGCAGAGTTTTCAGCTAACAATAATATGAATAAGGTAGATACTGAATTTTTTAAAGAATTACTTTACGGCATTATAGGCAAACTAGATGAGGTGGATGTCGCCTATGAAGAATACCTTGATCGAAAATCTTCGAACTTAGACCTTATATCTAGGGTAATTTTAAGAATTGGCTCATATGAGTTATGTTTCAGAATCGATATTCCCTATAAGGTAGCGATTAATGAGTCAGTAAATTTAGCTAAAAAATTTGGGCCCACTGATAGCTATAAATATATTAATGGAATTCTTGATATGGTGGCACTTAAAAAACGTGCTATTGAAATCAATAATATGAAACGTTCTAAATAGTGGACCTTATAATCTTTAGGAAGTAGCATTTACCAGAGTAAAAAAGTGCTATCTTTAGTCATATTGAAATACAAAAAGTCAAATTTATGAGTTTTAGAAAAGCTTCATTAAATGAATTTTCAATAATAGAAAAATATTTTTCTACTTTGGGTAAAAGCAAAGGGGTGTCTCTAGGAGTGGGGGATGATTGCGCTATCTTAGATATACCCTCAGATAAGCAACTCGTAACCACTGTAGATACATTGGTTGAAACAATACATTTTCCATCAAACTCTTCTCCTAGTGATATTGCACAGCGCTCTTTGAGAGTTAACCTCAGTGATATCGCAGCTATGGGAGCAGATCCTCATTGGTTTACTCTTGCATTAACTCTTCAGACAGCTAATGAAGAGTGGATTTCTAGATTTTCCAAAGCACTTGAGAGCGATGCTATAGAATTTGGCTGTACTTTGGTTGGTGGTGATCTGACAGCGGGTCCTTTATCAATAACTATCCAAGTATTTGGAACTGTTGATAAGGGTAAAGCCATAAAAAGGAGTGGTGTTAAAGAAGGCGACTATATTTATGTGACAGGCTCACTTGGAGAAGCTGCCGCAGCTGTTTCTCTTTTTGAAAAATCACTTAATTCAACCACCCCTCTGCCAAAGAATCTAATCGACCGGCTACATAATAAATTTTATCGACCAGAACCAAGAATAAAAGAGGGTATCCTTTTGCAAAATATCGCATCTTCAGCAATAGATATTTCAGATGGACTAATTGCAGACCTTAGTCATATCCTTAACTCTAAGCTATATGGAGCCAATATTGAATTTAAGTGCATACCATACGCAAATTTTTTAACAGATATAGCAGATCATAAATTAATTCAAAAATGGGTTCTATCCGGTGGTGATGACTATGAGTTATGTTTTACTGTTCCAAAAAAACATGTTGCCCTCTTAGAGAGAATGATAGCCTCGAAAAAAATACAAGCATGTTGTATCGGTCAGGTTTCCATAAACTCAGGAATACGCTGTTACGATGACCAAGGAGAATTATTGAATATAACCAAATCTGGCTACCAGCATTTTTGAAAATCATCGATATTAATTTTGACATACTCAAAAATATTTTTACTAAAAAAGAGAATAATGAATGAATATAGTTAGCCCCACTTTTAGGAAACTCTTGAGTAACCCAATTCATTTTTTAGCATTTGGTTTTGGTAGTGGTTTATTTGCCAAGGCACCTGGAACAGCAGGAACTTTATTAGGCATTTTGATTTGGATTTTTTTAGTAAAGCTATCATTAGTTGCTTATATTATTATTACAGTAGCTGCAGCTCTGACTGGAATATATATTTGTGGAAAAACTGCGCGCGATCTAAATGTTCATGACCATAGTGGAATTGTATGGGATGAAATAGTTGGAATATGGTTAGCTATGATTTTAGTCCCAGTTTCTTGGGGTTGGATTCTTGCAAGTTTTTTGATATTTAGATTTTTTGATATATTGAAACCTTGGCCTATAAGCTGGCTAGATAAAAATGTATCTGGGGGTATAGGCATCATGGCAGATGATTTATTAGCCGGTGGTTTTACTGCCATAGTTTTGTATTTAGCTATGAAAATTTTATAAAAACGAAAACTCATTAATTCTAAGTGATTATAAATGTAAAGTTCTTTACTCGTTATGTATCATAGTTAAAATAACTGTCCCTAAATTAGGCTATTCGGAGTAAGTTGTGCCATTAAATTTTATACAAAGCTCAGAGCTACCTACTAAATGGGGAACTTTTAAGCTACATGGTTTTTTTGATGATATTGAAAAAAAAGAACATATTGCTTTAACCCTAGGTTCAGTATCTTCCCATAAGCGAGTATTAGTGAGAATCCATTCTGAATGCTTAACAGGTGATTCTTTATTTAGCCTGCGATGTGATTGTGGATCTCAGCTCGAGGAGTCTATGCGTCTTATTGCTCAGGAACAAATAGGAGCTATAGTATATCTTCGTCAAGAAGGAAGAGGTATTGGTTTACTCAATAAAATTAAAGCATACCATCTTCAAGATGAGGGTGCAGATACAGTTGAGGCGAATGAGCAGCTAGGCTTTGATCCAGATGCTAGAGATTATAGTGCCTGCGAATCTATTTTTAATCATCTTGGTATAGGCGATGTTAGGCTGCTCACGAATAATCCTAAAAAAGTTCAGGCGCTTAAAGATATGGGGATTATTGTATCTGAACGACTACCAATCCAGACAGGACAAAACCCACATAATGAAGCATATTTGGCAGTAAAAGCTGGGAAATTAGGACATCTTTTTGATAAAGATTAGTATTAGTTCATAGTTATTTATGCTCGTGATATTTTTTGGTCGTCAATACAATTAAGGTTATTTTATGACATTAGCAAAAAGAATTATCCCTTGTCTTGATGTTGACAGAGGTCGGGTGGTTAAGGGTGTCCAATTCGTAGATATAAGAGATGCTGGTGATCCTATAGAGGTGGCTAAACGATACAATCAGGAAGGTGCGGATGAAATTACCTTTTTAGATATCACAGCTAGCCATGAAGGCCGAGATACTATAATAAATACAGTAGAACGAATGGCAAGTGAGGTATTTATTCCTCTTACAGTGGGTGGTGGTGTGAGAAACCTGACGGACATAAGGAATTTGCTCAACGCAGGTGCTGATAAGGTAAGTATCAATTCAGCTGCTGTAAAAAATCCAGAATTCGTACGCGCTGCTGCTGATCGGTTTGGCTCTCAATGCATTGTTGTGGCTATTGATGCTAAGCAAACCAGTTCTAATGATGAACCCATAAAATGGGAAGTTTTTACTCATGGCGGAAGAAATATCACAGGAATTGACGTATTGAATTGGACAAATAAGATGGCCAGATATGGAGCAGGTGAAATTTTACTGACTAGCATGGATAACGATGGAACTAAAAATGGTTTTAATATAGAACTCACAAAAGCAGTTAGCTTAGAAGTTGATATTCCTATTATTGCTTCAGGAGGAGCAGGCAATCTAAAGCATTTAGCTGAGGGGATTCTTCAGGGACAGGCTGATGCAGTTCTAGCTGCTAGTATTTTTCATTTCGGTGAATTTACAATTAACGAAGCCAAGACTTATATGGCAAAACAAGGTATCGAAGTGAGACTTTAATACCAAAAACTATATTATAGAGTTGCTCTAGGCTAAGTTTTTTTATTTAATATATGCAACCCTTTTAATAAATTTATAGCGTCGTATAATTGATTGTCGTCTATTACCCCCACTTCTTTTTCGTCAACCGCGCCCTTTACCTTTACTGGATTACTAAGGTGTCCTAATAAATTTTCTTCTTTGATTTTTGTTTTACTTTTTCGTATCTTTATTTCTGCTGGTTCGATTGCGATATCTGGAGATATACCAGCTCCTTGAATTGAGGTCCCATTTGGAGTGAAATATCTTGCAGTAGTAAGCTTAAGCCCACGATCGGCTCCTAATGGAAATATTGTTTGTACAGATCCTTTACCAAAACTTGAAGTACCCAGTATGAGTGCACGATTATGATCTTGTAGCGCACCTGCAACGATTTCTGATGCAGATGCAGAGCCTTCATTTATTAAAACTACTATTGGTAAGCCATTTAAATCATCCCCAACAGAAGCATAATATTTTTTGTTTGATGTCGCAGACCGGCCCTCAGTGTATACAATTAGCCCTTTATCTAAAATTGAATCCACAACTTCTATTGAGCTTGTTAGCAGACCACCTGGATTATTTCGTAGATCTATAATCAAGCCTTTGGGGGAGATATCATTAACATATAGGTTGCTCAATAATTTTTTAAACTGCATACCAGTATTTTCTTGAAATTGTGCAATACGGATATAAGCTATATCGGATTCAAGTATTTTGGTGCGAACACTGTCAATTTCGATGATATCTCGTTCAATATTGATTTCAATTGTTCCATCCACCTGAGACCTAAGGATAGTTAAGGATAATATGGATCCTTTTGGCCCTCTCATTAATTTGATTGCTTCGTTGAACGACATGCTTTGTACATTGCTGTCATTGAGCTTGATAATCAAGTCTCCAGGTAAAACTCCTGCTTTATAGGCTGGTGAGCCATCAATTGGCGATATAACTCTAAGAGCACCATTCTCTTGGCTAATTTCAATCCCAAGCCCCTCAAACTTTCCGGTAGTTTTTTCTTGTAAAAGAGAAAAGGTATTTTTATCCAAATACGCTGAATGCGGATCTAAGGTACTAAGTAGACCCTCTATTGCCATTTCCAGCAATTCTTTATCATTTATTTTTTCTATATGCTCTTTCTTAATTCTTTCAAATGCTTGAGTAAAGTAACGTAACTCTTCAAGGGGAACTAGACCACTTTGTTGACTGGTGTTTGCATATGAAGTAATAGAAAAAGCATGGGATAAAAAAAATACAATAAATGACAATACTGTACATCTTGAAGTAGACATAATCTCACTCTTAATTTTTATACACTAAGGTTTTAAGTTACCACTATTACTATATATCATTAATATCAATCTAGTAATTCTTACTTAGAAGCCAAAATTTCGGATTTGAGGGCTTCCCATTTTTTCTCACTTCAAAGTAAAGTGCATGCTCATCAAGACCACCGGTGTTTCCTACTCTCGCGATATTCTCACCTTTCAATACCCAGTCACCCATTTTTTTTAAAAGAAATTGGTTGTGAGCATAAAGTGTCATGAAGCCATCACCATGATTAACTATAATTAAAAGACCGTGACCCTTAAGATAATTAGCAAATACGATTTTACCATCATGAACAACTCTAACTGGAGATCCCGAATTAGTCTTTAGAAGCCAACCTTTTGAGTGCATCGAAGAATTTGACTTTAGGTCATACTTATTACTTGGATTTACATTCACAGGCCAGGGGAGCTTACCTTTGCTCCCATAAAAATTATTTTTTGAGAAAGCACTAGGAAAATTATTTAATGCGTATGCTTTTTTTCTTAATAAATTTTCTAGGCTAGCTTTCTGATTATTATATAAAGCTAGTTTAAGCTGTGAAGTATGAATTTTACTATTAAGTTTTTTTATAGTTAATGTTCTTGCACTCTGTAATGACAAGAAGCTACTTTTTTTCTCTTTAAGTTCAGATCGATTTCTTATTAATTCTATTTTTTGGTTTGAGATTGACTCTTGGATAATATTAAGCTCTTTGATTTTTTCTCTATAGTCGTTGATTTTTTCATTTCTAGCATTTATGAAGTAATTATAATACTCAAGTATTCGATTAATATTTTTTGGATTTTGTTGGTTTAAAATAAGCTTTATTGGTTCTTCAACACCTTGAAGATGAAGAAATTCAATATAATTTTTTATCAGAGATTTTTGTTTCTTTAAGGATGTTGTTAAATTATTTTTTTGTTTATTTAGCTTTTCAATTCTGAGATTTAGTGTACCTATATTCTTTTCGAAAACTTTTATCTTGCTACTTATTTTTGCAAGGGATAGCTCGGTTTCTTGTAACTGATTATTTAGTGATGCTTGAGTTTCTCCATGCCCTGCCAGAGACTTTTTAAGATTAAAAATTTCGTTACTTAGTTTATTTACATCATTTTTTTCCTCAGCCAATATAGGTGTAATGAAAATGAGAGTAATAAATATTCTTGAAATTAAATATCGCATTAAATGCATCACCATCAATTAGTATTTTATTAGTGATCCTTGACTAAGGATTTACCTGTCATTTCCTTGGGCTGAGGTAAATCCATAAGTGCTAAAATTGTTGGGGCGACATCTGATAATGATCCCTGCTCAATTAGTGATATTTTCTTTTCTCCTACGTATATCAGGGGAACAGGTAAAGTAGTGTGTTGTGTATGAGGTTGTCCAGTCTCTTCATCGAACATTTGCTCGACATTACCATGATCAGCAGTTATCAAGCACTGACCGCTAACATTCTCAATTGCCAATAACAGCTTACCAATACATTCATCAATCACTTCTACAGCTTTAGCCGCCGCTTTAAATTTACCGCTGTGACCAACTTGGTCACAGTTGGCATAGTTACAAATAATGACATCAAATTCTTTGCTATTAATTGCCTCAATAAGATTTTCTGTGAGCTCATAAGCACTCATTTCTGGCATTAAGTCATAGGTCTCAACTTTTGGGGATGGAATTAGTATTCGTGACTCTCCTTTGAAAAGATTTTCTTGTCCGCCGCTGAAGAAAAAAGTTACATGAGCGTATTTTTCAGTCTCTGCAATTCTTAATTGTGTTTTATCAAGGTTGCTTAAGTATTCTCCTAGTGAATTACGAATTTCTTCCGGCGGAAATGCTACTGGAGCCTCAATCTCATCTGAGTATTGAGTAGTCATTACAAAATCAGCTAATATTGGACGTTTCTTTCTGATGAATCCAGTAAAATTATCATCAATAAAAGCGTTAGTTATTTGCCGAGCCCTATCTGGCCTAAAATTCATGAAAATAATTACATCATCATCAAGTATTGTAGATTTTTGATCCATTATAGAAATTTTGGTTGGCAAAACAAATTCATCGCTATCTGTATAATTATAACTGTCATCCAGCGCTTCAAGTGCGCTGTCCGCACTATGCTCAGAACAGTCATCTGTGAGCATATTGTATACTGCTTCGAGACGATCCCATCTTTTATCTCTATCCATTGCATAAAATCGTCCAGATATACTGGCAATTTTACCTACGCCTAAGTCTAAAAAAACAGCTTCTGTTATTTTAATTGACTCTTCAGCACTTCTTGGTGGCGTATCCCTTCCATCTAAAAAAGCATGCAAATAAATCTTTTTAGCACCTCTTTTGGCTGCAAGTTTGATTGCACTATTTATGTGATCCTCATGACTATGAACTCCCCCTGCAGAAAGAAGACCAAAAATATGTACCGCCGCATCATTGGCGATCGCCTTATCAACAGCTTTTACATACGAAGGGTTAGAAAAAAAATCACCATTTTTAATACAATTATTAATTTGTGAAAGATTTTGGTGCAAAACTCTCCCTGATCCGAGAGTCACATGACCTACTTCGCTGTTACCCATTTGTCCTGCAGGTAGACCAACCGCAGGACCAGACGTACTGACTAAGCTATGTGGGGAACCATTCCATAAGCCGTCTAATATAGGTGTTTTAGCAGCATATATAGCGTTGTGCTTCTTTTTTTCGCTGTACCCAAATCCATCCAGTATTAAAAGTAACAGTGGTTTTTTTGATTTACTCATAAATTTTAAGGCTCTGTTTGAGTTTTTTTATAGATTTATAATGAGGATATTACCGCCAAAGAACGATTAGCGCCAATGATGGTTTCCTGTTAATCGTTTCGCTGTGTATAATTTACAGATATTTGTCCTATTTTATATATAAAAAACAACGATCGGAGCTAATCACCTTGGAATTTTTTGACTTTATAAGCGAACAATGGGTTCTTGTAAGTATTTTCATGACCCTCATTTATTTATATGCAATTAATGAGCGCGCTAAAAGCGGTAAAACTATATCGCCACATGTGGTTACTCGTATGATAAATTCGGGTGAAGCGATACTCCTAGATGTTCGTGAGACAAAAGATTTCAGTTTAGGGCATATAGCAGGAGCAATTAATATTCCATATACTAAGCTAAACCAGAGAATACCGGAACTGGAAAAGCACCGAACAAAAGCAATTATAATTGCCGATAAGCAAAGTCAGCATGCAGGCTCTGTTGGTCGAAAATTGCAACAAGAAGGTTTCAGTACATTAAGACTAGGAGGAGGTATGATGGAATGGCAGAACCAGAGTCTCCCAGTTATAAAAGAATAAATTATCTATTAAAGCTTAGTCGCTGTTTATTTCCAATTCTTTAAGTTTTCGGGTAAGTGTGTTCCTACCTAGACCTAATATTTCTGCAGCTTTACTTTTTCTGCCTCCAGTTTTAGTTAATGCAGCTTCAATTAAAGTTTTCTCTAAGGTTCTTGTTGCTCTGGCTATAATTACAGTATTTCCAGATGATAGTTCTTTTTGAGCCCATTGCTTAAGATGCTCTTCCCATGATCCGGAGTCTTTTGATACGTCATTTGATATATTGAGAAATTCAGCTGGTAAGTCTTCTATATGAACCTCTATGCCTGGAGCCATGACCGTTATCCATCGACATACATTTTCTAGTTGTCTTACATTTCCAGGCCATGGAAGCATGCTTAGATATTCTATAGTTTCATCTGTGAGAATTTTTGTTTCATATCCCAATTCTTTTGCTGCTATATTTAAAAAATGTCTTAATAATTTTGGGATATCCTCCCTACGATCCACAAGATTTGGTAGATGTATTCGGATAACATTTAAGCGATGAAAAAGATCTTCTCTAAATAAATCTTTGACTACCAATTCTTCAAGATTTTGATGAGTAGCTGCAATAATCCTAGTATCAACTTTTATTGGTGTGTGACCCCCTACTAGATAAAATTCCCCGTTAGAGAGCACTCGCAACAGTCTTGTTTGTGCCTCGGCAGGCATATCGCCTATTTCATCGAGAAAAAGAGTCCCACCATTTGCTTGTTGAAAACGACCTTCTCTACGCTGACTTGCCCCACTAAAGGCACCTTTTTCATGTCCAAATAACTCTGATTCTATTAAATCATGAGGAATAGCAGCCATATTTAGGGCAATAAACTTGTTTTCTCTACGAGGACTATTATCATGCAACGCTTTTGCTACAAGCTCTTTCCCTGTACCTGAATCGCCATTAATTAAGACAGTAATATTTGATTTTGATAGTCTACCGATAGCACGAAAGACCTCTTGCATAGAGTGAGCTTCTCCGATTATTTCATTATGATTATCAGAAATACCTACCTCTGAAACGCAAGCTTTTCTTTGATCTTTTGTGAAGCTTATTGCACGTTGTGTTACTGCTATTAAATCTTCAAGATCGAATGGTTTTGGTAAATATTCGAATGCACCACCCTGATAAGCAGAAACGGCACTATCTAAATCTGAGTGGGCTGTAGTAATGATTATAGGTAGATTTGGATTTGAAGAGTGAATTTTTTTTAAAAGTTCTAAGCCACTCATTCCAGGCATTCTTATATCAGTTATCATCGTGTCTGGAGTTTTTTTACTGAGCTCAACAAGAAGTTCTTGCGCGTTTTCAAAGCAGCTAACTAGCATACCCTCCCTTGAGAGAGCTTTCTCCATTACCCAGCGAACGGATTGGTCATCATCAACGATCCAAACAGTATGTTTCATATTATTGATCCAAAGGTAAGTAAATATAAAAAATAGTTTCATTGATCTTATTTTCACAACTAATAAGACCTTGATGAATATCTATCGCTGATTGAGAAATTGACAAGCCAAGTCCGGTTCCCTCTGCTTTTCCACTGATCATCGGAAAAAAGATACGATCAAATATATCCTCTGGAATACCAGGGCCATTATCTATAACTTCTATACAGCAAATCATCTTATGGTTGATGTCCCGGATCGTGAAGTTTCTTTCAATACGAGTTTTTATTCTGATCCAAGGATCTTTTATCCTGCTATCAGAGAGCGCCTGAACCGAGTTGAGCATTACATTTAAGAGGGCTTGGATAAGCTGATCCTTATCCCCTTTAATTTCTGGGATACTTGGATCATAACTCTTGTTTATATTTACCTTACCCATTGTTTCTTTTGCTATGAGTGAAGTGACATGCTCAATAATTTCATGAATATTTATTGAAGTAAATTTCGGTAAGGTATTTGATCCTAGTAATTGGTTCACAAGATTAGAAAGCCTATCAGTTTCCTTGGAAATAATACCAGTAAATTCACGTAATTCTTGTCGATTTTCAAGATCATTAGATAGAAGTTGGGCGGCTCCTTTGATGCCCCCAAGAGGATTTTTTATTTCATGAGCAAGACCACGAACTAGGTTTCGCGCTGCATCATGTATATGCAGCAGCTTTTGCTCTTTACTCATCTGCATCAATCTCTGTACTAGTTGTATTTCTAGCAAAAGCATTTTTCTTGAGCCACAAATCATTGGTGAAGCTGTTAAATCTACGGTGATAATTGCTTTATCAGGAAGCAGAAGATTAACTTCTCTCTGTGTAAAAGGACGATGGCTGTCAACTGTCTTTTTTAAAGCAGACAGACTTACCGGACTGCCCATAGGGTTATCATCATAGGATTCTAAAAAGTTAAATATCGATTCACCAGCTATACGAGCTAAGCTTGTATCAAAAAGGCTTTCTGCTGCGGAGCTTGCATAGATTATCTTTAGCTCCTCATCTAGCAATATAACTGAGACGCTAAGATTATCTAAAACTATACTCTGTAGCTGATCCGTTTCCATGATTTAATCAATCGTTAGGCGACTGCGCTGAGATATTTAGAGCTCATATGCATCGGACTATTAACAATACTCGTTAATTTTATATTAATTAGGTTAAACCCGAAAACTTATGAGGTCCAACCTAATAATATGATCAATTTAAACAGAGTAGTACATATCAAACTCAACTGGATGAGTTGTATGCTCTACACGATGAACATCTTGCATTTTTAGATCAATATATGCATCTATCATGTCATCCGTAAATACTCCACCCTTCGTTAAAAACTCGCGGTCTTCATCTAGAGCCTCTAGAGCCTCTCTGAGACTACCTGCTACTTGAGGTATCAATGAGCTCTCTTCCGGCGATAAATCATAAAGATCTTTATCTGCTGCTTCTCCCGGGTGTATTTTATTAATGACTCCGTCAATCCCAGCCATTAACATTGAGGCAAACATCAAGTAGGGGTTGGCTGTAGGATCTCCAAATCTGAGTTCTACCCGTTTTCCTTTAGGTGAGGCAACATATGGTATACGAAGTGCAGCGGAGCGATTTCGTGCTGAATATGCAAGCATAACTGGAGCTTCAAATCCTGGAATAAGCCGCTTATATGAATTAGTGGAAGCATTAGCAAATGCATTTAATGCTTTAGCATGTTTAATTATACCGCCAATATAATAAAGAGCTGTTTCACTTAGCCCAGCGTAACCATTTCCTGCAAAAGCATTTTCTCCGTTTTTCCAGAATGATTGGTGGCAATGCATACCAGAACCATTATCACCAACAAGTGGTTTCGGCATAAATGTTGCAGTTTTTCCATAAGCATGAGCTATATTATGAACACAGTATTTCAAAATTTGGACTTCATCAGCTTTTTTAACAAGCGTATTAAATTTGATTCCAATTTCACATTGTCCAGCAGTAGCTACTTCATGATGATGTACTTCTACATCAAGCCCCATCTCCTCCATAGCCGAACACATCGCAGTTCGTAAATCATGTAAGCTATCAACAGGAGGCACCGGAAAATACCCACCTTTGACACCAGGCCGATGCCCCATATTTCCATCCGGGAATTTTGATCCAGATGACCAAACCCCCTCTTCAGAATTTACTTTATGAAAACACCCATTTATATTCGAGCCCCATTTAACATCGTCAAAAACAAAAAATTCTGGTTCTGGTCCAAAGAAAGCTGTGTCACCCAATCCAGTTGATGCTAAGTATCCTTCAGCACGTTTTGCAACCGAGCGAGGATCTCGATCATAGGATTGCATAGTAGATGGCTCGATGATGTCACAACGAATAATTACTGTAGGTTCATCAGTAAATGGATCCAAAACAGCTGTAGCATCGTCAGGCATAAGAATCATGTCGGATTCGTTAATGCCTTTCCATCCTTCTATTGAGGAGCCGTCAAACATTTTGCCTACTTGAAAAAATTCATCATCCACATCTTTTGATGGGAAGGATACATGTTGTTCCTTACCCCTTGTATCTGTAAAACGAAGATCAATCCATCGCGCTTCGCTCTCTTTAATTAACTTTATAGCTTGTGACATTTTTTCCTCCAAATTTTTATATACTTAAATTGCCGAAATTAAAAAATAATTTTTCAATATTAATTATGATGCAATAATTGTACCAGAAATGTAAACACCCGTTTTGGCTACTCAAGGATGTAATTAAGTTTTATATGTGCACTTTGATGGTGCAAAATAGATTTATATAATTAAAAATTAACCTTTATGGTGCATTTTTTATTTTTAGAAGTAAAACACTTTATCTGTATCTTCATTGCAGGCTAAGTTTTTGACTAAACTGGTAATTGCTGAGTTAGTTTAAAATTAAATTTGATTTTGCAAGCATTTAGCTATCTCCGAACTACTCTGATCAGTATAATGCCGTCATTCGAGTTAACCTAGGATCAGCACTGTGATCGAACATCTACGCAATATAGCTATTATAGCCCATGTAGACCATGGCAAGACCACTTTAGTAGACAAGTTACTTAAACAATCAGGCACGCTTGATCGGAAAGATATGAATTCAGAAAGAATAATGGATTCAAATGACCAAGAGAGAGAGCGCGGAATAACAATTCTAGCCAAAAATACAGCTTTAAGGTGGAATGGTTTTAATATAAATATTGTTGATACTCCGGGTCATGCTGATTTTGGAGGAGAAGTTGAGCGAGTCCTCTCAATGGTAGACTCAGTTCTTCTTCTTGTTGATGCTGTCGATGGTCCTATGCCTCAGACTCGATTTGTTACTCAGAAAGCATTTGAACAAGGATTAAATCCAATACTGGTTGTAAATAAAGTTGATCGCCCAGGAGCAAGACCGCATTGGGTTGTAGATCAGGTGTTTGATCTATTTGATCGTTTAGGAGCAACTGATGATCAAATGGATTTTCCAATAATGTTTGCCTCTGCATTAAACGGAGTTGCTGGTAAAGAACCTGAGTCTTTAGCAGAAGATATGACTCCTTTGCTACAAATGATTGTTGATGAAGTTCATCCACCAAAAGTTAATATGGATGGCCCATTGCAAATGCAAATAAGTGCTTTGGACTATAATAGTTACGTTGGAGTCATTGGAGTTGGTCGAATAACTCGTGGAATACTAAAGCCCAACGAGCAAGTCTTAATAGTAGACAGTGATGAAAACTCTAGAAAAGGCAAAGTGCTTCAGGTTATGGGGTATAACGGTCTTGAGAGAGTGGATGTAGCTGAGGCAGAAGCTGGCGAGATTGTATGCGTTACTGGAATTGATAAACTCAATATATCTGATACTTTATGTGGCCTAGACAACCCTGAAGCTCTTCCTCCCTTAACTGTTGACGAGCCAACAGTTAGTATGACATTTCAGGTAAACAATTCACCCTTCGCTGGACTTGAGGGAAAATTTGTTACTTCTCGCAATATAAAAGAAAGGCTAGAGCAAGAGTTAATTCATAACGTAGCCTTGAGAGTCATAGAGGGCGATACGCCAGATAAATTTATTGTTTCTGGTCGTGGCGAGCTTCATCTATCTGTATTGATTGAAAATATGCGTAGAGAGGGCTTTGAGCTAGGAGTATCACGCCCAGAGGTTATAAAAAAAGAAGTTGATGGCCAAATATTAGAGCCTTATGAGCAAGTAGTGGTTGATATTGAAGAGCAACACCAAGGTTCTGTCATGGAAGAGTTTGGAAATCGCAGAGCTGAACTTGGTAACATGGAGTTGGACGGGAAAGGGCGCGTTCGTTTAGAATTTATTATCCCTTCCAGGGGTCTAATTGGATTTCGGTCTCAATTTCTAACCATGACAAGCGGATCAGGTATAATGACCAGTATATTTGATCGCTATGCACCAACAAAACAGGGAGATTTGGCCAAAAGACAAAACGGTGTTTTAGTTTCTATGGTAAAAGGAAAAACCTTGGCTTACGCATTATTTAATCTTCAAGAAAGAGGCCGCCTTTTTCTTGGCCATGGTGTCGAGGTATATGAGGGTCAAGTCATAGGGCTCCATGCTCGAAGTAATGATTTACCTGTTAATCCAACAAAAGCAAAACAATTAACAAATATTCGGGCTGCTGGCACAGATGAAAATTTGGTTCTATCTCCTCCTATAAATCATAGCTTAGAGCAAGCATTAGAATTTATAGAGGATGATGAATTGGTGGAGGTGACACCGAAATCAGTTCGCATACGTAAAAAGCTATTGAAAGAAAATGAGCGCAAACGAGCCCCTAAGCCCTAATAAAATTTAAACTCCATTAAGTATGCGAATATTTTTTTATTTGCATTTTTGCGTTTTTCTTCTGAGATTTCTTTCTTTGTTTGTCTAATTAATTGTCGTAAATGCTTCCTGTCTATTTTTGGTAATTCAATCAATATATCGTCAATTGCTTCATCTCCTTCCAAAATAAGCCTTTTTGACCAGTTTTCGATATTTATCTTCTGGCAACTATAAGTTACGCTTTCTTGGTCGAAGATCTTAAGCTCCATTAAAATTTTGTCTACATCAATATGCCTCATTATTTTTCCAATATGCTGGATTTGTCTTCTTTTTCCCTCTCGACTTTTTATTTTTTTGGCGAGCATAATTGCTTCATTAAGCTCGTCGGGTATTTTTATTCTAGAGAGTTTTTTAGGAGGTAAGTCTACAAGGTCTGATCCAATTTTTTGTAGATTAAGCATTTCTTTTTTTAGCATCGATTTGCTTTTTATGGCATCTTTTAATGGTTTTGGTGGAACACCAGAACTAGTATAAATTTTATGAGACATACATGATTAACCATAAAATAGAGTAGCTAGACCCAAAAAGGACAAAAATCCTACTACATCAGTAATTGTTGTTAATGCAACAGTTCCAGCTAAAGCTGGGTCAATCTTGCAGGATTTTAGTATTACTGGAAGTATCGCTCCTGCAATTGCTGCAACAATAAGATTTATAGCCATAGCTGCACTAATAATTACAGCAATGAGTAGGTCTTCAAACCATAAGGCAGCAACCCCACCCATAACAATTGCCCAGACCATTCCGTTGAGCGCGCCCACAGTAAATTCTTTGCTAAGAAGCCAGCTTAGATTACTTTTATTGATCTGACCAAGCGCCATTCCTCTAATCACGACTGTAAGTGTCTGACTGCCAGCTACTCCACCCATACTCGCTACAATTGGCATCAGAATAGCAAGTGCTACAACTTTTTCGATAGTATCTTGAAAAATATTAATAACAGAAGACGCTAAAATTGCTGTTAGGAGGTTAACTCCTAACCAGACAGCTCTTCTGGGGGCAGTTCGGCTTATAGAAGTGAATGTTCCCTCTTCATCACTTAATCCCGCTAAGCTCAATAATGAATGATCTGCTTCTTCTCTTATTACATCTACAACATCATCAATTGTTATACGCCCTAGTAATTTATATTTTTGATCTATTACTGGAGCAGATATCCAATCATTATTTTTAAATAATCGCGCTACTTCAGAATCCTCCATATCTGCAAAAATACTATCAATTCTGGTGACCATGATTTCTCGGGCTGTAATATTCGGACTGGATGTAAGTAGTTTACTAAGAGGCAGAATTCCTAAAAGAGAATCCTTCCTATCAACAACAAATATATTATCAGTGATATCTGGTAATTCCTCATGGCGACGTAAGTAACGTAAAACAACATCTAAAGTTATATCAGGCCGAACAGTAATTGTATCTGTATTCATCAAACCACCGGCGGTATCCTCTGCAAAATTAAGAACACTCTCGACTCTTAGTCGATCCTGTTCACTCATTGCCTGTAATACCTCAGGAATAAATTTTTCAGGTAGTTGTTGAAGAATATCAGCTATATCATCTGGATCTAAACCTTGTGTTATGGATGCGACCTCATGACTTTCCATCTCTTGTAGAATTTCACCACTCAGTTCTTCACTTAGCTCGCCTATCACCAAACCCTCGAGCTCTTTATCAATTAAGTCCCATAAAACTCTGCGTACTTTAGGAGGGGCTGATTCGATTTGATGGGCAATATCAGCAGGCATTAAATTATTTAGCATATAGCTAAGTGAGCGGACATCACTGGAATCCATTAATTCTTGAATTCTAGTAAGTTGTGACATTTGAGCGTCTTGTTTATTGTGTCCCTGCATGGGATTTTTCCTGATAATCTTTGTTGATCTTTATAGGACTAATAGTCTATATATGAGTATTAGAGATTTATAGTAGTGATTGCATGTTCTTTAGCAAAATTTTTTATTACCTCTCTTCATCAAATTTATTAGTTACTAAGTGCTTAAGAGCTCCATACGCTTTCTCTGCGTCGCTTCCTTTAATATCTAAATATAGGGTTGTTCCATTACTTGCTGCTAGTAGCATCAGGGACATGACACTTTTAGCATCTATAAGCTCACCAGCTTTAGTGCCGACCATAATCATAGAGCTATATTTACTTGCTGTTCCTGCAAGTTTTGCAGCTGCACGAGCGTGCAGACCAAGTTTATTTATGATAGTTATTTTTGTTTGTATTGATTTATTCATATCAGATGTAAGAAATTTCGTTTTAATTAAGTTCTCTATGCCATGTTTGCGTATTAGCATAATCCTTAATAAATGTTTCCTTAAGTATATTGCTTATATAAACAGAGCGATGATGACCGCCAGTGCAACCAACAGCAATAGTGACATAGCTTCTATTATCTTTAAGAAATCTTGGAAGCCAAATCTGTAAAAAATCAGTAATAGATTTAAGCATTTCGGAAACTTCCTTTTCTTTTTTAAAAAAACTGACGATAGCTTTCTCGTTTCCATTAAGTTTGCGTAACTCAATATCCCAATATGGATTTGGTAAACACCTAACATCAAAGACAAAGTCTGCGTCAATGGGCACTCCATGTTTGAATGCAAAAGATTCAAATAAAATCGACATATTATTCTCGCTACTAGGAATCAATTGTTTTTTGACAACAGATCTTAGCTGGTGAGGATTCATGTTACTGGTATCAATTTTCCTGTCAGCTAAAACTGATATTGAGTCTAATATAGCACTTTCAAGCTCAATCGCCTCTTTTATTGCTACGCTAATTGAGCTTAATGGATGTTTCCTTCTCGTCTCACTAAAGCGCTGTATGAGAACATCGTCAGATGCATCGAGAAATACTATTTCATAGTTAACGCCATAACCTTTAAGATTTTTTAAAATTTTTGGTAACTGTGTTAAATCATTAGTTAGGCTTCTAGCATCTATCCCTATCGCTAGATTATTTTGCTTTATGTCTTCTTTGGAATCCGAAGCATGCTCAAATAACCCTGTTAGTAGTTTTACAGGAAGATTATCTATACAAGAAAAATCAGCATCTTCCAGAATTTTTAATGCTGTACTCTTGCCAGATCCAGAGCGCCCACTAATTATTACTAACCTCATTTTTCACCTCAGCTGCTACTATCTACTAATATCTGATGAAGTATTTGCTCCGATTTAGCTTCACGAATAGCTATACATCTTTTTTGATTTTTTAGCACACCTGCTATTAAGGATAAAGCCTTTAAATGCAGCTCATTCTGCTCATCAGGGACAATTATAACAAATATTAAATCAACCAATATTTTATCATCAGAGCCAAAATCTATAGAATTATTTAGCTTAAAAAAGGCTGCAGTAATTTCTTTTAAGCCAGTAATTCTGCAATGTGGAATTGCTATGCCATCACCTATTGTAGTAGCTCCTAGGCGCTCTCTTGCTTGAAGACCTCGATATATTTTTTTAGAACTAACACCTTCAGCTAAACTAGAAATATGTATCGCAAGATTTTCCAGCACCTTTTTTTTGCTCCTCCCTTCAGTATTGATGGATATATTCTCAAGCGGAAGTAAGTCCAATATCTTCATTTTAATTATCTTCCACGGTTTTTTTCTTTATATTTGATAAGTTGACGATCGAGCTTTCCTTCTAATATATCTATCGCCGCATAAAGATCTTCATGTTCTGCTGCAGCAAATATATCTGCTCCTTTAACATGAATAGTAGCTTCCGCTTTTTGCGTCAGCTTATCGACCGAAACAATAGTATGAATACTACTTATATGGTCACAATGACGTTCCAATTTCCCTAGCTTGTTAGTGATATAACTTTTAATTGGGCTTGTTATATCTAAATGGTGACCGCTTATATTTAATTGCATATGATTCTCCATTTATCCTTAGTTCAACACATATTGAATTTTAAATATGCTTTCTTTCGCTGGATGACACAAT
The DNA here is from genome assembly GCA_964276025.1 of uncultured Porticoccus sp. Lineage (GTDB taxonomy): Bacteria > Pseudomonadota > Gammaproteobacteria > Pseudomonadales > Porticoccaceae > Porticoccus. Next base: position 221,085 of record CAXYDD010000002.1, on the reverse strand, counting down.
TCCCATACCCTCCCTATATTTAGCAACTGTTCGACGCGCAATATTTATACCCATGTCATTGAGCAAGAATCCCAGCTTACTATCGCTCAAAGGGCGCGTTGCAGACTCTTCATCGATTAGTTTTTTTAGAATAGCGCGAATTGCTACAGATGAAAACTCTTCTCCATTAGTTGTTTTGATGTGACTAGAAAAAAAATACTTGAGCTCGAATACGCCTAATGGGGTAGATATATATTTGTGAGTAGTTATACGGGATACGGTAGATTCATGAAGCTCCAATTCATCAGCTATATCCTTTAAAACCATCGACTTCATACTTTCTGTTCCTTCCTCAAAAAAATCTTTTTGTGCTTTCACAATAGATGATGCAACCTTTAATAAGGTGTCATTTCTATTCTCTATACTCTGAATTAGCCATTTAGCTTCATTCAAGTTTCTTTTGATAAAGTCATTATCTTCTCCATGGTTTCCGCGTTTTATCAATTTTTCATACTCCGACTTAATATTTAATTTTGGTACTACGTCGGTATTTAATGCTACATGCCAGGATCCATTAAGCTTAAAAGCTTTAACATCTGGTATTACATATTCTATCGGATCATTATTCCAATTATTTCCTGGATAAGGAGATAGAGTCCTTAACAGCAACAACACTTTTTCAATAACTTTGAGCGTATAACCAGAGATTTTTTTTATTTGTTGTTTATCATGCTTCCTCAGTAACTCAGAATGGTTTGAAACCAGTTTTTTTGCTATTTCCACATGCTCCGTATTTTTCGGGAGCTGATTAAGCTGAATCACTAAAGACTCAGATACATTAAGAGCCCCTACTCCTGGAGGATCAAATTGTTGTATCTTGTCCAATACATTATAAATTTCTTCCAGTGAGACTGAGTCACCCATGAGTTCCTGTATATCCTCGACAGAAGAAATAAGCATACCCTTATCATCAATTGAATCGATTATGCTAATACCTATTATAAATTCAATATCGGAAAGAGTTACTAGATGTAGTTGAGAAACTAGATGGTCGCTTAAGGAGCTAGTTCTCGGATCGATAGCCTCGTAATCTTTATGATCTGCAATAAGCTCATTATTTTTTTTAGGCTCATGAGAGTAATCCGATTTATTTTCAAATTTAAATGTATCTGTAAATGTTTCATCAAAAATTTCTGCAGTCGGTTCTTTTTCGTAATCTTCTTCACCCTCTTCAAGCTCTAGGAGTGGATTATCGTATAATTTTTGCTGCACTTCCTGAGATAACTCCAATGAGGAAAGCTGAAGTATGCTTATAGCTTGCTGAAGTTGAGGTGTCATTTTCAGCTTTTGCGAAATATTGAGTGATAACTTTGGCTTTAACATAATAAATTATTATACAGGCAAATATCATGCCCATAAATAATTTAGTAGTTGGATATTTGACTGAGTCATTAGATGCTTGGCTAAATTGGAACTTTAGTTACCTGTTTAGAGTACGAAGTCTTCGCCTAGATATATATCTCGAACCTGTTGGTTGGCTATTATTGCAGAAGCTTCCCCCTCTGCAATAACTTTGCCTTCGCCTACGATATAAGCATGCTCACAGATATCAAGTGTTTCGCGAACATTGTGATCAGTGATTAAAACACCGATGTTTTTGCTTTTGAGTTGGCGAATAATTTGTTTTATTTCATTAACTGAAATTGGATCTACACCGGCAAAAGGCTCATCAAGAAGAATGAAGTCCGGTTCTGTAGCTAGCGCTCTGGCAATTTCAACCCTTCGTCGCTCGCCACCAGAAAGGCTGAGACCTATAGAATCTCGAATATGGGAAAGGTGAAACTCTTTAAGTAAGTCTTCAGTTCTAAGTTTTCGTTGATCATCATCAAGATCATCTCGTGTTTCTAAAATAGCTAAAATATTATCTGCCACAGTCATTTTTCTAAAAACCGAAGCCTCTTGAGGCAGATATCCAATACCTTTTTGTGCTCGACCATGCATTGGAAGATTAGTGATATTCTCCTCACCAATAAATATTTCCCCACCATCCTGTTCTACTAAACCAACTATCATATAGAAGCAGGTTGTTTTGCCAGCTCCATTAGGTCCGAGTAAACCAACAATGGCACCACTTTCTACTGTAAGGGAAACATCACGAATGACAGGCCTTTTTTTGTAGCTTTTAGAAAGATTTAGAGCTCTTAGTACTGCCATAAAAAATTGCCTTACTGTCTAGTGGGTGGAATCACCATCTCTATACGTTGTTTTGTATTTGCTGAAGAGGAAGCTTTTACGATCTCTGATTTCAGATCGTAGTAAATTTTATCTCCAGTTATAGTAGTACCGTTTTGTTCAAGGCTAGCATCCTGAATTAATCCAATTCTTTCTTTTTTCAGAAAGTACTTGATAGTGTTAGCGCTGGCCAAAACAAGACCATCTTCAGTATTTATAATTTGTTGGTATTGAGCTGGATTACCTTCACATACAATCCTATCACCATCTTCTACATCAGTAACTATTGTAACTTTATCCGCATTAATGATTATGCTTCCTTGCCGAACAATAACTGCCCCTTCATAAATAGCAGTACCATTTTTTTCATTCTGTTCTGCGCGATCAGAAACTACTTTAATAGGGGATTTCCTGTCGTCTGGAAGAGCATTAAGGTTAAAACACCAAAAAAATAAAGAGGCGAACAACCAAAATTTACTGTCCACGATAAACCCCTTGGACCTCAGACAAAAGTTCGAATATTTCAGTATCTAGGTTCCCCCTCATGCCAACGCCAACAGATTCTCCGTTCGGGCTAATCATTCTGATCTTGACATCAGTCTCAACAGTCTGTTTGTTGGGGTACAAAATCAATTTTTCTGTAATAATTTTATTTTTCTTCCCATCTTTAAGATCTTTCCATGCATAAACATTATCTGTAAATATTGCACTTTCACCATTATCTATACTCGCACCCTTGTCAGCTTTAAGCTGCCATGGTTTGACTGATTCTGCTGATGCATAATATTTAAGCTTCGGTTTTTCAAATTCGAGCCTGCTAGTTAATTTAAAGCGCTTAGTATTAATTGCGTCCAGCTTTGACGCTAATCTTCCGCTTTTATCAAACTCCAACATAGAGATATTTATCATGTAGCTATCAAATTTATAATCAATTATGTTTTGATTGTAGTCAGGTTTTTTTCTAAAAACTTCAGGTTGTCCAAGCATAAATAATAGAAAACCCCCTGCGGAACCTAAAAGCATGATTGTTAAGAGAAAATTACGCATAGTAGATAAATTTAGTTTAAGTAAAGCAAATTAATATCAATAAATTAAATCTTTAAAGATAGCCTATAAAGCTTGAATCAAGCTTATCTTGTGCTCCCAAAATTAGTTCAGCCAGCTCTCTTACTGCGCCACATCCGCCATTTGATGTGGTTTGCCAATTAGAATTTTTGACTACAAATCGATGAGCATCACCAACAGCAACTCCAAGTCCAACTTTTCGAATTATTGAAACATCAGGCAGATCATCTCCGAGAAATGCAATTTCTTGCATAAGATAACTTAAGCTATTTTTGTCATCTTCAAGTATTTCTTTTAGAGCTGCTAATTTGTCTTCTCTCCCTTGTATGACTAAATCAATTCCAAGGTCTTTTGCTCTCCTTGCTACAATTTCAGATGACCTGCCAGTTACAATTCCTACCTTAATACCATTTTTTTGTAACAGTTTAATACCTAAGCCATCTTTAATATTAAATGATTTAAATCCTTCACCACTGTTTGCAAAGTATAATTTCCCGTCACTTAAGACGCCATCAACATCTAACAATAATAACTTTATTGATTTTGCTAGGTTAAGAGTTTTTTGGTTATTTGTTGCCATTTTCTATACGACGCCCGCTCTTAGTATGTCATGCAAATGGAGTATGCCAACAGGCTCATGATCAGAATTCTCTATAACTAAAGTAGTGATCTTAAAATCTTCTATAATTTTTAATGCCTCAGCAGCTAATGCATCTTGATGTATCGATCTACAACCTGATTTAGTAACCTCACTTACAGGAATAGACTTTACATCCTTATCGTTATCTACAGCTCTACGAAGGTCTCCATCAGTAAATACTCCGAAAAGCTTACCAGTATCCTCCACTACGGTGGTCATACCAAATCCTTTTTTTGACATTTCAAGTAATGCTTCCTTCAAAGGTTGATTGATATTTACCTTTGGAAGATTTTCGCCGCTGTGCATTATATCTCGAACCTTTAAGAGTAACTTTTTCCCTAATGCACCACCAGGGTGGGAGAATGCAAAATCTTCTGCTGTAAAACCCCTCGCCTCTAGCAATGCTATAGCTAATGCGTCGCCCATTACGAGTGATGCGGTCGTACTTGTAGTAGGAGCCAACCCAAGCGGACATGCCTCTGAATCGACTTTCACGTCTAAATGAACTTCTGCTGCTTTAGCTAGAATAGATACTTGGTCTCCTGTCATGCAAATTAAGGGAACACCCAAGCGTTTGATTTGGGGAAGAAGAGTAACCACCTCAGCTGTGGTGCCTGAGTTTGATAAAGCTAACACCACATCTTTCTTTGTAATCATCCCAATGTCACCATGACTAGCCTCACCTGGATGAACAAAAAATGCAGGCGTACCAGTGCTAGCAAAAGTGGCAGCAATTTTACGTCCGATGTGCCCAGATTTACCCATACCAGTAACTACTACGCGACCATGGCAATTGATTATCAGTTTACAGGCCTCTGTGAACTCATTGCCAATACGCTGCTCTAAAAGCGCAACAGCTTCTGATTCCATTTTAATTGTGCGTTTCGCTACTTTTAAATAATCATTTTGGATCATTTTCTTCTCTATTTTTTTGGCCGGTAACAAGTTTAGACTAACACTGCCAGACTAAAAGAAAAAATACTCCTTACACTTAAATCATAAGTAAAGCATAGTAAAGCGCATAGAGTAATAATAGTACAAGGCCTAATTTTTTTGAAATTATTGCTTGATGACCCTTATTTCTTGAAATATAGGACACATATAAAATTATAACAAACAGGACTAATGTGAGCGAACCCATCGACAAGTAATCTCGGTAAAATACTTCTTCATCAAGTTTTGGAGTTGCAATTATTCCCGGCATAGCCATAACTATTAACAAATTGTATAGATTAGAGCCAAATATAGTTCCTATAGCAATATCGTGGTGGCCCTTTATCGCGCTACTTATCGAAGCAGCTAGTTCAGGCAAGCTGGTACCAATAGCAACTACAGTTAATCCAATAATTAGTTTGCTTACACCAAAAAACTCAGCAAAATTTATAGCACCCCAAACTAATAAATCTGCACTAACGAGCAATACTAAAAGACCGCAAAAAAATGATGCAAAAGCTTTCTTTGTTGATGACAAGACCACCCCTTCTTGCGTATTCTTTAGTCCCTTAGCAACTTCATATTTTTTTCTATAAAAAATGTAAGTCATAAGAGGAAGGGTTGCAAAAATAAGAATTAACCCCTCTATACTGCTCAGATTTCCATCATATAAAAAAGCTCCACCTAGAAGAGTGGCAACGAATAGGGCCAACCCCTCTGTTTTTAGCAAATTTTTACTAAAAGGAATTGGGCAGATTAAAGCAGTGATCCCTAAAACTAATCCAATGTTTGCTAAATTTGATCCAATAGCGTTACCTATTCCAATATCACCAGCCTGATTAAGTGACGCATCTATGGATACGATAATTTCTGGTGCAGATGTTCCAAAAGAGACAATCGTTAGGCCAATAACCAAAGGAGAAATTTTAAATTTATAGGCAGCCCCAACACTACCTGCAACAAAATTTTCTGCACCCCATACAAGTCCTATGAGCCCTAATATAATTGCTAAAGATGCAAGACCTAATATTTCCATTTTAACTTTTATTCCTCGGTCTTGATTCAGAGATTATTCCTAATTTATGTTTCCAATGTTATAGTGCGGACGTTCCTAAGTCAGCTATTATTTAGCTCTATTAGAAGAATCTCTCACGACGTGAGATATTGGCTAATAACATCATCGCTCTTAAAGGATTTATAAGGAAAATAAAATGCTACTAAGGTATTCAGGTAAAATAGGCAAAATGTTTTTGATTTTCGCATGTGCTATCCAATTTTCTTGGGCAAATTCAATTACGGATGCTAGGACAACTCCCATTCCAAAAAAACCTCATGATGTAATTGAGCAGGTAACAAAAAAACTGCTTAAAACCATTAATAGCCATAGAGAAAGTTTTTCGAACAACCCAGAAGACTTCTTTGATGAATTAGATCTCCTTTTAATTAATGTTATTGATTTTGATTGGATTGCATATAGAGTTATGGGTAAATATGCAAAAACATCGAGCCCTGAGCAACGAAAACGTTTTGCCTATACATTCAGAAGAGAACTCATTGAAACCTATGGTCGGGGATTATTATCTTACGGAGAGCAATCGATTGAAGTGATTCCACCAAAAAAAGATATAGGCGATCTTAAGTCAACGAGAGTTATTCAAGAAATTCGAGGTTCAGATGGAGTATTCCCTTTGATTTATTCAATGAGCTTAACTCGTTCTGGTTCTTGGAAGGTTACCAACTTGGTTATTAATGGAATTAATCTTGGTAAAATATTTCGTAATCAGTTCACTCAAAGAGCCAGAAAACTTGATGGTGATCTAGAGAAAGTCATAAACACTTGGTCATCTTCAGATGGCTGATAACTAGGAATGTTTATGGAACCGCCAGTAAAATTAGAAATACAAAGTTTATTGAACAAACAGCTTCCTGATTGCGAAATTAAAGTTGAGGGCACTAATGGCCATTTTGATATTGTCGCAACGGGAGAGATTTTTCTTGGTCTTAATTCCGTAAAACGACAACAGTTAATTTATCAAATTATTAATGAGTACATCAAAAATGGCACAATTCATGCTGTGTCCATCAAGGCTTATACACTTGATGAGCTTTAACGATAGTTGCTCGCAACATATTTGATTTAACTATGTTGACATAAGTTGCAAATATGCTGATAAAAAAGGATCTTTAATGGATAAATTGCTGATTTCGGGTGGGAAAAGACTTTCTGGTGAAATACGCATATCTGGCGCAAAAAATTCAGCCCTACCTATTTTAGCAGCAACTCTTCTCTCAAACGGACCAGTAATGGTGTCGAATATACCTCACTTGCATGATACAACAACCATGTTCGAATTACTTGGTTGTCTTGGGGTTACCGTCATCATGAACGAAAAAATGAAAGTTGAGATAGATTCAACAACCCTAAAAAAACATACCGCTCCTTACGATTTAGTAAAAAGGATGCGCGCCTCAATTTTAGTTTTAGGACCTATGCTAGCCAAGTATGGTCGGGCGAAAGTCTCTTTTCCTGGCGGCTGTGCAATTGGTAGCCGACCTATTGATCTACATCTTTCTGGTCTTAAGCTCATGGGTGCTTCAATCGAAATTAATGGAGGCTATGTTGATGCAAAAGTTTCTGGTCGCCTACAGGGAGCTAATATCAAAATGGGAATTGTTTCAGTTGGAGCTACTGAAAACTTGATGATGGCAGCATCTTTGGCTGAAGGCAGAACTATTATTGAAAATGCTGCCTGCGAGCCAGAGGTAGTTGATCTAGCTAAATTTATTAACATTCTCGGGGGTAGGATCGTTGGTGCAGGAAAATCAAAAATAATTATTGATGGGGTTGAATCTCTCCACAGTGGTAATTACACAATAATGCCAGATAGAATTGAAACAGCAACTTATTTGGCGGCTGCAGTGGCAACCAGAGGAAAGATTCTCCTTAAAGATACAGATCCAAAGCTCTTAGAGGAAGTATTAAATAATTTTCGAGATGCGGGTGCTAAGATAAATACAGGTTTGGATTGGATCGAACTCGATATGGAAAACAAGCAACCAAGATCAGTTAGCTTTTCAACTTCTCCATATCCAGGATTACCAACTGATATGCAAGCACAACTTACAGCTGTTAATGCTGTTTCCAAAGGCACCGCAAAAATTGTAGAAACTATTTTTGAAAATCGCTTAGTTCAAATAAATGAACTGAATCGTATGGGGGCAATGATAAGTGTAGATGGCAATACTGCTACAGTAGAAGGTGTAGATTGCCTAAAAGCTGCTCCAGTAATGGCGTCTGACCTACGTGCATCAGCAAGCTTAATCATTGCGGGCCTTGTTGCAGAGGGCGATACAGTGGTCGATAGAATTTACCATATTGATCGAGGCTATGAGCGCATTGAAGAAAAATTACAGCAATTGGGTGCTAAAATTCGTAGAATCACTCAGTAAACGAAAATTTTTGAGATATCGAAGTATTAAAGGATTTTAAAATTATGGAAATAACAATCGCTTTGACTAAAGGGAGAATTTTAGAAGAGACAATTAGTATTTTGGCTGAGGCTGGAATAATACCTGCTGAGGATATAAGCCTCAGTCGCAAATTATTATTTGATACCAATATAAAAGGGGTACGCATATTAATATTGCGAAGTTCTGATGTACCTACATACGTAAGATTTGGTGCAGCTGATCTTGGAATAGTTGGAAAAGATATATTACTTGAGCATGGGGCTGAAGGTTTATATGAGCCATTAGATCTTAATATTGCTTTGTGTAAGCTTATGACAGCAGGAATAATTGGAGCTTCACCAAGATTAGGACGCATTAGGGTTGCAACAAAGTACGTAAATGTCGCGAGAAAATATTATGCCGCTAAAGGTTCCCAAGTAGATATTATAAAACTTTATGGTGCGATGGAGTTAGCCCCAATTATGGGTCTTGCTGATGAAATAGTTGATATTGTTGATACAGGGAATACTTTAAAAGCAAACGGGCTTGAAGCTAGAGATACAATTTCTGATATTAGCTCTAGACTTATCGTTAATAAAGCTGCGATGAAGATGAAACATTCAGGTATAAAAGAAATAATAGATAGCCTTGAGAAGGTGGTAAAATAAGATATGAAAATGAAGATGGCTGATATAAGACAGTTTTCATCCGTTGATAAAGATTTTGATAGTAAGCTTCAAAAATTACTAGAATGGCAGAAAACTGAAAACTCAAAAATCGATCGCCAAGTCTCTGAAATACTCGATAATATTAGGAAAAATGGTGATAGTGCTCTAGTAGAGTACACAAACCAATTTGATAATAGAAATATTTCTAGTGTAAAGGATTTAATAGTTTCTTCTCATGAAATGAGTCAAGCACTTCAAAATATCACTGAATCTGAAAGATCAGCTTTGGATATCGCTGCTAAACGAATCATCGAATACCATGAGCACCAAAAAATAGATTCATGGAGTTATCGTGATGAAGATGGAACTGTCTTGGGACAGCAGGTAACCTCACTGGATAGGGTGGGGATTTACGTTCCGGGAGGTAAGGCAAATTACCCCTCATCAGTTTTAATGAATGCTCTTCCTGCAAAAGTTGCTGGCGTTAATAAAATTATCATGACAGCACCTGCCCCTGATGGCCACCTAAGCCCAATGGTTCTAGCAGCAGCAGCAATTGCAGGTGTTGACGAAATTTATACAGTAGGGGGAGCACAGGCAATAGGCGCGTTAGCTTATGGTACAGATAGTATAAAAAAGGTTGATAAGATTGTTGGGCCAGGAAATATTTATGTTGCGACAGCCAAACGTATGGTTTTTGGGCAAGTAGGATTAGATATGGTAGCTGGACCATCAGAGGTCTTAATAGTATGTGATGGGAAAACAGACCCAGATTGGATTGCTATGGATCTTTTTTCTCAGGCTGAACACGATGAGAATGCACAAGCTATCTTAGTAAGTAACGATGATAAGTTACTTGAGCAAGTTAAAATTAGCATAGAAAAATTACTGCCATCTATGGAGCGAATAGATATCATTCAGTCTTCTTTGAAAAAAAGAGGGGCATTTATCTTAGTACGAGATTTAAATGAGGCTATTGAATTAGTTAATTTTATTGCACCCGAACACTTAGAGCTATCAGTTGATGATCCAGAAGATATGCTTCCAAGAATTCGTAATGCTGGAGCAATTTTTATGGGTCGCTTCACATCAGAGTCAGTTGGAGACTATTGTGCAGGGCCAAGCCATGTACTCCCCACATCATCAACAGCAAGATTTTCTTCCCCATTGGGTGTATATGATTTTCAAAAACGTACATCTGTGGTTATGTGTAATGAAAATAGTGCCTCAAAGCTTGGAAAAACAGCTTCTATAATAGCCCGAGGTGAATCTTTAACAGCTCATGCTCGTTCTGCTGAGTATCGTATAAAGGATTAGATATAGAAATTTAGCATTTTAATGTTGAGTCAATGTAAATATATTTAGTGAACGTATGAAAAAAAATAAGTTTTGGAGCCAAGCTGTTCAGCAGTTGATACCCTATATTCCTGGGGAGCAACCTATTAACCCAAATTTAATAAAATTGAACACAAACGAAAACCCATATCCACCATCCCCAAAAGTTCGAGAGGCTATTATTTCCGAGCTAGTTGATAAGTTGCGATTATACCCAGACCCTGATGCCTTTGCTTTAAAAAATACAATTGCAAACAGCTTGAATATCCAGACAGACCAAGTTTTTGTTGGCAACGGATCAGATGAGGTATTAGCACATATCTTTTACGCATTTTTTAAACAGAGTTCCCCAATTTTTTTCCCAGATATCACTTATAGTTTTTATAAGGTTTATTGTAGTTTGTATGAAATACCTTTTGAGCTAATACCTCTAACGGATGATCTTTCTATTGATACTGAGCAATATAAAAAACCTAATGGTGGGATAATATTTCCTAATCCTAATGCTCCAACTGGGAAATTATTATCACTACAGATTATTGAAGATCTCCTTAAGGATAATCAAAATTCAGTCTTAGTGATTGATGAAGCCTATATAGATTTTGGTGGAATAAGTTCTGTATCACTAGTTTCTTTATACCCAAATCTTTTAGTGACCCAGTCTTTCTCAAAATCACGCTCTTTAGCAGGATTAAGGATTGGCTTTGCTGTGGGAGATAGCTCACTTATTGAAGCTTTGGATAGGGTAAAAAATAGTTTTAATTCCTATCCCTTAGATCGTTTAGCTATTATGGGGGGAATTGCTGCATTAGATGACGTGAAATATTTCAATGTAACTTGTAAAAAAATCATACAATCTAGGGAAAAACTCTCATCAGATTTAATCAATTTGGGGTTTACAGTGCTCCCTTCAGTAGGCAACTTTTTGTTTGTAACACATAAAGAACATGACTGCGGTGAATTAGCGTTATTTCTTAGAAAAAAAAATATTTTAATACGCCACTTCGATAAACCTAGGATAAAAAACTATTTACGAATAACTATTGGGCTACCAGAACAACATGAACATCTTATAAACACAATTAAGAAGTTTATTTTATAAAATTTTTAATTTAGTTTTGGCCGAGTTCCAGCTACTGCATCAATCACTTTTCTATCACCATTTCTTAATACATAAAGTTTAATTGAGTCTCCTGGCGATAGGTCCGCAATTATATTCATAGCTTTGTCATTATCGATCACACCATTGTTGTTTATCCTGATAATAACATCACCAGGTAACAGTCCAGATAGATATGCTGGGCTGTCTGGATAAATATTGGTTATAACTAAACCTAGAGGAGGATCAAGACCAAGTTTTTTAGCTGCAAATGGTTTTAATTGGCTTGCTTCTACACCAAGCCAGCCTCTGATCGTCCTCCCATGAGCTATTATATCTGTAAGAATTTTTAATGCTGTTTTTGATGGAATAGCAAAACTTATTCCCATTGCATAACTTGTTCTATCAAGTATTGCTGAATTAATTCCTACAAGATGACCAATAGAATCAACTAAAGGTCCGCCAGAATTCCCTGGATTAATTGCAGCATCTGTTTGAATAAAATTCTCAAAAGTATTTAGGCCGAGCCCTTTTCTCTGGGTCGCGCTTATGATTCCCTGAGAAACTGACTGTCCGACACCAAAAGGGTTTCCAATAGCAAGGACTACATCCCCTACTGAAACTTTTTGATTTGCCAATTCTATTGGCACAAGATTTTCTAGATTAATCTTCAAAACTGCAAGATCAATTTCTGGATCTGTTCCTATTACTGTGGCAGCAGCTTCTCTGCCATCTTGAAGCTGGAGCACGATTGCATCTGCACCATTAACAACATGATGATTTGTCAAAACATATCCATTAGCTGTCATTACTACCCCTGAGCCTAGTGAGGATTTCATACGATCTTGTCTTGATGTATTTTTTTGACTATAGAATTTCTTAAAGAGCGGATCCGATGATAGTCTGTTGCCGGATGGCAATTTCTTTTGCGTATAAATATTAACAACAGAAGGAGATGCTTTTTTTACTGCTAAAGAATAGGAGAATGGTTTACTTAACTCTTCATCTTTTTTTTCATTTATATTTTTTTGCGGAGTATAAAAACGGTTATCGAGCCAATCAGGGAAAAAGTTGAAAGTTAACATAGCAACAAGGAGCCCGAGGGCAACCGGCCACGCTAGATAATTTAGAATACGATGCATATCTTTCACCTTGAACCCTTTCAATAAATTACTAATTGATATTTAGGGTTGGATCATCATCATTTTCGGCCACATAAGATGAGTCGCTATTGGTGGGATCATTCACAGGATTTTCTGACTCTCTAAGACCATACTCTTCACTTAAAACTCCACCCGGTACTTTCGGGGCATAATCTTTTGGAGGCTGTATATCAGTGCTTGAATCAAGGTTAACATCTTCGCTTTTGTCAAATACAGAATTTAAGATCTGGCGGCTGACATCAGTACTTGCAAGATGAAGTGCCCCGCTCGCGAGTTCCTCAACTACACTTTTATAATTTTTTGATAAACTCGATACAGCTTTTGATGTGCTACGAAAGTGGTCAGCTACTTTTTGTTGATAATCCTTCAGTTCACTTTGGGCCTCTATGAGCTTATTTTCTATTTCTTTTTGCTCTTTTTGGATAGGTTGAAGGGCCCTAGAAACAAAATAACCAGCTATAGCGCCTATTACTAGGAGTGATAAATAAATAATCAGGTTTGAAATTAGCAAGATTTGATCCCCATAAAATTTTACTCATTTTTCCTATGATACCTTATCTTTATATTAGTTAAAGTTCATAAGATAATCAGACTCTGAATAATATTTCTTGTTCTTCTATTTTTGATCAAGGACTTATAAATTTTCTTTTTCTCTATTGAGAAACAATCTCTGATCACCTATTCTTGAAAGGTTAATTAAATCTTAAGTTAAATATAAACTACTTGCAGTCAACCCATGTCTAAGTATACACATACTACGTTACCCTCTCCTAAGCAGCGTTATTTGTCAGATCTTGAAAGAGAAGAATTCAATTATGACTCATCACAAGCCATTGCGGTAGATCTTTTACAGTCGCTCTACGAGCGACTAATTCAGGAGGAAGGTGTAGGTTTAAAAAAAGACTTACTTGCTAAATTTAAGAGTAAATTTATTTCTTTTGATAAAGTTGAACCCATAAAGGGATTATATTTTTGGGGTGGAGTTGGAAGAGGTAAAACTTATTTAATGGATGGCTTTTTTGAGAGTTTGCCTTTTAATAAGAAAATAAGGCTACATTTTCATCGATTCATGAGAAGAGTCCATAGGGACCTAAAAAGACTTCAAGGAGAAAAAAATCCATTAACTATAGTTGCTGATAATATTGCTGATGAGGCTCATGTGATATGTTTTGACGAATTTTTCGTTTCTGATATTGCAGATGCTATGCTCCTAGGAAAACTTTTTGAGCTCCTATTTTCCCTCAATGTCGTCCTAGTTGCTACATCTAACGTTGAACCAGATAATCTTTACTTGAATGGCCTTCAGCGCAAACAATTTCTCCCGGCAATTGACTCATTAAAGAGAAATACCAAGGTATACAACGTAGACAGCGGCACAGACTATCGCTTAAGAAGCCTTAAGAAAGCCGAGCTATATCACTTTCCATTGGATGCCAGCGCAAATAGCTCCTTAATAGAGGCTTTTAATGTATTTTGTCCCTTACAGGATGATATTTTATTAGATCTTAGTATTGAGATTGAGGGACGGAATGTGAAATTCCTGCGTCAAGGAAAAGATGTTATTTGGTTTCACTTTGATATTATTTGCAGTTCTCCTAGAAGCCAAAATGATTATATTGAGCTATCACATGAATTTCATGCTGTATTAGTTTCTGGAGTTCCCCAGATGGGGAGAAACAATGAAGACCAAGCAAGAAGATTCATAAACTTAGTAGATGAGTTTTATGATAGGAATGTAAAAGTTGTTTTATCTGCGGAGGTCGACCTTATGTCTTTATATATAGATGGTGCGCTAACCTTTGAGTTTCAGCGCACAAAGAGTCGTCTTTTAGAGATGCAGTCCTATGAGTATCTCTCAAGACCACATCAACCATAATTTCGGATAATTATTAGTTATAATTTATGTTACTTATTTGGCCGCTTCAGAGCAATAATACTCTCATGAATCAGGTTATAATTTATTAAATGTAGAATATCCTTGAAATGGGCGTAACTGCTCTGTAAAATACCGCCTCCCACAAAGCATATACATTGTTTTTGAATATTATATTAGGCAAATTTCGATGAAAACATACAGTGCCACAGCTGAAACAGCTCAACACCATTGGTATATTATTGACGCGGCTGATAAAACACTAGGTCGAATTTCTACAATAATTGCCTCATATCTTCGCGGAAAGCATAAACCAGAGTTTACACCAAATGTAGATACCGGGGATTATATTGTTGTGATTAATGCCGAGAAGGTTCAAGTAACAGGCAATAAAGCAAAAGATAAAATTTATCATAGCCATACCGGATATCCGGGCGGCTTAAAATCAATAAGCTTTGAAAAATTGATTGAAAAAGCACCTGAACGCACTATTCAAAATGCCGTTAAAGGTATGTTGCCAAAAGGCCCGCTCGGTCGCGCTATGTTTAAGAAATTAAAAGTATATGCCGGTCAAGATCATCCCCATAGCGCTCAAACACCTCAGATTTTAGATATATAACGGAAAGTTACTTATGTCAGATACACAATATTACGGAACCGGACGACGAAAAACATCTTCAGCAAGAGTTTTTTTGGAAAGTGGCGGTGGGAATATAATGATTAATGACCGCACACTAGATCAATATTTCGGTAGAGAGGTTGCAAGAATGATCGTTCGACAACCACTAGAATTAGTTGATTGTATCAAAAAATTTGACTTAAAAATCACTGTGGTTGGCGGTGGAAGTTTTGGACAAGCTGGCGCTATAAGACATGGTATTGCTCGTGCATTATTACAATATGACGAGGGCTTGAGAGGTGATCTTCGAAAAGCTGGATTTTTGACTCGTGATGCGCGTGAAGTAGAGCGTAAAAAAGTAGGCCTTCACAAGGCTAGAAAGCGCCCTCAATTTTCTAAACGTTAATAAATTAATACTGTGTAAAAATATTTCAAGTCACACAATTTTTAAATATTACATTTATACCTTCCATGAGAAATTGATCTCTATTAGTAATACTAACTATTTTATGAAAAATGGGTATAGTCTATACATTATTCCCTTGTAAAAATGAGTAGTTTTCATTACTATTCTCAACCATTCTGAACACAAAAAAAATCACAAATATCAGCTGCTAGGAGAGCGTCATGATTAATGACGGAATTGATAACGGAGACGGTATCGACTTTGCGCGAAGGCGCTTTTTGACCAATGCTACGTGTGCTGTAGGGGCTGTAGGAGCAACAGCCGCAGCTGTACCTTTCGTTGGGTCATGGAGTCCAAGCGCTAGAGCAAAAGCTGCAGGCGCTCCGGTAAAAATAAATATTTCTAAAATAGAGATGGGACAGATGGTGACTTTTGAATGGCGAGGTAAGCCAGTTTATGTCGTCCGTCGTTCACCTGAGACGATCCAGGAATTAAATGGTCATGATGAGATTTTTAGTGACCCTTCGTCATTAGCTTCAAATCAGCCATCGTATGTTAATGGTATTCATCGATCTATTGAGGGAAAAGAGGAATTTCTGATAATAGTTGGCCTCTGTACGCACCTAGGCTGCGCCCCCATGTTTCGCCCAGAAGTAGGGGCTCAAGATATGGGTGGTGATGATTGGTACGGTGGGTTTTTCTGCCCTTGTCACGGTTCGAAATTTGATCTTGCCGGACGCGTATATGCCGGAGTTCCTGCGCCTACAAATTTAGATGTACCCCCGCATTCTTATGAAACAAATAATATAGTAGTAATTGGCGTAGATCAGGAGGCTAGCTGATGTTGATAGCATTACGTGACTGGATAGATGCACGTTTACCAATTATGCGTGCATGGAACACTCATATGGCCAAGTACTATGCCCCTAAAAACTTTAATTTTTGGTATTACTTCGGCGTTTTATCTTTAGTTGTATTAATCATACAACTAGTTTCCGGTATTTGGCTTCTAATGAGTTTTGAAGGATCATCAGAGAGGGCATTCGCCTCTGTTGAATACATAATGCGTGATGTAGACTATGGTTGGATCATCAGATATATCCATTCTACCGGTGCATCAGCTTTTTTTATGGTTATATACCTTCATATGTTTCGTGGTTTAATCTATGGTTCATATAAGCCTCCGCGTGAATTAGTTTGGATCTTTGGTATGACAATTTACGTAGCATTAATGGCCGAAGCCTTTATGGGTTACGTTCTACCTTGGGGTCAGATGTCTTTCTGGGGCGCACAGGTAATAATTTCTTTATTCGGGGCAATACCTGTTATTGGTGAGGATATCGTTCAATGGGTCAGGGGCGACTACCTAATATCGGGTATAACGCTCAATAGATTCATGTCTTTACATGTGGTAGCTTTGCCAATCATATTGCTTGCTCTGGTTGTATTACATCTTCTTGCATTACATGAAGTAGGTTCAAATAACCCAGATGGAGTGGATATCAAGAAGAATAAAGATGAAAATGGTGTGCCCAGAGATGGAATTCCTTTCCATCCTTATTATACAGTTCATGACTTAGTCCCTATAACGGTGTTCTTATTTGTGTTCTGTTTTATTTTATTTTTTATGCCTGAGATGGGCGGCTATTTCCTAGAGTATGCAAATTTTGAAATTGCCAATCCACTCAAGACCCCCGAACATATAGCCCCAGTGTGGTACTTCACCCCTTTCTATTCGATGCTAAGAGCAGTGCCAGATAAATTCGCTGGGTTTTTAGTTATGGCTGCAGCGATAGCAATTTTATTTGTACTGCCATGGCTAGATCGCAGTCCAGTAAGATCAATGCGCTATAAAGGTAGCTTTAGTCGCGGAGCTATACTAGTTTTCGCCGCCTCTTTTGTTGTTCTTGGTGTTTTAGGCGTAAAAGCGCCAACCCCAGAGCGTACTTTGCTGGCACAAATATGCACTGGTTTATACTTCTTGTTTTTCTTTGCTATGCCATTTTGGACCAGAATAGAGAAAACAAAGCCTGTGCCAGAGCGGGTTACTATGGATGGAGGGATGGGCCCTGGGAAAACCATTTTGGCTTTGTCTGTTGTCATGTTTCTGATCTGGGCTCCCCTCAAAGCTGTTGGAGCTGAGTCTACTTTTAAGTGTGGAGCTATACCTTGCGATGAGTTCACTGCAGATCTGAGCGATAAATCCTCACTTCAGAATGGAGCTAAATCTTTTGTTAATTACTGTATGGGTTGTCATTCTGCAAAATATTCTCGCTGGGATAGAGTAGCTAAAGATTTAGGAATACCTGCCGATATAGCCAAAGATAATCTTATACATGCCGATCAAAAGTTCGGTGCTTTAATGAATATATCAATGCCATCAGATAAAGCTAAGGCATGGTTTGGTGCAACACCACCAGATCTGACTTTGGTAGCTAGGTCGCGTTCTCCAGAATGGCTTTATACATATCTAAGAAATTTTTACTCAGATCCAAGTCGCCCTTTGGGGGTAAATAATAAAGTTTTTAAAGATGTAGGGATGCCTCATGTTTTGTTGGATCTTCAGGGTCTTCAAGAATGTGCGCCCGGCCCAGTCCTTGCATCTAATGGCGGAATCAAAAGGGATATTTTTACTCGTGAAGAAATATTAGAAAATCCATGCGGTCGCTATAATATTGTTAGTGAAGGTAGTCTCTCACCCGAAGAATTTGACACAGAGATTTATGACTTAGTGAATTTTTTAGCTTATATTGCTGAACCTATGGCTGAAGATCGCAAGAGAATTGGAACTTATGCTCTACTTTTCCTTGCATTTCTGTTCATCTGGGTTTGGTTATTAAATCGAGAGTATTGGAAAGATATACATTAGCGCTTACTTGGGTTAAGTGATTTTACTACCCTATTAATTTTAATCAAATCGAGGTGTTATTATGGGGATTGTTGCAAAACGATCATCCATGACATTTTATTCTGATCCGACGTGCCACTATAGCCACCGGGTTCGTATTGTCTTGGCAGAAAAGGGAGTTACTGTTGATATTGAAGATATCGACAGCACAGCCATTCCAGAAGAGGTGTTGGCTATCAATCCTTATGGTACATTGCCGACACTGATTGACCGTGATTTGGCTTTGTATGAAACTAAGGTAATGATGGAGTATCTGGATGAAAGGTTTCCCCACCCACCATTATTACCTGTCTATCCGGTAGCTAGAGCGTTAAGTCGCCAGTTTATTTATCGCATAGAAAAAGATTGTAGTGCGCAAGTAGATACAATTGTCAGTTCCTCAGACGACAAGGTGTCAGAAAAGGCTCAAAAAGAACTCCAAGAAAGTCTCGTGAGCATAGCACCAATTTTTACTGACCTACCTTTCTTTATGAGCGATCAATTCACTATAGTTGATTGTTGTCTGGGTCCAATTTTGTGGAGATTGAAGAATTTAAATATTGAGCTACCGCATAGTCGACAAACAAAACCGCTACTTGATTATATGGAAAGAATTTTTGAACGTGAATCCTTTCAGGAAAGTCTATCTGAGTTTGAAAGAGAGATGTAGTTCAAATGATATTTGTT
This sequence comes from uncultured Porticoccus sp., assembly GCA_964276025.1. Classification (GTDB taxonomy): domain Bacteria; phylum Pseudomonadota; class Gammaproteobacteria; order Pseudomonadales; family Porticoccaceae; genus Porticoccus. The sequence goes on along the minus strand of CAXYDD010000002.1, from coordinate 202,049 downwards.
CACCAAAAACAGTATCATTAGTTGTTTTTTTATAAGTTGAATAATCGTAATTGATAGCTGCAACTATGAATATGACATCAAATAAACCTTACCTAATAAAAGCAATATACGAATGGATTGTTGATAATGAGTTGACACCGTATGTATCGGTTGACGCAAATCAACCAGGTGTTGAGGTGCCTCAAAGTTACGCTACAAGAGATGGGGAGATTGTTTTAAACCTGTCACCTCGCGCGATTGCAGATCTAGTTATGAATAAGGACAAGGTTTCGTTTAGTACCCGTTTCGGGGGTATCCCAGCTAGTATCTGTTTGCCTGTTCAATCTATAGTTGGGATTTATGCTCAAGAAAATGGCCAAGGTATGATTTTTCAAGTAGAAAATCCTATTGATCCTGGCCCCTCAGGACCAGGCCCTGTTAAATCAGTTTCTTCTTCTAATAAGCTATCTCAAGATAAACCATCTGGTGATAAAACTAAAAAACCCTCATTGAGGATTGTTAAATAGAGGCTTTTATTATGTCTGACCCAATAGTAATAGTAGGTATGGCGAGAACACCAATTGGTAGTATGCAAGGTCAATTTTCTGGTGTCCCATCAACTGAATTAGGAAGTGCAGCAATAAAAGCTGCTGTTGAACGCTCAAAAGTCCCATTGGATAAAATAGACTCTGTTGATATGGGGTGTGTATTGGCAGCAGGACTTAGACAAGCACCTGCAAGACAGTCTTCAATAGGGGCAGGTTTACCTAATTCTGTAAATTGCAGTACCATCAACAAGGTGTGTGGCTCTGGTATGAAAGCTTTTATGAATGCATGTGATAGTTTATCTTTGGGTCACACTGATGTTTCAATTGCAGGTGGGATGGAGAGTATGACTAATGCCCCATATTTAATGACTCAAGGAAGAGGTGGATATCGTTTTGGTGATGCTACTATATATGATCATATGACTATAGATGGCCTAGAAGATGCTTATACTAAAGGTGCTATGGGGATGTTTGCAGAGGAAACTTGCACCAAGTATAACTTCAGTCGTGAAGATCAAGACGCTTTCGCTATCACTTCTCTTCAAAGAGCCCAAGATGCAATCGCCTCTGGAAAGTTTGATGCTGAAATTACCCCCTTTACTGTTAAAACCCGTCGTGGTGATATCCTGTACGATAAAGATGAGCAACCAGGCAAGGGTAATATAGAAAAAATTCCACAACTAAGACCAGCCTTTAAAAAAGATGGATCTGTAACTGCTGCAAATTCAAGCTCTATAAGTGATGGGGCAGCAGCATTAGTTTTAACTAGATTATCTGTCGCAAAAGAACTAGGTCTGAAGCCTATAGCTAAAGTTGCAAAATATACAAGCAACTCCCAAGAACCAGAGTGGTTCACCACAGCTCCAGTAGGAGCCATAAGAAAATTGTTAAAAAATCTTAATTGGTCAAAAGATGATGTTGATCTTTATGAGATCAATGAAGCGTTTGCAGTTGTCACGATGGCAGCGATGAAAGAAATAGATTTGCCGCATGAAAAAGTTAATATCCATGGAGGTGCATGTGCCCTAGGTCATCCGATTGGTGCATCTGGAGCAAGAATAATAGTTACGTTACTGTCATCCATGCAGGCTTATGACAAGAAAAAAGGTATTGCTGCTATATGTATTGGCGGTGGCGAGGCATTATCGATCGCTCTTGAGTTAATCTAATTTTCTTTAATGGAAAGTAGCTCCGATGAATTTTTTTAAAAATTAATCGGTATATTCGAGAACGGATACCACCTTTACGGCTCCACCAATTTCACTAGTAAGTCGTAGAGCTTCTTTAGCGATTTCTTGAGAAATAAGGCCCATTAAATAAATTGTCCCATTCTCTGTAACTACTTTTACAGAAGAAGATTCAACTTGATTACTAAGCATTAGTTTATGTTTAACCTTTGCAGATAGCCACGCATCATTTGTTCTTGCAATCAAAGAGGTGGGGCCACTTATTTTAATCTCGTTATAAACCTGACGCACACCTCGATATTTTCTTGCGATATCTGCTGCGAGGCTCCTAGCCTCTGCTGATGGAGCTTGACCTGTCAAAAGCACTACACGATTATATGAATTTATATTGATATTTGAGTTTTCTAATTCAGGACCAGTTTTTTTTATATTCACGCCGATTGAAGTTTCAAGCTCCCAATCGTCAATATCGGTTCCTATAGAAATTTTTTCTGGCTCTGGTTGTATTGGATTCTCAGTTGCAACATGAATGATTTCAGTACATCCCGCTAAAAAAAAAGCATACATTAAGGTTATACCTGCCAAGCGCACTGACATCAGCTTTTTCCTCCAAACAATTGTTCATCTATCAGCTCACAAAGACAAAATATACTTAACATCTGTAGCTCGCTTATTTGATGTATATCATTATGTTCGATTCTTAACTCTATGTCCTCATTATTTAGAAGAGCAGAGACATCTGTATCTTTCTGTCCAGTTAGAGCTATTACCTCCATAGACTTATCATGCGCTGCTTGGATTGCTTGAATTAGATTGCTGGGATTTGTGCCGGCACTAAATACGATTAACAAATCACCGGGTTGACCTAATGCTAAAATTTGCTTACTGAATACTTGGCTTTTTCCACTCTTATGACATATTGATGTTAAAATTCCGCTTTCATTCAAAGATATTGCCGGGAATCCCGGACGCTCGAGCTCATACTGTAATAAAAGAGATTCAGTAATTATGTTAGCCAGGGCTGCGGCTAAACCATTACCACAGGATAATACTTTATGGCCATTAAGTAGCTGTTTTACTATCTTTTTGCTTGCACAGGTAATTTGTGGAGCTAAAACTTGAGCGCTATTTTTTTTTGCCTGAATACTTTGGTTGAAATGTGAAAGAACAATATTTTCCATAATGCTATATTTATCCACTCAAATTAATTATATAAATTTTTTAAGCTCATATTCTACCTTATCGTTCATTTGTTTGTCGGCGCTTAAATATAAGAAAAAATATCGAAATACTTCTTTTATATTAAATTAAAGAGTTAAGATACGGTTGGTATAGGGAAAATATATAAAATTTAACTCTAAAAATTGGCATGTAATTTTATGACTGGTGAACTCTATCTCGTGGCAACCCCTATTGGTGATATGACTGACATAGCTGAACGTGCCTTGGGTATTCTAAACACCGTCGATATAGTAGCCGTTGAGGATAAAAGGAGAAGTAGTAGATTATTTAGTCACTTCGGTATAAAAACGCCTATGATTTCTTATCATGATCATGGTGAAGAAAAGCAAATAAAAAAAATAATCGATGAACTCTTATGTGGTAAATCTGTTGCATTAATTTGTGATGCTGGAACACCATTGATAGCTGATCCTGGCTACAAGCTAGTAAAAGCTGCCAAGAGTAAAAGTATAAAAGTATCACCGATACCAGGACCCTGTGCACTTATAGCAGCAATAAGTGCTTCAGGCTTACCAAGCGATCGATTTATCTTTGAAGGATTTTTGCCATCAAAATCTAACGCTCGCATCACAAAAATAAAAAATATTTCAGAAGATCCCCGAACTATAATTTTTTATGAGACTCCACATCGAATACTTGAGGCTCTCAAAGATATGATAAAAATCATTGGCCCTCTGCGACAAATTGTTTTCGCTAGAGAGCTAACAAAAACTTATGAAACATTTATATCTGGTTCTTTAGAGAGTGTATTAGAGATAATCGAGAAGGATTTAAACCAACAAAAGGGTGAAATAGTTATAGTTTTAGCAGGAGCCGATTCCCTAGAAAAAAGATCTGAGACTCAAGATTCAAAACGAATATTGTCTGTTTTATTGGAAGAACTACCTTTAAAGCAAGCTGTATCTTTGGGAGCAAAGATCACCGGAATCCAAAAAAATATATTCTATAAATTAGCTCTAGATCTCAAGAAATAGTAGGTCAAATATCATTCTAAAATATCGTTGATCTTCTCTCGAAGCTAAAATACTTATCAGATTATTATTTATTTCATGGTAACCTACCTGTAGAGTTGGTTGGGCAGCCGCCGCTGTTTCTTCTTGATATTTCCCTAGGTAATATCAGGTTATCAGGGGAGGAAAGTCCGGGCTCCATAGGGTAGAGTGCCAGGTAACACCTGGGAGGCGCGAGTCTACGGAAAGTGCAGCAGAGAATATACCGCCGATGGTCAAAATTTTTGATACAGGTAAGGGTGAAATGGTGCGGTAAGAGCGCACCGCGCAACTGGCAACAGTTTGTGGCATTGTAAACCCCACTCGGAGCAAGACCAAATAGGAGTCCTTTGGCGCGGCCCGCGTCGGACTCGGGTAGGTTGCTTGAGGCCCGTGGCGACACGTGCCCTAGAGGAATGGTTGCTCAAGACAGAACCCGGCTTATAGGCTGACTCTAAATATGGCTGATCCTTGTGTGCTTATGAGAATCTAATTTCTGCAAGGATTAGCCTCCTTTTCTTAGACAATAATAATCTTTTTATTCAAAGATACATGATCATCATGACTCTATATACCTAGTAAAAATTTCTACTAGCAGACCTTTTTACCCCCTTATCATCAATATAAATCTATAGCTTCATTTAATCGTTTCAGTTGTGATTCTTAGTTAAATCTAACTAATTGATATTTTCTTTTGAGGCTGATAACCGCAAGTTATTGAGTTTAATCTAAATTTTCTTCCATAGTGGGCTTTTTTGGCTTGACTTTGACTTTCTTGAGCATATAGTTGTGAAAGTGGGTATAAGTGGGTAAGAGTGGTTTTTTATTTTAATAAGGTTGGGTTGAAAAGTGTTTAGAGGAAACAATGAAATCAATACTGATGCAAAGGGTCGGATTGCGATGCCTTCAAGGTATCGTGATGCACTATTAAAAACCTGCTTAGGACATCTCATTGTGACTATCGATTTACAGGATAAATGTCTTCTGATCTACCCTCTAGCAGAGTGGGAAAGAATAGAAGCTGAGATTGCAACACTGCCTACATTCAACTCAACAACAAGAAAATTACAAAGACTTTTAATTGGGCATGCAAAAGAGGTGGACATAGATAGTAGTGGTCGAATACTCATTCCGACAGAATTAAGAAACTATGCTCAACTTGAAAAAAAGGTAATTTTGATTGGACAGCGTCATAGGTTTGAAATATGGAGTGAAAGCAATTGGAATCAAGGTAGAGAAAACTGGTTGGCTGATACCAGCGGTGAGCTCGATGTTCCAGAAGAGATGCAATCTATTTCTTTATAGGTAGAAATATATGTTAGCAGATGGACAACACAAAGCTGTTTTGTTGACAGAAGCAGTTTCAGGACTGATTACAGATACTGACGGGATATATATTGACGGTACATTTGGTCGAGGTGGGCATGCCTCATTAATACTATCTCAACTTAGTAATATAGGTAGTCTAATAGCAGTAGACAAGGATCCCGAAGCCTGTGAAATTGCGAGAGAAAATTTTTCTCGAGATGTTCGATTTGAAATTATACAAACCTCCTTCGCAAACATTCGCGAGCTAGTCGAACAAAAAAAATACTCAGGAAAAGTTGCTGGAGTCTTATTAGATTTAGGAGTTTCATCCCCACAGATTGATAACCCAGCTAGAGGCTTTAGTTTTTTAAGAGACGGACCTCTCGATATGCGAATGAATCCAGAATATGGGGTAAGTGCTGCAGAATGGTTATCAACAGCCAAAGAGAATGATATAGCCCGAGTTCTTAAAGATTACGGCGAAGAAAGATATTCTAAGAGAATTGCTCGAGCAATAACTCGCGCTAGGCTTGAAAAACCTATCACACGAACTGAACAGCTCGCAAGTATCGTCAAGGATGCAAACCCAGCATGGGAAAAAGATAAACATCCAGCTACAAGAGTCTTTCAGGGAATCAGGATTTTTATAAATAAGGAGTTGGAAGACTTAAAAAATGTATTACCAGATATTTTAGATGTGTTAGCTGTAGGTGGTCGATTAGTAGTAATTAGCTTCCATTCACTTGAGGATAGAATTGTCAAAAGATTCATAAGAGACCAAGAGAAAGGAAAGCATATACCAAAGGGATTCCCTATTTTGGAAAAAGATATCATTCGACGTATGCGCTCTATAACAAAGGCTATTAAATCATCTGATCTTGAGATTAAAAATAATATTAGGGCACGAAGCGCTGTAATGCGTATTGCGCAAAAAGTGATATAGATATGATAAATATGAAAAACATTACATCTACGAATTTAAAGGCTAGCCCAAAAATTGGACTTTGGATATTTATAGCCTGGGCGGGGACAATCTCATCCGCACTCTCTGTAGTTTATGTTAGTAACGCATGCCGTGTTCTAACTAGTGAAATATCAAATCTTGAAAGAGAGGCAAATATTTTACAAGAAACATGGGGTAAATACTTGATAGAAAAAGGGACACACACCTCATTGAATAACATTGAAACTCTAGCAATAAATAATCTTAATATGAAGTCGCCCAAAAGAGATGAGTTTATAGCTATTTTTCCATAGATAACTTAGCAATTAACAGGATTCAATAATAAGTGAAATCACAGGTAAATAAGTTATACATTTCACGCTGGCGATATACTTTGCTGGTAACCTTTCTGCTCGCATTGCCTATTGCAGCAATTTGGCATATAGCTGGGTTACAAGTATTGGATGACGTGGAAAAAGGATATGAATTCCTTCAGGGGAAAGTCAAACAAAAACTCGTTCACAATGAGTCTATTCCTGCTTATCGTGGAGTCATAACGGATAGGAATGGTCAGCCACTTGCAATCAGTAGCCCCGTAATGATCATATCTGCTAATCCACGCCAAGTGGATATTGATCATCCTAATTTTTCATATCTTGCAGACTACCTATCAATGAGCAGCATGAGCCTTAAGAAAAGATTATCTAATAATTCTCATAGAATTCACCTCCGGCTTAAAAAAGATCTTGAGCCCGCTAAAGCTGAAAAAATTCGTGCTTTAAAGATTTCAGGGATTTATATGAAGAAGTCTTATAAGCGCTTCTATCCAGAAGGCGAGCTTACGTCACAAATTGTAGGAAGAACAAATTTTGAAGACGTAGGCCAAGAAGGCATAGAGAAATCATTTAACCATCTGTTAGCAGGTGTTCCAGGAAACAAGAAAGTATTGAAAGATAGAAGAGGGAGTGTGATTAAGGATCTAGGAATGGACCATAATGCAAGTCCTGGAAGGAATATAACATTAAGTATTGATATGAGATTGCAGCATAAAGCTTACACAGAGCTAAAAGAGGCTGTGATAAAAAATAATGCTAAATCTGGATCGGTCATAATATTGGATGTTCATACTGGTGAGATTCTAGCTATGGCAAATCAACCCTCTTATAACCCAAATAATAAAAGTCAATATAAGCCAGACGAGCTGAATAAGGGCTCAAGAAATAGAGCGATGCTAGATATTTATGAGCCAGGCTCGACTGTTAAGCCTTTCACCGTTTTGGCAGCCTTAGAAAATGAAAAAATTTCCTTTGAGTCAATTATTGATACAAACCCCGGATATATCAAAATAGGTAAAAAGATCATAAAAGATCACCATAATTATGGAGAAATTGATCTTGGTGATTTGTTAAAAAAATCGAGTAATGTTGGCGCAATAAAATTAGGGATGGATGTTGATCCAGAAGATATGCATGACTTATTTTCAAGAGTGGGATTTGGTGAAGTTATTGGCGTCGGTTTTCCGGGTGAAGTGTCAGGTAAATTACCTTGGCATAAAAAATCGATGAAACTTGAAAGGGCAAACCTCGCTATTGGATATAGCATGAATGCCACTGCTCTTCAGTTAGCTGGTGCTTATGCAGTTATAGCATCGAATGGGCTAAAGAAACCACTTACGCTACAAAAATTAGACTATACACCAAAGGGAGAGCAAGTAGTTGACTCTGAATTGGTTGCTAAGGTTCGTAGAATGATGATGGGTGTGACACACTCCGGCGGAACTGCAGTAGACGCAGCTATTTACACCTATGATGTGGCTGGGAAAACAGGAACTAGTCATAAAAACTCCGTAGGAGGATATGAAGAAAAACGTTATGTATCTTTATTTGCTGGCATAGCTCCAGCAGAAAAACCACGTTTGGTAACAGTAGTAATTATAAACGACCCAAAAGCTGGTCAACATTACGGCGGAAAGGTTGCGGGTCCGGTATATTCAAACGTTACTGAAAGAGCATTAAGAGTTTTGAGAGTGGCGCCAAAGATTGAAAATAATGATAGAGCAGTAGCAACAAATCATGAGCTAGATCTCAATCAGTCCGGGGGAGATATTTGATGGCTCTATCAAGTGTTCAGTATAACTGTGTTTTAGGATCCTTATTACCAGATCTAGATCTAAGTGAAAGTTTAGCCAATCTAAGTATTTCTGGACTCTCACTTGATAGTCGGTTAATTGAACCTGGAGATCTTTTTTTTGCTATTCCTGGATTCTTAAAAGATGGAAGAGACTATATTCATTCATCACTTCAGTCTGGCGCTGAAGTTGTCTTATACCAACCAGATCAGGAGTTTCTGCCCGATAACGATAGGGTTGTTCCCGTAGCTAACCTAAATCAAAAAATAAGCGAAATTTCTGGCCGATTTTACTCAAACCCATCAAAAAAGTTAAAGCTCACTGGTATCACTGGGACTAATGGAAAAACCACTTGTACCCAGTTACTAGCAAATTTACTAAGCTCCATTAATGGCCCTGTTGGTGTTATTGGAACCCTCGGTTACAGTCCTATAACTGCTAAAAAAAATGACCTTAAAATGAAAGGTATGACTACACCAAATCCTATTATAATTCAGTCTATACTTGCTGATTTTGTAGAGAGCAATATAAGTCAAGTAGTCATGGAAGTATCTTCTCATGGCATAAGTCAGCACAGAATTAATAGCTTACTGTTCGAGACAGCTGTATTTACTAACTTAAGTCATGATCACTTAGACTATCACGGAAACTTAGAAAATTACTTCAAGGTAAAAAAAGAGTTATTTAGTATTCCTGGGTTAAAAAATGCTGTTATTAATATAGATGATGCTGCTGGATCAAAAATAGCCGAAGACTTGCCGTTGTATGTAAATAAACTTTCATTCTCTTTAGTAAATTCAGAAGCCAGTATTTTCGCTGATGAAATCAATTTATCGGTTTCAGGTATTACAGCTAGGATTAATTCTCCTTGGGGTCAAGGCGAATTAAAAAGTAAATTATTGGGAAAATTTAATCTACAAAATTTATTAGCTGTAATTGGCGCTGCTTGCTGTCAAGGGCTAGACTTTTATCATGTGATAAAAGCATTGCCGATACTGAAAAATATCCCAGGTCGAATGGAGATAATCAATGATACCGAAGAGAGTGGTGATTCATTAATAACAGGTCCAGTAGTAATAGTAGATTTTGCTCACAGCCCAGATGCACTCAAAAATGTATTAGGAACATTGCGAGATTTATGTAGTGGAAAATTATGGTGTATATTTGGATGTGGAGGTAATAGAGATCAAGAAAAGCGCCCTATAATGGGCAAAATTGCAGCAGAATTAGCAGACAATATAATTATTACAAATGATAACGCTAGAGAAGAAAGCCCAGAAAAAATAGCGAAACAAATTTTTTCAGGCATCGCATCGAACAAAAAAGCACTACATGTAAAAACTAAAATTATTCTTGATAGAAAAGAAGCAATTAATTTTTCTATTAAATCTGCGGTGCAAGAAGATATAGTTTTGATAGCAGGTAAAGGTCATGAATCATATCAGTTGCTGGGATCTGAAAGTTTCTCTTTTAGTGATAGAGTTGAGGCTAGAATAGCTCTGAATAGTAGAGAGAAAATCCTATGATAGGTGAATTTACTCTCTCTCAAATAGCACATACTTATGGAGGAACGATAGCCCATCTAGATTGTTCTTTCAGTTCTGTGTCTACAGATAGCCGAGTTTTAGAGAATGGGCAAATATTTGTGGCCATTAAAGGAGAAAAATTTGATGGACATGAATTTATCTCATTGGTCTCTAAAAAAGTATGCGGCCTTGTTGTCGAAAAACCAATTCCAGATATAGAGATAAGCCAATGGGTTGTCCCTGATACAATTAGGGCGCTAGGACAAATTGCAAAAGCTAATCGTGATAAATTTAATGGATATTTAATTGCTGTTACTGGAAGTTGTGGAAAAACCACAATTAAGGAGATGATTAGCTCAATACTTAAAAAAACCGGATCAGTCTTATTTACAAAAGATAACTCCAATAATGAAATTGGAGTTCCATCTACTTTAATAAATATATCAGCTGCACATAATTATGCAGTTATCGAAATGGGAGCTAGAAGTGAAGGAGACATTGCTTATCTTTGTGAAATAGCTAAACCGGATATTGCAATTATAAACAATATTTTACCCGCACACCTTGAAGGTTTTGGTGATATTCAAAATATTGCTAAAGCTAAAGGTGAAATTTATAGAGATCTTAGAAATAACGGTACCGCAGTAATTAATATTGATGAGTCTCATGCTCAAGTTTGGATTAAATCAACAAATGCAAAAGTAATTACATTTTCAATTAATAATATCCAAGCAGATTTTAGTGCTCAGAATATTATTTTAAGAGAAGATGGCTATTACAACTTTACTTTGACTACCCCCCAAGGAAATACTCAAATAAATATGCCTTTAAGAGGCAAGCATAATATTGCTAATGCCGTTGCTTCAGCAGCTTGCGCTCATGCAGCAGGTGCAAAATTGCATATTATCCGTGATGGATTAAATAACTTAAAACAAGTTGATAGACGAATGGAATTTTCAAAATTATCCCCTGGTCTTTCCCTTATCGATGATAGTTATAATGCAAGTCCGGGTTCAGTTAAAGCAGCTATAGATACCCTTATAGAAATAAATGGCCTTCGCATACTAATACTAGGTGATATGGCAGAGCTTGGTCGGGATGAGATTCCATTACATGCCGATATAGGTAAATATGCCTTAGATGCTGGGGTGGATATTTTTTTAGCTGTAGGCCCTCTTTCTTTTTATGCAACTAAAGAATTCGGTGCGAAATCCCAACATTTTAATGAAAAAAAAGAACTCCTTAACTTCTTAGTCGATAGTAAAATTTTAAATGATGATTTACCCAATCTTAAGAAAGTAATTCTCGTCAAAGGCTCAAGATTTATGGCTATGGAAGATATATCTAATTCTATAAAAAATCAGGGGGTGATATAGGATGCTTATTTGGCTAGCAGAGTTTTTGTCTCAATATTTCGCAGCTTTCGCTGTGGTCAAATATATAACAGTTCGAACAGTTATGGCGGCGCTAACATCTTTGCTAATCTCTTTTCTTTTATGGCCATGGATGATCTCTTATCTTAGAAATTTACAAATAGGTCAGTCAGTCAGAAATGATGGACCTTCCACTCACTTAGTTAAAGAAGGAACTCCAACTATGGGAGGCCTTTTGATACTTTTTTCTATATTTATAAGCACACTTCTTTGGGGAGACCTGAATAATCAATACATTTGGATAATTTTATTTGTAACACTTTCATTTGGAATCATTGGCTGGATTGATGACTATAAAAAAGTTGTTAAAGGCAATTCTGTAGGAATCGTAGCAAGATGGAAGTATTTTTGGCAGTCAATACTAGGTTTAGCGACTTCTATTGCTCTTTATAAAATGGGAAGTAGTGGTGTCGAAAATGAACTAATAGTTCCATTATTCAAAGATATAGTAATTCCTTTGGGGATATTTTATATCGTGCTTGCATACTTTGTAATTGTAGGAAGCAGTAATGCAATTAATCTTACGGATGGCCTAGATGGGCTAGCCATTATGCCAATAGTTATGATTGGAAGCGCATTAGGTTTAGTGGGTTACTTATCAGGACATACAGAGTTTGCAAATTATTTACATATCCCCTATGTGTCTGGAGCTGGTGAAGTGGGAATATTTTGTGCAGCTTTAGCAGGCGCAGGTTTAGCATTTTTATGGTTCAACGTATATCCTGCTCAAATTTTTATGGGTGATGTTGGTTCATTGTCATTGGGAGCATCTTTAGGCGTTACAGCTGTAATAATTAGACATGAAATAGTTTTCTTCATTATGAGCGGGGTTTTTGTGATAGAAGCACTTTCTGTAATGTTGCAAGTGACATATTTTAAATTGACCAATAAGCGTATTTTTTTAATGACTCCAATCCACCATCATTTCGAGCTAAAAGGTATGCCAGAAACTCGTATAGTTGTAAGAGCCTGGATCATTACTGTAATGCTTGTTTTGATTGGTCTAGTGTCATTGAAATTAAGGTAAAAGGGATGAGTGCACCCATGAGTCAGCTGATAGCTAGTAATAAGACTAAAATGGTAGTTGGTATTGGGGCTACAGGGTTTTCTGTGGCTCGACATTTAACCCAATTAGGTCAACATTTTATTATGATGGATACTCGAAAAGAGCCACCTTTATTGAAGAAATTTACTGCTGAATTTCCAGATACAACTTTATTATTAGGAGAATTGCCAACTAATAGTTTTGATAATGCTGACGAAGTAATCCTTAGCCCAGGTTTATCAAGACAAATACCAGCCGTTCAGATTGCAATTGAATCAAATATACCCGTCATAAATGATATTGAGCTATTTTCACGATCAGCCAACGCACCTATTATCGCTATCACTGGATCTAATGGTAAAAGTACGGTCACTTCTTTATTGGGTGAGATGTTCCTTGCTGCTGGGCATACAGTAGGTATAGGCGGAAACTTAGGGACACCCGCATTAGATTTGCTGGATGAGAAAGTCACATTTTATATTCTTGAGCTATCAAGCTTTCAACTCGAATCAATTGGTAACCTATGTGCCGAAGTTGCAACAGTTCTCAATATAAGCCCAGATCATCTGGATCGTTATGAATCCTTACTTGATTATCATCAGTCCAAGCATCGTATTTTTAATGGTGCTAGACAAGTGATAATCAATCGAGATGATAAGTTAAGTACCCCCTTAATTGGAGAAAAAGTAAAATCATGGAGTTATGGGCTAAGTCGCCCAGATTTAAATTGCTTTGGTGTAATTGTCGACTCGGATGGCGAATCTTGGCTTGCTTATGAATTCGAAAAATTGATTTCTCAGGGTGAATTGGGGTTATCGGGCTCTCATAATATAAGTAATGCTCTTGCTGCCTTAGCGCTGGGTAAGGCTGTTAATATATCTTTAGATCCAATGCTACAGGTTTTAAGAGAATTTAAGGGGCTTCCTCATCGATATCAAACAGTAAGAAATTTAAATAATGTAACCTATATCAACGATTCTAAATCTACAAATCTGGGTGCTACTTTGGCCGCTTTAAGTTCTTTACCGGCTAAGGGAAATATAATTTTAGTTCTTGGGGGCCAGCCTAAGGGACAAAATTTTTCAATACTCTCCTCCTCATTAACTGGTTTCGTGAAAAATATTTTATTAATAGGCGAAGCAGCGTCGGAAATACATACTGCTATATCTGGAAAAATTGACACTCTTTTTGCAATTAATGTTGAAGATGCTGTTTTGTTATCCCACAAGCTATCTAAATCAGGAGATATAGTTTTATTTTCCCCAGGATGCGGAAGTTTAGATATGTTTGCTAGTTTTGAAGAAAGAGGCGAAAAATTTATTTCTACAGTAGAGGATTTGAAATGAATCTGAAACTCGGGCAGTCAAGAGTACCTTTCTTTGGTTCAATTCAGAGCATAGATCATCAACTACTATTTGCAGCACTAGCAATATTAAGTATTGGTCTTGTAATGATTTATTCTGCTTCAATTAGTCATGCTGACTTTAAATATAACGACAGCTTTTTTTATTTGAAGCGTCACTTGATATTTCTATTACTTGGTATAGTAGTTGCAACTATATTCTTAATAACACCCTCTCATATCTGGTACAAGCTGGGTATACCCATATTTGTAGTATCGATACTTCTATTAATCACAGTTTTATTTTCACCAAAGATCAATGGAAGCAGACGCTGGATCTCACTTGGATTTATAAATCTTCAAGCTGCTGAGTTTGCAAAGTTTGCTGTTATTATTTTTTTAGCAGGATACTTAGAAAAACACCAACAAAAGCTAAAAGTGTCTTGGAGGAGTGTATTGCCGCCTATTTTCATCATTAGTTTAGTTGTATTGCTTTTGTTTAAACAGCCAGACTATGGATCTATGGTCGTTATAAGTACTACAGTATTTTGCATGTTGTTTATTGTAGGTGTTCCTCTTTGGCAGTTTGGCATAATATCTATTTGTTCTGTTGTTGGCCTTGCTTGCATCGCTGTAATGGAGCCATATCGAATCGAGAGATTATTATCCTTCCTGGATCCTTGGCTCGATCCTAGAGATACTGGTTACCAAATAACAAACTCTTTGATGGCTTTCGGAGAGGGAGAATGGTTTGGTGTTGGCTTGGGAAACAGTGTTCAAAAATTACATTATTTGCCTGAAGCACACACTGACTTCATTTTTTCCATTTATGCTGAAGAATTTGGGTTGGTTGGTGTAACGATTATCATACTTTTATACGTAATCCTGATACACCGAATACTTCATATAGCTCGGCAGGCAATGAAAAGTAGCGCCTGGTTTTGTACTTACAGTTGCATCGGTATTGCGATAATACTAGCACTACAGTCTTTCATAAATATAGCGGTTACATCTGGCCTTCTACCCACAAAAGGCATCACATTACCTTTTATAAGTTATGGGGGTAGTAGCCTCTTGGTTTGTATTGCAATGATTTCATTAGTATTAAGAATTAGCTCAGAAGTTAATACTGTTGGAACAACTATGAAGAGAGTAAGACGTGATAGAGCAGAGAATTAAAAAGGTGTTGATTATGGCTGGAGGCACAGGTGGACACGTCATACCTGCTATTTCAATAGCAGAGGTCCTAAGAAATAGAGATATTTCTGTTGTATGGCTAGGAACCCAACAAGGTATCGAGTCAGAGTTAGTTCCAGCCGTTGGATTTGATATCAATTATATTGATATCGAGGGATTAAGAGGCACTAGAGTTTTGAAATGGTTTAAAGCACCTTATACCTTGATTAAGGCTATTTTTCAGGCCATAACTGTGATTCGTCGAGAATCACCAGATATTATTTTAGGGTTGGGCGGTTTTGCATCAGGCCCTGGTGGAGTTGCTGCAAAACTTATGAGGCTCCCATTAATCATTCATGAACAAAATTCAATTCCGGGAACTACTAATAAGATATTAGCTAAAGTGGCCACTCGGGTACTAACTGCCTTTCCTGATACTCTCCCACGTGGTGAATGGATTGGCAACCCAGTACGTAAAGAAATCTCCTCTTTATCACCGAAATTATTAAGTACAGTTAATAGAAGTCGTCCTCCAAGGATACTAATTTTAGGCGGTAGTTTAGGAGCAACATCAATTAATCAAAAAATACCTTTGGCTCTTTCTTCCATAGAAAAAAAATATAGACCTGAAATACGACATCAGTCAGGTAAAGTAAATCTCAAAGAAACACAGCAGATATACAAAGATCTAGATTTAAATGCGAGAGTTGAATCTTTTATATCCAATATGGCAGAGGCATATGAATGGGCTGACTTAGTTGTCTGTAGAGCTGGCGCCTTAACAGTCTCAGAGCTTGCTGCTGCAGGTGTAGGCGCCCTACTTATACCTTATCCATATGCGGCGGATGATCATCAATTTCACAATGGTAAATGGCTCGTAAGTCATGGCGCTGCATATATGGTTAGAGAAAAAGATTTAACAAATAAATTGCTAGCATCAATTTTAAATGAATGGTTAGGAAACCCAGAAAAATTAAATTCTATGGCTATGAATGCAAAAAAATCCGCAAGGCTTGGGGTCGCAGAATTAGTAGCAGATATTTGCATGGAGCCATCATGATAACAAAAAAGAAAATTTTTATGCCTGAAATGCGACAAATGAACCATATTCATTTTATCGGAATCGGTGGTAATGGTATGAGCGGAATAGCAGAAGTACTGCTCAATCAGGGCTATAAAATTTCTGGATCAGACCTATTAAAAAATGAAAACACAATGAGATTGGAGGCATTGGGGGCAAAAATACAACTAGGTCATACTTCTAAGAATATCAATAATGCTGATGTAGTAGTGACCTCTTCAGCGATCTCAACTGATAATCCAGAGGCTATGTATGCACGAGAACTTCGTATTCCTGTTATTCCAAGAGCAGAGATGTTATCGGAACTTATGCGGTATCGTCACAGCATAGCCGTCGCAGGCACACATGGTAAAACAACAACCACAAGCCTATTAGCCGCAATTTTAGCAGCAGATCAAAAAGATCCCACATTTATAATCGGAGGATTAGTAAAATCAGTTAATACTAATGCTGGGTTGGGTGTAAGTCCTTATTTAGTTGCTGAGGCGGATGAAAGTGACGCCTCTTTTTTACATCTTCAACCTATGGTTACGATTTTAACAAATATTGATAGTGATCATATGGAAGCTTACGACTCAGACTTTAATAAACTAAAACAAACTTTTTTAATGTTTCTTCATAATTTGCCCTTTTATGGACTAGCCGTCTTATGTGTTGATGATCCAGTAATTAAATCCATGTTACCTGATATTTCGAGACCTGTTTTAACATACGGTTTTTCAGAAGATGCAGACTACTGCATTAAGAACGTTACTATAAAGAAAGAAAAAAGTAGTTTCGATATATTTAGACCTAGTAACAATAAGCCATTAACTATCGATATGAATATCCCAGGAATCCATAACATTTTGAATGCTACTGCAGCTATAACTGTAGCTATTGATGAAGGTGTTTCTGATAAGGCTATCAAAGAAGCACTAGCAAAATTCCAGGGTGTTGCAAGACGTTTTGAAATTTATGGTGATTATCCGATTGGCAACGGATCCGCAATGCTAATAGATGATTATGGTCACCACCCAAGAGAACTAACTGCAACTATTAAAGCAATTAGAGACGGTTGGCCGAAAAGACGACTAGTTATGATATTTCAACCCCATCGATATACTCGCACAAGAGACCTGTTCGAAGATTTTGTTCAAGTTTTATCTACTTGTGATGCTCTCCTTTTGTTAGAAGTATACGCTGCAGGAGAGGATGAAATTCTTGGAGCAGATAGTAGAACATTGTGTCGAAGTATTAGGCAGAGAGGTTTAGTAGATCCTATTTATGTTCAAAATATTCAAGACGTAAATGAGGTTCTTAGAGATATTATCCAGGCAGACGATATTGTTATTACTCAAGGGGCAGGAAGTGTCAGCAAACTTGTAAAAATTCTTGCAGATTCAAATTTATCATAGGATTTTTGGATAAAAAAATGACAACTAAGCAATCAAAAATCGAAAAATATGGTCGAGTTGGAGTTCTAACTGGAGGTGTATCGGCTGAGAGAGAAATTTCATTATTATCAGGTAAATGTGTGACTGATTCATTAGTAAGATCTGGTTTAGATATAGTTTCTATAGATATAGACGAAGGTTTTTTTGAGCAGCTACCAAAATATGGACTAGATAGAGCATTAATTATGTTGCATGGGCCTGGAGGAGAAGATGGAGTTCTTCAAGGCGCTTTAGAGTCATACAATTTACCTTATACCGGTAGCGGTGTTTTGGCATCTGCAGCGGCTATGGACAAACTCCACAGTAAAATTTTTTGGCAAGGATCTAATATTCGAACACCAGCGTTTTCGTTGTTAGAAAAAACAACTAATTGGAAGAAAACTCTAGAACAACTTGGCGGTGAAATAATTGTCAAACCTGCACGAGAGGGCTCGAGTATAGGCATGAGTAGGGTCAATAGTGCTGCATCTTTTAAGGGAGCGTGGAAGAAAGCCTTAATTCTTGACCATAAAGTAATTGCTGAACAGTGGATTGAGGGAGAAGAATATACAGTTGCTATATTAGATGAGAAAGCCCTACCTCCTATTAAGCTTGAGACTAGCAATGATTTTTATGATTACTCTGCTAAATATCTCTCTGAAGAAACTATATACAAATATCCATGTGAACTAAATGAAAATAAAGAAAAGGAACTTATGAGGCTAGCGATACAATCCTTCGAAAGTCTTGGATGTACCGGATGGGGGCGTGTTGATGTAATGGCAAATGCACATGGAGAGTTTTTAGTTTTAGAGGTTAATACCGTTCCAGGAATGACCGACCATAGTTTAATGCCAATGGCAGCTGCGGCTGCAGGATATAATTTCGATGAACTAGTACTAAAGATTTTAGATAGTTCAATGTAATTATTTGTTCATTATTGATAGGAAACACTTAAACGTGAAAACACAAATGAATCGTATAGGAAATAGAGGCTTCAGATTGGAAGACCAGCATCATTCCTTGCGTGATCGCCTTGATTGGTTTTTTAAGGTAGTAAAAATGCTACCGATCATCATTGTAGTCATTGCTATGGTATGGGGCGCTAAGCATCTTTTTGTCAAATTTAATGTATCTGTTGGCAATGTTTCTGTTTTTGGTGATTTCATTAATGTTGAAAAAAAAGAAGTTTTAGAATTGATAAAAACTACAGTTTCTGATGGGAAAATTCTAAGTTTAGATTTAATTGCAATAACCACACTTCTTGAATCACACCCATGGATAGATAAGGCGTTTGTTAGACGAAAATGGCCTAGTGGTATTGAAGTTGACGTAATCGAAGAGGTTCCAAGAGCAAGATGGGGAGACAATAGTTTTCTTAACGATAGGGGCGAGATACTAGAGATAAATAACAATAATTTATCCGATCTGCCTTTACTTAAAGGAGTGGAGCACTCCGAGCGATTGATGATGAATACTTATCGAGAGATTAATTTGTTATTGCAATCTGCAAATCTAAAAATCACAGAATTGAGCTATGACGATCAAGGTGTTTGGAAATTAGCTTTATCTAACGGCCTAGAAGTTTTGATCGGTCGTGACCAGATAATTAAAAAAATACGTCGTTTTTTGATTATCTGGATGGCGACCTTGAAAAATAGTAGCTCTGATATGGATGGAGTTGATATTAGATATGACAACGGGATAGCTGTGAGATGGAAATAAATAATTTAAATGAGGTCAAAAGATGGCTAATTCGCACGAAGAGCAGATGATAGTTGGCTTAGATATTGGAACTTCGAAAGTCGCTGCAATTGTCGGAGTATTAAGCCCAGAGGGAACTTTAGAAATAATAGGTGCAGGATTGCAACCATCTTCTGGATTAAAAAAAGGTGTAGTTGTAAATATTGAGGCAACTGTTAACTCTATACAGCGTGCTATTGAAGAAGCAGAGTTAATGGGTGACTGTAATATACATTCGGTATTTGTAGGTATTGCTGGGAGCCATATTCGAAGCTTAAATTCCCACGGAATAGTTGCAATTCGGGATCAAGAAGTTCTACCTCTAGATATAGAGAGAGTAATTGATGCGGCAAGGGCTGTAGCTATTCCCGCTGACCAAGAAATCCTTCATGTTTTACCCCAAGAATTCATTATTGATAATCAGGAAGGTGTCCATGAACCGCTTGGCATGTCTGGTGTCCGATTAGAATCAAAAGTTCATCTCGTTACCTGTGCAGCAAATGCTGCACAAAATATAAAAAAATGTATTCGTAGATGTAATTTGGAAGTAGACGATATTATCTTAGAGCAGCTCGCCTCAAGTTATGCGGTGTTAACTGAAGATGAAAAGCAACTTGGTGTATGTTTGGTAGATATTGGTGGAGGCACTACTGATATTGCGATCTTTTCTGATGGCGCAATTCGCCATACTGGTGTAATACCTATCGCAGGTGATCAAGTGACTAACGATATTGCGCATGCACTTAGAACACCCACTGCACATGCTGAAGAATTAAAGATTAAATATGCATGTGCTTTAGCAAAATTAACAGCTGCTGAGGAAACCATCAAAGTTCCTAGTGTTGGGGAACGACCACCTCGAGATCTATCTCGGCAAGCTTTAGCTGAGGTTGTTGAACCAAGATATGAAGAATTATTTTCACTAGTTCAAGCAGAACTACGTCGAAGCGGATTTGAAGATCTCGTAGCAGCAGGGATGGTGCTTACTGGTGGAACATCAAAAATGGAGGGTGTGATTGAACTTGCAGAAGAAATATTTCATATGCCAGTAAGGGTAGGATCGCCACAAAATACTAAAGGCCTCTCTGAAATAGTTAATAACCCAATTTATTCTACAGGCGTAGGGCTAGTTTTGTATGGAGAAAAGCAACTTTTAGAAGGTTCTGTTCCGGGCAGAACATCAAAAAATGGTGGAAAAGGTTTTGTAGGGACAGTAAAAAGCTGGTTTCAGGATAGTTTATAGATAACTTTAAATTTAAGATTCAATAAGAGGTAACCGTTATGTTTCATATAGTTGATAGCACATCAGATAGTGCAGAAATAAGAGTAGTAGGTGTTGGGGGCGGAGGCGGAAATGCGCTAAAGCATATGATTAAAAGTGGTGTAACTGGGGTTCAATTTATATGTGCAAATACTGACGCACAGGCACTCCAGGATATCGATGCTACAATTTTACAGATTGGTAGCGGACTTACAAAAGGATTAGGCGCAGGCGCCAACCCAGATATTGGTCGTCAGGCAGCATTAGAGGATCGCGAGCGAATTTCTGAAGCACTAGTTGGTGCTGATATGGTCTTTATCACTGCTGGCATGGGAGGTGGCACCGGAACTGGAGCTGCACCAATTGTTGCCGATATAGCTAAAGATTTAGGGATCCTTACAGTTGCTGTAGTTACGCGTCCTTTTATTTGGGAGGGAAAAAAGAGGATGTCTATTGCAGAAGAAGGATTGAAAGAGCTTAAAGAAAAAGTCGACTCTCTTATAACAGTACCAAATGAGAAACTTCTTGAGGTTTTGGGTAGATCTGCAACTCTCCTAAGTGCGTTTAGTGCTGCAAACGATGTCCTTTTAGGTGCAGTTAAAGGAATCGCTGATTTAATGATAAGACCCGGCCTTATTAATATGGACTTTGCAGATGTTAAAGCAGTTATGTCTGAGATGGGACAGGCTATGATGGGAACAGGCGAAGCATCAGGATTAGATAGAGCTATTGAGGCAGCCGAAAAAGCTATACAAAGCCCATTACTTGAAGATATAAATTTGCAAGGAGCCAAAGGCATATTAGTAAACATAACAGCTGGAGAGGACGTCACACTAGGCGAATATAATGATATTTTGGAAAGGGCTAATGCTCTTAGTTCTGAGAACGCCACTGTAGTAGTTGGTACTGTCATCGACCCCTCCCTGGATGATATTCTTAGGGTTACTGTAGTTGCTACAGGTTTAAGCCTTGAAGAGAAACCAATGTTTATCCCTGTTGAAGTAGGTCAGCCTAAAGATGATCCAAAAAAGGTCCACGAAAAAATCGAAACAACAACTAGTTCAGGAGGCGAAATAAATTGGGCTGAAATTGAAAGACCCACTATACTCCGTAATGGAAATAAATTATCCGATGAAGATGAAGATGAGGGTTTACCGGGCGATCCAGGAGACTACCTAGATATCCCAGCATTTTTGCGCTGTCAGGCTGATTAAGGTACTGTATTATTTGAGATAAAATATAAAAGTTTATTTATAGTCACTATGAATTATGAGCACTTTGTGATGGTTGATGTAATTTTTATCTGAATTGAGTTGAGTTTAGCTTGGCCTGGTGTTGGAAAGAATGTCTTGGAAAATAGAAAGATTATGAAACAGCGTACACTAAATAATATGATACAGGCCACTGGAATAGGTCTTCATACTGGAGAAAAAGTTTTCCTTACACTCCATCCAGCCCCAGTGGATACAGGTATTATTTTTCGACGCTCTGATTTAATTCCACCAGTGGAAATAAATGCAACAGCAGAAAATGTTGGAGATACAATGCTCTCCACAACTTTGACTAAGGGCGAGGTTCGCGTGTCAACAGTTGAGCATTTGTTATCGGCTATGGCTGGTCTGGGTATAGATAACGCTATCATCGATATTACAGCCCCAGAAGTACCTATAATGGATGGAAGTGCTAGCCCGTTTGTTTTTTTACTTCAGTCAGCAGGTATAAAAGAGCAAGAGAAACCAAAGAAATTTATACGAATAAAAAGAGAGATAAAAGTAGAGGATGGTGATAAAAGTGCATCCTTCAGACCTTTTAATGGCTTTAAGGTAGGTTTTTCTATCGATTTTGATCACCCAGCTTTTAGTAATCGAACTCTCCAAGCCTCAGTTGATTTCTCTACAACCACTTTTGTAAAGGAAGTTAGCCGTGCACGTACGTTTGGTTTTATGCATGAAATTGAGTACTTGAGATCTCAAGGGTTAGTTCGTGGTGGTAGTATGGATAACGCTATTGTGGTCGATGAATTTCAGGTTTTGAATGAGGATGGACTTCGTTATGAGGACGAATTCGTTAAGCATAAAATTTTAGATGCAATTGGAGACTTATATTTATTAGGCAGTAGTCTCATTGGTGAATACATCGGCCATAAGTCTGGACATGGACTCAATAATGCGCTTTTAAGGAAATTGATTTCAGAAAAAGATGCTTGGGAGCTAGTCACCTTTGAAAATAATGAAGATAAAGCCCCAATCTCTTACGTAAAACCTTTACTAACAGCATAAATGAGTCAAATATTAATAATTAGGTATTATGACTTACAACAAAAGATGGTGCTTTTAAAAGAATCTACACTAAATATAAACGAATTCATGTGAGCATTTTTTCTATAGCCCATATAATTTTTGGTAATTTAGTTTTTTATAGCTACATACGTTTTTAATGTTCTAAATAAGCTAATTATCTGATCAGGTTCACTTTGGAACAACAATGAAATTTTTTGCAAAACTTTTTGGTAGTAAAAACGAGAGAGAAATTAAAAGAATACGAAAAATCGTAGATCGAATAAATTCTTTTGAAAATCAATTTTCTTCCTTGGAAGATCACCTCTTGAGGAAAAAAACAGATGAATTCCAGGTTCGGTTTAAAGGTGGTGAGTCTTTAGATCAAATTCTTCCAGAAGCTTTCGCTATTGTAAGAGAATCCGCTAAGAGAACTTTAGGGCTCAGGCATTTTGATGTCCAAATGATCGGGGGAGTTGTGCTACATGAAGGTCGAATTGCAGAAATGAGGACTGGTGAGGGTAAAACACTCATGGCTACCTTGCCTGCATATCTGAATAGTCTTAGTGGAGAAGGAGTTCATATAGTTACAGTTAATGATTACTTAGCTACTCGAGATGCAGAGTGGATGGCGCCTATATATGAGTTATTAGGTATGAAGGTTGGAGTCATTTCGTCAGGTATGACTCCAGAGGAAAAATTAATAGCCTATCGTGCAGATATTACATTTGGAACAAATAATGAATTTGGGTTCGATTACCTCCGTGACAATATGATTTTACGCACTGAGGATAAATTACAGAGAGGTTTAAATTTTGCTGTTATTGATGAAGTTGATTCAATACTTGTTGATGAAGCTAGAACACCCCTGATTATCTCTGGGGCTGCAGAAGATAGCTCATCCTTGTATATAAAAATTAATAAGTTGATTTTAACTTTGTTGCCGTCTGTAGACGAAAAATCAGGTGATTTTACTATCGATGAAAAAATTCGACAGGTTGAACTTACAGAAGAGGGCCATTGCAAAATAGAACTTATTTTAGAAAGTGAAGACTTACTTCAAAAGAATGATAGTCTTTATAATTCTATCAATTTATCACTTTTACATCATATCCAATCAGCACTTAAGGCCCATCACCTTTTTAGCAAAAATATTGAATATATTGTAAAAGATGGCCAAGTTGTTTTAGTTGATGAGCATACCGGTAGAACTATGCCTGGGAGAAGACTATCAGAAGGGCTTCATCAGGCAATAGAGGCAAAAGAAGGGGTCGATATCCAAAGTGAAAGTCAAACTATGGCATCCACCACTTTCCAAAATTACTTTCGTCTTTATGATAAATTATCAGGTATGACCGGAACCGCCGATACTGAAGCATACGAGTTTCATCAGATATATGGATTACCAGTAGTTGTTATACCGACAAATCTTCCAGTAGCTAGGATAGATCTTAATGATTTGATTTATCTTACGACAGATGAAAAATATGATGCAGTAGTTGCCGATGTTAAATCATGTATTGCGAAAAATGCACCAGTATTAGTTGGTACAGCGACTATTGAGAGTTCAGAAGAGATGTCAGAAAGGCTAGAAAAAGCAAAAATACCACATCAAGTTTTAAATGCAAAATACCATGAAAAAGAAGCACAAATAATTTCTCAGGCAGGAAAACCTGGAACAGTAACTATTGCAACAAATATGGCTGGTCGCGGAACTGATATCGTTCTTGGCGGTAACTGGGAGGTCCTTGTTTCCGAGTTAAAAAAACCCAATGAAGACAAAATAAAACTTATAAAAGATGAATGGAAAACTCGTCACGATAAAGTGATTGAAGCGGGAGGACTCCATATCTTGTGTACAGAGCGTCATGAATCAAGACGTATTGATAACCAATTACGAGGTAGAGCTGGTAGACAAGGAGATCCTGGCTTATCACGTTTTTATCTATCTATGGAAGACCCGTTAATGAGGTTATTTGCCTCAGATAGCGTAAAAAATATGATGCGCTCCTTAGGTATGGAAAAAGGTGAGTCAATTGAACATAGAATGGTAACCGGTGCTATAGAAAAGGCTCAAAAGAAAGTTGAAGGTAGAAATTATGACATGCGTAAGAATTTACTTGAATATGACGACGTTGCTAACGATCAAAGACAAGTTATATACCAACAAAGAAATGAGCTTTTAGAAGAAGATGATATCAGTGATATTATAGAAAAAATTCGTGAAGATGTAGTTGATTCATCAATTAGCTCTTATCTGCCTCCTCAAAGTCTAATAGAACAATGGGATGTTCCAGAATTAGAAAAACACTTTTTGGCAAATTTTAATTTAGAAATAAAAGTTCAAGATTGGTTAGATGATGATGATCTTTTTAATGAAGAATCTATTCGATTGAAAATCCAAGAAATATCAAAAGATGCGTATGCAAAAAAGGTATCTTCGGTAGGTGAAGATATCCGTATGATTGAAAGACAATTAATGCTTCAGGTTTTAGATACTTTATGGAAAGAGCATTTATCTCGGATGGATTATTTGCGACAGGGTATTAATCTTCGAGCTTATGCGCAAAAAAACCCAAGACAAGAATATAAACGTGAATCTTTTGAGTTATTTCAGCAGATGTTAGAGAATATAAAATCGGAGACTATTCGCTTCTTGAGTAAGGCGGAAGTTCGGAGCCGTGATGAAATTGAGCAGTTAGAGCGCGCTAAGATAAAAAGTCAGCAGAAACAGAACCTTAAAATGCAACATGATTCTGTTTCATCTATTGGTGCTGTTAAACCTGCAATCGATGGCACTAAAAAATATACCTCAACAAAACCATTTGTTAGGCCAACTGAAAAGGTTGGAAGGAATGACCCTTGCCCTTGTGGTAATGGAAAAAAATTCAAACAATGTTGTGGTAAATTAAGATGAAAAAACAGTTTTTTATTTAAATATATTATTAAAATTATCGTGAGAAATTTATGGCTGTTGGTAAAGATTTTTTTCCAAAAATGCATCCTGTACCTGGCTTTAAATTAGGTGTTTCAAGTGCAGGTATAAAAAAATCAGGAAAAAAAGATTTAGTTGTTATGGAGATAACTGAGGGAAGCACTATTGGCGGTTCATTTACAAAAAACTTGTTTTGCGCAGCACCAGTCGAGCTAGCTAAGGAGCGTATCTATTCAAATAAAATTCGTTATTTGGTTACCAATACTGGAAATGCTAACGCTGGGACTGGGGATATAGGTAAACAGCATGCAGAGTCTATTTGTGAGTCTATCGCGAATTCTGTGTCGGTAAATAAAGAAACAGTTTTACCCTTCTCTACTGGTGTCATTGGTGAATATTTGCCTGTTGATAGAATTATTTCAGCTCTACCATCAGCACTTTCATCATTATCTGAAAATGGTTGGGATACGGCTGCAATGTCTATCCTTACCACTGATACAAGACCAAAAGGAGCCAGTATTAAGTTTAAGCTGAGTGAAAAAAATATTACCATTACAGGTATAGCGAAAGGTTCTGGGATGATAAGGCCAGATATGGCTACCATGCTCACTTATGTCGCTACGGATATGGCAATTGACCAAGAATTAATCAAAAAGATTATTGGAAATGTAGTAGATTGCTCTTTTAATCGGATTACTGTTGATGGAGATATGTCTACTAATGACTCGGCAATTTTGGTTGCAACAGGATTGTCTGGAGTAGATTTCTCTGAGTTATCTTCAGATGACCAAAAAATATTTTTAGGGAATCTAAAGGATATTTTTTTATCCCTAGCTTGTCAGGTAGTTCAAGATGGAGAAGGGGCAACTAAGTTCGTTACAGTGAAAGTATCTTCTGGAAGGACAGAATCGGAATGCTTGCAAATAGCCTACTCTATAGCCGAATCATCATTGGTAAAGACTGCTCTCTTTGCTTCCGATCCAAATTGGGGAAGAATTCTCTCAGCAATAGGTATGTCAGGAGTATCAGACCTCAACATTAAAAAAATACAGATTTATCTTGATAATGTTCTTATTGTTGAGAATGGTGGAAGGGCCTTAAGTTATATGGAAAATTTTGGTCAAGAAATTATGGACAAGGACTCTATATCTATCAACATCAATCTTAATCGAGGGGATTCTTCAGGAATAATTTATACAACAGACCTGTCGCATGACTATATCAAAATAAATTCGGAATACCGAAGTTGATGAACAGAGTGCATGTTGTTATAGGATTAATTCTGGGGTCAAATGATAAGATTTTAATCTCTAAAAGAAAGAAGCATTTATTTCAGGGGGGCTTATGGGAGTTTCCTGGCGGTAAAGTTGAAGCGGGTGAATCATCTCTTGATGCCCTAAGAAGAGAGATTAAAGAGGAGCTAGGAATTTTTATCATTGATTCAACTCCATTCATGAAATTTGATTTTGATTACCCTGAAAAACAGATATTTATGGATGTATGGGTGGTAAAAAAATTTTCTGGTGATGCTACAGGAAATGAAGGTCAAGTTATTGTTTGGGTTCCAATAGATAAATTAAGCTCTTATAAATTTCCTGCAGCAGACGATTGCATCTTAGAAAACATAAAAAAATTATAAATCTTAATATTGAATATCTTCGTCTTTCTCCGAGTTATCAGGCTTTATATTGTCTTCTTTCGCTGGGATTTTAAAACCTTCTGTGGCCCATTCACCAAAATCAATCTGCTTACAACGTATAGAGCAAAATGGTCTATGGAGAGACCTTTTATCCCAAATGACACTCTCCCTACAGGTAGGGCAAGCGATTTCGGTAACATGTTCTCTACTGTTTGATTTTTTGATAAATTTCTCCATTTTTGCATTCTGTAGAAACGGTAAAAAATTTATGACCTCTCTGCTAAAATAAGGTAGTTTTTGTGTAAACAGTCTACGCTAAGCTTTAATTTTTCTATGCTACCAGTGTTCTCGATAACATCATTAGCAAACTTTAATTTTTGCACCCTTGGCATTTGTGATGTAATTATAGATTCAATTGCATCCCTAGATACCTTATCTCGCTTTCGAACACGAAGAATTTGTACTTTTTTTGAAACATCTATTACTAGGATTCTATCCGTTAGCTTATATTGATTGGTTTCTAATAGTAGCGGTGATTCTAATATTACATATGGACTTAAACTACAACCTAGGGAGTTTAAAACCTTATCTTTAATTGGTGGGTGCAAAAGTTCTTCCAACCACATCTTTTTTTTTGAAAAGTTAAAGATTTCCCGTCGTATGTATGATCTATTTAAAGAGCCATCTGCAAGTAAACTTTTTTTACCGAAATACGCCGCAATTTCAAGGTGAAGGTTTGATCCAGTCTCTACTAAATTTTTTGATATCAAATCCACATCAATTACCTCGATACCCAATGCCTGAAAATATTTTCCTGCAGTGCTTTTACCGCTACCAATACCACCAGTCAGCCCGACCACAAATGTCATTACAAAAGCCTCATAGAGAAATCTATCGCTTGGCAATTTTTAGTTAGGCTTCCGGACGATAAATAATCTACATTCATAATTATTTTTTTAGATAAATTGTTCTTATCTATGTTTCCTGATATCTCTATTTTAGTATCTCCTGTATTCATTGATATTGCTCGTTTTATCATTTTGCAGTCAAAATTGTCCAACATGACTATATCGACCTTAGCATCTAGTGCTTCAGTGAGTTCTGATAGACTCTCTACTTCTACTTCAATCAGTTTATCAGGAGAAATTTCTTTAGCTTTAAGAATAGCGGACTTGATACCACCACATGCAATAATATGATTCTCCTTAATAAGAAATGCATCATACAATCCAAGCCGGTGATTTTTACATCCTCCAGTAACTACAGCATATTTCTGGGCCAACCGTAGCCCTGGAATTGTTTTTCGAGTATCTAGAATCTTAATTCCGCTTTCAGATGCTAATGTGGCATATTCTCTGGCTGTTGTAGCTGTACCAGATAAGGTTTGAAGAAAATTGAGTGCGGTCCTTTCTCCTGTTAAAAGGCTTCGAGCCGAACCGTTAAGCCTACATATATGCTGGTCTGGCTCCAATGCATCACCATCCTGAGCTAGCCATTTTACTGTAACGCGAGAATCCAGCTGATGAAATACTTCATCGAACCAAGCCTGACCACAAAGGATCGCTTTTTCCCTAGTAACAACGAGTGCATCAGATACCACATTCTCTGGTATAAGTTTAGCTGTAATATCGCCATCACCAATATCTTCTGATAGAGATCTGGCAACAATGATTTTAATATCTTTCATCAATTTTTTATCGATTAACATAATAAGGGACCTCATTTGCTCCTATAATTAGTATAACAACCACACTCTTTTGTAAAAACTCCCTAAAATTCTTATTGGCATTAGGCCGCCACCTGATTTATATTTAATTGTGAAGTTAATATTTTATTGATCGTAGTCTATAGACGCAATAATTTCTAAAGTAATCTGATCCCTGGAAATTTTTCATGATTAATTCGAATGGTTGGTATAGTTTAGCTCAAAGTGAGCCATCACCTAATCAGGATAACCGTCCAGATATAGAAAACATATCACTTTTAGTAATCCATAGTATAAGCTTGCCGCCAGAAAATTTTGATAATGGATATATTTGTGATTTTTTTATGAATAATCTGGACCCAAGTTTAGATCCGTACTTTAAAAAAATTGCAAATTTAAGGGTATCTGCACACCTATTAATTGATCGTGAAGGAGGGTTCATACAGTTTGTAAGTTTTAACGATAGAGCTTGGCATGCTGGAGCATCAATCTACAATGGTTTAACTAACTGTAATGATTTCTCTATTGGCATTGAGTTAGTTGGAAGTGACAGCAAACCATACACTGATGCTCAGTATGAGAGTCTCATTAAGGTAACCCAAGAAATAATAAAGCGATATCCGTTAATTGACAAAAATCGTATTACAGGGCACTCAGATATAGCCCCTAGTCGAAAAACAGATCCAGGTCCATATTTTGATTGGGAGCGCTATACTTTAAATTTCGATGATAAGGACTGAATATTTATATTAATCGTTATCCCAGCGAAAAAAGATACCTGCAAGACCTATAAAGAAAAAAGTCATAACACTTAAAATAATTAATTGATAACTTATATCGTTAAAGCTTGCACCCTCAAGCATGACTGCCCTAGATGCTGATACTAAATGTGTTAATGGAAGAAATTCTGAAAAACTTTGCAACCACTCGGGTGCGCCATCTAGAGAAAACCATAATTCTGAAAGAAGAAGCATAGGAAAGCTTATTAGGTTGAGAAGACCATTTGCTAGATCCTCACTAGAAGTTCTCGCAGCCATCAATAGTGACATACTTATAATGGAAAGATTTCCAAATACTGCAACTAAAAGCAAAAGCAGATAACTACCAATCATCATGAAGTCAATGAAGAGATTGCAGCCAAAAAATACAATCGTAGTTACCGATATCATTATACATACCCTTGAAAGGGCTTGTGACCCTAAAAATTTCCACGCACTTAATGGCGTAACTTTCAATCTTTTAAGTACCCCATTTTTTCTATAGCGAACTATAATATAGCCAATTCCCCACAAACCGCTGAACATTATGTTCATAGCCAAAATACCCGGTATAGCCCAGTCTATATAGCGTATTTTTTGACCCAGCACCTCCTCTCTTGTCCAAACAATTGTAGAATTAGTCAATTTAGATTTTGCCAATAACATTGTTTCTAGTAAAAGGCCTTTCTCAGATTCAGGATTTATCCAATAACGAGGGGTTTTTTTAGTATCCAAAAATATATCTAATTCATGAAGTCTTATTTTCTTCATAATAACTTCAATATTTTCGTATTCTACTAAATCAATTGTTGGCTCAGAAGAAAGCAAATTTACAAGTATGTCTGAAGTAGACTGTGACTGGTTTGTCGAATTCAATTGAGGACCAAGTATTCCGATTTGAAATATTTTTTGATTTTCAGATGAAAAAACTAAAGCTAATATAATGACAATTAAAGGGGTGGCTATAAAAGACCAAAATAATGATCCTTTGTCTCTGTAGTACTCTCTATTTCTAGCCATCCATAGCGCAAAAATTTCTTTCATTTTTTTTTATCACTCCCTGAGGTGATGGCCTGTTAACTTCAAGAATAAATCATCAAGAGAAGGCTTCCTTACTTGTAGTGATTGCAAGGCAATTCCCTGGGATGCTAGCTCTGACAAAGTTTTTTCGATATCGCTAGTGGCAATTGCAATACAATCTTCTCGTACCTCGATAGAACTTGAAATCTTATCAGTATATATTGCATTTTCAGTTATATTAAAATCTTCATGGTTAATACAGACATAACTGTGTCCAAAGTTTTTTTCTAGCAGCTTAGCTGGAGAGCCATCTTCTATTATTTTCCCCTTATCCATTATCACTAATTGGTCGCATAGTAACTCGGCCTCTTCCATGTAATGAGTAGTGAGCAGGATAGTTTTACCATTTTTCTTTATATTTCGGATAAGTGACCAGAAATTTCTTCTAGCTTGAGGATCTAATCCTGTTGTTGGTTCATCTAAAAAAAGAATTTCTGGATCATTTACTAAAGCAATAGCTAACAGAAGTCTTTGACGCTGCCCACCAGAAAGTTTTGTTGCGTAGGTATCCAAAAATTCTTCAAGTTGACATATATAGATTAACTCGTCGATAGATTTTGTATGTCGATAGAGTTTTGAGAATAGCTTAAGAACTTCATAAGTTTTTAAATAGTCCATTAAGGCTGTTGTTTGAAATTGAATTCCCATTTCTGATGAAAAATCGCTATTTCGCTCTTTACCTTTATATAAAATTTTTCCAGTCGTGGGTTTTTTTATACCCTCAATAATTTCAATAGTTGTAGTTTTTCCTGCACCATTGGGACCCAATAAACCAAAACATGAACCTTTAGGTATACTGAAAGATACATCATCAACTGCCTTTAAAGAGCGGAATGATTTTGTTAAATTGAAGACTTCTAAGATCGCTTTCATATATCAATTAAGTGTATAGCATCATGAGCTGAATCTGTTAGGGTATTAATCTTTTTTATTTACTATTTTGACATTATAGCTTGCGAGCGATAAGTACTATATGAAAATAAGTATTATTAAGAGGAATAATTAAATGAAATTCCAGGAAGGAACTGGAAGTTGGGGCGAGGCAGTTAAAATATATCGTCAACCAGAAGTAATGCGAATGTTATTTTTAGGATTCTCAGCTGGGTTACCGCTCTTACTAGTTTTTAGCACATTGACAGCATGGCTGACTGATTTAGACATTAGTAGAACTAGTATCGGTTTTTTTGGTTGGGTTGGAATGACTTACTCTATAAAGTTTTTTTGGGCACCGGTCGTTGATCGAATAAAAGTGCCATGGCTCACCTCAAAAATTGGTCAGCGTAGAAGCTGGATTTTGCTTGGACAAATAGGAATCATATTAGGATTAATTGCTATGGTGCTTGTTGACCCAAGGGTGTCTCTATTTAATTTCGCTATCTGTGCAGTTTTAGTTGCCTTTTCTTCCTCTACTCAGGATATCGCTATCGACGCATTTCGGATTGAATCAGCTACAGATGAAATGCAAGGCGCCCTAGCTGCTGGCTATCAGTTTGGATATAGAGTCGGAATGTTAATAGCAGGAGCTGGCGCCCTTTATATGGCTGATGTATACAGCTGGGATATAGCATATTATTTCATGGCAACTTTGATGTTGATTGGCATATTTACTGTTTTACTAATACCAGAGCCAAACAATGACCCAGATAAGCGATTTTCATACTTGAATGATAAAAAAAGATATTTTATTGATCGTTTAATTTTTTGGTTGCAAGAAGCCTTTGTGGCTCCATTTTTGGAGTTTTTTAAAAGGAATGGTTCTTATGCATTGATAATTTTAGTATTCATATCTGTCTTTCGACTTAGCGATATTACAATGGGTATTATGGCTAATCCATTTTATTTAGATTTAGGTTTCACTAAGTCTGAAATTGCAGGAGTAAGTAAGATCTTTGGTTTTTTTATGACCCTCCTAGGGGCCTTTTTAGGAGGCTTATGTGTTCTTCGTTACGGTATTCATAGGCCTTTAATTTTCGCTGCGATACTAACTGCTACAACAAATCTTTTATTTGTATATCTGTCTAATTTAGGCAATGAGATGGGTGGTTTGATATTAGCAATAAGTGGGGATAATATCAGTGGAGGTTTTTCAGGAGGGGTATTCATTGCTTATCTATCAAGTTTGACCAATCGAACCTTCACTGCGACACAGTATGCACTCTTTACGTCGCTGATGATTTTACCAGGGAAATTTTTTAGTGGATTTTCTGGTTTACTGGTTGACGCTGCTGGTTATCAAGTGTTTTTCTTTTATGCTGCATTGATGGGTTTACCTGCGATATTTCTCTCCTGGATAGTCTGGAAAAAGAATGTAGCTGTAACACAAAATTCATAGGAGATATTTTTTGCGATACTTTTTCTTATTTTTTATTCTAATTCCTTTCGTAGAAATATCTCTGTTAATAGCCGTGAGTCATGTGACTAGACCTTTTTTTTCGGTGAGCCTTGTTTTATTCACAGCAATAGTGGGCATTTTCTTTTTAAGAAAGCAGGGGCTAAAGACACTTTTTCGAGCCCGTGAAAAAATTTATGTAGGAGAAATTCCTGCCAAAGAAATGATAGAAGCTATAATCATTTCATTTAGCGGGGTTCTTTTGATAATACCTGGATTTGTTACTGACTTTATAGGCTTCGTCGGTTTAGCCCCGATCCTTAGAACATATTTTTTAACTAGTTTTACATCTAAATTTTTTATTGCAACTCATGAAAAAAACTTTACTCAAACACACTCTGATAATCTTAGTGAAAATAATTCAAATAAAAATGAAGAATTCATAGATGCAGAATATTGGACAGAAGAACAAGATAAATAAATTTTTTTTACCCCTTGAAATGACTGTAAGTAGACACCATATAAATAAATAACATAAGTATGAGTTGGTTTTAATACCCTTTAATAATTGTTTCTGTAATATTTTTATATTTCAGGATCCCATATAAACAGTGGAGAAAGATGATGAAAATTCGCCCCCTACACGACCGCATTGTTGTTCGTCGAAAGGAAGAGGAAGAAAAAACTGCAGGTGGCATTTTATTGCCTGGGTCTGCAAAAGAAAAACCAAATGAAGGAACTGTAATCGCAATAGGATCTGGAAAGATCTTGGATAGTGGTGAAGTTCGCCCAGTGGATGTAAAGCTCGGAGATACTGTTGTTTTTGGAAAGTACGCCGGAAGCGATACTATCGAAATTGATGGAGAAGAGCTAATAATCCTTGGAGAAACGGATATTAAGGCAGTTATATTAACTTAGCCCAATATTACTCAGTTATGAATACAATTAAAGTTTCAATGAATTTTTAAGAAAGGAAAAATTATCATGTCAGATAAAGAAGTTAAATTTGGAGATAACGCACGCAACCCAATGCTCAAAGGAGTCAATGTACTTGCAGATGCGGTAAAGGTGACACTGGGGCCAAGAGGTCGTAATGTAGTTATAGAAAAATCTTATGGAGCTCCCACAGTTACTAAGGATGGGGTTTCTGTCGCAAAAGAAATTGACCTAAAGGATAAATTTGAAAACATGGGTGCACAGATGGTCAAAGAGGTTGCATCTAAAGCCTCTGATGAAGCTGGCGATGGAACAACGACTGCTACAGTTTTGGCACAATCAATCGTAAATGAAGGATTAAAATCCGTAGCCGCGGGTATGAACCCTATGGATTTAAAACGTGGCATAGACAAGGCTGTATCTTCAGCTGTCGAAAAAATTGCTGCAATGGCTAAACCTTGTGTCGATAATAAAGCTATTGCTCAAGTAGGTACAATATCAGCAAATAGTGATACTCACGTTGGAGATATTATTGCTCAAGCAATGGAGAAGGTTGGAAAAGAGGGTGTTATTACTGTTGAAGATGGAAGTGGGCTTGAAAATGAGCTAGATATTGTTGAAGGCATGCAATTTGACAGAGGCTACTTATCACCTTACTTTATAAATAATCAAGAAAGTATGGGTGTTGAACACGAAACTCCATATATATTGCTATATGATAAAAAGATTTCGAATATACGAGACTTATTACCTTTACTTGAAAGCGTTGCAAAAGCCGGTCGTCCACTCATGATTATCGCAGAGGACGTAGATGGCGAAGCGCTTGCTACACTTGTTGTGAATAACCTGCGTGGAATAGTTAAAGTTGCTGCATGTAAGGCTCCAGGTTTTGGTGATCGTCGTAAAGCTATGCTTGAGGATATAGCTGTCCTTACAGGTGGCACTGTAATCTCTGAAGAAGTTGGAATGGAGCTTGAAGCAGTAACATTGGAACATCTAGGTACAGCTAAACGTATTAGCATGACTAAAGAAAATACAACGGTCGTAGATGGCGCAGGTGACAAGAAAGCTATCGCTGAACGAGTTAAGCAGATTCGCGCACAAATTGAAGATACCTCCTCTGATTACGATCGTGAAAAGCTACAAGAACGAGTTGCAAAATTAGCTGGTGGGGTTGCCGTAATAAAAGTTGGCGCTGCAACTGAAGTTGAAATGAAAGAAAAGAAAGCTCGTGTTGACGATGCTTTGCATGCTACTCGTGCAGCTGTCGAAGAAGGAGTAGTTCCTGGCGGCGGTGTGGCATTAATCCGAGCTCTGCAGGAAATAGAAGGCTTAACCGGCGATAACGAAGATCAGAATGTAGGAATTAGGTTAGCTCAACGAGCTATGGAGTCACCTTTGAGGCAAATTGTTTCTAATGCCGGTGGTGAAGGCTCAGTTGTTGTAGATAAAATTAAAGCTGGCAAAGGTAACTTTGGTTATAACGCAGGAATAGGTGAATACGGCGATATGATAGCAATGGGAATCTTAGACCCTGCGAAAGTAACTAGAAGTGCATTACAAGCGGCCTCTTCAATAGCAGGATTGATGTTGACTACTGAAGCTATGGTTGCAGATGCTCCCGCAGAGGAAGGAGCGAGTCCTGCTGGTGGAATGCCAGATATGGGAGGTATGGGAGGTATGGGAGGTATGGGAGGTATGGGAGGTATGATGTAAACCCACCCATCTTCACAAGTATCGAAAAACCCGTAATTTTACGGGTTTTTTTTTGTCAATTTAAAAGACATCCAAGATCTTTAATATCATTTACTCAGTTAAGTAATTTTTAATGCAAATAATAATCATTATCATTAATAGTTATGTATATATTTATTGTTATAAATAACATTTATAATAGGTTTCACGTAGTGTAGAATAAATAAATATCAGATTGTTAACTTAATATTTTGGGTGTAAGTATGGAATTTTTTAATTTTCTTGTTCGTTGGAGTCATCTGCTAGTTGGAATCGTATGGATTGGAATGCTCTATTATTTCAACTTTGTGCAAGGCGGATATTTTAAGCAGGCATCTCCTGAGGGACTTGCAGACGCTAAACAAAAATTAGCTCCAAGCGCTCTATGGTGGTTCCGTTGGGGAGCTATGTTAACTTTCATTTCAGGTGTAATCTTACTTGGAGGCCTTTCACATAATCATCAATTCAATAATTCGATTATCATTGGTTCAACAATGGGAACTCTAATGTTCCTCAACGTTTGGCTTGTAATATGGCCTGCTCAGCAAATAGCATTGGGTATGAAAGATGGAGATGCTGCAGCAAATGGAGCTAAAGCACTCTTAGCATCAAGAACAAATGTTTTATTTTCAGCTCCTATGGCCTTCGGTATGCTAGCTAGCCCACATGGAGCACAATGGGGTGGAAGTGGTTATGGATCGCCTGTTGGGGGTTTAGATCTTATGATCTGTTTAGCTATTATTGCGGCACTCGAACTAAATGCTCTTATTGGAAAACAAGGACCAATGGCTTCCGTTAAAGGTGTAATTCATGGCAGTTTGACTTTAACAGCTCTGCTGTTTGGAATACTTTATTATATTTAAAAAATAAAAAAATCTTAAAATGAAAAAAAGCCTGTATTGAGGGCTTTTTTTTTACATTATTTTATAAAGTTGCTTTTAATTATCCAGTTCACCTACTCCTGTAAGAGAATACTTATTGGCCATATTTTATACCTATGACGTATAATGTCTGTATAGAATTTATCTTTCTTGGGAGTATGCGAACGATGGTAAACGATGATAACAATAAAACTGATTCAATTGTCCCTGAGAGTGACGATAGGATTGGTAGAGGTGGAGTTTATATAAATCGACCAATATCTAGTGATTCTAGCTCTTCAAATCAAGATAATCTTACCCTTAAAGATAGTATTAATTGGCATAAAATAGCTAACCCACTTTTGATAATAACTATTATTGGGCTAATTTATTTGGTGCTTGCTCAGGGATCCGAGTTGGGCCAACTACAGGAACGTTTTGAAGTGCTCGAAACTAATGTTGTTACGACAGATATAGATTCCAACTTTAAAGAGCAAGACTTAAAGTTAGATAAACATTGGTCTGAGATAAAGAAATTATGGGGAATAGCTTATGATAGAAACAGTAAGAGTATAAAGAAAATTAAAACCTCTCTAGAGTATCAAAAACAAGATCTAGCAAGTATTAGTAAAAAAATAGAAAAGTCGAATAAATCTGTGAGCTCACTAGTGAATTCTTCATTAGCTACTAAGTTAGAGGTGAATGATTTAGCTGCCAAATACGGAAGCAAATCATCAAAGGGCATAGAGGCTCGAATATTAGAAAACGAGAAAGCAATTAAAGCAATTGATGCTCATCGATTGATTATTAATCGAGATATACAGCAATTAAAGTCTCAGTAAACAGTAAATCTGAGTAACCATTAAGATTAAAAAAATTACTTTGGTTTTGTCATTTCTTCCGGTCTTACTTTCTCGTCAAATTCATCAGATGTTAGAAGTTTCAGAGCAACCGCAGCTTCCTTTAAAGTTGTATTCTCATCAAAAGCTTTCTTGGCTACTTTTGCAGCATTATCATAGCCTATATATGGGTTAAGGGCTGTGACTAGCATCAAAGAATTATTTAGATGCTCATTAATTTTAGATTTATTAGCCGTAATTCCTACAATACAATGCACATTAAAAGATCGGCATGAATCGCCAAGTAGTCTTATTGATTGCAGGAGGTTGTAAATCATCACAGGCTTAAAAACATTTAATTCAAAGTTCCCAGATGACCCTCCAACAGCTATGGCTGTATCATTACCAATAACTTGCGCAGCAACCATTGTCATTGCTTCAGATTGGGTAGGATTAACTTTGCCCGGCATGATTGAGCTACCAGGTTCGTTTGCGGGTAAGGTGAGCTCTCCTATACCACATCGAGGCCCAGAGCCAAGCCATCTTACATCATTAGCTATTTTCATTAATGAACAAGCTAGTGTTTTCATTATACCGCTTGCTTCTACAATAGCATCATGAGCAGCGAGCGACTCAAATTTATTTGGTGCTGTAACAAATTCTTTACTTGTTAGAAGTGCAATTTGATTAGCAACCTTTATTGCGAAATCTGGATGAGAATTTAGACCAGTGCCTACTGCCGTACCTCCAAGTGCAATTTGACTAAGATTAGGTAAGCAGCTTTTTACTCGCTGTATTCCGTTTGTGAGTTGCTGCACATAACCACTAAACTCCTGTTCAAGTGTGAGTGGTGTAGCATCCATTAAGTGAGTCCGACCGATTTTTGTGATTCCTTTAAATTCAATACATTTCTTTGAGATCGAATCACGCAGACCTGTTAATTCAGGCAGTAGGTGACCATGTATTTGCTCAACAGCTGCAATATGCATTGCTGTAGGAAAGGTATCATTAGAAGATTGCCCCATATTTACATGGTCATTAGGGTGTATTGGTGTTTTGGAGCCTAGCTTACCGCCCGATATCTCAATAGCTCTATTAGCAATGACCTCATTAGTATTCATATTCGATTGAGTTCCACTGCCTGTTTGCCAAATTCGAAGCGGGAAGTGATCATCAAGATCACCACTTATAACTTCATCAGCAGATTTGACTATGAGATTCTTTTTTTCTTCCTCTAGCAATCCCAGATCAGCGTTAACTATTGCTGAAGCTTTTTTTAAGATACCCATGCCTCGTATAATTTCCCGAGGCATAATTTCTATTCCTATATCAAAATGAATCAGAGATCGAGCTGTTTGGGCCCCATAATAACGGTCAGCTGGAACTTCAATTTCACCCATACTGTCAGTTTCGATTCGCTTAATTATCAAGGTCCCCTCCGAAAATTTAAAATTAAAAAAATAAAATGTTAGGCTCTATGAATAAAAAATGTCAAAGGATACAGAGCCACGAGATTAGGTTGGCTTTAGATTAATTTTAAAAAATACATTTTAATGCTTCAATTACAGAAATCCAATCACTTTGAGGAAATTACGATTATTATTTTTATGTTATTAATCATATATTAGGTATGATAAGTAGCATAAACATGGAGTTAACTCAAGAATGACTAACAGTCTTTATTGGTATGACTACGAAACTTTTGGATTAAACCCAAATCGAGATCATATTTCACAATTTGCCGGCATAAGAACCAACGAAAAATTAGAAATAGTGGGCGAACCGTTAGTTATGTATTGCCACCCACCATCTCATCGACTTCCGTCTCCTGAATCTTGCTTAGTTACAGGTATTACTCCCCAAATTTCTTTAGAGCAAGGTATTCCAGAGAAGGAGTTCATTTATAAGATACATCGAGAATTATCTTTTCCGGAAACTTGTGGTGTCGGTTATAACAGTATTGGGTTTGACGATGAATTCACCCGTTATTGCTTGTACCGTAATTTTTACGACCCCTATGCACGAGAACATCAAAATGGGAATTCCAGGTGGGATATCTTAAATTTACTTCGTCTTACTTGGGCGCTTAGACCCGAAGGTATAAATTGGCCAGTAAAAGATGATGGTTCCCCTTGTTTCAAATTAGTTAGTTTGACTGAGGCAAATGGAATTACTCACGAGTCTGCCCACGATGCTTTGTCTGATGTAATTGCAACCATTAACATAGCTAAGTTAGTTATGAGTAAACAGCCTAAATTATATGATTATGTTTATATGCATAGACAAAAAAAAGAGGTGAAGAGACTTATAGATATTGATAAAAGAAAACCATTTTTGCACATTTCTGGAAAGCTTCGCAAAGAAAATTTTTATTCATCTTTAATGATGCCACTAACCATTAATCCTACAAATAATAACTCTATCATCTGTTTCAATTTAATGGGTGACCCCCAGCCTCTAATAGATTTTTCAGCTGAAGAATTATATGAGCATTTATTCATACAAAAATCTAATAAACAAAAAATTTCACTTTGCACAATAGAATTAAACAAGTGCCCTATTATTCTGACACCTAATTTGATAGATGATGTTACTTCAGATCGATTAAATATTTCCCTAGAAAAATGTGAAAAGAATCTACATGAACTGTTAAAGCATGATTTATCTATAAAGTTAAAAAAAGCTTACTCTATGAACAAATTTGAAGAAAGTAAGTATCTTGAGAGATCCAGTCATGTGGGTTTTATTGAAGCTAAGAGCGATCAAAAACTACTACAACAAGTAAGAAATTCTTCATCCACAGAATTAGCTGATGGCAGTATAAATTTACAAGACAAGCGCTACAAAGCTTTATTATTCTTATATAGAGCAATAAATTATCCTAATACTCTAACCGAACCTGAAAAGGAGGCTTGGAAAAATATGCGCAATGAAAGGCTACATAATGATACGGAAAACCATCTTTCTTTGAAGGATTATTTTTTAAAGATAGACAAGCTATTATTATCAAAAGATTGCTCAGAAAGGGATCGTAATATACTGTTATCTCTTAAGACATGGGGCCATGCAATTCTTGATTAGACTTTCATTTAATAAGTTGCTGGTTCACGCACAGGAAAGTCGCTAAAATAGTCAGAATTAAACTTCTAGTTTTGGGGTAAAAGTGAAACTTAAAGGTCAAAGTGTTCTCTCCATAAGCCAGTTTGAAAGGGATGATATCGATAATATTTTTCGTGTCGCTGACGATATGGAGCCTTACGCTCAAAGGCAAAAAAGAACACGAGTTCTCGAAGGGGCTATTCTTGGGAATATGTTTTTTGAAGCAAGTACGCGAACCCGTATTAGTTTTGGTAGCGCTTTTAATCTTTTAGGTGGCGATGTGCGAGAGACAGTAGGCCTTGAGCTCTCCGCTTTAGCTAAAGGAGAGTCTTTGCATGACACAGCTAGAGTATTATCCGGTTTCAGCGATATCATTTGTATGCGTCACCCTAAACCCGGATCGGTTGCTGATTTTGCTAAGAGTAGTCGAGTTCCAGTAATTAATGGTGGTGACGGTAGTAATGAGCACCCCAGTCAAGCTTTATTAGATTTATACACTATAGAGAAAGAACTTAAAGCCTCAGGCAGAAAGATTGATGGACTTCGTATAGCTATGGTTGGAGATTTAAAGCATGGAAGAACAGTTCATTCACTCAGTAAATTATTAATGCTCTATAAAAATATTTCTGTTCAGCTTGTTTCACCAAATGACCTATCTATGCCAAAAGACATCGTAGAAGAGATGAAAGGTAATGGATTGTCAGTTATCGAGTCAGAAAAAATTGAGTCGAGTATATCTCATGTAGACATCGTTTATTCTACGAGAATTCAAGAAGAGAGATTTACTAGTAAAGATGAAGCTGATGCATATCGTGGGAAGTTCAGGTTAAATCATGCTGTCTACACCGCTCATTGTGAGCCTAATACTGTAATTATGCATCCAATGCCGAGGGATTCAAGAAAAGAAGCTAACGAGCTGGACAAAGATCTAGATAGTAATCCAAATTTGGCCATTTTTCGCCAGACAGATAACGGTTTACTTGTCCGTATGGCTTTATTTGCGATGACTCTAGATGTCGTTCATTTAGTGAAGAAAAGTTCTTCAGATGTCCCATGGCACAACCACCGATAGCTTGTTTAGAAAAATTCCATCTATATAAATAAAAAAGCCATTTTGATTATGAATGAATTTGATGATATCAGACCTTATTCCGACAGTGAGGTGACTACTGTTTTAGCTAGGCTCTCTAACAATTCAGAATTTATAGATATATTGTTGTCTATTAAGTACCCGAGATTAAATCGCTGGTTGCCTTGGCTAGTTAGACCCATTATTTCCTATACATTGCGTTCTGCATTTTCAAAAATGAAAAAGGTAAACGATCTTCATGAGGCTATAAGAGTAAGCTTTGGAAAGCTACTGATAGAAACTGATAGCTTTTTGACTGTTAGCGGTCTTGAAAAATTAGAGCGAAAAACGCCCTACCTTTTTATTAGTAATCATAGGGATATAGCGATGGATCCAGCTTTCTTAAATGTAGCTCTAATTGATGATGGCAGGGATACTGTAAGAATAGCTATAGGCGACAATCTGCTTAAAAAAGAATTTATATCTGATTTGGCTCGTGTAAATAAAAGTTTCGTTGTAAAGAGGTCTGTAAAAGGGCGA
This sequence comes from uncultured Porticoccus sp., assembly GCA_964276025.1. Taxonomy (GTDB): domain Bacteria; phylum Pseudomonadota; class Gammaproteobacteria; order Pseudomonadales; family Porticoccaceae; genus Porticoccus. Next base: position 159,904 of record CAXYDD010000002.1, on the reverse strand, counting down.
CGAGAAAAGTTGACAGCTTTTACTAAGCTATCTCGTTATATTCGATATTCTTTGATTGAGGATAAGTCTTCAGTTTGGATAGCCCAACGTGAAGGACGAGCAAAGAATGGATTAGATAGAACGGAACCAGCTCTACTGAAAATGTTAACCCTGAGCAAAGAAAAATCTCAAACCTTTGGTGCTGCATTGAGCGAGCTTAATATTGTGCCAGTATCTATTTCGTATGAATTTGATCCTCTTGATATTAATAAGAGCAAGGAGCTCGCTGAAAAATATAAAACAGGCTCTTATGAAAAAAACGAAGATGAAGATTTCTTTAGTATTTATAAAGGCATAGTTGGGCGAAAAGGCGCAGTGCACGTAGCCTTCGGGAACCCTCTGAAAACAGACTTTATCTCTGCCGATGAGGCTGCACGTTCAATTGATTATCAAATTATCAAAAACTATAAACCACACGCCACCAATTTGTTGGCTTACCATAAGCTTCATAAACCTACCAATATAACAGAAGCAATGGCAGCTAAGCTTCAGTGTGATTGGCCCAAAATAACTGATGAGTTTAATAACAGAATAGAAGCCCTCGATCCTGTTTGCCAAAAAATTATTCTTGAGATGTACGCTAATCCAATATTACAAAATATTAATCAAAAGCAATGACTCTAGAGATAAAGACACAAAAAAAGATCCAAGAGGGATATAGAAAGTTTCTAAAAAACAATAGTTTGCGCCCAAGATTAGGGCAAAAGCAGATGATTTCTTTAGTTGCTAATACGGTTGGTGATATCAAGCAAGATACATCAGGCCAGAGAAATTCTGATAATGGTATTTGTGTAGTCGAGGCTGGAACAGGCACCGGTAAAACTATTGCATATCTATTATCAACACTTCCTTTAGCAAGATTAATGGGAAAGCAAGTTGTTATATCAACAGGAACAGTTGCTCTACAAGAACAGCTGGTTAATAAAGATATTCCCATGTTACTAAAAAGTGCAGATTGGGATTACAGTGTGAGCCTTGTAAAAGGTCGTGGTCGATATCTTTGTCCTTTGAGGTTAGAGCAATATCTAGATGTAGCTAAAGCAAAAGAGAGTGGAGTATTTTTATTTGATGATGAGACTAATTTCAACCCTTCAGAAAGCATAATCAAAAAATATCATGCAATGGACAAATCCATTAATGATGGTGCTTGGCGAGGTGATAGAGATAGCTGGTCAGATATTATAGAGGATACAGACTGGAGACCATTGACGGTAAATCGAAGCCAGTGTGCAGGTCGAAAGTGTCGACATATTGCTAAGTGTTGTTTTTTTAAAGCTAGAGATGATATAGAAAAATCTGAATGTATTGTTGCTAATCATGATTTAGTAATGGCTGATTTAGCTTTAGGTGGAGGAGTTATACTACCAGCTCCAGAAGATACAATTTATATCTTTGACGAGGCTCATAAGATAAGTTCGACAGCAATTAATCATTTTTCAAGTCAATGTCGACTAAAAAGTTCAGCTAACTGGCTAGGCCAAGTAAAAAAACAAATATCAGTAAAGCGTCTACTTTTTAAAGATACTCCAACAGTGCAAGAATACTTCGAAAAAATAGGTGATGCTGCAGATATATCCGAAAAACTCATAGGGTTAAGCTACCCTGTATTTGAAAAATATATTGAAAAAAATGATGCCGGTAAATCACTATGTAGCTTTTCTCGCGGTGACCCTGGTGATGAGATTAGAGAAATATCTGAAAATATTTCAAAAGAGCTAAATACTTTTTCTAACCTCACAAAGATGTTAGCCGAAAATTTAACTGATGTAATGGACGACCCATACTTCCCTATTCCAAGGGTGGATCTAGAGCAGTTATTTCAACAAGTAGGTGCCTGGCAGGGCAGAGCTGAATCAATTAAGCAATTATGGCAAAGCTATTCACAGAGCCCTCATTATGATCTAGAAGCTGAGAACAATGCCATAATAAAACAATATGAAAGATCACCAAGTGCTAGATGGTTATCAATTGAAGAGTCGAATTTAGGAAATATAGATATCTGCCTGTCTTCTTCACCAACAGATGCTGGAGGTATACTTCAGGTTAATTTATGGAAACATTGTTATTCTGCCATACTCACCTCAGCTACATTAAGAACTTTGGGAAGTTTTAATAGTTTTAAAAAAAATGTTGGTTTGTTGGGGAACTCAGACTGCAAAGCAGTGGAAGGCGCTTTTGATTTTTTGAGCGCAGGTTCGCTCGTAATTCCGGATATAGGCGTTGATGCTAGTGATTCTGTAGCACATACAGAGGCTCTCATCAAAAAATTACCTCAATTAATTGATTGTAACGAGGGAACATTAGTTTTATTTTCTTCTCGCAGACAAATGGAATCAGTTTTAGATGGACTCTCCGGAGAATTTAAGAAGAGCATATTGACTCAAGGGCAGTTCACCCACCAAGAAATTGTTTATCGGCATAAACAAGCTATCGATAAGAACAACGGTAGCATTATTTTTGGATTAGCAAGCTTTGCTGAAGGTATGGATTTTCCCGGCGATTATTGTCGACATGTAATCATTGCAAAGATACCTTTTTCAGTACCAGATGACCCTATTTATACAACATTGTCTGAATGGATAGAAGAGCAGGGAGGTAACCCTTTTATGGACCTAATGTTACCTGAGGCATCGATAAGATTACATCAAGCATGTGGAAGACTCATCAGAAGCGAAACTGATACTGGAAAGGTTACAATTTTAGATCGCCGAATTCTAACTAAACGTTATGGCGAAAAACTTTTGGCCGACTTGCCTCCGTTTAGCAGGAAATTTTGATATATTAATTTTTTTAATTAACAGTTGATTACATCAAGTTTTTTTTGGATAGCTAATTTAACATTTTCTGTATCCAAACTAGCCTGATTTAATTGATATTTTCTGCTCCCGTGAGAAATAAATTTATCAGGATGGCCAATATGTAGTATATGTACCCTTGTCTCCAAAAAGGCTAAATATTCACCCACAGCACTACCCGCTCCTCCAGCAATTGCGTTATCCTCAATAGTCACAAACAGGGTATTTTCTTTGGACAGTTTTTTTATTAGAGCCTCATCTAATGGCTTAACAAAGCGCATATCAACAACAGTAGCATTAAGGTCAGCGCCTACCTCTTTAGCTGTTTCTAGTAGCGCGCCAAAATTTAATATTGCTATATCTTTTCCTTCTAGAATAACTTCGCCTTTCCCTATACTAAGAGCAGTCATTGTTTCTTGTATCTCTGCTCCTGGACCTACTCCGCGTGGATATCGCACTGCAGCACAGCCATTATGAACGAATCCAGTATAGAGCATCTGGCGCGTTTGATTTTCATCGGACGGTGTCATGATAATGAGGTTTGGAATACATCTAAGAAAGGTTATATCGAAACTACCTCCATGGCTTGCTCCATCTTCTCCAACAAGCCCTGCTCTATCAATAGCAAATAATACATTTAAGTCTTGAAGAGCTACATCATGAATGAGCTGATCATAGGCTCGTTGTAAAAAGGTAGAATAAATAGCAACTACAGGTTTAATTCCTTCGCATGCTAAGCCAGCTGCGAGCGTTACAGCGTGTTGCTCTGCTATAGCAACATCATAAAAACGGTCTGGATAGCGCTGAGAAAACTCAACCATACCAGACCCTTCACACATAGCTGGAGTTATAGCTACCAGAGATAAATCTTCATCTGCCATATCACATAACCATTCACCAAAAATTTGTTGATATTTCTTTTTATTTTGTTTTATTGGTTTTGATTGTTCGTCTTTAGCCATACTTGATTCAATTTTATTTAAAGCATGGTAGCCAACAGGATCTGATTCTGCAGGACCGAAGCCTCTACCTTTCTGTGTAATAGTATGAAGTAGAATTGGGCTTGAAAGTGATTTTAGGTTACCTAAAGTTTTTATAAGGAGGGGTAAATCGTGGCCATCTATAGGTCCTATATAATTGAAGCCTAGTTCTTCAAATACAATTCCTGGTGCAACCATCGCTTTAAGATGAACCTCGGTCTTTTTTACAAATGCAGAAGCAGCAGGCACTGCCTTAAGTACCTTTTTTCCACCTTCACGTATTGTGTTATAAAAACGACTAGACCAGAGTTTAGAAAAATATGTAGCAAGACCACCTACATTATGTGAAATCGACATATTGTTATCATTTAGCACAACTAATAGATCAGCGTCAGTGTGAGCAGTATGATTAAGTGCCTCAAAAGCCATACCTGCAGTCATAGCTCCATCACCAATAATTGCGACAGTTTTGCTATTCTTATTTTTTAGCTTTGAGGCAAGGGCCATGCCTAACGCCGCACTAATTGAGGTGCTTGAGTGGCCAACACCAAAGGTATCATATTCACTTTCTCTGCGATGAGGGAAAGGGGACAGGCCTTCAGCTTGTCGAATAGTAGTGATCTCTTCTCTTCTACCAGTCAAAATTTTATGTGGGTATGCTTGATGGCCAACGTCCCAAACTAACTTATCATCTGGTGTGTCAAAGATATAATGAAGAGCAATTGTTAATTCAATAGCGCCAAGTCCAGCACCAAAATGACCACCACTTTGCCCAACACTAAATAGCAGGTAACCCCTCAACTCATCTGCCAATATAAGCAATTGCTCTGAACTAAGATTCCTCATTTCGGATGGATTATTTATAGTATCCAGCAGAGGAGTTTCTGGTCTCTCATGGGGTATTCTGTCAAAGGTTTTTGTCATCTATTTCTTGTCCGCAGTGAAAATATAATATTACACTAAATTTCTAGTAAATTTATTTTAGATAAACTTCTTATTCGACATAATTATTTTAAAATAGAACGGATGCCTAGAATTTTCTACTAATAATATAATCAGCAATTGCTCTTAATTGTTGTGCTTTATTATCAAAAATTTCAAGCGCAGCTATTGCTGATTCATGGAGCTGCAGCGCTTTTTTTCTAGCGCCTTCCAGACCAAGTAGTTTAACATATGTAGCTTTATTTAGGGCTTGATCTGAGCCTGCTTCTTTTCCAATTGTTTTAGTGTCACCTGAAACATCAAGAATATCATCTTGGACCTGAAATGCTAGGCCAATAAATACGCCATAATCTCTTAGTGCATCTAGCTGTAATTGAGTTGCTTTTCCTGTAGAAAGAGCCCCCATAATTATACTTGCATGAATTAATGCACCAGTTTTTTTATGGTGCATCAGCTCCAATTCTTCTAGTGTCAATAGTTGATTAACTGAATTTATATCTATTGCTTGACCCTTAACCATACCGTCAGGTCCAGCTGCATTTGCTAGAGAACTTATCAGCTTTAGAGAGACCTCTGGAGGAACCTTACTAAGCTTTGTAAGCTGAATAAAAGCTAATGCTTGCAAGGCATCCCCGGCAAGAATCGCAAGAGCTTCCCCAAAAATAATATGACATGTTGGCTGGTTTCTTCTTAAGCTGTCATCATCCATCGATGGCAAGTCATCATGTATTAATGAATAAGCATGAATTAATTCAACTGCCATAGCTACAAAGTCGGTATCTTCCGTCAACCCACCTAAAGCTTCGGCTGCCGCATAAGTTAATGTAGGTCGCAAGCGTTTACCGCCATTTAAAACGCTGTAAATAATAGCTTCATTTAGTTGGTTATGGCCATCATTTTTTTCATTGAGAACACAAGTTAACTTGCTGTTAACTCTTTGTTGGCTATGCTTTAAGAAATCGGCAAAATTTTCGTTTTCCATTAAGTTTTATCGGCTTCAGATTTTTCGAAAGCACTTGTTCCCGCAGTTAATGTCTCAACTTTGAGCTCAGCATTTTTTAGGGCTTGCTGACATTCACGCGTAATTTTAATTCCATCCTCAAAAAATTTGAGAGAATCTTCAAGACTCAAAGAACCCTTCTCCATATCATCTACTATTTTTTCAAGTGCATTTATTTTTTTCTCAAAATCAATAGTTTTATTCGATTCTGTCAATTTTACGCTCTCCTTCATTTAATATTTAACATTAGCTGAGGAATCTCGTTTGGTCAAATATCAATCAGTAAAACTATTTAGAAGAATAATTTTACCCGTATGTCCAAATACTTCCATTTGAGTATGAGCTTGAATAATATCCGATAGAGGGTATATAGAATCAATTATCGGTTTTATTTCATATTTCCTCAAAAAATTCAACATTTCACTGAACTCAGCATTACTACCCATAGTTGTACCTTGGATACGTATATGATTAAAAAATACTTTCCCCATTGGAAGCCCTTCAGGTGGTCGACCTGCCGTGGACCCGAAGAATACATAACGACCTCCTGGCAAAAGAGTATCGAGTGCTTCATTAAATAAATTACCTGCAGCGCTATCTATAACAACGTCAAAACCACCTGATTGCTCAAATAATTTTTTATAGCAACCCTCAATATTGTAATTTTCACCTGCAGTTACACCAAGTTTTTTAGCATCATGAATTTTTTCTCTACTACTACTACTGACATAAACTTTAGCCCCTAGATGCAAACACCAGAGCATAACAAAAGTAGATACCCCACCCCCTGCACCAGTTACTAAAACTTTTTGGCCTTTACATACTTCAGCTTGCGTAACTACTGCTCGCCAAGCAGTAAGTCCAGCTAGTGGAACAGCAGCAGCTTGCTCCCAACTCAGATATTCTGGCTTGGCATAAACATCTTTTGCAGAGCTGCAAATATATTCTGCAAAGGTGCCTTGATCTGGCATTCCGAGCACTCGAAAATTTGGTCCATAATAAATTTCACTTTCTCCCCATTCCCTAGCTGGATATAGCATTACTTCTTTTCCAATCATATCGGGGCTTACTCCATCACCAACCTTGTCAATAACACCAGCTCCATCAGAACCAGCGATACATGGAGTTTTAGTACCTGGGTATCCCCCTCTTGTAATCCAGTAGTCTCTTCTATTTAGAGCTGAAGCCACTATTTTTACCCGCACTTCCCCTGATAAAGGCTCGGGTATTTTTATATCTTTTATTTCTAAACAATTTGGTCCATTTGTATCTTTTAGCATTGCAGCTTTCATAAGTTCCCTTCAATTGAAATAATAGTTGCATTTTACAAGGTTTTTCAGTAAAAATTTAGTTTTGTCTTTAATATTTATATAGAATAACTAATTATATGAATAGGTATAAATTCTCGTTAACTAAATTTTGGGAGCAGTAATGTCATTACTTAAGAACTTAGTTTTTTTGCTTTGTATTTGTAGTTTTTCTTTAGAAACATACGGCGCACTTCCTTTGTCGGATGGTTCTGGAAATAAGCTCCCATCTCTCTCTTCAATGCTAAAAAAGGTAAATCCTGCAGTAGTAAATATCGCCACTTTTTCAACAAATAACCAGGCACAAAATCCTTTAATGAATGATCCCTTCTTTAGGAAATTTTTTAACCAACGTGGTCGAAATATGCCTGAGATACAAAAGCCCCGAAAAAGAAGACAAAGCGCAGGTTCAGGTGTAATCGTCGATGCTGCAGATGGGATAATTATGACTAATTATCACGTAATTAAGAGTTCTGATGAAGTTCGAGTGTCTTTAGTTGATGGTCGAGAATTTACAGCTGAAATCAAAGGTGTTGATCCCGAACTTGATATTGCTATATTAAAAGTAGATGCAAAAAACTTATCTGAGGTTAAGTTTGGTGACTCTAATAAATTAGATGTAGGGGATTTTGTTGTAGCTATAGGAAATCCGTTTGGTCTAGGCCAAACAGTTACGACAGGTATAGTCAGTGCTTTAGGTCGAACAGGTCTTGGAATAGAGGGTTACGAGAACTTTATTCAAACTGATGCATCAATCAATCCTGGAAATTCTGGAGGTGCACTAGTTAGTTTAAACGGCTATCTAATAGGCATTAATACAGCAATTATTGCACCCTCAGGTGGAAATGTAGGTATTGGTTTTGCGATACCTGTAAATATGGCTAAAGCTAGCATGGATCAAATTCTTGAAACAGGCGAGGTCAAAAGAGGTCAACTTGGAATTTCTATACAGGATATTACACCGGAGTTACGTCAGGCATTTTCCTTAAAAAATGGACAGCAAGGCGTCTTAGTAACTGGTGTAGCTGAGAGCTCAAAAGCAGAAGAAGCTGGTTTAAAAGCTGGTGATATAATAACCGCTATTGATGGAAGACCCACTAGTTCAGGCGGTCAATTAAGAAGCCAAATTGGAATTAAAGAAATAGGTGATAAAGTAAAAGTTAGTTTAATTCGTGAAGGCAAAACAAAAAAAGTAACAGTAGGGGTTGGAGAGCAACAAACTTCTTTTGTTGATGGAAAAATACCTCCTCTTCTTGAGGGTATTACCCTAGAAAAGAGCTCCAAAGGTAGTGGTCTAGTTGTTGCAGATTTGCAGCCCAATTCACCAGCTGCCTATACTGGATTGAGACCTGGAGACCTCATAGTTGGGGTTAATAGAAAAAGGGTCCAAGATTTAAGTGACTTCTACGATGCAATAAAGTTGAGTGAAAGATCAATACTGCTTCAAATTAGTCGAAATGGTCGGCCAATGTATTTAGTTGTTCGTTAGTAAAGCTTGATGCTAAAAACCTCTAGGCTATGTTTTTAGCAGTAGCAGCATATAGCGGATCACCAAATTCTGGAGAACAGTCAATGAGCTTTATATCTTTAAAGCGTTTGGTATCGACCAGAAATGATTTGACTAAATAGGCGCGCTGCTCTTCGTCTAGCTGAAGCCACACAGAAGTTGCCTTTGACTCAAAAAATCTATTTGAAAAAGATATAATCAATGGCGCGTCTTTTTTCAAAACTCTTCCCATATCTTTTAAAACAGACAAAGGGTCAGTTAAATAGTCAATGGAAACGCAAATTACCCCTGCGTCAAACTGGTTGTCCTCAAAAGGCAGAAGAGGGTTAGTATTTAAGTTATGAACAGTCCATTCATCTAGCTGTTTATTGTGAAACATTTCCCTTTCATTCATACCTAAACCAGTTATAGAGCTATATGTATTTTCATCTGGAAAATGTGAAAAAAAACTACTCATAAGATCTAAGACATGGCCAGTTTTTGGGAGATATTCTCGGTAGAGATCTGTGACAGCATCGATTGCGCCAAAATCTATGTGGGCAACAAATCTGGGTATTTTATAAAATTTTTCATCAGCCTCTTCATCTATACGCCCAAAGGCATCATCTGGTAGCTGAAATGATTTTTTTTTATCGAAATCCATGACAGTAAGATTAAATAATTTAAGGAGATTTTACAAAGAAAATTTATCTACAAAAAAGATAAATTATTAAAAATAAGATCATATTCAACCTATTTTAGGATGTAAGGCTTGTGAGCAAACAAACTCATCAATTTAGATTGTAATTTATCTATACATTCATATAGTGTAATCATTGAAACTAAAAACGTAGATCAAAATATGAGTAAAGATAAATCACGCAAATATTCACTTAAAATTGTAGATGGACCAACTCAGGCTCCTAGTCGCTCTATGCTCAGAGCAGTAGGATTTAGCGACGAGGATTTTAAAAAATCACAAGTGGGTATTGCCTCAACTTGGTCAATGGTGACACCATGCAACATGCACATCAATACTCTAGCAGATGAGGTGGGTAAGGGTGTGGATAGCGCTGGAGCTAAAAGTGTGATTTATAATACCATCACAATGTCTGATGGTATCTCTATGGGTACCGAGGGTATGAAGTATTCTTTGGTGTCACGTGAAGTTATTTGCGATTCTATAGAGGCAGTCTCGGCTGGCATGGGGCATGATGGCATTATCGCTATTGGTGGCTGCGATAAAAATATGCCTGGTTGTCTGATGGGCTTAGCGCGCTTGAACCGTCCTTCAATCTTTGTATATGGCGGGACGATTTTACCTGGAGAAAACCATACGGACATCGTCTCTGTATTTGAAGCTGTAGGTAGTCATGCGAACGGCGATATTCCTATTACTCAGCTGGAGCATATTGAAAAAACGGCGATCCCGGGCCCCGGGTCTTGCGGCGGAATGTATACGGCAAATACTCTAGCCTCAGCGATTGAGGCTTTGGGGATGAGTATGCCAAATAGTTCCGCACAGAATGCTGTTTCAGAGCAACAAAAAACAAGACTGCATCGATGCAGGAAAAGCTGTTGTTTACTTGCTCGAAAACGACATTAAGCCATCTGATATTATGACAAAAAAGGCATTTGAAAATGCAATTACACTAATTATTACCTTAGGAGGTTCTACCAATGCAGTGCTACATCTAATAGCAATGGCGGATACTATTGGGGTGAAACTAAAATTGGATGACTTTGTGCGTATCGGTAAAAAAACACCAGTGATTGCCGATTTGCGTCCAAGCGGACAATACCTGATGTCAGAATTAATTGAAATCGGTGGCATTCAGCCATTAATGAAGCGTTTATTGGATGCTGGAATGCTGCACGGAGATTGTATGACAGTTACAGGAAAAACAATGGCTGAAAATTTAGCTGGAGTAACTAATTATCCTGAGGGACAAAATATTATTTTACCTTTTGATAAGCCAATTAAAAAAGATAGTCACTTAGTGATACTTAGCGGCAATTTGGCTCCCGAAGGCGCAGTTTCGAAAATCACAGGAAAAGAAGGCTTAAGTTTTACTGGTACCGCCAAAGTATATGACTCAGAAGAGCAGGGCTTTTCCGCCATTATTGATGGAAAAGTAGTATCCGGCGATGTAGTCGTAATTCGCTACGAGGGTCCGAGAGGCGGACCCGGTATGCGAGAAATGTTAAGTCCCACCTCTGCAATTATGGGCAAAGGGCTAGGTAATGATGTCGCACTCATAACTGATGGTCGTTTTTCAGGAGGGAGTAGGGGATTCGTGGTGGGTCACATCACACCTGAAGCATATGAAGGAGGGGCTATTGCGCTGGTAGAAAATGGCGATAATATTACAATTGATGCTCAAAATAGTGAGATTACACTAGATATCAGTGATGCAGAAATGGCTAGGAGAAAGAACAACTGGCAAAAGCCTACACCAAAATATACCAGAGGATTACTCGCAAAATATTCGAAAACAGTCAGCTCTGCATCCACTGGAGCAGTGACCGATAGGCCTGATTAAACCTTTGATTTTTGATGTTGTTTCAGATGAGTCTGTCTATAAAAATAAATTATTCCTACCTTAAAAAAAGGAAAACCATACATGCCCATAGGCAAGTTAAAAAACAACACCCCTTTATTGGATAAACTTGAAGATTCATACTTAACAAGTACGCAAAACGTGTCAAGTCAATACTGGAGCATCATGTAGGTGAGTCAACTTTTACTCAATAAAAAAGTCATCCTAAGATGACTTTGTATCTTAAGTTGGTGGAGGCGGCGGGAATTGAACCCGCGTCCGTCAGTCCTCTGCCGAAGGCTCTACATGCTTAGTTCAGTCATTAATTTAATAATTGACAACCCGACTGGCAGGGTACGTAAATTACGATTCCGGTAAGTTTTTAGTGAGTCTACCCCAGACAAGTTTCATCACGATCTTATGAGTATGACACCTGATAGTCTCGAGAGACTCTGGACGCATAAGCACGGCTCCAGTCAGATGGCTCCCTACCGTTTCTTAGGCGGCGAGTGCGTAGTTGTCGTCGTTGGCAACTAATAGTTTGCGACTTTGGATTAACGAGATTGGTCACCATCTCGGCATGCACCACAGGTTTTGTAACCGGCGTCGAATCCAGAACGCCCCCATAACAAGTTAAGTTTAACACATTAGAAAGGGATATAGCTTAAATAACTGGATAAGAAGACACATGCACCCATACAAAATTATAATGACACGACCTAAATCGATAGCTGATACAACTCATTTTTTACGCATATTAGACATCATGCCTCATAATTCTTTGTTTCTGACGTTGCCAGTCATGATCTTTTTCAGAGGCTCTTTTATCATGAGACTGCTTACCTTTTGCTAGTGCGATTTCGCACTTTATAATATGCTCTTTCCAATAAATTGATAAGGCAATACATGTGTGACCTTTTTGGTTAACACTATTAAATAGTTTAGAAAGTTCTTTTTTGTTTAGCAAAAGTTTTTTATTTCTTCCGGGATCTACGACATAGTGGGTTGAGGCGGTGTTTAAAGGGGCTATATGGGTTCCCATTAAAAAAGCCTCGCCATTTTGAAGCAAAACAAAGCTATCAGTTAGTTGACCTTTCCCGGCCCTTAAACTTTTTACTTCCCAGCCTTGCAAGACGAGGCCGGCCTCAAATTTTTCTTCGATAAAGTAGTCATGTCGCGCTTTTTTATTTTGCGCAATAGTAAGATTTTTTTGTGACTTATTAGGTTTTTTTTCCATAATAATTATTATAATGATTGATGGTGAAAGCACCTATAATTTTCTTATACTTCAACATAAAGAAATAATAGTATATCTTGATTAGTTTTTAAGAGCGCAGTTTATCGGTACAATTAAATTATTAAACACACAGGAATTATTTTGAAGAATACTAAAAACTTTCATGCATCATGGTCTAGTCGTTGGACATTTATTCTGGCAGCTGCTGGATCTGCTGTTGGCTTAGGAAATATTTGGAAATTTCCATACATTGCTGGAGAAAATGGAGGCGGTGCATTTGTCATTGTATATATTCTTTGTATTGTGATTGTTGCTCTACCAATTATGGTGGCTGAAGTAACATTAGGCCGAATGGGCAAAAAAAGCCCAGTTAATACCATTCGAGATTTGATTCAATCTTCAGATGCACATAAAAGTTTTAATATAATAGGCTGGATGGGAGTCTCCGCAGGGTTATTAATATTATCTTACTACGCAGTTATTGCTGGTTGGGCATTGAGTTATATCGAGCATATGATTTCTGGAACCTTCCATAATATAAATGCAGAGAATGCAGGTCTTATTTTTGATAATTTACTAAAAAATAAAAATGAATTAATTTTTTGGCAGTCGCTATTCATGTTGATGACAGTAATCGTAGTAATTTTTGGAATAAACAAGGGTTTAGGGCTCGCCGCTCAGATACTAATGCCACTTTTGTTCATCTTATTGATTGGGTTGTTGATATTCGGATATCAGCAGGGTGATCTTGCAAAAGCCTTTAGTTTTTTATTTGGTTTCAATTTTGAATCACTAAGCTGGAAAGCTGTACTAGTAGCACTAGGACATGCTTTTTTCACACTTAGTATAGGTATGGGGGCAATGATGACCTATGGAGTCTATATGCCAAAAGATAGTGGAGTTTTTTCCAATGTTTTGATAGTGGGAATTTTGGACACTCTAGTTGCACTAATTGCAGGACTCGTAATTTTTTCTATTGTTTTTGTAAACCCGAGTATTGAATCAAGTGCAGGCCCTGGATTAATGTTTGTAAGTCTACCAGTAGCTTTCGGTAATATGCTTGGCGGCCTATTCTTTGGAACTATATTTTTCATTTTAGTCACTTTAGCAGCATGGAGTTCGTCAATCTCTTTGATTGAGCCTGCAATTGCTTACTTAATAGAATCTAAAGGCTACAGTAGATTAATGGCAAGTCTAGCGTTAGGTTTTATTGCATGGATTATTGGTTTAGGAAGCGTTTTTTCCTTTAATATCTGGGCTGAAGAAAAAATTGCAGGATTCAACTTTTTTGAATTAATAGATTTCATCACCGCCAATATAATGCTTCCACTATCGGGCCTGTTAGTCGCAATCTTGATTGGATGGAAGATACAGTCAAAAATGGTTGAAGACCAATTACTGAGTGATAGCCGCAGATTGTTTTTTACTTGGCAATGGGCCATAAAATTTATCTCACCTCTAGCTGTAATAATCGTTCTAATCATGGGTATTTATCCGAGGCTTGTATAATGTCTACATCTATCAATCGAACAGCCCTCTTGTCATACTCAGCAAAACAGATATTCGATATAGTAAATGACATAACCAGCTATCCTGATTATATGAATAACTGCGTAGGCTCAGAGATAATTGAGCAAGATAAATCTTTTATGATTGCGAGACTCGATTTAAAAAAAGGTTTTCTGCAACACAGCTTTACAACTCATAATGCTTTATTTGAGCCAGAGAAAATAAGTATGACTTTAGAGGAGGGTCCATTTAGTAAATTTAGAGGAGAGTGGGTTTTTAAAGAACTAGATAAAAATTCCTGTAAAGTTTCTTTAGATTTGGAATTCGAATTTAATAGTTTTTCTATAGGGTTAGCATCTAACCAGTTATTTGCATCAGTAGCCAACAATCTTGTTGACGCGCTTTCAGCAAGAGCAAAAGAGGTCTATGGTTTATGACGCTAGAGGGCTACATTTCCATTGAAGTTGCTTATGCGTTACCTGAAAGACAGCAAATCAAGAAGCTTCAGGTTCCATTTGGAACAACTGCGTTCGATGCAGTAAAAAACTCTGGTATTATTGATGAATTCCCAGTTATAGATATTGAAAATGCAAAAATGGGAATTTTTGGAAAGCTCCTTGGTGTGAGAGACTTAAAGTCACCAAAAGAGCATGTACTAAAAAATTTGGACAGGGTAGAAATATACAGACCTCTTATTTTAGATCCAAAGGAAATAAGAAAACTTCGTGCAAAAAAAGGTTAGAACCTAAAAGATAAGGTATTACCTATAAATTATTAGACTCCTCAGTCTACTGGGGTATTTTTTTGATCCAAACCTTCATCTTCGATAGGGTTGGGCATATAGTCCCCACGCAAGCTATGTAACTTGTCATCCTTGAAAAAAATAGCCATCCTTTCTCTGACCTCTTCTCCTTCTGCTGGTTTTAGCCCATAAAAATAATCCCAGCGATTTTGATTAAAAGTATCTGCAATGAGTGGGGTTCCCATGACGAATTTCACTTGGTTTTTAGTCATGCCAGGTTTTAATTGATCAATCATGACTTGCGTGATTACATTACCTTGTTGTATATCAATTTTGTGAACCTTTGGTAATTTGATAAAATTTTTATCAAATTTTGGTACCTTAGGCATAGAGGGCATAGAGAAATTTGAGCAACCAGGTATAGTTACAGCGAGGGCTATATAGATTAGAATTTTCTCAAAGTGGCGCATTGTTGAATTTCCATGATAACATTATAAGGTAATAATACAGAATACAGTCTATCTATAGAAGGGTTTAAAAAGAATGAGTGATGAAAATCAAGATTTACGTGATGCTGGGTTGAAAGTAACTATTCCTAGATTAAAAATATTAAGTATCCTTGAAAAATCTGCGGAGTCACATCTTAGTGCTGATGATATTTATCGACAATTAGTCGAAGCGGGAGAGGATGTTGGGATAGCCACAGTTTATCGTGTGCTAACTCAGTTTGAGTCATCAGGGCTTGTTATACGTCATAATTTTGATAATGGTCCTGCGGTTTATGAAATAGAACGAGGCATTCACCACGATCATATGGTTGATGTTGACAGTGGTGATGTTATTGAATTTCAAAGCCACGAGATTGAAGAGCTGCAGAAAAAAATAGCAAAAGATAATGGGTTCGAGTTAATTTCTCACGGCTTAGTTCTTTATGTGAGAAAAATTGATCTTCTGTGATTAATTTTTCTTATTAGATGATAGCATCTCCCTTGCATGTCCCAAAGTAGCATCTGTGATGTTAACCCCACCTAGCATCCTTGCTATTTCATTTAATTTTTCAGAATCATTCAAGGTAACAATGTTACTAAACGTAAGATTTTCTTTTGTATTTTTACTTACCATCATATGGTTGTGTGCTTGTGAGGCTACTTGTGGCTGATGGGTAATACATAAAATTTGTCCTAGCCCACCAAGTTCTCGAAGTATCGATCCAACTATATCTGCAGTAGCACCACCTATTCCAACATCTACCTCATCAAATACGAGTGTTGGAATGGAGGAGTTTTTTGCAGCTATAGCTTGTATAGCAAGGCTAATTCTGGATAGCTCTCCTCCTGAGGCGATTCGGGCCAATGGTTTACAAGGTTCTCCAGGATTCGTGCTAATAAGAAACTCAACTTCTTCTTGACCGCGCCCACCAAGGTCATTATTTATTATCGGCTTAAGGTTCACATTAAATTGCGCACCAGTCATAGATAAAAGTTTAAACTGTTTTTCTATATCCGAAGAAATTTTTGTAGATGCTTTAGTTCTTATTTCAGATAATTTTTTTGCTTCCAACGAGTATGCAGCAAATAATTTTTTTACCTGTTGCTCAAGACGACTCTCTTCATCGTGACTTACTGACAATTTTTGTAACTCGTCCTCAATACTTTTCTTTTTTAAATAAAGGTTTTCTGGTGATATTTTATATTTTCTTGCTAGATGGTATATTTCAGTAAGTCTGTCCTCTATCTTATGAAGCGCTTCTGGCTCAGCATTAAAATTATTGAGGTACTGCTGAATTTCTTTCCCAGATTCTTGGATCTCAATCTGTGCGCTTAGAAGTAATCGCTGCGCTTCCTCAAGAGATTCTGATTTAGCAGGTATCTTTTGAAGAATCTGAATTGATTCATTAAGTAACTTTTCGACATTAAATTTCTCTGCTTCTGAATACAATTGAAGTACCGCATTACAATCAGAAATTATTGATTCTGAATTTGCCAGTCTTGTTTGTTCCTCTTCAAGCGATTGAAGCTCTTCCTCAGAAACATTCGTTTCTTGAAGCTCCGAAAGTTGGAAAGATAAAAAATCTTTAGATGAAATTAATTCTATATTTGAGTTTTTTAGTCTTTCAAGTTCTCTCTTAGCGTAAATCCATTCTTGGTGTAACTTTTTTATTTTTTTCGATAATTCAGAGCAATTTGCAAAATTATCTAATATATGGCGATGTGTTTCTCGCCTCAAGAGCGACTGGTGTTCATGTTGATTATGAATATCAATGAGGGTTTCACCAAATTCTCTTAACTGCTGCATCGTAGCTAAGCGACCATTAACATGTCCACGAGATCTACCCTCTTTTGTTAACACTCTTCTTATCACGCATTCATTTTCTTGATTATCAAAATCATGTGCTTTAAGCCAACTCTTGGCTAGAGAAACTTGGGTAATATCAAATATAGCTGATATCTCACACTTATCAGCAGCCCTTCTAAGCTGATCAATGTCTGCTCGGTCTCCTAAAGCCATAGCAAGAGCATCAACAATTAATGATTTACCTGCACCAGTTTCACCTGTGAGGGCAGTCATACCATTATTGAAATCTATTTCTAGATGCTCAACTAAAGTAAAATTTTTAATAACCAATGTTTGAAGCAAAATTATTCTCAAATTTGATAAAAAAACAATAACATCAATTTTATACAGATTTTTCTGGTGCGTCTGCCCTTGAAACTTTTTCCTATGTCCCAATATATAAATATACAGAAAGATAAGCTTTTAAAAACCTTATCTTTTATAAATTCTTTAATTAATAAAGAAATTTGCACTTAAGGAGATTGTTTGTGGCGGGAAAAAAAAATAAAGAACCTAATAAAGCAGCTGACGAGCCAATAAAAAAATCTAAGGCAAAAGACCCTAAAAAAAGTAAGTCGAAAAGCTCTACTGCCAAAAAAGATTTGGATTTAAGCTCAGAGGTCGAATTTCTTTCGAAACAACTAATAGAAGCAAAAGACGAGTCTTTGAGAAACCAGGCAGAAATGCAAAACATTATTCGCCGTTCAGAGAGAGATGTTCAAAATGCTCATAAATATTCTTTAGATAAGTTCGTGGCTGAGTTATTGCCGGTTGTTGATAACCTTGAGCGTGCCCTTGAGAGTATTGATCAAGATAAAAGTGAACTTAAATCATTAGCTGAAGGCGTTGAGCTAACTCTAAAAAGTTTCCAAGATCTTTTAGAACGCCAAAAGGTAGTCTCAGTAAACCCAAAAGGAGAAATATTCAATCCCGATCTACATCAAGCTATGAGTATATTAGAGGAACCTTCGGTTGCTCCGAATACAGTTATAGATGTATTTCAAAAAGGCTACACATTAAATGGTCGATTAGTTCGCCCCGCGATGGTTGTAGTTGCAAAAGGAGAGGCTCAATAATCTTTCAAAAATAAATCGCAGGATAAAGGTTGAAATACAGAATAATGGGCCAATATAGTTACATATAGACAATATTTTTGTTTTTTTAGTTACGTTAACCCCGGAGAAAAAAAATGGGTAAAATTATAGGAATTGACCTTGGTACAACAAACTCATGCGTTTCTGTACTTGAGGGCAATAAGCCAAAAGTCATCGAAAATGCTGAAGGTGTAAGGACTACACCATCTATTGTTGCCTACGTTGATGGTGGCGAAATTTTAGTTGGACAGTCTGCAAAACGTCAAGCAGTTACAAATCCAGCCAATACATTATTCGCAGTGAAGCGATTAATTGGCCGTCGTTTTGAAGATAAGGTAGTTCAAAAAGATATTAAAATGGTGCCATATAAGATTGTTAAGGCAGATAACGGTGATGCATGGGTCGAAGTCAATGGCGAGAAGCGTGCAGCTCCACAAATTTCTGCAGAAGTGCTTAAAAAAATGAAAAAAACAGCAGAAGATTATGCTGGAGAAAATATTTCAGAAGCTGTTATAACTGTACCAGCATATTTTAACGATTCACAGCGCCAAGCTACTAAAGATGCAGGAAAAATAGCTGGTCTTGATGTTAAAAGAATCATTAACGAGCCCACTGCCGCCGCATTAGCATATGGGCTAGATAAAACTCCAGGAGATCGAGTTATTGCAGTTTATGATCTTGGTGGGGGTACTTTCGATATTTCTATAATTGAAATTGCAGATGTGGATGGAGAGCATCAATTCGAAGTTCTTTCAACAAACGGAGATACCTTTTTAGGTGGAGAAGATTTCGATATGCGTTTGATCGAATATTTAGCCGATCAATTTAAAAAAGAAAATGACTTTGATTTATTAAAAGATTCAATGGCAATTCAGCGCCTTAAAGAAGCAGCGGAAAAAGCTAAAATAGAGCTATCCTCGAGCCAACAAACAGAAGTGAACTTACCTTATATAACTGCAGATGCAACTGGACCAAAGCACTTAGTAGTTAAGCTGACTAGATCTAAGCTCGAATCTTTAGTTGAAGAGTTAGTTGAGCGCACCATGTCGCCACTTAAAATGGCTCTTAAGGATGCAGGAAAGTCTGTTTCTGACATCGATGATGTCATATTAGTTGGTGGCCAAACACGTATGCCTATGGTGCAAGAAAAAGTGACTGACTTCTTTGGGAAAGAACCCCGCAAGGATGTAAATCCTGATGAAGCAGTTGCTATGGGTGCAGCTATACAGGGCGCAGTTCTTTCTGGCGATGTAAAGGATGTATTGTTATTAGATGTAACACCTTTAACGCTAGGTATAGAGACAATGGGTGGTGTTGCTACTCCTTTGATTGAGAAAAATACAACAATACCTTCAAGAAAATCTCAAATTTTCTCTACAGCTGAGGATAACCAGACAGCAGTGACTGTTCATGTGGTTCAAGGTGAGAGAAAACAGGCAACAGGAAATAAATCATTGGGTCGATTTGACCTTGCGAATATTCCTCCTGCTCAAAGAGGTATGCCGCAAATCGAAGTAACTTTCGATATTGATGCAAATGGGATCCTTAACGTTAATGCTAAAGATAAGGCAACGGGAAAAGAGCAGTCCATTGTTATTAAAGCATCCTCAGGCTTATCCGATGATGAAATTGAAAAAATGGTAAACGATGCAGAAGCTAATGCTGCTGAAGATCAAAAGTTTGAAGATTTAGCACAAGCTAGAAATACTGCAGATGGACTTGCTCATGCAGCCACGAAAACTTTAGAAGAGGCAGGGGATAAAGCGACTGATGAAGAAAAGGAAGCCATTTTATCAGCCGTAAAAGAGGTTGAAGAAGCTGTTAAAGGTGATGATAAAGAAGCTATCGATACAGCAGCAGCGAAACTTTCAGAAGCATCTAGTTCTCTTGCTCAAAAGTTATATGCTGAGCAAGCCGCTGCAGATGGAGATAATCCTGGTGCTGATTCAGGCACTTCGGCCACTGATAATGATGCTGTGGATGCAGAGTTTGAGGAAGTGAAACCTGAAACTGACGAAAAAGAATCTAAATCTAAATCAGAAAAAACAGAGCCTAAACCTAAGAAAGGAAATAAGAAGAAATAAACAATTTATGAAAGTAAATTTTTGATTTTCTTCCTCATGAGCTAAAGCGCGGTTTTTATACCGCGCTTTAGTATATTCGAGTTCCGATAAATTATTAGATTATCTTCATTAAATTTTTTTAAAAAGTTAATTATTAAAAAGTTGATTACTAATGTCTAAGCGCGATTATTACGAAGTACTGGGTGTACCTAAAAATGCACCTGAACAAGATATAAAAAAAGCCTACCGGCGTATAGCGATGAAGAATCATCCAGATCGAAACCCAGACAATAATGATGCTGATCATCTATTTAAAGAAGCTACAGAAGCATACGAAGTTCTCTCTGATAATGAAAAAAAAATGGCCTATGATCAATATGGGCATTCTGCACCAGGAGCTGGCGGGGGACATGATCCTAATGGCAACTTTAGTGACATCTTTGGCGATGTCTTTGGCGATATTTTTGGTGGGGCAAGAAATCAAGGCCGACCCGGGCCTATGCGAGGGTCAGATCTGCAATATAATTTAGATATGACTCTAGAGGATGCGATAAAAGGAAAGACAGTAAAAATTACAATACCAACACTATGTCCTTGTAAGGAATGTGATGGATCTGGAAGTAAAAAGGGATCTACTCCTACTACTTGTGGTACTTGTGGTGGACACGGCCAAGTGAGGATGTCACAGGGCTTTATCTCAGTTCAGCAAGCTTGTCCTAAATGTCATGGCCGTGGATCGACTATAAGTAATCCTTGTGGTGTGTGTCGTGGCCAAGGTAGAACAGAGGAAAATAAGACTCTTTCAGTCAAAGTTCCACCTGGAGTTGATACTGGTGATCGTATACGTCTTAGCGGAGAAGGCGAAGCCGGTCCGGAAGGCGGACCATCTGGTGATTTATACGTCCAGATGAATGTTCAAAAGCATAGACTGTTCCAACGAGATGGACGTAATCTTCATTGTGAACTACCAATTAGCATAATTAATGCCATTCTTGGTGATGAGCTTGAAGTGCCAACCTTGAATGGACCGGTAAAACTAAAAGTTCCAGAAGAAACTCAAACAGGAACTACGTTTAGGCTCAAAGGGAAGGGTGTCAAAACTGTTCGAAGTGCCGGAGTTGGCGATTTATATTGCACGGTAGTCCTCGAGACTCCTGTTAAATTAAGTAGCGAGCAAAAAACTATACTCCGTGATTTACAAAATACTATGGGACTTGAAAAAAATTCACCCAAAAGAGATTCTTGGTTTAAGGGTGTAAAAAAGTTTTTCGATGGCTTCGCTCCTTAATTTACAACAAATCACAAACATATAGTTGTATAAATACGTCTATTATAGAATACTCAAAATAAATTGATTTAATAAACTTTTGATAAGATCATCGATGTTATGAAAAATAGTTTTACTAGAGTTGCTATATACGGTGCCGCTGGAAGAATGGGTCGGGCGCTTATAGAAGCTGTAATTAATAGTGCTTCAGTTAATCTAGGCTCAGCCATTGTCAGGCCTGGTAGCCCCTTGATAGATTCTGACGCGGGTAATCTTATTGGAGCTGCTAATACGGGCGTACTAGTAACTGATAATTTGTTGGCTGTCTTACCTGACTTTGATGTATTAATTGATTTTAGTTCAATTGAAGCATGTCTTGTTAATGCAAAAATTTGTAAAGAGCACCGCAAAGGCATGGTAATCGGAACAACTGGTTTTGATGATAATCAAAAACAACAATTACAGTCTGCTTCTGAACAATCTGCATTATGTATTGCGTCTAATTTTAGCACGGGGGTTAACTTGTGCTTTGGACTGATTGATATTGCTGCTCAAGTTTTGGGTCAAGAAGTAGATATTGAAATTTCTGAGGCCCACCATAAAAATAAAATAGATGCGCCATCAGGAACTGCACTGAATATGGGTCAAATAGTTGCTGAATCACTAGGCTTGAACTTAGATGATGTGGCGGTATACGGGCGAGAAGGCCAGACTGGCGCCAGGCCTAAAAATACGATTGGCTTTTCAACGGTAAGAGCTGGGGATATCGTGGGAGATCATACTGTAACTTTTGCCTCAGAAGGGGAGAGAATCGAAATCACCCATAAAGCCTCAAGTCGAATGTCATTTGCTAGAGGTGCAGTTAAAGCGGCTGATTGGATATCTAATAAAAAAAATGGTGTGTATGACATGCAAGATGTACTTGGCCTCAAATCATAAGTCATCTTTGGAGTTGCGATTCTCTGGACAGCTTGCTAAGGTTCGCCTAAAATATTCCTATATTTATTTGCATTTAACAGCCAAATATTAGGCAATTTAAATCTAGTATTTTTAGAATGAGGTGAGACCGGCAGTTTCACCTCACTTTTTGTCGCATAATATTTTTAGAGTTTGTTAGCTGTCGAATAGATCTAAACTTAATTTTTTGTCGTTAAGGAGGTTGCATTGAACGCCGATCAGTATCAGGCAGCTATCTTAGTCCTCCAAGATGGTACAATATTTAAAGGCAGGTCGATTGGAGCTGAAGGCTATTCCACTGGCGAAGTAGTCTTTAATACATCAATGACCGGCTACCAAGAAATTCTCACTGACCCTTCCTATGCAAGACAAATCATAAATTTTACCAACCCCCATATCGGAAATACAGGTACAAATACTGAGGATGAGGAATCATCGAAGATTTGGGCAAACGGACTAGTAATAAGAGATCTACCATTATTATTGAGTAATTTCAGATCAGAAAAGACTCTCGATGAATACTTAAAAGAAAAGAATGTTTTGGGAATTGCAAATATTGATACCCGTAAATTAACCCGTATTCTCAGGGAAAAAGGCTCCTTAAGTGGCTGCATGATGGCTGGCGATGTTGATGAAAAAATAGCACTCAAGATGGCACGTGAATTTATTGGTTTGGAAGGGGTAGATCTTGCCAAGGAAGTCACTATTGCTTCCAAATCAAAATGGACAGAAGGTACTTGGGGATTAAACCTAGGATATCAAAGCTTAAATGCAGCGATTTATAAAGTAGTAGTTTATGATTTTGGCATTAAAAGAAATATTTTAAGAATGCTTGTTGATCGAGGCGCTGAGCTGATAATAGTTCCTGCTGAAACCCCAGCAAGTGAGGTTTTAGACATGAATCCTGATGGAGTATTTCTATCTAACGGACCAGGAGATCCCCAGCCTTGCACCTATGCTATCGAAGCTATAAAACAGATATTAGAAACTAATATTCCAATATTTGGAATTTGTTTAGGACATCAGCTTTTAGCTTTAGCAAGTGGTGCCAAAATTTTAAAAATGAAATTTGGTCATCACGGAGCCAATCACCCTGTTAAAGATGTTGAAACAAAAAAAGTTATGATTACCAGCCAAAATCATGGATTTTCTATAGACAAGTCAACCATTCCAGGTAATCTTTGTATCACACATTTATCATTATTTGATGGATCTATTCAGGGAGTACAACGTACAGATAAACCAGCATTCGGTTTTCAGGGGCACCCTGAGGCTAGCCCTGGACCCCATGATACAGCGCCATTATTTGACCACTTTTTTGAGCTGATAAAAAATCACCCTAATAGTAATATAAAAAATTGATAATCTATGCCAAAAAGAAATGATATTAAAAGTATTTTAATTCTAGGAGCTGGTCCTATCGTTATAGGTCAAGCTTGCGAGTTCGATTATTCTGGGGCTCAGGCCTGTAAAGCCCTCAGAGAAGAGGGGTTTCGAGTAATCCTTGTGAATTCTAATCCCGCTACAATTATGACTGATCCATCTATGGCAGATTCTACCTATATAGAGCCAGTAGAGTGGCGGACCGTTTCAAAGATTATTGAGGAGGAAAAACCTGATGCGTTGCTACCCACAATGGGTGGTCAAACAGCACTTAATTGTGCCTTAGATTTATACCGAGAAGGTGTTTTAAAGCAATACGATGTTGAAATGATTGGCGCTGACCAAGATGCAATAAATAAAGCTGAAGACCGGAGTCTCTTCGCTATAGCAATGAAAAAAATTGGTTTAGAGACTGCAAGAGCCATAATCGTCCACAGCCTGGAAGAGGCGCTTACGGTTCCGGATATCTTTGGCTACCCTTGTGTTATAAGGCCATCTTTTACTATGGGTGGATCCGGTGGGGGTATTGCGTATAACCGAGAGGAGTTTGTTGAGATATGTCAGCGCGGATTAGAGTTATCTCCAACTAACGAATTATTGATTGACGAATCCTTGCTTGGATGGAAAGAGTTTGAAATGGAGGTCGTAAGAGACCAAAAAGATAACTGCATCATCATTTGCTCTATTGAAAATCTTGATCCGATGGGGGTACATACAGGAGATTCTATTACTATTGCTCCCGCTCAGACACTCACAGATAAAGAGTATCAAATCATGCGTAATGCTTCTATTGCAGTATTACGTGAAATAGGTGTTGAAACAGGGGGCTCTAATGTCCAGTTCGCCGTAAATCCTGATAATGGAAGAATGGTGGTTATTGAGATGAATCCAAGGGTTTCTCGATCATCTGCTTTAGCATCAAAAGCTACAGGTTTTCCAATTGCTAAGGTTGCGGCAAAGCTTGCAGTTGGCTATACGTTAGATGAACTTTTAAATGATATTACTGCAGGCGCTACTCCCGCTTCCTTCGAGCCCAGTATTGATTATGTAGTTACAAAAATTCCACGATTTGCCTTTGAGAAATTCGATCAAGCCAGTTCCAGGCTAACTACCCAAATGAAGTCGGTTGGCGAAGTAATGGCTATCGGTAGAAATTTTCAGGAATCATTCCATAAAGCACTAAGAGGATTAGAGGTTGGTTCAGCAGGCCTCGAGGAAAAAATAAATTTTTCCTCAAAAGATGATTTATCTGAACTTCGATATCAGCTTAAAGTGCCTGGATCTGAACGCATTTGGTATGTTGGGGATGCCTTTCGAGCAGGCATGGATATTTCTGAAGTTTTTTCCTTAACATCCATTGACCCTTGGTTCCTATCCCAAATACAGGATCTAATTAACGAAGAAAATATTATTAGTAGGTTATCTATGCACTCTTTAGACATAGAGAAACTATATCGACTTAAGCAAAAAGGATTTTCTGATAAACGCCTATCTCAACTACTAAAAGTTACCGAAAAAAGTTTTAGAGAATTTCGTTATGCCTCAAAAGTAAGACCTATATTTAAGCGAGTAGATACATGCGCTGCAGAGTTTTCCACAGCCACGGCTTATATGTACTCTTCTTATGATGAAGAGTGCGAAGCAGACCCATCAAATAAAGATAAAATCTTAGTATTAGGTGGAGGGCCCAATCGGATCGGACAGGGTATAGAATTTGATTACTGCTGTGTTCACGCTGCTTTAGCAATGCGCGAAGAGGGCTATGAAACAATTATGGTGAATTGTAACCCAGAAACAGTCTCTACTGATTACGATACCTCTGATAGATTATATTTTGAGCCAGTGACTTTAGAGGATGTATTAGAAATTATTAATATCGAAAATCCTAAAGGTGTAATTGTCCAATTTGGTGGACAAACTCCTCTCAAGTTAGCCCAAGCACTTGAAGATCATGGTGTACCTATAATAGGAACAACACCAGACGCTATAGATCTAGCAGAAGACCGAGAGCGGTTCCAAAAAATGATAGATAAACTAAAACTACTACAACCTCCAAATGCAATTGTCCGTTCTGCGGAAGAGGCAGTAAATGCGGCCGCAAGAATTAGCTACCCCTTAGTTGTCCGCCCATCATATGTACTAGGTGGCAGAGCTATGGAGATTGTTTATAGAGAAGATGAGCTATCTCATTATATGGAGAATGCTTTAAAAGTATCAGGCGGCTCTCCTATATTATTAGATTATTTTTTATCTTCTGCTATTGAGGTCGACATTGATGCTGTTTCTGATGGAAAAAATGTCGTTATCGGGGCAAT
Source organism: uncultured Porticoccus sp. (assembly GCA_964276025.1). Classification (GTDB taxonomy): domain Bacteria; phylum Pseudomonadota; class Gammaproteobacteria; order Pseudomonadales; family Porticoccaceae; genus Porticoccus. The sequence continues at coordinate 133,914 of CAXYDD010000002.1, read as the reverse complement.
AATGCAACATATAGAACAAGCTGGAATCCACTCTGGTGACTCTGCCTGTTCCTTGCCACCCTACAGTCTTCCGGAGCATATTCAGAATGAGATGCGAGAAATTGTTAAAGCTATGGCTGTAGAACTTAAGGTAAAAGGTCTTATGAATGTTCAGCTAGCATGGCAGGATGAGAAAATTTACGTTATCGAGGTAAACCCACGCGCTTCAAGAACTGTACCTTTTGTTTCTAAATGTATAGGAATCTCTTTAGCTAAGGTAGCGGCTCGTTGCATGGTTGATATTTCCCTAGAGGATCAATCGTTCACTAAAGAAATAACACCTGATTTTTTCAGTGTCAAAGAGGCTGTATTACCATTTAATAAATTTCCAGGAATAGATCCTATTCTTGGCCCAGAAATGAAATCTACAGGAGAGGTCATGGGTGTTAGCCAAACTTTCGCGGAAGCCTATGCAAAAGCAGAGCTTGCGGCTGGCAATCCTATACCTTCAGGGGGTACAGCATTTCTTAGCGTACGAGATCCAGATAAAGCTGGTATAGTAAAAGTCGCAAGCGACCTAATAAAAGCAGGTTTTGATTTGATGGCAACCACAGGAACATTAAAGGTATTGATTGAGGCTGGCTATATTGTGAATCATATCAATAAAGTTCAAGAGGGCCGCCCTCATATTGTTGATATGATTAAAAATGATGAAATTAGCTTAATTATTAATACCACTGAAGGCCGTCAAGCTATCGCAGCTTCTGCAACCATCCGATCCAGCGCAGAACAACATGGAGTTTATTACACAACAACATTAGCTGGAGGAGAAGCAGTATGTATGGCCTTAAAAATTAAAGATGAAATTAAGGTTAACAAGCTTCAAAAATTACATTTTAGAGGTGATGAATGAGCAAAATACCTATGACATCTATCGGAGCTGAAAAACTTCGTACTGAACTAGATAATTTAAAAAAAGTTGAACGTCCTAGAATCATTGCTGCAATTGCAGAAGCTCGTGCACATGGTGATCTCAAAGAAAATGCTGAGTATCATGCAGCTAGAGAACAACAGGGCTTTGCTGAGGGTCGTATACAGGAAATTGAAGCTAAATTTAGTAATGTTCAGATCATTGATGTCAGTCAGATGCCTCCAGGAGATAAAGTCATCTTTGGTAGCACTGTAAACATGATTAACTTAGAAAAAGATGAGTCTGTTCATTATCAAATTGTTGGTGACGATGAGTCTGATATTAAATTAAACAAAATTTCATATAAATCTCCTATTGCTAGAGCTATTATTGCAAAAGAAATAGGCGATATAGTGATGGTAAAAACCCCATCTGGTGACATTGAATATGAAATTGATGATGTAAAATATATTTAGCTGATAAATATATTTTACATCATCGAAGAAGATTCGATAATTTAGGATTTGGTTCATCTGATTTTTTTAGTACCAACAAAACGTGTCCAACGGACTGTACTACTTCAGCACCGCATTTTTTATGAATTATTTCAATTGTATGAGCTCTTGATTGTCGATCGCTATGGCTAAGTTTAATTTTTATCAACTCATGATCTATAAGCGCTCTATTAATTTCAGCTAGAACATTTTCACTTAAGCCTTTGGTTGCGACTGTTACAACTGGATTTATTTTATGTCCTAGTCTCCTGAGTTGTTTTTTGTCCTCATTGGTAATTTTCATTTTTAAACACTCTTAATGTATGCTGTAGTCATTAATATTCTTATGTAATTTTTTTTGGAAAAATAAATCTGTATTGTTAGCGGAAATGATGATCATATCCTCAATACTGTTTTGATGCCCAAAAATACAAGTATAATGCTCTAAAAATACTAGGATTCCTATTATATTTAACATTTTTGGTATACATGTATGACAGTTCACTCAAAAAGCAGTCAGAAATGGCTTCAAGAGCATCGTAAAGATCAGTATGTTAAGCGCGCACAGATGGACGGCTATCGTTCACGTGCTAGTTACAAATTGATAGAAATTGATCAAAAAGATAGAATTTTTAAACCAGGCTTACTAGTAGTTGATCTTGGTGCTGCTCCAGGAGGATGGTCTCAGGTGGCCGCAAAATTAGTAGGGCCAAAGGGTAAGATAATAGCCTCCGATATACTTAATATGGACCCTATAAACAGAGTAGACTTTGTACTAGGTGATTTTACCGACTCAGTTGTGCTTCAAGATATACTTAATTTACTAGAAAAAAATTTAGTAGACCTTGTAATTTCTGATATGGCCCCAAACATGAGTGGTATAAGAGGTGTTGATCAAACAAAAGCCATGTATTTGGTTGAACTAGCTTTAGATATGGCTTCCGAAATTCTTAAACCAGGAGGAAATTTTGTAGTTAAAGCATTTCATGGTGAAGGTTTCGATCAGTACATGCTTGAATTAAAAAAAAGGTTTAAACGAGTAACATCAAGAAAACCGAATGCGTCTAGATCACGTTCGAGAGAAGTATACGTTGTTGCAAAAGACTTTAAGAGATAAAAATTTGTATAAGCTGGCACAAGCCAGATTGGCATGGCAAACTAAACAAAAAAGGAGATTATTCCTTGAATGATATGGTAAAAAATATTTTTTTGTGGCTGATTATTGCTGCAATTCTGATGTCTGTTTTTCAAAACTTCGGGCCAACAGCGCCGGATAAAATGATTAATTACTCAACTTTTGTTGAAGATGTTCAGCGTGGCGATATTGATAGTATAGTAGTTAAGGGCTCTATAATTGAGGGCCTTAGAAAAGATCGAACAGCTTTTAAAACAACTAGACCGGCCGTTTCTGATGATGGTTTGATGGGCGATCTTCTTGATAATCGTGTTGATGTTGAAGGACAGGACCCTGAACAGCAAAGTCTCTGGAGTCAGCTATTAGTTGCATCCTTTCCTATTTTATTAATATTAGCAATATTTATGTTTTTTATGCGTCAAATGCAAGGGGGCGGGGGTGGTCGAGGTGGTCCAATGGCTTTTGGAAAAAGTAAAGCTAGACTTCTTGCTCCTGACCAAATTAACACTACATTTGCTGATGTAGCAGGTGTGGATGAAGCAAAAGAAGAGGTTCATGAGCTTGTTGATTTTTTACGGGACCCTTCACGATTTCAAAGATTGGGTGGTCGAATCCCGCAGGGTGTACTTATGGTCGGTCCTCCCGGTACAGGTAAAACTCTTTTGGCTAAAGCTATTGCTGGTGAAGCTAAGGTGCCATTCTTTTCAATTGCCGGTTCAGATTTCGTAGAAATGTTTGTTGGTGTCGGGGCTTCGCGTGTAAGAGATATGTTTGAGCAGGCAAAAAAGCAAGCTCCATGCATTATTTTTATAGATGAAATTGATGCTGTAGGTCGACATCGTGGCGGTGGTCATGGTGGTGGTAACGATGAAAGAGAACAAACATTAAATCAACTACTAGTAGAAATGGACGGTTTTGAGGGAAATGAAGGAATAATTGTTATTGCTGCTACAAATCGTCCAGATGTTCTTGATAAGGCTTTGTTGCGGCCTGGAAGATTCGATCGTCAAGTGTATGTGGGTTTGCCAGATATTCGAGGTAGAGAGCAAATACTCAAGGTTCATGCTAAAAAAGTTCCGTTAGATGACAAAGTTGACTTAGGTATCATTGCTCGAGGAACACCAGGTTTTTCCGGTGCAGATTTAGCTAATTTGATAAATGAGGCAGCTTTATTCTCTGCAAGAGCCAATAGAAGACTAGTTAGTGGCGAAGAGTTTGAAAAAGCTCGAGACAAGGTGATGATGGGTACCGAACGGCGCTCTATGGTTATGTCTGAAAAAGAAAAAGAAAATACAGCTTATCATGAAGCAGGCCATGCGATTATAGGCAGATTAATGCCTGAGCATGACCCAGTTCATAAAGTTTCTATTATACCCCGTGGTCGAGCCCTCGGTGTTACTCAGTTTCTTCCAGAAGAGGATAAGTATAGTCTAAGCAAACTTCAACTGAAGAGTCAGCTATGTAGTTTATTTGGCGGTAGAATAGCAGAAGAGCTAATCCATGGTGAAGAGGGAGTAACAACTGGAGCTTCGAACGATATTGAAAGAGCTACACAGATGGCAAGAAATATGGTCAGTCGCTGGGGTTTATCAGATAAAATGGGCCCTGTTTTATATGGTGAAGAAGAGGGCCAGCCATCTGGTGCGGCAGCTTCTTCTTATTCTGGTGACACTGCTAGAGAAATTGATATTGAGGTACGCAAACTTCTCGATGACTGTTATTCGCGCTCTGTTAAAATTCTTGAGGACAATAAAGACATTTTACATGCAATGAAGGACGCTTTGATGGATTATGAGACTATTGATTCTGAGCAAGTTGATGATTTAATGCAAAGAAGAGAGGTTAGGCCTCCTTATGACTGGGATAATAATGCTTCCGATGGGTCCTCTGATAAAGAAAAAAATAAAAAATCGGATGATGTCAACGTGGTTAGAGGACCAGCTAAAGAGTTATAGTTATTTGGATATTAGAATATCGCATATAAAGATCTCATTTTAATATCCGAGGATGTGTTCAAGGGGTCTCCTTTGATACTATCAAACTTAATATTCGCAAATTTTAATATAGACTGGTAATTCTTATTTTAGCTTAACAATAAATATATATTTTTGATGAAACACTAATGATGATCAGCACTCTCAACTCTGACTCTAATAAACCCCTCATAATGGCAATTCTGAACGTTACCCCTGATTCTTTTTATGACGGCGGGTTACTCTTTAATAATAATAATGTCTCACTTGATTTGGTAACAAAAAAAGTAGAGGAACTTATTAAAAGTGGCGCCGATATTATAGATGTTGGCGGAGAATCTACTAGGCCCGGAGCAATCGTTGTTAGCCAGCAGGAAGAGTTAGATAGAGTGGTACCTGTAGTTGAGACCTTAGTTGAACGTTTTGGTGTGTCAGTTTCAGTAGATACGAGCACTCCGACAGTAATAAATGAATCTGCGAGGGTCGGGGCTGTAATGATTAATGATGTACGAGCCTTAACAAGAGTGGGCGCTATTCAGGCAGTTGCTACTTCTGGTCTAAATGTTTGCCTTATGCATATGGCAGGGGAACCAAACAATATGCAGATTAAGCCAAACTATACTGATGTTTTTGCAGAAGTAAGTAAATTTTTATTAGATCGTGTGAATGTTTGTGAATTGGGCGGGATTGACCGAAAAAAAATACTTATTGATCCTGGATTCGGTTTTGGCAAAAAACTTGAACATAATTTAACATTATTTCGTGGTTTAACTGAATTAAGTGAGTTAGGCTTTCCGTTGGTTGTGGGCTTATCAAGAAAATCTATGATAGGCTCAATTTTAAATAAACCTACAGATGACAGGTTATTTGGAAGTATAGCTTTTGCAATATTAGCTGTGCAAAAAGGAGTCCAAATACTTCGAGTCCATGATGTAAGTGCTACAGCTGACGCATTAAAAATATTGTCTGTTGTAGAAGGAGTAGGAAATATATGACACAAAAAAAATTCTTCGGTACAGATGGAATACGAGGTCGAGTAGGTGAAAATCCTATAACAGCAGATTTTATGTTGAAACTTGGATGGGCATCTGGAAAAGTTTTTAGTGAAAAAAGCGAAGGTCGAAAGCTTATTATTGTAGGTAAAGATACCCGTGTATCAGGATATATGTTTGAATCAGCAATTCAGGCTGGACTGATCGCAGCAGGGGTCGATGTCGCTCTTTTGGGCCCCATGCCTACACCAGCAATTGCTTATTTAACTAGAACTTTCCGGGCTCAAGCTGGGATTGTAATAAGTGCATCGCATAATCCTTTTTATGATAATGGTATTAAGTTTTTTGGTGCCGATGGGTTTAAATTAACTGATGTAGTCCAGAGATCTATAGAATCTTATTTGGATAAACCACTTGTAACAGAGGATCCCTCAAAGCTAGGTAAAGCATTTAGAGTAGAAGATGCTGCAGGTCGATATATTGAATTTTGTAAGGGTACGTTACCACCAGGTGGAAATTTAGAGGGCCTTAAAATCGTGGTTGATTGTGCTAATGGTGCAACTTACCATACAGGTCCAATGGTTTTAAGGGAGCTGGGAGCAACAGTTGTTGAGTTAGCTGTTAAACCTGATGGCTTTAACATCAATGAAAATTGCGGATCTACTAATCCAGCTATTTTACAGGATGCTGTTTTAAAACAGCAGGCTGATATGGGGATTGCTTTTGATGGGGATGGAGACCGAGTGATGTTTGTTGATCATAAGGGACATCTAATAGATGGGGATGAATTAATATTTGTTATCGCAAAACATCGTCATCAGAATGGCGGTTGTAGTGGGGTTGCTGGAACTTTGATGAGTAACTTAGGTATGGAGAAATCACTTAATGCATTAAAAATTCCATTTGTACGAACTAAGGTAGGAGATCGTTACGTTATTGAGGCATTGCGTAATAGAAAATGGCAACTTGGGGGAGAAAGCTCCGGACACATTATATGTAGTGACTTAACTACTACGGGGGACGGTATTGTTGCTGCCTTACAGGTTTTATATGCAATGAGAGACACATCCACACCACTGAATACGTTAAAAAAAGAAATGCAGAAATACCCACAAAGTATGATTAATGTACCCATCAAGGGTGATTTTAACTTAAAAAACTATCCACTTATAAGTAAAGCAATAAATGAAGCAGAAAAAGAGCTTAAAGAGAAAGGAAGAATATTACTTAGACCATCTGGCACTGAGCCGCTTGTGAGAGTTATGGTAGAAGGCGAAGATTCAGGTCTGGTCGAAAAGATTGTTAATAGAGTCGCTGGGGTTGTTCAAGCTGAAGCAAAATAAGCTTCAAATAGCTTCTAATACAATCAAGATAGGTTGAGAGGGTTGGTAACCCTAGCTGTTTGGTTGAATAATGCTAGCATCTCAGATAAGATTGCGCCCATTTAGGGTCAGGGTAATTATAAAATATGCAACGTCCCTTAATAGCCGGTAATTGGAAAATGAACGGCAGTAGGAAAAATTTATCAGACCTAGTCGAACAATTGTTTGGTGTGCAATATGTCGCAGATGTTGTTATTTTTCCTCCTCATGTTTATATACGTGATGCAATTGAGGCTTTTTCAGGCGTATCTATAACAGTTGGCGCCCAAGATGTTTCAGAACATAGTCATGGTGCCTATACTGGTGAAATTTCGTCTGAGATGCTTATAGATATTGGTTGTGAGTACTGCCTTGTGGGTCACTCTGAACGAAGAAGTCTTTATGGGGAAGATAATTTCAAGATTGCAGAAAAATTTCACCAAGCAAATCAAGCTGGATTGAAACCAATTCTATGTTTAGGTGAAACTTTAGATCAACGACAAAAAGATGAGACCCTTGATACTATAACTGCTCAATTAGATGCCGTGTTAAAATATACAGGGAAAATTTTTTCTTCGGATTTAGTGATTGCGTACGAGCCTATTTGGGCTATTGGGTCAGGTAAATCTGCGAGCACTGATCAAATACAGATTGTGCATCAATATATTCGAGGTAAACTGCGAGATAAAGGATTAAGTGCAAAAATTTTGTATGGTGGTAGCGTGACCCCTGAAAACACCAAAGAGCTTCTTGAGGAGCCAGATATCGATGGACTGCTTGTTGGCGGTGCTTCTTTAGATGCTAAATCGTTTGCTCAAATATGTAAGTTGGCATAAATTAAAAACTAATAATTTGGTTAAATAAAAAAATGGAAAAATTAACATTAATCGTGCATATCCTAACGGGTATTGCAATCATTGGTATAATTTTATTGCAGCAAGGTAAAGGTGCAGAAGCAGGAGCATCCTTTGGTTCGGGGGCCTCACAGACAATGCTAGGAAGTGCGGGTAGCTGGAACTTTTTCAGTAAAGTGACAGCCATTCTTGCAACAATTTTTTTTGTTACTAGTTTTGGGTTAGCGGTAATAGCTAAAGATCGCGCAGGTGTAACGGATGAGATTTTGCCCAGTTTAGAGGTTATTGAGCAATCTATAGATACTGATCTTCCTGAAGTTGACTCTGTTAAAGAATCTTCTGATTTACCAGAATGACATCAAAAAAAAGCCCAAGTGGTGGAATTGGTAGACACGCTATCTTGAGGGGGTAGTGGCGAAAGTCGTGCCGGTTCAAGTCCGGCCTTGGGCACCATTTATTATTTTATCCCCTATACAACCTATGTTATCTATGGGCTCCAGACTATAAAGCATATAAAAAATTTCAAAGTTATCTAAAAAGTTACCTATTTTATATAGATCGGGAGCTACATATTGGTCATTGTTTATTATAAGCGCTCCCCCAATTATTCACTGAATGTAATAAAAAATGTATATAATTTATAGCTCAATCGTTCAAAGATTTAATTGCGCTAATAAGGAGAAATACTTTGGGAATAGGATTATATCTTCTTTGTGTGGTCGGTTGTTATTGCTGGCAAATGAAAGGTTTTAATCTAGAGCAAGGGGTTTGGCAGAGTCAGGATAGGAGAGAATATTCTGAGGTACAAGTAGATTATTATCTTAAAAGATTTGAAACCGATAGACGTCAGATGTGGTTATGGAGCTTCATAGGTGCAGCTTATTTGTGGGGTCCTATTTATCTACTAATTTCCAGACTTTTCAAATAAAAAATAAAAGGATTTCTAAAAGCAAAATACTCAAAATACTCTATGAGAAATATTATGACATTTATTGATGGAGAAAATGAAGCTAAAGAAGAAATAAAAATTAATGGATTTGATTTGGAGCTCTGGAATGAATTTTTAGAACATCCAGAGGATTTCGAACAACTGTTTAGTAGAGCTTTACATAATAAATCCGATGAATTCATAGAAGGTTATAAAAAATACTATAGCTCATATGCACTATGGGCAGATACGATTTCTTATAGAGATAATTTACCTTCATGGAGAACTCCCTGGAAAGACAACTCTAGAGAGACAAACGATGAGTCTAATATTAATATGAAAATTGATCTAAAATCTGAAAAAGGGGGTTAATTATTATAAAAAACCAATATAACGTTAGTGAAGTTATCGAAATGGCTTGGTGTGATAAAACCTCATTTGATAATATAAAAGATATAACTGGCTTAGCAGAGCAAGATGTAATTAAGATAATGAGATCAAGCCTGAAACCCACGAGCTTTAGGCTTTGGAGAAAACGAGTTTCTGGAAGAAGCTCAAAGCACAAAAAACTCATAAGCTAAGTGCATTTACTAAATTATCGTGCTCATTTAGACTCTATAAAATAACTAGTCATCGATGAAAATACTAAACTCATAATATTAAATGATAATTGGAAAAGAAGAATATGAGAATTCTCATAACAGGTGGATTGGGCACTATTGGCAGTTGTCTTACCGCAAAGTTAAAAAAACAAGGTCATAAAATCACAGTTTATGACAATATGGAAATTGGTCATTTAGATAATCTAAAAATATATTTGAGTGCGCCCGAAATAGCCGAAATAGGCCTCATAGAGAAAGATATATTAGATAAGGAGCAATTAGCCGTCGCAGTAGGTGCGGCTGATATGGTTTATCATCTAGCTGCAACACTTGGGACTTTAAATGTAGTTTCTCAGCCATCAAGAATGTTAAACGTAAATTCTTTGGGAACACATATGGTATGCGATCTTTGTGTTTCATATAATATACCGCTTGTTCTTATGTCTACTTCAATGGTTTATGGAAAAAATCCTAAAATGTCTGTATCTGAGAAAGATGACCTTTTCGTGAAAGGAAATATTGATGTTGGACTTTGGTGGTATGCTATTTCGAAGATGGCCGACGAGGCTTACGCCAATAGTCTCATTCTTGAGAACAAAAGAGCCAAAATTTTAATAATTCGCCCTTTTAACGTCATTGCCCCACTACAAAGTTCTGCCGCCGGATTTGTTTTTCCACGATTTTTTCGATCAGCTTATTTAAATGAGCCATTATTAGTTTATGGAGATGGTAAGCAAAAAAGAACTTTTACTTGGGCGTCAGATTTCGTAGACAGCCTGTTGAATCTGATCGAAAACGATGTTTTTCGCACCACTGTTAATATAGGTGGAACAGAATCTATAAGTATCTCAGACCTAGCAGTATGCATAATTAAGGCGACCGATAGTAGCTCAATAATCAAGCATATTGATCCACAAGAATTGTTTAGCGGACAGTTTGATGAAATTGATCAGCGATCACCAGATGTTTCTTTTTTAAGAAGCCTTACGGGTTTTGTGCCTGAAACATCTATAAATGAAATGGTTATGGAATTTTCATTATATTATAAAAACCACTTCAAAATCGACGATAAAGGCCTGTCACATTATTAGTTATTTGTTTAAATTCACTTGTTGAATTTGTTTTTTATAATTTGGTAATTGTAATATATATTAGGTGCATTTATGAATATTGAAACTAAATCGATTCATGCTGGATTTGAAGATGACCCAACAACAAGAGCTGTAGCTGTACCCATCTATCAGACTACATCCTATAGTTTTCGTGACACTCAACATGGAGCCGATCTTTTTAATTTAGCGGAGCCAGGCAACATCTACACCCGTATGATGAACCCTACTACTGAAGTGCTTGAGCAGCGTATGACTGCACTAGAAGGTGGAATTGGTTCGCTAGCTATGGCGTCTGGAATGGCAGCTATTACAGCAGCTATTCAGACTCTCGCTTCTAGCGGAGAAAATATTGTTAGTGTAAGTCAGCTCTATGGTGGGACATATAACTTTTTTATGCATTCTTTGCCCAACCAGGGTATCGAGGTACGTATGGCCTCAGGGGACGATATATTAGCTCTAGAGGCTTTGATTGATGATAATACAAAAGCTATATTCTGCGAATCTATTGGCAATCCTGCAGGTAATATTATCGATATTGAAGGGCTATCAAATATGGCTCATAAGTATGGTGTGCCAGTAATAGTCGATAATACTGTTGCGACACCTGTTTACTGTCGTCCATTTGAGCAAGGAGCAGATATCGTTATTCATTCGTTGACTAAATATATTGGCGGTCACGGCACATCTATAGGTGGAATAATTATTGATTCGGGTAATTTTCCCTGGAAGGGCCATTCCCGATTTCCAATATTTAATCAACCAGATCCCTCTTATCACGGAGTGATATATGCAGACGCCATGGGTGAAGCAGCATTTATTGGTCGAGCACGGGTAGTACCACTCCGTAATATGGGTGCTGCAATCTCACCATTTAACTCATTTTTAATCTTACAAGGCCTTGAAACCCTAGCCCTTAGAATGGAACGTCATACTGAAAATGCTCTTAAGGTGGCCCAATACCTGTCTACACATGAACTTGTTAGCTGGGTAAATTATGCTGGCCTAGTAGGCGATAAATATTATCAACTCTCCCATAAAGTTGTTTCTGGTAAACCATCAGGAATTTTAAGTTTTGGAATAAAGGGTGGAGAGCAGGCTGGAATTAAGTTCATCGATAGCTTGAAGCTTATTAAGCGACTGGTAAACATTGGTGATGCTAAGTCTTTAGCCTGTCATCCGGCTAGCACAACTCACCGTCAACTAAATGATGATGAACTGAAGTCTGCTGGAACTAGCCGAGAAATGATTCGTATTTCTGTAGGTATAGAGTTTATCGATGACATTCTTTTTGATATAAATCAAGCTCTAGAAAACACTAAATGATAACAAAATGGAGTTGTGATCAATCAAAAAAGAGGAGCTTTTGTGTTTAAAAAAAAGCTGTTAACAATTATTGTGTTAAGCATGCTTTTGGGCGGATGTAATTTTCCTAGTCCAGAACCACCGAGTAATCAATCTAATATTTGTTCTATATTCAAAGATCATCCTGATTGGTATGACTACGCACTGGATTCTGAAAAGCAATGGGGTACAAGCATTGCCGCACAAATTGCTTTTATAAAACAAGAGTCATCTTTTAGGCATGATATAAGACCGCCAAGAGACAAGTTACTTGGTATTATTCCTTGGTTTAGGTCCTCTTCTGCATATGGTTACGCTCAGGCTCAAGATGCAGTATGGTCAGAATATGAAGAGGAGAGGGGCTCGCTTTTTTCAAGAAGATCTCATATGAAGTATGCTACTGATTTTATTGGTTGGTATAATAAAAAAAGCCGTTCCACTCTCGGCATCAGCCAAACCAATATAGAGCATCTTTACTTGGCCTATCATGAAGGCCGTGGTGGCTATAAAAGGAAAAGCTACCTCAGAAAAAAATCACTTCGTAAAATAGCAAAAAAAGTTAGTCGTCAAACAGATATCTTTGAAAGACAACTAAAAACTTGTGAAAAAAAGTATAAATGTAGATACTTTTTTCAAGTATGGCCAATTTGCAGTTGAGGTTTATGGAAACTTATTTCAGATAGATGTCATTATGAAAAAACAAGAGATAAGGAAAAGACTAGGTATTAAAAGGGTTTGCCTTGACCGCAGACAATGCTAGCCCTATAATCTTCGGCCCCTAATGAAGTACACTGATGTAATCAGATAATAGGTAAATTAGGGTAGGGGTTTATTGTTTCCATCAGTAGCTGACTGAACAAAGAACTGAGTGGAAAAGTTTTGTTGCGGGGTGGAGCAGTCTGGTAGCTCGTCGGGCTCATAACCCGAAGGTCGTTGGTTCAAATCCAGCCCCCGCTACCAAATATATACATAGAATTTCTTTTCTCTATGTTTGAGTGTTGAAGAAATTCACGCAAAAAAAGCCCCTTTTTGGGGCTTTTTGTTAGGAGATGCTTGTTAAATAGAGAATAGATCTATTCAACAAGGGAATTTGAGGGTTAATAGTGACAACAAAAGAGGATGCCCTTAAAGAACTAATCATCCCAGTCGTATGCGCTTTAGATTGCATATTTTGGGGTTTAGAATACCTATCCTCTAGACGAAATAATGTCTTGAGAATATATATTGATAAAAATCCAATTACAGTTGAGGATTGCGAAAAGGTTAGTAGGCAGATAGCAAGCTTGCTAGACGTCGAAGATTTGATAACTAGTGAATATACATTAGAAGTATCATCTCCAGGTATGGATAGACCCCTTTTTACACTTGATCAATATAATCAGTATAAAGGTGAAAAGATTGCTTTGAGGCTTCGTTTGCCTTTCGAAGGGAGACGAAACTTTAAAGGTTTTTTAGGTGGTATAGAGGGAGAAGAAATTTTGTTAATGACAGATAGTAAAGAATTTACTTTCCCAATTAAAATTATTGAAAAGGCGAATGTTATTCCTATTTTTGAGGATAGTTGTGAGGCTAAAAAATGAATAAAGAGATTTTGATGGTGGCAGAAGCCGTATCAAACGAGAAGGGAGTATCCCCTGAAGTTATATTTGAGGCTATAGAATCAGCATTAATTACAGCGACAAAAAAACGTTACGACGAAGACTCTAATATTCGTGTAACTATAGATCGTGAGACAGGTAGCTATGAATCTTTTCGATGGTGGGATGTTATGGATGATGACACTATGGCCGAGCTTGGAACACAATTTACCCTTGAAGAAGCTCACGAAAAAGATATTAATCTTAAAGCAGGTGATGTTTTTGAGGAAAAAATTGAAGATGTTGGATTTGGTCGAATAGCAGCGCAAACAGCAAAACAAGTAATTGTTCAAAAAGTAAAAGACGCAGAGAGAGCTCTAGTTGTCCAACTATTTATTGATCAAGTGGGTGAACTGGTAAGCGGTACTGTAAAAAAAGTTACACGAGATAACGTTCTTGTTGATTTAGGAAACAATGCTGAGGGCATTTTACCACGCGAAGAATTAGTAGGCCGTGAAGTTTTTCGAGTGAACGACAGAGTTAGGGCAATACTGCAAGGCATTAATTCAGAAAATAGAGGGCCACAACTATTCCTTAGTCGTAAGTGCAATGAGATGCTTATAGAACTATTTCGTATTGAAGTGCCAGAGGTATCTGAACAAGTAATCGAGATTCGTGGTGCTGCAAGAGATCAAGGTTCTCGTGCAAAAATTGCCGTGAAAACAAATGACGGCAGAATCGACCCTATCGGAGCATGTGTGGGGATGAGAGGGGCAAGAGTTCAAGCTGTTTCTAATGAACTTGACGGTGAAAGAATTGATATAGTTTTATGGGATGATAATCCAGCTCAACTTGTCATTAATTCGATGGCTCCAGCTGAAGTGGAATCAATAGTAGTGGATGAAGAATCAAACTCAATGGATGTTGCTGTTTCAGAGGCCTCCTTGGCAATGGCTATTGGAAGAAGTGGGCAGAACGTACGCTTAGCATCAGAGCTAACTGGTTGGAAAATAAGTGTTATGACAACTGATGAAGCTCAAGGCAAGCAAGATAAAGAAGTTCAAACTCTTATTGATTTATTTAAAGAAAAATTAGATATAGATCAAGATATTGCTACTGTTTTAGCTGAAGAAGGTTTTGCCTCCCTTGATGAGGTAGCTTATGTGCCTTTAGAGGAAATGGCAGATATAGATGGATTTGATGAAGATCTGGTTGAAGAATTGAGAGCTAGAGCCAAGGATGCTTTGTTAACAATGGCTCTAACATCCGATCAAGATCCTAAAAAACCCGCGGAAGATTTGCTTGAAATGGAAGGAATGGATCAGCAACTTGCAGATAATCTAGCGAGTTCAGGTATTATAACAATGGAAGATTTAGCAGAGCAGGCAGTTGATGACCTATTAGATATCGATGGTATTGATGAAAAAAGAGCAGCTGAGCTGATCATGACTGCTCGGGCTCCTTGGTTTACCGATGAGAAATAAGAGTTAACCTGATAAGTTTAAATTGAGGAATATTAATGGCTAACGTTATTGTAAGCGAACTTGCCAAAGTTGTAGGGACACCCGTGGATCGTCTTCTTAATCAAATGAAGGAAGCGGGGCTGCCTCAAGACCAAGCAGATGCTGTTGTAGGAGATGAGGATAAACAAATATTATTAGCTTATTTAAAAAGTCTAAATAGTGATAAATCTAGAGACCCAAAGCAAATAACACTCAAGCGCAAAACACTTAGTACATTAAAAACAAGTGCTGGAAGAAAAACAGTTAATGTTGAAGTACGCAAAAAAAGGACTTACGTTAAGCTTGATGACTCCGTTGATATTGAGCAACCAAGTAACTCAGATAAATTATTTGATCCAGTTTCTGTAGATGCTGAAGATAAAAGTCAAGCCTCGGTAATTTCGCCTGAGGTACCAGTGGTTGCAAACGATAAAAGTTTAGAAAAACCTCTAACTGATGTAGTAGAAAAAGATCAGCTAGATAATTCAAAAACAATAATAAAGCCAACCGAGAGTACTGATGCGCCTATTTTAGTAAAAGAAAAGGCAGAACCGGAAAAATCATCTAAAAAATACCAAAAAAATTATACTGCAACTCCTGTTGACGACGATAAAGAGGAGGAGCTTAAAAAACCCAAAAAACGCACTGCAACAAAAGAATCAAAGCATAAAATTGTTGATTTACTCAAAGCAGTTGACGATGAGACCGATGAAGAGAAAAAGCCTCGTCTACGAACCTCTACAAAAGTTGCAAAAATTAAGAATGTCCACACGTTCAAAAAACCTGTAGACAAGATTGTGCATACTATCGAAGTCCCAAAAGAGATTCTTGTTGTTGATTTAGCACAAAAAATCTCAGTTAAAGCAATTGTTGTTGTAAGAGCTCTTATGAATTTAGGATCGACTGTTTCAGTTAATGAACTTTTGGATCAGGATACAGCGATCCTTGTTATTGAAGAACTTGGACATAACGCAGTTGCAATATCTGATACAAGAGAAGAAGAGATGCTCATTGCTAACTTAAAACTAGACACAGATAAAGTTCTTAAACCACGTGCGCCAGTTGTTACAGTAATGGGCCATGTTGACCATGGCAAAACATCCTTACTTGATCATATAAGGAAAAGTCGTGTAGCGTCAGGAGAAGCGGGAGGTATTACTCAACATATCGGTGCGTATCATGTAAATACTCCTAAAGGAATGGTTACTTTTTTAGATACACCAGGACATGCAGCTTTTACGGCAATGCGTGCACGTGGTGCACAAAGTACAGATGTTATTATTTTGGTTGTCGCAGCTGATGACGGTGTTATGCCTCAAACCGAAGAGGCTATAAAGCATGCTCGTGCGGCAGATGTAGCTTTGATCGTTGCTATAAATAAAATTGATAAAGAGGGATCTGATCCTGAAAGAGTTACTAATGAGCTATCAGCTGTTGGTGTTATTTCTGAAAAGTGGGGAGGTGACACACAGTTTGTAGAAGTTTCGGCGCAAACTGGCGAAGGTATAGATAATTTGATAGAGGCTATTCTTCTGCAGGCAGAGTTACTCGAATTGAAAGCATCTTATACAGCACCTGCTATGGGTGTTGTGATTGAGTCTAGATTGGAGAAAGGGCGCGGTACAGTTGCGACTATTTTAGTGCAATCAGGTAAATTAAATAAAGGTGATTTGGCTCTTGCAGGGGAGAGCGTTGGTCGTATCCGTGCGATGACTGATCAAGCAGGTAGAGCAGTAAAAAATGCTGGTCCCTCTATTCCGGTTGAAATTTTAGGTTTTGATACCCCACCTGCAGCTGGTGACCAGCTCTTGGTTGTAGAGGATGAAAAAAAGGCTCGTGAGTTAGCGGAGCTAAGACAGAATAAAACCCGAAATGAAAGTGCATCTTTAAAAAAATCTGCGAAGCTTGAAGAAATGTTTTCTAAGTTTGAAGGTGGAGAAGAAAAAAGTAGACTCCCGATTGTTATTAAAGCTGATGTAAGAGGATCTTTAGAGGCCATTCTTACTGCTGTTAAGGAAATGGGGAACGAAGAAGTAGAAGTAGAGATTATATATTCAGGAGTTGGTGGAATTAGCGAGTCAGATATAAATCTAGCTATTTCATCTCGAGCTGCAGTTATAGGTTTTAACGTTCGAGCCGATAATTCCGCTCGTCGTTTGTCAGAAGATGAAGGATTAGACCTTCGATATTATAGTGTTATATATAATGTTTTGGATGATATACGCCAAGCTTTAGGAGGCCTACTCTCCCCTGAAAAACGCGAGGATATTCTTGGCATCGCTGAGGTTAGAGATGTATTTGGGTCACCTAAATTTGGTGCTATCGCTGGATGTATGGTTATAGAGGGTTCAGTATTTCGTAATAAACCGATTCGTGTTCTAAGAGAAAGTGTAGTGATTTACGAGGGAGAGTTAGAATCTTTGAGGCGCTTCAAAGATGAGGCTAGTGAAGTTCGTAATGGAGTTGAATGCGGAATTGGCGTAAAAGATTATAATGATATTAAAGCTGGCGATCAAATCGAAGTTTATGAAATTACAGAGATAGCTAGAAAACTATAAATTGGGGCTCAGATTTATGCCAAGAGAGTTCACGAGAAAGGACAGGGTGTCCGATGCCCTTCAAAGAGAGTTATCTCGATTGATCCGCGATGAAATTAGAGATCCGAGACTTACGATGACTAATATTACTGGTGTTGATGTCAGTCGAGACTTAAGTAATGCAAAAGTCTATGTAACTTTTGTTGGATCTACATCCGAAGATGCAGGACAAGATAATACTGAAATTTTAAATGGTGCAGCAGGTTTTTTGAGAACTAGGATAGCCTCTGAAATGCAGTTAAGGATAGCTCCAAAAATACGATTTATATATGATAATACTGGAAAAAGAGGACAAGACTTAGCTGCCCTAATAGAGCAATCCGTATATTTGGACGAAAAACATAAATTTATACCAGATCGAACGTCTGTCAAATTTGAGGAGGATATCTAAAATTGGGGCGCCGAAATAAAGGACGTCAAGTAAATGGAATTTTGTTGCTAAATAAAGCATTAGGTATTTCATCGAATAAAGCCTTACAAAAGGTTAAGCATTTATATCTTGCAGCTAAAGCTGGCCACACAGGAACTCTTGATCCATTGGCTACTGGAGTTTTGCCAATTTGTTTTGGAGAGGCAACAAAGTTTACTCAGTTTCTCTTAGATGCTGATAAAAAATATAGTGCGACCATTAGGTTTGGGATTTCTACTTCCAGTGGCGATGCAGGAAGTAAAATTATATCTGAATTGGGCGCTGTAAATTTAAATATAGAAAAAATTAATAATACTCTGGCTGGATTTCGTGGAAAAATCCTTCAGATTCCTCCAATGTATTCGGCACTTAAGCACGAAGGAGTGCGACTTTATGAGTTGGCTAGAAAGGGTATAAACATAGATAGAAAAGCACGAAGTATAGAAATTTATTCATTGGAGGTAAGCAACTTTCGCCAAGGCGAGTTTCCAGAGGTAGATTTAAAAGTCCATTGTAGTAAGGGTACTTATATTAGAAGTTTAGCTGAAGATATTGGAATATCATTGGGATGTGGCGCTTATGTCTCAAAGTTGCATAGAAATGCTGTCGGAAAATTTAATGATAATGACTCTATTACACAGAAAGAATTAGAGCTTATAAAAAAGGTAGACTTGATGGATGATCTGGATTCCCTTTTAAAACCAATGGATGCAGGGATTCAGCACCTTATGGAAGCATATTTGACTGAAGATGCGACTTTTAATTTTTGTCGAGGACAGCCCGTAGTTGCGCCTCAGGTCTTTCGCGAAAGCAAAGAAGGAGATATAGTGCGCGTCTTCCAACAGGAAGGTTTATTTATAGGTGTTGGTGAGATATCAGCTAATGGTAAGCTTGCACCAAAGCGTTTAATAGTTTGATTTAGTGTAAAATAAATTTTTGGTGTACCTGTAAATATGCGCGGGTACCATTTATTTTAAACCGCATATTGGAGAAATATATGTTAAGTGCAGATGAAAAAAAAGTAATTGTTGAAGAAAACTCAATAGCTGAGGGAGATACTGGATCTCCAGAAGTTCAGGTATCTTTGTTAACAGCAAATGTTAATAAACTTCAAGACCACTTTGGTGCTCATAAGAAAGATCATCATTCACGACGTGGGTTAATTCGTATGGTAAACCAGCGAAGAAAGTTGCTTGATTATTTGAAAATTAAAGATGTTACTCGATACGTAAAGCTTATTAAGAAGCTTGAGTTACGACGATAAGAATATTTTGGTATCGTTTGAAGAAAACTCTGACGATTATAAGGAAGCCAAAGAAATACCTTTTTGTGTTATGGCTGATCGAGTTACCTGTAATTCACTTAAAAAAAGAATTTTTTTAGTAAAGTATTTTGTTGAGTATTTATTGGTAACACGAGCAGTTTATTTCAGGTATTTCAGAGAGCTTTATGATGTGAAAACTACTAGGAAGCAAATTATATGAAACCTGTAATAAAAACATTTCAGTATGGAGATCATACTGTAACACTTGAAACCGGACGTATTGCACGTCAAGCAACTGCTGCAGTTTTATGCACTATGGATAAGACTGCAGTACTTTGCACAGTTGTTGCAAATAAAGAAGCTAAGGATGGACAAGATTTTTTCCCCTTAGGTGTTCATTACATAGAGAAAGCTTATGCAGCTGGTAAGATCCCTGGAGGATTCTTTAAGCGAGAAGGACGTCCTAATGAAAAAGAAACCCTTACATCTCGTTTAATAGATCGACCCATTCGACCACTTTTTCCAGATGGCTTTAAGAATGAGGTACAAGTAGTTTGCACTGTTGTTTCTGCAGAAAAAAATATCGATCCAGATATAGCTGCTATGATTGGCGTATCAGCAGCCCTATCAATTTCTGGAATACCATTCAATGGCCCTATTGGTGGTGCCCGTGTTGGTTATAAATCAGATGTTGGCTATATGCTCAATCCAACCTACTCTGATTTATCTGAATCCGAGTTAGACATGGTTGTAGCAGGCACGCAGGATGCAGTATTGATGGTAGAGTCTGAGGCAAGTGAGCTTCCAGAAGATACTATGTTGGGAGCAGTGCTTTTTGCTCACCAAGAAATGCAAGCTGTGATTAAAGTCATTACCGATCTGGCTGATTCGGTATCTAAACCAAGCTGGGATTGGCAACCAGCTCCTGAGAATATAGAGCTAGCAAAAGCACTGAGCGATAAAATTGGTGACGATCTGGATGTGGCTTATCGTACTATTGATAAACAAGATCGAGTAAGTCAGCTAGACGTCTTACGTACTGATGCAATGAAATTAGTTGGTGAACTTGACAGTATTAGCGAAGATGATGTTCGAGACGGCTTTAAAAAACTTGAGAAAAAAATAGTTCGTGGACGCATTACGAGAGGTGAACCTCGAATAGACGGAAGGGATAGCAAAACTGTCAGAGCGATTAATGTAGAAACTGGTTTATTATCAAAAGCACATGGCACAGCTTTATTCACTCGTGGCGAAACCCAAGCTCTAGTTACCACTACTTTAGGGTCTATGAGAGATGTCCAGTTGATTGATGCACTTGAAGGAAAGCGAGAGGATCCCTTCATGCTTCATTACAATTTTCCTCCATACTCTGTTGGAGAATGCGGTCGTATGGGTTTCACAGGAAGACGTGAGGTTGGTCATGGTAGATTAGCTAGACGTGGTATTGCTGCAGTATTGCCTTCATCTGAGGAATTTCCTTATGCGATACGTGTAGTGTCTGAAATTACCGAGTCCAATGGATCGAGTTCAATGGCTTCGGTATGTGGAGCTAGTCTTGCATTAATGGATGCAGGCGTTCCTCTTAAAGCTCCAGTGGCCGGGATCGCTATGGGTTTAGTTAAAGAAGAAAGTGGATTTGCAATATTGACGGATATTTTAGGTGACGAAGATCATTTAGGTGATATGGACTTCAAAGTCGCAGGAACATCAAATGGTGTTACTGCTTTACAAATGGATATCAAAATAGAGGGCATAACAGAAGAAATTATGGAGGCTGCATTAGAGCAAGCACTTCATGCTAGGCTTCATATTCTCAGTGAAATGAATAAGGTTCTTTCTTCTTCTCGTAACGAAGTCTCTGAATCTGCACCTCGTTACCACACAATGAAAATAGATGCAGATAAAATTCGTGATGTTATTGGTAAGGGTGGAGCTACTATTCGTAGCTTAACAGAAGAAACTGGAGCTACTATCGATATAAGTGATGATGGCTCGATTCGCATCTATAGTGATGATTCCGATGGCCTCAATGATGCTATTTTCCGTATTGAAGAAATTACAGCAGAAGCAGAGGTTGGAAAAATTTACAGTGGAACTGTTGCTAGGATTGTTGACTTTGGTGCATTTGTCACAATTATGCCAGGAACTGACGGACTTTTGCATATTTCTCAAATTGCACAAGAACGTGTAGAAAAAGTTACGGATTACCTCAAAGAAGGCCAAGAAATAAATGTTAAGGTTCTAGATGTTGATGCTAGAGGTCGAATTAAGCTCTCTATGAAAGAAATACAAAAAGAAGAAAATCCAGTTGAAGGTAATGAACAAGAAAATTCTAGTCAATCTGAGAATAATGAATAAAATATAAATTTTTTGTAAGTAATACAAAAAAGCGAGGATTTACCTCGCTTTTTTTTCTATTTTTTTTCATATAGTAATTTTTCAGTGAAAAAAAACTGTGTAGCGTTACAATCTTACATATGGATCATTATCGCCCATTTCAATCTCGTCAGTTTGAGCAGCAGAAATTTTACTCGCGGCTTTTGCT
The DNA here is from genome assembly GCA_964276025.1 of uncultured Porticoccus sp. Taxonomy (GTDB): domain Bacteria; phylum Pseudomonadota; class Gammaproteobacteria; order Pseudomonadales; family Porticoccaceae; genus Porticoccus. Next base: position 112,339 of record CAXYDD010000002.1, on the reverse strand, counting down.
TGGCTGTTTATCAATGGTAGTTTTAACTGCAGTATTACTTAGCCGATACTATTATTTACAAGTCGTTAATTATGATGACTTCATGACGAGATCAGAAAATAATAGCGTACTAATTGAGCCAATAACCCCTCCAAGAGGAAAGATCTACGATCGAAATGGGGTTGTACTAGCAAATAATCGTCCTAGTTTTAATCTATCTATAGTTAAAGAGAGAACAGTTAATCTAGATTCATTACTTTCAAATGTTTCTAAACTGATATCTATATCTGATTTTGAAAAAAAACAATTTTTTAAGAAACTTAAAAGAAAGAGACGACCCTTTGAACCAATTCAACTGAAAGCAGATCTAAGTGAGGAAGAGAGAGCAATATTAGCTGTACATCAATTTGACCTTCGAGGTACCTTGGTTACTGCAAAACTTTTGAGGGAGTATCCATTTGGTTACAATACTGCACACATAACAGGCTACGTCGGTGGTATAAACGACAGAGAGCTAAAAACATTAGATCCTCTTTTATATTCTGGCGCTCTGATTGTGGGTAAATCTGGAGTTGAAAAGAAATATGAACAAGATCTTGTAGGCCAACTTGGTTATCAAATGGTTGAGGTTAATAGTCTGGGTCGAGTAATGCGAGAACTTAATAAAGAAGAGCCTATTAATGGGAAGGACTTACATCTGTACTTAGATCATCGACTTCAAGAAAAAGCTTATGAAGTCTTAGAGGGCGAAAAAGGATCAGTAGTTCTTATTGAAGTAGAAACTGGGGGTATTCTGGCTATGGCTAGCGCTCCAAGCTTTGATCCCAACAAATTTGTTAAAGGTATAAGCCATAAAAAATATAATCTATTGACGAGCTCTTCAGAAAAACCTTTATTCGATAGATCTTTGCTTGGACAATATCCACCTGGTTCAACTATGAAACCAGTTTACGGTTTGGCTGCACTCAATGAAGGAATAATTGATAAGGAATATAATATATATGATCCGGGATATTTTCAGCTCCCTAATTCAAAACATAAATATCGTGATTGGAAAAGAGGAGGCCATGGACACGATATCCACTTAAATAACGCCATAATTGAATCATGTGATACCTTTTTTTATAAATTAAGCACCTTAATGTCCATAAGCATTTTCCACAAATATGGCACTAATTTTGGCATTGGAGTGAAAACAGGAATTGATATGCCTCTTGAAAAAAATGGGATTATGCCGTCAAGAGATTGGAAGAAAAGAATACATAATTTAGCTTGGTATCCAGGTGACTCTGTGAACGCTAGTATAGGTCAGGGCTTCACGCTAGCCACACCACTTCAGCTTGCTGTAATGACTGCAGGACTAGCAAATCAGGGAGATATACCAGTACCGAGGATAGTACGTAATAAAAACTCCTCTTTTGTGATGAAAAAGAAAGTTGAAATACAAAAAGAACATTGGAATTATGTGCGAAAGGCTATGAAAGACGTTGTGCATGATTCTAGTGGAACTGCACGAAGAATTAATCAAGGAATTAATTATCAGATATCAGGAAAAACTGGAACTGTACAAGTTATAGGCATTAAACAAAAAGAAAGATATGATATTGCATCAACTGCCAAAAAAAATCGTGATCATGCTTTATTCATAGCCTATGCTCCTAGCGATAAACCTAAAGTTGCAATAGCTATTATTATAGAAAATGGCGGAAGTGGTTCGGCTCGCGCAGCTCCTGCAGCAAAAGAGGTCATAGAAACATATATGAATCTTTATCCTGTAATTCCAAATGAAAGCAATATGCCATGAGAAAAGTTGATCTTAGAATAAAAAAATGTGGGGATTTTAATGAGTCAGAGTGAGTTTGTTAGGCGCATGAATCATGGAAACTCTGCTTTCGTTGACACTCGAAATCAATGGAACAGGTTCCATTTAGACTTACACATGTTAATAATTCTGATAGCTCTAGTATGCACAGGTTTAATAGCACTTTATAGCGCTAGTGGTCAGAACTTGAATCTTGTTCATTCCCAGCTTATTCGTTTTGGTATGGGATTTATCTTGCTGCTAACAATAGCGCAAGTCAGCCCTCGATTTTTTGAGCGATGGGCATTTGTTCCATATATTGGAGGAGTTCTTTTGTTATGTGCGATACCATTTTTGGGTATTGAGAGAAATGGAGCACAACGTTGGTTAGATGTAGGGATCCAGTTTCAGCCATCAGAGATCTTAAAAGTTGCAATACCTCTATTATTAGCTAGTTATGTTGCCAAAAGAAGTTTCCCTCCGAGCCTTAAAACGGTGTCTTTTTCATTACTATTAGTCGCTATACCGGTTGCTTTGATTGGCTTACAGCCGGACTTAGGAACAGCAATTTTGGTCGGAGTTGCAGGTTTTTCAGTATTATTTCTTGGTGGCTTACCAAGAATTTATTTAATTACGTCATCTTGCTCGCTTGCAGTTGCAATGCCTCTAATGTGGTTTTATGGATTGCATGGTTATCAGAGACAGAGAATTATAACTTTGTTTGATCCAGAATCTGACAAATTTGGAGCAGGATGGAATATCATTCAGTCTACTATTGCTATCGGCTCTGGGGGCTTAGGCGGCAAAGGATGGGGTCATGGAACCCAATCTCAGCTTGATTTCCTCCCAGAAAGCCATACAGATTTTATTATTGCTGTATTCGCAGAAGAGTTTGGTTTATTTGGAGTCTTAGGTCTTATGGCTTTGTACGCAGCTTTAATTATAAGATGCCTGTTAATTAGCATTCGATCGCAAACTATGTTTGGCAGACTTTTTGCAGGAAGCTATACTTTCCTATTCTTTTTATATATTTTTGTTAATTTAGGGATGGTATCAGGAATTTTACCAGTCGTTGGAGTGCCTCTGCCTTTTATGAGCTTTGGGGGAACTTCAGTGGTTACTTTAATGTGTGGGTTTGGGGTATTAATGGCAATTAGTACAGAACGAAACTTAATGGAAAGAAAGCGAAACGGCTAATTTTTTTTGAGGTGTATGTCCAAAAATATATTAGGAAACAAACAAATATGAATATATATAGAAAATTTCCTTTGATTTTGTTATTTAGCTCATTTATGGCTTTACCTATAGCTATTGCTGATTATTCAGAGCATCCAGATGCTCAAAAATTTGTTGATAAAATAGAAAGTAACTATGATCGCTCTAAGATTTTATCAATTCTTAAGAGTGCAAATAAACAACAATCCATTATTGATGCAATGAACCGTCCAGCAGAAAAAGTAAAATCTTGGGGAGATTATAAAAAAATCTTCATTCAGGAAAGAAGGGTCAATCAAGGGGTGCAATTTTGGCTTGAAAATGATGAGATTCTAATGAAAGCATCAAAAAAATATAATGTTTCTCCGGAGATAATCGTTGCAATTATAGGCGTAGAAACATCCTATGGCCGTAACAAGGGAAGTTATCGTGTCATTGATGCTCTGGCGACTCTGTCATTTGATTACCCAAAACGCAGTAAATTCTTTAAAAAACAGTTAAAGAGCTTTCTTTTATTATGCGAGGAACAGAATCAAGATCCACTCTCTTTAAAAGGATCATATGCTGGAGCAATGGGTTATGGACAATTCATACCAAGTAGCTATCGTAGTTTCGCTATTGATTTTGATGGAGACGGATTTTCAGATATATGGAACAATAAAGCTGATGCAATAGGTAGCGTTGCTAATTATTTTTTCCAACATGGATGGCGTTCAGGGGAAAAAATTGTTGTCCCTGCAAAGTTTGATAAATCATATGATATATCTTTGGTGAACAAGCTCAAATTAGATAAAAATATTGGTAACCTCAAAGAGATAGGGTTTTACTCTTTATATCCTTTATCCGATGAAAATAAAGCTTTACCTTTAATTCTAGAGGGAGTCGAGGGTAAAAATTATTTGCTGGGCTTACACAATTTTTATGTTATAACTCGATATAACCATAGTCATTTATACGCGATGGCGGTTTATGAGTTAAGTAGATTAATTCTGGAGAGAGTTAAAAATAATAAAGATAAAGAAGAATAGGGTAGACATTTAATCAGGCAGGTCAAAACTATAATCGCTTCCAGATACATAATTAATTTTTCTGGTAAGAATTAAAGCCCATGTTAGAATTATTTAATATTATATGGAATATTATTATTGATTTAGAATAGTTTTATGCTTTACTCGAACTAATTAACTTATGAAGTGAACCAATATTATGCAAAAAAAAATGCTTACCATCGCTTGGCCTTTACTTTTTTTGACCATTTTTGCGTCATCTTTACAAAGTAAAATATTGATTCCAGCGCCACCAAGCCTGGCGGCAAGCGCCTGGATTCTGATAGATGCCAATACAGGTAAAGTTTTGATTGAAAGCAATGCAGATCAGCAGCTTCCACCAGCAAGTCTCACAAAAATTATGACTAGCTATATAGTCGCAAAAGATTTAGAAAATGGCAGAATAAATGGAGAAGATAGAGTTCCTATAAGTGTAACAGCATGGAAAATGGGTGGATCTAGGATGTTTATTCAGGAAGGTACAAAAGTCCTTTTATCTGATTTACTCAAGGGGGTAATTGTTTCCTCAGGTAATGATGCTTCTGTAGCGCTTGCTGAATATATTGCTGGTAGTGAAAATGCTTTCGCAGATATTATGAACCAACAAGCTTCACTACTTGGAATGTCTGGAACACATTATAGCAATGCAACTGGTTGGCCAGATGATGGACATCTCACTACTGCAAGAGATTTAGCGCTACTATCACGTGCACTAATAAATGATTACCCCACTCAATATGCTATTTATGCAGAGAAATATTTCAAATTTAATAATATAGATCAAACAAATCGAAATTCACTGCTTTGGCGAGATAGTTCAGTTGATGGCCTTAAAACAGGGCATACGGAAGAAGCTGGCTATTGTCTTGTAGCTTCTGCCACTCGGAAGGGTATGAGACTTATTTCTGTAGTCATGGGCGCAAAGTCCAAAGCAGCTAGAGCACAGGAGTCACAAAAGCTTTTATCATATGGTTTTAGATATTATGAAACAAATAAAATGTATTCTGCTGGTGATGTCGTAGAAAAACATGCACCAGTTTGGTACGGTACAGAAAATGAAGTAAATTTGGTCGTACCCCAAAATGTTTACCTTACAATACCTCAAGGGTCAAAAAAAGATCTTAAATCAAAGATAGTACTAAATGGTATCATTGAAGCGCCGCTAACAGAAACACATGAGCTTGGTAAGATATCAGTTTCTCTTGATGAAGTTACACTAGCAGAATTCCCTGTTTTTGCTGAGCATGCCATAGATGAGGCGGGGGTATTTGAAAGACTGTGGGATTCGATTGAAATAATATTCAAGGGTATTTTGGATTAATGAGTGACCAAAATGACTTAGAGTTACCATTTATAGAAAATCTAAAAATAGATGATACTCAACAGGCACCAAAAATTAAGTATCCTTGCGAATATCCTATAAAAATTATAGGCCAATCTGACCCTGATCTATATACATTAGTAATTAAGGTTATGGAGGCTCATTCACCTGGCTTTGAACATTCAAAAATTACCGTTAGAGATAGTAAAAATGGAATCTTCCAGGCTATTACTGTAATTATAATTGCAACTGGACCTGATCAATTAAAGTCCTTGTTCAGAGATTTAAAGGTTGATCCTTTGGTTAAGATGGTTTTATAAGTGATTTTTTATGCCTCAACTACCCCTTCCCAATTTAATTATTAGACATCTAGGTTGCTTGAAGTATGAGGATACTTTTGAGCGCATGAAGTCATTTACATCGAAGAGAGAGAAAATTACCTCAGATGAGATTTGGTTTTTAGAGCACTTCCCAGTATTTACACAGGGCCAAGCGGGTGACAACAGCTATATTATTCAACCGGGGGAAATACCTGTTATAAAGACTGATAGAGGGGGTCATGTAACATATCATGCTCCAGGTCAAATTACTGGTTATGTGCTTGTAGACATAGAGCGACTTGGTATTGGTGTTAAGGATCTTGTAAATATGATTGAAGGCTCAGTAATAAAGACCTTGGCATATTGTGGAGTAAATGGCCAAACTAATATTAAATCCCCCGGCGTTTTTGTAGGAAATACTAAAAAAGATCTAGTTGGTGTAAAAAAAATTTCCTCTTTAGGGTTGAGGATACGTCATGGTTGCAGTTACCATGGATTTAATTTGAATGTAGACATGGACCTTGAACCCTGGTTAAGAATAAATCCTTGTGGCTTGAATGTAGAGATGACACAAATTTCTGATATAGCTGAAGAAAAATTTTCTTCAGCAGACATCAGAAACTACTTGGCAGATATTCTTGCAAAAAAATTAGGGTATAATAATTATGAGACTGAAACTAAGTTAGATTAGACTACTAATTTAAGTGTTTTAGTATCACTCAGAACAAATATATTACAAACTTAATTCTTCAAATTTCTTGGCGCTAAGTTATGACAGACCTCAATATTAATCCTCCCCAGCGAACAAGACGAATAAAAAAGGGTGAAAAATTACGGAGTGCCGAAAAAGTAGAACGCATACCTGTTAAAGTAATTCCCAGCGTAAATATTTTGCGTAAACCAGAATGGATGAGAATCCGAGTCTCCTCCTCACCAAAAGTACAAACAATTAAAAATATTCTCCGCAAAAATAAGTTATCTACAGTTTGCGAGGAAGCAGCTTGCCCAAATCTCAGTGAATGTTTTGGTAACGGCACTGCGACATTCATGATTATGGGTGAAATATGTACTCGACGCTGCCCTTTTTGCGATGTAGGCCATGGTAAACCAAATAATCTTGACCTAGATGAGCCAAGAAGTTTAGCTGAAGCTATTCATGAAATGAAATTAAAATATGTTGTGGTTACTTCTGTCGATAGAGATGACTTGAGAGATGGCGGCGCGCAACATTTTGCGAACTGTATTCGAGAGTCAAAGAACCTAAGCCCCGATCTTAAAGTTGAGGTACTTGTCCCTGACTTTCGTGGAAGAATGAAAATAGCATTAGAAATTCTTTCTTCAACGCCCCCAGATGTTTTTAATCATAATATGGAGACTGTCTCTCGACTTTATCGTGAGGCGAGACCAGGTGCTAATTATGATTGGTCCCTTAAGTTGTTAAACGATTATAAATATTATAACCCTAATATACCTACAAAATCTGGGCTAATGGTAGGATTAGGCGAGACTAAAGAAGAGCTGATAAAAACACTAGATGACCTTAAAGCTAATAATGTAGATATGGTCACAATTGGCCAATATCTTCAACCTTCTAAGAATCATCTTCCCGTAGATCGTTTTGTTCATCCAGATGAATTCGCTGAATATGCAGAATATGGACATCATATCGGTTTTAATCATGTAGCTTCTGGACCATTAGTTAGATCCTCTTACCATGCCGATAAACAAGCGAGAGGCGAGAAAATAAACTAAAAAATAATTATAAATTGAAACTTATAATTATAAAGATCTACTGATGAAAAAAAAACTTTTAGATATATTTAATGCAACAGTTTATCGAGATGAAAAAAAAGTCTTCGATAAATTTACCCTTTCTGTAAAATGTGGAGAAAGTGCGGTTATCATTGGTCCAAATGGAGCAGGTAAAAGCTCTTTGCTTAAACTTTTATCTCGGGAAATATATCCAGTTGCAAAAGAGGGTTCTTTTGTAAAAATTTTAGGCAAAAAGCTCCCAACTCTATGGGGTCTTAGAAAAAAAATTGGACTAATTTCTGCTGACTTACAGACTATGTTTGTTCCTGATATTAGTGGTCTGGGGGTTATTATTTCTGGGCTACATAATTCGATCGGTTTGTTTTCTCATCAAGAGATTACCGATTCGGAACTTAAGCGCGGAAAAAAAATATTAGAATATTTAGGTATTCAAGATTTAGCTAATCGCCGCTATCGGCAAATGTCAACTGGCCAGCAACGTATTTGCTTATTGGGTCGGGCTTTAATTCATAATCCAGACCATTTGATTTTAGATGAACCAACAAGTGGTTTAGACATCAGAGCAACTCATCAGTACCTCAAAATTATTCGAGAGTTACTTTGTAGTGGAAAAACTATTTTATTGGCCACCCATCATATTAACGAAATACCTCCAGAAATTCAGAGAGTGATATTGATTAGAGAGGGTAAAATCTTTGATGATGGCAAAAAGGAATCTCTTTTCACAGATGATAAGATATCGGAGTTTTTTGGTATTCCATTAAAGGTGTCCTGCTCGAATGGATTTTATCAGGTATATCCAGCAAAAATATAGATTGAATCAACTAGATATCCCTGATGTGAAAATATAAAGTTAAATTGTTATGTAAGAATAAATTAAGGATAAGGTAAATATGAAGATCGCAAAAGATAGTGTTGTAACCTTCCATCATAAAATGACAGATGAAAAGGGAGAGGTTGTAGAAAGCTCAGTAGGAAAAGAGCCGAGTAATTTTTTATACGGACACAAAAATATGATTGAAACTTTAGAGCATTCGATGTCTGGAAAAGAGACTGGCGATAATTATAGCATCACACTTCAGCCAGATATGGCTTATGGGCGATTAAACCTTAAGAATAGGCTAAGGGTTTCAAGAAAAAGTATTGGTCAAGAGGGTAAGCTAGAACCAGGAATGGTAGTTCCCTTAAAAACAGTTGAGGGCACTCGCCCGGTAACTGTTGCAAAAGTCGGCAAATTTAATGTCGACATTGACTTTAATCACCCCCTAGCAGGAAAAACTTTAACCTTTGACATAGAAATCATGGAAGTTCGTGAAGCAACATTTGAGGAACTCAAACAAGGAGCACCTCTTCCTAAAATCACTCACTAGCATGAGCATGCTAGTAAAATTGTAATTGAAGCCCAAGCGTCACAGTGCCCCTCCTCTTACCTGCGTAGCCACTGGCGTTTGCATCACCATGCGTATAGTTTAGATTGACATTTGCTTTACTGTCAGCAATCACATAGTTGGTGCCCCACTCTGATGTATCGCTATTTTTAGCATCAACAGGACTATTTTTTGTGTGACGAAAATATGGCTGAAGCTTTCCAATACCAATAACTTCTGGAATTAAGTAGCCTGCAGTTATATAAAATGTATCTCCATCAAAAAGGCAAAAACATTTTTCTGTTATATCTTGCGGTCTTCTTGCAAAAGTAAAGTCTGACTCTATTTCTTTGTAGCCGGCTTCAAAGTTAATTACCCCTTCATTTAACATGACCCTTTCAGAAAAAATATCAAAAGCATACCCCGAAAAATCCCCCGATTCAGATTTACTGCCTGTACCATCATTTTGTGATTGAAGAGTAACAGCGGCTGTTAAAATATTACCTTGAGATCCGTAATAGGTTCCACTTGTATAGTAGTGTCCGGGTTGAGGTTCTATATTTAAAAAGTTATAGGCTAGGCGCCCAGCATATAAAAAGTGATTAGAGGTATTACCATAATCATTTTCTAGCCCCTCAAATACGCCTAGTAAATACTGAAATCTTTCTTTTGTTCCCCAAAATACTCCTCCTTCACTGCGTCCTAGCTGTCCAGCGGGACCATCATAATCAGCCGAGAATAAAGGTTGACGGTATTGATTCCATGTCAAGCCAGAATATGGGCCATTTAAACCGGGGCGATCAGAGGGTACAAGTGTTCTACCTAACCAAAGATTTGCGGAACTATTGAATTCAAACTTTAAAAGGGCATCAATAGTCATCATTGAGTCACCTTCATATTTCTCTGTATTAATATTAAATTTAAAATATTCATGAAGCTGACCGGATATATATAATCGCATACTATTAATTGTGAACTCTGAGCTATCATCAGCATCACTATTACGAGTAGCTGTTTGAAATCTAAGCCCACCCCCAACTGATAACCACATTGTGTCATTTGCTTTGAGCATAAGTCCCTTTAAAGGGAAACTGGCAAGGGCTGGGGAAGATATAAAAAGAAACAAAAGAATAAATATAGATGAAAAATATAGTTTTGTTGTGATTAATGGAAACTTTAATTCAGCTTTAAATAACCACATTATATGAGCTGCCTTTTGATATAAGATATATGTAATTATAACACATGCTTAGTCTAATATATTTCTAATACTAGCTTCATGGTTGATTAGCCATAATTTATTTTTTATTCCACCAGCATAATGTATCGATCTTCCATCTTCCCTAATGACCCTGTGACAAGGAATAATTATATTAATAGGATTTTTATTTAAAGCATTACCAACAGCACGTGCAGCCCTTGGATTGTTTATTGAACATGCTATATCTTTATAAGTGACGCATAGGCCAAAATTAATATTTTGAATTTCATCCCATATTAAATTTTGAAAAATAGTTCCCTGAGTAGCTAAAGGTAGCGAAAACTTCATGCGTTTCCCTAGAAAATATTCAGTTAGTTGTTTTTTGCACTTGAGGGTCAGACTGCTTGAAAGTAGGTGTTCTTTCTTACTATTGAATACAACTTTTACTATTTCATGGCGTGTCGCCTGTATTTTAATTACCCCAAGAGGTGTATCTAAAAAATCAGTATACATATCGTAGTTATTTATCAATTTTAGGAGTTTTTAATAAATCTGATATAAGACTTGAATTCTAGGGGTTTATCCATACTTTTCGCACCGGATCACCAAAATCATCATATATTATTTTTTCTTTAGATGTGCTTTTAACTGTTTTTTTTGAGCTTGATTTAGTTTGTTTTCTTGAGTCTATAGCTGCAATTACCTCTGTCATTGGAGTACGATTTATTTTTGGCTCATTGAATAATGGGGTTTTTAAGCTTGCTTGAGGACTCTCTCGGCCAGTAACTCCTTTATCTATCTGTTGAATGGTTCCTCCTTGGCAGGTAAATGCATCTATCTGTCGTTGGAGCTCATCTCTAATATCTGCTTTGGAGGGTATTTTATTCACAATTTTTCACCATATTTTATAATTTTTATTGTAACACTTATATTAGCGCTCGTCAGTACTACCATGTATCCCAAACAGGGATACATGATGACGGGAGTCTAGGAATATTCCCAAGCTCAGCCCAAGATTGTCCAGGCCTATGAAAGTCAGATCCACATGATGCGAGTAATTTTTTTTCTAAACATAAATTTGCTAAATCTTTTGTAATTTCCGGATTTTGATTTCCCGAAATAACCTCTATTGCTTGACCTCCAGCTAATATGAAATCATCAAGTAGATATTTTAGCTTATTTCTAGTTAATTTATATTTTTTAGGATGAGCAAGCACTGCGGTACCTCCAGCCTCTTTTATCCATGCAACAATCTGGGGAAGATCTGCCCAAAAGCTTTTAATATCGCCAGGCTTCCCTGCACCAAGATATTTCCTAAAAGCTTGATCAATATTGTTAACAGCACCAATATTTACTAGATATTGCGCAAAGTGGGGTCGCCCAATATTTTCATTTTTTGCTATGTTAAATGCTCCTTCTAAAGATCCCTTAAACCCCATATCACTTAGCTTCTCAGCAATCAAGACTGCTCTTCGTGATCTTGCTTCTTTTTGAAAGCTGACCCCTTTTTTTAAGGCAACACTTTCAAGTTTAAGGTTTAGTCCAAGGACATGTATATTAATTTTTTTCCAGCTAGTAGAAAATTCTATTCCTGGAATAATTTTAATCGAATGATTATTTTGTATATCGATATGTTCGAAGGCTGAGATAGTATCATGATCTGTTATTGCTAGGGCATCTACCCCCATTTTTATCGCTCTATCGATTAACTCTGGAGGATCAAGAAGACCATCTGAGAAGTTAGTGTGTGAATGCAAATCATATATCATAGAATCAGACATTTTTTCCAGCGCATTTAAGAGTTATCATACAAATAATTCTAATATTTTAAATTTCGAGCTAATTTCATGCCTAATTTATCTACTGCTAATTTATCAGTAAAAAAAGCTAACGACATAATAGCTCCGATAGATTGGAAAATGCAGCGAGACGTTATTAAGCACACCTATCATTATATCCAAATCGGTTCACAATTGTTTAATAAAAAGTTTGATTTGATTCCTGTCCTTTTTAACTTGAGTGGAAGGAGCGCAGGTATGTATAGGTGGAAGTCTTCGGCTATGAATAAAAAAGATAAGCTAGGATTGATCCGTTATAACCCTTGGATCTTCGCTAAACATTATGAAGAAAATTTCATGGTTACTGTTCCGCATGAGGTGGCACATTATTTAGCTAGGTGTATTTATGGGAACAAATTGAAACCACATGGCCCAGAATGGAAAGCCATCATGGAGAATTTTGGAGCAAATAATACTGTGACTATTAATTTTAATATGGAAGGCATACCGACACGCAGGTATAGAAAATTTAAATATTATTGTAGCTGTATGATTCATCAATTAGGCATTCGCAGACATAATAAATGTTTAAATAATCAGGCTAGTTATCTTTGCACTATCTGTCACAGTAAGCTTAACTTCTCAATGGAACATTGATGCTTAAATCTGAAAAAAACTGGTACGTTTACATTATTGAGTCTAATGATGAATCTCTTTATACGGGAATCACTACCGATGTCGAGCGTCGATTTCAGCAGCATTTGAATCACAAAGGGGGAGCTAGGTATTTTCAGGGAAGGAAGCCAAAAAAAATAGTTTATCTAGAGGATGGGCATGACCGTAGTACCGCATCTAAACGTGAAGCTGAGATAAAATCTTTAAGTAGGAGCCAAAAAATATCAATGATAAGTACCACTAAAAGCTAAACGAATATTTATATAAGGATTTCATGTAATTTTGAAAATATAATGGTTTAAGCAATTTTTTGATATCTCTCGAAATAGTAATATTTTTTTATGGAGGTTTTTTTGGACGTATGGGATGTAGTAATAATTGGTGCTGGTGCCGCCGGTCTAATGTGTGCCATTACAGCCGCAAAGCGAGGTCGCAGAGTCTTAGTTATAGAAATATCGAATAGGCCTGGTAAAAAAATACTTATGTCTGGTGGTGGTCGTTGTAACTTCACCAATCTTGAGATGGATACAGATAAGTTTTTATCAAATAATTTAAACTTCTGTAAGTCAGCCTTAAGTCGTTATACAAATAATGATTTTATAGAATTAGTCCGTAAGCATGGCATTAGTTACCACGAAAAAGCATTCGGCCAATTATTTTGCAACAATTCCTCAAAAGATATACTGAACATGTTGCTTGCTGAAGCAAAAAAATTTCAAGTAACAATAAAAACAGACTGTACTATTGAAAAATACGAACATAAAGAGCGCTTCATAATTAATACATGCAGGGAGAAATTCAAAGCTAAGTCACTAGTTGTAGCAACAGGCGGGCTTTCTGTTCCAACACTGGGAGGCACTGATTTTGGTTACGAAATAGCCAAAACATTTGGACATAAGATCACCACACTTCGGCCTGCTTTGGTGCCCTTTGTTTTTACAGACAAATTTAAGCTGATGTCAGATAAACTATCTGGCGTATCTTCATACGCTCGCCTTTCTTTAAATAAACATGAATTCTATGAAAACATATTGTTTACTCATCGTGGTTTAAGTGGGCCAGCAGTGCTTCAAATATCAAGCTATTGGAAGGAGGGCGATGAAATAGAAATTAATCTTTTACCTGCAGTAGATTGTATGAAGCTTTTATCGGAGCAAAAACAAAAGCAACCAAAGATGCTTTTAAGGTCAGCTTTATATCCATTTTTACCAAAAAAATTAGTCATAGAGCTACAAAATATGTGGTGGCCAGATAAAAAAGAAACACCAATCGCTGAACTCCCGAAGCTATTATTAGAAGACCTTTCTGGTAAAATACAAAATTGGAAATTAAGGCCATCTGGAACAGAAGGTTACCGTACCGCTGAGGTTACACTCGGAGGTATTGATACTTGTGATATTTCGTCTAAGACAATGGAAAGTAAGAAAGAAAAAGATCTATATTTTATTGGCGAAGTATTAGATGTGACTGGCCATCTTGGAGGTTTTAATTTTCAGTGGGCATGGGCATCTGGTTATATTGCAGGAGAGGTCGTTTAGATTTCTTATAATCTTCATACTTTGAGAGCCGTAAAATATATTTTCAAATAATCATATTGGATTATAGAATGGATCGAAATGAATTAAATAGACAGACAGCCAAAATTTCTTGGAAAGAGCTAGAGGTATTTTTTGCGAATGGTACAGCTATTTATGTGTCTTCTAAATTAGATTTGATCGATGTAGGTTTGGAGATTTCCTTAGATAATAAAATTCAAATTGAAGAATGGATGTCAGAAAATATGATTTACAGAGTAAGTGATCGGCAAGCCCAATCATGGCTTGATGGCGAAGCAATGTTATGGTCTATAGTTATAAAACCTTGGGTTTTGGTACAACCAATTAAAGATTCTAATTTTAAAGATAAAAATTTAAATTAATAAAAAGGAATTTTAATCTTGATAAATATCGCTCCATGTAGGATCCTTCGGAATGTTTTTAAAAGCACTGAATGTTGTATTTTAGAATAATAAGAAATTTAAACAAAGGGAGATAGTCTCATGGCAGGTTTCGATAAGGTGGTAAACACCTACGAAGAGGCGATGGCAGGACTCACTGATGGTATGACGGTGATTGCAGGCGGCTTCGGTATCTGCGGTATACCTGAAAACTTGATCAAAGAAATAAAAAAAATGGGCACTAAAGAGCTGACGATTATCTCTAATAACTGTGGTTGTGATGGCCTTGGTCTTGGAGTGCTCTTGGATGATCATCAAATTAAGAAAATGGTATCCTCTTACGTAGGTGAAAATAAGATGTTTGAAGAGCAACTTCTTTCAGGACAATTAGAAGTAGAGCTAACTCCACAAGGTACATTAGCAGAAAAAATGCGTGCTGGCGGTGCCGGAATACCGGCATTCTATACTGCTACTGGGTGTGGTACGGATATAGCCAAAGGTAAAGATGTTCGTGAATTTGATGGACGCAAGTATATACTTGAAGAATCCATTACAGGTGACTATGCAATTGTGAAGGCTTGGAAAGCGGATCGTTTTGGTAATGCTATTTATCGTCATACTGCTATGAATTTTAATCCTATGGCTGCAACAGCTGGAAAAATAACAGTTTTAGAAGTTGAAGAGATTGTTGAGCCGGGTGAGCTAGATCCAATGCATGTACATACGCCTGGGATTTATGTTGATCGTTTAATACAAGGAACGTTTGAAAAACGTATCGAATTGCGTACCGTACGCGAAAACTAATCGGAGAAACAATAATGTCACTTTCTCGAGATCAAATGGCTATTCGAGTTGCTCGTGAGCTCCAGGATGGTTATTACGTTAATTTGGGTATTGGAATACCAACACTAGTTGCAAACCATGTTCCAGACGGAATAGAGGTTATGTTGCAGTCTGAAAATGGTCTGCTTGGTATGGGTCCTTTTCCAACAGAAGATGAGGTTGATGCAGACCTAATTAACGCAGGAAAACAAACAGTAACCACAGCTACAGGAGCATCAATTTTTTCTTCATCTGAATCTTTCGCTATGATACGTGGCGGCCATGTCGATCTTACCGTTCTTGGTGCTTTTGAGGTTGACTCTTCTGGAAATATCGCTTCATGGATGATCCCTGGAAAACTAATAAAAGGTATGGGTGGAGCTATGGATCTTGTGGCTGGTGCAGATAACATAGTTGTTATGATGACGCACGCAGACAAATATGGTAATTCCAAATTATTATCAAATTGCTCGCTTCCTCTGACTGGAGCAGGATGTATTAAACAGGTTTTGACTGATCTAGCATATTTGGAAATACGCGATGGAAAATTTCATCTGATTGAGCGCGCCCCAGGGGTGCCTGTTGAAGAAATTATCGAGAAAACTGCTGGTGCTCTGGTCGTACCAGAAAATGTTCCAGAAATGAAGTTTTAGATTTCATTCAAGAAGATATTTGGCCCCCTATACTTGGGGGTTTTTTTTATTTTCTTTCCTCCAAAGATTCTAAACTATCACTTAAGAAAAATAAGATAATCCATTCCTAAAAGAATAAAATTTTTCTGACCAATAAATATATATTGGTCATATTATATTGGTTTCTTTAACATAAAATAAGAACCAATTGGTTTCAGTACCTTCTGTAAGTTATTGTTAATTAAAGACCGAAAAAGAAAATTAAAATATATAAGGATAAAAGAAGTAGAAATTTTTTATAATACAACCTGTAGTGTTTTTTTCTGGAAACAAACACTATATCTTGTATACTTGAAGCCTGATTATATTATTTTAAGGTGTAGAAAACTAAATTAAAATTTTGATTTACAGTCTATCGCTTTTAAAAGCTGAATAGAAAATTCACTAAACAATATCATGAAATATCAAGATAAAGGGAAATCTAAATATTATGTCTATTGAAGCTATACAGACGGGCGATAAATCACAAATTATAGATATCAAACTTCAAGACGCCTCATCGGATATCTGGGATAAAAAATATAGATTAAAAAATAAACAGGGCGACCCAGTTGATAAAAATATTGATGAAACATACAGACGTGTAGCAAGAGCCCTCTCAGATGTTGAAGATAAAGGAAAAAGAGAAACTTGGTATGAAAGGTTTTTATGGGCTCTAAGAAATGGTGCAATACCTGCAGGCAGAATAATATCCAATGCGGGAGCTTTGGAGCATAAACCAGCAACTTCTACGATTAACTGCACCGTTTCTGGAATTGTAGAAGACTCTATGCTAGACATCCTTAATAAAAACTTAGAGGCTGGCCTCACTCTAAAAGCGGGTTGCGGTATTGGCTATGAGTTTTCGACTTTGCGACCAAAAGGTGCATATGTTTCTGGTGCTGGAGCATATACTTCAGGTCCACTCTCTTTCATGGATATTTTCGATAAAATGTGTTTTACCGTCTCATCTGCTGGCGGACGTCGCGGTGCTCAAATGGCAACCTTTGATGTAAGTCATCCAGATGTAGTAGATTTCATAAAAGCGAAACGTGAAGATGGAAGACTTAGACAGTTCAATATGTCGCTCTTGATAACAGAAGGCTTCATGGAAGCTGTAAAAAATGATGAAGATTGGCCGCTGAGTTTCCCTGTATTACAGAAAGAAGTAGATCAAGGTGAAGTTAGCCTAGAGGATGACAGCTTATTATGGAGAGATTTTCCAACATTGAAAGGTTATGTTGCAAATAAAGAAGGCTTAATTGCATGTCGTGCCTATAAAACTGTTAAAGCTAAACATTTATGGAATGTAATCATGACTTCTACGTATGATTATGCGGAACCAGGATTCATTTTAATTGATAAGGTTAATCAAGATAATAATAATTGGTTTTGTGAAGACATTCGAGCAACTAACCCCTGTGGTGAGCAACCACTCCCTCCATATGGAAGCTGTTTATTGGGCTCTATTAATCTAACAAAGTTTGTTAAAGATCCTTTCACAGAGAAAGCTAAATTTGATTGGAGTGGATATAGAGAAGTAGTCTCTGTATTCACTCGTATGCTTGACAATGTTGTGGAAATTAATGGCTTGCCTCTAGAAGGTCAACGAGAGGCGATTATAAATAAACGTCGCCATGGAATGGGGTTTTTAGGCTTGGGTTCGACTATGACAATGCTAACTATGCCCTATGGGTCAGAGGAATCTCTTGTATTTACTGAAGAAGTCTCTCGTGAGTTAGCTCTAGCTGGTTGGCGTACAGGCTTAAGTTTAGCTAAAGAAAAGGGTCCTGCGCCAATAATGGATGAAGACTTCGAGGTAACTGAGGCAATGCTTCGCAAGTGTCCAAAAATGACTAAAGACGGTATTTCTATAGGGGATAAAATAAAAGGTAGATTGCTTCACGCTCGCTATAGTCAATATATGGAAAAGATTGCAGAAATTGATCCAAAGCTGGTTACAGAGCTTGCAGATGTCGGCTGTAGATTTACCCATCATTCGTCTATTGCTCCAACTGGTACTATATCGCTGTCGCTTGCAAATAATGCTAGTAATGGTATCGAGCCGAGTTTCGCACACCACTACTCACGTAACGTCATAAGAGAAGGAAAAAAATCTAAAGAAAAAGTAGATGTTTTTTCTTATGAGCTTTTAGCTTACCGTGAGCTAATTAATCAAGAAGCTATGCCTTTTGCAGAAAATGATGCAGAAACCCTACCTGAATATTTTGTTTCTAGCGCCGATATTCAGCCAAAGAATCATGTCGATGTTCAAGCAGCATCTCAAAAGTGGATAGATTCTTCAATATCAAAGACTATTAATGTCCCTACTGATTGTGATTTTGAGGATTTCAAGGATATATATCTTTACGCTTATGAAAAAGGATTAAAAGGCTGCACAACATTTCGGTTTAACCCAGAAGCATTCCAGGGTGTATTGGTGACAGAAAAAGATTTAGAAAATACCACTTATCAGTTCAGTTTGGAAGACGGTTCATCCGTTGAATTAAAGGGGAACGAAGAGGTTGAGTACGATGGGGAAACTCATACTGCTGCAAATTTGTTTGATGCCTTAAAAGAAGGTTATTACGGTAAATTTTAATTGAGTAATTAATATTATGATAAAGTTAGATAAAAAAATTGTGAGCTATAAGGTATTAACACCATCAAATGATGAATCTTTGCCAGAGGAGCCGGTATCAGAGGTTGATTTAGAGCGCGCAATTGAACTGATGACCGAACACGTAAGTCGTCCAGAAGAATTGCATGGATCAACCTATAAGGTAAAAACACCTCAGTCTGAGCATGCTTTATATATAACTATTAATGATATTATCTTGAATTCAGGAACGGATAATGAGCAACGTCGTCCCTTTGAAATTTTTATTAATTCAAAAAATATGGAGCAATTTCAATGGGTCGTAGCACTTACTAGAGTCATTTCAGCCGTCTTCCGAAAAGGCGGTGATTGCACTTTTTTGGCTGAAGAATTAAAGGCTGTGTTTGATCCCCAAGGTGGATATTTTAAGCGCGGAGGAAAATTTATGCCTTCTCTAGTTGCAGAGATTGGTGAAGCAATAGAGCATCATTTAACTAAAATTGGTATGATGAAAGTTGGTGAAATTACAGAAAGCCAAAAAATCGCTCTTGCCGAAAAGCGAGCTGAATATGATTCTAGAACAACTCCAGTTTCCGAGAATGGTGAAATAGATAATACATTTCCTGCTAGCTCTAGCTTATGCGCAAAGTGTATGACGAAGGCTGTAATTTTATTGGATGGATGCATGACCTGTCTAAATTGTGGTGACTCAAAGTGTGGTTAGCACAAAAGTCTTAAGGTGTTAAGTTTTGCAAAAAATTATAAAGCTCGCGTATTAATTTGTTTTTTTTAATCTCAGCTTTCAATTGGGTTGGCAGCTTTTTTGTCAAAAGTGTCTGCCGTTAAAATACCTTTTTTTAATTTCAATTATGTTATTTCTAATTAAGCGAATAATCAGAAAAATATGGTTATATCCAATAGTAAAAAAATAGAACTTAGTGCTACTCCACTTAAAAAATTACATCAGGAGCTGGGTGCCCGTATGGTTCCATTTGCCGGTTATGAAATGCCAGTTAATTATCCAGATGGTATAAAAAAAGAACATCTTCATACCAGAAAACATGCAGGATTATTTGATGTTTCTCATATGGGTCAAATTACTATCGCTGGAAATGGAGCAACTGAAGCATTAGAGTCATTAGTCCCTGTTGACTTAGAAGCCCTTGATGTCAATCAACAAACCTATGCACTATTGACTAATGATCAAGGAGGAATTATTGATGATTTAATGATTGTACGTTGGTCAAAAAATTGTTTTTTCCTAGTAGTTAACGCAGATTGCAAAGAGAAAGATTTTGAGCACTTAAGAAATAATTTAAAGGATTTGGATGTTGATTGCTTAGACAATCGAGCATTATTAGCACTCCAAGGTCCTGAAGCAATAGATGTTATGCAAGAGTTAGCTCCAGCTCTCAAAGAACTACTATTTATGTCGGGTTGTCGTGTCAATTTACTTGGAATAGATTGTTATGTTACTCGTTCTGGCTATACAGGGGAGGATGGGTTTGAGATTTCAGTCCCAGCAGATTCTGCTACAACCTTAGCTAAGAAATTCCTATCTTTTAAGCAAGTTAAGGCTATTGGGTTGGGTGCTAGAGATTCATTAAGACTAGAGGCGGGTCTTTGTCTTTATGGTCACGATATCGATACTACAACTACACCCGTAGAGGCTTCTTTAGTTTGGAGTATTAGCAAGTCCCGTCGTATAAATGGTAAAAAACACGGTGGTTTTCTTGGTTCAAAGACTATACTAGAGGAGTTAGATTGTGGAACCAAAAAAAGACGTATTGGGTTAAAAGTACTAGGAAAAGCACCGATCCGAGAGGGGTCCGAGTTAGTAAATATTGAGGGTAAAGTAATTGGCATCGTAACTAGTGGTGGATTTGGATCAAGCTTAAATGCTCCAATTGCAATAGGTTACGTGGAGACTAAATACTCTAATATAGGCGAAGATTTAGGGGCGATTGTGCGCGGGAGAGTTTTACCGGTTTCTGTTCAAAAGATGCCATTTGTTCCAAGACGTTATTTCCGCGGATAATTTTTTTTAGTTAACAAATAAATAGAGATACCATCTCATGAAATCTTTAGCAGATCTATCTAATAATAACGAATTTATTAATCGTCACATTGGTGTATGCGATGAAGACAAGATGGATATGCTTGAAACTTTAGGTTATAAGTCTTTAGATTCATTTGTAAGTGCGGTGGTACCAAAAAAAATTCTTCTCTCAGATAGCCTTGATCTAGATGATGCAGTCACTGAAATGGAGGCACTAAATAAGCTAGATATCATTGCTAAAAAAAATAAAGTACTAAAGAATTTTATTGGACAAGGTTACTATAATACTATTACTCCGAACGTTATTTTGCGAAATGTATTTGAAAACCCTGCTTGGTATACCGCCTATACTCCCTACCAGCCGGAAATTTCTCAAGGTCGACTAGAGGCTTTACTGAACTTTCAGACAATGATTGTTAGTCTTACAGGTATGGATTTAGCAAGTGCATCATTATTAGATGAGGGTACTGCAGCAGCTGAGGCAATGACGCTTTGCCGGAGAATGTCTAAATCCAAAGAAGAGACTTTCTTCGTCGATAAGCATTGTTACCCTCAAACAATAGAAGTTATCAAGACACGCGCAGAACCAATTGGCATAAAAGTAATTGTCGGTGATATATCAGAGATAGAGAAGTGTAATTTTTTTGGAGTATTACTTCAGTATCCAGGAGAAGACGGAGCTATCAGAGATTTCTCTAAGATTACAAATATTGTTCATGATAAGGAGGGGTTAGTAGTAATAGCATCAGATATATTGAGTTTATTATTACTGAAAAGCCCTGGAGAAATAGGTGCTGATGTGACTATAGGTTGCACTCAAAGATTTGGCGTACCCCTTGGTTTCGGCGGTCCTCATGCAGCCTATATGGCGACAAAAAATTTATTTAAACGCTCCCTTCCGGGCCGTCTTGTAGGAGTGTCAGTTGATAATACAGGCAAGCCAGCTTACCGTCTTGCATTGCAAACCCGCGAGCAGCATATACGGAGAGAAAAAGCTACCAGTAATATATGTACAGCACAGGCATTATTGGCTGTTATGGCAAGCATGTATGCTGTTTACCATGGCCCAGAAGGGCTTAAGAATATTGCCGAGAAGATCCACTGCCTTACAAGAATATTGGCTTCTGGTTTAAAAAAATTGGGATTCAAAGTAGTTAATGATAGCTTTTTTGACACCCTAACCATAAATACTGGTGAGAATACCTCCCTTATCCATAGTCTATCTGTTAGTAAAGGATATAACTTGCGTATAGTTGATGACTTTCATCTTGGTATTTCACTGGATGAGAAAACATGTGCAGATGATATAAGGAATCTTTGGCGTTTATTTGATAAAAATACCGATTTGACTGTCGATCAAATCAAATTATCGTCAAAAGGCAACATACCAAAAAAACTCTTTCGAACAGACGAACCCTTAACTCATCCAATATTTAATACCTATCATTCAGAAACAGAGATGTTGCGCTATCTGAGAAAGCTCTCGGACAAAGATATTGCACTTGATAGAGCAATGATACCTCTTGGCTCATGCACAATGAAATTGAATGCTACAGCTGAAATGATACCAGTTAGTTGGCCTGAATTTGCAAACATTCATCCTTTTGCTCCAAATGATCAGGTTACTGGCTATATTGAAATGATTAAAGAAGTTGAGTTAATGCTATGCGTTGTTACCGGCTATGATGCAGTATCTTTGCAACCAAATGCTGGATCTCAAGGAGAATATGCCGGTCTACTTGCCATACGGTCATATCATGCTAGTAGAGGCGATTCGCATCGCAATGTATGCTTAATACCTAGTTCAGCGCATGGCACAAATCCTGCGTCTGCACAAATGTGTGGTATGAAAGTTGTAGTTACTGCTTGTGACGATATGGGGAATGTAGACCTAGAAGAACTTCGCTCTAAAGCAGATCTTTATTCAGATAATTTAGCCGCTATTATGGTCACCTATCCTTCTACTCACGGAGTGTTTGAGGATGGAATCATCGAAGTATGCAAAATAGTCCATCAACACGGTGGGCAGGTTTACATAGATGGCGCTAATCTGAATGCTATGGTTGGAGTTTGCAAGCCTGGAGAGTTTGGTGGTGATGTCTCACATCTTAATCTTCATAAAACATTCTGTATTCCCCATGGAGGTGGAGGGCCAGGTATTGGTCCAGTTGCAGTTAGACGTCATTTAGCCCCATATTTGCCAGGAAATAAAAGTCTTGCCAAAAAATCTGTTATGAATACAGTTTCTTCAGCTCCATGGGGGAGTGCAAGCATTTTACCGATAACATGGATGTACATGAAGATGATGGGGTCTAAGGGCCTCAGGCATGCAACAGAGATAGCTATTTTAAATGCTAATTATATTGCAGATCGACTCAAGGGTGCCTATAAAATTCTCTATACAGGTAAAAATGATAGAGTAGCCCATGAATGCATAATAGATTTGCGAGCTATTAAAGATAGTGTCGGTATTACAGTTGATGATGTGGCAAAGAGGCTTATAGATTATGGTTTTCATGCCCCTACGATGTCGTTTCCAGTTCCAGGAACTCTGATGATTGAGCCTACTGAAAGTGAATCAAAAAATGAAATTGATAGATTTTGTGATGCTATGCTTGAAATTCGCAAAGAGATAGATTCTGTGGAAAAAGGTGTGTATCCCATTGATGATAATCCTTTGTGCCATGCTCCGCATACTGCAGAGGTATTAATTGCTGGTAACTGGAATAGAAGCTATAAAAAAGAGATAGCAGCTTATCCTGTTGCCTCTTTGAAAAACTCAAAATACTGGCCCCCTGTAGGAAGAATTGATAATGTACATGGAGATAAAAACTTGATCTGCTCTTGTTTACCGGTTTCTGAATACGAGTAAATTGATCGATGATTCTTTTGTTTAATAACCTAAAAATTTAATAATAGTTTTATTAAATTCGATAGTTTTTTCAATATGTAACCAATGACCAGCTTCATCTATTGTTATATGATGAGATTTTGGAAATAACTGCAATGTGTCCTCGAAATATTGTTTTTGTATATAATTAGATTTACCACCTTTTATGAATAAAGTTGGTCCTTCAAACGGCTTTCCAGTGATCGCTTTTGTTAGCTTACGTGAGTAATTTGCACTAATGCTTTTCATAAAAACCTTTACACTGTATTTTCCATTTTTTTCTAAAGTGAGGTTCTTTAAAAGAAATTCTTTCGTAGCTAAATCGCTAATATATTTGATAAAATTTCATCAGCTTGTTTCCTTGAAGAGGGCTTACTCGAAACTATAGCGTTTAAACCATTAATAGCATTGATTTGGATATCAGGTTTATAGTCGATAGGTAGAATATCCCCAATTATAATTTTTTCTACTTTATGCGCATAGTTTAATGCTACCTGCATAGCAATTTTACCACCCATAGAGTGTCCAATTAGTGAGGCTTTAGAAAGGCCTAAGTCATCTATAAGCTCGACAATGTCGAGCGCCATAGAAGGATAATCCATCTCTTGGCATATAGGCGATTTACCATGATTTCGAAGATCTGGAGAAACAACCATATAATTTTTAGATAAGGCGCAACTCAGACGTCCAAGGTTATTGCCTGCCCCAAATAATCCATGAATTAATATGATTGCCTGACCAGTACCCTGGATAGTATATTTTAATTTCACAATTGTTATTTTTTATAATTGATTGGAATTTTTTCAAATATTTAAGCTGAAAAGAGGATAATATAATTTTATTAATTAGATTTTATTCCCCCAAGACATATATATTTTAGCTCCATATAGTCGTCAAGACCATATTTCGATCCTTCTCGACCTTGGCCAGATTGCTTTACACCACCAAAAGGCGCCATCTCATTTGAAACTAAACTTTCATTGACTCCAAGAATTCCGCAATCTATTTTTTCTATCATACGAGAAATTCTACTGATATCTTGAGTATAGAAATATGCTGCCAGTCCATACTCGGTGTCATTCGCAAGTGATACAGCTTCAGCCTCTGTTTTGAACTTTAACAAAGTAGCTACAGGTCCAAAAATTTCCTCTGAGAAGATTCTCATATCCTTTTTAATATTTTCAATAATAGTTGGCTCTATAAAATTTTTTCCAAGCTTTGAGCGATTTCCTCCTATTAATATATTAGCACCGTTAGCCAAAGAGTCCTCAATGAGATTGTAAACATTATTGGCAGCTTCCTCAGTTATCAAAGGACCAATAGAAACCCCTTCTTTATCACCAAAGCCTAAGGTCATTTTTTTGGCAGATTGGGCTAATTTTTTGGAAAATTCATCATAAATATCGGAGTGAATAAGAAATCGATTTGCGCATATACAGGTTTGCCCTGCATTCCTAAATTTTGAATTTATGGCTCCTTGCACCGCTAAATTAATATCTGCATCATTAAATACTATGAATGGGGCATTTCCCCCCAGTTCCATAGAGGTTCGCTTTACTGTTACCGAGCTGGCCCCCATTAATTTTTTTCCTATGGCAGTAGAACCAGTAAAAGAGATTTTTTTTACCAAAGGATTTGAAGTAAGCTCTCCACCAATTTCTTCAGGGTCTCCAACAACTATATTGAGAAGTCCTTTGGGCATACCAGCACGATCAGCTAGTGATACTAAAGCCATTCCAGAAAGAGGAGTCTTATCATCTGGTTTGCACACAACACTACAACCAGCTGCCAAAGCGGGTGCAATCTTTCTGGCGAGCATAGCAAAAGGAAAATTCCAGGGAGTAATGCAAGCCACTAGTCCTACTGGGTTTTTCGTTATAAACATTTTTTTATCAGCCGTTCTACCAGGAATCAGATCTCCACAGATACGCTTAGCTTCTTCTGCAAACCACTCAATATATTTCGCCCCATAGTCAATTTCTGCATATGATTCGTTTAATGGCTTCCCTTGCTCAGCAGTAATTATTTGAGCTAGATCATCTCTATTTTCAACAATCAAATTGTACCAATCCCGTATTAATCTTGAGCGATCATATGGGCTAACAGTTAACCATATTTTTTGAGCAATGTTTGCGGATTGAATCGCTTTTTTTGTTTCTTTAGTCCCACACTTGGCGACTTCTGTTATTAATTTGCTGTTAGCTGGATTAGTAATTTGTAAGGTCTCTCCACTAAAGGCATTGATCCACTGTCCATCAACAAAAGCTTTATTTATCAGTAGGGCGGGGTCACTTAAAATTAAATTCTTTTTCATATATATCCTATGTGGATGCATTAAATTTTTCTTAAGCAAGACGTGTATAATTATTTTTAGTCTATTTTACTGATTGATACTTACAGTAACTTCTTGGGGTCAAGCCTGTCCATTGTTTAAATGCTCTAGTAAATGATCTTGGTTCAGCAAATCCAACCAATTCTGAGACTTCCTCAACAGACAACTTTTCTGTAACAAGTTTATTAATAGCTAGCTCTCGACGCATATCATCTTTTATTTTTTGATAGCTAGTTCCCTCGTATTTAAGTTTTCTGTAGAGCATCAAGCTGCTCATGCTTAACTTTTCTGCCAGGATGCTAACTTTGGGAAAATATAGTTTTGAAGAATCTCCGTCTATTATCTCCCTCTCAATTCTAGACTCTAAGGTACTTTGTCCCCCAGGAATTGTCATAATATTTGCAGGATGGTGAACTAAAAATTCCTTAATCTCTTTGTGTGTTCTTACTAAGGGTTTTTCAAGATACTTCGCGTCGAAGGATATACTATTAGACATTTTCCCAAATGATAAGGTTCCAGGAAACATGATCTTAAGTTCATCAATATAGCTTGGCACCTGATGACTAAAGCTAGCACCTTTCAACCGAATTGTTTCTTCAATATACCAGCTTGGAAAACGATGCCAAATAACCAAAAGATATTGGGCCAAGAAGTCATCTGGATCTAATTCGGGATGCTTAAAATTGAATCCTAGTTTAGCAACATTCCCTTGGTCTACGCTAAGATCAATTTCTATTGAATCAGTTATTAAGCTATAAAAATTAATCATTTTTTCAAGTAGATCACCCAGGGTCACGCAGTGAATTGAGATTTCACAAAACAACTCAAAAATTCCATATTTGACAGGCTTTCCAGTAAACCCCATAAATTCATCATCCAGCTCCTGTTGCACTGAACGAAAAAGTCGTGCTACTTGGTCTGTGTGTATTCTATGCGTAGTTAGCCATATGATTGCTGGGTTAATTCCAGCGCGCGCTAACAATTTAGAAGAATCAAGTTTTCTTTGGCGTATTCCATGAAGACATGAAATAACATGATGGTGGGCAATTGTGGCGATATACTATTCCCCAAATAAAAAATTGGTGAGTTTTCTTTTAATGACAATAGTATAGTGCCATATTTTCAAAATTTTGTGAAATAATCGGTGAGTTATGCAGCTATAATTAGACCTTGCAGATATTGTAGGGGTAATCCATAGTTAAATACGTGTAATTTTAGTTTTTGTTGATCGATAATGAGATATGAGCTGTGAGTAAAAATTAAGGATAGATGCAATGAAAGATAAGTCTAAACCCAATATTTCTGATTGGGTAGATCTAGCTAAAAAGGAAACTAAAACCCAAAACCTGAATCATTTACTTTGGGAGACCGCAGAGGGCATCGATATTAAACCTTTATATACCTCTAAAGATATAGATAATCTAAAAGATCAAGAGAGTTTTCCGGGGTTTATGCCCTACAAGCGCGGTCCAAAAGCAACTATGTACACAGGGCGTCCATGGACTATTCGTCAGTATGCAGGGTTTTCAACTGCAGAAGAATCCAATTCTTTTTATCGAAAAAATTTGAAAGCTGGACAACAGGGGTTATCAGTAGCATTCGATCTCCCCACTCACCGGGGGTATGACTCTGATCATGATCGAGTCCAAGGAGATGTCGGAAAAGCAGGAGTTGCTATTGACTCTGTTGAAGACATGAAAATCCTTTTTAAGGGTATTCCGTTAGATAAAGTTTCGGTATCTATGACAATGAACGGTGCAGTTCTTCCAGTTATGGCAAGTTTCATTGTTGCGGCTGAAGAGCAGGGTATTGCACCACAGGAGCTTATGGGGACTCTTCAAAACGATATCTTGAAGGAGTTTATGGTAAGAAATACTTATATTTATCCGCCTGAGCCCTCAATGCGAATCATCTCAGACATAATTGGCTATACCTCAGAGTTTATGCCTAAGTTTAATTCTATTTCGATTTCCGGATATCATATGCAAGAAGCAGGGGCTACAAATGTTCAGGAGCTTGCGTTTACCATCGCTGATGGAATCGAGTATGTTCGAACAGCAATTAATAGTGGTCTTGATGTGGATAGTTTTGCCCCTAGATTATCGTTTTTCTTTGCAATTGGTATGAATTTTTTTATGGAGATTGCAAAACTGCGTGCCGCAAGAATTTTGTGGTCAGAGCTGATGAAAGAAAAATTTAACCCAAAAAATGAAAAATCATTAATGCTGCGTACTCACTGTCAAACTTCTGGGGTAAGTTTAACTAGCAAGGACCCTTACAATAATGTGATGAGAACAACTATTGAGGCAATGTCTGCAATTTTGGGAGGTACTCAATCTTTACATACAAACGCATTTGACGAGGCTCTTGGATTGCCAACAGACTTTGCAGCTCGTATCGCTAGGAATACTCAGCTAGTTCTTCAAGAAGAAACAGGTATTACAAAAGTAATCGATCCACTTGCAGGATCATATTATATAGAAACTCTAACTAGTCAATTAGTAGAAGCGGCACGTGTATTGATTGATGAGGTCGAAGATATGGGCGGAATGACGAAGGCTGTCGAAACAGGCATGCCTAAATTAAGTATAGAAAAAGCTGCTGCATTAAAACAAGCAAGAATTGACCGTGGGGAGGAGGTTATCGTCGGAGTCAATAAATTTGAACTACAAGAGGAGCCAGATATAGAGGTTCTAGAGATCGACAATACCAAGGTGCGCTCTTCTCAGATTAAAAAATTAGAAAAAATTCGTAGGGAACGTGATGATGTTTTATGTCAAAATGCTTTGGATGCCCTTACTGCTTCTGCAAATACAGGGCAACACAATTTATTAGCTCTAGCTATAGATGCTGCTAGGTTGCGAGCAACTGTAGGAGAAATATCTTTTGCGCTAGAAAAAGAATGGGGTAGACATCAGGCTGTGACAAAAACTATTAGTGGTGTATATGGTTCTGCATATGAAGGAGATGAGGAGTTTTCTAATATACAGAGCAAAGTGAAAGAATTTGCTTCAATGATGGGAAGAAGACCTCGTATGCTAGTCGCTAAAATGGGCCAAGATGGACATGACAGAGGCGCTAAGGTTATTGCTACAGCCTTTGCAGATATTGGTTTTGATGTAGATATTAGCCCCATGTTCCAAACACCTGTGGAGGCAGCTCGTATGGCTATTGAAAATGATGTACATATTGTAGGTGTTTCTTCTCAGGCTGCAGGACATAAAACGCTCGTACCCCAACTTATTGAGGCTTTGATTAAAGATAGAGCAATGGATATTAAAGTAATATGTGGTGGTGTGATTCCTCCAAAGGATTACCAGGATCTATATGATGCTGGAGTAATAGCCATATATGGGCCGGGTACAAATATACCAAAAGCGGCTTCAGAAATACTAGATCTTCTTAGTAAAGATTCTGGTGATAAAAATAGGAAACTATAATGCAAGAAGTTATCGAGCACTTAGCAAAAAAACGAAAAGAAGCAAGTCTTGGCGGGGGGCAAAGACGAATCGATGCGCAACATAAAAAAGGCAAGCTAACCGCTAGAGAGAGAATTGAGCTTTTAGTAGATAAAGATACTTTTGAGGAGTGGGATATTTTTGTAGAGCATCGCTGTACAGATTTTGATATTGATAAGGAGCATATTCCAGGGGATGGGGTGGTAACAGGATACGGAACTATTAATGGTAGACTGATATTTCTTTACAGCCAAGACTTTACAGTTTTTGGTGGCTCTTTATCTGAAACACATGCTGAAAAAATCTGTAAAATTATGAAGCAAGCCATGAAGGTTGGTGCACCAGTTATTGGTTTAAACGATTCAGGTGGTGCTCGAATCCAAGAAGGAGTAGCTTCACTAGGTGGTTACGCTGATGTATTTCAACAGAATGTCATGGCTTCAGGTGTCATACCACAAATTTCTATGATAATGGGACCATGTGCTGGTGGGGCTGTTTACTCTCCTGCGATAACTGATTTTATATTTATGGTCAAGGATAGCTCTTATATGTTCGTAACAGGTCCTGAAGTTGTAAAAACTGTTACACATGAGGAAATTACAGCTGAAGAATTAGGTGGCGCAATTACACACTCTAGCAAATCTGGTGTTGCAGATTTGGCTTTCGAGTCTGATATAGATGCTTTGCTCAATCTGAGAGACTTCATTTCTTTTTTGCCAGCCAATAATCAAGAAAAACCTCCGATTTTACCAACTAATGACCCCTCTGATCGGACTGAAAAATCTCTTGATTCTTTAATTCCTGACGATCCTAATAAACCCTACAATATGAAAGAGTTAATAACAAAGGTTGCTGATGAAAGGAATTTTTTTGAAATACAGCCGGATTTTGCCGCTAACTTGATTATCGGGTTTATTCGAATTGATGGTTCCACAGTAGGTATAGTCGCCAATCAGCCCCTAGTTTTAGCGGGCTGTTTGGATATTAATGCATCAAGAAAGGGTGCACGCTTTATTCGGTTTTGTGATGCTTTTAATATCCCTGTTCTAACATTTGTAGACGTGCCTGGCTTCATGCCTGGTACTAGCCAAGAGTACGGAGGCATCATTAAACATGGCGCAAAACTTTTGTATGCCTACGCTGAATGCACTGTTCCAAAGGTTACCGTAATAACCCGAAAAGCATACGGTGGAGCCTATGATGTTATGTCATCGAAACACCTAAGAGGCGATGTAAATTTTGCTTGGCCTTCTGCAGAAATTGCTGTGATGGGACCTAAAGGTGCAGTAGAGATAATATTTAGGAGTGATATTGGAGATCCAGAAAAAATTAAGGTAAGAGAAGCAGAGTACCGAGAAAAATTTGCAAACCCATATATAGCTGGAAAGCGTGGATATATTGATGATGTTATTACACCTAGTGATACCAGAAAAAGAGTTTCACGCTCATTATCAATGCTCAGTAATAAAGATATAGAAAATCCATGGCGCAAACATGGAAATATCCCTCTATAGAGAATTGTACTTCCCTATAGTTTTTATTAATTTTTGATTAGAAGATTATGTATGTTTAAAAAAATTCTTGTAGCAAACAGAGGCGAGATAGCTTGCCGTGTATTTAGAACGGCTAAAAATATGGGTATTTCTACCGTAGCTGTATATTCAGATGCGGATAAAGACGCTCTGCATGTTCGAATGGCAGATGAATCTGTATATATAGGACCGTCTCCATCCGTTGAGAGTTACCTAATTATCGAGAAGATCTTAGATGCTTGTAAGATCAGTGGTGTCGATGCAGTTCACCCTGGGTACGGGTTTCTATCTGAAAATAAAAAATTCTGCGAAGATTTGAATGCACAAGGTGTAGCTTTTATAGGCCCAGGTGTAAAAGCCATAGAATCTATGGGAGATAAAATCACATCTAAACTGATTGCTTCGAATGCGGGTGTAAATACAGTGCCAGGGTATGATGACATTATTAAAGATTCCGATGATGCGGTAAAAATTGCAAAAGATATTGGATACCCAGTTATGTTAAAAGCCACTGCTGGTGGTGGTGGAAAAGGTATGCGTATCGCATGGAATGAAAAAGAATGCCAAGAGGGTTTCATTCGTGCAACTAATGAAGCTATTTCTAGTTTCGGGGATGGGCGAATCTTTATAGAAAAATATATTCAAGATCCACGGCATATCGAAATACAAATAATGGCAGATAGTCATGGAAATATAGTTTATCTAGGTGAACGAGAATGTTCAATTCAACGCCGACATCAGAAAGTCATTGAAGAAGCACCCTCACCTTTTTTGTCGAAAATAGATAGAGAAAAAATGGGTCAACAAGCTATATTATTGGCAAAAGCTGTTGATTATACGTCTGCAGGCACAGTTGAATTTATTGTAGATTCAGATAAGAATTTTTACTTTTTAGAGATGAACACTCGATTACAAGTCGAGCACCCAGTTACAGAGATGGTAACTGGTTTTGATTTGGTTGAATTGATGATAAAGATTGCTGCAGGTGAAAAGTTACCTTTATCACAAAAAGATGTTCAGCTGCGTGGTTGTGCAATTGAGACTCGAATTTATGCAGAGGATCCATTTCAGGGCTTCTTGCCTTCTGTGGGAAGAATGGAGCGTTACATAGAGCCGACTGGTGATGGAATTAGGATTGATACAGGAATTTTTGAAGGTGGAGAAGTTCCAATATTTTACG
Organism: uncultured Porticoccus sp.; assembly: GCA_964276025.1. Lineage (GTDB taxonomy): Bacteria > Pseudomonadota > Gammaproteobacteria > Pseudomonadales > Porticoccaceae > Porticoccus. The sequence continues at coordinate 80,384 of CAXYDD010000002.1, read as the reverse complement.
ATCCGATGATCTCAAAATTGATTGCTCATGGTTCCGATAGAAATCAAGCTATTGAAAAAATGAGTAATGCATTAGATTCTTACTATATTCGTGGAGTAAAAAATAACATCAGTTTTTTGAGTGCTCTCATAGTTCATCCACGCTTTGTCTCAGGAAATCTTACAACGAATTTTATTAATGAGGAATATCCGGATGGATTTAATGCCAATGTTTTATCCCAAGCTGATATGGCAGTTTTTGTAGTTACTGCGGCAGTTATTCACATGATAAACAGTAATAGGCGTACCTTGATTTCTGATCAACTGGTTGGTCACGAATATAGCCCACTAGAGAAGCTTGTTGTTATTACAGATAATGAGGAGCACGAGTACCAGCTATTAGTAAGTCGCTCAGATCGGTCCTATAAAGTTGATCTAGACGGACAGTTATTCACTTTTGAAACAGATTGGTGTATTGGTGAACCGTTATTGAAAGGCAGCATAAATGGCAGGGAGGTAATATCGCAGGTTGATCAGATAGGTCAGCATATACATTTATTCCATCAAGGTTCAAAAAAAGAGATCCTTGTTGTTTCACCTAGGCTGGCAGAGCTTAATAAACATATGCTCATAAAAGAGAAACCAGATACGTCCAAGCTTCTAGTTTCGCCAATGCCTGGTTTGCTTGTTAAGTTATCGGTCAGAGTTGGAGATACTGTTAAGTCAGGTCAAGATATAGCAGTTATTGAAGCTATGAAAATGGAAAATAATCTACGTGCAACTAATGATGGAGTCGTTTTAAATGTTCCAGTTAGTGAAGGAGACAGCCTGGCAGTTGGGGAGTTAATAGTTGAATTTAAATAAAAAATTAATAAAAAATAGATCTACTTTTTTAAGCTTAAGGGGGTAGGAGTATTGCAATTTAATTGTAATGAATTGGCAAAAAATATCCGACTTGGTGATCGTCGAGCTCTTTCAAAGGGTATCACTTTAGTTGAATCAGCCCTTGCAACCCATCAAGAAAATGCATCAAAACTACTTGAGATGTTGATGCCTTATACAGGGGGATCTATCAGGATTGGTGTGTCTGGAGCCCCAGGTGTTGGAAAATCAACATTTATTGAATCTTTTGGTAGCCATGTTATAAATGAGAGACATAAGGTTGCTGTGCTAGCTGTAGACCCAACATCCTCAGTAAGTGGCGGCTCCATATTAGGGGATAAAACTCGTATGGAAACCTTATCACGGGAAAATGATGCATATATCAGACCTTCTCCAGCAGGAAAAACACTGGGAGGCGTTACTCGAAGAACTCGAGAAACTTTGTTACTTTGTGAGGCCGCCGGCTTCGATGTAATTTTTATAGAAACAGTTGGAGTAGGACAGTCAGAAACTGCTGTTTCAGAGATGACAGACATGTTTCTGTTATTGATATCCCCTGGAGCCGGAGATGAACTTCAGGGAATTAAGCGTGGCATTATGGAGCTTGCAGATCTTGTGTTAGTAAATAAGTCTGACGGAGACCAGTTTGCTGCTGCAGCACGTACAGCGGCTGATTATCAGATGGCCCTTCAATTTCTACATAATCGAAGCTTGAACTGGAAGGCCAAAGTGCAAACAATGTCTGCTCTTACTGGTCAAGATAATGATTCGGTATGGCAATCGATTATTGAGTATCGTAATTTATTGGATGAGGCTGGTGAGATTTCTTCACGTCGAATTGCGCAATCTTCTGCATGGATGTGGAGCGAAATAGCCGAGGGGCTCTTAGAACAACTAAAGCAGAGTGAAGTAGTGATGAGCCATATAGAAGGTATAGAGAATGAAGTAAAAAGCGGAAGACTTCCTCCAACAGTTGCCGCAAGAAAATTAATAGAAAAATTTAAGAAACAATAAAAAATTTATCTAATTGAAAGGATGCATTATGATCGGAAATCTTAACCATATAGCTATTGTAGTTCCCGATCTTAAAAAAGCTGTAGAAGTTTATAATCTTGCCCTTGGGGCAAAGGTATCGGATCCAGTTGATCTAACTGATCATGGTGTTCGTGTAATTTTTGTAGAGCTAGAAAATACCAAAATAGAATTATTGCTCCCAATAGGAACAAATTCTCCAGTTGCAAGCTTTTTAAAACGTAATCCAAGTGGCGGTATACATCATATTTGTTACAGTGTTAAAGATATTTTGCATGCAAAAAATAGATGTATTGAGCAGGGGCTAAGTGTGATCGGGAGCGGAGAGCCCCAAATCGGAGCTCACGGTAAACCGGTATTGTTTCTTCATCCTAAGGATTTATGTGGCACTCTTATTGAATTAGAGCAAACTTAAACTTGCAGCTACTGAGTGATATGATTAAATATTTTCTTCTGAACGGTAGTATTTCATTAATATTTCAGCTACTTCTGGTCTAGAAAACTCTGGCGGTGGAGCAATTCCCTTATTCAACATTTGTCGAACCTTTGTTCCTGAAAGAATTATAAAGTCTTCTTTTGTGTGATCTTCTACTTCGTTCATCATCACTACTCTGTTTAATTTTTTTGAGTAAGCAGTGTGATCGGCAGGAAAGATTTTTATTTTAAGTGATCCATCTGGGACCTTACTATTAAAAATTTCTTGGGCATCAAATGCACCATAATAGTCACCTACACCAGCATGATCTCTACCAACAATTAGATGTGTAGCACCCATATTCTGTCTAAAAATAGCGTGCAGGATAGCCTCTCTAGGTCCAGCATATAGCATATCAAACCCATATCCATTAACCATAACTGAGTTTTCAGGAAAGTACAGTTCTACCATTTCTCTGATACAGGCATCACGTACAGAGGCTGGAATATCCCCCTTTTTTAATTTTCCAAGCAACATATGGACAACCACTCCATCTGCATTAAGTCGATCCATAGCCATATGACATAACTCTTCATGTGCTCTATGCATTGGATTTCTTGTTTGAAAAGCGACAACCTTTTTCCATCCTCGATCTTCAATTTCATCACGAATTTGTTGCGCAGTCTTGAAGGTATCTGGAAACTCATTTTTAAAGTAACTAAAGTTTAATACTTCAATTTTACCTGAAATTAAATAGTTTCCTAAGCTGTAAAATGTTGCTACTCCAGGATGCGTGGTGTCAATTGTACCAAAAACTTCACTCACTATAGTTTGTATCTGCTCATCGGTAACCCACTCAATATTTTCAATATCCATTATGGCTATTATTGGATGATCTTTGTTGTTTGGATCTTTTAGAGCGATACGTTTTTCACCATTAAGACTGCTGACATCCCTAGTAAGATTTACTATTGGAATTGGCCAAAATAACTTATTCGTCATATGTAGATTTTTTGAGATACTGAGTGTTTCCTCGAGATTCATATAGCCAGTAAGAGGATTAAAATAACCTGCACCTAGCATCACTGCATTGGCCGCAGCTGATGAGTTAAGGATTAATGAAGGTAAAGTGGCACCTTCTTCTTGAAGTTCCTTATTTCGGCTTAAATCACTTACAAATAGGGGATTTAGTTTTTCTGAGCCATGAGGCTTAATCACTTTCCACTCTCCTCGGGGGATTAGTTAAATTAAAAATATTTTCAGCATAGCTATATTTATGTCTTCCAAGCTATGGGGAGTTTTTGTTGGGGGCAACTTCTTTTAAAGTTACTATTTTGCTTAATATTTTTGAAAGACGCATGATAGCTATAATTACTATTCTTTTCCACACATAAGAAGAGCGATTAACTATTACAAATTATTTGCAATAAAAATAACAAGTGCTACCTCAATAAATTTATATAATTGAATATTTAATAGTAAAACAGCGTTCACGACTGTGAATTATATCGGTATAATAATATACAAGATATGAAGTCTTATTTATCAGTAATTATAGTAATGATATGGAGAGGAAAATGAGTCAATACATAAAGATAGGTCTGGTTATTCCAGTAATGATAGTTTTCTCAAGTATTGCAGGTTGCGGTTCAAACGAAAAAGAACTGATACTCACTCCACAACAAGAAATAGAGATTGCCGATCGGTTGACTCCTGTTGGTAAGGTGGTTTTAAAAAAGGATATAGCTGAAACACTATCAGCTGTTATAAGTGCCCCATCTGCTCCAAAAGTAGAACTATCTGAAGGTTCAGAGCATATTGTAAAAATGCTAAATTCTGGCGTTGGTGGAAATATGATTTTTGAGCCTGCTGTTATTAAGGTGTCAAAAGGCGATACTATACATTTCAAGGCAACAGATGTGTCTCATAATGCAGTTTCTTTGGACGGTATGATACCTAATGGCGCCACTAGCTGGGCTGGTGAATTAAATCAGGATATAAGTGTCACGCTAGATACAGAAGGTGTCTATGTATATCAATGTGATCCGCACGCAATGATGGCTATGATTGGGGTTGTTCAAGTTGGTGAAGCGGTCAATCTCAGCGAGGTTAAAGATTTAGCCAGTAAGAAAAAATCGACTTTCATAATGAATTCAGACAGACTAAATACGTATTTATCGCAACTTTAGAAGTAACTTACTGAGAAAATTTTTCTTATTGAAAAGAGTTACTGGACTTCCCATAAGTCATTATTTTATTGCTAAAAAACCCTCAAAACATAGATATTTTTGAACAGTATTTATGTCAACAAACCCTGCTCTTCTTAGCATATCTAAATTGCCTTGTGTCGAAAATGGCTCTAAAACACCTTTAAGGCTCCTAGATTTATTAATTATTTCATCAGGGGTGTAACCTTCACGAAGCTTATAGTCATTATATAGAGCGGTCATAATATCTTGGAATCTAGCGTCAGCTCCACGTACTTTTTCAAATAAAAATAGAGCTCCACCCCAGTTTAGCTTCTCATAAATTGAATTAATTATATTCTGGCGCACCGAGGTTTTTATAAACTGAACAGTGTAGTAGCATATAATTAAATCTGCTTCATGCATTTCTAGCTCTATGACATCTTCAACAAGAAAAGATGCATTCAAGCTTTTTGCCTCATCAAGTTTAGCTTCTGCTTTTTTTATCATATCTTCTTCTATGTCTATACCAATAAAATGAGCCTCCGGCTTATTCTGATGATGAGCTGCAAGTTTAAGAATAAGTGTTCCTGTAGAGCATCCTATTTCATAACAAAGCGATTTTGGTTTAATAAAAAAATCACTCATATCACATATAAGATCATGCCCTTCTTTATAAAGCGGTACAGATTTTGAGATATGGGCGTCAAATGAATTTACTAGATCGCCATTAAATTTCCAATTCGCTCTTTCCGCAGACACAACATCAGTATTTTTCTTCATACTCCAACTCCTGTAGGCTGAAATTTTAAACAATTTGCCTAACTTACATAATAACATTATATATCTAATGCTCTTTGCTAATCTAAGAGATAAAATGTATTTATGATATTGCCAAAGAGGGTAAAAATTGTAGAAGTTAGTCCAAGAGACGGACTTCAAAACGAAGCGCAGTTAATTTCTGCCGATTTGAAGATACAGTTAATTGATCTTTTGGTTGAGGCTGGTGTTTCCTTTATAGAGGCTGGAAGTTTTGTAAATCCTAAATGGGTGCCACAAATGGCAAATAGCGATATTGTATTTGCTGGAATTAGAGATGCAAAAAATGTTAATTTTTCAGCATTGGTCCCAAATTTACGAGGATTTGAGCGTGCTATGGAAGCTGGCGTTAAAGAGGTTTCAATTTTTACTTCAGCTTCAGAGTCTTTTAGTAAAAAAAATACTAATTGTTCAATTCAAGAGAGTTTAGCTCGTTTTACACCTGTTCTTAAATCAGCTGTCGATGAAAAAATACCAATACGTGCCTATATTTCTTGTATAGCAGGATGTCCTTATGAGGGGGCTATAAACGCAACCAAAGTTGCAGTTCTGGCGAATGAGCTCTATCAAATGGGCTGCTATGAAATTTCCTTAGCTGATACTACTGGAGTTGGTACACCAGATATTATTTGTCAGGCTATAGAAAAAGTATCAGCAAAGGTTCCTGTTGATAGTATTGCTGGGCATTTCCATGATACTTATAGCCAAGCATTAGTAAATATCTATGCCGCATTAACGATGGGCGTGTCTATTTTTGATAGCTCTGTTTCTGGATTGGGTGGTTGCCCATACGTAAAAAATTCTGATAAATACAAAGCCCCAGGTAATGTTGCAACTGAAGACTTAATTTATATGCTTAACGGTCTTGATATAAAGCATAATATTAATTTAAATAGATTGATAAAAGCGGGACTTTTCATCTCAAAAAAATTAGGAAAAATGAGTGGATCAAAAGTTTCTGCAGCATTAACTTGATAAGATAATGCTTTTTATTGTATTTTGCAGCACTTAAATGATTCTTACATAAAATAAGAGAACTAGAGACTCGATATGAATTCTCCATCTGAAGACAACAAAAAACAAAATCAGTTAAAAAATCTTAAGAAAATAATAGTTAACGGCGAGGCTATTACCCCTGATCAAATTATTCATGAGATGCAACACCATAAATCTAATTCACAGGGTGAGATTATTAAAAAGTCATCTGAAGTATTGATTGTTCAGCTATTGTTGTTGCAAAAAGCAAAAGAATTAGGACTAGATAAAGATTTATCACCAGATAGCAATGTTGCACTTGAAGAGACAATAATTTCTAGATTAATCGCAAAAGAGGTTACGAGCTCAGATGAAATAACTGAAGAAGATTGCCAAAAATATTATGATCTTCATACCAATGATTTTTTAACTAAAGAAATGTTAGAGCTGAAACATATTTTGATAGGTGTTACCCCAAAGGATAAAAATAGTAAGGGTGATGCAAAAAAATTAGCTATGTCCCTTGTAAAAATTCTCAAAGAATCTATCAATAAATTTGACTCTTTAGCTGATGAATACTCCCAGTGTCCCTCGAAGAATTCAGGTGGCTCGCTTGGAAGAGTTGGGCGAGGACAGTTACCTCCAGATTTTGAAAAAGTAGTTTTCGGCCTTAATGAAGGACTATATGAAAAGCCAGTTGAATCTGATTTTGGTTACCATATAGTTTTAGTCGAGAAGATATTACCACCCTTGCAACTAGAATTTGAACAAGTGAAAGGTGATATTGCTGATATGTTAATCGAGATCGGACATCGTATTGAGCTCTCAAAATATACACATCAGTTAATTAATGATGCAAATATAAAGGGAGTAAATTTCGAAGTTGGTTCAGTCAGCTAGTTATTTAAAAAATCGGAAAGTGCCGATCTAGTTAAATTATTAGATATCGCGACTTAATATTTCGATTTGCTGGCTGGTCACTCTTTTGCATGTTTGATCAAGCTCTTCCACTCTAAATAATAAGCTTTTTTCACTTGGTGGCGATAGAACTGTCCCATCTAACGATTTATGTTCTTTAGTTTTTTCATCAAGCAATATTTCATCACCCACTGCTTGCTGTAGCATAAATTGTAGTGTGCTTAAGTGATCTTCGCGTGTTGATTCTTGAAGTAACTGAGATTTAAAATTTTTGTATTTAACACTCAGTATAGCGCTAGATAGCTCTAACTTTATACCATGAGCATCCAATAATTTTTCCCCTAATCTATGTATTACTGAAGCACAGCATAAAGCCCTAAGAGGATACTCATCAGTATTATTATTTCCTCTAAACTTAAGGTATACACAACGCCGGTCAGCATTAAATCTCCTAGCACCATATATATCAGCAGCATCATTTATTAGAACATCGAATTGATGCATTAATGATTCAAGGTGTTCAGGATTGACTCTTGTTTTTAAGATAGTTAAATTTTTACATTCAATAGCTAGAACTGTTGACTCTTCATGCTCCTCCTCTGTACCAAGCATCTGATCACTTATTCTTGACGATATTAAAGGCTTAAGTCTATTTTCAAGCATACTCAATTCATCTGAAGACTCATCGCTATCGCTAGGGAGTTGTTGAATAATACGATTGAGCCTAAATGAAAGAATTTTCCCTGATTTTACTGATGCATATATCAGTATTGAAAACATACCAATAAATAATAAGGCGATCGTTATATTTATAGCTTGAAAATATTTTATAAAAAAACCATCGTAAAATTGAATTAGCCCATATCCAGCAATTTCATTTTCAATGGTTATGGGTTTAGTATATTTGTCCCCTAAATTATCTTGCGTATTTTTTTGTGTGACCCCTTTGGCCTTAGCTAAAATCTTTTTGGATGCATCATATATTGCAACATAACCTACGCCATCTATTGCTAGCATATCGTCTAATTCTATTTGGAGGCTTAATATATCTTTATTTATTATTGAGGTTTTAGCTACTTTTGCGAGCTGAAGGGCCAATGTATTGCCTAAATACCTCTCTTGTTTGTCTGCAGTTATAGATATTTGTTGATTTATAGTTAGCGCACCTAAAGTGCTAATGAATATAGCAAACAACATAGCAAGTATGGGTAATGTTTTTGCGTAAGATTTTTTATTCTTGCCCATCATTGGTAATTCCCATAAGGTTAACTAGTTAGATTTATTTTAACTTAGCGCACTCTCTTCTATAATACCTGATATGAGGTGTATCTGCGTCTATAGATTTTATTACTTATATTGGATTAATCGTGAGAAAGATTTTACTTATTAGCATATCAGGCGCAGATAAACCTGGGATAACCGAAGCTATCTCGGAAGTTCTCATGCGTCACGACTGTGATATTTTAGATATCAGCCAGTCTGTAATTCACGATAATCTAAATCTTGGTTTATTGGCAAGAACCCCGTTAGGACACGAATTGGATTATATAAAAAGTGAAATTTTTCCTTCAATTGATGCTTTTGCAGTGAAAGTACGTTTTCAGGAAATTAGTGAAGAAAGTTATTCTCACTGGGTTGAACAACAAGGTAAGCCCCGCCATATTGTTACGTTACTTTCAAGGAGAGTAACTGCCGAGCATATTGCTAGAGTCTCTGCAGTCACAGTAAAACATCAGCTTAACATCGACAAAATCACTCGTCTCTCTGGAAGAGTGCCTTTGGAGCGCATGGAAAGTAGTATTAGATCTTGCGTAGAATTATCTCTGCGCGGAGTACCTAATCAGCTAGACGAATTTCGCTCCTCACTGTTAGAAATGTCCAGTGATATGGATGTTGATATAGCTTACCAAGAGGATAATATTTTTCGTCGAAATCGACGTGTCGTTGTATTTGATATGGACTCAACTCTCATCGACTCAGAGGTTATAGACGAGCTCGCAAAAGAAACTGGAACTGGAGACAAGGTTTCTAAAATCACAGCAGCTGCAATGCATGGCGAGATAGATTTTAAAGAAAGCTTTAGTCAGCGCCTCCGATTTCTTGAAGGCTTGGATGAATCTGTTCTTGAAAAGGTTTTTCTCCGTTTAAATCTTACTGAGGGAGCTGAGGATTTGATGTCTACGCTCAAATTATTAGGTTACAAAACTGCAATTCTCTCAGGTGGGTTTGATTATTTTGCCACTCGGATTCAAAAAAAATTGGGAATTGACTATGTTTATGCGAATAAACTTGAAATACTCAATGGAAAGGTGACTGGTAATACCTCTGGAGTAATTGTTGACGGAGAAAGAAAGGCGACATTACTACGAGAAATTGCAGAAGGTGAAAATATTTGCCTAGAGCAAGTTATAGCAGTAGGAGATGGTGCAAATGATCTGCCAATGCTAAGTATTGCTGGTTTGGGGATTGCCTTTAGAGCAAAACCTTTAGTAAAAGCAACAGCCAAACAATCTATATCTAAGGTGGGCCTAGATGGAATTCTTTACCTGATGGGTATAAGCGATAGGGATGCTTCGCGCCGTGTATAGTCTTTTTGGTAAAGCTATGTCAGCCATCTAGGGCAGTGGCACCTTGCTGGGCATCCCTGCTATTTCTCGCACCAGTTTAGGAACTAAATATCCAGGAAGTTTAGCTGTGAGATCAAGCAGTAGTTTTTTGGCTGTCTCGTCGTTTACCTCAAAATGAGAAGCACCTTCAACTTTATCCAGCTGATGTAAGTAGTAAGGTAGAACTTTCATCTGAAAAAGTCTTTCACTAAGTTCTCGTAGTACATCAATAGAATCATTGACCCCTGCCAGTAAAACTGTTTGATTGAGTAAAATGACACCAGCTTTAGAAAGATCTTTAAGAGCAGTCGCTACAGAATCATCTAATTCTCTAGGATGATTACTATGTATAACAAGTGAAGTTAGCAAGCGGGTCGATGTAAGCCATGACAAGCAATCGTCCGTAATACGATCAGGTATAACAACTGGAAGTCTTGTATGCACACGCAGTCGCTGAATATGAGATATCTTTGCAATTTCTTCGGTTAACCAGAGTAATTTAGCATCACTAACAGAAAGTGGGTCACCCCCACTAAAAATAACCTCAGTAATAGTTTTATTTTCTTTAATATATTTAAGTGCCTGCTGCCATTCACTTATTCCTAATTTATTATCTTGGTATGGAAAGCTGCGCCTAAAACAATAGCGACAATTTACTGCACAGTTTGAACTTACAATAAGCAGTATGCGTCCCTCATACTTATGCACTAATCCGGGTATTAAATTCGCTTCATTTTCATCCAAAGGATCCTTAGTATATCCAGGTGCTGCATAGAGCTCTTCTTTAGAAGGCAGTATTTGCTTTAGAAGAGGATCATTAGGATCACCTTTTTTAATACGTCTTAAGTAGGAATAAGGAACTTTTAATTTAAAGTCACAGTTAGCTTGCAAGGACCCACCCAAAAGACTTTCAATGGTTTTTTTATCAAAATCTAGCCATTTAAGGAGCTTTTTAGGATCACGGATGCTTTCAGAGACTTGCTCTTGCCACGTAATACTATCTACAGATGCAATGGAACGAGTTATCATAGTGATCTCTTTTTTTAAAAAACAGTTTATTTAAACACTGAGGTAATAATGTCTAACTATTCTACCAATGAATTTCGCTCCGGTCTGAAAGTAATTTTGGATGGCGACCCCTGTAGTATTTTAGAAAATGAATTTGTAAAACCTGGTAAAGGTCAAGCCTTTAGTCGCGTTCGTTTACGCAATTTGAAGTCAGGCCGAGTATGGGATAAAACATTTAAATCTGGAGAATCACTCGAGGGAGCTGATGTAACAGAATGTGATATGCAATATCTTTATAATGATGGCGAGTATTGGCATTTTATGGAGCCAGATACATATAACCAGCATCAAGCTGATAAAAAAGTTATTGGAGATACAGGCTTGTGGCTAAGGGAGCAGGATATAGTAATGGTGACACTTTATAATGGTTCACCATTACTAATTACACCAGCCAACCATGTAGAACTTGAGATTATAGATACTGATCCTGGCTTAAAAGGTGATACAGCTCAAGGTGGAACAAAACCAGCAACTCTGAACACTGGTGCAGTTATAAAAGTTCCTCTCTTCCTCAATATAGGTGAAGTTGTTAAGGTCGATACACGAACTGGAGAGTATATAAGTCGTGCTTAATTTTATTATAAATGAATATTACTTGTGAGTTTTTGGCGGCCAACAGCAACGAATGATGTCCTTAAATTTCGTGCCGACATACTCTCTGATATAAGAAAATTTTTTCATAATAGAGGAATTTTGGAGATAGAGGTTCCATTATTAGGAAAAACTGGTGTTACCGATCCATTTATTGATTGTTTTGAATTAAACGTTAATGGTAAAACTAGATATTTGCAGAGTTCACCAGAATATTTTATGAAAAGACTCCTTGCATCCGGCTCTGGACCTATTTATTCCCTAGGAAAAGCCTTTCGTGCTGAAGAAATTGGCAGTAAACATCAGCCAGAGTTTACTATTTTAGAATGGTACCGACTCGATTTTGATGATAACCAGTTAATGAAAGAAATAGCAGATCTTATGAGCATCTTAAATGTAAGCTCTAGCTACCAGACAATACGGTATGCAGATTTATTTAAGAAGTATACCCAAATGAACCCTCATGAGGCACGTCTTGAGGACTTGCAAAAAATAGCATCAACAGTTTCAGATTCTAGTTTTTTTGAAGAAGATAGAAGTGGTTGCTTGGATTTGATTTTTAGTGTGTATATCGAGCCTCAGCTTCCCAAAGGCTTAGTATTTATTTACGATTATCCATTATGTCAATCCGCTTTGGCGCAACAAAAAATAGATCATGAAGGCAGTTATGTCGCCCAACGTTTCGAACTATATCTTGATAACTTAGAGTTAGCTAATGGGTATGTTGAATTGAGAGACCTTGATGAGCATGTGACACGTTTTGCTAAAGACCAATTTATTCGTGAAAGATTAGGTAAGAAAATTATTCCTGTAGATCATAACCTCTTAGAATCGGTGAAATCTGGGCTACCAGTTTGCGCTGGTGTTGCCATTGGTATAGATAGGTTGATCATGAAGCTTTTGGATTTAAATGATATTTCTGAAGTTATATCATTTGGTTGTGCCAGAGTTGATTCCATAAATGATTAAACTACCAAAGTATGAAAAACCAGCAGTTATATTTCTTATGGGGCCAACTGCATCAGGCAAGACAGATCTAGCAATAGAACTACACAGGCATCTTCCTATTGAAATAATTAATGTTGATTCTTCTCAAGTTTATAAAGGTATGGATATAGGTTCAGCAAAACCGACTAAAGAGATTTTGAATAAAATAAGACATAGGCTAGTTAACATAAGAGATCCATCTGAACCTTATTCTGTTGCAGATTTTGTGATAGATGCACAAAAAGAAATTAAAGAGATTATTGATCAGGGGAGAATTCCCCTCTTAGTTGGTGGGGCTATGTTATATTTTAAAGCCTTACTAGATGGTTTAGCAGATAACCCTCCCGCTGATACCTCTATAAGAAAAAAAATAGAAGCAGATGCCTCGGTTTATGGTTGGCCTCATTTGTATAAAAAACTTAAAGAAATTGATCCTGAATTAGCAAAAGAATTACACCCAAATAACTCGCAACGTATTCAGCGTGCTCTTGAAATTTTCTATATAACAGGCCAAACATCATCAGCTATTAAAAGAGACCAAAAAAATTATGGTGGTAAAATAACACCTTTATCTCAAGATTATCGGATCGTTCAAATTGCATTAATTCCGTCAAAAAGGATTTATTTACATGAGCGGATTGAAAAAAGATTTAAAAAAATACTAGATGCAGGTTTTGAAGCAGAGGTAAGGTTGCTTCATAAGAGGTGTGATCTTCATAAGGATCTACCTGCAATACGTGCTGCCGGCTATAAACAAATGTGGAGCTACCTATCAGGCATAATCAATTATAATGAAATTACTGACTTAAGTAACGCCGCCACTAGGCAGCTTGCAAAACGGCAGTTAACTTGGCTAAAAAAATGGCCCGATTTGCAGGAAATACAGATAGATCGTTCCGATGACGAAAAAGAGTACGCAAATACCCGAGTATTGTCTGATTGTTTGAGTATATTAAAACGTCTAAATATATACACTGATATTTGTCAGTAGTATCATAGTTTAAGTATTAAGGTTTTTTATTTTTAAGGAGTGTATGTGTCAAAAGGTCATAATCTTCAGGATCCTTTCTTAAATACTTTACGAAAAGATGATATCCCTGTATCTGTTTTTTTGATAAATGGAATTAAATTACAAGGAAAAGTAGAGTCTTTTGATCAGTTCGTAATAGTACTCAAAAATACAGTGAATCAGATGGTATACAAGCATGCCATTTCGACTATTGTGCCTGCCCGAAATGTGAAACTACCAGAGGTCGAAATAGTTGATAAAAGTAACGTCTAAATTTAAAACAAAGAGCCAACGATAAATTGTTTTTTGATCGCCCAAGTTCTGGTGAGCTTGCAATTTTAGTTCACCTAAATTTACATAGTGAGAGTGAACCAGAGGATCCAAAAGAATTTGAGGAGCTAGTAATCTCTGCTGGAGGTGTTCCTGCATCTTTATTAATTGGCTCTAAAAGTACGCCTAATCCCAGGTATTTTGTTGGTATAGGGAAACTAGATGAGCTTAAACAATTGGTTTTTGAGCACTGTGCCAACCTTGTAATATTCAACCATAGCCTGTCACCCAGCCAAGAGAGAAACCTCGAGCAGGAACTTGAATGCCGAGTCTTGGATAGAACAGGGTTAATCCTAGATATTTTCGCTCAAAGGGCACTTACGCACGAGGGCAAACTTCAGGTGGAACTTGCACAGCTTCAACATATGTCAACAAGACTTGTTCGCGGTTGGACCCATTTAGAGCGTCAGAAGGGCGGTATAGGCTTGAGAGGCCCAGGTGAGACTCAACTTGAAACCGACCGAAGATTACTACGTTATAGAATAAAGTCCATTTTAAAAAGGCTGGCAAAAGTTAGAAGTCAAAGAAATCAAGGTCGGCGAGCGCGTGAAAGGGCACAGATACCAACTATTTCTTTAGTTGGATATACAAATGCAGGGAAGTCAACGCTATTTAATCGGCTCTCCTCAGCAGGAGTTTATGTTGCAGATAAACTCTTTGCGACACTAGATCCAACTATGCGCCGTGTCAAACTGGATAATTTAGGTCCAGTCATTCTTGCTGATACTGTAGGTTTTATTAGTCATTTACCGCATAAATTAATAGAGGCTTTTAAGGCTACACTAGAGGAAACTGCCAATGCAAAATTACTTTTACATGTCGTAGATGCTGCTTCCGAGACCCGAAAAATCAACATCAGGCATGTTAACGAGGTACTATCTGAAATTGAAGCAATAGGTCTGCCAACATTAGTCATTTTCAATAAAATTGACCTTGTCGATCAACTTAAAGAGAGAATAGACAGAGATGAGTATGGCATGCCAATTTCAGTGTGGTTATCAGCACAGACAGGACTAGGATGTGATCTTTTATTTCAAGCCATATCTGAGATATTGGCCGAAGATATGATTTCTAAAAAACTCAGACTTAATCCAAGTATGGGGAAATTGAGATCTATCTTATATAAAAATAATGCAGTTTTGGATGAAAAACTTGAAGAAAATGGAGATTTTTTACTAGAGGTAAGGACTCCAAAAGCAAACTATAAACGTATATTAAAAGAAGCAAAAGTTAACTCTAATCAACTAAGCGATGAACATTAAATAATAATATTGATTTAATGTCATTTTTAGACTCTATTTAATAGTATTTAACTGGCGGAAAGGTACAATTAGTAGCATAGTAGAATTTCGAAATTATAGAAAAACTTGGAGATTAATATGGATGGAAAGGATCCTTGGGGTGGGAATACTGGTAATCAGGGTCCCCCTGATATAGATGAAGCACTTAAAAAATTACGATCACGTATAAGTAAGATATTTGGTAGTTTTGGTAGTGGCGGAAAAAAATCTAATAACGAGGGAGGAAAAGGAATCTTTGGTCTTTTGCTCGTTGTAGTGATTATTGGTTGGTCTTTATCAGGTTTTTATCAGGTCGATGAAAAAGAGCAGGCTGTTGTTTTACGTCTTGGTAAATACATAGAGACTGTCGGTCCTGGCTTGCAATGGAACCCGTCCATAATAGACAAAGTAGCTAAGGTTAGGGTAACTGAAGAGCGTCAATACTCGAGCAGAGGACAAATGCTCACAGAAGATGAAAACATTGTAGAGCTACCTATAACTGTGCAATATAATATTAGTGACGTGAAGGCTTTTGTACTGAATGTTAAGGATCCTGAGCTAAGTTTAAAGCAAGCCTCAGACAGCGCATTGCGTCATGTAGTTGGAAGCAGTAAATTGGATGAAGTTGTATCTACTGGTCGACTTAAAATTGGTGACGAGGTTCAACTCAGACTTCAAACTTATCTTGATAACTACGGCACAGGTATAAAAGTAAGAAAAATCAATATTCAAGAAGCCAGGCCACCTACTCAAGTTAAGGCTGCTTATGATGACGTAATTAAAGCTCGAGAGGATAAAGAAAGACTCATTAATGAGGCGCAAACCTATTCTAATGGAATAATTCCTGAAGCTAGAGGTCAGGCTCAACGTCAGATCGAAGAAGCCAATGGGTATTTAGAACAAGTGGTAGCTGAAGCAGATGGTGAGTCAAAGAGATTCGAGTTATTGCTATCTGAGTATAATAAAGCACCACAAGTTACTCGCCAAAGAATATATTTAGATACTATGGAAAAAGTCATGGGTAACAGCACAAAGGTGCTAGTTGATGTAGAGGGAGGAAATAATATGCTTTACTTGCCTTTAGATAAAATTATGGAGTCAAGCAAAACTAATTCGAAACTTCCTCCATATGGATCAAATAGTGTCAATCAAAGCTATGAAGATCAATCTAGTCGACAAAACTCATCTAGATCAAGGGGGGGCCGTTAAATGTCTAAGCGTACTATATCTATAGTTTTTTTATTAGCATTAACCTTAGTTGCTACAAATACTTTATACGTAATTCAAGAAACAGAGCTAGCTGTTAAACTCAGATTTGGTCGCCTTATAGAGACTAATTTACAGCCCGGACTACATTATAAAATTCCTTTTGTTGACAAGGTTAGAAAGTTTGATGCCCGAGTTCTAACATTAGATGCTGATCCGGCAAGCTTTTTTACCGTAGAAAAGAAGAGGTTGATAGTTGATGCGTTTTCCAAGTGGCGTATTGTCGATGTAGATGTCTACTACAGGTCAACAGGAGGCAATTTTCTTATCGCACAAGAGAGATTGGCTAGCCGAGTCAATGACGGTTTACGTAATCAGTTTGGTGAAAGAACTTTGCAAGAGGTGGTATCTGGTGAAAGAGACCAGCTTATGAAAAACTTAGCTGATAAACTCAATCTTACAGTTCGTCAAACTTTAGGCGTCGAGGTAGTAGATGTTCGAATCAAAGGTATTGATTTGCCACCAGAGGTAAGTGAACAGGTCTATAGAAGGATGAAGGCGGAGCGGGAAAAAGAAGCTAGAATTCTTCGTTCGGAAGGTGGAGAGCAAGCTGAAAAAATTCGAGCAGATGCAGATCGACAGAAAACAGTATTGTTAGCCAATGCATACAGAGTCGCCGAGCAAACAAAAGGTAAAGGCGATGCTCAAGCAACGGCTACTTATGCTGCTGCTTATACTAAAAATCCAGAATTTTATGCTTTTATTAGAAGCTTAACCGCTTATGGTAGATCTTTTTCAAATAAAGGCGATGTACTTTTAGTAGATCCAAAAAGTGACTTTTTTCGGTACTTAAATAGCCAGAAAGGTGAATAATTTTATTCTTCTGACCTACAGCTAAATTTACATAAGCGGATAAACTAATGACTGAAATAAATCAGTGGTTGTTGCCAGACGGAATTGAAGATGTTTTGCCAAAACAGGCAATGAAAATGGAGAGCTTGCGCCGACAAGCTTTGGATCTTTTTCATTCTTGGGGTTACGATTTAGTTGTGCCACCTTTAGTCGAGTTTACCGAATCACTTTTAAGTGGAACTGGATCAGACCTTGATCTAATGACATTCAAATTAACTGATCAAGTCAGCGGAAGAGCAATGGGTGTTCGTGCAGATATGACACCTCAGACTAGTCGCATGGATGCGCATAGTCTGAAGCGTAAGGGCCCAAGTCGCCTATGTTATGCAGGTCCAGTTCTTTATACTAAACCTCGTCATCCTTTAGAGAGTCGGTCGCCGATTCAAATTGGCATAGAGTTATATGGTGAGTCTGGATTAGCGGCAGATATAGAAGTAATTAGGCTGATGATGGAAACATTGGGATTAGCTGGCTTGAAAAATCTTCGCTTAGATATTGGTCATGTAGGTATATATGAAAGTCTCCTTGAGTTACTTAACCTGTCAAGCCAAAAAGAGAAAGAATTATTTAATCTAGTTCAAAGTAAATCTATTCCGCAACTAAATATATGGATTGACTCAAATCTTGATAATGATGTTTATGCAAAAATAATCCAGTCCCTTGTTGGTTTGGTGGGGGATGTTTCAATACTTAGTAGTGCCCGTACGCTATTAAAAGATGCTCCTTCAGAGGTTCAACTAGCCTTAGATGAGCTGCAGTCCGTAGCAGATGCTTTGACAGAAAGCAGCCCTAATATTGAGATTTGCTTCGATCTGAGTGAATTGCGTGGCTACCATTATCATACAGGATTAGTCTTTGCTGTTTATGCGCCAGGAGCAGGACAAGCTATTGGTAATGGTGGCAGATACGATCATGTAGGAAAAAGTTTTGGCAGATCACGACCAGCTACCGGCTTTAACATGAGTCTAAAAACACTTGTTCAGCTGAATAAAAATGAAAATCTTGTAGCCACAGGTATATTCGCACCAGCTTCAGATCAGAGTGATCAGCATCTAGCCATTGAAAAATTGCGTCTTGCTGGTAATCGCGTTGTTATGGGATTTCAGGGTCAAGAAGCAAATTTTCATGAATTAGGGTGTGACCGTCAGCTAATCTTAGTAGGCAACGAGTTTCAAGTAGCTCCAATATAATCAACTTTTTAACTAGTTTAGAGAAAAAAAATGGGCAAGAATGTAGTGGTACTTGGTTCTCAGTGGGGGGACGAAGGTAAAGGTAAAATTGTTGATTTATTAACTGATCAAGCTAGTTTTGTAGTCAGGTTCCAAGGCGGTCACAATGCTGGCCATACTCTAGTCATAGATGGAAAAAAAACAATCCTCCACCTAATTCCATCAGGCATTTTGCGTGCTAATGTAAATTGTTTGATTGGAAATGGTGTTGTTTTGTCCCCCGATGCTCTCTTATCAGAGATGGATGAATTAAACCAACAGGGTATACCAGTTAGGGAAAGGCTTAAAATTTCCCCGTCATGTCCCCTTATTCTGCCAGTGCATATAGCTCTCGATCAGGCTAGAGAGCGAGCTAAAGGGCAGTCTAAAATTGGAACTACTGGCAGGGGTATTGGTCCAGCATATGAGGACAAAGTTGCTCGTCGAGGCCTCAGACTTGGAGATATATTTAATAAAGATGAATTTCCAATTAAACTTAAAGAATTAATGGATTACCATAATTTTGTGCTTACTTCATTTTATGGTGAAGAATCTATCAGTTATGATGAAACACTCACTAAATCAGTATATTGGGCAGAGAATTTAGAGGCTATGGTCGGTGATGTAACTAGTGCTTTGCACCTAGCAAGAGAGTCTGAAAAAAATATAATGTTTGAAGGTGCGCAAGGTTCACTATTAGATATTGATCATGGCACTTATCCTTTTGTGACTTCTTCAAATACTACTGCAGGGTCTGCTGCAACAGGTAGTGGATTTGGCCCTCTTTATTTGGATTATGTTCTGGGTATCACTAAGGCTTATACAACCCGAGTTGGGTCTGGACCTTTCCCTACAGAGTTATTTTGTGATGTCGGGTTATATCTTAGTAAAAAAGGACATGAAACAGGTGCGACTACTGGAAGAGAGCGACGGTGTGGTTGGTTTGATGCTGTGGCGCTTCAGCAAGCTGTAAATATCAATTCTATTTCTGGAATATGCCTCACAAAATTAGATGTTTTGGACGGCATTGAAACAATTAAAATATGTACTGCATACTTAGATATGGATGGAAAAAAAGCAGCGCTTCCGAGACACGCAGATGACTATGAAAATTTAGTACCTGAATATGAAGAAATTTCTGGTTGGAAAGAGACAACAGTTGGAATTAAGGAGTTTAGAGACCTTCCAGTTAATGCTAAAAAATATATCAAAAGGATTGAGAATCTCCTGAGTGTTCCAGTTGATATTATATCTACAGGTCCGGATCGATCAGAAACAATTATTTTGAATCATCCATTTAAGTGATATGAGAAAGCATATTTAGCTTTTTGCCCAAGACTTATTTATTGTTGCGGTACAGATGTCTGTTTGCTTTATTTTTTCAAATTGATGTTTAAGCATAATTTCTACTACAGGAAATGCTAGATCTTTCCAAGGAATATCATTTTCTTTGAATAGCTTAACCTCAAGTGATTCAACCCCTGGACCAAATAGCCCATCAATGACTTCACCCCGGTAAAATATATATACTTGATTAATGTGAGGCAAATCAAAGATTCCACATAAAATAGGGTCTCTGATATGAGTGTTGGCTTCTTCTTCCGATTCGCGAAGTGCGGCTTCTAAACAAGTTTCATGATTCTCCATAAAACCAGCCGGAAGAGTCCATAAACCTGACCGAGGCTCTATAGCTCTTTTGCATAATAGTACTTTGTCATCAAATGTTGGAACACATCCAGCTATAATTTTTGGGTTTTGATAAAAAATAGCACCACATTTAGTGCAAATATCACGATTTCTATTGTCTCCAAGAGGTATATTTTTGCTCGTTGGGCTCCCGCAATTACTACAAAAATTCATAAGACTTTGCCATTAAAATTAACGAGTATTAAGTATATATAAATGTGAGTGTGAATTGTTATATCTATGCAATAGAATTTTCATGTTGTAACCTAGCAAAATTTGTTCAATAATTTAATTAATTACATTTAAACCTTTGGATAAAAAATGGCTGGCATAATTCCATCACCATGTGTTTCAGTTTGTTCTATGAACGAGGAAGATATTTGTATCGGGTGTTATCGTAATTCTCGGGAAATTAGAGAATGGATGTTGATGGATGATACTGAGCAACATGAAGTAGTGGTAATTGCTTCTCAAAGAGCAAAAAAAAATAATCCTTTTGCTTAAAGCTGTATTTTTATTACATTGTGGTCTATTTTTTCGTCATTTGGTAAGTCTTGCTAGATTTCATCTTCCTCTTCCAGCTCAATTTTTCTCATCACCTGCTTCACTTGTAACTTTGTAACACTTTTGTCGCTAAGAGATATTGTCTCAATACGATAATTCTCAATAGTTAATGATACATTACCATCTGGTATATTCTCGAGGTACTCTAATACTAGACCGCTCAATGTCTTTGGTCCGTCAGTGGGAAGATCCCAGTTAGCTTCCTTGTTGATTTCTCTTATAGTCTGAGATCCATCAATTTCAAAGAAATCATTCTTAATTATAGCCATACCAGGATTTTCATCTTCAGCTTTGTTGGTGGTAAAGTCTCCCACGATTTCCTCTAGAATATCCTCCAAGGTCACGAGCCCCTCAATCTCACCATATTCATCAACAACAATCGCTATGCGCCTCTGATTGAGTTTAAAATTTAATAACTGTTTATTAAGGGGGGTATTTTTTGGTACAAAATATGGTTCACGAGCGAATCTTTTGATAGCTCTTTGTGTAAGACCCTCACCCCCCATACGAAGTAATCTGGGGACACTTTTCATATGAAGAATACCTTCAATTTGATTAATGTCACTTCTAAAAATTGGAATGCGCGTATAGCCACAATTTATTATAGTATCGAGAATACCATCTTTCTTGTTATCAAGATTAAGCCCTACAATCTCGTTACGAGGCACCATGATGTCATTAACTGTAATCTCCTCAAGATCCAAAATATTTATTAGCATATTTTCTTGTTCTGGGATTTTTTTGCTTGATACACCCACTACTGTTCTAAGTTCAGCCTTACTTAAGCCATCATCTCTACTTTTATTCGGATTGATTCCAAACACTCTTAGCAGTCCATTTGAAAGTTGATTTACAAGCCATACAAAAGGATAAAATAATATTAGGAGGGGTTTCAGTACATGACTGGAGAAAAAGGCAATGCCTTCTGGATGAAGAGCTGCTACTGTTTTTGGGGTTACCTCAGCAAATATGAGTACTACTAATGTCAATAATACTGTACCAATAAATATACCAGCATCACCATAGAGCCGAAATGCTATGACCGTTGCAATTGCTGAACAAAGGATATGAGTGAGATTGTTACCAATTAAAATAATACCAATAAGCCTATCTGGCCGCTTTAATAGTTTGTGAGCTTTTCGTGCTCCACGATGGTTTTTCCTGAGATGATCTAATCTATAACGATTAAGAGACATCATTGCGGTTTCTGAGCTGGAAAAAAATGCTGATAATATTATTAGGCCAACAAGAATTGAAAATAGTAGCTCTATAGCAGTATCGTTCAAAGAAGAAAAAACCTTTTTTACTTATGGATCGTGTATGTTGAAGAAATTTTCTTGGCTTGGCAAGCTCAATTGCTACATTAACTTATAAGTAAAACCTTTAAGACAAATTTTGTGCCCCAGTATGCTATAGCTAAAGTCCCAAAACCTACCAATGTCCAACGTATCGCTGTTTTTCCTCGCCAGCCGCGGAAGTGACGTCCCCACAGCAGAATAGCAAAAAATATCCATGAGAAAAGTGAAAAGAAAGCTTTATGAGCAAGATGCTGCGCAAAGAGATCCTCAAAAAAAATCAAACCTGTAGCGAGTGACAGTGTAAGTAAACCAAACCCGGCCCATAGTGTTTCGAATAAGAGAGACTCCATAGTTTGAAGTGATGGAAAAATTTGTGGGAAGTTTCCAAATCTTTTACGCCTAAGTCGCCATTCTTGAAGAGCTAGAAATAGCGCTTGAAATGCAGCAATCGTAAGCATACTGAATGACAGGATTGAGAGAAAAATATGAAATCCTACTTGTGTCGAAACTACCGGTGAACTTAGCCCTGGTGTTTTAGCTTTCATCGCGATTGTCGTCATAGCGATAGATAAAATAAGGGCGCTTAGTGGGAAAAGCAACAGAACACAATCCTGACATTGTCTTTTGAAGCTACTAGCAAGAGCAATACAGTTCACTGCAAAGATTATAATAGTTATAATTGAAATTAGACTAAAAGTTACGCCCTGATCAGTAAGCATCCATTGAAGACTGGCATAACCATGAAGAGATACTGCTAGAACTGAAAGAATAATAATTACAGCAGGATTTTGGCTAACCTTCTTGCTGAGTTGCAGCGCTTGATACAAAGCTGCTATTAGATAAAATATTATTGAAGCAGTCGCTATAAACATAGGTTTAACTATTTATCATTTGAGTTATGAGAATAAAAAAATTTTAATTAAAGTCGTGCCACATATAGTATCCCGCGAAAAGCGTCTTAGAAATAAGACATTTATTAAATTTTTGACTTATGCAAAAAAATTAATAGCCGGTTAATAGAAATATTTCCTTAAATCGATGATTGTTAATATAAATTAAAAATCATAAAAAATCCAAAAAAGACTTACTGTAATCATATTTGAATATTTGAGTTATAATAATTTTTTCAACTCTAAAGATGTAAAAATTAATATGGCTATTTTTCAAAATCTTAGTGAGCAACTTTCAAACTCTTTTAAAAAAATTTCTGGTAAATCAAATTTAACTGAAAAAAATATACATGAAATTTTAAGAGAAGTCCGTGTAGCCCTACTCGAAGCAGATGTCGCCCTTCCAGTTGTAAAAAATTTTATTGAGGACATAAAACAAAAATCTTTAGGGGCAGATGTTAGTCGCAATCTCAATCCAAGCCAGCAATTCCTGAAGATTGTCCAAACAGAACTAGAGATTCTGATGGGTGAGAGTAATGAGGAATTAAACCTACTTGCGCAAGCGCCAGCTGTTATTCTGGTTGCTGGACTGCAGGGCGCTGGTAAAACTACATCTTTAGCAAAGCTAGCATCTTTTCTTTCTAAAAAGAAAAAGAAAAAAGTCATGGTAGTCAGTGCTGATATATATAGACCTGCTGCAATAAAACAGCTGGAGGTTCTTGCGAATGAGCTGAATGTTGAATTTTACCCAAGTGTGTCATCCCAAAAACCGGTTGATATTGTTTCTGAGGCCCTGCATTCTGCTAAAATTAAATTCATGGATATTTTGCTTGTTGATACAGCTGGGCGACTCCATGTAGATGAAAAATTAATGAATGAGATAAGTCTTATTCACGCAACAGTCAAACCGATTGAAACACTCTTTGTTGCCGACGCAATGATTGGTCAGGATGCAGTTTTAAGCGCTAAAGCTTTTAACGATAATCTGCCTTTAACTGGAATAATCCTGACTAAGATAGATGGAGACACCCGTGGTGGGGCCGCCCTCTCTATACGTCAAGTTACAGGTAAGCCGATAAAGTTTTTGGGAGTTGGAGAAAAAATAGATGCTCTTGAGCCCTTCCATCCAGAAAGAATAGCATCTCGGATACTTGGCATGGGCGATATGATGTCGCTTATAGAGGAAGTGGAAGAGAAAGTTGATCGAAAAAAAGCAGATAGTCTTGCAAAAAAAGTATCGCAAGGTAAGAAATTTGATTTAAATGATTTAAAAGATCAATTACAACAAATGAAAAGTATGGGTGGATTAGCTGGTATGATGGAGAAATTACCGGGGCTTGGCGGTATACCACAAATGCCTACGAAACCAGATGTAGCTAATAATTTTTCTCGTATGGAATACATAATAGAT
Organism: uncultured Porticoccus sp.; assembly: GCA_964276025.1. GTDB lineage: Bacteria > Pseudomonadota > Gammaproteobacteria > Pseudomonadales > Porticoccaceae > Porticoccus. The sequence goes on along the minus strand of CAXYDD010000002.1, from coordinate 56,133 downwards.
TCGATGACACCTTTGGAGCGAGGTAAACCAGAAATATTAAATGGTTCTAGAAAAAAACGTATTACAAAAGGCTCAGGTTCCACATTGCAAGATTTGAATCGTCTACTCAAACAACATAAACAAATGGGCGCGATGATGAAAAAGATGAAAGGTAAAGGCATGAAACGCATGTTGAAAACGATATCTGGGGCATCAAGTCCCAATAGTGGAGGGGCATTACCTGGAGGAAATAATAAATTCCCTTTTTAGGGCTCGTGTTTCTGTATTGATAAGATCTTGGACCGCATAGCCTAATGCTATACATGCACCAATCTTTTGGATATAATTCTGCGCCTTTATATGTACAGTATAATTAAATTATACTTTTGTATGAATATGAACCGTTTAAAAAAATTTAAACAACAAGAAAGAGAAATTTCATGGTAACAATTCGTTTAGCTCGTGGGGGGTCAAAAAAACGCCCTTTTTATCATATCCATGTAACTGACAGTCGTCGGGCTCGAGATGGTAAGTATATTGAAAGAATTGGTTTTTTTAATCCAGTCGCCCGTGGACAAGAAGAACGTCTGCGTGTTGATACTGATCGAATAGAGCATTGGGTCAAATTAGGCGCAGGTATAAGTGATCGAGTTTCTCGTTTAATCAAAGAGGCTTCTGTAGCCTGATGTTAATTTTCTCTGATTGAAGTGAGCTCAATCGATATTTTTTCAGATCCCGTTTTACCATTCGATCCGATTATTGTTGGTCGAATTACTACAGTACACGGTATCAAAGGATGGGTTAAAATACACTCATACACAGAAGAACCAAGAAAAATTTTTGATTATAATCCTTGGTGGTTAAACTCCGAAAAAGGATGGAAATTAATAAAGGTTAATGAATATAAAGTGGCAAGTCAGGATCTTATTGCCCATATTAATAATTTTGATGATAGAGACGTCTCTGGAAAAGAACTATGTCAAAGAGATATAGCTATAGATCGTTCTGAGCTCCCCAAGCTAGATGCTAGTGAATATTATTGGTATCAACTTAAGGGTTTAAGAGTTACCACAATTACTGGAAAAGTTGATCTTGGTATAGTCGTTGGTTTATTGGAAACCGGCGCGAATGAAGTGCTTGAGATACAGGGTGACGCATCTAGTTTGGATCTCAAACAAAGATTAATTCCCTGCATAAAGCAAGTAATTTCATCTGTAAATCTTAAATCTAATATTATAGAGGTGGATTGGGATCCTGAATTTTAGGACCCTATTGAAAATACCAAAATTGCTATACGTGCTATGATTTAGACTATGAAAATAGGCCTTATCACATTATTTCCAGAAATGTTTGACGCTTTGCTTGAGCACGGTATTAGCAGTCGTGCAGTTAAAAATGGTTTACTTGAGGTTAAGTGCTTCAATCCTAGGACCTATGCAATTGATCATTATAATACTGTAGATGATAGACCTTATGGCGGCGGTCCAGGAATGGTGTTGATGGCCGAACCGCTCCACCAGTCGATTAATGAAGCTAAAGATTGGATAGGAGTTAAAACAAAAGTTATTTATTTATCGCCACAGGGAAAAGTATTAACCCAAAAAGGGGTGCAGTCATTAGCTGTTGAAAGTAGCCTCATCTTTGTTTCAGGGCGATATGAAGGTGTAGATGAAAGAATTATCGACCTAGAAGTTGATGAAGAATGGTCTATAGGTGATTATGTCCTCAGTGGAGGAGAACTTCCGTCAATGGTTTTGATGGATGCAATAATACGCCAACTACCAGGAGCCCTCGGTGACCAGTTGTCTGCCAAACAAGATTCTTTTTCGGAAGGCTTGTTAGACTGCCATCATTATACTAGACCAGAGGTCTATAAAGGCTTAAAAGTCCCAGATATACTTTTATCAGGGAACCACGAAAACATTAGACAGTGGCGATTAAAAGAATCTTTAAAAAGGACATTGTATAGGCGTCCGGAATTGTTACCCGGATTAAATCTTAATAAAGAGCAAAAAGAGATACTAAATAGCTTAATGAAGGATAGTATTTCAAAAGAGTCGACTGATGAAAGTAACTAGATTGCTATCCTATCTGTTCGACGCTACTCAAAAAGGTGATAACACCAAAATATAATAGCTGAGGAGCAAATTATGAGCGGAAAAAATTCAATTATCGCAGCAATTGAAGCAGAACAAATGGAGAAGAATCTCCCACAATTTTCAGTTGGTGATACCATTATTGTGCAGGTTAAAGTTATAGAGGGGACTCGTGAACGTCTTCAGGCTTTTGAGGGTATTGTGATTGCTAAACGAAATCGCGCTCTAAATTCTGCTTTTACTGTACGTAAAATATCAAGTGGTATTGGAGTAGAAAGAACATTTCAAACATATAGCCCGCAAGTCGCAAGTATTTCTGTAAGCAGACGTGGAGATGTCCGTCAGGCAAAGCTTTACTACTTGAGGGATCTATCAGGTCGCAAAGCTAGAATTAAAGAAAAATTAAAAACTGTTTAATTTACCATCTAGTAAGATAAAAAAGCGCTTTTAAAAAGCGCTTTTTTTTGTTTAAACTTGTTAAAATAATATACCATTAAATTTTTTATTTAATAGCTAATTAGCTTTAGAATACAATATGATTTTTTTTGGATAATATGATCAAAATATGACTATTAGCGAAGAAAACCAGATAACTATTGATAGTTATCTTGATTCTATCTGGATGGAAAAAGGCCTTAGTAAAAATAGCCTATATTCTTATGGGCGAGATTTAAAGATTTTTTCGGCTTGGCTTGAGGTGCAAAAAATTAATTTGCTGAATGCTTCTCGACGGAATATTCAAATGTTTTTGTCTTATCGTTTTGAGCAAGGCCTATCTGCAAGAACTACTGCTAGACAGCTGTCTTGTCTGAGAAGTTTTTATCGTCACTGTCTGCGTGAAAAAAATATTAAATCTGATCCTACAATATTAATAGATAGCCCAAAACTGGGTTCTCCATTACCTAAAAGTTTGTCTGAATCAGATGTCGAAGCAATATTGGGTGCCCCGAATGTTAAGGAAGCTCTTGGTTTACGAGACAAAGCTATGTTGGAGATTCTGTATGCTTCCGGATTAAGAATTTCAGAGCTTGTTAGTTTAAGATTGCATGAAATAAACCTACGCCAAGGAGTTGTTAGAGTTTTTGGAAAAGGGAGCAAAGAGCGGCTTGTTCCTCTTGGGGAAGAGGCGATGCATTGGTTGCAAAAATATATAAAAGATTCACGACCGATACTATTAAATGAAATACAAAGTGAAGTCTTGTTTTTGAGCACAAGAGCTAAACAAATGACTCGGCAAACTTTTTGGCATAGACTAAAAAGGTACGCATGTGATGCAAAAATTAGCCAGTCAGTTTCTCCACATACTCTCCGTCATGCCTTTGCAACTCATTTATTGAATCATGGAGCTGACTTAAGAGTCGTACAGTTGTTGCTGGGCCACAGTGACTTATCAACAACCCAAATTTATACACATGTTGCTAATAGCCGTATGAGAGAACTTCATAGCGAGCATCATCCTAGAGGCTAGAATAAAGAGGATAGAGGTACATACTCATGCTAAAGAAAAATCTTAATATTATATTTATGAGGCTATCAATATTATTGGGTATTTTTTTGATCTTTTTTTCGACAATTTCTAATAGTGAAGAAAATATTCCAGTAGATGTTGCAAAGAAACTCAAATCCAATCTATTGAATTCACGGCCAGATTTAAAATTTGATGATATAGAGAAAACTAAGATTCCTGGATTATATTTAATCAGAGTAGATTCTAATCAATTTTTTTATGTTGAAGAAAATGGGGAATATTTAATAGTTGGGGATATGTATCAAGCAAAACCCTTTGGATTCGTTCCAGTTGTTGCCGAAAGCATACTAGAAATGCGTAAAAATAGTATAAAAAAAGTCCTCGAAAAAAATATGATTATATTTCCGTCGACCAGTAAAGCTAAAGAGATCATATATGTATTTACTGATGTAGATTGTCATTTTTGTCGTAAGTTCCATAATGAAACTCTTTCTAACCTTACCTCAGCAGGAGTAGAGGTTCGCTATCTTGCTTATCCAAGAGCAGGTATTAACTCCGAATCATATAAAAAAATGGCCTCTGCATGGTGCGCTGGAGACAAAAATAAGGCTTTATCTGCTTTAAAACAACGTGAAACTATAGATGAGTATATTTGTGATGATAATCCTATTTCTGATCAAATGGATCTTGGTCAGGAAATTGGAATTACAGGTACACCCGCGATTTTATTGGAAGATGGTACTCTATTAATGGGCTATCGCCCAGCAAGTAAGCTGCTGGAGATTATAGCTAATTACTAATCTTATTAATCAAAGCTTCGATATTTACTATTAAAACATAGATACCGATACGGCTAATTTTATTGCCGGTTATTATGTGCGAAAATCTTAGTAGGGATAGATTATAATACTTTAAATAACTATTTAAATTCATATCTGGGCTGAATATATTTCTTCTTAGATACATAAACTAACTTAAAAGCTAGGGCGAATAAATTGAAATCTGTAAGTATCGGAATATGTGGCTTAGGTACGGTTGGCCGAGGAACCATGGATGTGCTTAATCGTAACTCTCAACAAATAAAAGATCGGCTTGGTTGTGAGATCTTATTAAACCAGATTGGATCTAGAACCACTCCAAATGATCTTGATTTAAAAGGAATCAGTTTTAATCAAGATGTGTTCTCCATAGCTGATAATCCTAAAATAGATATTCTTGTAGAGCTGATTGGTGGCACTTCAGTTGCAAAAGACTTAGTTTTAAGAGCAATTGAGAATGGAAAACATATTGTCACCGCCAATAAGGCATTGATTGCTGAACATGGAAATCAGATCTTCTGTGCGGCAGATAAAAAGGGAGTGACTGTTGCTTTCGAAGCAGCTGTAGCTGGAGGTATCCCAATTGTAAAAGCTCTTCGCGAAGGTTTAGTAGCTAACAATATAGAATGGGTAGCAGGGATTATTAATGGAACCTCCAATTTTATACTGAGTGAAATGAAAGATAAAAATAGGACCTTTCCGGATGTTTTAAAAGAAGCAAAAAATCTTGGCTATGCTGAGGCCGATCCAACCTTTGATGTAGAGGGAATAGATGCTGCACATAAGTTGGCAATATTAGCTTCATTGGCCTTTGGACACTCATTTCAATTCGATAAAATATTTACGGAGGGAATTACAAAAATTGAACCTCAAGATGTAGCATATGCCGAACAATTAGGGTATCGCATCAAGCATTTAGGTATTGCAAGAAAAATGAAAAAAGAAGTTGAATTACGCGTCCACCCAGTATTAATTCCTAAAGAATCCTTAATAGCTAATGTTGACGGAGTGATGAATGCAGTTTTAGTGAAAGGTGATGCTGTTGGATCTACTATGTATTATGGGCCTGGCGCAGGTGCTGGACCGACTGCATCGGCTGTGATTTCAGATATTTGCGATATCGCGAGGTTAATTGAATCTAAACCAGAGCAACGCGTAGCACATTTTGGTTATAAATATGACACCTTGAAAGACGTTACTGTATTGCCTGTATGTGAAGTTAGGACTGCTAGCTATATGCGTATAACTGCTCTGGATGTACCCGGTGTTTTAGTTAAGATAACCAAGGCACTCAGCGAGGAAAATATTAGTATTGAAGCAATCATCCAGAAAGAACCAGCCGCAGAAAAAAATCATGTTCAGCTAATTCTTTTAACGAATAACACAATTGAAAAATATATTGATGCAGCGATAGATAAAATTCAAGCTTTAGATGTAATAAAAGGAGATGTAGTCAAAATAAGAGTTGAATCATTAAATTAATTCAATTAAAAATATTTATGACTTAATTAAAAAAAGAAGAAGTTATAAGTTAAACAGGTAACTATTGTGAAATATGTAAGTACACGTGGAAAAGCTCCAATATTGTCTTTTGAAGAAGCAATGCTAGCTGGTTTAGCCATTGATGGTGGTTTATACGTACCAGAAAAAATTCCAAGATTTACAAAAGAGGAAATTTCTTCTTGGTCTGACCTGTCATACGAAGAATTAGCTTTTAAAATAATGTCACCATTTATTGATGGAGAAGTGCCAGATGATGATTTAAGACTTCTCATAAAAAAAACTTATAGCACCTTCAGGCACAAAGCTATCGCGCCACTTGTGCAAACTGCGCGCAATGAATTCATTCTTGAACTCTTTCATGGACCTACGTTAGCATTTAAAGATTTCGCACTTCAGTTCCTTGGTAATCTCATGGATTACGTGCTGGAAAAAAGAAATCAAAGAGTTGTTGTAATGGGCGCAACATCCGGGGATACAGGTTCTGCTGCAATCGAGGGATGCCGTCATAGCAAGCATTTAGATATTTTTATTCTCCATCCTCACAATCGAGTCTCTGACGTCCAACGAAGACAGATGACGACTGTTCTTCAGAATAATGTTTTCAATATAGCTTTAGATGGAAACTTTGATGATTGTCAGAATATGGTAAAAAATAGCTTTAGTGACCAGTCTTTTTTGCCAAAGGATAGACAGCTTGTAGCGGTTAACTCAATTAATTGGGTTAGAATTATGGCTCAAATCGTATATTATTTTTATGCGGGGTTAGCACTAAATTCGCCACATCGTCCAGTATCTTTTTCAGTTCCCACCGGAAATTTTGGTGATATATTTGCGGGTTATCTAGCTAAAAAAATGGGATTACCGATCGATCAGCTTGTTATTGCTACAAACTCCAACGATATCCTTCATCGGTGTATTAGCGATAATGACCTGAGTATTAAAACCTTAGTTCAAAGTTTATCTCCATCTATGGATATTATGGTTTCTAGCAATTTTGAAAGAATGCTTTTTGATCTTCATGACCGTGATGGAGAAATGATAAATAAACTCATGTCTGATTTTAAATCAAAAGGTAAACTAGTTTTAACAGACACGGTTCTCTCTAAGGCTCGGAAATTATTTTCAAGCTATCGATTAGATGATGACAATATGACAAAGGTTATGTCTGATATTTGGAAAACGTCCGGGTATATCGTAGACCCACATACAGCTATAGGTGTTCAGGCCGCAAGAAGAACAATCGGCCATAAGGCTACTCCTGCTATATGCCTCTCTACAGCTCATCCTGCTAAATTTCCTGAATCATCGCGCAAAGCTGGATTTAAAAATGATCCAGAACTACCACCGCATATGACAGACTTGTTTGATAGAAAAGAAAGATACACTATTCAAGCAAACAATATTAAAGATGTACAAAAGTTTATTGCTGAGAATATCTCTTAAATGCACATTCCATTAAGCTTGAAAAATATTGATTTAACTCAAGCTATTTTATTATCTATTTTGATTCATGGAGCTTTTTTTATAAGTTTCGGCAATAATTTTATCCCAAAAGTACAACAGGACTTAGAAATAAGTTTTAACCCAGGAATTTTTGAAGAGCCTATTCCTGAAATAAAAAATCAAGAAATAAAGTTAACTAATCCTGAACCACAAAATTTGATAGAAAAGCAATCTGAAATTGCTCAGCAAACAAAAATAGAAAAACAACTATTACCACCAAAAAAATATTACAAAAGAACAAAGCCAGGATCCAGTAAGGTAGCCCAGGATAAATTTCTCGACTTGCTATCTAGGCACATAGCTAAATTTCAACGATATCCGAGACTTGCTCAAAGAAGAGGCTGGGAAGGAAAAACTGTACTAAATGTTAAGCTGACAGGTGAAGGTGATCTGATTTTAAAAAATATTAGTATTTCCTCTGGCTTTAAAATTCTAGATAATGAAGCTATGAAAATGATCGATAGAGCAATGCCATTACCAGTTCCACCAGAGCTGTTAAAAAATAAAATTCTTACTATTTATGTTCCTATTAAGTTTGAAATAAATTAATTAAGAGAGAAAATTTTATGTTTGTGCAAGTTATAGATGGAGCTGGTTGGCCAATTTGGCTTTTAATTTTTACTTCGATAATTGGCCTTTCCATTATATTAGAAAGAGCTTGGTTTTTAAGAGAGGAATTAGCCATACCCAAAAAACTACTTAGTACCAGTAAATCAATGATTAATAAAAATCATATAGATGAAGAAGAGCTTAAAAAGCTATGCAGTGGAAATTTTTTAGGTGAAATATTTACCACTATTTTACAAAATAAAAATACCGATACAGCAGCTATAGTTGTAATAGTTGAGCAAAAGGCAACAAATATTAGATATCAGTTAGAAAAACATCTGTCGTATCTAACCACAGTAGCAACTGTCGCCCCTTTGCTGGGCTTATTTGGAACTATTATTGGAATGGTTGAGTTATTTGGATCATTTACCTCCGGCGGCAGCGATGTTTCAGTTTTTGCAAAAGGCATTTCAATAGCTTTATATAATACAGCAGGAGGTATTTTGGTTGCTGTGCCAGCAATGATTGCGTACCGTTATTTCAGAACCAAAGTCGATCATATTCTTAATGAGATGGAAGTGCACTCTAATGCTTTGGTAAACTCAATATCTAGTCGAAGGAATTAAACTAGTGAATTTCAGAAAAAAAAATGTATCTGGTGATCCAGAGTTAAATTTTATTCCTCTAATTGATGTGTTGCTTGTAATCATCATTTTTTTAGCTATAAGTACAACATTTGAGACATTTACTGAATTAAAAATAAATCTTCCAGTTTCAGAAGGGACTTCAAAAAAGTCTAAAAATAATCCTGTAGTTGTTACAATCACCGAAGATGGAAGGTATTCTATTAACGATAAAATTTTACAAGTTAACACACCTAAAGACCTTGAGATAGCTCTTAAAAATAGAACTGAGAAAGACGAAAAAACAGCTACATTAATTATTAATGCTGATAGTCGAGTAGATTATCAGACAATAATTCATGTTATGAAAGTATCTCAGAATTCAGGATTTAACAAAATAAAATTTTCAACTACAAAAGATTAACTATCCTGAGATTAAAATAATTTTGATAAGAAATAATAAGCTCAAACAGTGAAATTTAAAATTTATGAATCTAAAGGAATACATTTTTAGGTTAAAAAATCTTCCAGAGAGCGTTTCATTTGAAGATACAATCTTTATTATTGATAAATATTATATTTTTGAAGCAACAGAATTCAAAAATTCAGAGATTTTAAATAAAATAGATGAAAATATTGGGTCTTGTAAAATATTTGCTTTTGGCCTGTTGAATAAGTTAACTGAATCTGAGGTTCTTCAATGTTTTGGTGATTTTTATCGAAAGGATGTATTAATCGATCCCTGTGGAGTCAATCATCAAAATATAAGAAGCTTTATTAAAAATGGGTGGTCAGGTGTTCAGTTTGAAAAAGAAGCTTTAAGTTTGAAAATTTCTTAAATTTTTAATTAGAAACTATGTTAGAGATTAGCAGAATGGATATAAAGGATGAGGCACGAAAACATTTGATGACTTCTTTGCTAAAGATGTTACGAGATAGTTGCTCACAAAATGAATTAGAAAATTTTTTCATTCTCAAATATCAAGATACTGATCTCGAGGATATGAGACAAGAAATTATTAAGATTATTAATCCGACAGGAAAGTCTAGTATTGTAGATATACCAACGATTGGACGAGATAAAAAAGCTAGGATAAAAGAAATATTAGCAGACCTACAGGCCATCTAAGCTAATAAATTATATGTTCCATCTAATTGGGCGAAAAAAACCAATTAGTTAGAGTTTAAATTTGCGATCTCACAGGACGATATATTGATAAAAAACTCTAGGTCTAATAAAAACCTAAAAATACGCGAAGTTGATTTTAAATCTGATAATTTTGATAATGATTATCCTGATTTTCTTAAAAGGATTTATATAGGTAGAGGAATTACCGATGAGGACCAGTTAGATTATTCTTTAAAAAAATTGTATACCCCAAATGAATTTAAAGGTTTAGATGAGAGCATAAGTCTCTTAGAGGAAGCATTGAATCATCAGCAGCGTGTTTTAATAGTTGGGGACTTTGACGTTGACGGCGCAACAAGTACTGCACTCATGATATTAGCATTAAGTGCAATGGGGATGAAAAACATAGATTATATTGTTCCCGATCGTTTCAAATTAGGTTACGGCCTTACTCCTGAGATTGTCACGTTAGCAAAAAAGTTTAAACCCGATCTGCTGATTACAGTTGATAACGGCATATCAAGTATTAGTGGTGTTTTAGCTGCAAAAGAAGCAGGAATCAGGGTCTTGATAACAGACCATCACTTACCAGGATTAAGCTTACCAATTGCAGATGCCATCTTAAACCCTAATCAGCATGGTTGTGATTTCCCATGTAAAAATCTGGCAGGCGTCGGTGTTGTTTTTTATTTGTTAATAGCCTTCAGATCAAGATTGCGCAATATCGGTTGGTTCGATAATCAGAAAATTATTATTCCAAATATGTCCCAATGGCTTGACTTAGTGGCTCTTGGAACTGTGGCCGACGTTGTGCCACTTGACTACACTAATAGAATTCTAGTTCATCAGGGTTTATTGCGTATACGGTCGGGAAATTTAAGACCAGGAATACAAGCATTACTAAATTTGGCAGATAAAGATTACAAGACACTTGTAGCGAGTGATTTAGGTTTTGCAGTAGGACCAAGATTGAATGCTGCTGGAAGACTAACTGATATGAGTATTGGTATAGCCTGCCTTTTAGAAAATGATCACAACGCTGCAAAAAAATATGCAACTCAACTTGATCAGCTTAATATGGAAAGAAGAAGTATTGAAGCTAATATGCGAGAAGAAGGATTAGAAATTTTAGAAAAAATAAATATGAATAATATAGATCTGCCTTGGGGTATTTGTTTGTTTGACAGTAACTGGCATCAAGGAGTCGTGGGTTTACTCGCTTCTAGAATCAAAGATCAGTTTCATCGACCAGCTATTATTTTTGCAGATGCTGGCGGGGAGAAAGATAAAAAAGAATACAAGGGTTCTGCTCGATCCATTCCCGGACTTCATATTCGAGATGTATTGGAGGCTGTTGCAACAGCTCATCCAGGAATAATAAGTAAGTTTGGTGGACATGCCATGGCTGCTGGACTCAGCCTTAAATCAAATAATTATGATTTATTTGCAAAAGCTTTCGATAAAGTAGTTAGAAGTCGACTAACTACTTCTGATCTTGAAGATTTTATTTTAACAGATGGAGCTCTTTCTGCAGAAGAGTTAAGCCTAGAAAACGCTATATTAATCAGAGGCTCTGGCCCTTGGGGACAGCAATTTCCCGAGCCATTATTCGTTGGATATTTTTATATTCTAAGTCGACGCATTGTTGGTAAAAAACATATAAAATTGGTGCTTTGCGTAGATTTTAATAAACAAGAACAACTTAGCGCCATTGCATTCAATGTGAGCTTAGATGATATTCAAGAATACAAAAAAGAAAAAATACATGTTGTCTATAAAGTAGATGTTAATTTTTGGCAAGGAAGAGATTCATTACAACTAATAATAGAGACCCTTATTCGCTAGCTTCCAATTCAAGCCATCTCTCTGAAGCTAAATCAAGAGCTTTTTGTTTTTCATTTAAAGCATCTAAGAGGGGTTTTGTTTCTGTATGAGGCTTGAGATAAAATTCTGATCCAGAAGTTACATTCTGAAGTTCAACTAGCTCATTTTCTAATTCTTCAATAATGGCTGGAAGCATATCAAGCTCGCGTTGGAGTTTATAACTAAGTTTAAATCGAATTTTTTTCTCTGCATTCTTGTCATAAGATCGATCTGTTATTTCTTCTGTTTTTTTTCGATTATTTTGATGATCTGTAATTTTCAGTTCTTTGCCACGATTCTCCCAATCGCTATAACCACCTAGATATTCTTGTATGTCTCCTCCATCTTCAAATACGAGGACGCTTGTGACTACATTATCAAGAAATTGACGATCATGGCTTACGATAATTAATGTTCCGCCATATTCTACAAGTTTTTCTTCCAAAACCTCTAGCATTTCAATATCCAGGTCATTAGTTGGTTCGTCTAACACTAACAAATTTGTTGGTTGGGTAAATAGTTTTGCTAAAAGAACCCTATTTCTTTCGCCACCAGAAAGTGCTTTAACAGGAGTCATAGCCCTTTTTGGTGAAAATAAAAAATTCCGTAAATAACCTATTATATGTCGGTCCTTGCCATTAATTTTTATGTATTCTTTACCGTTCCCAACATTTTCAGCAATAGTTTTTTCAGTATCTAATTCACGATGTATTTGATCAAAATAACCTATGTTTAAATTTGTTCCCAGCTTAATAGAGCCCTTATTAGGAGGTATGTGTTCTAAAAGAATTTTAAGTAATGTTGACTTACCAACACCATTATTTCCAATAAGACCTATACGATCGCCTCTGCGTATTTTGAGGCTAATATTATTTATAAGCTTATCATCTATATACCCATGTGAAAGATTACGCGCTTCAATAACCTTCCTTCCTGACTTTTCTGATGACTCAATACTTATTCTTGCCTTTCCTTGACGAGTAGACCGCTGCATACGCTCCTCACGCATAGCAGTCAATGCACGAACACGACCTTCATTTCTTGTTCGCCTTGCCTTGATACCTTGACGAATCCATATTTCCTCTTCTGCAAGTCGTTTGTCAAATAAATCATTTCTAACTTGCTCGCTTTCAATTGTTTTTTCTTTCAAAAGTAAATAGTTATTAAAAGTTCCAGGCCAGCTTATAAGTTTACTCACTTCTATCTCTACAATACGTGTTGCAAGTTTCTGTAAAAAATTTCTGTCATGAGTAATGAATATTACGCTTCCTTGGTAGCTACGTATTTTATGTTCAAGCCATTCAATCGTACTTATATCGAGATGGTTGGTCGGTTCATCTAATAACAACAGATCTGGGTTAGATACTAATGCTTTTCCTAGAGCAACCCTACGCCGCCATCCACCAGAGAGATCAGATAGGCTCTTATTAGCAGGTAAATTTAACTGACTTATGATCGTTTCAACTTGTTGTGTGATATTCCAGCCACCACCGGCATCAATTTGAGCTTGTAGTTGGCCTAAGTGATTTATTGCTTGCTTACCCATACTTTTTTTTGAGGCTTCATTGAAAAGATCTATAAGTTTTTGCTGATCAGACAGCCCTTCTTTAACTACATCAAAAACTTTACGATCCTCTGCAGCAGGTAGATTCTGTTCTAGCTGACTAATTCGTAAATGCTGTCTAAGATGAATCTCGCCAGAATCAGGGGTAACTTCCCGATTAATTATTTTTAGTAGCGTAGATTTTCCAGCACCATTTCTTCCTATCAGACAAATTCTTTCTCCAGGCTCTACAGAAAAATTTGTGTTTTTAAGCAGTGGAGTATCACCAAATTCAATAGATATATCATCAAGACGGATTAAGCTCATAATTATCTTATTATTTACATGGTTAGCTACATTTAAATTGCGCGGATTTTAACAGAATTTTTAATTTTTGTGCCAATATGTTTATAAATTCCTGCAATAGTTTAATCTTTAATTGAGAGCTGCTACATTGAAATTACATGCATTACCCTAATGTATATTTAAGTAGCTGGAGAAGGCGTTAATATTCCGATAGAATTCTATTTTTAATTTAAGTTTTAGGTATCATACATTAATGGAAATTAACCCGATAAAAAGCGCTTTAAAAGATCTCCAAGAAAGGACTGATGTACTTCGGGGGTACCTTTGACTTCAGTAATAAAAAAGATCGTCTCGATGAGGTTGAGTTAGAGCTAGGTGATCCTGAAGTTTGGGGAGACTCTATGCGTGCAAAAAATCTTGGACGTGAAAGATCATCTCTGCAGCTTATTGTTGAAACCATAAATACTTTAGATATAGGAATTTCTGACGCTTTTGAGTTATTAGAAATAGCATTCGGTGAAGAAGACATTGATACTATTCAGGAGATAGAGTCAGATCTAGAAGAGCTTACTAAGAGATTAGTTAAGCTAGAATTTAGTAGAATGTTTTCAGGCCCGATGGACCCTAATAATGCATACCTAGATATTCAGTCTGGCTCTGGTGGTACTGAGGCCCAAGATTGGGCAGAAATGGTTTTACGCATGTATCTTCGCTGGGGGGAAATGAAAGGCTTCCGAACAATTCTTGAAGAGGTTTCCTCTGGAGATGTGGCTGGTATAAAAAGTGCTACAATTCATTTTGAGGGGGAATATGCTTTTGGGTGGCTTCGAACAGAAACAGGTGTTCATAGGCTTGTAAGAAAGTCACCGTTTGACTCGGGAAGTCGCAGACATACTTCATTTTGTTCCGTTTTTGTTTCTCCAGAGATTGATGACGATATTGATATCGATATCAATCCATCAGATGTGCGAACAGACACATATAGAGCAAGCGGCTCTGGTGGACAGCATATCAATAAGACTGATTCAGCTGTAAGGTTAACTCATATTCCATCGGGAGCAGTAGTCCAGTGTCAAAGTGAACGCTCTCAGCATCAGAACCGCGAAAACTGCTGGAAAATGCTAAGAGCAAAACTTTATGAGCAAGAAATGCTCAAGCGTAATGAGGCTGCTCAGGAATTAGAGGACTCAAAGTCAGATATCGGTTGGGGCAGCCAGATTCGTTCATATGTTCTTGATGATCAAAGAATCAAAGATCTGCGAACAAATATTCAGACTAGTAATTGTAGTTTAGTTTTAGATGGACACTTAGATCAATTTATAGAGGCATCCCTGAAAGCAGGTTTGTAAAATTTAGGGTCATAGATAAAAATATAATTATATAAATTTAATTCACGAGTATTAAATTGGTTAAAAAAATGAGTAAAGAACCAGAGCAAAACGAAAATAAACTTATCGCTGAAAGAAGAGTCAAGCTAGAAAAAATTCGTGAGCAAGCCGTTGAGAACAATACGAGCCCTTTTCCAAATAATTTTTGTAGAAAAAATCTAGCAGATGATTTACAAAAAAAATACTCGTTTAGATCAAAGGAGGAGCTAGAATCCTTAAATCAGAAGGTAAGTATTGCTGGCAGGTTAATAAGAAATCGTGGTGCTTTTATGGTGATTCAAGACATGTCTGGGATCATGCAGTTATATGTTGTTAAGGGTGCCAGATCTTTTGTCAAAAACTTAGATCTTGGTGATATTGTTGGTGTTAACGGGATTCTACATAAATCAGGTAAGGGTGATCTGTACGTTAGTATGGATGATAATCATCTTTTAACAAAGTCACTGAGACCTTTGCCTGACAAACATCATGGCTTATTAGATAAGGAGATGAGATACAGACAGCGTTATGTTGACTTGATTGTTAATCCTGAGTCTCGCGATATATTTAAGATTCGCACAAAAGTAATTAATTACATGCGCTCTTATCTCAACGAAAACAATTTTATGGAAGTCGAAACGCCGATGCTCCAGGTTATCCCAGGCGGAGCCGCCGCACGCCCTTTTGTTACCCATCATAATGCCTTAGATCTTGATATGTATTTACGCATAGCACCAGAATTATATCTCAAAAGATTAGTGGTCGGAGGTTTTGAGCGTGTATATGAGATAAATAGAAGCTTTCGTAACGAGGGCTTATCAACCAGGCATAATCCTGAGTTCACAATGCTCGAATTCTATCAAGCTTACGCAGACTATACTAATTTAATGAATATGACTGAAGATATGTTGCGAGGCTTAGCATCTTCAGTATTGGGTAGTTTGAGTGTCAGAAATACTATTAAAAACAAGGAGGGAGAGATTATTCAGGAGAAGGAGTACGATTTTTCAAAGCCTTTTGAGAGGATGTCAGTTTTTGAGTCCATATTAAAGTTTAACCCAGATATAGAAGCCCAAAAACTGAATCAAGAAACACCAGCGCGCTCTATTGCATCTGATCTCGGTATTCCACTCAAAGACACATGGGGGTTGGGAAAAATTCAAATTGAAATTTTTGAAAAAACAGTAGAACACTTATTAGATAACCCTACATTTATTACTGAATATCCAACAGAAGTTTCTCCACTCGCTCGTTGCAGTGATCATAATTCATTTGTAACTGATCGATTTGAATTTTTTGTTGGAGGAAAAGAAATAGCTAATGGGTTTTCTGAGCTCAATGATGCAGAAGATCAGGCCTCAAGGTTCAGCCAGCAGGTAGCTGAAAAAGATGCTGGTGATGAAGAAGCCATGCATTATGATTCAGACTATATTAGAGCACTAGAATATGGACTTCCGCCGACAGCTGGTGAGGGTATAGGTATTGATCGTTTAGTGATGCTTCTAACCGACTCATCGTCGATAAGAGATGTTCTTTTATTTCCTCATATGCGTCCAGAATAAATTATAGGAATTTTGCAATCTTATCCAAAAAGATAAATCTAAATACTAATTATTTTTTCTTTCTGCTGTAGTATTTTTATATGAGCTTTTTCTAACTCATTTAGTCGATTTTTTTCTATGTCCACAATTTTTTGTGGAGCTTTGCTCGTAAAAGATTTATTTGCTAGCTTACCTTTTGTGCGTAGTAATTCGTCTTTAATTTTAGCTAGCTCTTTATCTAGTCTTTTTATTTCTTCATCCTTATCAATCAATCCTGCCATAGGCACAAGAATTTCCATCTCTCCAATTAATACTGTTATTGAGGCCGGTACATCTTCATTACAATCAAGCCAAATTATCTTATCCAAGTGCCCCATTTTAAGTAAATAAGCCTCATTCTCATTCAGTCGACATTTATCCTCACTAGAACCATTTCGTAAATAAACTGTTAACAGCTTCGCAGGCGATATATTCATTTCACCACGTATATTACGAATTACAATCACAGCTTTTTTCAGCCATTCGATATTATCAGTAGCCTCGTTATCTATAAGTTTTTTATCTTCTATAGGATAGGGCTGCAACATAATAGTTTCACCTTTTTCATCTACCAGTGCTTTCAGCTGTTGCCATATTTCTTCTGTAATAAATGGCATAAATGGATGAGTCATTCTGAGGGTGGTCTCTAATACTCTTATTAAGGTTCGACGGGTCCCGACTTTTAATTCTGAAGCGATATCATCACCCCATAATACTGGTTTGGATAGTTCCAGATACCAATCACAGTATTCATTCCACATAAATTCATAAATAGCTTGCGATGCTAAATCAAATCTATAATTTTCAATAGCATCTGCTACTTCTTTTTCAGCCTGCTGTAATCGACTAATAATCCAACGATCTGGTAATGATAGCTGGTAATTTTTATGATTATTTTGCCCACAATCCTGACCCTCTGTATTCATCAAAACATAACGTGCAGCATTCCATATCTTATTACAGAAGTTACGAAAACCTTCAATTCTGCCTACATCAAAATTTATATCTCGTCCTGTAGATGCAAGAGAGTAGTATGTAAAGCGAAGTGCATCTGTTCCATAAGCTTCTATACCCTCTGAAAACTCTTTTCGAGTTTGCTGTTCAATTTTTTCACGCAGCTTTGGAACCATCATTCCTGAGGTTCTTTTTTTAACCAATGGCTCCAGTTCAATACCATCAATTAGGTCTATAGGGTCAAGTACATTACCTTTTGATTTAGACATTTTTTGTCCGTGACTATCTCGAACTAGGCCGTGAACAAAGACTGTTTTAAACGGTATATCATCTACAAAATATAAGCTCATCATGATCATTCTGGCGACCCAAAAGAAAATAATATCAAAACCAGTAACCAGAACACTAGTGGGATGATACCTCTCTAAAAATTTGTTTATTTCTGGCCATCCAAGCGTTCCGAAAGTCCAAAGACTGGAAGAAAACCAAGTATCTAAAACGTCACTATCTCGCCTTAGCTTTATATCACCAAGATTATTTTTTGTTCGGACCTCTTCTTCAGATTTTCCAACATATACATTTTCTTTATCGTCATACCAAGCGGGTATTTGATGCCCCCACCAGAGCTGACGAGATATACACCAATCTTGAATGTCTCGCATCCAAGAAAAATACATATTTTCATACTGCTTTGGAACAAATTTAATATCTCCTTTTTCTACTGCAGCTACTGCTTTCTTAGCTAAAGGAGATGCTTTTACATACCATTGATCGGTTAGATATGGCTCTATGATTACACCAGATCTATCGCCTCGAGGTATTTTTATTTTATGAGCATCAATTTTTTTAAGTAATCCGAGGCTATCAAGATTAGATATAATCTCTTTTCTTGCATCGAATCTATCCATCCCGATATAGACAGGCGGGACATTTTCATTTAATCGAGCATCATCATCAAATATATTTATTACAGGTAAACTATGACGCTTTCCCATCTCATAATCGTTGAAATCATGCCCTGGAGTTATTTTCACACAACCTGTACCAAAATCTTTATCAACATAGTCATCGGCTATTATCGGAATTTCACGATTAACAAGAGGTAAAATAACATTCTTGCCAATGAGGTCTTTATATCTTTGATCTTCAGGATGAACAGCAACTGCGACGTCACCCAGCATAGTTTCAGGGCGAGTAGTAGCAACCGTTAAGTGTTTATTCCCATGAGATAGTGGGTAATCAAAGTGCCATAAACTTCCATCTTCTTCCTCTGAAATTACCTCTAGATCAGATACAGCAGTATGTAGTTTTGGATCCCAGTTAACGAGCCTTTTTCCTCTATATATTAAATTGTCCTCGTACATTTTAATGAAAGCATCTTCAACAGCTCTAGAAAATCCATCATCCATAGTGAACCGTTCTCTAGACCAATCAACCGAGGCACCTAAACGACGCAGTTGCTTTGTAATGGCTCCCCCTGACTCCTTTTTCCAGCTCCATACTTTTTTAATAAATTCTTCACGACCCAAATCATGACGGGTTATATTCTCTTGGCTCAAAAGTCTTTCTACTACCATTTGTGTAGCAATTCCAGCGTGATCTGTTCCAACCTGCCATAGCGTATCGTTACCTTTCATTCGCTTATAGCGTATCAAAGCATCCATTATAGCTTCTTGAAAGCCATGCCCCATATGAAGGTTTCCAGTGACATTGGGAGGAGGAATTGCTATGCAGAAAGATGGAGAACCGTTTTCCTTAGGCTTGAAATACCCACGGTTTTCCCAGGTTTCATACCATTGGGTTTCTATGTTTTTAGGGCGATAGGTCTTTTCCATGATCTCTCATTTTATTGTTAAAAAGAGTTAAAACAACTTATTGGCACTGATTAGCAAAAATACAAAATTCTTAAAGCCATGGATTATAAGTGGATCACCATGACAGAGTCGATTAACTTCTGTTTATAAGCAAATCTCGACTTAATTATTCACAGTTAAATCGTAGTACTTAATGGGGTATCCGCGACTCTTATAAAAACCATACTGCTTTCTTTTATTACCAATAACTTCTTGTTCGTCATAAACAATTTCAATAACTTTCTGAAATCTTGAAAACCAACGTGGTGTGGATCTATCCGATAGATTAATTAGCAATTGATCATGTTCTCCGGGCTTCATTTCGTGATTGATAGCAATAAGTGATGATGGGTCGCTTTCAATATCATGAGGAATGAAAGATACAGGATCGAAGCTCCATAATTTCTCATCAATTTTATTTGATATACTTTCTTTTGATGTACTTATTAATACAGAAACTTTTTTCTGGTAAGCTTTGCCAGCTAGCTGGCAGGCAAATAATAGCAATGAATTATAGTCACCTTTTATTCGATAAAAAATAATATTAGTCATTATTTGCTTCTTCTATTAAAAACTCGCACAACAAAGGAACTGGTCTACCAGTCGACCCTTTAGCGTTCCCACCCTTCCATGCCGTTCCTGCTATATCTAAATGAGCCCACTTATACTCTTTTGTGAATCGTGCAAGAAAACAGGCAGCAGTAATCGTTCCAGCTGAACGACCACCAATATTAGCCATATCTGCGAAATTACTCTTCAACTGAGCATCATATTCACTCCAAATTGGAAGACGCCAAACTCTATCAGAGCTTGTTCGCCCAGCAGTTTCCAGTTTCTCTGCAAGAATATCATCATTACTCAGTAAGCCTGAAGCATGACTCCCTAAAGCCATTACACATGCTCCTGTTAAGGTTGCAATATCTATTACGTTTTTTGGCTTGAATCGAGCTGTATATGTTAAAGCATCACACAGGATCAACCGACCCTCTGCATCGGTATTTAAGATTTCAATAGTTTGTCCTGACATACTTTTTACGATATCTCCGGGCTTAATTGCCTTACCTCCCGGCATATTTTCTACAGCTGGTATAACTCCAATCACATTAATATTTAGATCTGTATTAACCAGCATAGAAAAAACACCGAATACAGAAGCTGCCCCACACATATCATATTTCATTTCATCCATGGCAGCACCGGGTTTTAGGCTGATACCGCCTGAGTCGAAAGTGATACCTTTTCCTACGAGCACAATGGGCTTCAATTTTTCTTGGTGGAACCAGTATATTTTAGAATAATCATTTTTGCAGGTTGTTGTGTACCAGCTGTTACTGATAATAAGGAATGCATACCAAGACTTTTCATCTCTGCTTCATTTATTATTTTGCAGGTTAATTGAGGGTGGCCCATCGCTAGCTTTTTTGCTTCTTTTGCTAAAAAAGAGGGCGTACATATGTTTCCTGGTAGATCCCCCAGATATTTAGATAAATTCATACCTTTTGATATTGATAAGCCTAATTTGCATGCATCTTTAATCTCTTTTAATTTCTGACCTGATGATATAGCAAGCAGAACTTTTGTTAGAGAATAACTATGCTTTGCTATAGTTTTTAGTGAATCCGGAAAATAGCTCTGTTCACCAAGCACTTGGGAAATTTTTTGCGCTTGCCAAACATCATCCCTACCTCTGACATTGATATTTTGGGTCGCGATTACAGCATCTTTGACAGGTAGACTTTTAAGCTTAAATCCGATAGTTTTAGCAAGACTTAAAAACATTTGCTCATTTAGTATTTCACCACCACTGCTCACTATTAATAATCTTTGTGCTTCCAAACCATTTGGATAATTGATTATTACTGAGCTACCCAATTTTTTTTGAATATCACCGCTTTCTTGGAGTTTTGTTATTAGCTCAATTATAGTGGGACCTAAATATTCAACTGAGTTATCTATTACAGATTGCGGAATACTATTTTGATCATCTTTGTTGCTGAGAATCAGCACTAGGCAATCGGTTTTTTTAGAACGAAGATTGCAGTTGGTCGCATTAAGTTGCATTTTTTCTCCAAAGTTTAGTTGGTTAGGTATTTGAATCAACGTACACTTAGTAATTATAAATTTATTTATACATATTAAAGCATAATTGGAATCTTTCTATTGCTAATTTTTCGATATCTTGCACGTGATTTTTTGAGTTCTGCTTCTGCGGTCACAGTAGTGCTGTTAATGATTGTCATGAGTGGCCGATTTGTAAAATATTTGGCAGAAGCTGCTGCTGGTGACATGGATGCAGGTATTCTTTTTGCTTTGATAGGTTACCGTTTACCGGGGTTTTTAGAGCTAATTATACCCCTGGCATGTTTTTTGGGTGTTCTTCTAGCTTATGGGCGCCTGTATGTTCAAAGTGAAATGACAGTAATGATTGCATGCGGAATGAGTCAAACTAAATTAATCTTATATACGTTAGCCCCAGCGCTCATAGTAGCTATTTTAGCGTCTTATTTGAGTCTTTTTGCTACTCCAGACGGCGCCCGTAAAGTTGAAGCTTTGATTTCAGACCAAAATGAGAGAGGAGATCTAGATGGTATGGCTGCAAGTCATTTTTATCCAATTCAAAAAGGTAAGGGTGTTACTTATACAGAAGAAATAAATAAAGAAGGTTTGATGCTCGATGTATTTCTTGCTGAACATCATCCGGATGCTGAAAATGGAGATCAATTAATCTTAACTGTATCGAAAACTGGCGAACAAAAAAATTCAGATGAAGGTATAGATTATCTTGTTTTAAAAGATGGTTACCGTATCGAGGGCATTCCAGGGCAGGCAAATTATAAGATTACTCGTTTTGAGGAATACGGACAGTCTATGAAAAAACAAGCCCCTGATAGGCGTAATAGGAAGAAATATCAAATACTCACTACTTCAGAATTAATGCTCTCCAAAGAACCAGAGCAGTTAGCTGAATTGCAGTGGCGTTTTTCTGTTCCAATTTTGGTTTTAGTAATGAGCTTAATAGCTATTCCATTGAGCAAAACGAATCAAAGGCAAGGTAGATTTTCTAAAATGATCCCAGCAATCTTAATATATATGATTTATTTGGTGATGCTTAATAGCGCAAGAAGTGCGTTAGAAGAAGAATTAATTCCCACTTATATCGGATTATGGTTTGTGCATTTATTGTTCTTTTTTATAGCTATATTTTTACTTTCTTTTCCTTCTATGAAACTCTGGGTAAAGCAATATGCTCCATTGGTGGGAAGATGAAGAATCTAATTTCCCTTACTCAATTAAAGAAATTCCGGATTTTTTTGACGACTAAGTTAAAGTCTATGCAAGCTTTAATATTGAAAATATTTGAGTATTTTTCATCCTCCTCTAAAAAAATACCATCGCTCGTTTTATCTAAAATTAGATTATTGGGCAAAGACTGTATTAGTCTTACTCAATATATAAGGCAAGAAGATATATCGATAAAAAGACTAATATTTTTACTTAAAAGTTTACCTTCTTGTATTATTAAAGATCTGAAATCTATGAGTAGAATATCATCTTATATATCGATTTCAGTAATTGGAGCTATAGGCTTAGCACTATTAATAATTGTAACTCTTGACTCTGTTGGCTCGATGATAGATGGAGCTGGTGATGTAACTAAAGAATATAATTTCTTCCAAGTCTTGATTTATGTTGCCTTGACGATGCCTGGAAGGATATATGAATTTCTTCCAACAGCAGCCCTTATTGGTTGCCTAGTAGGTCTTGGTGGATTGGCTAATAATTCCGAGTTAATAGTTATTAGAGCGGCAGGAGTTTCTATTCTACGCATCGTTTGGATGGTCCTTCGACCAATTCTATTGCTTGTCTTAATTGGTGTGATGTTCGGAGAATATATAGTCCCTCATACTGAAAAATATGCTGAAAGTAGACGTATGTTGCTAACAAAAGGAAAGGTATCACAAGGATCTGCTAGTGGTCTTTGGAATAAAGAGGGAAGTGAGTTTACACACATTGAAGCAATTTTTCCTGGCGGTGAACTATTTGGCGTAACTCGCTACGAATTTGACGATAACCATGTATTAAAAAAGGCTAGTTTTGCTGACAAAGCATCCTTTCAAAATGGAACTTGGGTGGAGGAGTTTGGTGCAGCGACGTATTTTGAGGCTAATAGTACTAGAGTAGAAAATTTTATTCAGAGAATTTGGGCTACCGAATTATCACCTGAGCTTCTTAATATAGCCTCTCTTCCATCTGAATCTTTATCGATGAGAGATTTGAGCAAGCATTCCAGCTACTTGAATGATCAAGGTCAAAACGCCTCAAGGTACGAGTTGGATTTTTGGCGTAAGGCTCTTCAGCCATTTACAATCGTAGGTTTAATATTGATTGCAAGTTCATTTATTTTTGGCCCACTTAGAAGAGTCTCGATGGGTTATCGTATTTTTGCTGGAGTAGTTGTAGGAATTGTATTTAGGATTAGCCAAGATCTGCTTGGACCTGCAAGCATAGTATTCGGTTTCTCTCCTTTTATAGCAGTTATTTTCCCTGCAATTATCTGCTCCCTGATCGGAATTTCATTATTAAGAAGATCTTCTTAATAGCGTCCGTAAATGTATAAATTTTTTTTATGGTATATTATTTTAATTTTTTTTATTGCTACCCTTTTTTATGACTATAACCATTGTTCCACTCCATATATCATGAAAACATCTACCCTTTTTGTCGATTAAACACCAAAAATAACCGAGACCTAGAAGCCCAAATGAAATATGGGCAAATAGACAGCGCGAAAAGCACTCTTTGAGCGTTAAACCTTGTTTTTTTTCGCTATACAAATAAAGGTTCCAAGATTTCATTCCAAGAGTTTGGCCTTTGCGAAGCCAACACCATATATAAAAAGAAATACAGCTGAACCACATGCCAAAAGTAATGAATGCTTGGAGGATATTACTTGGCGCTTGCATGGTATCATCCCCTGCCAGCCTTCTTAAAAGAAAAACAATAATCCCAAAAGCAAAAATTATTCCTATCAGTAACATAGAATCGTATAATATCGCCATCATTCTTCGTATTAGATTTGCGGGCTTTTCAAATTTGCTATTTTCTTTATTCATCTATAAAACTTACCTGTTGGCTATAAATACAATTTTTATTAAATACATATTGCATGAGAAATTATTAGCAAGCATGGTTATTATATTATCGAATGATTTTTTAGACCAAAGTCTTTAATAAAAATCTACATATATGTTTGAGGTCAAAAAAAACCAAAGGATTACACTATGAGTTCTATTTTGATACAAAAATCTCATAATATGAGTAATTTGGAACTTCAATTTCTAGTCGAGGATTTAGGCAAAGACCTCCAAAAAAAATATGGTGGTGATTATCAGATTGAGGATAAGTTAGTGAAATTCTCATACAGTGGCGTTGAAGCTCGAATTAGTTTTGATGAGTCAGCTGTTAAGATCCAGGTCACATTAGGTTTGATGATGTCAGCGTTCAAGGGGGTGATAGAAAAAGAGATTAACTTACATCTAAATAAAAAAATCTCGTAACAAATATTTTTATTCAAATAACATTTATTACTTATTACACACTCCAAAAATACGCATTTGCCCACCTCTATGGCCTACGTCAACATCGAACTTCATCGGAGCAATACCGGTATGAACTACAAACTCTCGCGACACGATTTTGTAAGTAAACATTACTGTTGGGTTTCTAGCTTTAATCTGGTGGCCATTTCTTTGTATAATATCTAGTTCAATTGAGCCAAAACCACTAACACTAGGGTTTGTTATAACGATACTATTTCCATTAACTTTAATTTTTACAGTACCCCCAGCAACATCGATGGACCTTCCTGCACCTGTTTTATAAACCTCTTTAACGGGGCAAATATAAAGCTCTTCAGCATAATTTTTTGGACTTAATCCAACAAAAAAAAATACAACAACCATGTACAAGTAAATTTTATTCATAGGTTAATTTAAGTCTCGTTATTTTTATAATTAGTAATAGTAGCCTATGTGATTAAAATTAGCTTTATTTAAAAAATCATATTTAGCATTAAAGCTTTTTTACTATTCGAGTTCTTTTAGATATCCACAGATTTGAAAAGCTCATAAGTCATTGTATAAAAATATTTGATATGGGTTGTATATTTGTTGCAAATGATAATCATTTGCAATTACAATATGGTCTTAAGTAAGAAATTATTTGATTGTGTTCAAATAGAACTTTGATGACATAGCAAATTATTTAATGAGGCAAAAAAGAATGAAAATTATTGCACTTTATTTTCTATCCGCGGTCTGTAATAGAGTGGTTGCACACACAGGTTCGCCACTGGATGGAACTCATACAGATACCTTAGCTCTGATTCTGATGATGACCGGTATACTTTTAGCAACCATCGCTTCTTCATTGATCGTTAAGGGTTATACGCAACAGGTATCAGGATCGTTAGACAAGAGTGTGGATATTTCCTCCATTACAAATAAGAGAATGAGTTAATTTATATGATTAGACTACCTATCGCATCAGCACATTGTGATATCCCTTGCAAAATTTATGATCCATCAGTCTTTTTGATTGCAGCTTTGAGTGTATCAAGACTTATTGATTTAATTGAAGAGGAGCGTATCAAGAATACAAGTAATTCACAGATGCAAATAATTCGACTGGTTATAGAAAAAGAAACTCAATCCAAAATTGTGAAAGAAGAAGTTAATACAATTTGGGGGGATTATTTTAAGGAGCCTCAGTTAAAAAAATTTCCAGAAACCCATAAAATTGTTCATCTCATCATGCAGTCAGCATCGAAATGTAAACAGGAAGGTAGTGCAAAAAATGCAGAGGAATTACTGGAACACTTAAATTATTTTGCAGAAATATTTTGGGCTAGCAAAGGAGTCAGAACAGAACGAGTTACTTCTCCGTATCCACCAGCCCAGAAGGTTGTCATTCCCGTTTTATTTGGTGATTAAGCTTGTAAGAGTGGTCGGAAATAGCATGTCACCGTCTTTGAGGCATAACGACTTAATTTTCATCAAAGAGAGAAAAAAAATTTTTGTAAATGATATAGTAATATTTAATATATACGCTACAGGATTGATTGTAAAACGTGTTCAATTTATTTCCAAAAATTTCATGACTGTAAAGGGTGATAACCCAAAACTAGAATCATCAATTTGTGACTCAGATATAACTATAAAATCAGTTGTTGGAATAGCTATTGTTAAAATAAGGACCAAAATGATAATTTTTTTTGGCTATAATATCCTTCTTCCAACCAAGATTTCATTGTTGTGATTATGATAATATAAATATGATTTTCAATTTAATAAATTAATAAGGATTAAATTATGCTTAATATGCGTTTTCCGTTAATAATGTTCTCATTGCTGCTATCTGTACCGTTCGGGTTTGCTGACGGACACGGAGAAAGTTGTAACCTCGAGATTGCAGCAGGCGATTCACTTAAATTCGACAAGCCAGAATTACAAATTAGTTCAAGTTGCGATAAAGTAACAGTTACATTCGCACATACTGGTAAGTTACCTGCTACCGTGATGGGGCATAACTGGGTGCTATCAAAAACCGCTGATGTGAAACTTATTGCTAGCGATGGTTTAACTGCCGGTGCAAGCAATGGTTATATAAAAACTGGTGACGAAAGAGTAATTGCTGCAACAAATATCATTGGTGGCGGTCAGACCGCCAGTGTAAGTTTTGGAGTTGGACAGCTAAGTTCAACTGAATCATATACTTTTTTCTGCTCTTTCGCAGGACACTCGTTCATGATGGCGGGGTCTTTTAAAATAGTTAATTAACCTTCTACATTGTGATAGAAAAACCCAGGCTCATTAAATTTTAGATGAGTTTGGGCTTATAATTAAAATTATTTATTAATTCTCGATTTAGATACAACGTCAACAAGTACAGCAATTACAAGATTTAGAAGCACTATAGCTGTTATAAACACAAATGAAATAAAATATATAAAAGCCCAGGGATGTAGCGCTTGCATTGGTAACATGACAGTTTCCCAGCTCGATAGAGTCATAACTTGGACTAACGTTAACATAGAGATACCTAGATCTGCCCACCTTGCTGGATCGTCTGTAGAGAACAAAATGGATCCAATCGCTGCATAAATATATAAAATAATAAATAAAATTAACATCACATAGCCGCATCTAGCTAGAGATTGAAGTAATGCTTCGACTAACTCTTTAAGCTCAGGAATAATAGATATTATTCTTAGTACTCGAAATATTCTTAAAAGCCTCAAAATTAGAACAGATGACCCAGTAACGGGAATCAGAGAAGCGAGCACTATAATGGTGTCAAAAAGATTCCACCGGTCATTGAAAAATAAGGCCTTTTTTTTCTCCCCAAGAAATCTTACTAAAAGCTCAAATAAAAAAAATACAGTTACAAAATAATCTAAAATAATAACTATATTTATATAGTTATTACTTATTTCATATGTCTGAAATCCCACCAAAAGTGAGGAAAGAAGAATTATAGAAATTACGATACTTTGAAATCTTCGGTCATCTTTAATTTCATTAAACTTAAAAGTCATTAAAAAATTCCTTCAGATAGCCTCTATTCCAGATTTGTTAATAATTGGAGTATAAGAAAGCATTATACATATAATAGTACCAGAGGCCGGACTCGAACCGGCACGCTTTTAAGGGCGGGGGATTTTGAATCCCCTGTGTATACCAATTTCACCACTCTGGCATGGGGCAGGATTATAGCAGTGACTATCCTATAATCAAATTGAGTTATTTTACCGCTTAGAACACTAGTTATAAGTATAAATTTCTATTACCCTTGCGACGTTAAAAAAAACTGAAGATTGTTATGAAGCGAGAGTTATTTAATTATAAGTTGCCTGCTGACCTAGTAGCACATGAGCCAGCCCCTGAAAGAAGGGGCAGTATGATGATGGTGATAGATAAAGAAACAAATAATATAAAGCATCAGTCCTTTTCTGAAATTATTTCTTTGGTTAAGCCAGGAGACCTCATGGTGTTTAACAATACTAAAGTTATGCCTGCTAGAATGTTTGGAAGAAAGGATACTGGGGGAAAAATTGAGTTATTAGTTGAAAGGCTAATAGATGAGCAAACAGTGCTAGGTCACTTGCGAGCTAGTAAATCTCCAAAAATTGGCTCTAAAATAATCTTTGATGGCTGCATTGAAGCATTAATCCAAGAGCGAAGAGAAGATTTATATTTAGTAAAGTTTTCTGGTGATCAGTTAGCAATAGATGCACTAGAGTCAAAAGGGCATACACCATTACCTCCATATATAGATCGGCCTGATGAAGAGGTTGATAAAGAGCGATACCAAACAGTATATGCGAAAATACCTGGTGCAGTTGCAGCACCGACAGCAGGCTTACATTTTGATTTAGAGATATTAAAAGAGCTGACATCGCTTGGCGTTGATATAGCATATGTTACTTTGCATGTTGGTTCTGGAACCTTTCAGCCAGTGCGAGAAAGTAGTATCTATGATCATGTAATGCATTCAGAGGTTATAGATGTTCCATTATCTGTTTGTGAGCAGGTTGAAGCTACTCGTAAGAATGGAGGGAGAGTAATAGCTATTGGTACAACAAGTGTTCGATGTTTAGAGAGTGCAGCCTTGGGAGGAAAAATAAGTCCAATGAAGGGTGAGACAGATATATTTATTTATCCAGGTTATAAGTTTCAGGTAGTAGATGCGATGGTTACAAACTTTCATTTACCTGAATCGACGCTACTGATGTTAGTTTGTGCTTTCTCCGGATATACGAGAATAATGTCTGCTTACGAACAAGCGATAATTAGAAAATATAGGTTCTTTAGTTATGGTGATGCCATGTTCTTGATAAATAACCCGGATGCACATAAAGAGCTACCGATTACAGATATATATTCAGGAAAAAATTAAAATGAGTAGTAATTGCTCTATGAGCTTTAAGCTTAATAGTCAGGACGGTAAAGCTAGGAGGGGCCAGCTAAAATTTCTTCGTGGTAAAGTTGAAACACCAGCTTTTATGCCGGTTGGAACTAGCGGAACTGTCAAGGCCATGTTGCCCAGAGATCTGAAGGAAATTGGCGCACAAATAATCCTAGGTAATACATTTCACTTGATGCTCAGACCGGGGACTGATGTAATTAAGTCACACGGAAACTTGCATGACTTTATGCAGTGGCAGGGACCAATATTAACCGATTCAGGTGGATTCCAGGTTTTTAGTTTAGGGTCTATTCGAAAAATAAGTGAAAAAGGGGTTTCCTTTCGTTCTCCTATCGATGGAAGCCAAATTTTTCTGGATCCAGAAATTTCGATTCAGGTCCAAAAAGATTTAGGGGCTGATATTATAATGATTTTTGATGACTGCACACCTTATCCAGCCTCAAAAAAAGATTCCCAGATATCAATGGAACTATCCTTGCGCTGGGCAGAGAGAAGTAAGCTTAAACATAGTGGTAGTAAAGCTGCATTATTTGGAATTATTCAGGGTGGTATGTATGAGGATTTGCGTGAAATTTCTTTAATGGGGTTAGAAAAATTAGGATTTGATGGCTATGCAATCGGGGGGCTCTCTGTTGGAGAGCCAAAGGAGGATATGCTGAGGATTATTGATAGCACCACTCCAAAAATGCCAAAAAATAAACCACGATATTTAATGGGTGTGGGCAAGCCTTGGGATATATTAGAGGCAGTGAAGCGTGGCATTGACATGTTTGATTGCGTGATGCCAACAAGGAATGCACGTAATGGCCACTTATTTACAAGTTTTGGTGTAGTTAGGATAAAAAATGCAAAATATCGTTATGATACAAATCCGATAGATTCGAATTGTGACTGTTATACCTGTAAAAATTTTAGTCTTGCTTATCTTCATCACCTTGAGAAGTGCAAAGAGATATTGGGCGCACAACTAAATACAATACATAATTTACACTATTATCAGTCATTGATGGCAGATATAAGAAATGCAATAGAAAACCAAAGGTTAGAAGATTTCTCAGTAGAGTTTTATAAACAGCAGGGGCTATAATTTTTATAAATTTCAGGGGAATAGCTCCCTGATTTTATTATCTAAATTTAAAAATTCTTTTATAGAAAGTAATAATTTTTACTTTTGTAACGAATATTTTTATAACAAGCCTCACAAGATCTATCTTTTCAGCCTATAATGCATACAGAAACTATATAAGAATAATTTTTTATGAACAATTATCCCCTCAGAACATATCTTTTCATACTAATAATCGTGTTTGTAAGTATTGCATTCGCATTACCTAATCTTTTTTCTGCCGACCCTGCAATTCAGGTTTCTGGTCAGAGTGGAGAAATGGAAATTAACCAATCAGTTATGGATGATATTACGATTGCACTAAGAGAGGCTGATATAGATTATTTTGGGACAAAGGTAGATGGAGAAACAGGTATTCTTCGGCTGAGAGATATCGATCGACAGCTATATGCTAAACAAGTAATACAAAAAAAACTCGGTTTAGAATATGTTGTTGCATTGAATTTAGCACCTACTACTCCCGAATGGTTAGCCCGATTTGGAGCCTCTCCAATGAAACTTGGCCTAGATCTTCGTGGTGGCGTACACTTTTTGCTAGAGGTTAATACAGATGAGGCTATAAGCAAACAAATGGATACCATGGTTCGCCAAGTAAGGACCGCTATGCGCGAAGAAAAGGTGCGTTACGAGTCTATAAAGTTGATAAAAAGAAAACAAATAGTTGCTGTATTTAAAACAAAAACCGATGCAGATAAAGCAAGCAGCATTATTCGACAAAAATTTACCGGGATTACTAGAGACATTAATGAAGAAAATGAGTTTTTTGTAATTCGTTCAAAAATGTCAGAGTCGGAGATAAAAAAAATTCAAGACTATGCAATTAATCAGAATCTTACAACACTACGTAATCGGGTTAACGAGCTTGGAGTATCCGAACCAGTTGTTCAGCGACAGGGGAAAAATAGAATAGTTGTAGAGCTTCCTGGAGTTCAAGACACAGCAGCAGCAAAGAGGATTATAGGGAAAACTGCAAACTTAGAGTTTAGATTAGAAGCAAAACCAGGGTCATCCAATCGTGAAAAATTTTCGTTCAGTGATTCCTATGTGAGAGATAGAGGAATCAAAGATGCATACCTTAAGCGAACAGTTGTAATAACAGGTGACCATGTCTCAAAAGCTTCTGCAGGCTATGATGAAAAAGGAACACCTAATGTTAACATCTCTCTGAATAGCCAAGGTGGAGCTAGAATGCATCGCATGACTAGAAATAATATAGGCCAACGATTAGGTGTTTTGTTTATCGAATACAAAGTACGAACAAAATATAACATTGATAGCGATGGAAAAAAAGTCGCTGCCTCTGAGCGTTATGTTGATAAAAAGATTATCAACTTGGCGACTATTCAAAGTGCTCTTGGTGTTGGCTTTCAGATTACTGGATTAAGTTCACCAAGGGAAGCCTCTGAGCTAGCACTGTTTTTGAGAGCTGGAGCCATGGCTGCCCCTATGTACTTTGTAGAGGAGAGAACTATTGGCCCGTCCTTAGGCGCAGAAAATATCGCTTTGGGGATTAAGTCTGTATCAATTGGTATGTTTTTAGTTGTCATATTTATGCTTCTTTATTACAAGATATTTGGTCTTTTTGCTAACATTGCTTTAACTTTAAATTTATTAATTTTAGTAGCTTTTATGTCAATGCTTGAGGCTACATTAACTTTGCCAGGTATCGCTGGCATTGTTTTAACAGTAGGTATTGCAGTGGATGCAAATGTACTTATATTTTCTCGAATCAAAGAAGAGATATCTAATGGATTACCGCCACAGTCTGCAATTAGTGCTGGCTATGATCGCGCTTTCGTATCAATTGTAGATGCTAATGTAACAACTCTTATCGTGGCAGTTATTCTTTTCATTATAGGTTCAGGGCCAGTACAAGGATTTGCTGTGACTCTTTCTATAGGAATTTTAGTATCGATGTTCACAGCTATCATCGTAACTAGGGCCTTAGTAAATTTGAGTTTCGGTAACCGGTCTATTGAAAAGCTCAGAATCTAGGAAATTTTATATGGTTAATACTAGTATTATCAATTTTATGGGTCAGCGAAAAATAGCATCAGTAGTTTCTATTTTTCTTGTCTTTGGATCTATTATTTCGTTTGCCACAAAAGGGTTGGTTTTAGGGTTAGACTTTACTGGTGGAACTCAGATTGAGGTAGGCTATCAGGACAAAGCTGATCTAACAGAAATAAGGAATTATTTAGCAGCGGCTGGTTATGAAAATCCTATTGTTGTTCACTTTGGTTCAGAAAAAGATGTTCTTATAAGAATGCAAGGCAAACCAGAAGCTGGATTATCTGATAATGTTTTGAAGGCGTTACGCATGAGCCAACCTTTAGTTACTTTACGACGCGTGGATTTTGTCGGACCGCAGGTTGGTGAAGAGCTTCGAGAGGATGGCGGTTTAGGTATGCTTGTAGCTCTGCTAGTGGTTATGATGTATATAGCTATTCGATTTCAATATAAGTTTTCTATAGGTGCTGTTGTTGCTTTGATGCATGATGTAATAATTACACTTGGATTTTTTTCTATAACAGAATTAGAGTTTGATCTCTCAGTCCTAGCAGCAGTACTAGCAGTCATAGGTTACTCTCTTAATGATACGATAGTTGTATCTGATAGAATCAGAGAAAATTTACGCTTACTTCGAGTTTCAACAGTCGAGGCCGTCATCAATGAATCTCTAACTCAGACATTAGGTAGGACATTGGTTACATCCCTAACCACATTACTGGTATTATCATCACTATTCTATTTTGGTGGAGAGCTAATTCATAATTTCGCTATTGCTCTTATGGTAGGAGTCTTAATCGGGACCTATTCATCAATTTACGTAGCTTCAAATATGTTATTAGTTTTATATTTAAAGCGTGAGGATTTAATGCCCCCAGAAAAAGAAGGCATAGAGTTTGATGACCGCCCTTAAATATAAAAAATAGATTGTTATCTTTATTCAATTAGTATTTATACTTTTAATTAAAAATTCATTAAGCTCTGAAAGAGGTATGTCCTGATTATCAGAATTACTTCTATTGCGATACTCTATCATGCCTTTTTCTATACCTTTTTCTCCTAAAACCAGCATATGAGGTAAACCGATTAGCTCTACATCTGTTAGCATTCCCCCTAGGCGTGCTTTTTCTTGATCCATAAAGAGGACATCGAAGCCAATATCTAAAAGTTGATTGTATATTTCCTCGCAGTAACCCTTTACTTGTTCAGACTTATGTATGTTGATAGGGATTAACGCAATTTGAAAAGGTGTTATTGTTTTAGGCCATAAAATACCATTGCTATCATTATTCTGTTCAACAGCAGCGGCAACAATTCTACTTACTCCAATCCCATAACAACCCATAAATACTGATTGTTGAGCACCCCCCTCATTTAGAACTTTGCAATCCATTGCCTCGCTATACTTAGTACCCAATTGAAAGATATGCCCAACTTCTATACCGCGTTTAATATCCAAAAATCCTTTACCACATGGACTAGGATCGCCCTGGGTAACGTTCCTTATATCTTCAACATTTATAGCGTTGCAATCACGCGCCCAGTTTACCCCTGTTAAGTGCAACCCATTTTTATTGGCGCCACAAACAAAGCTAGTTAACTGATTTGCAGATCGGTCAACAATAACAGGTATATCTAATTCAAGAGGACCAAGACTACCAATATCGCATCCAAGTTGCGCTTTGATGATGTCTTTGCTTGCAAAAGTCAATGGCGACATAATTCCGTTAATTTTTTCAGCCTTGACAATATTGAGATCATGATCGCCACGTAAAGCTAATGCTACAAGGGGTGTATAGGATTTTTTGCTTCTATCTTCTGGCGATTCTTCTTTTGGTTGACCCAATACAATTAATGTTTTTATGATATTAGATCTACCTACATTCAAAAATTTACTTACTTCCTCAATACTGCTGAGTCCTTCTGTTTTAATTTCTTGTAATTTTTCTTCCTTCTTAGCATTACTTGGATTTAAAGTTACTGCTTCAGTCATCTCTACGTTAGCTGCAAAGTCACTCCTATCTGAGAAAGCTATAGAATCTTCACCTGATTCAGCTAATACATGGAATTCATGAGAACGATTTCCACCTATACTTCCCGTATCGGCAAGGACCGCCCTGAAATCTAATCCAATTCTTTTTAATATATTAGTATAGGCCTCATGCATCAGCTGATAAGTTTGGTTTAGATTTTTTTCAGATACATGAAATGAATAAGCGTCTTTCATAATGAATTCTCTTGAGCGCATTACACCAAAACGTGGACGTATCTCATCACGAAACTTAGTTTGTATTTGATAAAAAATTAAAGGTAATTGTTTATAGCTATGAATTTCGTTCCGTACGAAATCTGTAATAACTTCTTCATGAGTTGGTCCAAGACAGAAGGGTCTTTCATGCCTATCTTGAATGCGAAGTAGTTCTGGACCATATCTTCCCCAACGACCAGACTCTTCCCATAGATGAGCAGGCTGCATAATTGGCATTAAAACCTCTTGTGCCCCCAACTTGTTCATTTCTTCCCTGATTATTGCTTCCAATTTACGTAGTACTATTAAGCCCATTGGAAGCCATGTATATAATCCAGACGCTAACTTTCGAATCATTCCAGCACGCAGCATCAGTTTGTGGCTTATTATTTCTGCATCAGCTGGGCTTTCTTTTTTTGTTGAGATTAAGAATTGACTGGCTCGCATAATTTATTCTTTCTATTGGCGGTTAAACGTAAAAAAAGGTATTTTACGGTGATCATATATATTGGTATAGAGTAAAGGAGCAATAAATTGTTCAAAATTCATCCCCAATTAACTAAGGATACTATATTTATTGGTAAATTTGAGCTTTCACAGCTACTTATTCACAAAGATGCTAATTATCCATGGTTTATTTTGGTACCAATGTTGCCAAATATCTCTGAAATCCATCATTTATTGAGCGATGAATCAATACAGCTGATAAAAGAATCGAACTTATTATCTGAGGCTATGTCAGAAATATTTTCTCCTGATAAAATGAATATCGCTGCTTTAGGCAATATAGTTCCTCAGTTACATCTTCATCACGTAGCACGCTATAAAATAGACATTTCATGGCCTAACCCTATTTGGGGGAATAAACCGTCAACTGAATATAACAAAAAAAATCTGAAATTTCGTATAGAATCTTTAGTATTAGCTCTATCTAGAAAGGGATACAATATTATTTAGGTATATTGATAATGAAGTCAAATAATAGTTTTACAAGCAAGCTACTCTATCAAATGAGCTAACAACTGTTCTTCTAGCCTTTCTATACATAAGGTATAATGCTAAATTTTTTAGGATGCCTGTCGATAAACTTCTAAATATAAGCATAGTTATTCATAGGGCTTTAATCATTACAGGAAAAAATAATGCGAACAATTTATTGTGGTGCCCTTGACTCTAGTAATATTGATCAGAAAATTACAATTTGCGGTTGGGTACACCGTCGCAGGGATCACGGCGGCGTTATTTTCATTGATCTTCGTGATCGTGAAGGAATAGTTCAGGTAGTTTTTGACTCTGACAGTAAAGAGTATTTTGATATTGCAGATTTGATGCGAAGTGAATATGTCTTAAAGATCACAGGTACGGTTCGCGCCAGATCCACTGATACCATAAACCCTGAAATGCCAACAGGGCAGATAGAAGTGTATGGATTAATACTAGAAATACTTAATAAATCTGAAACACCTCCATTTCCATTAGATGAGCATATTAAAGTGGGCGAAGATGTTCGCTTAAAGTATCGCTATATGGATTTGCGTCGTCCAGAAATGCTTAAAAACTTAATATTTCGCTCGAAAGTTACTTCTTTGATGCGCAATCATCTTGATAAAAGAGATTTCATAGATATTGAAACACCAATTTTAACTCGAGCAACACCAGAAGGAGCAAGAGATTACTTAGTTCCTAGTCGAACACATGAAGGTAAGTTCTTTGCTCTTCCCCAATCACCACAATTATTTAAGCAATTACTTATGATAGCTGGTGTAGAGAAATACTACCAAATTGCAAAATGTTTTCGTGATGAAGACTTGCGAGCTGATCGTCAACCAGAATTTACGCAAGTGGATATAGAGGGTTCGTTCATCAGTGAAGATGAAATAATAGAAGTTAGTGAAGAGATGATCCGAAGTGTCTTTAGTAAATTATTAGATGTAGATCTAGATAGCTTTCCACGCATTTCATATCAAGAGGCTATGCATAGATATGGTAGCGATAAACCAGACCTTCGTATTCCACTGGAGTTAATCGAAATTAAAGACCTAATGGTTGATGTAGACTTTAAGGTATTTTCGGGACCAGCCAGAGATACTGAAGGCCGAGTAGCAGCAATATGCGTACCTAATGGAAATAGTATTAGTCGAAAGAAAATAGATGACTATACTAATTTCGTTAGTATTTACGGAGCTAAAGGTTTGGCTTATATTAAAGTTAACGATAAAGATAATCTAGAGGAAGGGTTACAGTCACCAATTGTTAAATTTTTACCTCGTGATACTCGCCAGCAAATTCTTCAGCGCACAGGTGCAAAAAATGGAGATCTAATTTTCTTTGGAGCTGATAAAGATAAAATTGTATCTGATGCCTTAGGGGCCTTGCGTGTAAAATTAGGTGAAGACCTAAATCTATATACTTCTGAATGGGCTCCCTTATGGGTTATTGATTTCCCTATGTTTGAAAAAACAGATGATGGTGAGTGGACACCCTTGCACCACCCCTTTACTCAACCAGCATGCAATCCTAGTGAGTTAAAAAATGACCCTGGTAGTGCTTTATCGTTAGCTTATGATATGGTGATCAATGGTACTGAGCTCGGCGGTGGTTCTATGCGTATTGACAACTTAGAAATGCAAAAAACAGTTTTTGAGGTACTAGGCATTAGTGATGCACAAGCCAAAGAAAAATTTGGATTTCTTCTTGAGGCACTAAGCTATGGTTGTCCTCCGCATGGAGGTTTAGCTTTCGGGTTGGATAGATTAGTTATGTTGATGACAGGTAACGACTCAATTAGAGATGTCATTGCTTTCCCTAAAACCCAAACAGCCGCTTGTGTTCTAACAGACGCGCCTGGTTGTGTCGATAAAAAACAACTAAGAGAGATGAGTATAGATTTAAGAAAGAAAAAAAGTGACTAGAGGCAAATATTGATTGATAAATTTGCTTTATTAAAAAAGTAAGATGAAGGTAAAAAACCAACTTAACGAGTAATCTAAGGAGAATAGAAGATGAAAGTATTAAAAAAGACTGATACATACACAATATATAAAAAACGTTCCGGACG
Source organism: uncultured Porticoccus sp. (assembly GCA_964276025.1). Lineage (GTDB taxonomy): Bacteria > Pseudomonadota > Gammaproteobacteria > Pseudomonadales > Porticoccaceae > Porticoccus. Next base: position 18,570 of record CAXYDD010000002.1, on the reverse strand, counting down.
TTATGCTGTTGAAGATGCACTCCAAAATATCGTAAATGGTGTTGATAAGATTAATATTCTTATAGAGGCTGGAATTATTAAGCAAGCTACTATTAAGACTATTCCAGATATTTCAGAAGAAGCTCCGGCATTAGAAGAAGCCCCGACAGAAAAAGCACCGGCAGTAGAAGAAGCCCCGGCAGTAGAAGAAGCCCCGGCAGAAAAAGCACCGGCCAAAAAAGCACCGGCAGTAGAAGAAGCCCCGGCAGAAAAAGCACCGGCAGTAGAAGAAGCACCGGCAGTAGAAGAAGCCCCGGCAGAAAAAGCACCGGCCAAAAAAGCACCGGCAGAAAAAGCACCGGCCAAAAAAGCATCCGCTAAAAAAGATTAATGGGTTAAATCAGTCAATTACCCATATTTTTATAGCATCAGTATCAAGCGGCCTTTCAGGCCGCTTTTTTTATCAGCCCTAAAAATGTTATATATTTTTTAAGAGTGTCTAAGCAAATTAGGGTTGTTTTTTTTATTTTTTAGGATACTGTGACAATATACAGTATATTAAAAAAGTTGTATTTATATGTCACTGATTATAGGTATAGATCCTGGCTCTCGTAAAACTGGTTTTGGGATTATAGAGACAGTAAGTAAAAGTAGTTCACGAATTAAATATGTGACTAGCGGGGTTATTCGCCTGCCGTCTGGACCACTGCCTGCTCGTCTCGGAGTGATCTTTGATAATATTTCTCAGCTTATAGATAAATTCAATCCTAAACAAATGGCAATAGAAGAGGTTTTCCTAGCCAGAGATCCGAGTGCAGCCATAAAACTAGGTCAAGCTAGAGGTGCTGCAATAGTCGCCGGAATAAAAAAAAATTTAGTAATTGGAGAGTATTCGCCTCGAACTATCAAGAAGTCAGTTGTTGGAAACGGGGGCGCTACTAAAGAGCAAGTCCAGCATATGATCAAAACTATATTAAATTTACCATCTTCACCCGCTGAAGATGCAGCTGACGCATTAGCTGCAGCTATTTGTCACGCTCAAACTATTTCTTTTGGGTTAAATTCAGAGGGGTTATTGCACTATTCAAAAGGTAGACTTAAGCAAAAGATCATTACATCTAGTTAATTTTTATAAGGATTGATAATTTTATTTTAATATGAATTATTTTTTTATAGGAGAAATTTTTTGATTGGAAGGATCTCAGGAATTTTGATTGAAAAAAAAGCACCGCAATTATTAGTTGATGTTCAGGGGGTCGGTTATGAGCTACTGGTATCCCTAACTACTTTTTTTGACCTGCCAGAAAACGGTGATCAGGTAACCCTTCTTACACACTTAGTGGTTAGAGAGGATATTCAGCAGCTCTATGGATTTAGAGAAGCGAGTGAAAGAGAATTATTTCGTATGCTGATAAAAATTAGTGGTGTAGGACCAAAAATGGCACTAACTATACTGTCAGGAATGAATACAAAAGATTTTTTTGAATCAGTCCAAACAAGCGATATAGATAGGCTCGTCAAGCTTCCCGGAGTTGGGAAAAAGACAGCAGAAAGATTAGCTATTGAAATGAAGGATCGTTTACCTGTAATGTCTTCAATGGACATTAATAAAGCAGGTTCAGAAGAAAAAGAAAAATTTCATCAAAAATTAGGCGCTCAAGAAGAGGCTGAAAGTGTATTAGTTGCATTAGGCTATAAGCCTCAAGAAGCAACCCGTATGATTACTATCGCATCAAACAATATAGATATAGCGGATAATGAAAAGAAGGCGAGTGAAAAATTAATTAGATTGGCTTTAAAGAGTAAAGTAAAATCATAATTTTTTGTGTAACAAATATATAATAGCAGGCACGTTGAATGTTGGCTGTTTGAAGTCTTACTTTCGTATGGGTATCCAGAAAAATGATAGAGACAGATCGAATAATATCCCCAGAGGGAGAAGAACAGGAAGAACGCTTTGACCGTGCTATTCGGCCATTGAACTTGGAAGATTATGTGGGCCAAGAAATAGTTAGGAATCAGATGGAGATTTTTATTGGTGCTGCTACCAAAAGAAACGAACCTCTAGATCATACTTTAATTTTTGGTCCTCCTGGCCTTGGAAAAACTACATTGGCTCATATTATTGCAAATGAGATGGGTGTTGGATTAAAAACCACTTCTGGGCCAGTGCTTGAAAAAGCCGGAGACCTCGCAGCAATAATGACAAATCTTGAGTCAGGAGATGTGCTCTTTATTGATGAAATCCATCGTTTGAGCTCGGTAGTTGAAGAAGTGATATACCCAGCGATGGAAGATTATCAGCTTGATATAATGATTGGTGAGGGCCCAGCAGCACGATCTATTAAGCTGGATATACCACCCTTTACTCTTGTCGGTGCAACTACTAGAGCTGGCTTGCTTACCTCACCGTTGAGGGATCGTTTTGGTATTGTCCAAAGATTAGAGTTCTATTCAGATAAAGAGTTAAGCAAGATAGTCTCTAGATCAGCAAAAATACTTGGTGTGAAGATAGATGAAAACGGCACTCAAGAAATTGCCAGACGATCAAGAGGCACTCCCCGAATTGCAAATCGACTTCTACGTCGAGTCAGAGATTATGCAGATATCAAAGCTGATGGAGTTATTACATCAGAAGTAGCTGATATGGCATTAAATATGCTCAATGTCGATTCTTGTGGATTTGATCATATGGACCGACGAGTTATGCTAGCAATAATAGAAAAATTTGATGGGGGTCCAGTCGGAGTTGATAGCGTGGCTGCAGCAATAAGTGAAGAAAGGAATACCATCGAAGATGTCATTGAGCCATTTTTGATCCAGCAGGGCTACTTGCTTCGGACGCAGAGAGGGCGGATAGTTTCTCGATTAGCATATGAGCATTTCGGATTAAAAAATAAGATTACAAATGAAATATGAGGTTAATTTATAAATGATGCGTAAGTTTTGTCTTCCTATTCGGGTATATGTAGAGGATACAGATGCTGGAGGGATTGTTTATTATGCTAATTACCTTAAATATATTGAGCGTGCTAGAACAGAGCTCATAAGAACCCTTGGTTTTGATAAACCAGCACTATTTGGAAGTCTGCAGTTCGTAGTTCACTCTGTTGGTATTAAATATCTTCAGTCAGCAGTTCTAGATGATGAGATTATAGCAACTGCAGAATTAATAAGAGTTACCAGGACTTCATTTACAGTTACTCAAACTGTCATAAGAGAAAATGATCTTCTGATAGATGCTGAAGTTAAAATAGTTTGCATCAGTCACGATAAAAAAACTCCATGCGCGATACCAGGTAATATGTTAAAAAAACTTCAAGGCGGAATAAAAAACATAAAGAGGACTAGTTCATGACAGAGCAATTATCTTTATGGAGCTTAATTTTTAATGCCTCTTTTTTAGTTCAATTTGTAATGTTGATTCTTTTTCTCGCTTCAGTGGTTTCTTGGGTAATGATTATTCAAAGAGGGCTTTATCTCCGTGAGGCTGAATATAATTTACGTCAATTTGAGGATGATTTTTGGTCAGGTATAGATTTAAATAAACTATATGAAGATATAAGAATCTCCGACGCTGGTGAGGGATTACCAGGAGTATTTAGAGCAGGATTTAGGGAGTTTAGCAAACTTTCAAAACAAGTTGGTGTTGAGCCAGAGGCTGTTATGGAGGGTACCGAAAGATCAATGAGAGTTGCTCTATCCCGAGAGGAAGAAACACTCAATCGAAATCTACCATTCCTTGCAAGTGTCGCATCTGTGAGTCCTTACATCGGACTATTTGGAACAGTTTGGGGAATCATGAATTCATTTCGCGGACTGGCTAGCGTTCAACAAGCCACATTAGCGGTAGTAGCACCAGGTATATCTGAGGCATTGATCGCAACTGCAATGGGTTTATTTGCCGCGATACCAGCAGTTCTGGCTTACAATAGATACTCATCAGCTGCTGAAACAATTTATAATAGTTATGAAACTTTTGCAGAAGAGTTTTCTACTATTTTGCACCGAAGGATTCATAGTAAGTGACGATTAAAACTATGAAAAAAAAGCGACGATTAGTTGCTGAAATCAACGTTGTTCCATACATTGACGTAATGTTAGTTTTGCTAATAGTTTTTATGGTAACCGCTCCGTTGTTAATGCAAGGAGTCAAGGTAGAACTACCTAGCGCTCCGTCTGCACCACTTGATAAAAATAGCAAAGACCCTTTAATTGTATCTATTAAGTCTGACGGTACATTTTATATTGATTTAGGAAATGGAAAAAACAAAAAAGAGACCCTAGAATCAATTATAGTTAAAGTTAAAAAAGTATTATCGCAGCAACCTAAAACACCTGTTCTAGTTTGGGGGGATGAAAATGTAAACTATGGCTCTGTTGTTGAGCTGATGAGTAGCTTGCAAAATGCCGGGGCACCGTCAGTAGGCCTCGTAACCGAACCACCTATAAAAAATTGAATACTTTATTATTTGGCAGATTCAGCTCACTTATTTTGGCTGTTTCTTTTAGTCTAATTCTGCATTTAGTAGTAATCTATTTTCTTTTTAATAAATGGGATGAAGGGATAAAAATACAAAAGATATCGCCCCCAAAGTATTTACAAGCCAAGCTAATAAGTATGGATGAAAAAATTAAAAAAAAAATACAACCTAAACCTAAATCTAAACCTAAACCTAAACCTAAACCTAAACCTAAACCTAAACCTAAACCTAAAAAGAATAACGAAAAAAAAATAAAACAAAAAATTACTGACAAGCAAGAGATGAAAAGCTTGCAAGTAAGTAAGCAACTGGAACTAGAAAATAAAAATAAAAAAATAGTATCTAGTTATTCTGCATACATAACTGAAAGAATTGAGGCTAACTGGAATAGACCGCCGAGCGCAAGAAGAGGTATGGAAGCAAAATTATTAATTACATTAGTCCCAACAGGCCAAGTTATAAGCGTAAAGCTACTCAAAAAAAGCGGTAATATTGCCTTTGATAGATCAGCAGAACAAGCTGTTTACAAAGTTGGTAGTTTTGATAAGTTACAGCAATTAGATATACGGACATTTGAGAAAAGTTTCAGGAAATTCCAGTTAGTTTTTAAACCGAATGATTTGAGGTTGTAATAAATTGAAAAAAACTAGTTTACTTTTACTTTTATTTTCCTTTATTTCTTTATCAGCAAAGGCCGAACTGTCTATTAATATTACAAGGGGGATTGATAATCCGACAAAAATAGCTATTGCTCCATTATCTTTTTATGGAAATCAACCCCCTGAAGATGCAAGTAAAATTATCGAAGATGATCTAAAAAGAAGTGGTCTTTTTGATCCTATCCCAAGAAAAAATATGCTGTCATTTCCTGGAACGATAAAGGATATATATTTTCGAGACTGGAAAATCTTAGGAGCTGAGTACCTAGTTGTTGCGAGCTTAAAATTAAGTGGCGATTTTTATCAAATTACATACAGTTTGTTGGAGGTACATAGTTCAAGATTAGTTTTTACGAAGATCGCAAAAGGATCTAAAGGTCAGCTTAGAGATCTATCTCACCATATAAGTGATGAGGTGTATCAGGCTATAACAGGAATTGAAGGTGCATTTTCCACTAAGGTAGCGTATGTAACATCCTTAAAATCAAATAAAAAAACATTATACAAGCTTATGGTGTCGGATGTTGATGGTGCTAGAGAAAGACTAATACTCGAGTCTAGTCATCCTATTATGTCTCCTTCGTGGTCCCCTGACGCAAAAGAGTTAGTTTACGTTTCATTTGAAACAGGAAGACCAGCAGTGTTTCGTCAGCATTTAGCTAATGCAAATAGGAAGCAACTTACCGACTTTAGAGGACTAAATGGGGCCCCGTCATGGTCACCTGATGGAAAAAAATTAGCACTAGTTTTATCAAAAGATGGTAATCCTGAGATTTATACTTTTGATTTAAGAAAACAAAAATTTATACGCCATACAAATCATTTTGCAATCGATACCGAACCTAACTGGGCACCGGATAGCAAATCTCTTGTTTTTACCTCAGATAGAGGTGGATCACCACAAATATATAGATTAACCCTTAAAAATGGAGAAGTACAACGCTTAACTTTCCGAGGAACATATAATGCCAGACCAAGGCTTGCTGCCAATGGAAGAACTTTAGTGATGGTGCATAGGAGCGCTCATCAATTTCATATTGCTACACAAGACTTGGTTAATGGCGATTTAAGAATTTTAACTAATACAAGTTTAGATGAATCGCCCACAGTCTCACCAAATAGTGCTATGCTACTTTATGCTACAAAGATAAATAATAGAGGAGTGTTAGCGGCTGTTTCACTTGATGCAGGCGTAAAATTCCTTCTCCCGAGTAAACAGGGAGATGTTCGTGAACCAGCTTGGTCACCAAAATAAAATAGAACCAAATTTGATATATGTCGTCTAATAAATTGAAACATTGTTAATAAGGAAAAATAAAGATGAATAAAATTTATAAATATAGTTTTGTAACTATAGTTTTATCAGTATTTCTAGTGGGTTGCTCTATGACAAAAACTAATAGTATAGCTACCATGGCTAACGACAACATAACTACAGGGTCTATAAAAAATAATTTAATACAGGGCTCTACGTTAAAAACAGATAGTAAAGTTCCGCGCGTATTTTATTTTGAATTTGATAAGGTAATGCTCAGCTCTGAGGCACGCTCAGCTCTTAGACTTCATGCCCAAAGTCTCCGCTCAAATCCAGCTAAAATTCGTTTGCTTGGACATGCAGATGAACGTGGTAGTCGAGAATATAATATGGCTTTAGCGGAAAATAGAGGAAACGTTGTACGCGACTTTCTAGTCCAAGAAGGTGTGAGTAACTCATTAATTGAAGTTGTTAGTTATGGTGAAGAGAAAGCAGCTTCCTCTGGTAGTAATGAGGATTCATGGGCTATGAATCGAAGAGTAGAATTAAAATAACATAAAATATCGAATATTATCTTATGAAAACTATAATTTCATTAGTGTGCTATTTTGCAAAAAATAGCTTTATTTTAATATATGGCACGATTTTTTCGACCCTGATTATAGCTGCGGCTCCAGTTGAAAATATCAAAGCTAATTCGAACAAAAATAGCCAGATTGTTAGCAAAACTAATCCTCAGCCTCTCAATATTGATGCTCATTATCAGATACAAATACTCAAACAAGAGGTAAGAGCTCTGAGAGGCATAATTGAAGAGGTTAGAAATGAGGTCAATCATATATCCAAAAAGCAAAAAGATAACTATCTAAATTTAGACCAAAGATTATCAAGTCAGTCTAAACATACAAAGGACTCTTCAAAGATAGATAATAATAAAATTATAAAGACTGCAACTAGCATAATAGATAATAAAAACAAGCTTCCTTTGTCGTTACCAAAAAAAGAAAAGGAGTATTATGATAATGCTTATGCCAATTTAAAGTCAGGCAACATAGACAAAGCTATTTTTGACTTTAAATCTCATGGTATTAAATATCCAAATGGGTATTATTTAGCCAATGCTCATTATTGGCTTGGTGAAATATATTTACTTCAAAGCCAGCTAAATTTAGCTCATGAGGCATTTTTAACGGTTCACCGAGATCACCCAAAACATGGTAAATATCTCGATGCGACGTTTAAATTAGGACAGGTTTATTATATGCAAGGAGATAAAGTGAAAGCTAAGAAAATAATTAATAGTATTACCGATGGGAATACTAATACTTCTATATTAGCTCGAAACTTTATAGACGAAAATTTTTAGTTTTGGTAGACAATGAGCTTAACTAATGAACTTTTTAGTCGGAGACTAACAGTTCAATTAACACTTGATTTTTCATTGTTCATGAGTAAGATAACCTCCTCTTCAAGCGGGTCGTTAGCTCAGTTGGTAGAGCAGTTCCCTTTTAAGGAATTGGTCGTTGGTTCGAACCCAACACGACCCACCATATATAAAGCTTCTTAATTTCTGTGGTCAGCCTTATTTTTTGTGCATATTATATATATGCTAAAATTACAAATGAGCTTCTATTAAAAATTGATTATGAATACACCTCTTAACCAGCATAAAAAAAATCCAAGCTTTACATCTAAACTAAAGCCTAATGAAATTATTGAGTCTCACCTTAAATCTATACATGCCCAACCAAGATACACCACCCAAGAAGAAAGTTCATACAGGAATAGAATTAAGCAACTATTGAAAGACAGAAACGCAGTTATAGTTGCCCATTATTATACCGATCCATCGATTCAAGCTTTGGCAGAAGAAACTGGTGGAATTGTTTCTGACTCACTAGAGATGGCAAGATTTGGCAGCACTCATCCAGCCTCTGTGCTGGTTGTTGCAGGTGTAAAGTTCATGGGAGAAACGGCTAAAATTTTAACACCAGAAAAAACAATTTTGATGCCTACGCTTGAAGCAACATGTTCCTTAGATATAGGCTGTACTGTCGATGATTTCAGTGAATTTTGCGATCAAAATCCTGATAGAACTGTAGTTGTTTATGCAAATACATCAGCTGCTGTAAAGGCAAGAGCAGACTGGGTAGTTACGTCTAGCATAGCTTTAAATGTTATTGAATACCTTGATAGTTGTGAAAAGAAAATACTTTGGGCGCCAGATAAATATCTAGGTAGTTATATTCAGAAAAAAACTGGTGCAGATATGCTTATGTGGAACGGAAGTTGTATTGTGCATGAGGAGTTTAAATCACAAGGGATTGTTAAGTTAAAAAATGTATACCCAGATGCAGCATTACTTGTTCATCCAGAATCCCCTGAAGCCATGATTGATATAGCAGATTTTGTTGGCTCAACTTCACAACTAATTGAAGCCTCGAAAAATCTACCCAATAAACAAATGATCGTAGCAACTGATTCGGGTATATTTTATAAAATGCAGCAAGTATGTCCCAATAAAGAGCTGATAATTGCTCCTACTGCTGGAGAGGGGGCTACCTGTCGAAGTTGTGCAAATTGTCCTTGGATGGGATTAAATGACCTTAAGAACTTGATGACTTCTTTAGAGCTAAATGAGAATGAGGTATTTGTAGAAGAAAGCACTAGCATAATGGCAATGAACTCATTACAAAAAATGTTAGATTTTCGTGATGAGCAATTATAAGTTCCTCATCTCTTCTTCAATTTTCTCTAAGTTCTTAAGTTTTTGATCAATTATTAATTTTTTATTATAGTCATTAACCAACAGTTTTCTTGCATACATCAATTGATCTCTTGCTTTGCCAAAGACACCAATCAGTATAAAATATTCTGCTCGCGCTTGATGAACACCTGGTATATTTCCACCTAGACCACGCACTTCTGCAAGTTGAAACCATACCTCGGGATTGTTGGGGTGACTGTTTTTTAATGAGTTTAGTATTTCTTCAGAATCAAAAAAACGATTAGCTTTAAGGTATGTTTCAGCGAGAGACATCCGTAAAGGGTAGCTTTCGGTATCATATTTCAGAAGTGACAGGGTTTTTTCGATTGCAGTAGTATATTTTTCCTGATTACGATAATTCTCAATCTGAGCCATTTTATAAAGAAGTTCATTTGGTGATTTTTTTATTAGCTCATTAATTAATTTATCTGTTTTTGTGTAATCTCTCATAGCCATATATGAGAGAGCCATGCCATAAATAGCTGCATTTTTATTCTTTTCTGTATCGCTGAATTGGTTTTTGAAGTGATCAAGCGATAGATTAGGGTCTTTGTTGATTGCAATAACTGCCCTAGCTCTTATCAAGTGAAATTCAAAATTGTCAGAATAATTTTTAGCCTTAAGTTGATTAATTCTATTTTTAGCATCCACAACTCTATCTTGTGTAGGTGGGTGGGTTCTGAGGTATTCTGGGATTTTGCTCCTTGTATATCTGGTTTGTTTTAACATTCCTTCGAACATAGAAGACATAGCACTTGGGTTCATTCCTGAAGCAATCATTGTTTGGAGACCTAATCTATCAGCTTCCCGTTCATTTTGTCTGCTGTATCCTAAAGCTGTAGTCATTCCCATAGTTTGCGTTGCACTTAAGCCAGCCAAGCCTGCATCACTACCAGCTGTTGCTGCCAAAACAAGGCTTGCAAGCAAACCTGCCATACTTACAACTCTATTTTTCTTTTGTTGGTTTAAGCGACGGGCAAAATGTCTTTGACTTAGATGGGCTATCTCATGTGCAATAACTGATGCTAGCTCATCCTCCGTTTTTGCGAACAGAAACAAGCCTGCATGGACTCCAATTATTCCTCCAGGCACTGCAAAGGCATTTAATGTTGGATTATTTATAACAATAAGCTCAATACGTCGATCTTCCAGACGGCTTTTAGACGCTAATTTGTTGGTAAGTTTTTCTAAGTAGTCCCTTAAAAGAGGATCATTGTTTTCATTAACTCTACTTCGATAAGCTTTAAGCCAAGCTCGGCCTAATTCAAACTCTTTTTGTGGTGAAACGTTACTAGACGACTCGTCCCCTAATAGGGGAAGATGGATATCAGCACTTATAGCTGGCCTAACCATAACTAGTAAGACTAAAAAAATTAGTATCAAATACTGTAAGTTTTTAAAAAGGGTTATTAACTTATTCATTTTGATTGATATGCGATAATTAAATCATTTATATAATTTTTAATTATAAAATTAAACCTATGGCAATAGATACATTTTAACGACTAGAGCACAAAGATTTAGAAAACTTAACCAATACTATTGTAGCTTGATCGGCGATCTCGTACCCTATTGCATGTATTGTCTAATGACAAGATTGGAGAGCTTCATGTTAAAAGTATTAGGTAGCTGGATTAACCGTTATTTTGGCGAGGAAGAGGCAGTTTTATTGGCTGTATTGCTAACATCTGCTTTAGTAGTACTAATAACACTTGGTCAAATAATAGCGCCTTTCATTGCAGCGCTTATTTTTGCTTTCCTGTTGCAGGGGGGAGTAAATCGCTTGACCCGTCTAGGAATTCCGAGAATTGCCGCAGTAATTTCCGTGTTCTTACTTTTTATTGGAACTTTCTCAGCAATTTTAATTATTTTTTTACCATTGATAGGTCGACAAGCATTAAATTTAGTGGAAAAGATTCCTGCTATGGTCGATCAGTCCCAAGGGTTACTTTTTTTGCTATCTGAAAAATTCCCCAAAATTTTTTCTGAAAATCAAACAAGTGATCTATTAGCACAAGCATCAAAAGAGCTTGGTGGTATCGCACAAAATTTAGTTAGTTTTTCATTTGACACATTTCCTAGTGTCTTGGCGCTAATTCTGTATGTCGTATTAGTGCCTTTACTGGTTTTTTTTATGCTGAAAGATAGAGAAAAGCTGTTAGGCTTCTTATCCAGTCTTCTTCCCCATAAGCGTCCCATGATGTGGAAGATATGGAAAGAAATGAACTATCAAATGGCTAATTATGTCCGCGGAAAAGCAATTGAGATAGTAATTGTTGGCTCTGTCAGTTACATAACATTTTTATTTTTTGGGTTGAATTATGCAGCGCTTCTTGCTTTATTGGTTGGATTGTCAGTCATCGTTCCATATATAGGAGCTCTTCTTGTTTCTATCCCAGTAGTAATGGTGGCCTATCTTCAGTGGGGATGGGAGGGAGACCTGTTTTTTTTACTAGGAGCTTACGCAATAATTCAAGCTTTAGATGGTAATGTTTTGGTTCCTTTGTTGTTCTCAGAGGCAGTGAATTTACATCCAGTATCGATTATACTTGCTGTAATTATATTTGGAGGAATATGGGGATTTTGGGGTGTATTTTTTTCGATCCCTTTAGCAACATTAGTTAAAGCTCTTTATGGCGCATGGCCAGATTTAAGTATGCCTCCTGATAGCCAAAATTAATTATTCTAAATATGAGCCTAAATGAATAAAATATATACAGTGTTACTTTGTAGTCTAATTTTTAACTCGACTCAAAATCTTGCCTCAGAAACAGTTAATGTTTTTGGTAACTCTCAAGAACTTATAAAAAATAACCAAGTTATAGTGGAAAAAAGTAAGCCAGATACTTCTAAGTACCGCTATATAGAACTCCCAAATAAAATGAAGGTATTACTTGTTTCGGACATGAAAGCTGATAAGGCAGCAGTATCCCTTGATGTTTTTGTTGGGAGCTCACATGATCCAATAAATCGTCAAGGTTTAGCCCACTTTCTTGAGCATATGTTGTTTTTAGGAACAGATAGGTACCCTGCACCAGATGAATACCAGTCTTTTATAAGCCAGCATGGAGGTTCGCATAATGCATACACTTCCTTTGAGCATACAAATTATTTTTTTGATATTAGCCCTAAAAGTATTGAGCCAGCATTAGATCGCTTCTCAAGATTTTTTATTGCCCCCTTGTTTAACTCTGAGTATGTTGATCGAGAGATGAATGCAGTTCACTCCGAGTATATGGCGCGAATAAAGAATGACTATCGTCGACAGAGAGATGTTTTATCTGAGATTATTAATCCAAATCACCCGGCAGTAAAATTTAGCGTTGGGAACCTAGATATTTTATCTAACAAGAATATCAGCAATGTTCGAGATGATCTGCTAAGTTTTCATAATGAACATTACTCTGCAAACAGGATGGCTCTAGTTATTCTTGCCCCTAAAAGTCTTGATGAATTAGAGTCTATTATTACTGCAAAATTTAATGAAGTAAAAAATACAGATAAACTGCAATTTAGACATAAACAACCATTATTTAGAGATGGAGCGCTACCTTACTTGCTTAATATCGAGCCTATACAGGAGCGACGTCAATTAACAGTAACTTTTCCTTTGCCTTCTATGCGAGATTATTATCAAGAAAAACCTCTTAGTTATATTTCTAGCTTAATTGGAGATGAGGGTAATGGTAGTCTTCTATCCTTATTGAAAGAGAAGGGCTGGGCCGAGGCTCTTATGGCTGGAGAAGGCCTATCTGATTTAAGCGGAAGCTCTTTTGATATAAGTGTCGGGCTAACAGCTACTGGAGTTGAAAACTGGAAAGAAATTATTAATTTAATTTTTCAAAAAATCAACCTCATCTCGCAAAATGGGGTTGAGGAATGGCGCTGGGCTGAGCAAAAAAAATTAGCCGATATCGCATTCCGCTATAAAGAACCCAGCAGCCCAAGTAGTCGTGTTATGCAGCTCTCTTCACAGCTTCATGACTACCCCCCTCATTTGGTTATTAAGGGCCCCTATCTACATAATCACTTTGACCCAGGTCTCATTAACAAAATACTTAATTTAATGAAACCCAGTAATTCCTTAATTACCCTTGTATCTCCAGAAGTTGAAACTGATAAAGTATCTAGCTTATATATGGCCCCATATAGCTTAAAAAAATTCAAGAACCACCAAGTTCAAGGATTTGATTTGGTAAAAACCTTAAAATTACCACTACCAAATAAGTTTATTCCCGATAGCTTTGAAATAAAATCAAAGATAATAAATTCATCCGCTGGTATACCAAAATTACTAATTGATAAAGAAAATTATCGTCTTTGGCATCACCTAGATGATCACTATGGAGTTCCCAAAGCTCAATTCTATGCATTAGTAGAGATTCCATCGATAAAGAGTGCAACCGATGCGGCTATGGTTGATTTATACCTGCGTATCGTAAATGAGCAACTTAAAGAATCTAATTATGCTGCAACACTAGCCGGATTAAATTATGGTGTATTTAGGCAGGCAAATAAAATAATTATTTTTGTGAGTGGATTTGACAGTAAATTGCCTTTTTTGGTGGAAGAGGTTACTAGTGAGTTGTTTTCACCACATCGGGAGCAAAAAGATAAGGAATCAAAATTAGTATTGAAAAATAAGACTGAACTCGCAGATAAATTATTTTATCGACTTAAATCAGAGTTAACCAGAGAGTGGCAGAATACAAGAAAGGATTCCCCGTATAAGCAAGTTGCCAAGGAAATAGCTTATAAGATTGATAATAAATCTTGGAGCCCAGAAGAGCTTTCAGAGGCTATGCTAAATTTTGATGTAATCAAATTTAATAATTTCATACATACTATATTTTATGGTGCAACCACAGATTTTTTTGTAGGAGGAAATATAGATGCTTCAGCTGCTAAATCTATCATCCCATCGACAATTAGTCTTTTTGAGAGCGAGACCTTGGATAGCGATCGTCAGATATATAAAATTAATTCAGGAGAGAAGCTGAATTCATCTTTAGTAATCAATCATAACGATTTAGCTATTCTAAAATATTATCAAGGGCGAAATGATAGTCTCAAGGAAGAGGCCTCAATAATCTTACTAAAACAGCTAATAAGATCTGATTTTTTTCATGAATTGCGTACTAAAAAACAACTGGGTTATATAGTGGCTGTGGTGGACCAGAAAGTTGATAGGATTCCAGGTATCGGCTTATTGATTCAATCACCTGAGGCCTCAGTAATTAGAATGGGACAAGAAATAGATAACTTTTTATTAGACTTTTTTGATAAATTAAAAACTATGAATAAAGAGAATTTTTATAAACAAAAAGAGTCAGTTTTATTGAGATTACGTGAAAAGCCCAAAAATTTAGTGGAGAGCTTATCTCGATTTTGGGGATGTATAATTACTCGTAATTATACATTTGATCGTAGAGAAAAATTGATATTTGCGTTACAAAAGATTTCACATAAAGATATTTTAAATACATTTAGTTTTCTGATGATTAAATATGGTTATTCTTTTCAAATAGATAGCGGTGATAGTTTTTCATTTGATAAAAAAGAATTTGAGGAAAATAGAGAGGGTTTTTCTTTTCACTCAAAATAACCCTAATAAGCCCAGTTATTTAGTATGTTTTTTTGCATTAAATGATTTTTTTTGTTTCTTTTTTTCTGCGAATTGATTACTTTTATCTAGAACACTAAGTTTCATTGGACGCTGCTTTACTCTCACTTTATGTTTCAAGTGTTGGAATATATCATTTGGCATACCCTCTGGGAGTTCAACTGTACTGAAATCGTCATATAGCATGATACGGCCAATGTTCTTACCATCGATTCCTGACTCACTTGCGATAGCGCCAACAATATCTTTCGGCATGACCCCATCATTTTTACCAGCTTCCATACGGTAGGTAACCATATTAAGAGAATTATCTGAGCTATTTTTTTTGGATCCACTAGATCTTCTTTTAGACCTACCAGAGCTTGAATTAGTAGATTTTTCGTGTATTTTCCTCTCGTTAAAGCTAGTATCGATCGGAGACATATTAGGAAAAAGAGGTCGGTCTTGTTGTACTTGTGAGGCTAACCCGGCTGCTACGTCAGATATCGATAAATTATTATTTTCACATAATTTATGAAGAAGCTCTTTAAAGCGCTCGAGATCTTTAGTCTCAATACTTTGTAGTATACGGTCTTCAAATTGCTGAATGCGTTGACCGCTTACTTGATCCCCGGTTGGAAGACTCATCATAGTAATTTTTTGTTTTGTTGATTTCTCAATTGAGTGTAATAGACGGCTTTCCTTGGGCGCAACAAATAAAATAGCTTTACCGTCTCTTCCAGCTCTGCCAGTACGACCAATTCTGTGGACATAAGCTTCATTATCATAAGGAATGTCGTAGTTTATAACGTGACTGATGCGCTCAACATCAAGTCCTCTGGCAGCAACATCAGTTGCAACTACAATATCAATTTGTCCTTTTTTTAACCTATTTACCGTACGTTCTCTAATGGTTTGACTTAGGTCGCCATTAAGAGCAGACGCGGAGAACCCTCTGGCCTCAAGTTTTTCTGCAACTTCTGACGTAGCAGATTTTGTTCGAACAAAAATTAGCATTCCATCAAATTTTTCTACTTCCAAAATACGTGTTAATGCCTCCATCTTTTGATGGCCTTTGACAATTAAATAAAATTGTATAATTCGTTCAACTGTTTTTGTTTTTGAGGCTATACTTACCTCTTTAGCATCCCCTAGATATTTCTTTACAACCCTACGTATAGTCGGTGGCATCGTTGCTGAAAATAGTGCTCTTTGGCACTCAGGTGGTGTCTCTGCAAGAATAGTTTCGACATCATCAATAAATCCCATTCGAAGCATTTCATCAGCTTCATCCAAAACTAGGGCATTGAGTTTGTTTAAAACCAAACTTCGACGTTTGATGTGATCAAGTATTCTACCTGGAGTGCCTACAACAACCTGTGTTCCTCTTCTAAGTCCACGCAATTGTATACTGATATCTTGCCCACCATATATTGGTAAGACATGAAATTTATTAATATTTCTAGCATAGGTTTGAAATGCTTCTGCTACTTGAATAGCAAGTTCACGGGTTGGCGTAAGAACTAGTATTTGGGGTTCTTTCTGTGCCTTATCAAGACGACTCAACAATGGCATTGCAAAAGCACCAGTTTTCCCTGTGCCTGTTTGAGCCACACCAAGTAAGTTTTCTCCACTCAACAATATAGGAATACTTTGCGCTTGTATGGGAGATGGTTGCTCATAACCTAATTGCTTAATAGCCTTAAGTACTGATTCAATAATTCCCAGTGATTCGAAATCGGGGGGTAGCATAAGTGAGATCCGAGTTGCCTAGATTCACGACTAAAAAGCCGGATTTGATAAAAGACGCAAGTATACGCTTATGACTTGGCTGGAGAAAGGTTTTTCGTTTATATGCTTTGCTCACGCTAATCCTTGGCAACAACCATGCTAAGTATTAGATTAGGCTACAGGCCCTGTAGTTCTTACCCTTTTTGTTTCTTTCGTTAAAAAAGATCTTTCACCATCACTCAGACTGTTAACTTTACCATTAATTAAATTTTTTAGTGCTATGAGTAACCCTAAAAGAATAAATGCTCCAGGAGGAAGCATAAATAATAAAAAGCTATACCCCTCACTGAAAATAGTTATATTCCAATCGACAGCGGCTGATCCAAACAATAGATTCATGTTGACAAAAATTTTACCGACACTAAGGATTTCTCTGACTGCACTTAAAGCAATAAGAACTGAAGAAAAGCCTATTCCAACAATCAGACCGTCAAAAGCAGATTTAATTACATTATTTTTGCATGCAAATATTTCAGCTCTATTTAAGATTAATCCATTAACAACTATTAAGGGGACGAATATACCTAGCAACATATAAAGCTCATATGTGAAGACTTTCATGAGTAGTTCAATACTAGTTGTAAACGTAGCGATAATGATTATGAATATTGGAATTTTTACTATGCCTGAAACTCGTTTTTTTATTAATGAGACAGTTACATTCGAGAATAATAGAACAAACATCGTAGCTAAACTAAGCCCTAAAGCTTTTACTACACTGTCGGAGACTGCAATCAACGGACATAATCCTAAAAACTGAACAAGCCCTTGATTTTCCCAAATTCCGTTACTTAATATACTTTTATAGGAGCCATTAGGCATCAATCAACACCTCCAAAAATATTACTTTCCTCATTTTCATTAAATACATCGAGCTCTTTTATAATCCTTGATTTATCCATCTCATAGTATTTTAGTGTTTCATGAACTTTCTTAACTATAGCCCTAGGTGTAATTGTTGCTCCAGTAAATTGATCAAAATAACCACCATCTTTCTTAACTTTCCACAACTTAGAATCTAGATTTTTTAGAGATTTTTTATTGAAATTGAGAACCCAGTCGCTCTTGTCAACCTCCATTTTATCACCCAGTCCAGGAGTTTCTTTATGAGAGATTGCTCTGACAGAAACAATACTACCATCTAGATTAATGCCGACTAAAAGCTTAATTTTTCCGTTATAGCCGTCATGTGCTATTGAAGGAACTATAATACTAATTAGCTTCCCATTCATCTTAACTAGATGATTCTCTCCGCTTTTAATTCCCAGCATAGAGAAATATTTTTTAGGAATATTAATTGTATCGATCAATATATCATTATTATAATTTGCGCTCGGCACAACCTGAAAAAGAAATCTCTTAGCATACCTACTTTCAGACTTAGCAATATAGCCTTTAGTTTTTGAATATGTTGTGAATACTATGACTCCTGATATCAAAGCCACAATACCTAGAATAGCGATATTCTTCCAAATCGAACTACTAAACATTAACTGACCCTTTTTTTTATTACTCATAACCTTTGAGCCTAGTTAGTCTATCTATCAATGGTGAAAAGAAATTCATTATTAGAACTGCAAAAGCTATCGCATCAGGGTAACTTCCCCAACTTCGAATTATAAAAATTAAAATACCTATTAATATGCCATATAAGAGTTTACCCCTGAAACTATTTGGGGATGTAACTGGATCTGATGCTATAAAGAAAGCCCCAAGCATTGTGGCTCCGCTCAATAGATGAAATATTGGAGAACCAAGACTTGATGAGCTACCGCCATCATAGAAAACAGATGACAGCACTATTAGAGATCCCAGTATTCCCAATGGAATATGCCACGTGAGTATTTTTTGATAGAGCAAAAAACAACCACCGAGAAAAAAGCATATATTTATCCACTCCCAGCCATAACCTGCCCATATCCCTTGCATAAAATACAGCTGATCGTTATAAAGTCGGTCTATCAAGAAGCTTGAATTTTGTCTAAAAATATCAAGTGGTGTTGCAGCCGTATAGGCATCCACTTGGTTGAGTA
>CAXYDD010000001.1:0-401507 GCA_964276025.1 uncultured Porticoccus sp. | reverse complement strand
GCAGGCATCCAATATCATGGGCAATGATTAAGGGCGAAAGTAAAATAGGAATTACAATACATAAAATAGATGAACAAATTGATTGTGGTTATTTAGTACATAAATTCTTCGTGGAAAGGTTATTTTTTGATGACTTAACTAACGTTGAAAAGAAAATAGAAGCTGCACTTATAGATGAGTTCCCAAAAGCTATTGAAAAACTGACTAATAACGATTTTACAAAACTCCAAGATGGTATTTATTTGAATCGAATTGACAAAGTATTTGCAAATGTAGATCCGTGTAAAATGCAATCAAAGCAATTATTTTCATTATTTAGATCACAAAAGATTTATGGTGGTGTAAATATATTAGGGAAAAATAGAACTCGATGTCATATCTATAAAAAGGCCTTTGATGCTTATTTTCATGGTTATGACACATACCAATGTAGCGATGATGTGTTAGTTGCAATCAAATGAGAACTTGTTCTGTTATGCAACCCACATACGTACCATGGGCAGGCTTTTTTAATCTCATTGCAAAATCAGATGTCTTTGTTTTTTTAGATGATGTTCAATTTCAAAAAAATTCTTGGCACAATCGAAACCGACTGTTGGTCAATCATAAGCCACATTGGCTAACTGTTCCTGTGAAAAGTAATAAATTAAATCAAACCATAAAAGAGACAGAAATAGATGTTACTAAACATTGGCGCAAAAAACATAGAAAAATATTGCAACAGACATACAGTAAACATCCATTTGCTTCTGATATGTTAGAAATTTGTTCAGAGATAGAAAAAGATAAGATAACTCACTTGGCTGATTTAAATATTCATTTAATTTTGTGGATTTTAGAAAAACTTGAAATGAATACTGAGATATTTGTTTCAAGTAAAATGAGTTTAGAAGGAAAGCGCACAACCCGACTTATTAGTATTTTGAAAAAATCACAAGCAAACTGTTATCTATCACCGATAGGAGCAATGGAATACCTTCAAGAAGATAATTTTTTAGGGCAAACGTCTATTGATTTGATATTTCAAGAATATGATCCTCTACCTTATGAACAAATGAATCAAAATTCTTTTGAAAGTCATTTGTCAATTTTGGATGTTGTGGCAAATATAGGTTGGGAAGAAGCAAAACAATATATAAAGTCGTGAGTAGTTTTTTACATTTTTGGGTTAGCCCATAAAGTAAATTTATTAAAGTAGATAAATATTAGAGTATAGAGATTTAGGGAGTATTTCATGAAAAAAAATAACGATCCAGATAATTTAGAAAAACATCCCAAGTATGGTTTTTTGCAATTCAAACCAACTCCCTCGCCAGAAGAAATAACGGAGTTCTATGCGAATGAGTTTTATTCTGGCGAATATAAAAATTTTAATGATTCTTCGCTAGAAGTGCAAATGGAGGATCGTGAGTTTTTTGAGGGAGAGTGGGATGATATAGCTAATCACATTTCTGATATTTTCGATAAACCACTAAGTGGCATAAGTTTACTAGATGTGGGCTGCGGTTGGGCGCAAGCCCTTTTATTCTTTGCAGATAAAGGTATAGATTGTTATGGGTTCGATCCAGCGCCAGAAGCGGTAGAATACGCTATTAGCAAGGAGTTGAATGTAAAACTTGCTGGTATGGATAAAATGGATGTCTTTGACGGTAAAAAGTTTGACGTTGTTTTGCTCAAAAACGCATTGGAACATTTAGCTAATCCGGTTGAAATATTAAAAGAGATTAATGAAAAGTTACTCAACAAAGGTGGAATGATTATTATAGACGTACCTAATGAATTCAATGTATTCCAAACTGCGGGTAGAGATTTACATCAACTGGGCAATTGGTGGGTGGCACCACCTGCCCACCTTAATTATTTCTCTAAAGATACTCTAGCTAACCTCCTTGAAGGAACTGGTTATGAAATTAAACTATCTGAGGCTTCGTTTCCGTTGGAAATGTTTTTACTTTTTGGGGATTGTTATGTGGGTAATGGGGATATCGGCAAGCAGTGTCATCAAAAACGTGTGGCTTTCGAAACTAATTTAAGAAAATCAGGGCATACTAAGACGTTACATCAGTTCTATCAGGCATTAGCTGAACTTAACCTAGGAAGACAGGTAACTGTATATGCAGTGTCTAAATAATTGATAGGAGCTTGTTGTTATGACTGCTTTAGACTATAAAAATAAGTTGGACGCTTATGGATATGTTCATATACCTGATCTAATTACTCCAGAACAATGTGATCATTACAAGGAATTGTTGGAAGAAAATCATAAAAAGTATTCACCATTATATGAAGGTAACTTTTCACCAAAAGCTACTGAATTGGCCAACAAGTCTGGAGAGAAAGTTGTTTTTAATTTACATAATAAAGATATGTCATGGTTTATTTTATTTGAGCATCCAATAATTCTTTCCTTGCTAGATTTAGCCTTAAAAGAAGGATCGTATAAAGATTCAGAGCCATATTATTTAAATAATATTTCAGCTCGTTGTCCACTGCATGGTCATCCAGGACAGCAATTACACCTTGATAGTAATCTACCAGGTATAAATCATACAATCATAGTAAACGTGTTGTGGATGCTCGATGATTTTACACTAGAAAATGGTGCTACTAGAGTGGTACCTTTTAGCCATAAATTACAAAGTTTTGCACCAGATGGATTAAAGCATCCTGATGAAATTCAATTAACAGGAAAAAAAGGTGGAGCTATAGTTTTTAACTCTAATCTATGGCACGGTGGTGCAAAAAATACTACTGATGAATCACGATGGGGTGTTGCACTAGGTTACGCAAGATGGTTTATAAAACCTTCTTTTGATTTCATGCAAAACACACCTGCACATATATATAATCAAATGACTGATGCACAAAAAGATTTACTAGGTTTTCGTGTGGTGCCATCAAAGGATGAGTTTACACGTATGCGCCGCAGGTCACATTATTTTGAACCACCGAATGAATACAAACTCCCTAAAGTTTGAATGGTGTTTATTTTTTAAGAATAGTAATATTAGTTTAACAATACTCATTGCTGGCAGTGGGAGTAAAGAAAAATACTTCTACCGAGTTTTATGATGCTACTGGTATTTAATAGTTTGAAAATCAAGAGAGTTTAAATGTGATAACAATCCGTAACAGAAAAATTGGCTGTGATCACCCACCATTTATAATAGCTGAAATGTCTGGAAACCATAATCAATCACTAGAATGTGCATTGAAAATTGTTGAGGCGGCAGCAAAGAGTGGCGCACATGCTTTAAAAATTCAAACGTATACTCCAGACACTATGACGTTAGATTTGGATGAACGTGAATTTCATATTAGTGACCCCAATAATATATGGACAGGTAATTCATTATATAAACTTTATGGTGATGCCTATACACCTTGGGAATGGCATAAACCGATTTTCGAAAGGGCTAATGAATTAGATATCATTGCCTTTAGTTCTCCATTTGATGAGACTGCGGTCGATTTTTTGGAGAGTCTTGATGTACCGTGCTACAAAATAGCCTCTTTTGAAAATACTGACCTCCCTTTGATTCGGCGTGTTGCTTCCACAGGAAAACCTCTTATCATTTCGACGGGTATGGCTAGCCTTGCCGAACTTGATGAGACGGTACGAGCTGCACGAGAATCAGGTTGTAAAGATTTAATTTTACTCAAGTGTACTAGTACTTACCCTGCTACTCCTTCTAACACTAACATACGTACGATTCCCCACATACGAGAAATGTTTGATTGTGAAGTAGGCTTGTCAGATCATACGATGGGAAATGGTGTTCCTGTAGCCAGTGTTGCACTAGGGGCAACAGTTATTGAAAAACATTTCACATTAAGTAGAGCGGATGGGGGGGTGGATAGTACATTTTCTATGGAGCCAGATGAACTTAAAGATTTAGTCGAAACGACCGAGCAAGCTTGGCAAGCAATAGGGGTCGTGAGCTATGGTCCAACAGAAGCTGAAAAAAAGTCTCTACAGTATAGGCGCTCACTTTATGTTGTTGCAGATATTTCAGCCGGTGAAATTTTCTCACATAAAAATATTCGTGCAATTCGACCAGGACTTGGGTTGCCAACGAAGTATCTTGATGTGATGATCGGAAAAAGAGTAGCTAGAGATATCACACGTGGCACAGCTTTGTCATGGGATATGATAGAATGAATTCTGAAATAGTATTGCCTATTGAAAATGGATTTCTCCGTGTTTTAAAGGTATCTGATGTTCATGAAGGGTACGTTAACGGTTTGAATGAACCACTAGTAAATCGCTTATCTAGATGCAGTTAAATCTTCTACACAAACTACTACTACAGTGTCTAATTTTGTGACATCAGATCTGCATTCTTCTTCTTCTATATTATGGGGCATTTGGACAAAAGATGCCGAATACCATGTTGGCACTGTTCGGTTAAGTGCTATAGAGCGTCAACGCCACCGTACAGCAAACATTGGTATTTGCTTGTTTGATAAAAGTGTTTGGGGGAAGGGGCTAGGTAGTGCTGCAATAAGTGCAGTAACGCATTGGGCTATGACCGATTTGGGTTTGCACTGGATTGAAGCGGGGGTATGGGAGGAAAATACAGCATCACAACGTGCATTTCTTTCTGCCGGTTATGAATGGGACTACGATATTGCTGGTAAATATATCCTTGAGGGCTCTCCTGCTACAAGTAAGTTTTATGTGGCACACGGTTCATAAGAAGAGATTTTTGTTTAATATCTAGCAGTTATTCTTAATGACTTGGGTTTTTTTGATCAGTAACTTAATATTTATTTAAAACAAAGCACTTTGGAAATACTTACACAACAACTAAAGATAATACATATATTTTTATAAGTTTATTTTCGATATTTAAAATTAACTTATCTAGTGCTGAATGATATTAGTAGTGTGAGATATACCTATTTAGCCAAATGGCAGTGATGCAGGACTAAACACAATTTTAAGTAGGTTTTCTGTGAAAAAATATTGTTATTTTGTGACTGGCAGTCAAATATGGTTTGATGCTGCAGCTCGTTTATATCGAGAGGGTATAGCCAAGCCAGTATTATGGCTTGGCGATGATTGTCATTTTGAGAAAGCTAGAGGGATGTTTGGTAATGATGTTGTTGTTCGAATGTTAGATTTTGTTCATTATCAACAACAAATAAACAACGTGGATTATAGCGGTGAGAATATAGGTTTTTTTCTTTCAGATAATTATCTTAGAGCTAAAGATAGGTGTCTAAAAATGATGGATAGGACTGATTTATACGGCTCATTTGGTAGATTAGATAGAGAGGTAATTTTTCATAAGTTAGCTATTTGGACTTTAACAAATTTAGAAAAATCCAAGCCAGATGCGCTTATTATGGCAGAAGCGCCCCATTCACATGCTCAGTATTTAATTTATGAAATCTGTTTATATCTTGATATTCCTGCAGCAAAATTTAACACCTGGGTTCCGGTGCCACTAATGTTTCTAGAAGATATGAAGACAGGCACTCGACAAAAGAAAAGTTATAAAGTACCAAGTGCTGTGGATAAAAATATTACCAAAGAATTGGAGAAATATATTTCTTTAATTTCTGATTTGGCAGTTAGAGATGGTTATGAAGCAGATTACATGGAACGTCAACGATTTGACTCGTCAATAGTAAATAAATTTAAGAGTTTCATTAAGTCAGGTCTTATTATTTTTATAAAAGATATTTATTTTCACATGAGAAAGTTTTATAAAAAGGAATATCTTCATATCAATCCTTATAAAATTGGCATATATGGTAGAAAAAAAATTCAAAGAGCAAGAAAAAAGAATTTAAAAGATGCGTGTGAAAAAAATCTAGACAAGTTAGATTTAAATCAGGAGTTTGTTTACTTTCCATTGCACTACGAACCAGAAAGAACAACAAATCCAGACGGTGGTAGATTTCATGACCAGATATTAGCAATTCTTGAATTAAGAAAACTGCTTCCAAGTGATGTTTGTATTTATGTAAAAGAGCACCCATCTCAATTCTATAATCCAGATAGAGGGTCTAGAGGCAGAAGCCCTTTGTTTTACAATTTATTAAAAAATATAAAAAATGTTAAATTAATAGATCCATATGAAAATTCTATTAAGGTTTTGAGCCATGCAATGTTTGTAGCAACAGTTAATGGTACGGTTGCAATAGAAGCGGCACTAATCAAAAAGAAGGCATTAGTTTTTGGATGTAACTGGTTTCATGGCTGTCCAAATATAATTTCATGGGATGGTAATATTAAATATCAAGAATTTTTAAATATTAAAACTTCTAATGCCAATGAAATATTAGATTTTTTTATACAAGCAGAAGGATCTTTATTCAGTTCCCGGTTGTCAGAATCCAAGTGCTGAAAAATCTTATAAAACATTTAGGACTCAAGATTTCTTGAAAAGTGAGTGCTCTGGAGTTGTGCATTTAATGGAAGAATTTTTAAAAGGCGAAGGTAGTTAATATTATAAATATAGGTGCAATTATTTTTTCAAGAATGACTTCTCAAAGGCTTCCAGGGAAAGCTTTGCTGGATATAAATGGTAGATGCCTTCTAGGGAGAGTAATAGATAGATCAAAACATATAGAAGGAGTTGATAAATTGACTATCGCGACTTCCACAGATGCTGAAGATGACTCTAAAATTTTTTCATTAAACTAAACTCTAATAAGAGCTAAAAAATGTCTGTCGGTGCGTTAATTTTTTCTAGGTTTTCTTCAAAAAGATTACCAGGTAAGGCCTTGATTGACATAGAAGGAAGATGTTTGCTTGGAAGAGTCATTGATAGAACCAAGCTCATCAAAGGCGTTGACAAAATAATTGTAGCAACATCTACAGAAAATGATGATGATCAAATTGCAAAATTTTGTGATAGTAATGGTGTAGATTTATTCAGAGGGAGCCTTGAAGATCCCTCTAAAAGAGCCCTTGATGCCTGCGATCATTTTAAATTATTAAAATTTGCCAGAATATGTGGAGATAGGCCTTTTTTTGATCCAGAGCTGAATAGCCAACTAATATCATTAGCTAATGGCAATAATTATGATTTAGTAACAACCACTAATCAAAAACCCTTACCTCCAGGTTTGACTGCAGAATTAATAACAGTTGCTAGTTTACGAAATAATATATCGAGATTCAGCCCGGAAAACAAAGAACACTTAACTTCTTTTTTTTATGAAAATGAAAACCTATTCAATATTAAGCGTATTAAACCTCCATCATATATCAGATCTGATTCAAGTATACGTTTGGTCGTTGATGATAATATCGACCTTAGAAGAGCGCAGTCAATCGCTGCTCACATAAAAAGTAAAGTATCAAGTAATGATTTTATGCCAGAAATCGTTTCATTAGCGACTAGATGGGACAATGAAAACATCAAATCTATAGTTTAATGGCCGACTTTAGCTCGTAGCTTCTTGCTTGCAGTTTAGAGGCTCATTTTAGGAGAAAATGATGATTATTTTGGGGGTCCATGATGGACATAACGCCAGTGCAGCACTTTTAGTTAATGGAAAGCTAGTTGCTGCCATTGCTGAAGAGCGTCTAACACGAAAAAAACACGAATATGGATTCCCAGGTCAAGCAATTCAAGCGGTTCTAAAGATTGCAGAAATTAATATTAGTGACGTCGATCATATCGCAATGTCTACAAAAACCTTACCGCCAGCTTATTATTACACACTACGAAATGCCAATTTTAGTATTAAAGACTATTGGAAAGAACAAAAAGAATACTGGTACCCGAAATTATACGAAGGCAAAAATCCAAGTTATACAGAGCTCTTTGCTGAGCACATTGACCCCAAAAAATTTCCTTATGACGAATCATTAATTTCTAATGAAAGAGATCATCAAGGTATGTGGAATGCAAGAGTGAAGCATTTAACAGAAACATTGGATGTCAAAAAGGATATCGTTTCTGTTCATGGTCATCATGATTGCCATGCTTATTATGGATACATTGCCAGCCCTTATCGTAAAGATACCCCAGTCTTAGTTTATACAATGGATGGTGGTGGTGATGGTCTAAATGGAACTGTATCTATAGGTCAGCCAGGTAAACCTCTTGAATTTCTTTCTAGGTCTTCCAATTGCAATATAGGAAGAATGTTTCGGTATACCACATTATTATTAGGTATGCGGCCCACTGACCATGAGTATAAATTAATGGGGCTAGCTGCATATAATATTGGTGATTATGCTCAGGAAGCCTATAAAGTATATGCCGATACTCTTCAGGTAGACGGTTTAGGATTTAAGTATAAAAAAGAAGTAAAAGATCATTTCTTTTACTTCAAGGAAAGGCTTGAGGGTCAGCGGTTTGATTCGATTGCATACGCTATACAAAGACGCACTGAAGAGCTACTAACGGAATGGATTGGAAATGGTGTAGAGCTTACAGGTATTGGGAATATAGTAATGTCGGGGGGAGTTGCTCAGAATATTAAAGCTAATAAATCTATATGGGAAATGGATGAGGTTAGTCAGGTATTTATACCGCCTGGACCGGGTGACGAATCAATATCAATTGGCGCTGCTTATGCCGAAGCAATAAAGCAGGGTATGGATATCAACAAAATAGAATCAATTCCTGATGCCTATTTTGGAACTTCTTATGATGATACATCTATTGAAAGAGCTATTGAGAAAGCTAATATAAAGGATTGGACTGTTAGTAAAGTTCAGCCTGAGGATGTGGCTGAACTTCTTGCAAAAGGTGATGTTATAGCGCGCTTTGCGGCGGATAAAGCAGAATTTGGTGCACGCTCCCTTGGAAATCGATCAATAATAGCCGACCCAAGAAGATCTGATGTGATCCACCATATTAATAAACTGGTGAAAATGCGAGATTTCTGGATGCCGTTTGCACCAAGTATCTTGGCTGAAAGAGAAAAGGATTATATGGTTAATCCTAAAAATATTGATGGTAGGTTCATGGCAATCGGTTTTGATTCAACATCTCTAGCTAAAGAGCATATGCCTGCTGGCCTCCATCCTTTTGATCGCTCAGCTCGCCCACAAATTGTCCATCAAAATGAAAATCCAGGCTACCATGCACTTATTAAGGCTTTTGAAAAGAAAACAGGAGTCGGTGCTGTTCTTAATACTTCTTTTAATATTCATGGTGAACCTATTGTGGGTACTCCTGAACAAGCTATTGATACCTTCAGTCGCTGTGGGCTACATCACTTGTTGTTAGGTTCTTGGCTTATCAGCAAGACCGAAAAATAGATAAGTATTAGTATGGATAAAATTCTTGCATATACATATGACTAAAGGAGAAATAATCTGACTATTGGTATCGTAATAGCAAGTTATAGCAAATCCAATAAGGCAACCAACATGCTTCGTCAGATAAATGGTCGCCCGATCTTAAGTTACACATTAGCTAGAATTCGTAAAGTAACAACAGATTCTGTAATTGTAGTTGCTATCTCTCAAAATCGAAAAGATGACATAATAGCTGAATATTGCGCTCGTTCTGGAGTTAAATGCCTAAGGGTTGATAATGATGATGAGTTGATTTGTAGCTTAAAAATACATAATTGGGATTTTATTGTTAGGCTTGATGGTAGTGATCTTTTGATTGATACAGAAAAACTGAAATCTATGATGACAGTAGCTGAAACAAGTTGCTTCGACTTCATCAAATGTGAGCCAAACGATAGTTTGAAGCAGGATGCAGGTATTCAGATTATAAGGACTGATTTTTATCATTCGATTAAGAATAATATTAAGCATCCTCAGAGATTTGACCAAGTTTTTTTATGGTTAAACAAAAATAAGAAAATTGGCCGGCGCTATTTATATGAAAGTGTACATAAGGAAGTATCATTTCAGCCAAACTTAAACCTTGAGATACAAGCACATATCGACAAGATTAGCCAAATATTTGCAGATTCGTGTAAGCCCTCTACAGATATCAATTTACAGGATGTTTATGATCGTATTCAATCCAAGTTTAAAACTTCTCCTTGGCGTGGGTCAGCTGGACCTCTAATGATTGCAGAAATAGGCGGTAATCATGAAGGTGATTTTGAAGTTGCCAAAAATATGACTAAGCTTGCAATTGCAAGTGGAGCTGACTGTATAAAGTTTCAGCTTTATCACGGAGATACTTTGGTAAGCCACAAAGAAAGTCCTGAACGCGTTGATCATTTTAAAAAATTTGAACTATCAAAAGAAGAACATATTTTTTTAGCAAATATGTGTCGTGAAGCGAACGTTAAATATTTAGCATCAGTGTGGGATTTGGAAATGCTAGATTGGATAGACCCTTATCTGGAGTATTATAAAATAGGTTCGGGGGACATGACTGCTTGGCCGATTTTAGAGGAATTTGCGAAGCGAGGTAAACCTATTTTGATCTCAACTGGTTTATCCTCTTCGGAAGATGTTTTACAGACCATAGGGTTCTTGCAGCGAATTAACCAAAATTATACCCAGTCCAATATGTTGTGTATTCTACAATGTACATCTATGTACCCTATACCTGATCAAGATGCTAACTTAAAAGTTATGGATTTGTTTAAACGTGAAACTGGTTTATCCATAGGTTATTCAGATCATACAACTGGTACAGATGCACTATTAGTTGCGGCTATTATGGGTGCCGATGCTTTAGAGTTTCACTTTACAGATACTCGCGATGGAAAATCGTTTAGAGATCATGAGGTTTCTTTGGATGTACAAGAGGTTATATCTTTAAAAGAAAAGATTAAACATTTAAAAATTTTTCAAGGCGACGGCATTAAATTGCCGCAACCTAGTGAAATTAATAGCGGACATGAAATCTCATTCCGTCGTGGTGTTTATTTGAGTCGTAAAGTAAAAAAAGGTGAAATTATTGATGCTAAAGATTTAGTTTTTTTGCGACCAGCACATGGTGCTGACGCTCGAGATTATAAATCTTTAATTGGGGCTACTGCTTTGCGAGATCTTGAGCCTCTATGCGCACTAAATTCTGGTCTTGATTATTAAATTTATCTATTAATTAGAGTTTATTATGAATTCGAAGCCCCTTGTTACAATATACATACCTTGTGGAAATTACGGACGTTTTTTGAGACAGTCCGTTGAGAGTGTTTTTACCCAACTCTATACAAACTGGGAATTAATAATTATTGATGAGGCGTCTACAGATGACACAGCAGTCATATCCCGAGATTTATGTAGCCGTTCTCCCGAAAAAATTACTTTTGTACAAAATAAAAAGAGTATAGGGCTCCAAAAAATTGCTAATAATGTATTAGATGTAGCAAATGGAAAATATCTGGTGCGTTTGGATGCAGATGACTGGTTTGATGAGTGTGCTTTATTATTAATGGTAGCAAAGCTCGAGGCTACTCCGAACGTAGGCTTGGTTTATGGAAATTATTTTTATACTGATCCTGAAGGGAAAACTCTCGGCATAGAACGAAGATGGAAAATTAAAAATGAAGATATTGGAGGTCATCTACCGCCCCACGGCGCCTGTACAATGTTCAGAACTCGATCTTTAAAAGCAGCCGGTGGTTATTCAGAGGATATAAGTGCACAAGATGGATGGGAGCTTTGGTATAAACTTTACCAAAGAGTAGGCGCCATAAACCTCGATATCCCTTTGTTTTATTATCGTCAGCATAGCTCTTCTTTGAGCAGAGATTCGAAGCGCTTACTTGAAGCACGCTCACGAATATTTGATCGTATAAGTTCTAACTTAGAGGGAGATTATAAACCAACTGTCATAGCTGTAATCCCAGTGCGTGAGTCTTATCCAGGATTCGAGGGGGTGCCTTATAAGTTACACAATGGCGTCTCTTTATTAGCTAGAGCAATTTCAGAAGCAGCAACTTCTGATAAGATCAGTGCCACTATTGTTTCGTCCGAAAGCCAAGAGGTTTTGAATTACGCTGAAGTACTTGAAAAAAAAGGGGATGTGCCTCCTCATATTAGAATTTTACGTGATGAAAATGAACCCTCTGATAGGAATATTCCTGTAAGAAATATTATGATCTCAGCTGGTGAAAGCTATAAAAAAGAAATAGGATCTTATCCAGATGCCGTAGCTTTTCTTAGTTTACATGCTATAAACAGATCTACAAATCATATTGATAAGGCTTTAAATGTTCTTCGTATCACTGAAAGTGATACCGTGGTGTCAGTACAAGAGGAGCGTGAACCAATGTTCATATATAGAGCAACTGGTTTGGAACTTCTCAATCCTGGTCGGTTTCAAGATTTAATGTATGATCGAGAACGACTGTATAGTTTTAATGGCTCAATTATAGCCACATGGTGGGATGTATTAAAAGAGCACCACTTATTTGGTGAGAAGGTATCTTCTATTGAGATGTCAACAGAAGATAGCCACCAATTAAAATTTTTATCGCAGTTTAATGTTAATTAAAAAAATAATATTAGTATCTGCCTACTTCTAAAACTTGAATACACTAGCAATAAATAATATATGAAAAAATTGGTTTTATCTGGATCATCATTTTTGATACCAAACCACAAAGCATGGGCCAAACTTCAAAGTTTGTATGATCTAGCATATTCTGAATATGGAGATTGGAGTGGAGCGTTAATCCAGTCCAATCCAGATTCATTAGTTTCAATTACAATAAATTTATCGGAGTTTATTGAATTCGATTCACTAAATTAGGATAAGTCAAAAGATTAATCGCATCAATACTAACCCCTTTAAGAAATCGATTGTCATCTTCCAATGATGCAACAATAGTGGGAATTTGTTCCGGTAAAGATTTTCAGGTTGTACGAGACGCGAAAGAAATAAATGTTAAGCAAAAAATTTATTCACAACTACTTAACCAGTTTGAAGAATTAGCATTAGAGGTCATAGATTTTTATTTTATAGATTTAGATCATCAATTTTCTAGACTAGGTGTTGATAAGGCTTTCGATCAAAGAAATTGGTATTTATCCCATTGTCATTTTTCATCTCATGGGCTCTATCAAATAGCTAAATACACAGAAGAGATTCTCCTACGACATACTGAGCCGTCTTATAAGGTATTAGTTCTTGATTGTGATAACACAATATGGGGCGGTGTTGTGGGTGAGGATGACGTTGGTTCATTAGCTATAGGCCAAGATGGTATTGGCTCAGCTTTCGTCGATTTCCAAAAGATTTAGTAAAGTTAAGTAATCAGGGAGTTTTATTAGTTTTAGCTAGCAAGAATAATGAAGCTGAAGTATGGAAGTATTTGATAATCATCCTTCAATGGTTCTTCGAAGGGAGCATATAGTTGCATGGAGAATAAACTGGAACGAAAAATCAAAAAATATCATAGAGCTGTCTGAGAGCTTGATTTAAACGTAAATAGCTTTGCTTTTTGGGATGATAATCCGCTTGAAAGAGAACAGATGAAAGTATTATTGCCAGACGTGCTAACTATCGATATACCTGAAAATATTTGGGATTGGCCAAAATATTTGAGGGAGCTCCACTGTTTTTCTAAGCTTGTCTCAAGTTCGAGTGACAAAAATAAAATCTATCAATATAAAGCTAGAGCCCAGTTCGTTCAGGCTACTAAAAATGTGGCTGATATGCGAAGTTATCTTGAAACAATTAATCTTTCCCCATCGGCATCCAATGTTAATGAATTAACTATTAGCAGAGCAGTGCAGTTATGCCAGAAAACAAATCAATTTAATGTCAGAACAGAGAGACATACGATAGCAAAAATAAAGAATTTTTCGGAAGATGATAAAGATTTTTCTTTTATGGTTAGCCTCAAAGACATATATGGCGACCACGGCATTGTTGGGCTCGTTTGTTTGAAGTCTATAGATAAAGAAACTATCTTTATTGATACATTTTTGTTGAGTTGTCGCGTATTAGGTAGATATCTAGAATCCTGGATGCTTTCTGAAATAATTAGGCGGTGTCAGCCAAAAGGAACAAAGAATATTATTGGTGAATTTATTATTTCAGGTCGTAATGAAGCTGCTCAAAACTTCTTTGAAGAGAACGATTTTAAAGAGACTGAAATAAAGCCTGAACTTCTAAAAAAATTTTCCAGTAAAGGTATCTGATAAAAGGAATCACTTATAGCTTACAGTTAGCAGGCGCGAGGATTCCTAACATGAATTTATTTAAGGATGTTTAATGAATAAACTTACAGAAAATGATTATTTGGCATATTATCTGATGTTTTTCCTGCCACAACCTTACCTGAAGACTCCAAAGGACTGGAAATGGGTAGTTTCAAGGAATGGGATTCATTAGGTAATTTTAACTTACTGCTAGCTATTGAAGAACATTTCGAAATCAGGTTTACAATGGATGAAATCACAAAAATAAAGTCACTTGCTCAGATTGCCGAAACTTTGAATGAACGAGATGCTTGAATTAGACATAGCAAGTTCGCTTGAATCAGTTGGCGTCTATCCTGGAGATATTTTGATGATTCACGGTGACGCTGGTGTGCATCACAATATAGATCGATCCAGCCAGAATTAAGGCTCAATCATCTTATCTCTAAAATTTTAGAATACATTGGTCCAGAAGAACAGTTATTGTGCCAACTTTTTCATATAGCTTAGCTAGGGGTGTGGATTTTGATCCTGCTTTTACCCCAAGCGAGATTGGACTATTTAGTGAAGCTTTTAGGCTCTATCCGAAAGTAAAGCGCTCTCGACACCCTATTTTCAGTATTGCATCTTTTGGAAAAAATACTGATAAATTTATAAATACTAATATCCATGACTGCTTTGGTAAAAATACTTGCTTTGATTTACTTAGATCATTGAATGCAAAAATAATGACTCTTGGATTAGGCAACCTTAGATTGACCTATATACACTATATAGAGCAAACCCATAGGGTGAAATACGTCACATGAAAAAATTTAAAGGAAACATCGTAGATGGAGATAAGTTAAGTCCAGTCATCACCACTTTTTTTGTGAGAGATCTTTCCGATGAGACTAAATGGATACTAAGTTATTAGAGGAGATAGCAGATAAGCAGGGGTTACTTAAAGTCGGAAGTGTTGGTCGATTCCCTATCATGTCGATAGGAGCAAGAGATTGCTTCAATCTAGGAAGCAGTTTGCTTCATGAAAATCCCTATGCACTAATTAAGGGTCAACTATAGTGAAATACTCAGGATCTAAGGTTAAATGAGTTCAAAAAAAAGCATACTAAATATTTTTCTAGTAACAAACCCGATGGTTGCAATCGTTGCTTATGAATATATTCATGAGCAGTCATTCAAGGATGATGAAGTACAAATTATATTTACTCACGGTTTTTCCAGTAAATTATTCTCAGACATGAAGGTAAAATCCTCCTATAGGGGTATTTTTGAAAAGATCGGAGATCGTTTTTCGATAAGATTTCTCAGTTATAGCGCTGTTACCCGCAGGCTAGTGGAATCACAAAAAAATCCATTTATTTTTTATAGTGCATGGCTTGATGGTATTTCTTCAGAGCTTATTAAATCGAATTTATGTGAGGGTCATATTTATATGGAAGAGGGTGATCAGACATATAAAAACTTCCCATTATTTTCATCATCGCCAAGCTACAAAAGTATCCCCAGGCATAAAATTGGCTTTCATGAAGCTACCGATTATTGGCGTGATGATGGTTTACTTTGGATTGGTATAAGTGAGAAATCATTCCCACCCGTTCCTGATGATAAGAAATATAAAATTAAATCGTTTGAGAACGTCAAAAAAAAATATTCACCATTTTTGATGGAATATAAAAATATCCTACTAATGCCAACTCCGGCTCGATTGCCTAAAAATGAATGGAAAAATGCGATAGTTAAATTAGCTGAAAGCTCAAATCAACCATTTGCCTTAAAATTACATCCGGCATTTAGCTACAGTCCTTCAGTAATTAAATATTTCACGAAATCTTTGGTTGATCTTGGTTTCAGTGAATCTATAGTGTGTAATAAAGAGACAATAATTGAATTAGAAATGATGTTAGATAAAAAAAATTTAGTTGGAGATCGATCATCTTTGTCGAGATATGCTGAAGTATTTGGGTCAACTTTTACTGAGGTCCCATTTTTGTATGGAAGTTTTTACTGAGGATTCTAAATGCTAAATCTGAAGAAAAGTAAACTCGGAAATGAGCTGTTAAATCTGGCTAAAAGAATATTTCCTTTAAATAGATCGCTTACAGGAGATGGAAACCGTCAGACACTTCAGATTTTAAAAGAATATATTTCTAACCTAAAAATATATGAGGTTGAGTCTGGAACTACTGCATTTGATTGGACAGTTCCTGATGAATGGAAAGTCGACGAAGCTTATATAATAACCCCAGATGGAGATAAAATTTGTGACTATAGCTGCAATAATTTAAGCCTTGTTGGATACAGTGTTCCATTTGAGGGAAGCTTAACACTTGAAGATCTTAACGATCATTTATATTCAAATGAAGAAATGTCAGAAGCCATACCATATGTTACTAGCTATTACGATAAGTCATGGGTTTTTGTATTTCAAAGAATGATAGAACAAAATTAAAAAAAAAATACAGAATATCCAGAATACCATACATCTCTGGACACAATAGGAGGGGTTGTAACGGCGGATGGTCTTTTGGGAGGATTTAATGTGAACCAAAAGTTGATTGAAGCCATAGAAAATCATTGTTATCCGGTCGCTACTATTACTTGTGAGCCAATGATGAGTAAGCGAGACTTATATCCGTCTGTCACAGAGGGTAAAAGGCGACCCCCCTCAGTTAGATTAACGATGAGTTTCTTGAGCTGGTGCGATGGAAAAAATTCATTAGTTGAAATAGCTGAAAAATTAAATATACCTGTTTGGGATTTGTACGTTATTGCTGAAAATATGAGGCAAAAGAAACTTATTAAGCTAGAAAAAATTAAATCCCTTTAGCTATGGTAAAAAAAATTAAAGCTAAAAAATCAATTATGAATAAATCAATTTCAGGCTTCCTCAAAAAAATGATAATGAGTAAAGCAAAATATTTAATTCGATTAGATGATGCATGTGAGACCCAAGATGAGTCGAAATGGTCTGCGATAGAAAGGCTGCTCAACGATTTTGATATTAAGCCTATAGTTGCAGTTATTCCATGTAATAGTGATACAAGCCTACATTTTGACAAAGAAAATAAAAATTTTTGGAAGAAGGTAAAAAACTGGGAGAAAAAAGGTTGGACTATTGCCCAGCATGGATATCGACACACATACCATGATATCAAAAAAGAAAACCTCCTTTTACCCTTTCATGACCGATCTGAATTTGCAGGTTATGATTTACAAAAACAAACTGATTTAATTGAAAAAGGTTACACTGAATTTCTTAGACATGATATTCGTCCTACAGCCTGGATTGCTCCAAGCCACTCATTTGACAATAACACACTAAAGGCTCTAAAAAAATCTACACCAATTAGGATAGTGAGTGACGGTATTGCTTGCTTCCCATTCACAGACGAAGACATAACATTCATCCCTCAACAGCTTTGGTGGCCAAAGTGGAGGCCCTCAGGAATATGGACAATATGCCTTCATCCTAATTCTATGACTAGTGAGCAGTTTTCCACTCTTAGAATGAATCTTGCCCATAAGCATTTTTCAGAAAATTTTATTTCAATAACCGATGCATTAAAAGAAAAAAAATCCTTAGATCTATATTCAATTTTATATAAATACATATTTTGGGGTCATTGGAGATTAAGGCAACTCATTAATCAATATAGATGAATATTATTCCAATACGTTAAAGTTAACTCAAAAAAAGATGAACATGATAAGAGACAGGTACAAAAAATTTTTTTTAGATATCGAAAATATATATTTTGCAGAAAAGATTGTAAAATCAAATGCAGATATTGTTCGTTATTCTCAGTGTAAAGAGGTTGGACCATCAAATACTAAATTTACATCGCCCGTTATAGACTTAACGGAGGATATTGCAGAAATCGATAGAAATTTTAGAAAATCACTACGCAATGAAATCAAAGACGCTATTAAAAATTATAATATTGTTACTAGTTTTGAGCAAAATGTATGCGACGATATGATGTCAGACTTTAAGGATTTTTACACTTTTTTTTCCACTAAAAAATCTATTCCAAATGCAGATTTTTCAAAGCTAAAGAGATTAAAGGAAAATATTATTATTTCTCATGCAAAACACGAAGACAGGTATATTGCATTTCATCTTTACCTTAAAAATACAAAAAAACTCCGCCTTTTGTACAGCGCATCATTACTTAGTGAAGATAAAGATGATTTAAAATTAATTGTGAGAGCAAATAAATTACTACATTTTAAGGATATAGTTTCAGCTAAAGAAATGGATTATCTTGAATATGATTTAGGTGGAGTTGATATTTGTGAAAAAAGCTTAGATGGAATTAATAAGTTTAAGCTCGGCTTTACCAAAAATATAACTACAACTAACAATTTCTTAATTTCTAACTCATCGTTAGGGAAAATTTTTTTACTATTAAATAAAATATTAGGTAGAATTTAAAGTGCTCAAATACAAATTGATCCATAGACTAAAATTGGTCCTAGAAAAATTAAGAGGTATTGAGTTCACTAAAATAACCCCTGTTAGGGAGCTTGAGCTGGATCCCAAAAAAGTTTTTCGTGGATCTTCATCAGGTGGTAGTGAACTTTGGGCTGCATTCTCAAAACTAGATATAAAACCTACAGATAGCATCCCAGATATAGGAAGTGGAAAGGGTGGGGCCATGAATACTTTCTATAGATTTCCTTTTGCGCGTATTGATGGAATTGAGATATCCAAAGAATTAGTTAATATTGCAAATGCTAATATCATAAAATTAAATCTAAAAAAAACTCAAATATTTTGTCAAAATTGCACTAAATTTTCTCAATACGGGCTATATAATTTTTTTTATCTGTATAATCCTTTCGATATAAATACTTTAAAAGAGACAGTTTTATTGCTGATGGAACAGCAACCAGAGTTTACGCTAATTTATAATAACCCCATAGATGAGAGCGTGCTTGATAGCCTTGGTTTAATTTGCTTCGGAGAAACATCAGGTACTTTTGGTAATAAAATTAAGTTTTACAAATATAGTCAAGAAGAAAAAATTACAGTACAAGAAAAACAACAAATTATTGCATCAAGATAGGCTGATCTGTCTTTAGGTATACTTTTTGTTAACTAAGAAATAGTCTCTTCAAATTAAAATTGTAGTTTATTTAAAAAAAATTCAATCAATTATACAAAAATTAAATTTATGACTCGGCTTCCAGAATATATTAACGGAATTTTAAGACAATTCGATGATCAAGCCCTACAAGCATGTGTGTGTTTGTATGTTTTTTCTGTTCCTTTTCAAATCATTATAATAGGTACCAGCCATACAGCTAGTTACTTCGTAGCTATCGTTTTGACCTTAATATTTGTAGCTAGTTTTTTTTCAAAACCCAGGAAAGATTTATTTACGTATTGGCCTTTATTAATTTTAGTAACTATCTTTTTTATTGATATCGGAATTAATAAGTCCGCTCTTTTCGATTATAATAGAATTCATATTCAATCTTTCTTAAATCTATTGATCTTATGTATTCTGATTACGGTTATCCGTTATGGAAAAGATAACTTTATTGCAGCTTTGGGTATCTCTTATATTTTAGCTCAGATAATCACATGCCTGATTTTTATTTCTAGGCCGCAACTAGAATATTTTGATTATTATTACCGAGCTTTGGAAGTGGATACCTCGATATAACGATCGATAACTCATTCAGCGTTTTTAACCGTTCTCCAAATGACGTAGCATATGGATTTCTATGCGCAATTAGTCTATCTATCTATCTATTAGCACATAATTTAAAGAAAAATAGACCGATAAGGTGCTGCTTACTATTTTTTACAATAATTTTTATGTCTTATGGCATTACTTACACATCGAATAGGGGCTCCATTTTAGGTATTTTCGTTTTATTTTTGGTTTTATCTGTATATTTTTATTTAAAGGTACGCATATAAAATCAATGCTGTTAGTTTTTTTATCTTCCTTGATAGTCATATCTGGAGTAATTCTTTACGATAGTAAAACCGTACCTAGCTATAGCACTCTTAGGGGTAAGCTAACCGATATGGGAAGATGTCGGTAATGTTGAGATAAATCAAGTAGATTATAAAATTAATGACCGTCAACCAAAAAATACAGATGTGAAAGCCTCGATAGAAATTTTGGTAAAAAATTATAATCATCGAAAATTCCAAACAAAGCTCGTGATCTTGCAAAATTAACCTCTGCCAGAGAGCCATTAAAAACCCTTGAATCTGAAAGAGTACTTAGAACCAAAGAGCTATTAAAACCCTGAATCTGAAAGAGTACTAGAACCAAAGAGCTATTAAAAACCCTTGAATCTGAAAGAGTACTTAGAACCAAAGAGCTATTAAAAACCCTTGAATCTGAAAGAGTACTTAGAACCAAAGAGCCATTAAAAACCCTCTGAAATACTCCACTATTATCCACTTAAAATATATATAAATTAAATCAACAACAAGAGAACAAGCAGAAAAATCTTTAAACAATTTGAATAAATTAAAGTATTTAACTACTTATAGTTTTAGTGGATCTTATTGCTCGAATAGAGTGATGAATATTTTTTCAACTAATATTATAAGTTGGTATTCGGCGCAAAAAAATATACCCTGCCGCAAAATAATTGATCCTAAAAAAACATATATAGACGATTTGCTTGATAAAGAAACTAAACATCTGAAGAAGTTTATAACATTAAAGGTTATAGAAGAGGACGGGAATTATAAATATCTAAAAAATGATGGTACCTATTTCAATGTAGATATGCAAAATGATTCCTTGATGAATCTAGGTGGAAGATTATCTAGCTGGAAGCTTGCATATGACTTGTTGGAAGAAAATATATTCTTTGGTATCGGAAGCGATAATTACGAGAGAATAGCGACTTTTTTGACTAACGCGAATTCGCCACATAACTTATTTATTCACGTATATATTTTGAGTGGAATAATTGGATTACTTGTACTATTGACCCCTTTTATACTTGCCTTATTTAAATTAAAAAAATTCGGGGTGTGGTCTTTAAATAGCAATATGATGTATGTAATTTTATGCTTTGGACCAACGGTTGGTTTGGCTTCGATGACACTAAATGTTTACACTATTAAAGACTGGTGGTTATTTTTAGCTCTCATAATTGGGCTATGGATACAAAATGCAGACAAAAAAAGAAAAATTTTAAATTAATAAATAGTTCAAATAAAATGAATAAAAATATTTTTATTATTGGAAGCCGCGCGAATTTATCTAAAAATCTAAAAAAATCTATTCCTCGAGCTCAGATTATTCCCAGCAATGATGTAAAAGATCTTATTAAGTTACTAAAGCAAGCTGGAAAATCGTCTATAATTTATAATGTTAGCTATAAGAGCTCTTTGTTAGCAAAAAGGGATCAACCAGAGGCTTACGCTAAATATTCATTTGAAATTTTATCCCAGTTTGTTTCTGTATGTTTAAAACTAGAGCACTTGATTGATAAAGTCATTTTCACAAGTTCATCTGCAGTTTATGGAGAAAACCTAAATGCAAAAGAAATCGATCCAATTAATATAACTAGTTTATATGCTAGCCTAAAGTTCTCATCTGAGTTGTTTATCAAAGAACATCTTGAAGATACCTCGATTAAATTACAGATAGTGCGAATATTTAATATGTATGGTGGGTTAGATAATTTTTCAGTTGTTTCATCCATAGGTCGTTCAATTTCACAAAAAAGATTTTTTACATTAATTAATAACGGAGAATCACTTCGTGACTTTATTCATATTTCAGATGTTGTTGAAATATATAAGCGTTTATTAATATCTGAATCTAACTCGATTGTGAATATTGGCACTGGTTCTAAGACCCCTGTAAGGGCTGTAATTGAAGCAGCTGAAAAAGTCTTTGGCATAAAGCTTCTTACGGCTGATTTGAGGCGCAAAGAGATAGCTTTCTCTTGTGCTTGTACTGATAATTTATTATCGATAGTTGGAAATATTAAATTTATTCCTGTCATCCAATATTTCGAAGATGAATACAAAAAAATAAAAGATGGAGATCTTCACTGAGAATATTGATTGTTATCGACAACCTTGGATCTGGCGGTGCCCAACGACAAATAGTCAATATTGCGAATGGGTTACTACGTTCCAATAAAGTCACTATATTTTTGTATAGACCAGATTCAAATTTCTTTAAAGACTATCTAACCCCAGGAATAGTGATTGAATCCTTACCAAGGAATATTCATTTGGGTTTTAGCTGGAAGATCGTCAAAGCATTAAGAACATCAATGTCCGCAGCAGATACAGTAATAAGTTTTTTGCCAGCCGCTAACATATATTGCTTTATAGCAGCTAGATTTAATAGAAAATTGAAACATATATCTTGCGAAATGAGCATAACCAATGAAGCCGAAACTAAAATAAGACGATTTTTAGCAAATCTTGCAAATTATTTTTCTAGCCATGTAATTTG
Source organism: uncultured Porticoccus sp. (assembly GCA_964276025.1). Classification (GTDB taxonomy): domain Bacteria; phylum Pseudomonadota; class Gammaproteobacteria; order Pseudomonadales; family Porticoccaceae; genus Porticoccus. Next base: position 379,004 of record CAXYDD010000001.1, on the reverse strand, counting down.
TAATAGTATAACTCAGTCTGAGTATATTGAAGCTCTGCCCGGTATGAAAAAGAAGGTTTCAGCTATTTGGAACGGCTATATAATTCTTCCATCTAAGAAAAACAAGATACACGCTAGTTTAGAGCTTAAACTAATTGTAGTAGGGCGTGTCGCATATCCAAAAAATGGCGTTAGGCTGCTCAAAGCATTACAGATATTTTATGACCGAAACAAATTTGTTCCAAATGTATCCTGGGCTGGAAGAGATGATATCAGCGATAAAGATAAGTCGATGAAACAACAAATGGTAAATTTTTTGAAGCTTAATCCAGACATAAATGAAAAATTTGAATTTCTTGGAGAGGTTTCTGATATTACCAATTTGTATGCTAATTCAGATGCTCTAATAGTGGCTAGTATATATGAAGGGTTACCTAATGTGATTTGTGAGGCGATGATAAACCAATGCCCAATCATAGCATCACGCGTGTCTGACAATGTAAAAATATTAGGAGAATCTGAAGACCGAGGATTTCTATGTGATCCCTTATCGCCATTAGATATTTGTAAGGCTATAGAACGCCGCTTTTCTATCACACCAGACGCACTCACTGATATGACTATCGGCGCTAGAAAATTTGCTGAAGATAACTTTTCTCTATCGATGATGCTAGATAAATATGAAGAAGTCGTTAAGAAAATAAATCAATAAAAGTATATTAATAGTTATATGAAGACTACAACCAAACAAGCAAAAGTTTTTATAGTTGGAGGGTTTCCTCATCCAGATAAAAAGACATATGGAGGTCAAGTCACTGCATGTACTAAACTTCTTGAATCCTCATTTTCTGATTTATATTCAGTTAGTACGTTAAACTCATCGCAAACATCGAACCCGCCCCCCCAATTTCTTATAAGACTCCTATTTGCTGTCAAAAGACTTATTCTTTTCAATATTCGAATGATCTTTTTTAGACCAGATGTATCTATAATATTTTTGGGGGAGGGTACGAGTGCCCTTGAAAAAGGTGTGATGGTTTGTTTTGCGCGCTTGTTTCAGGTTCCAGTGATGATTTTTCCTCGTGCAGGGGCAATAATAAATCAGTATCTATCAAAAAAATGGTTTGCAGCCTTTATCAGACATACTATCGGCCGCTCAAGCACTTTTCTTTGCCAGGGGCCATCATTTCAAAAATTTGCAATAAAAGAATTAGGTTTTAAAGCTTCGGATGCCCCCATAGTACCAAATTGGACAGCCTCGGAGGAATATCTCCATATTGGAGCTAGACGAAAATACCAAAAATCTGATCATAATCTTAAAATTTTATACCTAGGACATATGGAAGATTTTAAAGGGATTATGGATTTACTAGATGCTATTCTCATATTACGCGACACACAAATTAAGTTTCATATGATCTTTAGTGGAAAAGGTGGAGCGTTAGCTAGCGCCTATAAGTTTGTTGAGTTGCATAAGCTTAAAAGCTATGTGACCTTTACAGGATGGGTAGATCAAAAAGCAAAGGCTGTGTTGCTTGATACCTGCGAAATCTTTGTGCTACCCTCATGGAGTGAGGGGTTACCAAACTCAATGATCGAAGCAATGAGTGCAGGCTTAGCTTGCGTGCTGACAAGAGTAGGAATGATTGAGGACTATGTAGTAAATGGTCGGGATGCCCTGGTTGTCAACCCAAGGAATCCATCAGAGCTTTCTGATGCAATAAAAACTTTACTCCTCGATCAGCTGGCTCGTGAAAGAATTTCAAAAAATGGTTCAATATTAGCGTCCTCTAATTTTACCTTGGAGAATGGCGTAAATTTACTTTCAGCTGAAGTTGAAAAAATTAAAAAAATCAATAATTTTCATACGTAAAAGGCCTTAAAAATGTTCAACGATAAAGTGCTATTAATAACCGGTGGAACTGGTTCTTTCGGGAATGCCGTGCTTCAAAAAATATTGCAATCTGAAGTAAAAGAGATTCGAATATTTAGCCGGGATGAAAAAAAACAAGATGATATGCGAAAACGCTTTAATCATCCTAAAGTAACTTTTTATATCGGTGATGTTCGTGATTATCAGTCGGTTCTTACGGCTACACGTGGTGTCGACTTTATATTTCATGCTGCAGCTCTAAAACAAGTACCTTCTTGTGAATTTTTTCCATTAGAGGCAGTAAAAACTAATATTTTAGGCACAGAAAATATTCTCGAGGCCGCAATAACTTGCGGCGTCGAGAGAGTAGTTTGCCTAAGTACAGATAAGGCTGTTCATCCTATTAATGCTATGGGTATCTCTAAAGCAATGATGGAAAAAGTTGCTGTAGCAAAGTCACGCAACAGTAATGAGACAACAATTTGTTGTATACGGTTTGGTAACGTCCTAGCGTCACGCGGTTCGGTGGTTCCCTTATTTGTAAATCAAATCCTTGAGGGTAAACCTGTCACTATAACTGATCCAAAAATGACAAGATTTATGATGACTTTAAGTGATGCTGTTCATTTGGTTCTTTACGCCTTTGAGAATGGTAATGCAGGAGACATATTCGTTCAAAAGGCACCCGCAACTTCTATTTATACTTTGACAAAAGCTCTTGTTGCCCTCATGAATTCCCCAGACCATAAAATTGAAATTATAGGTACCCGTCATGGAGAAAAACTTCATGAGGTTCTTCTAAGCAGAGAAGAAATAGTAGCGGCTGAAGATCGGGGAGGCTATTACCGAATACCTCCGGACTTACGCGACCTTGGTTACAGTAAATTTTTGGACCAAGGGGAGCCAAAAATATCTTCAGCACAAGAATATAACTCACACAATTCAGAACAACTAGATGTGAATGAAGCGAAAAATTTATTAATGAGTCTGAATTTCATTAAGTCTATAAAGCAAGGCAAATATGTTGACCCAGATACATGATTTAGTAGGAGCATATATATGCGTGTCTTGATAACAGGGTCACGTGGATTTATTGCCAAGAATCTTAAAGTGCGTCTTGAGGAACTGGATGGTTTCGAAGTGATAGAGTTTACACGTGATCATTCAGCGGAGATGCTAAAAAAAATAATACCTACAGTAGATGCCATAGTGCATCTTGCTGGAGAAAATCGCCCTAAGGATGAGGGTCAGTTTGATCTTATAAATGCAGGCTTAACAGAATCAATTTGTGAAGTCATTAAATCCACTGATAGATGTATTCCGATTATTTTAGCATCTTCAACCCAAGCTGAATTAGATAATCCCTACGGTAGAAGTAAATATAGAGCTGAACAAATAGTAAAAAAACTAAATACTGAAATAGATAATCCTGTATATATCTATCGATTGCCTGGTATTTTTGGCAAGTGGTGTCGTCCCAACTACAATTCGGTAGTGGCTACATTCTGCTTCAATATAGCTAACAAGAAACCTATAAGTATTAGCAATAATACTTCAGAGCTGCCACTGGTTTATGTGGATGATCTAATAACAAGTTTTATAAAGACCCTAGAAGATATGCCTTCCGGGCTATGTTGGCCTAAAATAGCACCTCAATACCATATCACAATAAAAGAGCTATCAGCTCAAATTAAAGCTTTTGATGATACACGTACGAAAAATGTTTCTGAATCTGTCGGAAAGGGTCTGGTTAGAGCACTTTATGCCACCTACATAAGTTATCTACCAAAAGAAAGGTTTATTTACGATCTAGCTGAACATAGTGATGAGCGTGGAGTATTTGTTGAGTTTCTAAAAACAAAGAACTCTGGTCAGTTCGCTTATTTTACCGCTCATCCAGGAGTGACACGTGGTGGACATTACCACCACACTAAAACTGAAAAATTCCTTATAATTTCTGGTACAGCAAGATTTAACTTTCGCAATATCCAGACTAATGAAACATATGAATTAGTTTCTTCAGAAGCAAAACCCCAAATTATCGAAACAGCTCCAGGGTGGACCCATGAAGTTACAAATATTGGGGAAAACCAAATGATTGCTATGCTCTGGGCAAGCGAGATCTATGATAAAAACAATTCTGATACTATAGCTTGCAAGGTTAAATATGAAAAAAATTAAAGTGATTACTGTTGTTGGCACTCGTCCAGAAATAATACGCTTATCTCGAATAATACCTACTCTTGATAAGTATTGTGACCATATATTGGTACATACAGGACAGAACTACGACTTTAACCTTAACCAGGTATTTTTTGATGACCTTGATATCCGAACACCAGATCATTTTCTTGAGAGCACTCAAGATAGTATCGGTACAGCCAACACTATTGGAAATATAATTTCATCGATTGATGTGATTCTGGAAGAAACTCAGCCAGACGCTATGCTTGTTCTTGGGGATACAAATAGCTGTCTGTCTGTTATTTCTGCAAAGCGCCGAAAAATCCCAATTTTTCATATGGAAGCTGGTAATCGTTGTTTCGATTTACGAGTCCCAGAAGAAACAAATCGTCGCATAGTGGACCATACTGCTGATATTAATTTGACCTACAGTAATATTGCTCGAGAATATCTATTGCGCGAGGGTATTTCTCCTGACTGTGTGATTAAGGTTGGAAGCCCGATGTTTGAAGTATTGAACTACTACATGCCTAAAATTGAATCATCTGAGGTACTTTCTCGCTTAAAACTAACTAAAGAAAAGTACTTTGCGGTAAGCATGCATCGAGAAGAAAATATTGAATCTGAACATTCGTTTAATAAGCTAGCTGAGATTTTGAATTCTGTTGCAAAAGATTATGGTTTACCTGTCATCGTATCGACCCATCCGAGAACAAAAAAACAAATAAACAAGCTTAATATTAAATTTAACTCATTAATAAAATTTCAAGAACCAATGGGATTTCATGATTATATTTATTTGCAAATGAACGCTAAGGCAGTCCTATCAGATAGTGGAACAATTACTGAAGAATCGTCTATTTTAAATTTCCCTGCTTTAAATATTCGAGAAGCACACGAACGGCCAGAAGGAATGGAAGAGGCTTCTGTCATGATGGTTGGTCTAGAGACGCAAAGAGTAAAACAAGCACTTGCTATACTTGAACATCAGACGCGTGGAGAGGATCGTTGCTTAATGCAGGTTAAAGATTATAACTCACCGAACGTAAGCGAAAAGATTGTACGCATAATCCATAGCTATACAGACTATGTTAATCGCGTAGTTTGGAAGAAATACGAATAAATGCGAATACTGATAGTTACACAATATTTTTGGCCTGAAAATTTTAGGATAAATGACCTGGTTTTAGAAGCTTAAGAATCGTGGCCACGTGTTGACAATTTTGACAGGTAAGCCCAATTATCCATCTGGAAAAATCTATATGGATTTCAAAAAAAATCCAGAAAATTTTCAAGAATATTGTGGGGTTGAAGTAATTCGTGCGCCAATACTTGCCAGATCATCAGGTTTTTTTCGTTTAGGTTTAAATTATTTGAGTTTTTTGATTGGAGCAACATTTTTCGGTACTTGGAGCTTACAAAAAAAATCCTTCGATTTAATTTTTGTTTATGGCCCGTCTCCAATCACAGTTGCTTTGCCAGCAATTTTTTTAGCCAGAATAAAAAAAATTCCAGTTGTTTTTTGGGTCCTAGACCTTTGGCCTGAGTCTCTATCTGCAGTAGGCGCTGTTCACTCGAAAAATATTCTTAAATTGACAGGTTGTTTGGTAAGGGTTATTTACAAAAACTGCACTCTTGTTTTAGGTCAATCGCAATCCTTCGTTTCACGAATTGCACTTTATTGTAAAGATAAATCTAAAATACGCTACTACCCTAGTTGGGCTGAAGATATTTTTAATTCTAAGCCCAGCAAGGCGCCAGAAGTTCCCATAAAGACTAATTCTTTTAATATAGTTTTTGCTGGGAATATTGGTGAATCTCAGGATATGCCGGCTATTCTGGATGCTGCGCAAATACTTAAATCTAATAGCAATATACGTTGGTTGATTATTGGAAATGGTAGCAAATATAAATGGCTACAAGCAGAGGTTACGCGACGCAATCTAGAAAGCCAGATATTGACTCTCGGTCGTTATCCAATAGAACGTATGCCATCTTTTTATGCCCATGCTGATGCCTTACTTGTTACTCTCAAAAAGGAACCAGTATTTTCTTTAACGATCCCCGCAAAACTTCAATCTTATTTGATGGCTGGTATACCTGTGCTGGGAATGCTCGATGGAGAGGGTGCAAAACTTATAAATGATGCTAAGGCTGGAATCTCCTCTCCTGCAAGCGACCCAGAAGCTCTTGCGTCGTCCGTTCTTCAAATGATATCAAAAAGCTCCTCAGAAAGAGACGAGATGGGCAGACGAGGGAGCGAACACATCAAAAAACATTTTAATAGAAGTTTACTCATTTCTAAGCTAGAAGATTTTTTTAATGAGGCTATTTCTTTGTACAAAGGAAAAAATGTCAAATAAAGATAACTATTTACAATCTTTTAAGAGATTAATTGGGTGGGTAAGCATTACGCCTCAGCCTATATTGGCGCTACCACGTTACGCTAAGCTTATGATTGCTGTAACAGTCGACATAAGCTTATGTATTATAACTCTATGGCTCGCGCTTTATTTACGGTCTGATGAATTCATTATGCTTACCGGGCCAGTTTTTTTAGGTGCAGTGCTCTCAATAACAATAGCCCTCCCAGTTTTTTTCATTCTAGGTTTGTATAGAACAATATTTCGCTATTCTGGTGTATCAGCTATTTTAAGTATATCTCGCGCTTTAACAATATACGGCTTACTTTATGCAACGGTAGTTATGGTGATTGGAGTTAATGATATCCCCCGAACAGTTGGTATTATACAGCCACTACTACTTTTTTTTGCTATAGGGGGCACGAGAGCGGTTACGAGATACTGGCTGGGTGGCTCAACAGAACTACAGTTATTATCTTTATCCACCCATAAAGCACTAGTATATGGAGCTGGTGTTGCTGGCCAACAACTTGTGTCTGCGCTAAAAAATAGCTATGAGACTCAAGTAGTAGGATTTTTAGATGACGACAATCGATTATTTGGTCATATTCTAAGTGAACAGTCTATTTTTGATCCTCATGACTTAGGCAATTTGATTGAATCAAAGAGAGTAACGCATGTTTTTCTAGCTATTCCTTCAGTCAACCAGAAAGATCGTAATAAAATTTTAAATAAACTAAGTAAATATAACGTTTCAGTTCGAACGCTTCCAAGCCTGTTTGATCTTTCTGGGCGTAAAGTGAGCTCCTCGGATCTTCGTGAGCTGGATGTAGATGACCTTTTGACTAGGGATATTATTGCCCCCAGCCATATTTTGCTTTCAAAAAATATAGAGTCAAAAGTAATTTTAGTAACTGGTGCAGGAGGTTCAATTGGGAGCGAGCTTTGTAGACAGATTATTAAGCTCAAACCTAAAAAATTATTACTTATAGATATCAGCGAGTATGCTCTTTATACAATACATTCTGAGCTTGAGTCTATTTTAGCGGACCTCGATGAATCTGCGAATTTAATCATACCCTTATTAGCCTCAGTACAAGATGAAGACAGGATGACTGAGATTATAGATACGTGGAAACCTTCTAGTGTTTTCCATTCGGCTGCCTATAAACATGTACCATTAGTAGAGCATAATCTAGCAGAAGGTGTAAAAAATAATGTTATAGGCACCCTTGTTACTGCTCAAGTTTCTATGGAAAAGGGTGTATCCGACTTTGTGTTAATCTCAACTGATAAAGCGGTAAGACCAACCAATATAATGGGAGCAAGCAAGCGTTTATCTGAACTTTGTGTTCAGGCTTTATTTAATAAACAAAAAAAGAATAAAAATACAAAATTTTCTATAGTGAGATTTGGAAATGTTTTGGGCTCATCAGGCTCGGTTATCCCAAAATTCAGAAAACAGATATTAGATGGCGGTCCGATAACACTGACACATTCCGATGTTATGCGTTATTTTATGACGGTTACAGAGTCAGCTCAGCTAGTTATTCAAGCGGGCGCTATGTCAAAAGGCGGGGATGTATTCGTGTTAGATATGGGGCTGCCTATAAAAATTATAGACCTAGCCCGAAGCTTGATAGAGCTTTCTGGATTATCTGTACGTGATAAAAATAATCTTGCTGGTGACATTGAGATTCAAATAACAGGGCTGCGACCTGGAGAAAAGCTTTATGAGGAGCTACTGTTAGGTGAAAACCCTCAACCAACATCTCATCCTAAAATTAAAAAAGCACAGGATCCATATATTCCTTGGGATACATTAAAAATTGACTTAGATATACTTAAGGTTCTGCTTAATAATGCTAACGTTGAAGTAATAAGCACGTTACTGCAAAAGCTAGTTACAGGCTATAAACCCAATAGCAAAATCGTCGATTGGGTTTTTACTAAACAAACAGATCTTCATCATAAGAAAATAAATTAATAGATATAACTATAGCCTCTTCTTTTTTAAACCCTACCTGTTCTATTAGAGCTGTAGGGTTTTTTTATGCCCCGAGATTGCCCATATCGCAAAAAAGATGTTATCGTGACATAAAATTTTTTTAAATTTTATAGGACGCTTCTGATGATGAACTCAAGTTGGTTGGTTATAATGACTAAACCAAGAATGGAGATTGAGGCAAAAAAGCATCTGATTCGTCAGGGTATAGAGGCTTATCTGCCACTATGGAAAGAGCTAAAGAAGCGATCAGGTGCTTGGGAAACAATCGTTTCACCTATGTTTTCTCGTTATTTGTTTGCCAGACAATCCTACGAAGATCAATCTCTATCATCAGTTCGATCAACACGTGGCGTCAGTGGATTAGTGCATTTTGGTAAAGAACCAGCTTGGGCCAGCGATAAATTAATCAATGATATTCGTGTATTTGAGTCGATACAGATTAATCAGACGGATCAGCTTAAGCCTTTCAAAAAGGGTGACCAGGTAATAGTCATGGATGGACCATTTAAAGGAGTCTCAGCTAAGGTATTCTCATCAGATCAAGAGCGAGTAATTTTGATGCTTCAGGTGTTAGGAAACTTCCAAAAAATCGAATTTAAAACAGGCATATGCCAAAACTGTTAAATGTTAATAATTAATAGATTATTTTTTTCACTTAAAGTCTTAAGTTTGAAAATTCTTTTCCGAGAAGATATTTTAAGTCGTAGATAACATTTATTGTCGAAGCAAAGCTTGTAATTTTCTTCGCGCCCATCTCTTTAAATTTATCATGAGCGACAGCAATGATGATAGCATCATAACTATTGGATTCAGGCTCATTAATCACTTTTATCTTATATTCTTTTTCTGCAATATGACTATCCACCCATGGATCATAAACTTCAATTTGTGTACCAAGTTTTTCTAGTTCCTTGATGATATCTGTTACTTTTGTGTTACGCAGATCTGGGCAGTTTTCTTTAAATGTTAGTCCCATGATTAGAATCTTTGAGTTTTTGATATTTATTGATTTTTGTTCCATTGCTTCAATGAGCTGAGATGAAATATATTTACTCATTCCATCATTCATCTTTCTGCCAGCAAGAATAATCTCAGGACTATAACCAATAGATTGGGCCTTATGGGTTAAATAATACGGGTCAACACCTATACAGTGTCCTCCTACTATACCTGGACGAAAAGGTAGAAAGTTCCATTTAGTTCCAGCTGCTTCAAGTACTTCTTGCGTATCTATATCCATCTTATTAAAAATAATAGCCAGCTCATTTATTAGAGCAATATTTAAGTCTCTTTGTGTATTTTCTATGACTTTCGCAGCTTCAGCGACCTTGATACTGTTTGCCTTGTGTGTTCCTGCAACGATTATATCGTTGTAAAGACTGTCAATTAGGTCAGCAATCGCAGGCGTTGAACCAGATGTTATTTTTTTAATATTTGAAATACGATGTTCTTTATCTCCAGGATTAATTCGTTCAGGACTATAACCGCAAAAGAAATCTATATTAAATTTTAAGCCAGAAAATTTCTCAAGAATTGGAACACATTCTTCTTCTGTAGCACCTGGGTAAACTGTTGACTCATATATGACAATATCCCCATTTTTTATTACTTTACCGACTAGTTCACTGGCTTTTAGTAGCGGAGTGAGGTTTGGATTCTTTTTATCATCGATTGGGGTAGGAACTGTAACTATAAAACAGTTTGCTGATTCAAGGTCAGATTGTGTTGTTGAAAAGGATAAATTCTTCGCATTTTTGAGCTCTTCTAAGGTAACTTCGAGAGTTATATCAATACCTTGATTTAGCTCCTCAATACGGTTTTGATTAATATCAAAACCTATTACCGAGTATTTTTTCCCAAACTCTACTGCTAGAGGAAGCCCAACATATCCAAGACCGATGATAGCTAATTTAAGTTCTTGGACCAGTTTTGGGTTACTAAGGCTCATTTTTTTTCTCTTAATTTATATATTTTTTATGCTTTAGCACTATTTCTCGAGGAGACTTTGCCATACCACTCAAGGGTTCTGATATTTTCTTTTGGTATTCTTCTTTTAACCCATTTAGAAAAATCAATAGCGACATAAGCGGTAATATCAGCCATAGTAAAATTATCACCAGCAACAAATTCATTTTCTGTTAGGTATTGTTCTAGCCAAATATAAAAATTATCGAGTGTATTTTGACCTCGCTGAACAAGACCCTCTATCGCTGAAGTTCCATCACGTCCAGGAAGGCTTCTAAATGTAAAACGTTCATTTATAGCATCATTTCGAAATGCTTCTGATATGGCAATCATGCCATCAAATTCCATTTTCCGTTGATAGCCAACAACTCTAGCTTTTTCTAGTGGAGTGGACCCAAGTAATGGGTTTTTAGGATAGATTTCTTCCAGATATCTACAGATAGCCATTACTTCATCTATCCTCGTACCATCATCAAGCTCTAGAACAGGAAGCAAACCCCTAGGGTTGATAGACAAAAAGCTTTCTGAGAGATTTTCACCACCGATTATATCAACTTCAACCTTTTTTATATCCAAACCTTTTTCGGCTATAAACATTCTAGCGCGCCTTGGATTTGGCGCTATGTCACAATCATATAGAATCATTGTCTTTATTGTCCTTTCTAATTTACTTTAAATATTTATAAATGAATTTTCATTAAGAAGGGTACACTTTTTTATATATTTATGAAATTGATTTTGTTCTCTTACAAATGAGTTAAAATTATTAATAAAATAACTTTCCCACTAGTAGAGGTATAACTGTTTCTACTTTGTGTATCCGTCTTCCTAAGGACAGGTGTTCAAATCCGACTTCGATAAATTTATGAAGCTCATACTCTGTAAAACCACCCTCAGGACCTATAGCAAGAATCGTATTTCCTTCAATTTCTTTAGGAAAAAATTTAGTTTCACTAGGATGGGCTATTAAAGCGCGAGTTTCTTTGGCTATCAATATAAGTTCATCCTCTAAGAATGGCTTAAAACGTTTTCTTATAATCACCTCAGGCATCTGTGTTTCACAGCTTTGCTCTAAACCAAGCAATAACTGCTCATGTATATTATTTGCAACCAATAGAGGCGACTGCCAGTAGCTTTTCTCAACTTTCCAAGAGTTTATTAGATAGAGTTTTTTGATCCCAAGAGAGGCAACAGTTTGTAGAATTTTTTTTAAAATTTTAGGCCTAGGGAGGGCCATCACAAGAGATAAAGATAGAGGCGCAGGTGGTGCTTCCTCTAGTGAAACCTCTAGTGTTACACACATAAATTCAATATCTTTTACAATTGCAAAACCTAATTTTCCGTTAATTAGACCAGCATTTATAGTGCTACCAATAGATAATTTTTTTATTTCTAGCATATGTTTTGCACGACGATCACAGACTTTGACAGTATTTTCATTTAAAAAATCTTCATTTTTTAAAATTAGTATATTCATTCAAGAGCACCTTAATGGACAATCATTTAAAGCTTCACACATAACTAAATTGAACCTTTATCTGATAGAGATTTAGTAATATCTCTTAAAACTATAGTTAATTACCATGCCCCCAGTAATTTTTTAAAGGATCATTGTCTTTTAAGGACTGAATGATAAACTCTGCAAGTCTTTTACCGCTTAACCATGCTCCCTCAACTCTTCCATTATTAAGCCAGTCAGAACAAATACCAAGATTATTTTCTTCATCCCAAGCAAAGGTTGTGTCTAGTGGTTGGGTTGAGTCTGCATACCGCCATAAATGTGCTTGAGACTGGTTGGGAACAGAGCCCCCAAGAGCAATAAACTCTTTTACGAGAAGCTCTGTGGCTTCTTCTCGTGATATATCAAGATGTGATTCGCTCCATTCCGATGTTGCATGAAGAACCCAGGCCTCCGTCATACCTCTTTCTGGTTTGCTGTTATTTCTAGCAATCCATCTTAATGGACCTCCATTAATGAAAGCAGCATCAAAATTTAAGTTAACTTTTTCTTCGAAATTGAGCATTACAGCCCAAGTTCCGGACATTTTCACGCTTTGGGAAATTTCAGTAAGTTTAGGTGAGATTTCTTTAAATAATTCTGCAGCCTGAGGAGCAGGAATAGCGGCAATTATGATATTAAAGTTACCCTCTATGACTCCAATCTCCTTACTTTTTAGTGACCATCGGGGATAACTTTGAGGTCTGATGTAAACAGAATCTATAGTTGTTCCTTTTTTAACAGAAAGACCCCTAGAAATAAAGGTGGCTGGAGTTGTCATCTTAGGAGTACCAACAAAACGTTCCACAGAGGTACCATTATTATTAGCAGTAAAAATGGATTTTTTAAAAGATTTAAGCTTCCCTATACCTATATTTACCCAGCTGTTAAATTGGTTTTTTTTGGCAGATGTTTCGTTTTCTTTTAAATTATCTAAAACCGCTATTTTTGGAGACCATATCTTTGCAACATCCGCACCAACCCATCTGTCTACTTCTTGTTTAAAATCAGGATTTTTAACAGTAAAATATTGAGCGCCATGATCAAATTCTGAAAGATCATTGCGTCTAGTGGCCATTCGTCCAGATAGGTTTCGACCCTTATCGAATACCTCAACATGATAGCCAGCTTGTTCTAAAGTTTTGGCACAGGATAGCCCCGATATACCTGCACCAATAATACCAATCGATTTTGTTTGCAACCTAGGCGCTGTACTATCCATTACTCTGACCACAAAGAGTGCTCCCATTCTTTAGTTTGTTATAAGATTTCAGTATAATTATGGTTATATACGAGTTTTTTCTATGATTTCCTCATTTTTTTGACCGGAATGAGTGTTATCTTGAATATCTATTTTACATCGATACTTGTATAAAACGAAAATTTCTATTCTGATTTACATAGTATTACTCTAAGCCGATAATCGTAAAATAAAGAGCACAACATGACAAATTTTTTTAATGATAAATCTACAAAAGACATCTTATTTTTTGATGGTTCCTGTCCAATGTGTACTAAAGAAATAAAACTACTAGAGGACATAAATGACGGGGGTCTTGCTTTTATGGATGTACATAAGTGTGAAATAGATGACAGCATGCCATCACAATTAGATATGCTTAAAGTTCTTCATCTTAGGACTGCTGAAGGGGTGTGGATCAAAGGAGTCGCTGCAACAGTGCAGGCTTGGTCACATACCAACTGGGGGTGGGTTTTTAAGCCTTTGTTATGGCCCCTCATCAACTATGTTGCTGGATATGCATATAATATATGGGCTGAAAAAAGATATCGTCGGCTTTATGACTGCGATACATGTGTCGGTAACGATAAGTGAATATCGTCGTAATTGGTGGTAGCGGTGGTATAGGTATGGGGCTCGTTAAGGCTATACTTAAAAATAATCAAACTTGTACTGTTCATGCCACCTATAGAAAGATCTGCCCTGAATTAAATGATGATAGGCTCAATTGGCACCAACTTGATGTTACTAAAGAAGAAGACTTTAAGAGCCTTTCAGCTGACCTAAAAAAAATAAACTGGATAATTAATTGCGTCGGTATGCTTCACACAAAAAAAAGGGGACCAGAAAAGGCAATTCGAGCTATCGAGCCAGATTTTTTTCTTGATAATTTTAGAATCAATACACTGCCAACTTTATTAATAGCTAAATATTTCTCTAGATCACTTATTGGATCTACGGCAACAATTTTTGCTGTTATTTCAGCGAAAGTTGGGAGTATTGAGGATAATAGATTAGGTGGTTGGTATAGCTACAGAGCATCAAAAGCAGCCTTAAATATGGCCATAAAGACGTTATCACTTGAGTGGCAATACAAAGTTCCAAATTGTTGTGTCGCTGCTCTTCATCCAGGTACAACTGATACTCAACTATCTGCTCCATTTCAAACAAATGTAGCCACAAAAAAACTTTTCAGTTCAGATCAAACAGCAACATTACTTCTTGAGGTTATATATAGTCTTAACTCAAAAAATAGTGGAAGATTTTGGAATTGGGATGGTAAAGAAATACCCTGGTAAAAATAAAGCCTTCAACATATATTGAAGGCTTTTAGATTTAAGGATAGTGGATAACTAATAAAATTTAATTGCTTATTACGACATCAACTTGGACAGGGTCTGCACCCATTTTTACAGCATAAGCTTTTGAACTATTGAAGCTTGTATCGACGGAAACTGAATCAGTTAATTTAATCCTTATGTTAACTTGACTTGTTGGCGTGAGTCTTTTGGGAGCCGCTGTATCAATCACAAGTAGCATTCTCGCTGCGTTAGTATGCGTCGTAGCGGTTGTGGTATTGTCATCTTGCATTAATTTCGCCCACATTGCATTACCACCAACTTCCATTGATTCAGCATTTACAGCCCTAAAAGCTTCAGCACCCTCTTCTTCACCAAGAGTATCAAAAATTTCTGTAGTAAATGCTGGAGCTGCGTCATCTGCGTCACCACATTGCATGCCTCCATCGCTTGAAGACCCCTTATTATCGTAGTCAGTGCCAAATGAACCGAAAGAAGTGGTGTGTGCAACAGACCAGCAAGTGGTCCCTGTTGTTTCCCCATCACCGTTTGGATTTGAGAAAAGAGCTGCACTATATTCTTGCGTATGCTTTATATTAAAGGTATTGCTTAATAGCATTACGATATAATTATATACTCCAGCGGTTGGCGCAGAAGTAATGGGTAGAGATTGTTTAATTCCAACACCTTCAGTCATTGTATGAACTACACCGCTAGTATCATCGATGAAGTATTCGCAGCTTGAAAAATTATTAG
Organism: uncultured Porticoccus sp.; assembly: GCA_964276025.1. Classification (GTDB taxonomy): domain Bacteria; phylum Pseudomonadota; class Gammaproteobacteria; order Pseudomonadales; family Porticoccaceae; genus Porticoccus. The sequence continues at coordinate 363,840 of CAXYDD010000001.1, read as the reverse complement.
CAGTAAAAGGATTTAATTTGCATAGACCAAATTTATATATAGTGACTCGGTAAGCGTCTGGTATTTCGGAACATTGATCACCAGTTTGAGTACCGTCTGTACTTTTAAAAGTATGGTTATCGCTATTTAGTGGTGAATAAACTTTAATAATTTTACCGGTAGTTTTCTCGCAAGGCCCATCAATTTCTGCCATTGTTAAAGATGACAGAAGCATTAAAGGCATTACCAGAATTATTAGACCTAGCTTGTTATTCATTATTCTATTCCTTAAGCTATCTTAAAAAATTAAAAATATATCTAGTTATTGTAAAAAGTTAGAATGCAGAAACTGTTACACCATTACCTTTCATTTGTTTGTATATTAAATTAGTTCGGCGTACTTTTTCATAACGCTTCGATTCCATATCGCCAAGCTGGTATGCAACAGAACTAATCAGAGGTACAGTATTATCTGACTTCTTAAACCAATCCGTCAGATTAACATTGATCCTGAAAAAATTAGCATCACGATTTGTGTTGCTGCTAGTGGTGCTATAATCTGTTCGACCAAATTCTATTTCTAGGCCCCTCAATCCGGGTGGAGTTGCACGTATAGTTAGATTGGTCCCAGAAATATCTTTAACACCAGCTACCTCGCTATCCCACTGAAATGCTTGAGCGAAGAAATAAGCCCAGTTTATATAAGGTAAAGGGATACCAATCTCAATATCACGTCCATCTAAGCCATGTTCCTCTAAACCATCACGACCATCTCTCCAATCAGTTAAGCTCTCATAAAAGTTTGCATTTAGCTCACCAACAGTGGTCCTTGCTTCTAGACCTATACTTGCTCTTTGGTGATTATATGGAAATTCATGATCATAAAATGCATTGATGCCTAACAATAATTTTTTGTCTAACTGGAGACGACGATAACCAACGCCTAAATTAATAGTTGTTCGGTTATCAGTGTAGTAGATACTGTCTTGTGTGAAAAATGTATTTATCGTATCGCTTGGATCTGAAAGAGGCGCTAATATTAGAATGCTTGAGGTTGGTTTTTCACCGTTCAGCATATCAAGCTCTAGTTCAACGGTTGGAAAATACCTTTCTAAGTAAGTTTGTGTAATTTCTTTGCCTTTGTCGCTCAGGTTTCCAGCTATAGTACTTTTTACTGAATTGAGATTAAGCTGCTTAGCCTTTTTTGTAATATCTTTGAAAGTGTTAAGCGAAGTATTAGAGGGATTACCTCCAGCTAAAATCGTGGTTCCAGGAGCTACTGAAAATGGTTTATTATTAGAGAGCTCGGCATAAGAAGACGAGGAGAAAATAATAGCTAAATACACAACAAAATATTTTACGCTTTTGATACAATCATGTTTCATTTGATGCCTTCTGTATTTATTTATTCTTGAAAGTAATTATTAGCATTCTTTTTGGGAATGTATTTATTTCATTATAGGCTTGGATGGACGAATTAACAAACTGGTTAAAATATATTTAAACATATTAATTTTATTCATAACATATAGTTAAGGAATTTAGCAAACGAGCATTGCACATAATTTATTGATTTCATCAAAATGAAAATAATTAAAAACTCAATGAAGAATTACGGATAGGTATGGATCGAAAAAAAAATTTAGCAATCATTGGCTCAGGTGTTTCGGGATTAAGCGCAGCTTATTTCTTAAAAGACAATTATAATATAACAGTTTACGAAAAAAATGCTGTTTTTGGTGGACATAGCAGAACTATATCTGTTTTGACTAACAACAAAGCAAAGGTTGATGTTGACACTGGTTTTATTGTTTTGAATGATCGCACTTACCCACTTCTTAATAAACTCTTGAAAGATTTGGAGGTTCAGATAGAAGACACGGAGATGTCATTCGCTATATCCGCTAATGATGGTCAATTAGAGTGGGCTGGCTCATCTCTCAACACGCTTTTTGCCCAGCGAAAAAATTTATTTAATATTAGTATGCTAAGAGGCGTGATGGATATTATAAAGTTTAATGCTAAAGCAAAAGATTTTATAAAAAAATCTCCTAATTTATCGCTCGGTGAATTAATTAAAAAAATGAATCTAAGATCATGGTTCCGAGATTATTATATTTTACCAATGGGCGGAGCAATTTGGAGCTGTCCATCAAGTACTATGTTAGATTTTCCAGCCACCACGTTTGTTAGTTTTTTCGATAATCATGGCCTACTAAGCATCAAAAATAGACCTCAATGGCATACAATAAAAAATAAAAGTAAAGAGTATGTTAAAGCTCTAGTCCTCTCTATTAGTAAAAATAACACCCTTAAGAAAAATTGTAATATTGAATATATTGATTGTTTAGACGGTAAAATCCAAATAAAAGAATGTGATAATGATCCAGTTGTTTACGATGAAGTTTTATTTGCGTGCCATCCAGTTGAAATTCTGCCTGTTTTGAAATCTATAAATCCAGCAATGCAAAATGCGCTTAAAAAATTTTCTAGAGAAAAAAATATAGCGTATACACATTTTGATTCTAAGCAAATGCCGAAAGAAAAGAAATGTTGGAGTAGCTGGAACTACCTTTACAGAAAAGGAGAGGAGGCTAGTAGGGTCGCTGTGACATATTGGATGAATAAATTACAGCATATTAATCCTAAAATACCTTTATTTGTGACTCTAAATCCAATATCACCTATTCCTGAAGAAAAAATATATGATACACATGAATTTTACCATCCAGTTTTTGATCAAACTGCAATAGATGGTCAATTAGCACTAAATGAAACTCAAGGTGATAGCCATGTATGGTTCTGTGGTGCATATTTACGTTATGGTTTTCATGAAGATGGAGTATGGAGTGCAGTAGAAATTTCTAAGAAAATAAAAAAAAGTGATATAACTTGAATAATTCTTTCCTAGTCAAAATGAAAATATTTCATAAAAGACATACTCCTGAAATATATGAATTTTCTCATAATATGCTTTATGTATTACTAAATCTAGGCTCTCTATCCTCCTCTAAAAAGAATATATTTTTTTCGATAAATAAGTTCAATTTATTTAGTGTACTTTGGAAAGATTATGGCTTTGAAAAATTTATAGACCCCGAGTTATATATCTCAGGTATTCTTGACGAGTACGATATAGATCCTAGTAATGCCCATGATATAAAGCTTTTGACCATACCAAAAGCACTAGGGTGGGGTTTTAATCCTGTAAGTTTTTGGTTATGTTTTGATAAAGATAAAAGTTTAAAAGTTGTTTTAGCTGAGGTGAATAATACATTTAATGAAAGGCATGGATATTTATGTTTTGAAAAAGATATGAGTCCAATTAAATATACAAACACAATAAGACACCCCAAGGTATTTCACGTTTCACCTTTTTGTCAGATTAAGGGACAATATAATTTTAGGTTTGATGTTAATGAAAAAAATTTGAAAATTGATATTAATTATGTAGATGAAGATAAAAAGTTGATTTCCACAGCTATCACTGGAAATATTGTTCCATTCAATAATAGAAACTTGCTTCCGCACATACTTAGCTTGCCCTTTATAGCTTTTAAGGTAATATTTTTTATTCATTTTCATGCATTTAGGCTTTGGATTAAAAAAATTCCTTTCGTCAAGAAACCAAAAAAAATTAATAAAAACATTACCTAGAGTAAAGCAATATGAGTAATAAGTATAAGGATGCATTAAAAATTCTTTTCGAAAAAGCCGACATTGGACAGCTGACTATTCGTTTACCTAGTTCAGAGGAATTAATTTTCAACGGAGATATCGATGGACCGAAATGCGATATGATAATCCATGATTGGCGAATTATGGGTATGTTGACAAAAAGAGGGGACATTGGCTTAGGAGAGGCTTACCATCTAGGCTTTTGGGATAGTTCTGATGTACCCGATTTTTTAACTTATTGTAGTTTAAATTTAAGTAGTATAAAAAATAAAGGACAAGCGAGTTTTTTTAATAAGATATTTTTTTACTTACATAATCAATTAGTAAGAGCAAATACACTTTATGGTAGTAAAAAAAATATTCTTGAGCATTACGATATAGGTAATGATTTTTATCAGTCTTGGCTTGACCCAACAATGACCTATTCATCAGCTATAAGAGCTAGCGATAAAGATAGCCTAATGGATGCTCAGTTACATAAATATCAGCGCATAATTAATAAAATTAATGTGCAAAATAAAGACATTTTAGAGATCGGGTGTGGCTGGGGAGGATTTGCTGAAGAAGCGATCGTTGCTGGAGCACGTGTTACAGGACTAACAATATCAAACGAACAATATGATTATGCAAAAAAAAGGTTAAATGGAAATGCAGAGATTGTAATGAAAGATTATCGAAAAATTAAGGGCACATTTGATCGAATAGTATCTATCGAAATGTTCGAAGCCGTCGGTGAGAAGTTTTGGAAAACTTATTTTGATCAAGTAAAAAGATTGCTTAAAAAAAATGGGCAGGCAATGATTCAGACTATCACTATTGATAATAAAATTTTTCCTGAGTATAGAAAAAAAAGCGACTATATTAGGCACCATGTTTTTCCTGGAGGAATGCTACCATCAAAAGAAGTTTTTTGTAGTAAGGCTAGAGCTTCAAAATTGGAAATAGGAGAGATATTTGAATTTGGTAAAGACTACGCTTGGACGCTTCAAAAGTGGAGAGAAAATTTTTCAGAACAAAAAAACCAGTTATTAGAAAATGGTTGCTCGGAGTCATTCTTGCGTTCATGGGAGTTTTATCTAAGTATCTGTATCGCAGGATTTAATTCGAATAGAACGAATGTCATGCAAGTAGAGATATTGAATTAGTTTCATGAATGTGCCGTGGTTGAAGTTAACTAAAAGGATAATAGGTTCTATATGAATAAATTAAAATTTTTAGCTATGAGTTTTGTTTGCTTTATGTTTTCTGGATGTACTAATAATTCAATTGATTATTATGGCGATAAACCTAATAAGATGGATCTAAGAAATTTTTTTGATGGAGAGATTGAAGGCTGGGGAAGTTTATTTGATTTTAACGGAAGGCAAACTAGGAGTTTTAAGGTAGAAATCAAGGGTAAATGGGAAGGTGATGTAGGGATTTTAGAAGAATGGTTTATTTTTGATGACGGCGAAAAAACCCAAAGAACATGGAAAATAGTTTTTTCTGATAAAAATTCATTCGTGGGCTCAGCTGGCGATGTAATCGGTGAAGCTAAAGGAAAGATTAATGGTAATGCTGTTAATTTAAATTATGTTTTGAATATTCCTTATAAGAATTCAACAATTAATCTAAATATGGATGATTGGATGTACCTTGTAGAGGAAAATATAATTCTAAATAGAACATCTATGAAGAAGTTTGGGTTTAAAGTAGGTGAAATAGTCTTGGTGATGAAGAAAAAACCATGAATAAAATTTGGCTTATAGGAGCAAGTGAGGGCATTGGTAGGGCACTTGCAGAGGAGCTAGGACAGGATGCCGATAATTTCCTTATTCTTTCAGCGAGAGATGCTGAGCGACTTGACACCCTATCCTCTGGTATAAAATATAAATCAATGCCTTGTCCTTTAGATGTTGCTGATAATGCCTCCGTAGAGAGTGGTTGGAAAGATATTATTAGTAAAATTGAAACTATCGATACTATTATTTACTGCGCTGGCTACTACAGACCTATGACCTCTGATTCAATAAATGTCGACCAAATTGAAAAGATGATTAATATTAATTTAGTTGGAGCCTACAGAGTTCTCAGTCAGGTAGTTCCTGAATTTATTAGAAAAAAAAATGGACATATCGTACTAGTTTCCAGCATAGCCGGATATCGAGGATTACCAAAAGATACCGGATATGGATCTAGCAAGTCTGGTTTAATACATCTAGCAGAAAATTTAAATTGCGATCTATCTATACATGGCATAAAAGTCCAGCTTATAAATCCTGGATTTGTGAAGACTAGACTAACCGACTTGAACGATTTTAAGATGCCTTCACTGATGACAACTAAACAAGCAGCTATTTTTATTAAAAAAGGGATAAAAAGCCATAGTTTTGAGGTAAAATTTCCCTTCTTTTTCTCCAATTTTATAAAAATACTAAGCCTACTTCCTTATCGTATATATTTTTGGTTACTGAAAAAAATTAAATAGAATTAATTGCTAGGGACTAATTTTTATTTTAAAAATAAAAATACACAAAATACACAGTGACTTAACTAAGAGATGGTTATTATTATGTTTGGAATATTTAAAAAAAATCCCCTAAAAAAACTTAAAGATGAATATGCAGCAAAGCTTAAGGATGCCATGATAGCTCAACGGTCTGGAGATATTTTTAAATACTCTGAATTATCTAAAGATGCTGATATTATTCTTAATAAAATTAAGTCAATAGAGAGTGAGGTTGATACTAGTAAATAATAAGATGTTTAAAATCTACTTTTTTGTATTTTCATCTTGTCGTCTGAAGGATTGCAAATTTGTTCAACATAAATTAATTCACTTGTATCAAAACCTAAGCTGTTAGTTTTTTCTTCAAAATCATCCTTCAGTTTTTGGGTCACACATGGTGTTCTTGCAAGAAACCAGAGATACGATTTACTATCGCTTGTTACATAGGCGAATTGGTAGTTGTCGTCTAATTCAAAAATTATATATGGAGTAGAGAAAGGCCAGAAAAAAGAAACCTTTAGGTGTCCTTGATCTCTCTTTCCAACAAAACGTGCTTTACCATTAGCTATTTTTGGTTTACCTGACTTCTTCAACCCTTGGTTGGTAACCTTTATTGCCCCGTCTTCTAGCATAGAATAGTTAGCTGAAACCTGTATCATATCTCTTTCAAACCAATGATCTAACCTAGCAATTTCGTACCATTTTCCAAGATATTGAGATATATTAAAGTTGTCAATTGGTCGTATATCAGCAAAAGCTACATTGTAGCTAAACATATACAGAAGCATAAAAAGAAAATATTTTTTTGTAAGCATCTGTTAATTTTGACACAGGGTTAACAAGCTATCCATAATCATTTTAATAAATTAATAAATTAATAAAATCAGAGACAACTTTACATATGATCAATAGAGATTTTTCAGTAACTTTATACCTAGGATATCTAGGCTTACTACCTTTTTTTGTATCTTATATTTCAATTTTATTTTTGCCTCAAATACAAGATATATCTCAGCAAGCATTCACTATATACTCTATTATCATTATAGCTTTCATGAGCGGTATTCACTGGGGTTTTGCGCTTACAAGCAATAAAGATAAGAGTAAAAAATTCGTCGTAAGTATTATTCCACCTGTTTTGGTTTGGGTATTTTTTTTGTCAATACCCACACCTTTTTTTATTATTTTTTTGGGCTTCATGCATATCGCTGATTTGAAGACAGATAGAATAGTCTTTGGTCATTATGAAATTGAACCTTATTACTACTCCATGCGTTTAAGACTAGCTATAATTGTCGCTATATTACATTTCTTAGTTGCTTATACTATTTATTAGAAATAAGAATTATATTCTCTAGCTGTCGTCCTCTTCAATAATTTTTTCTATTTGTGTTAATAATAAACCTTCATTCCATTCTGCAGAACCTTCAAGTTTTGCTAGCATCAACCCTTTAGGGTTAATCAAAATAGTTGTGGGTAAACCCCTTAACCCGAGTTCTCGAAAACCTTTATTCTTTTTGTCATACCATATTATAATTTCTTCTAACATCATTGGCTTTAAAAAGGATTTGACTTTCGATAGTTCACCAAGATCTTGACTTACTGCAACTACAATAAGTCCTTTTTTACGGAGATGTTTCGCTAGCTTATCAAGTGATGGCATTTCTGTAATACAAGGAGCACACCAGGTTGCCCAAAAGTTCATCAAAACATATTTCCCTGCAAATTTTTCTATACCTACTGATTCCAATCCATCATCAAAAGATAATAGTGGGAGTGGTAACGGCGGATATATGAGATCCATTTTCTTATCAGCTAATGTATATAATGGTATTAGAATTAAAAAAATAAATAATATAAATTTTTTTATAGGCATAATTATAGGCTAAAAACTTTGATTTTTAGCAACCGTTTCTATGATTGTAGGCTTTGAGTAATGTATTATAGGTTAAGGCATATGAGTATGTCGCTTTAGTTTTTATAGTTATGAGAGGGATTTAATGAAATTAGCTTTATTTGGTATTTTTCTTTTATATCAAGCCTTAGCTTGTGCCAATTCAAATTTATCTGGAGTAAATGATATGAGCACGAATGAAATTAACTTCGATGGTAATGCCCATCAATTCGATTTTATTTCTATCGATGGGAAGCCGCTACCATTGTCTACTTTTTCTGGTAATGCTTTGTTAGTTGTCAACACAGCATCTCGTTGTGGATTTACCTCGCAATACTCTGGTTTGCAGAGTTTATGGGATAAATATAGCGATAAAGGTTTGGTTGTATTAGGTGTACCATCAAATGACTTTATGGGGCAAGAGCCTGGAACTGAGAGTGAAATAAAAAATTTCTGTACTGTTAAATTCAATGTTAATTTTCCAATGACTTCTAAAGTTCACGTTAAAGGAAAAAATGCCCATCCATTTTATTCTTGGGTTAAGAAAAAATCAGGGGCACCACGATGGAATTTCCACAAATATCTACTAAATGGTGAAGGTGATTTCGTTGCTGCTTATTCATCTATAACAGATCCCCTTGCTGATAAAATGATCGAAGCCATAGAGTCGACTTTAGATAGTAACAAGAATTTGAATTGACACTTAATCCCATCTAACTCAACAGTAGATCTCGATTAGATATTTTTATGACCGAAAAAATTGTAGTTATCTTTTCTGGGGGAATGGACTCCTTCACTCTTCTTAATCGAATGGTGAAAGAGAGACACCATGTCTCAGCGGTGACATTTGATTATGGTCAGAGGCATGCTAAGGAAATTAAGTATGCTGAGTCCGCTTGTTTAGAGCTTCAGGTACCGCATAAAGTTATAGATATCACAGCTATAAATCAACTTATTCAGGGTTCTTCATTGACATCAAATATCAATATTCCGGAAGGTCACTATGCTGATGAAACTATGCGATCAACTATTGTTCCAAACAGAAATATGATTTTGCTCTCTTTAGCTGTTGGCTATGCAGTTTCTATTAATGCCGTAAAAGTCTTTTATGGGGCCCACACAGGAGACCATGCAATATACCCAGATTGTAGACCAGAATTTGTAAAAAAAATGAATGATGTGTGTACCGTTGCAAATTATGAACCAATAGAAATCGTGACTCCATATTTGCACTATGATAAAGGACGAATAGTTAAAGAGGGCCTCCTTATGGGCTTAGATTATAGTAAAACATGGAGTTGCTATAATGGAAAAGAATTAGCTTGCGGTAAGTGTGGAGCTTGCTTTGAGCGAAAAGAAGCTTTTACTTTAAATGATATAAGCGATCCTTCTGGATATATATAATGAAAAAATCATATAAGATAAAAGAAATTTTCTACACATTACAAGGTGAGGGTGCTCAATCTGGAAGGCCAGCTATTTTTTGTAGATTTAGCAAATGTAATTTATGGAATGGAAAAGAAGAGGATAGAGCTCGCTCTGCATGTAATTTTTGTGATACCGATATTCTTGGAACCGATGGTCAGAATGGTGGAGAATATATTTCTGCATTAGATTTGGCTCTAGCGGTGAATAATCTCTGGCCAAATAAAATTGGTAAGCCTTTTGTAGTATGCACAGGGGGGGAACCAGCACTCCAGCTAGATAAGGATTTGATTGATAATTTTCATCAATTGGGTTTCGAGGTTGCTATAGAAACAAATGGAACCTTGCCTCTTCCATTGGGTATAGATTGGATATGTTGTAGTCCAAAAGGATCTTCAAAAGTCGTGATTAATCAGTGTAACGAGCTTAAGTTAGTCTTTCCTCAGAAGGATGCTATGCCTGAAAATTTTTCGCATATTAAAGCAGATTTCTACTATTTAACACCTATGGCCGAGCCTCTGCTAGCAGAAAATATTCATCCAAATAAGGATAGAGTTACTCAAGAGACAGTTCAGTTTTGTCTTGATAATCCAAGGTGGCGGCTAAACCTGCAAACCCACAAGGTTTTAAATATCAACTGATGTAGTTAATTTAATCCCTATATAAGTTCTTATTTAAAAAATATCTTTACATTTTAAAAAAAAATCTTTATTTTATTGGTCCGTTGTATTATAAATTTTCGTTTCTTTAATGAATCACGTTAAATTTTTATGAAATGTAACAAAAAAAATTTAAGCTGGACTGACGAAAAAGTTCGCCATGAAAAAGAACTTAGTCTTGTCAAAAAGTCTGAACTAAAAATAAAACAACTCGGGTTTAATCTGGTGACTAGGAACACCTATTGGTTGGTTTATGAGGGTTCAGGTAAGAGGCACGTATTTGAGGATGCAGAATCTTTATATAAGTTTTGTTATCGAAAAAGATATAAACAAGCAAAACAAGCAAAACAACCCATCTTTGTTGTTAAGCAATCCTCTGCAAGTTAATAACTGATAAATTATTTAATTATATTTTTTAAACTGCACCTCACATAAAAAAAGGGCAATCTTAGATTGCCCTTTTGTTTAACTATAGAAATATTGTTCTAAAAACTTACGTTAAAGCCACCTTTGATATTTCTCCCACCACTAAGAGTTTGATCTTTTATGAAGGAAACATGGTCTCTGATATCTTCATCTAGTAAATTTTCACCTTTTATATATACGCTCACTGATTTTTTTGAAGGTATTTGATAGCTCAAGTTAAAAGTTAGATCAGAATAATTATCAGTTTTAATTTCATGTTTACCAATCTTATTTTGACTAAACACCTGCCTCATACCTAAATCACTTTTCAAGTCGCCCCAGTCAGCAAAAATAGTAGCTCCAAGTGTAGCCGGAGGTATTCTAGGTAAATCTCCGCCATCTCGATTTTTTGCTCTTACATAATCACCCCAGAGGCTTAATTTGTAGTTTTCAGTTAAATCGAAATCACTTTGTACCTCTAAACCATAAAATTCAGCTGGAATATTTTTATATTTGAAGACTGAGATTTCTTCACTTTCGTCTTCACCCTCATGCATATGTTTTTGTGTTGTTCCAGTATTTATCATAGCTATATAACTATTAAAACGAGTGTAATATGGTGAAACAGTTATGTTTTTATTTTCACCCGCCCAATTTAGAGTTACATCTAATGAATTGGATCGCTCTTCACTGAGGCTTCTATCACCTTGCTCAATCGTCTCCGTAGCATGGTGATGACCGTATGCAAACAATTCCTCATAAGATGGAGCTCTTTCGATATGACTTAAGCTTATGCCTAATGATAAGTCAGTTCTTAATTGCATCTTTGACTCTACAGATATATTTGAAGTTTGAAATGTCATTTCACTATCATCGAAGGATGTTGAGTTTTCTTCGCCACCAGCTGCCTCACAACCGGAATCGGTATAATCAACAGTACACCCGTCGTCGCTTGCAAAGTCATTTCCATTAAATTTAACGAAGCCTTGCCTAAAACCAAATGTAATATCTTGGTTATTGAAAGCGAAATTTTCTAATATATATAAAGATATTTTTTCGGAGTTGTTATTTGCAATCATGGGACCACCTTTCTCTTTTGAGAATCTAGATGTGCCAAAATCCAACCCAATAACACCCTTTGTTTCGTTAATGAACGAATGTGTTAATTCAAATTTACCTTCATAGGTATTTCTTAAGAATTGAGTAGCAATTTCTCCACTTGACTCTACTTCATCATGCTCGTATTCAGTGTAGCTAGTATCAAATTTAAAACCACTTATGTTCGATGATAGATTATCTTTTTGGAATATATAATTATATCTATCTGATTCGACATCTGTATAAGCACCGTTTTCGATTGGGTTACCATATTCCATATCGTAGCCTTTATATGAGAATCCAGTATATCCATCACTGAATATGTAGGATGCTCCAACACCACCTCCATAGCTATCATTATGTGAACTATTGAGAGTATCCTTACCGTTTTTATTTCTAGCAATAGGCTCGCCTTCTGCTGCTCTCGCTGCACTAAGCTTAGATGATACTGAATCACCAGGTATCTTCAAATTCTTACTGTCTCGCTTGAAACCATCGAGATGAAGCATGAAGTTTTTAAAACCATAGTCTGCTGAAATAGAGTTTGTGCTTTCTCTAAGCGCACCGCCATGACTAAAATCATAAACACCAGACAACCCTTCATTAAATTCACTATCGATAGTATGGTCAATGATATTAATTGTTCCACCTACAGAGCCCCCACCATAAATAATTGATGCAGGACCTTTTATGATCTCAATTTGATCTGCAGATAAAGTATCTATACCTACAGGGTGGTCACCTGACATAGCAGAAACGTCATTAACTTCAAGACCGTTGTTTAGAATCTTGATTCGATTACCATCCATCCCACGAATAACAGGCCGACCAACATTTTCTCCCCAGGCGCTATTACTTACACCTGGAATATTTTTCAGATTTCTACCCAAAGAAGCAGAGCTATTCTTCCTTAACTCTTTATTACCTATAATTCTTACAGGCTTAACCATATCGTTAGAGTTAATTTGTAAAGGGTTTGCTGTTACCGGTATTTCTTGTATTTCTATTTTTGTATTTTCAGCGAAGGCGTGCGATACAAAAATAAAAAGGATACTTAAATAAATAATTCTCATTCGTAACTCCATAAAAAATTTAATTAATCTTTAAAAATAACTGATAAATACTTGAATAATATTTAGGGAGCTCGAGACTGGTAATTAAAGAACTGAAACTCAGAATGTTGACTATTAGGATATGGGACATCTAATACTATGTGTGTATTTGAAAATTCGATATATTTTATTTGAAAATCTAAGCCTACGGACTGAATATTAATATAACAATCGATACAATTCAGCGAGAACTCGCTTGTTGAGTGTTCGTGGCTCGAATGTGAGTGAGCATCGGCAGCATAAGACTTGGCCAATGATACCAAACTTAAAATTAGAATAAAAAGTAAAAATTTTCTACGAAAAATCATGGCGTGAATTGTAATAAAAAGTAAAGGTAGATCAATGCTTTTGATACATTGTTACAAAACTTGTTTATTCAGCCCTTTTTTTAAATTCTAAAACAGTTGCATTAATGCAGTATCTTGGCTGACCATTTGGCCCATCATCAAACATATGCCCCAAGTGGATATCTGATACAGCCGATCTTATTTCTATTCTCTTCATTCCATAGCTGTTATCAATTTTAGAATAGATAGCACCATCAATAGGTTTAGTAAATGACAGCCATCCACTAGAGGAGTTAAATCTATCTCTTGTATCAAAAAGAGCCACCCCACTAATTTTATCGACAAACACCCCATCCGGAGTATTTTTGAACATATCGTATTCTTTGCAGAATCTGTTATCAGTAGCGTCTTCAAATGCAACTTTGTACGCATCAGATTCGCCTAGTTTGAAATAGCCCAAAGCCCTATAAAAATCTCTGGTAGACATGTATCCTTGATGACCAAATATTTCTACCCCATCTTGCAAGAAAATAATAGTTGGCGTTGCCCATGTCGGGGAATTAATCTTTAGTTGATTTAATTGACTCGCTAGTCTGAAAGCTAAAGGTATAGTTCCTGAGTAACCGTTCAATGTCTCAGATTTAAGTTTCTCACAATAAGCACAATAACCTTGAGACTCAATAATAACTATATATTTTCCCTTTTTGAGATTATGGTTATCAAGTTTGTCTGATGTTTTTATAATATTGAATTTTATGCCTGTAGAGTGATCTGGACAGTATCCATTTGGATTTTTTTTTATATAATTTTGATGATATGTTTCAGCCTTATAAAATTTACTGAGGGGCTTCACTTGAGTTGTAATTTTTCCAAAATTTGATGCTGTTAGAAGCCTTTGATAGGTTGATATAGTTTTTTCCGCGACTTTGTTTTGTTGTTTGTTGGAATACAGGATGATTGACCTATATTGCGTCCCTATGTCGTTACCTTGTTTATTTAGCTGTGTTGGGTCATGGGATTCAAAATAATACTTTAATAGCATTTCTGTTGAGATAATATTTGTATTGTATGTAACCTCGACAACTTCTGCATAGTTATTAGAATTAAATTTATTTTTTAGCTTAGTAATTTCGTTATAGGTTGGCTCTAAGCCGTAACCATCTGAATAACCTGATACTGCATCTATAACTCCCTCAAGTGCCTCATAATTTTTTTCGGCCCCCCAAAAACAACCAGAACCAAGAATAATTTTTTGGACATGAGAAGTCATAATTTGCTTATTATCAGCATGCACGTAATTAAAAATCACTGCATATATAAAAAATAAATATGTAAAAATTCGGCTGAGATTACGACTCATTTAATTGGACCCTCATTAGAAATTAAAAAAATATCTTTAGGATTTTTTAGAATCATCAAAAATCAATATGTAAATAAGATAAATAACCAAGGGTAGAGAGCATACAAACCAAGGTGTATAATCATTCATATCATTTAATACAGAGACCGATAGACCAGCCAAAGAGATCATGCTAAAAATAAAGATTACTAGTTTTTTATTTAGATATTTATTTAGAAAGAAACACGATGTACAAACTGCAAAGATAGCTATTAGCACCCAAAATATAATAATCATTTTTATCACCCTAGGTAAAAATTAATTAAAAACAAATGATCAAATTATTTTTGCAACCCTCACCGCAAATGCGGATCCAAGCTTCACGATTGAAAACCATATTTGCGCTAAAGATGAAAACCTCAGATTAGTAAGCTCTTTTTCTGCATCCTGTTGATGGGATATTTCATCATATGAGCATTTTTGAAGAATCTGTAAAAGCGCAGGGTGGCGATCATTTTTTTTAAGATAATCTATTTGCTCTTCGTAGTGTGTTTTTACAAATGTTTCCACTGCATTTATGGTAACACAAAAGCTTTTATAGCCTAATAAAGATGGGAAAAGCCCAAGTATAAACCCCATAATCTTCCATAAAATTAGTAACTTGCTTTTATTTGAATCTCTAACGAGACTCTCCATAACAATTAGGTGTTTGATTTCACATTTTTCATGCTCTTTGGCCATCAGAATAATTTTTTTTGACCAGAATGCACACTTTGCGCCTTTATAAATCCATACAGCACCTGTTTCACCTGCATGGTTGGATCTCATCCAGGGAACAAGCTCTTTAGGTATAATTATATCTTTAGCTTGATATTCTTCGAGCGTGTCTGCTATTTTCATTGTGGATTTTGACCCCAATTCTAGTTACTAAAAAGGCATTTCTTGTTGTACGTTTTTTTGAGTAAAAGAAGCTACCCTTTTTTTATTAATCTCAACGATATGACGATTTTTTTTTCGGCTACCATGCTTCTTAAATATATTCCCAGAAATTTCTTTATGCATACTGCTATATCTTAATGCATAAATATTTCTTGCAGCTGCTTGTCTGGCATTTTTTTCGTTCACAATTGGTGATGGATAGTTATCTACAGGTATCCTACTTTCCCATGGCTTATGAATATATTTAATATCAAGATCAGCAAGTTCTGGGACCCATTTACGAATAAATTTGCCCTCTGGATCATGATCGAGACCCTGTTTTATAGGATTATATATACGAATACTATTAATTCCAGTCGTACCTGATTGCATTTGAGCTTGGCTATAATGAATACCCGGCTCATAGTCTGTAAAGAGTCTTGCAAGATAAATTGCTGGCTCTCGCCAGTGCAACCATAGGTGATAGCTTGCAAAGCTAACAAGCATTGCCCTCATTCGAAAGTTTAGCCAACCTGTTGAAATAAGCGCTCTCATACAAGCATCGATCATTGGAAAACCAGTCTGCCCTTTTTTCCAAGCTTCAAGGTAAACCCAATTTATCGGATCCTGTCTCAGTGTATTGTATGTTGAGTGCATATTTTCATATTCAATGCATGGCTCATCTTCAAGCTTTTGTATGAAATGACAGTGCCATCGTAGCCTGCTTGAAAAAGAACGTAGTGAGGTTTTCCATAAATTGTTATCTTTCGTAAAAGTGTCTAAGCGTATTTTTTTTTCTGCCTCGGTTTTTTGAAAAACTTCACGAATTGAGATTGTTCCAAAAGCCAGATGAGGAGACAACCTTGAACAACTATCATAGGCGGTAACCGGTGAAGAAACCTCCTTAGTGTAACCACGTCCTCTTTGAGAAAAAAAACTATCAAGCATTTTCAGTGCCTCAGAACGCCCTCCTTTTTGTACAACGGAACAATTATCATCTTCAAGCCTTAATTTTTTTGCATTAGGTAAGTTATAAGATTTATTGGTAAGTTTTGTTAGTTTTTTTGGCTCACCATAAATAGGTTTTTTCATTTTAGTATGCCAAGATTTTGACCATCCATTACGACTTTTAAGATTTCTGATCACTCCATTCTGTGCTGGTTGCTTCCATGTAATTGAATTTTTAGAAATCCATTTTTTGACTTTCTGATCACGTTTATAAGTCCAGTCATTCCATGTTTCCTGATGTGACCATAGAGTATGTATTTGGTGATTATTATGAATTTGATTAAGTATCTCTATTGCATTGCCTGTTTTTATGATTAGATTTTGTCCCAGCTCTTTAAGCTCAATCTCTAGTTCAGCTAGACAATCACAGAGAAATTTATAGTGACGATGACTTAGGTCAGGCTGATTCCATAATTCAGGTTCAAATATATAGATTGGCAAAACATCTCCAGCAATAGAGGCTCTATATAGCGCCTCATGATCTAAAGTACGAAGATCTCTTTTGAACCATACCACTTGCATCTGATGAGTATCCTCACTTCAAAAAAACTGTTTAAATATACAGTATTTTTTTAAAAAAAAATAGGTAATCTAAGCAGTGATCTTGAAAAGCATACTATTATGTTTCAGCTTATTTCTTGTATAGCTATCTTATATTTACTGCGTATTATCAGATGAATCTAACTGCACAGGATTTGCACAGAGAATTTCTTGCTTATGGGTGTTCTAAGAAATTAAATAGGGGGCGCGGGAGAGCTATATGGTGTTGCTTGTTATATATGTACCCTCAAACATACAAAATAGGTGAGTTTTGAAAAACCAACAAACATAAAAATGCCCGAAAATATCCGAGCACTCTGTGGATCATCTAACAGGGATATATTTTTTTATTTCTTCTATTGCGTTGAGGATTGTTTTGGCATCACCATCAACATTGAGATTTGGAGCTAGCTCTGGCCACAGGGGTGAAAGAGTATCTATAGTTTCTATTATTTTTGATAGCCTCTTTTTTTCGGTAACATCTTCTGTGTTTACTTCCTTAATAATATTTTTTGCCATATTAGTAAACCCAAATGCGTCTTGGTACTCATACTTATTTTCGACTTTACCGTCTATAATGCCTACAGCATATTCTGCTGCTGCTATTCTAAGTAACGAAATTACCAGCTCAACTTTTTTGTGTATAGAAACGCTTGCTTCATCAACAAACTTTTCATTTTTATTGATAGCTTTAAATAAATTTTTATAATTCAAATTAACAGTCTGCAGTGACTCTTCACTTTCAACTGAAGATGCTAGAGTTTCTAGCTCAAAAGCGAATCCTGGCGCCCCTTTAGATTCAAAAGTTGGAATCATATCGCCATATAGCTCACTTTTAGGGTGCTTCATGTGCATTTTGGCATTATCTTTGAGAGAGGCCTTATAAAGCTGAATCCCTACCCATAGATGACCTTTCATTAAGTTTAAATTGGTTAGATATACATTATCATCGGTAATTATTTTTGATTCCTTGTCATGCCCATGTATATCACCATGACCCTGATCACTAGAAAACGCCGGATATGCAATCATCAAAGAGAGAATTATTGTAGATAAAATATTTTTTTTCATAGGATTAGCTCTATTGTTTAAAAATAAAATCTTTTCCACATTCTTACACCAAAGAATAAGGATAAAAGCCATAGAATTACTTCAGGGTAATTAGGATTGCTGTTGTAACCAAAAAAACCTTTCAAGAAAACGCCAATTCTGCCTTTATCATGAAATAAATGAGTATATTTATCTTTCCCATTTATATTATATGAATAAAAAAATGATTCGTCGGTTTCCTGCTTGGGTTTCAATATATTCCAGACTCTTGGGATCTGATCTTTTTCTTTTATACCAAACTTTTCAAGATGGTTGCCTTTTACAACAAATTCTTCAACCTCGTGCGTTCCATATGCAACCATTCCAGAAGCAAATATTACCAGCATGAAAGTTGTTGTTCGAAAGAATACTTTAAGGTTTATCTTTCTTCCCTGAATAACTATTGCATACCCAATTAATATAGCAATTATCATACCTACAAAGAATCCTAGATATGAGAAACTGCCAGACATATTGAAGCTCCCCATTAAAAACAAAGCTGTCTCAAATCCCTCTCGTAATATTGCAAAAAAAACAACTAGGAATATTCCATAACCAGCAGTTTCGACTGCCTTTTGAGTTTTTTCTTCCATGACTGATCTTTGACTAACATGCTTTGAAAGCCAAAATATCACGTACCATAATAAAATGGCGGTGATATACATACTTACACCCTCAAATAAAGATTGAGCCGAAGCATTACCGATAGATCCTTTAATTGCATTTATCGCGAAAGCAACGGCTATACTTGCGAGAACTGCTGCGACAACAGCTAACCAAAGTTGTTTAATTTCTTCCTTTAAATTATTTTTTTCTAATAGCGTGTAAATAATTCCAACTATCAGACATGCCTCAAGACACTCTCTAAAGGTGATAATAAATTCATTCATATTTTTTTTTCAAAGTAAGATCTAATTGTATATTCTAAGTGAGAATCATTATCATTTCAACAAAAATAGGTGATGAATTATAGAAATATAAAGATTACTAAACGCATGATTACTTATGCTTCTAGCTCTACCTTTTAGCTTAGCTAACGCTTACCTTTTCGCCAATCCCAGGGTGCTATGCGCTTCTCATCAACCCACAGTCCAGTTTTTTTTATTTTAGCCTGAGCCTCGAGCCTATAAAAAACCTCATCATCAGTATATTTTTTGTACACCCAGGCCATACCTTTCCTAACTAGTTCATAGTTAACATTTTGACCATCAACAGAAACGATACCAACGGTTCTTCCATACCTGTCTTTATTTTGTACTTCTATTAGAACCCTTTTCTGAAAAACTAATTTAACCAGTGCCTTTTTAGCGAAGTTACCAAATGGTTGTTTTCTTTCGGGTGTGTCAATACCGGCCAATCTAATCCTTACTTGTTTGTTTGAGTCGGTGAGTAGCGTGAAGGTGTCACCATCAGCTATCTTAACCACCATACCTTGAATGATTTCTGCCTGTGCTGATAGGCTAAATAGGAAGATTAGCGTAGTTAAAAACAGTTTTGGTTTATTCATATGGTTGAATATCTTATCTTTGTAAATATCAATTTACCCAGCTAAATGATGAAATCACTAGCAACAACCGTAAGTACTGATACAAATATCAACCAAGCTCCAACCCCATATTTTTTAATGAACTCTGAGGCATCTGGTTTTTTAGCTAAATTCTCAATTTTCTTACGACCAGATATATATATGAAGCAATAGCCTAGAAATAAAGCTATAAATTTGACTATTGACTCTGTGGCCATCCTTAGCTCCCCAAAAAGTTTACATTAAGCTACTTATATATTTATTATAACTAATAAGATTGATACTTATAGGGATGAGGTTAATAAAGGAGCTTGGGATGCGAAATAAGCTTAAAATTATCATAATTATAGGGATATTGGTTGTATCGCCTATAGTTGCAGCAGAAAGAATTTCAACACCTATGCAAACTTGGTTTTTACAATCTGCCTGCGAGCCTAAAGCGACAAGATATGCTAAAGGTTTTTGTGAGGGAGCTATAGAAGCATATTACAGTTTAATGCCAAATTGGTGCGTTTCTGATGATGTAACTCATGGTGAAGTTAAAAGATATGTGATGTCTAAAATACAGCAGGCTCCAAAATCTCCATTGATACGAATTCCTGCAGAACAGTTTATTTGGAAAATAATAGCTAAAAGATATCCTTGTAAGTAAATCAACAGATACCACCATAAGCCAGGCTTTTTAGAACTGCTTTTTAATTCAAATCAGACTTGGATACTATTTATTATTTTAATTGAACCCTAATTATTTAATAGATGTAAAGCTTCTAGTTCAGAGTACATCGGAGAGATATATTCAATTTTTTTATCATCTGAAAGTACAATCCATTCGGCTTCATGGCATTTCGATTGTAGATCAATAAAATAAATTAACAGCATTGGTGCTTTATGTTTGAACATCAATTTGATGATTTTAATAAAATTTATGCAAAGTTTTTGGTTGCTCATATGATAAATATTTAGAATGTTTACTGGTATACCGATAAATCGCTTTGGATGTATAGAAAAAAAAGTACTATTTTTTTTATTCTCTGAAATGATTGAATTTTCAATATCTATATTAAGTAGCCTTATAGATTGATGTGACATTTTTTTAGTTTTAAGGGTTTTATTTGAAGCAGCAAGCCATTTGAATGCTTCTGCTAAAAAGAAAGGAAATTTTTTTGATAAACCTCCCTTAACAATAGAAATTTTCATATTGGCAAAACCAACACTCTTAAAAATCCTTTTTGCAGCAGGATTAGGCGTATAATCAGTAAGTATATAATTACTTAACGAACCTGTTAGTTTTTTTACAAAACTGAAAACACCAATACCTCTTTTTTCAGGCACTGCATACCAAGTAGTTAAATTAAGTATATCTTTCTTAGAGTTGGTCTCTTTACCTTGGTAAATTAGTAGCAATGCTATCGAAATTTTTCCAAAGGACCTGTTTATAGCAGCTACAGGGATATTTTCAGGTGATAGTTTAAGTTGAAGCGAGAGCCTGTTATAGTGCTGTAAAGTTGCCTTATGGTTAGCACTTAAGAAATCTATTATTTCATCAATTTTAGATTTATCATAAATCAACTCAAAATGATTGGCATCTTTTTTTGTCACTCATTCTCCGATCATTTTAATGCTTAATATAGGGAATTATGAATTCTCAATAGTTTATCAGCAATTAAATTCCTTGAATACTAGCAAAACATACAGACCTACTTATGATATATCAAAACCTATCTCAAAAAAGAAAACTTAATGGCTAAAAAAATCCATAAAAATGAAAATCTTCTTCATATCTTCGTTATCTGTAATCAAATGAATGCAATTGTTGCATACGAGTACATAAAGGAAAATAAAATTAACTATAATGATATAAGGATATTTCTTTCTAGAGACATCTCAGCATTAGGTTTATTTGAAGGAATGAACTTTATAAATTGTAAAAGGGGGTTTATTCAAAAAATAGGTGACCATTTTTTTAGTGCTTTATCTTATGGATCTCTTATAAAAAAAACTATTGAGTCTGAAAAACAACAGTTCATATATTACGTTTCATGGCTTGATGATATATCTATGCAGATAGTGGATTCTATATATTGTATAGGACATATATATTTTGAAGAAGGAGACCAATCATATCGCGAGGACTTCCCTTTATTTTCATCCTCTCCTGACTACAAAAGAATCCCAAAAAAAATAATACACCATAGAAATTTTGTAGATTTCTACAGGGATGACGGCATGTTATGGATTGGTGTTTCAGAGAAGTCATTCCCAACAGCACCGGTGAAAAAGAAATATATATTAAGATCTTTCGATAATTTTAAAAAGGTTTACCGGCCACTATTAAAAGAATATAAGACTATTTTATTAATGCCCTCTCCGGAAGACTGCCTAGAAGCGAATGGAAAAAAGCTATATCCAAACTTGCTCATGCAGCTGATGAACCATTTGCTTTAAAACTTCATCCTGGTTTCGGAGTTAAGCTGAACACCTATAAAGAGTTTCAGTCTTATTTGATAGACCTAGGTTTTACTCAGTCCATTGTTTGTAGTGATGAAGTTATAATTGAGGGAGAAATGCTTTCCCATAAAAAAGTATTAATTGGAGACAGATCGTCTCTTTCAAGATACGCGGGTTTATTTGGCTCAATATTCTTAGAAATTGAATTTTTATATGGTAAAGCCTATTAGTTTCACTGATCTTACTATAAGGCATTTTTTAATTGGTTTTAGATGTGTGTATCGCTTGAGCATCTTCTTGATAACTATAGCCTCAAGTTTAGATAATCGTCTTTCTTCTTGAGCTGTAAGTGTGTTACGTGGATTAGCTTTATCTATGCGTTCTAGTAGTGACTTTCGAAAGTTGCTACTTGGATGCTTTTGGCTGTCATACCACTCACTCATTTCGCATAATCTACAATTAAGATCAATTACAAGTGCAGAAAATTGAGCGATTTATACAATTCCGCGCAGTACTCATTTGGAATTCGCTTAGCCTTTAAATGATACCCTATTTGAGCGTTATTCCAGTGCAGTTCTCTATTCATTAGGGCATCAAAAGTATTTTTAGTGAACTTGAAGCTAAGTATCTTGTAGTCCGAGAGAATTTCATCCCCTTCTTTTAACAAACGCATCTCTCTATATGAAATTACGTCTTTCTCTTCGTCTACATTAAACTCTAACAACCAGTCTCGAGCTGGGGTCAAATCAATCTTGAATCTCTCACAACGTTGTAACATTTCCGAAAAAGCTCTCTCGATGATTTGAGAGTTCTTTTCTTTTAAGTTTGACTTAAAATTGTCTAAACCCAACTTTGATGAAGTTAACTCATAACCATATCGATCTCTGTGAATTTTCAGATCACCACCACTTACAAACTCTAATTCATCACCAAAGCCTGCATAAGCACTAACTGAAGCAGATAGACTTGGAAATGCATAAGTGTCAGCGACAAGCTGTCTATCCATATATTTCGGGTCTGTATAGTTGTCAAAGGATTTAGACATAGGACCATTAAGAACAAAATCAGCCGAGTGCGGGAAATAGTACTTTGGCTTTAATTTATTTAAACATTTTTCCATAGTTTCCCTTCGTTTCTTGTGCATTGTTCGATGAATATTTGTCTTTTCCATATCATCAATTTCGTAACACACAGGGTAATCTTGTGCATATGAATTAAATGGATACCAAACAGAGGTGAGATTTTCGAATTTATGCCCTTCAAGAACATTCAAATCATAAGGAGTATTGTCACATAGAAAGAAATGTGATGTCTTTGTCTGATGGTCTTCTACTAGCAAGGATCTATCTATATTAGTCGCATCAATTTCATAACCGCTGTAATATGAACCTAACTCCTGTCCAAAAGCATTCATTGGAGGGACGATTGTCAGATCCATATCTGACAATTTCACCTTAGTGAAAGATTTAATTAATTTAACATTCGAGAAGCCAAGCTGCTCAATTTGCTTCATCAAAACCGAATTAACTTTGTGGTCAGGGATGAAAATCTCTACTTCTTTTTTCAAAAGCTTTAAAGTTTCTTTATCCCAATGATCTTCGTGTATGTGACTCACAAATACATGAGTCACAGTTCTTAAAAATTCTATGTTTTCACAAGTTGCAAAAGGCGACCATGCTCCCCCATATAAATCTCCCACTAACCAAGGATCAATTAAAAGTGAGCACTGATCACTTCGAACAAGAACGGTAGCATTATTTAAAGAACGTATCTTCATTTACCTTTCCCACCTTCAGCAAGCCCCATTTGCTGTTGGACAGTTTCTATTTCAGCTTTCAATTCGCCATAAGATTGCATCACACATCTCTTTTATATGCGGTTCTGTTTCATTATATGCCTCTTTGCAGTCTTAAACATCTATTATATGCTTTCTCATGATGATACTGAGGACTCGTTATTTACTCTCTGGATTAAAACTAAAAAGAAAAAACTAAAGGATGAGCTAGGTAAATAATGAAACTAAAACTCCTCACACCACTACTACTAATATCTCTACTGGCTCTAAAAACTTAAGGGGTTTTATATCATGTTTGATAAGATAAAAAATAAGTCAAAAGAATTAAATGATTCTATTAAGGAGAAAGCAGGCGAGTTAGGTGGCAAAGCTACGTCACTTTTAGGTGACGGATTAGCTGAAATTAACGGACTTAAACCTGTATTAGAGAAATCAGGATTTATCATAGGTGACGTTTTTTTTGGCTTATCATTTCCACCCAAAATTGGCATCATCGTTGAACAAAAAGCTGGTGGAGTCAAAAACCTTGATAATCTCTCTGATAATGAAAACTTATCTAAGCTTCAGTCAGCAATAATTTCCTCTATACAAAAAGTTTATAAAATGAACGAGATGGTAGAAAACCATGACCACACCATTGGTCAGATTGAAATTGAAATGGGGCTACCACCAGGTATTAAAGTGCATTTAAATTCTAAAGAATCAAGGGCATTTGCTTCTTAAATAAAACTTCTAAATGTAGACTAAATCTAACCCACGGGGGGTCTAAATCTTGTTGCTACATATAATAGTACCCAACCTCATACAAAATAGCTGAATTTGTAAAATCTTATTATTCATTTTTAACTCCTTTTATTAATAATCTATTGTATGGCGTCCCGAAGAGGATTCGAACCTCTGACCTGCCCCTTAGGAGGGGGCCGTATCTAGTATTTAATCCTTTTTATGCCTCACTGATAACAGCCTGAAGACCAATACATACCTATGTTTTAGCTTATTCCTTATACATCTACCTTATATCTACTGCGTATTATCAGATGTATTTCACTGCACAGAGATTGCACAGAGAATTTCTCGTACTTTTAAATATTCTTGGATAACAGTACAGGGGGCGGGGGAGGGCTTATGGTTTGCTGTTGTATATAGTACCCACCCCCATACAAAATAGCTGAAATTGAAAACCACTCCACTTGAGCGTACTCTGTAAAGAAGGAAAGGAGATTGCTATGTGGTGTAAATCAACCTTTATCAGATGGATTGGTTTTTATTTTTGGCAAGAGCATGACGTCAGCAACAGAGAGTATCAGTGGAGGCAGAGGCGAAGAGAAGGAAAATATCCCGCGGACGAAATTGAAAAAGTAGAAGTGGGACTTAGAAGCCAAAGAAGCCAAAGAAGCCAAAGAAGCCAAAGAAGCCAAAGAAGCCAAAGAAATCGATAAGACTTGTTTAGCTAGAAGTGACTGTGCTGAAAAAGCAGGTACTGAGTATGCTGCCAAACAAATTGAGAAGACCTGTCTAGCAGAGAAACAATTAGAACCAGAACTCTTGGTATGAATGGTAGATAGAGGCTCTAAAATCTAAAGATTAATGGACATCTTTATTCTTATTTATTTAATTAAAAATATATGCATATCAATGTTCTTCATAAAATGTGTTTATTTGATCGGCAAAATGAGCAGCAATCTGCTTCCGTTTGGCTTTTAATGTCGGCGTGAATAACCCATTGTTTACTGTCCACGGGGTAAGTGAAATTCCAGCCCGTATTATTTGAGCATAACTAGGAAAATCGTGTAGTTGCTTTTGTATTCCGTCTAATAGTAGTTGTTCAATATACGGATGCACTTTGAGTTTTTCAGGATCGTGAGTAGTCAATTTTGCCTTATCAGCTAAGTGAGGCCAGGCATCATCAGCCAGCACAATCAATGCACTTAAAAATGGTCGACCTTCACCAATCACTAAAACATGCTCTATTAATGGATCGTTGGCGATAGCTATTTCCATATCAGTAGGTGGTATTTTTTCACCATTGGCTAAGACGATAATATCTTTTAGGCGTCCAGTGATCTGAATAAATCCTTCAGCATCCTGCATGCCCAAATCGCCAGTATGCAACCAACTCTCTTGGTCGACAGTCTCAGCAGTCGCTTCAGGGTTATTCCAGTAGCCAAGCATAACACCGGGGCTTTTTACCTGTAGCTCCCCAGCGTGGCTAAATCTTACTGCTACATCTTGTAATGGTAAGCCAATACTACGTGGATAATTTCTTTCTAGTTTATTAACGCCTATTACTGGACTGGTTTCGGTTAGGCCATAGCCTTGCAATACAGGTAAACCTAGTGCAATAAAGGTTTTGGCGATATTCTCAGCTAATGGCGCACCACCACAAATAGCAACACGTAATCGTCCACCAACCTTATCTTGTATTTTCTTACCTATGAGAAAATTTAGGAGTGGATGCAATAGTAATGCGGGATGCCATTTTTGCCGTTTTTGCTGATATTCAAAATGAAGCCAGCCTGCATATACTGCATATTCAAACAATTTTTGAGCAAAGGAAGATTTTTCTTTTAACTGAGTTTGAACGCGGTTGTAGATACGTTCATAAATGCGAGGCACACTAATTAATACCGTGGGTTTTTGTTCTAGGAGGTCGTCCGCTAATTGTGGAATAGAGCGGGCGTAAGTGATCGTCGCTCCAGCCATGATAGGTAGATAATAGCCAATGGTTCTTTCTAAAGTATGTGACAATGGTAAAAATGAAAGAAAGTTATCCTCAGGGTAAATGGGGATACTTTGCATGCCACTCCAAGCATTCCATAAAATGTTATGGTGACTGAGCATCACACCTTTAGGATGCCCCGTTGTGCCTGATGTGTAGACGATAGTGGCTAGGCTATGTGGATCGAGGGTGGGGAGTTCGATGTTTATATCTGGTGCATCACCCAGCCATATGTCAGCGGGCAGCCAATTATCTAGTCGGTGAGAAGGTTTTGTTTTAGATAAACTTATGACACGAGTTAATCCCGATATGATTTCATGCTCGGCCAATTCTTGTTGCTCTAATAGATCATCTAATAATAAAAATTTGGCATCGGCATTATGCAGAATATAGGCGGCATTATTAGCGCGATCGTTTGGATATAACGGCACTGTAATGAGACCAAGACTTAACGCCGCCAAATCAAAAAAAGTCCATTCCATGCAATTACGCAGCATAATGGCAACCCGATCGCCAGGATTAAGATTTTCATTAGCAAAGGCAGCACGCCAACGGGCTACATTTTGTTCCATTTCTTGCCATGACAATTGATACCACTGTTGAGTTGCTTCGTTAAATTGTCGGCAGGCAATTGCATCAGGGTTACGTTTAACGCGTTGGGCAAACAGGCCTGGAATATCCTGTGCAAGATCGAGTGTAATGATGTCGGTGTGAGATTTTATGATAAGCTCTCCCAGCCTAAGCTAGGTTTAAACTGAGGACCAACAGATGTTGTGAGTTGTTGTAACTGCTGATAAACGGTGTCATTAACTTGCTGTTGCAGATACTGCATGGGTCCACCACGGAAAGGGGCAAAACCAGTACCGAATACCATACCAGCATCAAGCAGATCAGCGTCCTCAACAATACTTTCATGCAAACAAGCAACACATTCGTTAAGCAGCCTTAAAATCAAGCGTTTACGAATTAATTCATTATTAGAATACTCAGTTTGCGATGTTTTGGTAATACGTTTGTCATGGCTATCATATTGATAAAAACCTTGCCCACTTTTTCGACCCAGATGACCACATCTAACCATACTTTCCAAGCTGGCAGGAAGGCTGGTGCCGAGTGATGGTGTCAGCATATTGGCAACCGATAAACAAACATCTAAGCCGACTGTATCAGCCAGTTCAATGGGCCCCATTGGCATGCCAAAATCAGTAGCTGCTTTATCGATAGCGAGAATGGAAATACCTTCACTGGCCATTTGAAAGGCTTCGAGCAAATAAGGCATTAAAATGCGATTAACTAAAAAGCCGGGTGAACTTTTAACTGGTAGTGGTAATCGACCAATCTGACGCGTAAAAGCAGAAGCCTGATGAATCCATTTTTTAAGTGTTTTTTTGCCTTTGACAATTTCTACTAATTGCATTTTGGCTACTGGATTAAAAAAGTGTAGCCCAACTAATCGTTTTGGTTGTACCAGACATTCTGCCAATTGCTCTATTGGAATACTAGAGGTATTTGTCGCCAGTAAAGCATCAGGACGCAATTGCGGTTCTATTATTTTAAACAGCGCTTGTTTCGCTTCCATGTTTTCAAAAATTGCTTCAATCACCACATCGGCTTTGGCTACACCAGCACCATTAACATCCGCCATTAATCGGTCCATCGCTGCCTGAACAAGATAAGGAATTTTTAGCTGTGTTTTGAATAATACGTGAGCCCGTGCAATTGCAGGGGCAATAAGTGAGGCAGATTGGTCTTGTAACGTCACGCGCAGTCCACGTAAGGCACACCATGCGGCAATGTCACCACCCATAACGCCCGCACCAACAACATGAACATGCTGTGAGTGAAAGTTGGATTGTTTACTAAATTTTTTAAGTCGGTCTTGCAATAAGAATAAGCGAATTAAATTTTTGGCAGCGTCGGTATGAATAAGTTTTGCTACCGATAATGCCTCGGCAGAAAAATAATCCTGCCGATTACTGGGTTGCTTCTGCCAAAGGTTAATCAAGGAAAAAGGAGCAGGGTAATGTTTTGGATTGACTTGCTTTTTTGTTTGGCTACGAATAATAATGGCGACTAGTGATCGTAAGAAGCTCGATGACATCAACCGCTGTAATCGTGGAGCGGCTCGTTTTTCGGGCGGGTTAAGGATCAATTCACGTGCAATACGTTGTAGGTGTCTGGCCGGTGCAATGCGATCAACAACGCCGATTTTCTGTGCTGTCTGGGCAGATAACGTCCGTCCTGTCAGCATCATTTTCATTGCTGGCAATACACCCAAGAGCTCAATTAGACGAACACTGCCACCATAACCGGGGTGAATACCCAGTTTGACTTCAGGTAAGCCAATACGTGTACTGGGAGCATCTTCAGCTAAACGATAATCACAAGCAAGTGATAGCTCTAAACCACCCCCCAAACAAAAACCATGGAGCATTGTGACAGTTGGGCAAGGTAACTTTTCTAGACGAGCGAATAAGTCTTGCACCTGTCTTATAGCGTAAAAAGTATCATCAACAGAATGTTGTTTGGCAAAGGTATTAATATCAGCGCCGGCGATAAAGCCATTTTTCTTGGCAGAACGAATTACTATGCCCTTAGGTGGGTTATCCGATAATGTGTCTATTTCTGTGGAAAAGTCTAAAAGCACTTTTGATGTCAGCGTATTAGTCTTACTGCTAGGAACATCAAGGGTGAGCCAGATGATGTCGTCACTATCAATAGTTTTATGCCAATTAGCTACTCTATCATTACTGCTCATAGCCTTTCTCTTTCTCTGGAAATGAGCATTGCACCACCTTGACCGCCACCAATGCAAAGGCTGGCAATGCCTGTTTGCGCATTGTTTCGCTGTAACACTTTCAATAGATGTAGCACTAACCTGGCACCTGTCGCGCCAACCGGGTGGCCAAGGGCAATTGCACCACCATCGACATTTAATCGTGATGGATTAATAACACTAAGTGTAGTATCAAGGCCCAGTTCATTGCGACAATAGTCTTCATCCTGCCACGCTGCTAAACAGGCTAGGACTTGCACTGCAAATGCTTCGTTGATTTCCCAATAATCAATCTCATCGAGACCTAGGTTGTGGCGTTGCAATAATGGTGGTACAGCGTGAGCAGGACCTAAGCCCATTTGTGCCGGATCCAAGCCTGACCATTGTGTATCAACAATTTGACCTAAAACAGGTAACTTGTATTTCTTCACGGCATCTTCAGAGGCTATCAAAAGCCAAGCAGCACCATCAGTAATCTGAGCACTATTACCTGCACTGACAAGACCTTGTTTGTCAAAAACTGGCTTAAGTTTGGCTAAGTTGACAAGACTGCTATCAGCCCTTAATCCATTATCTTGATCATATACAGAACCTTTATTGGTAATAATTGCCTCAATTTCATTCAGGTAACCGTTAGCAACTGCTGTTGCCAGCTTTTGATGACTTGCCAGGGCAAATTCATCCATTTGAACACGACTGATGTTAAAACGATGAGCGAGAATTTCAGCTGTTTGCCCCATGGATAAACCGACAGTATGGTCAGTCAACCCTTTTAAGAGGCCAATAACAGGCACAAACAAGGCCAAGCGTAGTTTTAATAATTCACTTAATTTGGCTTTAAAACTACGGGTTTTTGACCAATCGGCTAGCCATGCAACCATCTCAGGCTTAAATAACACCGGTGCGTGACTCATAGCCTCACTGCCGCCAGCCAAGATCAGATCACTACGACCACTACTAATATTCATTGCAGCACAATCCAGAGCCTGCATCCCAGAGGCGCAGTTTCGTTGCACTGTCCAGGCAGTGGTGCGCTTACCGCAACCAAGACGTAATGAAATCACACGAGCAATATTGGCTTCATCTGGCCCAGGCATCACGCAACCAACAATCACTTCATCTAGGTCTTCTGCTGAAAAATTTTGTCTACTCAATAATGGGCGTGCAGCAGCAACGGCAAGATCACTACTACTAAGCGGACCGGGTTTACCTGTTGCTTTAAGAAAAGAAGTTCGACTGCCATCGACGATATAAACTTTACGGTTAGAATAAGCATACCGAGAGTTATTGGTTGTCATGAGGTGTCCTCCTCAAGTTGAGCGGTAAAGTAGTCAACGTCTATAATTTGACGTCGGGCCTTCCTTGCATCACACAGCAATTGATAATCTTCATCGCTTATCAGGTCATTATCCAAAGCTGTTTTGGCAGACTCATAAGATGATTTTTTAATTTTTTTCTCGATGGGTTCAGCGGATACGCAAAGTACAAAAGCATGCTCCAATAACCCGAGTGTTTGCTGCTGATCGGTTGGAATATAGATGCCATCGATTAGACGAGATCGACAATCATTTGGTTGCAATACCTGCTCAGCAAGTGCATGAGTTAGGGTATCAGAGGGTTTTTTATAACGTGGGCCTAATGGGAAAATAAGTCTTTTTAATAAGCCGCCAACCAGTCTGTTAGGTAAGTTTTCTGTCAGGCTAATAAGTGCTTGTTGTGCTTGATAAATGGATTCCTCACATGCCCATTTAGCTAAAATAAGATCATCTAATTGTTCTGCATGAGTAAAATGCCTTAAGGTGCTGGAGGCGAGATAAAGTTGACTTAAAACATCGCCTAAACGTGCCGATAAAGATTCGCGGCGTTTTAAGCTACCACCCAGTAAAGCAAGGCTTACATCAGTTGCAACCGCTAAGGCGGCACTTAGATGATTGAGTTGTTGATAGTAGCGTCTCAATGGTGAGATTGGGGCAGGACTAAAATGACCTTTGCTCATTCCAAAAAAAATACTGCGTCCGACATTGCCGATAGTATGTTTGATGTGCGATGTTAGCACCTGATCAAACTGTGTTAATGCTTGATCAGCATCTGTTATTTTCAATATGGCCATTTCCTGCAAAATATAAGGATGAGCACGAATCGACCCTTGCCCAAATATAATGAGATTACGGGTTAGAATATTGGCCCCTTCGACAGTAATACTGATTGGAATAGCCTGATAAACATGTGCCAATACATTGC
Organism: uncultured Porticoccus sp.; assembly: GCA_964276025.1. Taxonomy (GTDB): domain Bacteria; phylum Pseudomonadota; class Gammaproteobacteria; order Pseudomonadales; family Porticoccaceae; genus Porticoccus. The sequence goes on along the minus strand of CAXYDD010000001.1, from coordinate 332,417 downwards.
TAGGGCCAAAACAGATACTTTTACCGCCATGAATATCCATGGCATCGTTAATTATTCGACGCATAGTTTCTGTGAGATGGTATTTTGCAATGGCCGATAATACTGCTGGTCGCTCACCATCGGTCACGGCTTGTGCTGTGGTAATACGAGTTGCATCAACCATATAGGTGAGGCCGGCCATTCGCCCAAGTACATCGGCTACACCTTCAAATCGACCAATTGGCAGATGAAATTGTTCACGTATTCGTGCGTAGGCACTTGTTGTTTGTACGGCTAATTTTGCTCCGCCAGCACTTAAGGCCGGCAAGGAAATGGATCGCCCAGCAGCCAACGATTCCATTAACATGCGCCAGCCTTGCCCAATACGTTCTTCACCTCCAATAACCCAATCTATTGGAATAAAGACATCTTTCCCCCAATTAGGACCATTTTGAAATGCCATGCCCATCGGCCAGTGACGATGACCGATAGTGACACCTTCAGTATCAGTAGGAATTAGGGCTAGAGTAATGCCGATATCTTCTTTATCACCTAATAACTTATCAGGATCATAAAGATGGAAAGCCAGGCCTAAAAGTGTAGCAACAGGGCCAAGGGTGATATAACGTTTTTCCCAATTTATGATTATTCCAGTCGTTTCTTCGCCGTTAAACTCACGGCGACAGATGACACCTTTGTCAGGTAAATTACTAGCATCACTACCAGTTTCTGGCCCTGTTAAAGCAAAACAGGGGATTTCTGAACCATTGGCTAGACGAGGTAAATAGTAATTCTTTTGTTTATCGGTACCGTAATGCAGCAACAACTCAGCAGGGCCAAGCGAGTTGGGGACCATCACGGTAACGGCGGCTGTGAGACTACGACTGGCCACTTTCATTACCATTTGAGAATGAGCAAGTGGGGAAAAACCTAAACCACCGTATTGTTTGGGAATAATCAGTCCAAAAAATCGTTGATGCTTAAAAAATTCCCAAATGTGAGGTGGCAAATCACGATCTTTATGGGTTATTTCCCAATCATTAAGTTGTTCGCATAAGAGTTCAGTTGGGCCATCAAGAAATGCTTGCTCTTCGACTGTTAGCTGATGGAGGGCGCTATTTAAAAGTTGGTTCCAGTCAGGTTTACCACTAAATAGTTGACCATCCCACCAGACCGTTCCAGATTCAAGTGCTTCTTTTTCAGTGACTGATAGTGGCGGCATAGTATGAGAAAATGCAGAAAATAAAGGCTTGATAACGAATTTTTTGCGTAAATTTGTTATTAGGATGATTGCTGAACACGCAATTAAAATAACGAGTGCAGTCAAAACATAGCCGATGATAAAAAATATCATAGACAGGCTAATCAGTATTGGTAAAAGCCATAAGCGATTCGTTTTATTCTCCTCGAGCATCTGTAGGTAAAGTCTCTGAATTCGTGTCTGGAATAAAGCAATCTCCTTGTTCATTGCAGACATAACCATTCTCGTCCCAAGGTAATTCACGGTAAGCTGCGACCTTATCCAGGGCTATAAACGGGAATTTGATGATCTCGAAATACGGCGAGTAATCGAAGTCTTTTGGGGTGGCCAATTTAATATTACGTTTGTAAAATCGCAGCCCATTTTTAGTTTGTGTAACTATCGGTAGTACCGGATAATTGATAGAGATAAACGCTTCTGCCAACATTGATGAGCAGATTGTTTGTGTTAATTCTCCAGCATGAAAGTGAAATAAGCTTGAACGCCAACGACGTGGTATTAAGTTGTAAGGCAAGAGAAATCGCGCTAAATCAAATAATTGTCTGATATTATATTGATACCCTATTTTTCCAAGGGTATGTTTAATAACTCTAATACAATCATTATCTGTGATAGTTCTTGGGCGACAAATGCGCAAATGTTCTTTACGGTATTTAGACAGCGGTGAAACGATAGTGCCTTCACCAATTAGTGCCTCTAAAATCAAATCCGTATAAGGTGCATCGGCAAAATGGGCTAGAGAATCTGGAGCAATACCGGCAGTCCGCAGCTGATCATAATTACCTATATATAAGGCCGAATGGGTCCATGCACTTTGTGTCAGGAGCTTGATAATGCCACTAACACGACTTCGTCCTTCGAGCAAAATGACATCACCGGGCTGGATTTCACTACATAATCGATCAAAGTTAGTTAATGATGGGGTATAAGGCGAACCCTCTGTTTCATAATTGAGCCAGTTGCTTATTTTTCCTGTTATCCATTGGCTTAAAGAAAACACCATTATTACCTCATAATTGAATTTCTCATCTTTCGCTAGATAGTCTGTAATTTCGAAAAATACGTATCTTCGAATTTAGTAGCATCATTTACATAAAAGCATCTTTAGCTCTTAATATTTCCTCTTTCTATTTGTATATCATGTTGTGAGAGTTATTGCTAATATAAATGAAAGTTATATATAGGGCATTTGGATGGCTGGGTAGTAATTGCAGGGCTTCAACAGGGAAGGCTAAAATAAATAGCTATTTTTAAATCGGAAAGCAACTTATAAAATAAGAGTAACTCGTAGGTGATATTTGCCACTATAGTTGAGTTAATCAGCCCATTTACTTAAAATAGGTAACAAGGTGAATATGGATAGGTGCCTTAAATAATAATAGCAGTTAGGCCGTGTCTATTAATTAAAATTTATTTATTAAGTTAGTAAAACACTCAGGAAGAAAATAATGAATCTTGTATTTGAATATTTATTAACCATGCAAACACTTGTATTGGTCTTAATTGTAATTGGACTTAAAAGCTCAATTAAATTCGTTCCGCAAAATCGTGCTTATGTGATCGAACGTTTTGGTAAATTTTAGTCCACAAAAGAAGCTGGATTAAATTTTATCCTCCCCTTTATTGATCGCATTTCTGCTGATCGCTCTCTTAAAGAAAAAGCCGTCGACGTGCCGGAGCAAAGCGCTATCACGAAAGATAATATCTCCTTGTCTGTAGACGGTGTACTTTATTTTCGTGTGCTTGATCCATATAAAGCAACTTATGGCATAGATGATTATGTGTTTGCTGTAACTCAGTTGGCCCAAACTACGATGCGTTCTGAGTTGGGTAAAATGGAGCTTGATAAAACGTTTGAAGAGCGCGACATATTAAACACCAATATCGTAGCTGCGATTAATGAGGCTGCAGGTCCATGGGGTATTCAAGTACTTCGTTATGAAATAAAACACATTGTGCCGCCTCAATCAGTTATGGAAGCCATGGAAGCACAGATGAAAGCCGAGCGGGTGAAGCGTGCCCAAATCCTGGAGTCAGAAGGTGATAGACAATCGGCTATTAACCGAGCTGAGGGTGCAAAAGCATCGGTAGTACTAGCAGCCGAAGCAGAAAGGGAAGAGCAGGTTTTACGCGCAGAAGGTGAGGCCAAAGCGATTGTGGCTGTTGCATTAGCCCAGGCAGAATCTCTTAGACAAGTGGGTCAAGCAGCGGCAACTGAAGAGGGTCAGAAGGCAGTACAGCTTGATTTGGCGACCAAGGCAATTGAAGCTAAACTTGCTATAGCGAAAGAGTCTTCAGTGGTTTTGTTGCCCGATAACGGTACTGATGCGGCCAGCATGGTTACTCAGGCAATGACGATTATAAATACGCTTAATAAGAACGTTGGGAGCTAAAAATGAATTGGATCAGCAATAATTTGTCTGAAAGTTTGATTATAGCTGGTTTAGCATTGCTTGTTATCGAAGTTGTGGTTTTGGGTTTCTCATCCTTCGTCTTATTTTTTGTTGGTCTTGCAGCGTTGGCAGCAGGGGGGCTTATGGCCGTCGGCGTTGTCCCCGATTCAATGCTCAGCGCATTGTCCAGCGTGGGAGTATTAACAGCCGTATCGGCCATACTTTTGTGGCGCCCGTTAAAGTCTATGCAAGGTAACGTTGAAAGTAAGAAAGTTACGATTGATTTAGTTGGACACAGTTTTATTTTAAATGAAGCTGTGTCTATGACCAAAAACCCTACATACCGTTATTCAGGTATCGATTGGAATCTTAGTAGCGAACAAGAATTGTCAGCAGGCACCCTAGTTGAAGTGATCAGAGTTGCTGTTGGGAAATTCATCGTTCAAGAAAAAGTATCATAGGCCTTTGTTTTTTTACTGCTGCTATTGTACAGACTTGGCTGTAAGCCATGTATTGATTGGCGTCCCGAAGAGGATTCGAACCTCTGACCTGCCCCTTAGGAGGGGGCCGCGCTATCCAGCTGTGCCACCGGGACGTGATTTGTGGTTTTTTTATAGTGAATAAATTCGCTGTTTACACAGTTGATTTAGATATTCAACTTAGCGAATAATTCCATTTAATATTGTGCTATCTTCCAATTTTTTCATTTCAAATAAAGCTTGAGTTTATTTTTCATAACTAATTTTAGAAAATAGCAACACCATTTGCAACACCAACTGCTAAACCGCAAAATATTTAAATAATGTAACCTTACAACTAGCATATTTTTTTATGCCTGAGGTTCATTTCAGTTGCTACTTGACTTGAGTGACTTCAGGATTAAGAATGAAGATGTTGTGGATATAAAGCTTAAATAGTTTTTCCCAAAAATACTTTAAAAAAACGAAAAGGTAATACGATATGAAATCATTACAAATAGCATTTTTTATTCTTATTCTAGGTGCAATATCAAACGTTTATGGCAGTCATTGTGGATCAGATCATCGTGCAGATAAGATTGATGCAGCCAAAGCACTTCATGCTAAAGCTCACAAAGCCGATGAAGATCATGAAGACAATGAAGGCCATGATAAGGAAGAAGGTGATAGCGACCATGAAGCAAAAGAAGGTCACGATCATTAATTTTTGAGTGGATAGCATTATAATCAAAGATTTAGCAACTAATTTATTTTAATTATTGTATTTACATACTACAGGTAATCGGTTGTGCTTCAGGAAAATTTGGCTTAGTTTTCTAACTAGCTAATTTGATAATATTTGTTGTTATTCAACCAAGATTAATGCTCCTGTTTTATTTTCTTCGGAGAAAAGAAAATAAAAAATATTGTTGTTTAGAAATATAATGAATTAATAAGTAGATAATATTTTTACGTAAAGTCTATGGATATTGAACATTCAATACAAGAAGAGATATTCGCGCTAGAGGCTACAAAAAAAAGGTTACTTGGAGAAAACGAGATTCTTTGGGACGAGGTTAATGCTATTGATAGAGACTTAGTAAACTTTAAAAAAATTATTGAAGAGAATAAAAAAACCAGATAATTCAATCTTTTTTTTCTAATAGCAGATCTCGAGCTAGATTTAATTTTGTTGCCATGTAATTGTTTCCACCTCTATCGGGGTGTATCTTTTGCATAAGCTCTCTGTGAGCTTGGACAATTTCTTCGTCACTAGATCCTGGCTCTAGACCTAGTATTTCCCAAGCCTCAGTTTCAGTGAGTGCATCATTTTTTTGTGATGAAAAATTTTTTCCTTCTTTAGATTTTCTAGATCTCATCCACATTTGAATTAGCGGAAGGCTTCTCCATAGGAACAAAAAAATGAATTTTACTATAGGTATTAGGGCTGCTCCAGCAGCTAATATCCATGAAACTCGACCTGAAAGAGCTAAAGCAACAATAACGATTAATAGTAAATAAAAGACGTTCTTCAATAATAGTTTTTTTCTTTCTAGTGGATCGGTTTTTTTATTCTTAACATAGTATAAATAGCCTGCTATTAAAATGATTCCGAGTATTAAAAATAAACCCATACTATTATTCCCAGCTTAACGACTAATATAATGACAATAACTTGAGTTTCATGAATTGTCGATAGCTCATATTGCCTTAAAAGTTCTATTTATAGATAGATGATATGTTGATAAAATATCACATATAATTTTTTTGTTAAGTCTATAGGAAGTTTACACAATCAGGATAATTCATGTCTAAGTCAAATTTGAGTGTAGTTGTTCTGTCTTTGTATCGTTTTGCAAAATTTCCAGATTTTGAATCTTTTCGAATACCACTTTATGATTTGATGGTTAGTGAGTCTGTCCTTGGTACTTTTTTGTTAGCTCCAGAGGGTATTAATGGAACAATTTCTGGTCCAAGAAAGGGTGTTGATGCAGTTAAAAAATGGCTAGAGAAAGACGCTCGTTTTTCAAATTTAGAAGCTAAAGAATCTTATGTTGAAGATCAGCCTTTTTATAGAACAAAAGTTAAATTAAAAAAAGAAATAGTAACGATGGGTGTTAGGAGTGTAGATCCAAACGAATTAGTTGGAACTTATGTTGATCCGGATGATTGGAATGAGCTTATTGCTGATCCTGATGTTTTGGTTGTTGACACCAGGAATGATTATGAGGTGAAAATTGGCACATTTATCAACTCGGTAAACTTTGAAACAGAGAATTTTCGAGAATTTCCTGATAAGGTGAAAAAAAATCTAGAATCAAAAGATAAAAAGAAAATAGCAATGTTTTGTACGGGTGGGATTAGGTGCGAAAAATCCACAGCCTACTTAAAACAAGAGGGTTTTGAGGAAGTTTTTCATCTAAAGGGAGGGATTTTAAACTATCTTAAAAAAATACCAGAGAAATCTACTATGTGGCGAGGTGAGTGCTTTGTCTTTGATAATCGCGTTACGGTAAATCATAATTTAGAGAAAGGCTGCTATGACCAATGCCATGCATGTCGAATGCCTATAACAGATGAAGAAAAAAATCATGAGAACTACAAAAAAGGCATCAGTTGCCATTATTGCGTCGGTCAGCATAGTAGCAAACAAATCAAACGCTATACAGATAGAGAAGAACAGATAAGCCTAGCTGAAGAGAAAGGGGAGGCACATCTTGGCTCCACAACAGAATCGCAAACGTATAATCGCAGGCAGAAAAAAATAGAATTAAAAAACAAGCAACGCAATAGAGATAAAAAGTAAATATTAATATTTAAGCGTTTAATATGTTGAGCCAGCTGAGAATCAGAAGCTAGCCGATCACACTCACTGGCACAGCTTGTGGTTCAACACTCAGGTCTACCGAAGGTGGCACGAAGTCGGTCAGGTTAAGGCCTTGAACAGCGCCTTTGTACTCTTCGATGGTCGGGATACGGCCCAAGATACTAGACAATACAACCATTGGTGTAGAGGCCAGTAGTGACTCACCTTTCTTCTCGTTAGTATCTTCAACCACACGGCCTTGGAACAGGCGAGTAGATGTAGCCAGTACCGTATCTCCTTTAGCAGCCTTCTCTTGGTTACCCATACACAGGTTACAACCCGGGCGCTCTAAGTACATAATGTTCTGGTACTGCGTGCGAGCGGCACCTTTAGGATCGGCATCGTCAAATTCGAAACCGGCATATTTCTGTAGCAACTCCCAGTCGCCCTCGGCCTTCAACTCATCAACGATGTTATAAGTGGGTGGTGCAATAACCAGCGGTACTTTGAAGTTGATCTCACCTTGAGCTTCAAGGTTACGCAACATCTGAGCTATGATCTGCATGTCGCCTTTGTGCACCATACAAGAACCGACAAAGCCCAGGTCAATGTTTTTGTTGCCGCCGTAGTAGGACACTGGTCGAATAGTATCGTGTGTATAGCGCTTAGAGGGGTCTTCGTTATTTACGTCCGGGTCAGCAATCATTGGCTCATCGATTTGATCCAGATCAACAACCACTTCTGCGAAGTACTTAGCATTGTTATCTGGAGCTAGAGCGGGATTCTCTCCCGATTGAATTTCAGCGATACGCTTGTCAGCCAGATCAATAAGGCCTTGCAGCATATCCACATGGTTTTCCATGCCCTTGTCGATCATTATCTGGATACGACTCTTAGCCAGTTCCAGAGACTTGACCAGGGTTTCATCGTTAGAGATACATATAGAGGCTTTTGCCTTCATCTCTGCAGTCCAGTCGGTGAATGTGAAAGCTTGGTCGGACAGTAGGGTGCCGATCTGTACTTCGATGATACGACCCTGAAACACGTTCTCGCCATTGAACTGCTTGAGCATCTGCGCCTGAGTGGCGTGCACCACATCGCGGAAATCCATATGGCTCTTCATGTCGCCCTTGAAGATAACCTTAACAGACTCAGGAATTGGCATAGCTGATTCTCCGGTAGCTAGTGCGACAGCTACGGTGCCCGAATCTGCGCCGAAAGCAATGCCCTTAGACATACGGGTATGTGAGTCACCACCGATGATGATGGCACGATCATCCACAGTGATGTCATTCAACACCTTGTGGATTACGTCGGTCATAGCGTGGTAAGCACCCTTAGGATCGCGTGCGGTGATCAGACCGAAATTGTTCATGAATGACATCAGCTTAGGGATGTTAGCTTTTGCCTTGCTGTCCCAAACAGAAGCTGTATGGCAGCCAGACTGATAAGCACCGTCAACCCTTGGCGAGATCACAGAAGCAGCCATGGCCTCCAGTTCCTGACAAGTCATAGGGCCAGTAGTATCTTGAGAACCGACGATATTTACTTTAACGCGAACGTCAGAACCAGCGTGTAGCGGGGTATTAGAAGCTACCCCCAGAGCGTTCCTGTTGAAGATCTTCTCAACAGCAGTCAGGCCTTGGGCCTCAATCGAAATTTCTTTCGACGGTGCGTAAACTAGAGCAGGTTTAACCCCTAAAACATCAGCCGCAAAGGTCTGTAGCTTCTTGCCGAAGACAACAGCATAAGAACCGCTAGCCTTCATGAATTCAACCTTTTGCGGTGTGAACGAGGAAGAAACATCTGTCAGCTCTGTATCGCCGTTGTAGAGCTTACGCTCTTTGGTGTTGATAGTAAGTACAGTACCGGTAGCCACTGAATAAGCCTCTTCCAGCACAGCGTCGCCATTATCGTCAAAAACGGTGTTGCCTTTAACATCTACTTTTTTAACCCAGTTTTTGAGGTCGAGACCGATGCCACCGGTAACGTCAACGGTAGTCAAAAAGATCGGAGAGATACCATTTGTGCCGGCAACAACTGGAGCGATGTTGATAAACGGCACGTATGGACTGGCTTGTTTGCCGGCCCATAGAGCAACGTTATTGACACCAGACATGCGTGAAGATCCCACTCCCATAGTACCTTTCTCGGCGATTAGCATCACTTTGGCCTTCGGGTGCTTCTTCTGCAATTCAACAATTTCTTGCTGGGCTTCGGGGGTCACCATACACTGACCATGGAGTTCACGGTCGGCACGTGAGTGCGCTTGATTACCTGGAGACAATAAATCAGTAGAGATGTCGCCTTCGCCGGCGATATAAGTGACTATTTCAATGGTCTCGTCAATTTCTGGTAGTTTGGTAAAGAACTCGGCTTGTGCGTAGCTCTCTAGGATCTCTTTAGCGATGGCGTTGCCAGTTTTAAATGCGGCGGTCAGGCGATCGGTATCGGCTTCGTACAAAAATACCTGAGTTTTCAGAACTTCAGCAGCTGGTTTGGCAACGACTGCATCGTCAGATAGAGCAAGGTTGAGCAGAACCTCAATAGAGGGGCCGCCTTTCATATGCGAGAGCAGCTCGAAGGCAAATTCTGCTGTGATCTCTGCAACGACAGATTCACCCAGGATGATTTCTTTCAGAAATTGAGCTTTCACACCAGCAGCGCTGGTTGTGCCTGGTAGAGTATTGTAAATGAGAAACTTCAGGGAATCTTCACGGTGCTCATTCCCGGTATCTTTGATTTGAGCAATAATCTCTGCCAGCAAATCAGCACTGTCAATTGGCTTTGGATTTAATCCTAGATCCTTTTTACGGGTTGCGATTTCATCCATATACTCTGAATATAAGCTCATTCAAATCTCTCACATATTGATACTTAATAAAGCATAATTTTTTATTATAAATTGTCTTTGTAGGCAGATAATCTAATCTCAACCAATCCATAACTTCTGTCGGACAATTTTATATTGGGGGCAATATTCTACTATAAATTACCCATTAAAGTGACACTGATTTTTGATTCATTTAAAAATAAGTATTTTTTAGGGAAATTAAATTTACATATTTTATAATTAGCAATTTATTACTCACGAGTTACCTCAGTACATCATAATGGTAAGATGTAAATAAATTGTTAATTAAAGTGTAATTTTACATTTTATAATGTTTCCGTTTCCAAAAAAAACTTTAATGAGGATAAAATTTCGTGTCCGAAATATGCGCAAAAGAGATAATAGACTTTTTACCTTGTGAAACATCAGAGAAATGGGTAGCAAAGGCGCTTAAAAATCAAGAAAAATTACTAATTGATCATGCTAATTGTGAAAAAAAAGCAGCTAGTACTGCACTGAGCTTGATATACAGATATCCTGACAATTTTGATCTAGTTAACAAGATGTCGAAATTAGTTCGCGAAGAAATGCGACACTTTGAAAAAGTCATACTTATTATGAAAACTAGGGGAATAAAGTACTATAATATTGATGCCTCAAAGTATGCTTCGGGGTTAAGAAAAAAAATTAGGACATATGAGCCAGCTCGATTGATTGATACGTTAATAGTAGGAGCTTTTATTGAGGCAAGGTCTTGCGAGAGATTTTCTAAGCTGGCTCCTTTTCTTGATAAAGATTTGAAGAAATTTTACTTATCTTTACTTAAATCAGAAGGCCGACACTTCGAAGATTACTTAAATCTAGCTAAAAAAATACCAGATAGAACTTTTGATGATCGTGTTAGAGTGGTGCGTGAACAAGAGATGATGCTTATACAAAACTCAGATGATGAATTTTTCTTTCATTCTGGATGTCCCTAGATGCCAATGAAAAGAAAAATATTTTTAGTACTTTCCTTATTATTCTGATCATAGTCAACTTATAATGAATCTATGTTTAAAAAATTAATACTATATTTTGTAACTTCTTGTACTTCGGCAATGAAAATTTTTCCAGCCGAATTTTCCCATGACCTAGGTTTAATGTCCTTGAAGTTATTATGCCTGCTGGGGTTTAGAATTTCACAGAATGCTGATGCTAATGTAATCTGTAAAGGTATATCCTTTACAAACAAACTAGGCCTTGCTGCAGGTTTAGACAAGAACGGTGATTACATTGACTCTTTAGCATGTTTAGGATTTGGATTTTTAGAACTTGGCACTGTCACACCAAGAGCCCAAAAAGGGAATAATAGGCCTAGATTATTCAGAATTAGTTCCCAAGAAGCTTTAGTAAATAGCTTGGGATTTAATAATAAAGGCGTTGATCATTTAGTAAAAAGAGTTTCTGTGCGAAAGTCGTCAATCCCCTTAGGTATAAGTATTGGTAAGAATTTTGATACTCCATTAATAAAAGCAAAAGATGATTACTTGATTTGTTTGGAGAAAGTTTTCCCTTATGCTGACTACGTAGCAATCAATATTTCCTCACCGAATACTGAAGGCCTCAGAGACCTTTTTAATAAAGAATACTTCTCTGATTTGATATCCAGTCTGAAATTAAAACAAATAGAGCTGTCAAAGACTTATAGTTATGTACCGCTTTTTTTAAAAATATCCCCCAATATAGATAACAATTATCTAAAGCAGCTCGTAGAGGTAATTTTGGAACAAAATATTGATGGAATAATATCTACAAACACCTCAAACATACATAACCATCCATCAAGAAAAGGAGGGATAAGCGGCAAACCCCTGTTTGAGCTATCAACTGAAATTTTAGTGACGTTAAGATCATTGGTTGGTAAAGATTTTCCTATAATAGCATCTGGAGGAGTGATGGACTTGGCTGACTTTCAAAAAAAACTAGATTCGGGTGCAGATCTTGTTCAGATATACACCGGATTAATTTATAAAGGCCCAGCTTTAATTGATAGAATTATTAATACAGATTAATTTATCGATGAGCTTTCTTAGTGTTTTATTTTAAAAGCTATTAAGTCAAGGTTCTCTTCACTGTTGATTCGAATGAACCATCCATCCTTGCCCCAATCACCCAATACAATCCTTTCACCGTACTTTTCTTGGTGTCTTTTGGGTCTATGGGTGTGACCATGTATCATAATGTTTGCTTCGTACTTTTTCATTACCCGATCAACTTCGGATGCTGAAACATCCATTATGTTTTCTGGTTTATTGGCATTATGTCTAGTACTTTTTGAACGCAAACTTCCGGCTATTTTTTGTCTGACTGATATAGGCAAACTGTTTAATATAAACCGTAATAGTCGGCTTCTGGCTACAAATCTATATCTTTGGTAATGCTTATCAGTTGTACAAAGTGTATCGCCGTGAAGCAAAAGCACTCTTTTATTTGGATACTTTAAAACATGATAATCTGGTAAAAGTTTGCAGCCTGTTTGTGTTGCAAACTTTTTACCATATAAAAAATCTCTATTTCCTGGCATTAAATAAACAGCTACACCACTATCTGTGAGATCTTTTAAAGCTGATATAACCTTTCGGGGTAAAGGTTCTTGGTCATCATCACCTATCCAAGCTTCAAACAGATCACCTAATATATATAATGATGTCGAATCAGCAATTTCATTCCTTAAAAAATTAAAAAAAGCCTCGCATGTTTCAGGGTAGCAAGGCGAGAGATGTATGTCTGAAACTAATAGAGAAGACATTTCATCAGATTTTTAACAGCAATCTCATTTGTCAGCATAATCGTCACTCACAGAGACACCACTTATAGTAACAGTTTCAGTTGGAACGTCACCATGAGGACCGTTATTTCCTGTTGGCACTTCTTTGATTTTATCTACTACAGTCATACCCTCAACAACTTTTGCAAATACCGCATAACCCCAACCCTGAGAATTTTTTCCAGTATGATTCAAGAAATTATTGTCAGCAACATTAATAAAGAATTGAGAGCTAGCAGAATGTGGGTCATTAGTTCTGGCCATTGCGAGAGTTCCAATATCATTCGATAGCCCGTTATCTGCTTCATTTTGAATACACTCTCGGGTTTCTTTTTGTTGCATTTTTTCGTTGAAACCCCCTCCTTGAATCATAAAATTACCTATGACTCTATGAAAAATGGTGTCAGTGTAAAAATCATCACGACAATATTGTAAAAAATTCGCGGAAGACAGTGGCGCATTCTCAAAATCTAACTCAATAACTATATTCCCGAAATTAGTATTTAGTGTGATCATATGGTAATTATTCCTATTTATTGTTCTGCATAATTAAAAACGCAATGATACTTTGTTTAAAAAAAAATTGAACCTCTAATAGTAAATATAAATTATATATCTCTTATGGATGAGTGCTAAGATTCCTTGATCTTTTCTTGGTTATCGAGAGTCGATTGCCACCATTGAATGATTCCACAGATTAAAATGAGTGTAACTCCAATTCGTATAAAATTATCTGGTATAAGATTCCAAAAAATAATATCTACAGTAAGTGCCATTAAAATATAGCTGTATTCGAAAGGAGCTATGACTACTGGCTTAGCTAGCCTGAATGCAGCTATTAAAAACATAAAGCCTATTGCTCCAGCTATTCCTGAAATCATTAAATTAGTAAACTGTATTTTGCTTATATGGATCCATTGATCGAGCTCCCAAAAGCTTGAAATAATCAACAGGGGGATAAATTGATAAAAATTAATTGCCCAATCTGAATCTGTTTTTGATAATTTCCTTCCCCACAGAATCAATACAGCATAAGCAAAAGGAAGACTTAATAACGATAAGTAGATAAGACTAAAGGTAGAGATTTCCAGCTTAAGAACCAAGTAAACACCAAGAAGTCCAATTAGTGTAGCTATCCATTGGGCTATATTTGCTTTTTCTTTCAGGATAAAAGGTGATATCGCAGAAATTATAATTGGTGCGCCTGCTAGAGCTGCTGCGACTGCACTTAAAGGAAAGTTTTTGACTGCAATATAATAACCCATACTAATTACAGCAAAAAATATTCCCCTAAGCAGGTGCTGCCATGGGTTTTTGGTTTTAAGCAAGTATATTCGACCGGTGCTTGCTATGAAAAAAAACAAACAAACTATCGATGCTATTGTTCGAAACCATACAAGTTGACCTATCGGCACGCTATCAAATAATATTTTTAAAAGGATGTCTCCTATTAAAAAAGAAACAAGACATAATTGTAGGTATATAATCGCTCGTGTATTTGATTTAATCAAAACCTTATCTCTCGAATTTAGCGGACATCCGTGAGAAACTTATAAAACTCTCACTTCAATGGTTTATACAGGGTATTCTGAAGGCTATAATTAGTATTCTTTAGCAATTCTTCTTAATCATAGAGAATCATCATTTAGGACCGTCAGTATGACAGACGAAAATAAACCACTCAATTTTATTCAGCAGATAATGAGTAATGACTTAGAGGAATCAGTGGTCGATACTATTGTCACTAGGTTTCCACCAGAACCAAATGGTCATCTCCATATTGGTCATGCTAAATCTATCTGTTTGAATTTTGGTTTAGCGCAGCAGTTTGGAGGTATGTGTCACTTGAGATTTGACGACACAAATCCAGATAAAGAAAATGAAGAATATGTGAAGTCTATTATTAATGATATTGAGTGGCTTGGCTTTAAATGGGACGGCGATATAAGATACGCCTCAGATTATTTTGATCAGTTTTATGTCTGGGCTAAATATCTAATAATGGAAAATAAAGCTTATGTTTGTCAGCTAAGTAGTGAAGAAATGAGAGAGAGTCGCGGCACCTTGACTGAACCTGGAACAAATAGCCCGTACCGTGATCGATCCATAGATTCCAGCATACAACTTCTTGAAAGTATGAAAAGTGGTCATGCTGAAGAAGGTTCTATGACTTTGAGGGCTAAAATTGATATGTCTTCACCCAATATAAATCTTCGTGACCCAGTAATATATAGAATAAAAAAAATGCCCCATCACCGAGCGGGTGACAAATGGAGTATATATCCATCTTATGATTTTGCTCATTGTCTTGAAGATGCTATTGAGGGTATTAGCCATTCAGTTTGTACACTAGAGTTTTCGTCTAATAGACCGTTATATGATTGGTTTATTGATAATCTTCCTGTGCCCTCTAAACCTCGCCAATTTGAATTTGGGCGGTTAAATTTAAACTATAGTATCACCAGCAAGAGAAAACTTAAGCAGCTCGTAGATAGTGGCTTTGTTGACGGATGGAATGACCCTCGCATGTTAACTATCTCCGGTTTACGTCGTCGCGGAATACCACCTATTGCAATTCGTAATTTCTGTGACAGCTTGGCAGTCGCAAAAACTGACGGCTTGGTAGATCTTTCCCAGTTTGAATTTTTTGTTCGTGATGAGCTGAATAAGAATGCTCCTAGAGCAATGGTTGTAATTAAACCCCTTAAAGTTGTAATTACAAATCTTCCGAAAAATCATTTTGAAAATCTTACAGCACCTTGTCATCCAGAATTGAAAATAGGTGAGCGGATTCTTCCGTTTACGAAAGAAATATTTATTGATAAAAGTGATTTTAAAAAAGAGTACAGTAAAAAATTTAAAAAGAAGCTTTCACCCGGTAAAAGAGTTAGGTTGCGGAATAGCTATGTTGTTGAGGCAGATAGCTACCTTGAAAACAAGAAAGGTGAGATTATTCAAGTCAATGTATCTCTTTTGCCTGAATCATTAGGAGCAGATCCAGCTGATGGAGTTAAGCCTAAAGGAGTTCTTCACTGGGTCTCAGCTGATAAGTCCATTGATTGTGATATCCATCTATACGAGCGTTTATTCAGCGAACCAATACCGGATGGAGATGGTAGAGATTTTCTTGAGATGGTCGAACCAGAGTCACTAAAAATTTTGACAAAATGCAAGGCTGAACTAAGCCTTGCTGACGCAGAAGTTGGCAAACCTTATCAATTTGAAAGAGAGGGTTATTTTTGTAGAGATAACCAAAATACCAGCTTGAATAAAATTATTTTTAATCAGACTATTGCACTAAGATCAAATTGGTTAGAATCTAAAGATTAGTGTTCCCTAAAATTATCCCTCTATGAGGTTAAATAGACCAAATTATGGCACTTCAGATATACAATACCCTGTCTCGTCAGAAAGAACTTTTTAAGCCTATAATTGAGGGCGAAATCACCATGTATGTTTGCGGTATGACTGTTTATGATTTATGTCATATTGGGCATGCAAGGGTGTTGGTTTCATTTGATATGATTGCTAGATATCTCAGATCTCAGGACTGGAGGCTTAAATACGTTCGTAATATCACAGATATTGATGACAAAATTCTTGTTAGAGCTAAAGAAAACAACGAGCTCTACAGTACTTTGACTGATCGTATGATAAAAGCAATGCATCAGGATCAGTCAGCGTTGGGAGTTCTTCCCCCAGACATAGAACCAAGAGTCACTGGGCATATAGATGAAATTATTGTGATGATTGAAAGTTTAATCGATAAAGGATTTGCCTATATATCAAAAAAAGGTGATGTTTATTATCACGTAAGTAGTTTTAAAAATTATGGTCGATTGAGTGGGCGTAATGTTGAGGATATGATTTCAACAGCACGAATCGATTCAAATCCTGATAAATTAGATCAACGTGATTTTACGTTATGGAAAAAAACAGATGACGAAGATGTAAGCTGGAATTCACCATGGGGTTTAGGTAGGCCGGGTTGGCATATCGAATGTTCGGCAATGTCCACTTGCTGTCTTGGGCCAACTTTCGATATACACGGAGGTGGTCCAGATCTTCCATTTCCTCATCATGAAAATGAGATCGCTCAAAGTGAAGCTGCAACAGGTAAGGAGTATGCAAAATACTGGATGCATGCCGGTGCAGTTAGAGTAGATAATCAGAAGATGTCTAAATCACTTGGAAATTTTTTTACAATCAGAGATGTATTAAAAAAGTATCACCCAGAAATAATTAGATATTTTTTACTATCGAGCCATTATAGAACTCCTATAAATTATTCAGAAGCAAACTTGATTGAGTCTAAGGTGGGTCTTGAAAGATTTTATATAACTCTTAGACAATTTCCTGATACTAAGCCCCTCTCAATTCGTAACTTGAAGAATAGCAAGTACTATGAACTCTTTATCGAGGCTATGGATGATGACTTTAATACAAGAGAGGCTATAGCGGTAATGTATGAGCTGGCTCGTCATATAAACACGCTGTCTGACGATGATAGAGATCAAGCAGTTATATTAGTTAGTGAACTAAAGGCTTTGGGGGGCATATTGAAAATTTTAGACTGTGATCCAGTAGAATTTATGCAAGGCAGCATTATTAATAATGACCCACAAAGTTTTTCTAACTCAGAAATAGAAGCTATGATTTCTAAGAGGTCAGCTGCAAAAAATAATAATAATTTTGTAGAAGCAGATGAAATAAGAGCTCGACTTTTAACTAGTGGTATTATCCTAGAGGATTCTCGTAATGGCACATCCTGGAGAAAGGAATAAATATTTTATTCTTTCTGTATTATTCTTCTTTCTGCAGAATCTACTGCTTGAAAAATAAGGGTATTAATTGTCATTGGGCCTACTCCCCCCGGAACTGGAGTCATTGCAGAAACTTTACCATGTAGAGGTTCTAGCTCAATATCGCCAATTCCACCCGGGTGATATCCAGCATCAATAACTACTGCATGATCTTTAATCCATTTTGCTTTTATGAATTCTGGCTTGCCGACAGCACCCACAATAATGTCTGCTTTTTTTACAATTTCCGGTAAATCTTTAGTTCGAGAATGACAAATAGTAACAGTTGCGTTTTTGTTGAGCATCATCATTGCCATAGGTTTTCCCAAAATAGGACTCCTCCCAACAATTACTGCATGTTTTCCCTCAATATCAATTTCGTAAGCAGAAAGCAGGCGCATTATTCCTTGTGGGGTTGCTGACCCATAAGCTCTTTCTCCCATTGATATCCGCCCAAAACCTAAACAGGTAACTCCATCAACATCTTTTGTGAGATCAATACTATCGAAACAAGATCTCTCGTCTATTTGTGAGGGTACTGGATGTTGCAATAGTATTCCTTGACATGAAGGGTCAGCGTTTAATGATTGAATTTTATCAAGTAGTTCATCTGTAGAGGTGTTTTCAGGCATTTCTACTGCAATAGAATCCATTCCAATTCGCTTACATGCATTTTGTTTCATGCGAACATATGTTGCTGATGCAGGATCTCCACCTACTAGAATAGTTGCTAGCATCGGTATTTTACCACCATGCGCATCTTTTATATCAGCGACTCTCTGGTAGAGCTCCGCTTCAGTTTTTAAGGCAATAGCTTTTCCATCAAGTATTTGGGTCTTCATGGAGTAAGTGGCTCCTAAATTAAAAAGGTTGAATAGACTATATGTTATTCTATCTTCTCATTTAAGGCGTCTCCTGTGAAGTGAATACATCATGCTTTTGACTGCTTTTGACTGCTTTTGATTGACTAGATCGCCTGTCGTCAGTATTATGCCCACCTCTCAAACTGAGGGTAAAAATAACATCGGGGATTAGCGCAGTCTGGTAGCGCGCCTGCTTTGGGAGCAGGATGTCGGGGGTTCAAATCCCTCATCCCCGACCATTATTTTCTGAAAAAAAGTTGTTGAGCGCCCTTAGCTCAGCTGGATAGAGCAACGGCCTTCTAAGCCGTAGGTCGCAGGTTCGAATCCTGCAGGGCGCGCCATCCAGCAAGAAAAATCAAATTAGTGGTGGCTGTAGCTCAGTTGGTAGAGCCCCGGATTGTGATTCCGGTGGTCGCGGGTTCGAGCCCCGTCAGCCACCCCAATTTTTATAACTTTCACTTTTTTTGCTTAAGAAAGTTTTTTCCTTCAATAGAGCACCTTTGGTAAATATTTTCATCTTTCTTTGTGTTAAATTTAAACAAAGTAAAATAACTATTGGTGTTCTTATGGGTCTTTTTGTACTTTTGGTTTTTATTTTATGTGCATTTTATGTACAAAATAGAGGTGCTGTTCAGCACGAAAAACTAGTCCGAAAGATAAGCGATCACTCAAATTTGTTCGGACCCATAAATTGTCTATTCTATTTTTTCTCTACGATAAAAAAATCTGTATACGTCAATGTCGATAATTTCCCTGAATTAAAGGTCCTGGAGGATAACTGGAAAATAATAAGGGATGAGGCAGTTGAGCTTAACAACCAAACACATATAAAATCCTCAGAAGAAAAAGATGACCTTGGATTCAATTCTTTTTTTAAAACTGGCTGGAAACGATTTTATTTGAAATGGTATGGAGCATCTTTGCACTCAGCAAATAAGCTATGCCCGAAGACAGTTGAACTGATCAACTCTATTCCATCTATTAAGGGGGCCATGTTCGCTATGCTGCCTCCGGGGGCTAGATTGGTTAAACACAGGGATCCTTATGCTGGTTCTTTTCGCTATCATCTAGGTTTAGTTACACCTAACTCAGAGGAATGTTTTATTTCTGTAGATGGAGAAAAATATTATTGGAAAGATGGCGAGTCAATAATTTTTGATGAGACTTTTATTCATTATGCAGAGAATAAAACAAATATAAATAGAATTGTTTTATTCTTAGATGTAAAAAGACCCGTTAATTTCTTTGTGGTTGACTGGATAAACCAAGTTTTCTCACGAATTTTTATGGCAGCAACCACTACCAAAAATATGCAAGGAGATAAAGTTGGTGGAATTAATCGATTATTTCCTCATATTTTTAAGGTAAGACTGATCGGAAAAAGAATAAAAAAATCTAATAGAGTTTTTTATTACATATTGCAGTACACAATTTATTTGTTCTTAATCTATATAATATTTTTTTAATAAATTAATAGTCTCTAGAGTGATCCGATGACGCAAAAAATTATTTTTCAGGGTAGTTCTTTAAAGCTAAAAATAATTAATAATAATTTTTTAGAGCTGATCTTTGATTCAAAAAAGCGACCTATTAATATATGCGATCAGGCGACCATTGAAGAGCTTATAAATGTTTTATCAATCGCTAAGAATCAATCAAATATAAACGGCCTTATATTTTCTAGCGCAAAAAGTAGCTTTATAGCTGGTGCCGATATCAGCGAACTCGGTCAAATATTTAAAGCTAATGGTAGTCGACTTAAAATATTTTTTGACAGAGCAAATATGGCATTTAATAAGATTGAGTCTCTACCTTTTCCTACAATTGCAAGCATTGATGGCTTTGCATTAGGGGGTGGTTTTGAATTATGTCTTGCTTGCGATTTTCGAATACTTACAAGTAAGGCTATCGTGGGCCTCCCTGAAACTAAGTTAGGAATTATACCAGGTTGGGGCGGGACGGTTCGCTTACCGAGGATTATAGGACTACATAAAGCTCTCGAATGGATTATTGCTGGCAAACATAAGATGCCTGATGAGGCATTATTAGATGGCGCAGTAGACGCTGTAGTGGACTCTGATTTATTGCTAGAGGAGTCACTAAAGATTTTGAAAACTGCTTTTGATAAAAAATCAGACTATAAGCAACGTCGCAATCAGAAGCAAAAACCATTATTGTTAGAGACCACTAAAATTATTGAAAATAAAGAGTTTTTTAGTAAGTATATTTCTTCAAAAATTGGTATTTCCTATCCGGCACCCCTAGTAGTACTAGAGATGGTCCCCAGAGCTATTAGTGTATCGCAAGACGAGGCTCAAACTATCGAATATGAGGCTTTTCAGGAGCTCTCTAAAACACCGGAGTGCAGATCCTTAATGGGTCTTTTTATAAATGATCAGTATGTCAGCTCCAAAGCTAAAAGGATATCCAGAAATTGCTCGAAAATAGTTAGCCATGTGACAGTTCTAGGGGCTGGCATTATGGGGGGCGGGATAGCATACCAGAACGCATCAAAGGGCTTTTCTGTCTTAATGAAAGATATAGATGATAATTCATTGCTAATGGGTATAAATGAGGCGAATAAGTTACTTTCCAATAGCATTAGCAGAGGGAAAATATCAAATTCAGATGCTAAAAATATACTGTCTAGAATAAAGCCCTCTTTGAGTTATGAGGGTACCGAAAAAACAACTGTTGCTATTGAGGCTATTGTTGAAAATAAAACAATAAAATCTGAGGTTTTAGCTGAAATTGAAAAAAATCTACCTGCTGATGCAATATTAAGCTCAAATACCTCAACTATTTCAATCGATTTTCTCGCAAGCAATTTAAATCATCCTGATAGATTCTGTGGAATGCACTTTTTTAATCCAGTTCATGCGATGCCATTAGTAGAAGTTGTACGAGGTAAAAAAACTTCTGAGGAAACCCTTGAGTTAGCCGTCTCTCATGCTATTAAGTTGGGAAAGAAACCAATCATTGTTAATGATTGCCCTGGTTTTTTAGTGAACAGAATTCTTTTTCCAGCTATTTTCGCTTTCGATATGATGGTAATTGATGGGGCTGATTTTCAACAAATTGACAGAGCTATAGAGGATTGGGGGTGGCCGATGGGCCCAGCTTATCTTATTGATGTTATTGGACTTGATACAGCTATAAGTTGTTTTGAAACAATTATTTCAGGCTACCCAGATAGAATGCAGGATATGTGTGATGTCTCACCAACTCGAATTTTATGCGAGAAAAAAAGATTTGGTCAGAAAAATCAAAAAGGTTTTTATAGGTATCAAGATGATGATAAAGGAAAACCAAAAAAATATTTCGATGAAAAGGTCATTCAGATATTAAAAGCACACACCAAAGAAAGTCACTCAAATAACCCTAAATTTAATGATGTCGAAATCCTTCATAGATTTATGATTCCAATGTGCATTGAAGCTGCTCTTTGTTTAGAGGAAGGTATCGTAGATTCTCCATCAGAAGTTGATATGTCAATTATTTATGGCTTAGGTTTCCCAATTTTTCGTGGCGGTTTATTAAGATGGATGGACGAAATAGGCCTTAATAAGTTCTGTAAACTAGCTGATCAATTTGCTCATTTAGGAAGCTTATATAAACCCACCTCAAAAATGCGAAAAATGGCTAAGGAAAATATAAAATATTATAGTTTTTGATTTTTTAGGTTACGGAAATAATATTTTAAATAGTCTATTAAGATAGAGGTGATAAAATATAGAGAAATTCTGTCATTAACCTTCGTCCATTAGAGGTATGCATAATATAAATTTTTTTTAATATTTCTTATGAGTAGGTTTAACGTTCTGCAATTTTAAAATTGAATCACGTCTCTTTTAAAATAATATTTTATTAGCTCAGGAGGTTTTTTTGCTGGTCATACAAGATTTTGATAACCCTGAAAAGCTACTTAGTTTATGGGAAAAAGAAAATATGGTTACCTTTAAATCAGAGTGTAGCGGGGATATTCTTTTTTCTGACGATCTAGATTCTTTCAAGAAAACCCCTTATTTAGCCGTTGAGTATAACTATGTTCAATATTATGAGGCTGATCAGCCAATAATTAAGCTTTTGGCTATTTATTTTCGACGCGATAATCATATATATTTCACAGTCGCGGCCTCTAGTCAGACCTTGTGCAATAAATTTTCTATTTTGTCACCCAAATTAAATTCAATAGAAAATTTTTTACACACGAATAAGCTTCCTATTCTCAAGATAGATGCTCCTCTCGTTCTCAAAACAATTGATATAGAAAAACCTTGGGGAAAAGAGATTTGGTATACTGGAATTGAGGAAAGAGGGCTTTCTTCTGTTACTGATGGAATAAATGATGCACCGCTTCCTTGGATCTTATCTGTAGCTCCCAACCGTTTAGCTGCAGGTAAGGAAAAACAAATTAATTTACTTAAAATATTAGATCCATTACCTGATCCTGCATTTGGAGATTTATATTTTGAGCTACATGAGAAAAAACAAGAAGTCTATGTTGTGGTTGATATAGATAAAAACTCTTGGCCTCAAGAATTTGGGGGAGTTCGATATGGATTTGATGATGTAACTAAGAATACTTTCTCATCAAAAATAAATTTTTATGATGCATATAAAAAAGCAGTTGAGAAATACCGGCAGATTAGACGAGCTATTGATGACCAGCTTGATAATTACCGTATACAGGAGGGATTTACATTAAATGAAGCACTTCCATCAAGTATCATTTCTAAATGGATGACCTTAATCCCTGGCGATTGGTTGTCACAGGAGGAAGAGTTGCGCGCTCAGATGAATTCCTTTACATCCATTTTACCTGTTAAGGTTGGAGACGTTATAAAAATACCTCTTCTAACGCCCCATGGGTTACTTCATGGCGTCAGAGTTGTTGAATTTCAAAACCCAGTTTACGAGCGCCTAATACTTTCTTTTAATCAAAAAACCTTGACTCAAGATCATTGGGATACTGAGAAAGCTCTTAGTATTATGACTGAGTTGGTTAAACCATTTCCGCAGCTTAAGGTCATTAAAGAGGATACAGGTTATATTATTGAGGAGGTTGCAGTTTTCGAAGAGTTTAAAGTTTTAAGGCTTATCTTGACGGCTAAATCTTCTTGTAGATTATCAGTGAATAAAAATTATAAATTGTTATTAGTAATCGAGGGAAACATCAGTTGTAATGGTACTGTAGCCCACAAAGAGTGTGGTTTATTAGTACCTGCAGGCCAAAAAGATATAGATATAAAAAATATTAATAATAACCAGTCGACAGTTCTTCTGGCATCACCTATCTTCCATTGAAACTAATAGTTTAAAACAGTTAGGATATGCTTTCTTTTGTTGATTGGATGATGCCTCTGTGGCAGAATCAGCACCCTTATCTATAGGGGTTATATCTATAGATTCCAATGTTTAATAATTAGCGGACGTGGTGGAATTGGTAGACACGCTAGATTTAGGTTCTAGTGCCGCGAGGTGTGAGAGTTCGAGTCTCTCCGTCCGCACCATTAACAACTATAAATAATAGAATTATTGAGAGGCATCCATGCAAGTTTCTATTGAAACAACTTCTAATCTTGAGCGAAAAATGACAATTATAGTTCCAGCTCAACGTATTGGTGATGAGGTAAAAAAACGTCTTGAGGAAACTGCTAAAACCGCAAAGATAGATGGTTTTCGTGTTGGTAAAGTCCCTGTTAATGTAATTAACCAGAGATATGGTCAAGGAATCAGAAAAGAAGTTGTAAGTGAAACAGTGAGAGCATCTTTTTATGAAGCGGTAACAAAAGAAAAAGTTACTCCTGCTAGCCCTCCGGATATTGAGCCAAAAATAGATAGACCTGGAGAGGACCTCGAATTTATAGCTACCTTTGAAGTTCTTCCTAAAATTGAATTATCAGACTTAAAGCAGGTTAAAATTTTAAAACCATCCGCAGAAGTGAAGGATGTTGATATCGATGTCATGATAGAAGGTTTGCGAAAACAACATGCAACATGGAGCGAAATAGACCGACCTGCAGCCCATGGTGATGAAGCAACAATTGACTACATTGGTATTAAAGATGGAAAAGAGTTTGATGGCGGATCAGCCGAAAACTACCCTATTGAAATTGGTGGTGGGACAGCAGTTGCTGGATTTGAAGATGGAATCATTGGAATGTCCTTGGGCAATGAAAAAAATCTTTCGATCACTTTTCCTGAAAATTATCAATCTGAAGAGCTTAAGGGCGCATCAGTAGAGTTTAAAATTAAATTGAATCTTCTTAAAGAGCCATTTTTACCTGCTTTGAATGACGATTTTTTTAAACTCTTCGGTCTTAAAGCTGGAGGAGAAGAAGTATTCCGCTCGGCGGTTTTACAGAATATGCAGCGTGATCTTAAGAATGCACTTGAGGGTAAAACAAAAGGGCGTGTGATGCAGGAGCTTTTTACCCTACATAGCGAAATTGAGGTTCCCTTAACAAGAATTGCAACAGAAATTTCTGGATTAAAGCAACAAATGGCACAAAAACTCGCTGGAGATGGCGGTGAAAATAACTTCGATCCTTCGTTATTACCTGATGAAATGTTTGAAGAACAAGCCAAGAGAAGAGCTATAGTTGGATTGGTCGTGAACGAAATTGTACAATCCAATAAGATAGATGTTGACGGCGCAAAAGTAAGAGCAAAAATACAAGAAATTGCAGCTGGATATGATCAACCAGAAGAAGTGATCAAGTATCACTATGATAGTCCTGAGCTCTTGAAAAGCATCGAAGCAAATGTTCTTCAGGAACAGGTAGTAGACTTTGTATTAAATCAAGTGGAAGTTATTGATGAGTCAGTAGACTACCAACAAGCAGTAACACCAGACCCTGATCAGGTTGCTACTAACACTTAATTTATAGGCTATAATATTATTCAGTATGATAGATTTAGGTGAAAATATGAAATTTGATGATTTCCCAACAAAAAATGATATTAAAAATGCAGGTGGCTTAGTCCCTATTGTCGTTGAGCAGAGTGCTCGTGGAGAGCGCTCCTATGACATATACTCTCGTCTACTAAAAGAAAGAGTTATTTTTTTAGTCGGCCCGGTCGAAGACTATATGGCTAACCTTATTGTTGCTCAATTGCTTTTTCTGGAATCTGAAAATCCAGAAAAAGATATCCATCTTTATATTAACTCCCCCGGTGGTTCAGTAACTGCTGGCATGTCAATTTACGATACTATGCAGTTTATTACTCCGGACGTAAGTACTATGTGTATTGGCCAAGCTTCTAGCATGGGCGCTTTCCTGTTAGCAGCAGGTGCGCCTGGAAAAAGATTTTGTCTTCCAAATTCACGTAATATGATTCATCAGCCAAGCGGCGGCACTAACGGTCAAGCTTCAGATATACATATTCATGCCCAAGAAATTTTAAAAATACGGGATAGGTTAAATCGGTGTCTTGCAGATCACACCGGTCAACCAATAGAAAAAATTGAACTAGATACTGAGCGTGATAATTTTATGAACGCAGAAGAATCAAAAGCTTACGGTTTGATAGATGAAGTTTTAGATAAGCGCCCTAAATCTGAATAGAAATTTTTTTAATTTTCTTATTCTAGACTAAGAGATCAATACCTATGACAGACGACACAACAGAAGTTGGTAGCGAAGATACTAAACTACTATATTGCTCTTTTTGTAATAAAAGCCAACACCAAGTCCGCAAGCTTATAGCTGGACCCCATGTATTCATTTGTGATGAATGTGTGGAGCTTTGTAATGATATCATCTTGGAAGAAGTTCAAAAGCTTGAATCTGATCCTGCATCTTCTGATGGCCTTCCTAAGCCAAAAGAAATAAAGGATATTTTAAATCAGTACGTAATTGGTCAAGATCAAGCAAAAAAAATATTAGCAGTAGCAGTTTATAATCACTATAAACGTTTACAGCGGACTGATTCTAGTTCTTCAGAAGATGTAGAGCTCGGAAAGAGCAATATATTGCTAGTAGGACCCACTGGAAGTGGTAAGACATTATTAGCTGAAACACTTGCTAGACTACTTGAAGTACCCTTTGCCATTGCCGATGCAACGACACTAACTGAAGCTGGGTACGTAGGTGAGGATGTTGAAAATATTATCCAGAAGCTTTTACAAAAATGTGATTATGATATTGATAAGGCTCAGCGCGGTATAATTTATTTAGATGAAATTGATAAAATATCACGTAAGTCAGATAATCCATCCATTACTCGAGATGTCTCTGGTGAGGGTGTTCAACAAGCGCTATTAAAGCTTATTGAAGGAACAGTGGCCTCAATACCCCCTCAAGGGGGCAGAAAGCATCCACAGCAAGAATTTATACAGGTTGATACATCAAATATTTTATTTGTTTGTGGGGGTGCTTTTTCAGGATTAGAAAAAGTAATCAGAGATCGATCCGATAATACTGGCATCGGTTTTAATGCATCAGTAAAAGTTAAAGATAGCAAAAAAAATATTGGACATACCTTGGCTGATTTGGAACCTGAAGATCTAGTAAACTACGGGTTAATTCCTGAGTTTGTTGGCAGATTACCAGTCATAGCAACCCTAGAAGAATTAGATTTAAACGCACTCGTAAACATACTTATTGAGCCCAAAAATTCATTAATCAAACAATATACCGCAATGTTTGAAATGGAGGGGGTTGAGCTTGACATACGTCAAGATGCTTCTGAAGAAATAGCCAAGAGGGCGCTTAATCGCAAAACTGGAGCAAGAGGACTGCGTTCGATTTTCGAAGATATTTTATTGGATACTATGTATGAAACTCCAACTGAAAAAAATATCAGTAAAGTGGTAATAGATGGCTCTGTAGTTCGTGGAGAGTCTGACCCACTAATGGTTTATGAGAGCTCTGACCCCAAAACAGCAGTAAGTGAATAATTATTATACTTCTCTTTAAAAGCTTAAACGCTATCTTTTGTTTAATATTTCTATCATAAGCCTTGTTTTAGTTTGTTGTGCCCCAACACTTAATATAAGTAAATATTGATTTATAATTTTGAAATGAGGTTTTTTTGATGCTAAAGCAAGATTCTTTAATTAGATCACCACTGCTTCCTTTGCGTGATGTGGTTGTCTACCCACACTCAACAGCACCTCTGTTTGTTGGCCGAGATAAATCTATAGCGGCATTGAATGAGGCTATGTCAAAAGATAAAAAGATACTGGTTGTCACTCAAAAAATTGCTACAGAAGACGATCCACTTGCAAACGCACTTAATACACATGGAACCATCTCAAATATAATGCAAATGCTCAAATTACCAGATGGAACCGTAAAAGTTTTAATTGAAGGCTTAGAAAGAATCAAAATCACTGAGATTCAAGACTCTGATGGATACTTCACAGCTTTATATGAAAAGTATCCATCTCTGAAGCTCGAAGATCAGGAGGCTAGTACAATAAAGCAGTTGGCATTAGATAAATTTCAACAGTATGCCAACCTAAATAAAAAAATTTCTACCGAGACAATTGATATTATAAATACCACAAAAGATGCAGAGCTTCTTGCAGATACTTTAGCTAATAACCTGCCATTATCTATCGAGCAAAAACAAAATATGTTAGAGCTAGATGCTTTGATTGATAGATTTGAGCTTTTATTAGTTTTAATGGAATCAGAGATCGAGTTATTTGATATAGGCCAAAAAATACGTATACGTGTTAAAAAACAGATGGAAAAAAGTCAAAAAGAATACTTTTTGAATGAACAAATGAAGGCTATTCAAAAAGAGCTTGGTGAGACAGACGAAGATGATGACCTTTTTCAGTTAGAAGAAAAAATTATCAGTGCAGGAATGACAAAAGATGCATTAGTCAAAGCTAAAGTAGAATTCAAAAAACTTAAAGCTATGTCACCTATGTCAGCTGAAGCCTCAGTTTTAAGAGGCTATATTGACTGGCTAGTTAGTGTTCCGTGGAGAAAACGCACAAAGGTCCGACACGATTTAAAAAGAGCAGAGCGTATTCTCAACGAGGATCATTATGGGCTGAGTGATGTTAAAGAGCGCATCCTTGAATTTTTAGCTGTTCAAAAGCGAGTTAAGGCTCTCAAGGGCCCTGTTCTTTGTTTGGTTGGGCCACCAGGAGTTGGCAAAACGTCTCTTGGCGAGTCAATTGCTAAGGCAACAGGAAGAAAATATGCACGCATGTCTTTGGGTGGTGTTCGCGACGAAGCTGAAATAAGAGGACATCGAAGAACATATATAGGATCGCTTCCAGGAAAATTAGTACAAAAATTATCAAAAGTTAAGGTGAAAAACCCACTTTTTTTGCTTGATGAGATAGAAAAAATGGGTACAGATCATCGAGGTGATCCGTCATCTGCTATGTTGGAGGTTCTTGATCCAGAGCAGAATAATAAATTCAATGATCATTACCTGGAGGTGGATTACGATCTATCTGAAGTAATGTTTATATGCACTGCAAACACTATGGATATACCAGCTCCGCTTCTTGATAGAATGGAAATAATTAGAATCTCAGGCTACACAGAAGATGAAAAGCTCAATATTGCACTTAAATATCTTTTGCCAAAACAACTTAAAGCAAATGGTTTGTTGAAAAAAGAATTATCAATTGAAGAAGAAACTGTAATAAATATTATTCGAGACTATACAAAAGAGGCTGGGGTCAGAGGCCTTGAAAAACAGCTTGCAAAACTTTGTAGAAAAATTGTTATTAAAAATACCCGCAAAGAAACACAAGATGCTTTTTTGGTTAAATCCAATAATCTAGAGGAATTTCTTGGAGTTAAAAAGTATGATTTTGGTCGTATCGATAAAAAAAGTCAGGTCGGCCAAGTAACCGGACTAGCTTGGACCCAGATGGGAGGAGAGTTACTTACTATAGAAACTTCTGCTGTAACTGGAAGCGGCAAGTTAATTAAAACTGGTTCCTTGGGAGACGTTATGCAGGAATCTATTCAAGCAGCTATGACTGTTGTTAGAAGCCGCGCCCAAGTTCTAGGAATACATCAGGACTTCCATAAAAAATTAGATTTACATATACATGTTCCAGAAGGCGCAACACCTAAAGATGGACCAAGTGCAGGAGTAGGAATGTGTACAGTTATTGCATCAGCATTAACAGGAATCTCAGTAAGAGCAAATGTTGCAATGACTGGAGAAATTACTCTAAGAGGAGAGGTTTTAAAAATTGGTGGACTGAAAGAAAAACTTCTTGCTGCCCATCGTGGTGGTATAACTAAAGTTATTATTCCCTACGAAAATGAGAATGAACTTATTGAGGTACCTGAAAATATAAAAGCAGATATTGAAATTATTTCTGTAAGATGGATAGATGAGGTTTTTGATGCTGCTTTGCTCACAAAGCCGGTAGCACTCTCAGATGAAGAGTATAAAAAAGTGTCCAAAGAGGACTTAAATAAGAAAATTATCTCTGAACCCCGCGTTAATACTCACTAAATTGCTTGACCGGTCAGCAGAGGGTTGGTATAAAGTTGATGTAGCACGATTAACCGTTAGAAAATTAATACTAAATTTTGGTTTGAGTGCTTTAGAAGTTAGTCCACACAAACATAATTAAAGGGGATTATTGTGAATAAATCTGAATTAGTTGATGCAATTGCCGATGGAGCAGACCTATCTAAAGCTTCTGCCGGACGTGCGCTAGATGCAGCGATATCTGCAGTTACCACTGCGTTATCGAAAAAAGATCAAGTTTCACTCGTAGGTTTCGGTACTTTTGCCGTTAAACACCGGGCAGCTCGCGCAGGTCGTAATCCACAGACTGGTGCAGAGATCCAGATTAAAGCAGCCTATGTGCCAAGCTTCAAAGCAGGTAAAGCTCTTAAGGATGCAGTTAACTCTTAAGAAAGCTTTATAAAGGTATTTAGAGCTTTAGTCTAAAGACGCATCTGCGATGCGTCTTTTTTTATAATAAATTTATAGGTGCCTCGTATTTAAACTAAGAGAAATTTATGCTTCAAGATTTTCGAGATAATCTCAGCGGTGTAACAAAAGGTGTTTTAGTTGTTATCATCATTATTCCTTTCGCACTTTTTGGTGTCGACGCATTATTTGAAACAAGAGCAACAGAAAAAGAGGTAGCTAATGTAAATGGTGATTCTATTTCTGAGATAAGTCTACGCCAGGCTATTCTTGTAAGAAAGCAGCAAATTAAAAGCAAAATTAAAGATATCGATACATCACTATTAACCGATAATATTTTAAGACCAGTTGTATTATCTCGCTTAATTCGTCAAAAAGTAGAAGAACAGACCGCCACCCAATTAGGAATGTCTATACCTAAAAAAACAATCGACTCGTTGTTGGTCGATGTTCCTGAGTTTAGGGAAGATGGAAAATTTAATTCCGATTTATATAACTTCGTAGTCAAACAGATGGGTTACACCCCTACATCCCATTATAAGGCAATTTATTCTGATTTTTTGGCTCAACAATTTCTACAAGGTGTAGTTTCAACAGGATTTTCAACGGAAAAAGAGCTTGAGTTAATAGCCAATGTTCTTGACCAATCTCGTGATTATTATTATTTAACCATACCGATTGATGGACAAAAAAAGAAAGTGCAAGCGTCAATCGACGAAATAAAAGACTACTATGAAAAAAATATATCCAAATTTTTTACTGAAGAAGCAGTTATATTAGAGTATGTAGAGCTAAAATCTTCAGACTTATTAAAGAATATAGAGATTGACGCTGACCTTATTGAGGAAAGTTATCAGGATATAGTAGAAACTGCAGAAGCAGATACAAGCTATAAAGCAGCTCATATTCTGCTAGATAAAAAAGACGATAGTAGCCATTTGACTGTTATGGCCTCAATACAAGAAAAAATTAATAATAATGAAGATTTTTCGTTATTGGCATCTAAGTATTCAGATGACTTTTTAACCTCGAAGAATGGAGGTGATCTCGGTTATGTTCGTTTGGGTGAATTACCATTAGAGTTAGATCTGCTATTGCAAAAGCTTTCAATAGGAGAAGTTTCTGAAATTGTAGAAACAAAAGCTGGAATTCATCTCATGAAGTTAATTGAGGTAAAGTCAGCGGAAGTGCCAACTAGAAAGGTGTCTGAACCCATCATTCGTGAGCAACTTGCCCTACAAATTGCTCAAGATTCAATGCCTGAAAAGATTGAAGAGCTAAAAGAGCTGGCTTACAACGCAACGTCTTTGGAGAGTGTCTCAGAGATAATGGACTTAGATTTAAAGATTTCAGACTCTTTTAGTCGTTCAGGTGGTAAGGATATTACTGCTAACAAACAGGTTATAACAGCAGCTTTTAGCTCCTTAGTCCTCGAAGATGGATATGTAAGTGATGTGATTGAGATATCAGACGACCATGTCTTAGTGTTATTTGCTCGAGAAAGAATACCTGCGAAAATCCGACCATATAGTGAGGTGGAGAATCAAATTAGAGAAATTATCCAGTATGATTTAGCAGCTAAGAAAATTCTATCATATGGTGCTTCTCTCAAAGAAAGATTTAATGGCGGTGAAAATATTGAAACTATCGCTAAATTGGAAAATCTTCCATGGCAAGTTGAATTTAATGCAAAAATTAACGCCTCTGAAGAAGAAATGGACCCTAGAAAAAAGTTTATTTTTTCGATGGTTCTACCAAACAAAAAAGCTGTAGTCGATCATATTATTATGCCAAATGGAGATTACGTGCTGTTGGCTTTAACTAAAGTTTCTTATGGTAGCTATGAGACACTTCGTCTAGCTGAAAAACAAGCAATATCAAACTCTAGATCAATATCAAGCGCTAACCGCGATTATGGCGCATATATAGCTACATTATTGAATAAAGCAGACATTGTCTCTGAATAAGTATTAATATTTTTTCCATCAAAGATTTAAAATGTTTTTCATTATTTTTTTGACATAAGTTAATTCTAGCTATGTTATAAAACACTCCTATTAATTTTTAAGATAGTACTAATTAATAATTTAATTTATAACTGTATGCCTCCCCAAAATTTTTTTAGCAGAAAAATGTATTTGACGATAGAGTATGTGTTATGAAGATTACGCCCCCTCTGTTAATCGCTTATCGTTATATTGTTACTAAGCGAAGTAACTGTTATATATCTTTTATTTCTATGGTTTCCCTTATTGCAATGTTCTTAGGGGTTACGATTCTGATTGTCGTGTTGTCAGTAATGAATGGATTTGATCAAGAAATAAAAAAAAGAACCTTAAGTATACTGCCTCATATAACTATAACCAGTGAGAAGGGGGTCAATGACTGGGAGTCATTAGGAAGCAAGTTAATTAAAGTTAAAGGTATACAGGCTTATGCACCTTTAGTTGAGGGTTACGGCTTGATGTCCTCGTCTTCATTAAGTCAAGGTGTTTTATTGCAGGGAGTTTCTCCTTCACATGAGATCAAGTCCTCTGATATTGATCAGCACATGATTGCTGGAAAAATCAGTGATCTTGAATCTGGAAACTTTGGTGTAATAATTGGGAGTATTTTAGCTGACGCTTTAAATGTGAATGTGGGAGATACTGTAACCATCACATTACCCAAGCTAAATATCACTCCAATTGGCATATTTCCAAGCTATAAGCGTTTTTATATTAAGGGAATCTATAAAGTTGGCGCACAAATAGATAGTGGTTTAGCGCTTATCCATTATCAGGATTCTAAAAAATTATTTAGACTAGGCAAAAACGTAAATGGTGTAAAATTAAAAGTACTTGACCCCCTTGATGTAACAAGATTAGAGCCTTACATAAAAACGCATCTTCATTCTTCTTTTAAAATAAAAACATGGGCAACTGAGATGACAATTTTATTTAATGCAATAAAAATGGAGAAGAGATTTGTTGCTTTATTACTGTCAATCATCATAGTTATTGCTGGATTTAACATCATTGCATGTCTTGTACTAATGGTTAACAGCAAAAGGAGAGATATAGCAGTTTTAAGAACAATGGGTGCAAAAGCAAGTATGATAGCTTCTATATTTATGATTAAAGGCCTAATAATAGGCGCAGCAGGCGTTATTTCTGGCGGTATATTCGGATGTTTTCTTGCAGTAAATATAGGCGAAATTGTAAGCTGGATAGAGCAAATAATTGGATCTTATATATTTGATCCGTCAATTTTTTTTATTGTTAAAATTCCATCTATACTAGTTTGGGAAGATATATTTTTAATATGTTTCTTGAGTATCCTACTCAGTATAATGGCCTCAATTTATCCTGCATATCAGGCATCCAAGGTTCAACCTGCAGAGGCTTTACGCTATGACAGATGATACTAAAATTATATTACAGTGCCAGCAATTGTCTAAATCTTATATCGAGATGGATACTAAAATTAATGTCCTAGATAACATTTCATTAGAAATTTCTATGGGTGAAAAGATTGCTATTACAGGTTCTTCTGGGACTGGAAAAACAACATTTCTAAATCTTCTTGGAGGTCTAGATACTCATACTAGCGGTGCTGTGTTTGTAATGGGAAAAAAATGGACTGATATGAACGAAGATCAGAAAGCTTCATGGAGAAATAAATATCTTGGTTTTGTATATCAGTTTCATCATCTTCTAATCGAGTTCTCAGCAATTGAGAATGTAGCGATGCCTTTGTTGATTGCTGGAATGTCGATTACAAAAGCGAAAAGCTATTCTAAAGAAATTTTATCGAAGGTAGGATTAATTGATAGATGTGATCACAGGCCATCAGCCCTATCTGGCGGAGAAAGACAAAAGGTAGCTATAGCAAGAGCATTAGTAACTAAACCAGCTTGTGTTTTAATGGATGAGCCAACAGGTAATCTTGATTACTTATCCACCCAAGCTATTCTTGAAACAATTTCACAATTGAATATAGAATT
The DNA here is from genome assembly GCA_964276025.1 of uncultured Porticoccus sp. Classification (GTDB taxonomy): domain Bacteria; phylum Pseudomonadota; class Gammaproteobacteria; order Pseudomonadales; family Porticoccaceae; genus Porticoccus. Next base: position 298,351 of record CAXYDD010000001.1, on the reverse strand, counting down.
TGGGATTAGCTTTGTTCTCGTTACTCATGATGATAATGCAGCGGCAAAGATGGATCGCATCTTATCATTGGAAAAAGGTATCCTCCGACCTAAGGGGTCACCATATAAAAATAATATGGCTGTTGAATAATGTTAAAGATCTTTCCATTTTTTATCGGCTGGAGATATTTTAGGGCAGGCAATTCAACCAGCTTAATATCTTTTATTTCCTTTATGGCAATCCTGGGACTGGTTCTAGGTGTCGCACTTCTTATTTTGGTTATGTCAATTATGAATGGGTTTGAGCGGGAAATGGAGGAGAAAATACTTGGCTCTATACCTCATATACAGATAGGTAAAACTAATGGCATCGACGATCTTTCAGGACTGATTAATTTAATAGAAAAAGATGAGAATGTAATATCTACAATACCATTTTCTGAGATAGACGGAATGCTGACAAGCAATGGTAATGCAATGCCAATTCAGATGTTGGGTATAGATATATTAAAAAGTAATGAGTTTATCGGTAGTTTTGTAGCTTCAGGCCTCATAGAATCAATCAAAAATGATGATGAAAAATTTCTTTTATCGAAGGGTGTTGCAAATAAGTTGTCAGTAGAAGTAGGCGATACTGTTGTATTAATAGTGCCTCAATCGAATCCTGTAGAAAATGCAAAAATTACACCAAAGATAGTTTCTTTTAACGTTGGTGGCATTTTCGCTACAAAAACATCTCTAGACCAAAAGCTAGTTCTTGGCTCACTTTCAAAAGTTACAGATATAATTGGTTTGCCTTATCCGCAGGGCATTCGAATCAAATTAGCTAATATTTTTAATGCAAGAGAAACAGGCTACAGATTACTGAGAGATTTACCAGAAAATTATTACTTTTCCGACTGGATTCAAACACATGGTAACCTTTATCAGGCTATTAAAATGTCAAGAAAAATGATTATCTTGCTTGTATTTTTTATCATCGCGATTGCGGTTTTTAATGTAGTTTCAATGCTTATGATGATAGTTGTAGATAAGCGTTTTGATATAGCTGTTTTAAAGACCCAAGGGGCAAGAAATTCTGACATCACTATGATTTTTTTAACACAAGGTTTTTTAATAGGCACCATAGGTTCAATCATCGGTGCAGTTTTAGGTGTAATATGTGCATTAAATGCCCCAGCCATTCTAAACAAAATAGAATCAATTTTTGAGTTTAGTCTCCTTAATTCAAATATCTATCCAATTGACTATTTGCCATCCAGTCTTCTCTGGGGTGATGTAGTTTTAGTCGTCTTGGTAGCAATAACTTTAAATTTAGTAGTTACAATCTATCCTTCATTGAAGGCGGCTAAACTTAGTCCAGCAAATGAGCTAAAGTACGATTGAGCAAAGATAGTTAATATAAATTAATTTTTATCTTAGTCGCAGTCTCCTCTTTTTTCTTGGCGAGCAAGCCAGTTTTTTTGTACTTTCCATTTCCACAATAGATTTATAAATATATAACCTATACCTCCACAAACTAAACCAGTTATAAAACTACCAGTTAAAAGTGGTAACCATATTAGCTTACCTTGAGTTATGATCCAGCTCCAAGAAAACTCAAGAGTAAAGTCTATAAATTCCATACCAAGCAATATTACGCCTATGCCGTAAGTAAAAATGAACAATGGTGCTATTGTTAGAGGGTTACTTATCCAGACTAGAGTTACAGCAATAGGGAGGTTAGAACTAAAATGTAAAGCTAATAATGCCGCAATAACGGTTTGACCAGGTATAGGCAGGAACGCAACAAAAATTCCAATAAAAAATGAGGTAGAGACAGAAGCTCTATTAATATGAAATAAATTTGGGCTCGCAAATATGGGCCCCATCCATTTGACAGCAGGGCTATTTTTAATTTTACTATAGGCTGGTAGCCAGCGTCCTAAAATTTTTTTTGGCATACTTTACTTTTAATTTATATGTCATTGGGCTTATAGGGATTATGACTATTTTTATCTATACGCACTACTCATTAATTAGTTTTTTATTTATGAAGATTTCTTAGTAAGAATAATACTAATGAGCCTAAAAATTCCATATTTGCTTATTTTTTATATTATGATCGAGTCTTTTTCTTCTTCACTGCCTGCTTTTTTGGCATAATAATCATCTAACTTTTACTTGGAATATAATTTTTTGCCTGATCCAAAAAGTACTTTAATTACCCCAGCCTCTGTTAAGACCCTTTCTCTAAAGGATCTATCATTTGAGCGCAATGAAAATTTTTTATTTTCTAATATAAGTTTAACGTTAAAGTCAGGGGATATTCTTCAAATACTTGGTCAAAATGGATCTGGAAAAACCACATTACTCCGTTTGATCACGACCGCATTAAGACCGTATTCAGGGGAAATAATATGGCAAGGAAAAAATGTTAATGTTGTTCGCGAAGCTTATCTTGAAGATATTTTATTTCTCGGCCATCAACCAGGTTTAAAGAAACTGCTCTCGGCCGAAGAAAATTTAATTTGGTGGCGTAGACTTAATAAAACCAATTTAATGAAAAATGCAAATGCATTTGAGGAGGTTGGTTTATATAACCATAAAGATGAACCATGTAATTATCTGTCAGCCGGACAGTTGAAGAGGGCTGCATTAGCAAGACTTTATGTTTCAGAAGCAAAATTATGGATACTAGATGAGCCATTTACATCAATTGATAAAGAGTTTTCAATTAAACTTAAATCACTAATTATCAGCCATTTAGAAAGAGGTGGCATTGTAGTCTTAGCGACACATCAAGATTTAAAAATCGAAAATATGAAATATTTTTCAATATCTGATCTAAGTGGAGTTAATAGTGAATAATATTGGGTTTTTAGCTATTTTACGTCGCGATCTTTTATTGGCAGTTCGATACCGTGGTGATTTAGGTAATCCATTAATTTTCTTTTTTGTAGTTATAGCTTTAATACCTCTAGGGTTAACTCCAGAATCAAGAGAATTGAGTGAGATAGCCCCAGGTATGCTCTGGATTACAGCACTTTTAGCTTCCCTACTCTCTTTAGATGGGTTATTTAAAGATGATTTTACAGATGGAACCCTAGAACAGATTATTATTTTGCCTCAGCCGTTGTACTTTATGGTTTTAGCTAAAACTATTGTGCATTGGGTTGTTACTGGACTGCCGTTATCGTTATTGGCACCTATTCTAGGTTTGATGCTGTCATTACCAGAAACTGGATATCTTCCTTTGATGTTAAGCCTTTTAATAGGTACAGCAATTTTAAGTTTAATCGGATCTATAGGTGCTGCGCTAACCTTACCGCTCAATAGAGAAGGAATTTTGTTGTCTTTAATTGTTATACCTTTTTATATGCCAGTACTCATATTTGGGTCAAATGTAGTCGAACTAGCCATAGATGGGTTATCTATTGCAAGCCCACTATCAATAATGGGTTCACTTTTAGCTTTATCGTTACTTATTTCGCCTTATGTGACTTCATGTGCATTACGTTTAAGCATCCATGGATAGGGTCCAGATATAAAATGAAGAAATTTATTAAAAGTACTCAGCAGTGGTTCCATAAGCTAGCATCACCTCGTTGGTTCTACCAGATTAGTGGCAAATGGTTGCCCTGGCTTTCTCTTTTGACATTAATATCTATTTTTATTGGAGCAATCTGGGGTCTAGGTTTTGCTCCTCAGGATGCCAAGCAGGGAAATAGCTTTCGTATAATATATATCCATGTCCCAGCATCTTTTTTAGCTTTAGTTGGCTACTATATAATGGCTATATCAGGCGCAATTGCAATTATTTGGAAAATAAAGCTCGCAGACATAGTTATGAAGTCGGCAGCCCCAATTGGAGCTGCGCTTACTTTTATAGCTCTTTTAACAGGTGCAGTTTGGGGGAAACCTACTTGGGGGACTTATTGGATATGGGACGCACGTATTACGTCAATGTTAATATTATTTTTTTTATATCTTGGTGTAATAGTTCTACAAAAAGCCTACGCAGCACAAGGTTTGTCTAATAAAGCGGCTGCTTTATTAGCTTTGGTTGGCACTGTAAATATACCTATTATTTATAAGTCAGTAGACTGGTGGTATACCCTCCATCAGCCTGCGACTATAAAACTTACTGAGGCGCCCTCAATGCATCCAGATATGTTTCAGCCATTATTGATAATGATTATAGGCTTCTATCTTTTTTATTTAACTGCTCTGATTTTAAGTGTGCGGACTGAAATAATTTTTAGAGAACGAAATACTACCTGGGTCAAAGAGCTTGCATTAAATCTAAATGATAAGCGCTCTATATAATTATGATATGTGTTTCATATCGAAATTTAATTAATAGGTAATCATGATGTTTCAATTTGAAGGCCTGAATGATTTCATATATATGTCTGGCCATGGCCAATATGTTTGGATCGCTTACTCTGCATCACTTGTTATAATGACTTGTATTTTTATAATGCCCTTTCTGCGAAAAAAAAATATAATTCAAAAAATCAGAAAAAAAAATCATTCCAATTATTCAAAAAAATAATTCGAAGTTTTTTTAAAGATTTTTCTATTAAAAACGGATCAATAATAATTAATTTTTCTCTAAGAGGAAACTATGCATCCCTTAAGGCGCTATCGATTGACTATGGTGATTTTTATAGTTGCGACAACATCTATTGCTATTAGTTTAATGGGCTATGCTTTAAGAGAGAACATTAATCTTTTTTATACGCCATCAAGTGTTATTTCAGGCGATGCACCATTAAATACAACTATTCGTATTGGTGGTATGGTTGTAAAAGACAGTTTAATCAGATCAAAAAAGTCTTTGCAAAGTACTTTTAGGGTGACAGATGGTAAATCAGAAGTTGATATTCACTATGACGGAATACTTCCTGATATGTTTTCTGAAGGAGAGGGTGCAGTTGCTACAGGCGAGATCAATAGTGATTTAATTTTTATTGCATCAAGTATTTTAGCTAAGCATGATGAAAATTACATGCCCCCAGAGGTAATTTATGCCTTGGATGAGGCGGCAAAATAAAACTAAGCTACTATTATATAGTTTAGCGCAGAACAAAAATTTTAACCCCAGCTTAGCAGCGGGGTTACGGAATTTAATATGGTAGCTGAACTCGGTCATTTTTCTCTGATCATTGCGTTATTTTTAGCGCTGATGCAGACAGTCATTCCTCAAATTGGTGTGGCTATAAAAAACCAGCTCTGGATGTCTTGTGCTAGACCTCTTGTATTGGCTCAATCATTATTTATATTACTAAGTTTTATTTGTATAGTAGCCCTTTTCGTTAATGACGATTTTTCGGTTAGATATGTAGCTGAAAACTCTAATACGCTTTTGCCTGATCGTTACAAAATAAGTGCAGTGTGGGGGGCACATGAGGGCTCATTGTTATTATGGGTGCTAATACTTGCTTTTTGGAGCCTCGCTGTTTCTATATTTAGCGCTAAACTCCCCATACAGCTAGTAGCTAGAGTGCTTGCTGTATTGGGATTTATCAGTGTGGGCTTCTATCTTTTCATGCTCTTCACTTCAAATCCTTTTGATAGAAGTCTTCCCTTTTCCCCTATAGAGGGTTCTGATTTAAATCCGCTTTTACAGGACGTCGGTTTGATATTTCACCCTCCCATACTTTATATGGGTTATGTTGGTCTATCTGTCGCCTTTGCGTTTTCTGTTGCTGCATTATTAAATGGTAGCATGGATTCTGCATGGGCTCGTTGGGTTAAACCCTGGACCTTAATTGCATGGATGTTTTTAACGTTAGGTATTTCTCTGGGAAGTTGGTGGGCATATTATGAGCTCGGTTGGGGAGGCTGGTGGTTTTGGGATCCGGTAGAGAATGCTTCCCTCATGCCATGGTTAGTTTGTACAGCTTTAGTCCATAGTCTTTCTGTTACTGAAAAACGTGGTACATTTAAGAGCTGGACATTGCTTCTTGCAATTATGGCTTTTTCTTTAAGCTTGCTAGGTACCTTTTTAGTGCGATCCGGTGTGCTTACATCCGTGCATGCTTTTGCAACTGATCCTACTAGAGGTATTTTTATTCTTATTTTTCTTATAATTGTGATTGGAGGCTCTCTTTTATTATTCGCTTTTAGGTGCCCTGCCAAAAAATCATCGTCTAAATTTTCTGGTCTATCTAAAGAATTATTCATATTAGTTAATAATCTAATTCTCATTATCATAACAGCAGTTATTCTTTTAGGGACGTTATACCCATTAATAGCAGATGTTTTAGGGTGGGGTAAGATCTCAGTAGGACCACCATACTTTAACTTATTTTTTGTGCCTCTAACCTTACTTCTTGGGTTATTAATGCCAGTTGCCCCTATCCTCAGATGGAAGAAAACTTCGAGATTCAACTTATTTAAATATTTTAATGGGCCTTTGTTTTTATCTTTAATTTTAGGAGGGGCTTTACCATTAATGTATAAGCCATATGAGCCAATTGCAGTAATATCTATATTCATATCTTCATGGATTATATTGGTAACCTTGAGGGATATAGGACATAAATCTTCTACAACAGGTTCTATTCTAGACGGCCTAAAGCGAATAAAAGCTAGCTATTGGGGTATGGTTACTGCACATATCGGTGTCGCAATATGTATTATTGGTGTTGGCTTAACAAGTGTTTATAGTATTCAGCGTGATGTCCGTATGTTACCTGGTGAAACCATCAGCCTAGCTGATTACCAATTTGAGCTTGTTGCAATAGAACCCTATGAGGGACCAAACTACGTTGCTGATCAGGCCACTATATTAGTAACGAAAAAAAATTCTATTATTGCTCGATTGAAACCCCAAAAAAGAAGATATTTTGCTAGTGGGCAAACCATGACAGAGGCATCAATAGATAGCGGGGTATTTCGTGATTTATATATAGCGCTAGGTGAGCCACTTCAGGGGGATGCATGGGCTATCAGGGTCTATGTTAAACCTTTTATAATGTGGATATGGCTAGGAGCCTTATTTATCGCAATGGGAGCAATGCTAGCACTGCTCGATAAACGTTTTAGAAAAAAGCTTCAATAGGAATCAAGAATGAGATTATATAAATTTAATACTGTAAAAAAACTTTCTCTTTTTTGAAATTTTTTTATTTATCAAATGCTCTAAAAATAAATATACTATGATGAAATTAGTTAATAAATTGAAATTTTTTTTACCTCTAACCATTTTTATTGGAATCACTGTTTTCCTTGTTATTGCTCTGGATCGCGATCCAAACTATATGCCATCAAAATTACTTGACCGACCTATTCCTTCGTTTTCTTTGAGTGTTTTGGGTAATGAAGATGAATTAATAGATGAAAAAATATTTATAGGAGAGCCTTCACTGCTAAATGTATGGGCAACCTGGTGTTTTTCATGCAGGATTGAGCATCCCTTTTTACACGAGCTCTCTTTACAAGGCATACGAATAATAGGTTTAAATTACAAAGACAATACTTTAAAGGCTAGGAACTGGTTGGATGAGAAGAAAGATCCATACATTCTTAGTTTGATAGATCAGAAAGGTAGGTTTTCTATGGATCTTGGGGTTTTTGGTGCACCAGAGACTTACATGATTGATAGCAGAGGTATAATTAGGCATAAGCATGTTGGTATTATAGATAATCTTGTATGGCGTGAATCCCTTATGCCTATATGGGAAAGTTTAAAGTAGAAAGTACCATTAAACTATCAGGAAATTATCAACCACAAATATATTATTTATAGCTGATTACTGGGAGAAAAAAAAATGGCTTATGAAGATTATGAGAGAGGTTTAAATGTTCGCCGAAAGGTCATGGGAGACAAGTTCGTTGATAAGGCAATGAGTAAAGAAAAAGGTTTTAATGTGCCAGTACAAGACTTCATCAATGAGCACTGCTGGGGTGCAATATGGAGCAGACAAACACTGCCACTTAAAATACGAAGTATCATTACTATAGCAGTGTTAGCGGCCTTAAAAGCACCCACAGAGCTCAAAGGACATATCCGCGGGGCAGTTAATAACGGTTGCACCAAAGAAGAAATACAAGAAATATTACTTCATACAGCACCTTATATTGGTGCACCTGCACTTCAAGAAGCTTTTAGGGCAGCAGAATCTGTGTTCGAAAGCTCGGACTAAAATTTTTTTGGTATCTGACTTATAAGAATTCGAGGTAATAAATAGGTGTTAAAAAATTTATACTATACAAGTATCGTTTTGTTTTTATTGGCCGATTTCAGCCCGAAAATTTCTGCTCAAGAGGTAAGACGTTTCACTGAAAATGAATTCCGTACTCGGTATTATAATTTAGTAGATGAGCTGCGTTGCCCAAAATGTCAAAACCAGAATTTAGCGGATTCAAATTCCCTTATAGCTATTGACCTGAGAAATGAAATTCATTCTATGCTTGAAGATGGAAGAACAAATAAAGAAATTATTGAGTTTTTAGTAGACAGATATGGCGAGTATGTGAGATATAATCCATCTCTTAATTCAAAGACAATGATTTTATGGTTTGCTCCAGTATTTTTATTTTTTCTCGGTATAGCAATTATTTTATATGTATATAAATCTCGCCTTTTATCAAAAGAGGAGATATCCCTAAAACCTCACGAAAAAGAATACTTAGATAATCTAGTTATTAATAGTTCTAATAGTATTGATTCCAATGAGATTGAAAAATGATGTGGTTAATTTTTGCTTTATTAGTTTCGTTGGCTGCAGTTTTTATCGTTTTACCTCTATTTAAAAAAGAAATTGATAATCAAAATGAACCTTCTTCACTAAATATGGAGCTGTTAGAAAATATTTCAGTTTTCAGGGATCAAAAAACAGAGTTATCTGCAATGTTAAAGGACGACTTAATAGATATTACTGAGTATTCAGAGTTAATTTCAGAACATGAGTATATTTTATTAAGGGAAACTGGCGGACACTCTAAGCCAATAAAAAATTTCTCAGATAACAAAGGTTCCTGGATGTTACTCCTGTGCCTATTGTTGATGCCTATCTTTGTATTCAGCATGTATAATTTTCTAGGTTCAAGCTCTGATCTACATATCGCTAATTTATTAGAAAAACGAGCTAACCTGGGCGTGAACGAGGCAGATCATGTAGAGCTTAATAAAAATCTACAAGAAAAAATTTATAATAGGCTACAAGATAAACCTAACCATACATATTACCTAATTACGTTAGCTCAACTAAAAATAGAAAATGGAGATTTTTCTAGTGCAAAGAAATTATACTTGGAAGCACTCAATTTGAGGCCAAACGATCCAGTTCTATTATCTGAATATGCTCAAGCTTTATACTTCTCAGAGAATAGAAAATTTACAAAAGAAGTAAGGTCTGCAATAGATAAAACTATAAAGATGAATCCAAATAATCCAGTAGCATTAGGCCTAAATGGTATTAATTATTTTGAGCAAGGACTTTATCGTTTAGCGATAATAAGCTGGGAAAATGCATTAAAGGTAACAGAAAAAAATACACCAGAGTCTAATGCCCTTAATACGAGCATCTTATATGCTAAAAAATTTATCAATGAAAATAATTTTAAGCTTTCTGTGGAGATAGTGATTCCTGAGAAATATAAAATAAATAAAGATAAGATTATCTATATTTATGCACGAGAATGGGAGGGGGCTCCAAGACCTTTAGCTGCAGTTAAATTTAAGCTTTCTAATTTACCTGGATTAGTTCTCTTGGATGATAGTATGAGTATGATGGAAGGTAAGACATTATCTTCAGTAGAGTTTTTGGAGATTATAGCCAGAATCTCTGCATCAGGATCCGTCACACCACTTCCAGGAGATTACCAGGGGTCTACAGGAAAATTTAATGCAAAAGAGCAAAAAAAAGCAAAGATAAATATCAATATACAGCTATAGAACAACTTACTGCTTGTGGCAGTAGATAAGCTCGTTTAGCATGTAATTAAATTATTATAAGAAGAGATATATGCGCCTAAAATGTATCAAAATGGCAGGTTTCAAATCATTTGTGGATGTCACAACAGTAGTTCTGCCTAGTAATTTATGCGCAGTGGTCGGACCTAATGGTTGTGGTAAATCAAATATTATAGATGCTGTTCGATGGGTAATGGGAGAAAGCTCCGCTAAACAACTACGAGGCGAATCTTTAACAGACGTTATTTTTAATGGATCTAGTAGCCGAAAAGCAGTTGGCCAAGCTTCTGTGGAGCTAATCTTTGATAATTCAAAAGGTAAATTAGGTGGCGAATATGCTAGTTGGGGTGAAATTTCAATTAAAAGGAAGGTAACACGAGATGGACAATCAAATTACTATTTGAATAGAGATAAGTGTCGCAGGAGAGATATTACTGATATTTTTCTAGGAACTGGCTTGGGTCCTCGAAGCTATGCAATTATTGAACAAGGTATGATATCTTCGCTTATTGACGCGAAACCAGAAGAACTTCGAGTTTATATTGAAGAAGCTGCGGGTATTTCTAAATATAAAGAGCGCCGAAGAGATACTGAAAATCGAATAAAAAGAACAAAGGAAAATCTAGATAGACTTAGTGATATTCGAGAGGAACTTGGTAATCAAATAAAAAGACTTGAAAGGCAAGCTAAATCTGCAGAAAAATTTACTGAACTTAAAAAAGATGAAAGAAAAACTAAAGCTAAGCATTTGTCTTTTAGGTGGAGAGATATTGACTCTGATGCACGGGGCTTATCAAAAACTATTGCAGATTATGAGATAAAAATTGAGAAAATTTCTTCTGAGAGAAGTGAGTGTAGTAGTGCTCTAGAAAAGCATCGTATTAGTTATGCCGAATTAGGTGATGAGCTAAATGTAATTCAAGGTCGCTATTATTCTGTGGGATCTGATGTAACTAGAATTGAACAATCAATACAATATGCTCGTGATAGGGCAGGTGAAATCAAGAAAGATATAGAGGAAATTGAGCAAAATTTTACCGAGAATGAGGAGCATTTAGCCCTTGATAAAAAAACTAAAAACACCCTAGAGATCGAGTTACAAAAAATTCAACCAATGCTTAAAGAGACGAAATCAAAAGAGACTTCATCTGAATTATTGCTTCAAGAAGCGGAAATACAAATGAAGAGCTGCCAGCTTCATTGGGATGACTTTATAAAAAATTCATCAGGCCCAGCTCAACAAGTAGAAATTCAGCAATCAAGAATAGATCACTTAGAGCAGCTCGTAAGTCGACTAGATGAAAAAATAGTCAACTTATCTCCAGAAAGCGAAGATTTAGCTAAGAGATCATTTGAGGATGATCTTGCAGACCTAAAATTAAGAATTCCAGAAATAGACTTACTTATAATCGAAAAAGAATCTAGCTTAAAAAATTCAACAGATCAAATTGATAAATTACGTCAAGATTGTAGTTCATTGGATTCGAGTCTTAATGAGAAGCGCACCCATTTGCAGTCATTGTTAGGAAAAAAATCGTCGCTGGAATCACTGGAACGCTCAATACTTAATATTGATGATAAAAAGCAGAGATGGTTTAAAACTAATAAAATAAAAAAGGAACATCGGTTATCTGAAAAAATTAAAGTTACCCCTGGTTGGGAAACTGCTATAGAAGTAGTTTTAGGAGATTCTCTACAGGCAGTTTATGTTGAAAGTATAGAAAATCTAAAGGTTAGCTTTCAGGAGTCAACTGAAGATGAATTATTTTTGATAGAGAATAATAACGACGAAGGTTCCAATACAGCTACAAATTTAACTGAGTCTCTTTTGACAAAAGTAGAGGGAAAGAATTTTAGTAGCTATCTTAAATCTATACTTCAGGATGTATTAGTTGAGGGTAATTTGAACTCTGCATTCAAGATCAGAAAAAAACTTAAAAACTCACAGTCGATAATTACAAAAGACGGTGTCTGGCTAGGAAAAGATTGGATTCGCATCACAAGTAATAAAGATGTAACAAAGGGTATATTAAAAAGAAAACAAGAATTAAAGTCCTTAGAAATAGACTTAAAAAGTACGCGCACTGGAGAAGAAAAACTTGAAGAGAAAAAAAGTGCTGCTGAAAAACAACTCCGAGAATTAGAGGAGCAAAAAGAGAAAGATATTAAATCTTTAGCTATAAATCAAAATGATTATGCACAATTAAATACAAGAATTAGTAATATTGAAATTCAGTTAGATAATATTAAAGTTCATCAAGAGAGAATGATTTCTGATTTAAGAGACATAAATGATCAAAAAAAATTGGAGCAAAAAAGATTATCTGATAGCCGTGAAGCATTAAACTTATCTTTAGTTGCCTTAGAAGAGAAATCAAAAGAGAGAGAGGAGCTGTCATCTAATCGAGAAAACAAAACAGTCAAACTAGAGGCAGCTAGGGAGTCATTTAGAAAACATAAGGATCATGCTCACGAGATAGCTATAAAGGAAAGAGCGGCGAGTACAAGATTACAGTCTGTAATTGAGGGTATTCATAGATTAGAAAATCAAAGAAATCGCTTGAATAATAAAAAAAAGCAGCTTTTTGAAGCACATAATCAAGATGATGATCCAGAAGAAACTCTACAAAAGGATCTATCTGTTCAACTAGATCTGCGGCTTAATGTTGAAAAAGAACTATTGGATTCTAGAAATAAAGTTGAAAGTCTCGAAAATCTGATTCGTGATTTTGAACAAAAAAAGAATATTTTGGAGACAGAGATTCAGCATGAAAGAAGTGCGCTCGAGCAAAAAAAAATATCAGCCCAAGATTTTGAAACGCGCAGTGAGACCATATCTGAACAAATTACTGAATATGGGTTCAATTTGACAGATTTACTTCTTTTACTTCCAGATACATTAACCTTAGATGACTTAGATCAAGCTTTAGAAAAAATAACTACGCGCATAGAGCGATTAGGACCAATTAATTTAGCTGCAATTGATGAGTTTAATACTCAAACTGCAAGGAAGCAGTATTTGGATAAACAAAACGATGATCTTGAAGAGGCACTTAGTACACTAGAAGGTGCTATACGTAAAATTGATAAAGAGACACGTTCGAGATTTAAAGAAACATATGATTTGGTTAATGTTTCCTTTCAGGAGTTATTTCCTAAGTTGTTCGGTGGAGGTAAATCTTATCTTGAGTTAACAAGTGATGATTTACTGGAGGCTGGTGTATCAATAATGGCTAGGCCACCAGGTAAAAAAAATACAACAGTCCATTTACTTTCAGGTGGAGAAAAGGCAATGACAGCAATTGCTCTTGTATTTTCTATCTTCAAGCTTAATCCCGCACCATTTTGTATGCTGGATGAAGTAGATGCACCTTTAGATGACTCAAATGTACTTCGTTACGCGAAAATAGTAGAGGAAATATCGTCTAATGTTCAGGTTGTATATATCTCACATAATAAAAATGCGATGGAAATGGCAAATCAACTAGTAGGTGTGACTATGCATGAGGCTGGTGTATCTAGACTTGTAAGCGTTGATATCGATCAAGCAATCGATCTTGTCGAGGCATAAAAAATAATGAAATATTTTTTAATTAAAAATATACAATTTTAATTTTTGGAAAGTTGTATTAAAGTAAGTCTTAATTTTAACTTAAATAAGCCATAGGCTCTAAATGATAGAAGTTGGCCCGCGAGAAATGACAATAGCATTAGGCGCTGTGGTTGCCTTAGCAACTACTTTGCAAATTATGCGGCGCATCCGAAATTCTCGCTATGAAAATATACAAATGCCAAATAAAAAAAATGATTCTGTTGTCAATGAAGATCAAGAAGCAGCTGAATGGGCCGATGAGGATCACTCTGAATTTCCAAGTGGTGGAGCACGTGTTGTTATTAGAGATAACAATAACTTAGGGGACATAAGCAATTCTGATAATTTAAGTTACACTAATGACTTAACTGTGAATATAAACTCTATATCTGACTCAGATTTAAAGAGAGAAGAACCAAAAGTTCACCAAAAAGAACTAACAAAAGATACAAACTCTAGCAAAAAATACTCAGCAAATAATATCGTGGTTCTTCATCTTGAAGCGAAAGAAAAAAAAGTATTTCATGGAGAGAAGCTATTAAATATTTTTCTTTCAAATGGATTACGATACGGTGCTAAAAAAATTTTTCATTATCATGAAAATGCTAGCGGTTCAGATGCAGTTACTTTTAGTTTGGCAAATTCAATGCAACCTGGAACATTTGATTTAGACCAGATGTCGTCTTTAGCTACCCCCAGTATAAGTCTTTTTTTGATCATAGAGGACCATGAGGATCCGATGGTTGCATTGAATATTTTGCTTGATTCAGCAAAAAAAATTGCTATACAGCTAGATGGTGACCTGAAAGATGACAGCCGTAGTGCTTTCACAAAACAAACAGAAGACCATTACCGTCAGCGAATAATTGACTATAGTAGAATACAGTTACCTGGAACATAATATGAGTGATACTGATAAGGTTGCTGCAGAAGCTGCACTTTTAAGAACTCAATTAAATCAGCACAACTATGCATACTATGTAAGAGATGATCCCTCTATACCCGATATTGAATACGATCGGCTGCTAAAAAGACTAAATATTATTGAGGCTGATAGTCCGAAACTGAAGCATCCAGACTCCCCAACTCAGAGAGTTGGAGGAGAGGCTCTAAAAGAGTTTAAAACTATATCTCATCTAACTCCTATGCTTTCACTAGACAATGCTTTTAGCGACGAAGAGCTCATAGATTTTCACAATCGTGTGCTTGATCGTATAAAGCCTAAAGAGGAGATATCATATGTATGTGAGCCAAAGCTTGATGGTGTTGCGGTTAGTTTATTATACGAAGATGGAATTTTAGCAAGGGGCGGAACTCGTGGTGACGGCAAAAATGGAGAGGACATAACAGAAAATGTAAGAACTATTTATTCGGTTCCTTTAAAATTAAAAGTGAAAAAACCTCCAATTTTGCTCGAAGTTAGAGGTGAAATCTATTTGCCTAAGATGGGTTTTGAAAAAATCAATAAACAAGCTAAACTCAATGATGGTAAGGTTTTCATTAATCCTCGAAATGCTGCAGCAGGGAGCCTAAGGCAGCTGGATTCAAAAGTCACTGCATCTAGACCACTTGAAATGTCTATTTATAGCCTTGGTAGAATTGAAGGTCATCCCATCCCAGACACACACATAGAAACTCTCGAGTTGCTAAAAGAATGGGGATTTCTTGTAAATTCAAATTCAATTTTAGTAGAAGGTATTAAGTCATGTGCAAGCTATTACGAAAAGATCCTTGATTTAAGAAATAGCCTGCCTTATGAAATTGACGGCATTGTATACAAAGTTAATGACTTTAATTATCAACAACGTCTGGGCTCAATAGCAAAATCACCTCGATGGGCAATTGCAAGAAAGTTTCCAGCTGAAGAAGAAATTACTCAGTTAGAGGCTGTTGAATTTCAAGTAGGTAGAACTGGGTCTATAACTCCAGTGGCTAAACTTAAGTCTATTTTTGTTGGCGGCGTAACTGTCAGTAACGCATCACTACATAATCGAGATGAAGTGAAGAGGTTAAATATTAGGGTTGGTGACTATGTAATAGTTCGTCGAGCTGGAGATGTAATCCCTCAAATCGTAAAAATTATTCCCGAAAGGCGACCAAAAATAACAAAAAAAATAATTTTTCCCAAAAGCTGTCCAGAGTGCGACTCTATCCTTGTTCAAATCCATGGCGAAGCAGTCATAAGATGCCCTGGAGGCTTATTTTGCTCTGCACAAATGAAGCAAGCAATAAAACATTTTGCTTCAAGAAAGGCTATGGACATCGATGGATTAGGCGAAAAATTAGTTGATCAACTCGTTTGTGAAGGCTTAATAGCTTCTATAGTCGATCTTTATCATCTGAATATTGACCAGCTAAGCAATCTAGAAAGAATGGGTAAAAAATCAGCCAATAATTTATCAGATGCGCTAGAAGCATCAAAAAAAACCACTTTACCACGTTTTCTTTACTCGCTAGGTATTAGGGAGGTCGGCGATGCAACTTCTCTTTCATTAGCAAACTACTTTAAAAGCCTCGATGCAATAAAAGCTGCAACATTAGAAGATCTCGAAGGGGTTCCAGATATAGGGCCTATAGTAGCAGGATTTATCTATAGCTTTTTCTCCCAAGAAGAAAATTTAAAGATTATCAAAAAACTAATAAACTATGGAATTAATTGGCCTGACTCATCACCAGATCAGAATAGAAATTTACCTTTATTAAATCAAATATGGGTTTTAACTGGTGGAATGGAGGTGATGGGTCGTGCTGAAGCTAAAGAAAAGCTTCAGCTGCTGGGCGCAAGAGTGTCAGGTAGCGTTTCACCAAAAACTAACTTCATTGTTGCTGGTGCTGGTGCTGGCTCAAAGCTAAAAAAAGCAAAAGAGTTGTCGGTTGAAATAATAGATGAGGATTCATTACTGAGTCTTCTTAAAGAGCATGACTTGTTTTAAATTATATTGATGACTGATAGCTCATTCTAAAAGCAGGCATTAAAAGCCAAAAGAGCCGCTACTACTGAGACATTAAGTGACTCTACCCCGTTACTCATTGGAATTTTAATTTGATGGGTGCAAAGATCACTTACGCTTTTAGACACCCCTGTAGTCTCATTACCCAAGACATATACAACAGGAGATTTGATTTTAAATTCACTGATTGATGTGCCCCCTACTCCTGATAGGGCGCAAATTGAAACACCCTCATCCCTTAATCTTGGGATAGCTTCTTCTAAGCTGTTACATTTTATCAGAGTACTTTTAAATATTGTTCCGGCACTAGCTTTAACCACAAGTGGCGATAGCGCTGCATTACCTTTGTTTGGCAATAGAATTCCGTAGCTGGGGCTAGCTGTTACGGACCTAATAATCATACCTAAGTTTTGTGGGTTAGTAATTCCATCTAGTGCAATAAGAGTAAAATTATTTTTAGGCATGAAATTTATAAAATCGGGAAACAGATGATGGTTAGCGAACTGCAGATCTGCTGCAATACCTTGGTCTTGATTGATATTTTTGGATATTCTCGATAGTGATTTTCTAGTATGACTGATTACTTCGATACCACGTTTTTCAGCAATCTCTAGGATATTCTTATTAAAATCTGTTATTTTTTTCGTTTGGGCTATATGTATCTTATGAAAAATTACTTCAGGGTTTTTCAGAGCCTCTAATACTGGATTTTTTCCATAAACCGTGAGTAATTTTTCATAGAAATTTTTACGATTAAGGTACTTTTTGGTATCGACCACAATTATTCCATTAATTTCTAAGGATTTAAGCTGGCTATGATCCTTTAATTATATTTATATATGATTCAATCGCTTTCTTTAGACCCATTGAGATGGCATCAACTATTAATGCATGACCAATAGAAAATTCCTGTAGGTTTGGAATAGAACAAAACTTTTTAAGATTTAGTAAATTTAAGTCATGCCCGGCATTAACACCCATGCCTAATTTATTAGCAATACTCGCTGAAATAAGATACTTTTCAAATATATTGCTTATATCCCCCTTTCGCCATGCAGCAGCATATGGCCCTGTAAATAACTCAATTCGATCTACCTCTAATTCTGCAGCAAGCTTAATTTGTTCTTCGTCTGGATCCATAAAGAGACATATACGAATACCTTTAGATTTTAAGTACTGTATAACTGGATACAATTTATCGGAATTAACTTTTAAATCAAAACCATGATCTGATGTTAATTGATTTACACCATCAGGAACCAATGTGCATTGATGTGGCTGAACAGAATTTACAATCTCTATGAATCCAGGATAATTAATTTTTTTTAAGGCAAACGGATTACCTTCTACATTTAACTCAATTGATTTATTTGTTAATTTTTTTTTATTTGAGATTAGGTCGCTAAGATCAAAGACATCTTTAGGTGTTATGTGCCGAAGGTCAGGTCTTGGGTGAACAGTTATCCCATCTGCTCCATTTTCAATGCATACATCTGCATGTGCTAGCAAGTCCGGATAGCTACCTTCTCGCGAATTACGAATAAGAGCAATTTTGTTTAAATTTACACTAAGTGATCTTTTCAAAATTATTTATCTTTTATGATTCTTGCTTTTATAATTTTTATTGTTGCAGTTGGTACATCTCTCATTCCAGCAGCTCTTTGAGTTGGAAGCCTTGATATCTTTTCAGCTATATTCATGCCACGGATGACCTTGCCAAATACTGCATAGCCAGCTTTTCCTGTAGATGCATCCAAACTACTATTATCCACAACATTGATAAAAAACTGTGCTTTAGCACTATCTGGATCTGAAGTACGTGCCATTGCAATTGAATATTTTATATTTTTTAAGCCATTATGTGATTCATTAGGTATGTTTCCTCCAAAAGGGGTCATGCGACTAATGTCTTCATTAAAACCACCAGCCTGAATCATAAAGTTTCGAATTACTCTATGGAAAATCAGTCCATCGTAATATTTTTTTTCAACATAGGTTAAAAAGTTATCAACTGTGAGGGGTGCCTCATTCGGGTATAGCTCTAAAAGTATTTCTCCCATATTGGTTGTTAAGAGG
Source organism: uncultured Porticoccus sp. (assembly GCA_964276025.1). GTDB lineage: Bacteria > Pseudomonadota > Gammaproteobacteria > Pseudomonadales > Porticoccaceae > Porticoccus. The sequence goes on along the minus strand of CAXYDD010000001.1, from coordinate 279,846 downwards.
ACTTTTGAATTTTTGGCTACTTTTGCAACTGGTTCACCAGTAACGACATCTTCATGTTCGTGGCTAAACGATGGTTGCGTAAAAATTATAAAAAAGAGAGCAAATAGAAGCTTTTTGTACATAAAATTTTACCTTTCATTATTATATTTAAGAACTAGATATTTTTCGATTATCTCCATTCATCATATTTATTTTTACGGGAAAAAGATGATAGAACTGATGTCAAAAGTGAACCCATGACAACTGCAAGCGCTCCATATAAAAACCATGTATTCCTTTGACTCTTAGAAAGTCGATCATTTTGACCTTTTAAAATATCATTTTCACTTTCAAGAATAGCATTCTTCTGAGTTAATATTTGATTTTGCTTTTGAACTGAAACCTCATTTTTCAGGAGACCTTCTTTTGATGCGGCATGAGGTGCAAAAATAATCATCATCATAAAGATAAGTGATTTGAATAGTTTAGATAAACATTTGCTGTAAAATAGAATTTTTCTCATGGTAATACCTTCTTGAATGGTTTTACGGTAACCTTAGAATATACACCTTCTTTTGCATATGGGTCATCTGCTGCCCATATATTTGCAGACTCCAAAGAATCAAATTCTGCAATTATCAGGCTACCAGTAAAGCCGCAATCTCCGGGGTTTTCATTGTCTATAGCTGGATGAGGTCCTGCAACCAAAAGCCGTCCATGATTCTTTAACTCTTCCAATCTCGCTAGGTGAGAAGGCCTAGCTACTAACCTTTTTTTTAGACTAAGAGGTTTATCCTCACTACTTATAGAATACCACATCTATTTATCCTTCTTGCGGTGTGTCGTTCCTTTTAATTATCTCTTCAAGCTTAAGACCAGTTAGTTTTTTTATACCTCTAAACAAATAAATCAAAGCCCCCATTAAGACCAACATTGCTGGGACTGCAATGACAGGAAAACTTAAAGCTGTCATTTTACCTAACTGCTCATTAAACTCTATAGTTCCAGGCTGGCTGGTTATTATTGTCACAGCTAGAATATAGTTAAGTAATGATGAAACAAAAAAAGATAACGCCACTATCCATGAAGAATTTGCTAAGTAACCTTCAAGCTTTTCTCTACTTCCATTAGCCTCAACTATATTGGATATCTTAGATACTTGCATAATTTTTTCATTAAATAAAAATGTTTTCACTAGAGGAAATCGTGTTTTTAATGACAAAAGGGTCGCCAATCCAAATACAGCTGGTATTGTAGCCTCTTTTATTGCTATATAAATTGGGTTTAATTCGAGCAAACTAATGCCTCCCGTTAAAATAATACTGACCACTCCTATTGCAGAAAAAACATTTATTTTCTTTATTTTTATAAAATCTTTCAGACCATAGAGGATTGGAAAAGCCAAAGCCATCACTATAGCGAGCCTTATTCCAAGATAATTATCATCGCTCAGATTAATTAGTATGAGGGTAGGTATTATTATATTGCAGGCAATATTCAGTAAGAGATTATCGTTTGTACCGTTATTTTTTGGCATTTTCTTGTTTTGTAGGTAAAATTTGTAATTAGTTAAAGATTCAAAGCTTGTATTTTAGTTATTGTAAGCCATCATCACTGACTTATCGAGCACCCAGCATCAATCTGATTAAATGGAAGCTATACAAATGCATATTCTTTTTATGTGTAGAAAAATAAATTATCTCTGCGAGACCTATAATGAGTCAATTTTTTACGATTCACTCTAAAAATCCTCAGTCTAGATTGATAGATCAATCTATTAAGATTATTAAAAAAGGCGGACTCTTTATTTTTCCTACAGACTCTTCATATGCCATTGGTTGCCAGCTTGGCAACAAAAAAACATTAGACAGAATTCGAATTATAAGAGAGCTTGATAAGGAACATAATTTTACATTGATGTGTCGAGATCTCTCAGAACTTTCGTTATATGCTAAGGTCGATAATCAATCGTATCGATTAATTAAAGCTAATACCCCCGGACCTTTCACATTCATACTAGATGCAACAGCAGAAGTTCCTAGAAGGCTACTTCATAAAAAACGAAAAACAATTGGTCTTAGAGTACCTGAGAGCCCGATCATATCAGCTATACTTAAGATACTTGGTGAACCAATCATGAGCGTTAGTTTAATTATGCCGAAAGACGATTATCCTTTAGCTGACCCTCATGAGATACGTATTAAGTTAGAGCATGCTGTTGATTTAATTATAGATGGAGGTAATTGCAGCGTAGGCTTAACCACTGTAGTAGATTTAAGCGACTCTTATCCTAAAATAATTAGACAAGGGGTTGGTGATTTAGGAGTTTAATTATTTAAACTTTGTAGATACTTATATATGTTATCAGTTGCTGGCTGAATAAATTAATCGCAGTATAATGTTTTAATTTTTAATTTTTATAAAAAACTTATGTCAAAAAAAGAAATGTCTAGACATCTTCATGGTGACGCTCCGGGAAAATTTGAAGATAATAAAAAATCTTCCAATGTGCTTTTGGGATCGTCAATGATGGAGGTACCAAAAGACTTATATATACCACCCAATGCACTAGAGATTTTTTTAGAGGCTTTTGAAGGACCTCTTGACCTACTTTTGTACATGATAAAGCGTCAAAATCTTAATATATTAGAAATAAATGTTGCTGAAATTACACATCAATATATGGGCTATATAAACTTAATGGAAGCAATGCAGCTTGAATTAGTTTCGGAATACTTGTTGATGGCGGCGATGCTCGCCGAAATTAAATCAAGAATGCTTCTGCCAAAAGAAAAAGAAATTGATGAGGATGATCCTCGAGCAACATTGATTCTTCGCTTACAGGAATATGAGCGGTTTAAGAAGGTAGCAGAGGATATAGATAGTCTTCCTAGGCTTGAGAGGGATAATTTTGTAGCGACTGCTGAAGATCCAGATATTAAAAAAATTAAAAAATACCCTGAAGTAGCTATTCAAGAGATCCTTTTTGCTATGTCGAGCGTTCTACAGAGAGTAGATATGCATGAGCATTATAAAATTGAGCTAGATTCGATTTCAACCCGAGAAAGAATGTCTAGGATCCTATGTTCTTTGAATAGCGAAAACTTCACACCCTTCAGTAGCTTGTTCGATTTAACTGAGGGAAGAGCAGGAGTGATAGGTACTTTTTTAGCTATTATGGAGCTAATAAGAGAATCAATGATAGAAATAGTGCAAAGTGAATCGTATGCACCAATTCATATTAAAAGTCACCGTTAAATTTTTTTCTAGGAATTAGAATGGATAATAAAGAACTGACAAAGATCATCGAAGGCTTATTGCTTGCCGCTCAACGATCTTTAGATATAAATCAAATAGAAAAGATCTTTGATAACGATAACGTTCCATTTGAAGAACTAGATACTGCATCAGTAAATTTATCCTTACGGATGCAAAAACCTTCTAGAAATGATATCCATTCTGCTATTGAGAGCATAAGACTTAATTGCGACCACCATAGTTTTGAATTAAAGGAAACTGCAAGCGGTTATCGTCTGCAGATAAGAGATGATCTCTCTTTTTGGATAAGTCGCTTATGGGAAGAAAAACCTAAAAAGTATTCTAGAACTTTTTTAGAAACACTGTCGTTAATTGCTTACAAACAACCAGTTACAAGAGGGGAAATAGAAGAAATAAGAGGCGTATCAGTTAGTTCTGATACTATTAGGGCCCTAATTGAGCGTGATTGGATAAAAATAGTGGGAAATAAAGATGTTCCTGGTCGACCAGCTTTGTATTCCACAACGAAACACTTCTTGAGTTACTTTAATCTTAAAGATCTTAAAGAGCTTCCTGTTTTGCAAGAAATAAAAGATATTGCTCAAATTAAACCAGAGTTAGTTTTAGGTGATATAAGCGAAAGCAACCAGGTTAAGCTAGATGAATCTAATCCGAGCAATTAGGTTGATGTCTCCGAGAGTGATAAATAATGGTTTCTGAAAAACTTCAAAAAATATTAGCAAGGGCTGGCTGTGGTTCACGTCGTGAGATTGAGCGCTGGATAAAAGAGGGGCGTATAACAATTAACGGAAGAACAGCTATTATTGGCGATCGGGCCTCATTGGAAGATACTATCCGAGTTGATAGTAAAAATATTCATTTGACAGAAAATCAGCGAGTTCGAGTTATTGTCTATAACAAGCCTGAGGGTGAGGTTTGTACAAAATCTGATCCCGAAAAACGTAAAACTGTATTTGATTCTTTGCCAACTATTAAAGGAGAGCGCTGGATAGCCGTAGGGCGCCTAGATATAAGTACAACAGGATTATTGTTGTTTACTAATAATGGAGATTTAGCAAATAAGCTCATGCATCCCTCATCAAAAATAGATCGAGAGTATTTAGCAAGAGTTCATGGAGCAGTAGATGAGGGAATGCTAAAACGATTACGAGAGGGGATATTACTGGATGATGGTATAGCTAAATTTAGTGATATCGTTATTGGAGAGAGAGTCGGTACAAATGGTTGGTATACTGTTGCCCTCACTGAAGGGCGCAATAGAGAGGTAAGGAGGTTGTGGGAGTCACAAGGCTTGCAGGTAAATAGACTTAAGCGCGTTCGTTTCGGGCCTATTTTTTTGCCATCTTATGTCCGTAAAGGGCAATGGATAGAGCTTGACGAAACCCCACTAAATGATTTGCTAGCCTCAGTAAAAATGATCATACCAAGAAAAAATAAAACCATGTCTATAGGGGATAAACAGAAGAGAGAAAGACAAGTAAAACGACTCCGTTCTGGTGGTTGAGTCAGATAGATCATTGTGCGTCAATTGATTTCCCAGAAATAGATATACTCTCATCACCTATCAAATATAAATACGAAGACATAATTTCTTCAGGCTTTTTTACTGTATTTGGATTTTCTGCAGGAAATGCACTAGCACGCATGCGTGTTCTTATAGCACCAGGATTAATGCAGTTTACTCTTATATTAGATGTTTCTTCTAGCTCGCTTGAAAGTACCTGTGATAGCCCTTCAGTTGCAAATTTAGACACAGCGTATGCCCCCCAGTAGGCTTTTCCAATGCGACCAACATTTGATGAGGTGAATATTACTGATGCATTTTTTGAATTTTCTAGAAGAGGGAGTAGCGCTTTTGTAAGCATAAACTGTGAAGAAACATTTACCCGCATAACAGCCTCCCATGCTTTAATGGTATAGCTTGCTATCGGGGTTCTCTCACCGAGTAATGCTGCGCTATGTAAAAGACCATCCAAACTATCGAACACCACAGCAATTCCATTATATAGTTCAGAATAGCTTTTCTCAGATGCCTTTTCGAAACAAATAGGATAAATACCTGGAGTTGGTCCACCAGCTGCATCAATCTCATCGTACACTTTTTCAAGTTTTGGCACTGAGCGTCCAATCAATATTATCGTTGCGCCGAATGAAGCAAAGGTTTTTGCCGCAACGGCACCAATTCCATCACTAGCACCTGTAATAGCTATAACTTTTCCTTTTAAATATCCTTTGGGAGCTTTAAATATTTTTTTTTGTTTCATTAATGATGTCACTCAATTAATTGGTATAACTTTAATATAAACTTTATTAATTTATCTTAAATATATAATAATTTTATTAAATCTTCAGGACGCCAAGCTATATAGCTTGCATTCCATTCAGAAACATCCTCACATTTTTCAATATATCCATAAGCAGCAGCAATTGTAGTTGTTCCTGCATTCATTCCTGCCTGGATATCTCGGATATGATCTCCGATAAATACAGTATTTTCAGGTTTTATACCAAGCTTATTACAAGCTAGTATAATTGGTTCTGGGTTTGGCTTAGTGAGCTTTACATGATCTGGACATATTACTACTTTTGGGCGTGAAACCAAATCTAGCTGATTAAGTATAGAATTTGTGTAAATTTCTGGTTTATTGGTAACTATACCCCATGGAATATCGTCATCATCTAACTTCTTTAGGAGTTCAATAACTCCTTTGAAAGGTAGCGTTTCCTCTGCCAAATGTTGACTATATAGATCCAGAAGATCATACCTTGTTTTTTCATATAGAGAATTATTAGAGCTCATAGAGAATAATTTAGAAATTATTCCTGCTGAACCATCTGAGATTAATCTTCGTATATCTTCCTCTTTCACTTGAGGAAGTTTTTTTTGTCTTAAAAGTATATTTGTGGCAGTAGTAAAATCAGGAGCTGTGTCTAATAAAGTACCATCTAAATCAAATAATACTGCTTTAAATTTTGCTTTCATAATCTCTATATTTTGATCTCAGTTTTTGCTAAATGATTTAGGATTGCTTAACAGTATGTATCATGTAGTTAACGTCAATATCGTTATTATTTAATCGGTAACTTTTTATGAAAGGATTGTAAGTAAGGCCTGTAATCTCTTTTTGTTCTAGACCACTGACCCTTATCCATTGGTTTATCTCGCTAGGTCGAATGAATTTAGTGTAATCGTGAGTCCCTTTATCTAAAAGATTTAGTATGTATTCGGCACCTATAACTGCAAACAGGTAAGCCTTAATATTTCTATTTATAGTAGAGAAATAAACATGCCCACCTGGCTTTACTAATTTCGCACAAGCCTCAACAACTGATTTTGGATCAGGCACATGTTCCAGCATTTCTAAGCATGTGATTACATCGTATTGCTCAGCGCTCTCTGCCGCAAGACTCTCCACAGTACATTTTTTATATTTAATTTTTATTCCTGTCTCTAGACTATGAAGTTTTGCTACTGCAAGAGGGGCATCCCCCATATCTATCCCGGTAACATCAGCCCCTCTTTGCGCCATAGATTCTGAAAGTATTCCACCACCACAACCAACATCTAAAATTTTATTCTTTGCAACGGGGGAGCGGCTATCAATCCAGTTTGCACGTAACGGATTGATATCATGAAGGGGTTTAAATTTACTTTCTTTATCCCACCAGCGACTCGCAAGTGCCTCAAATTTTTGTATCTCATCTTTATCTATATTTTGGTCACTCATTATTGAATTTCCATGGTTACTTATTAGAAGTTGTTTAAATAATATTATACGCTTGAAGAATACATCATTAAACAAGGATTTTCCTCAGCAAAAATTAAATATTCTATGTTATAATTCTAAGATTGTTTTTGTGGTTTTTTTATTTACTGCTAGATAAGGAAAACTTGTATTATGAGCGAACCAGCAAAAGAGTCTTTATCTGTAAATATTGTAGATGAGCTTCAAAAATCCTACCTTGATTATGCTATGAGCGTAATTGTTGGAAGAGCCCTCCCAGATGTTCGCGATGGACTAAAACCAGTTCATCGAAGAGTTCTATTCGCGATGAACGTCCTAAATAACGATTGGAACAAATCATACAAAAAATCAGCTAGAGTTGTTGGTGATGTCATTGGTAAATATCACCCACATGGTGATTCTGCTGTCTACGACACAATTGTTCGTATGGCTCAAGATTTTTCTCTTAGATATATGCTAGTAGATGGACAAGGAAACTTTGGCTCTGTTGATGGAGACTCAGCAGCTGCAATGCGCTATACAGAGATTAGGATGGCTAAAATATCCCATTCTCTGCTTGCAGATCTTGATAGAGAGACTGTTGATTATGTAGAAAATTACGATGGAAATGAACTCATACCAATTGTTCTTCCGACTCGCATACCCAATCTATTAGTAAATGGTTCATCTGGGATCGCGGTTGGTATGGCTACAAATATTCCCCCTCACAATCTAAAAGAAGTAATAAGCGGTTGTCTTGCATATATAGATAATACAGATATAACGATAGATGAGCTCATGGAGCATATACCAGGGCCAGATTTTCCAACTGCTGCCATAATTAACGGTAAAGCAGGAATAATCGAAGCCTATCGAAGTGGACGTGGCCGCATTGTCATCCGAGCTAAAGCTTCGGTTGAAACTAACGAAAAGACAGGTCGAGAGACTATAGTTGTTTCAGAGCTACCTTATCAGCTGAATAAGGCTCGGCTCATAGAGCGTATAGCTGAATTAGTAAAAGAAAAGAAAGTTGAGGGCATCTCAGAGCTTCGTGATGAATCAGACAAAGATGGTCTCAGAGTTGTTATTGAGGTTAAGCGTGGTGAAGTTGGGGAGGTTGTCTTAAACAATCTATATGCACAAACACAACTCCAAAATGGATTTAGCTTTAACGTTGTTGCTCTGGTAGACGGCCAGCCTCAAACACTCAATCTTAAAGAAATGATCCATCATTTTGTACGACATCGACGCGAGGTGGTTACTCGTCGAACTGTTTATCTTTTGAGAAAAGCGCGCGATCGAGTTCATATTCTTGAGGGGTTGGCAGTTGCAATAGCTAATATTGATAAGATTATTGAATTAATTAAATCATCACCTACACCAGTAATAGCTAAAGATAGGTTAATTGAAACAGGTTGGGATGCATCTGTTTCTTCTGATCTTATGAAAAAAGCAGGAGCAGCTAGTCGGCCTGAAGATTTAGATCCAAACTGTGGTATTCGAAAAGGTAAGTATTATTTATCTCTATCTCAAGCTAAGGCAATTCTTGAACTCAAGCTACATCGCTTAACAGGCATGGAGCATGATAAGTTGCTTTCTGAATATGAAGAAAAGTTAGATGAAATAATTAAATATCTAGAGATTTTAGATGACTCAAAAGTCCTTATGCAACTTATAAAAGAAGAACTACAAGCCGTAAGTGATGAATTTGGTGATGATAGACGTACAGTTATTTCAGAGTCACAGCATGACTTAACAGTAGAAGACTTAATCACAGAAGAGGATAGAGTGGTAACAATATCGCATAGTGGTTATGCAAAAACACAGCCACTAAGCGATTATCAGTCACAGCATCGCGGAGGCACTGGTAAGTCAGCAACGGCAGTAAAGGATGATGATTTTGTAGAACACCTTTTAATCGCCAGCACCCATAGTACAATTTTGTGTTTTACAAATCTGGGCAAAGTCTATTGGCTGAAGGTATACCAAATACCTGTAGCAGGAAGAAACTCCAAAGGAAGGCCCATGATAAACCTTTTACCTCTAGACGAGAATGAACGCATAAATAGTATTTTGACAGTTTCAGAATATGACGAAAATAAGTTCATAATCATGGCTACTGCTAATGGAACAGTGAAAAAGACATCACTAGACCAATATTCTAGACCACGTAGTGTTGGCTTAAGAGCTGTTGACTTAGTTGAAGGCGATTATCTTGTTGGTAGCGCTATAACGGATGGAAGTAGTGATGTAATGCTTTTCAGTAGCGAAGGTAAAGCTGTAAGATTTTCTGAATCAGATGTTAGGTCTGTAGGAAGAGTCTCCAAAGGAGTACGCGGTATGCGTTTACCTACTGAACATAAGGTTTTATCTATGATTATCCCTGCAGATAATGGTTACGCATTAACCGTTTCAGCTAGCGGTTATGGTAAGAGAACTAATTTGACCGAATTTCCTACGAAAGGTCGAGGCGGCAAAGGAATGATTGCGATGCAAGCTAGTAAAAGAAACGGTCCTTTAGTCGGGGTGGTGCAATTATTCGATAGAGATGAAATTATGTTGATATCAGATCAGGGTACAATGGTGCGTACCAGGTGTGATGAAATCTCTATATTAGGTCGAAACACACAAGGGGTCAGAGTTATAAGACTTAAAGATCAAGAGATAATGGTTGGTTTGGCTCGAGTAGAAGAGCAGGATTATGTTGATGATTTTGAGTCTGAAGACTAGAAAGATAAAACTTACTACCTAAGTATGAAGGCAGCAAATATGTCAGATGAAGATAATCTTGTTAAGCTGAGAAATTCAATAGATGCATTGGATAGTCAGCTATTAGAGCTTATTAATAAACGTGCAAGTTATGCTCAAAAGGTTGCAATCGTTAAAGAAGAACTTGGTGACAATGTATATTTCAAGCCTGAGCGTGAGGCAAAAGTTTTACGTAGTGTCATGGAAAGAAATAATGGTCCTTTAGAAAATGAAGAAATAGCAAGATTGTTTCGTGAAATCATGTCTGCATGTTTGGCTCTAGAGCAACCCATAAAAGTTGTTTTCTTGGGACCAGAGGGAACCTTTACACAACAAGCCGCAATAAAACATTTTGGTCACTCTGCAATTACTAAATCAATGAATGCAATCGATGAAGTCTTCAGGGAGGTAGATGCTGGATCAGCTAACTATGGAGTGGTTCCAGTTGAGAACTCTACTGAAGGAGTAATAAACCATACTTTAGATGCTTTTTTGGCATCCTCTTTAAAGATTTGTGGTGAGGTCGAGCTACGTATCCATCATAATTTACTTGTTGGTCACAACACACATAAAGATAAAATTACAAGAGTTTACTCACATGCACAGTCTCTTGCACAATGTCGTCAATGGCTTGATATTAACTATCCTAACGCAGAGAGAGTTGCAGTTAGTAGTAATGCAGATGCAGCAAAAAGAATAAATGGTGAGTGGAATTCTGCTGCTATTGCTGGAGATATGGCAGCTGAACTTTACGACCTAGAGAAGGTCTCAGAGAAGATTGAAGATAGGCCAGACAATTCAACCCGTTTTTTGATTGTTGGAAGAGAAGATGTCTTATCCAGCGGAGATGATAAGACCTCTATAATTGTTGCCTCTAAAAATCAACCCGGCGCTTTATATAACCTTTTGGCTCCATTTTATAAAGAAGGAATAGATCTTACTCGCGTTGAAACTCGCCCTTCACGAGAAGGAAAGTGGACATATGTTTTTTTTGTTGACTTTAAGGGCCATAAAGACGATCCAGATATAGCAAAAGTTCTATCTGAGTTAAGCCAAAATACGACTGATTTACGGGTGCTTGGATCTTACCCAAAAGCAGTTCTATAGCCGACATATATTTAGCTTATGACTATTAATTTTAAAGACTTAGCTTTACCAGGAATACGTGATCTTTTGCCATATAAAGGTGGAAAACCTATCGAAGAGGTTGAGCGTGAGTTTGGTATCTCAAAAGCAATTAAACTTTGTAGCAACGAAAACCCAGTTGGTCTGAGTCCTGCAGCTAAGTCGGCAATAATTGACGCCCTAGATTCTAGCAATCGATACCCTGATGGTAATGGATACTATTTAAAGAAAAAATTGGCAAAAAAAATATCGGTAAATATTAATCAACTTACACTTGGTAACGGATCAAATGATTTACTCGAGTTGATTGCAAAATCTTTTTTAGGGCCATGTCATAGCGCTATATATTCTCAGCATGCATTCTTGGTTTATAAAATTGTCGTTACTGCACAGGGAGCAAAATCAATAGTTGTGGATGCAAAGAACTGGAGCCACAACCTTCCTGGTATGTTTGACTCAATTCAAGATAATACTCGATTGATATTTATAGCAAATCCTAATAATCCAACCGGCACCTTTATTAAGCTCAATGAAATATATGACTTTATGGAAAATATCCCTGAAAATATCTTAGTCGTAATAGATGAAGCATATTTCGAATACGTTTATTCTGATGGGTATGGATCAGCATTAAATTTGATTACTCAATACCCTAATATCATTGTTACACGGTCTTTCTCCAAGGCTTATGGTTTAGCGGCTCTTCGAATCGGATATTCCATTTCTCACCCAGATATTGCAGAAATATTGAATCGTGTCAGGCAGCCGTTTAATGTTAATAGCCTAGCTTTAGTGTCAGCCTCGGCAATCCTTGATGACGAAAAATTTTTGAAAAAAACTGTTGAAATTAATAGTAATGGTTATAAAAAATTAACAGATGGTTTCAGACAATTAAAATTAGATTTTATTCCTTCCGTAGGTAATTTTATCACAGTGGAAATGCCAGGAGATGTTGTATCTATCCATAAAAAACTTCTCCAAAAAGGGATAATAACTCGCATGGTTGATGTATATGATATGCCTAATCACTTACGATTTTCGATTGGTTTATATAATGAAAATATTGCTCTTCTTGACAACCTAAAAGAACTGCTCGCATCTAGAGGAAACAACCAATGACAAAAAAAATAGATCGTTTATTTTTGGTCGGCTTAGGTTTAATTGGAGGAAGTTTAGCAAAAGCTGTAAAAGATCGTAAACTTTGTAATCAAGTTATAGGTTACTCTAGAAGCCACGAAACATTAGTCCAAGCAATCAAATTAGGAGTTGTGGATGAAACCGTTAGCGATCTTGATGAGATTCCAACGGATTTAGGTGCCGATGATTTGGTTGTTATAGCAGTACCAACCCTTGCAGTTAAAGAAATTATCATCAAACTTCATAAAATACTTGATGGTTCAGTAACAATTACAGATGTATCGAGCGTAAAGGGATCAATAGCTAAATGTGTGCATGCTATCTATGGATTTAATCCATCACAATTTGTTCCTGGTCACCCCATAGCTGGCTCAGAAAAAAGTGGTATAAAATCAATTAATCCCCTTTTATTTGAAGATCACCAGGTAATTTTAACGCCACTCAGCGAAACTAGCTCAAGTCATATTGAAAAAGTTTCATCTATTTGGATGGGCGTTGGAGCTATAGTTAGTGAAATGTCAGTCACTGATCACGATGAAATTTTAGCTGCCACAAGTCATTTGCCACATATGCTTGCATATAGTTTAGTAGATATGCTTTCAGGCATAAGAAAAAATCAGGAAGCATTTCGATATGCAGCAGGGGGGTTCTCAGATTTTACGAGGATAGCAGCCAGTGATCCTGTTATGTGGCATGACATTGTTTTAGCAAACGATAAAGCTGTTCTCTCAACTTTGGATAATTTTAGCAGTCATATTGATCAAATAAAACAAGCAATAGCCAATAAGGATAGTAAATGTTTGATAGGTATTTTTACACGCGCAAAAGAAGCGAGAAATCATTTTAAGAAAATGAGAGAAGATAAAAAATATCTGGAGCCTATTGAAAAGATTATTGATTATAGAGCTTCTCCAGGTGGTTGCATTGAAGGAACTCTTAGGGTGCCTGGAGACAAGTCTATTTCTCATCGTGCAATTATTCTTGGTTCAATTGCCAAGGGAACTACATATATTACTGGCTTTCTAGAGGGTGAGGATAGTCTAGCAACACTCCAAGCATTTAGAGATATGGGCGTTGTCATAGAAGGTCCAAATAATGGATTTATAAAAATACATGGTGTTGGTCTAAATGGTTTGAAACAACCTCCTGGCCCACTTTATCTAGGAAATTCTGGCACATCAATGAGGCTATTGTCTGGATTACTATCAGCTCAATTATTTGATGTTGTTTTGATAGGAGATGAGTCATTATCTAAAAGACCTATGGGTCGTGTCGTAACACCCCTAAAAAAGATGGGTGCATCTATAGAAGCAGACAAATCAGGATTTCCGCCACTTAAGATTAGAGGAAACGAAGCCCTTAGTTCTATTTGTTATGAGTTACCAATGGCGAGCGCGCAGGTCAAATCTTGCATTTTACTAGCAGGTTTGTATGTTAAAAGTAACACTATTATAAAAGAGAATGCTATTACAAGGGATCATACAGAGCGGATGTTGCTAGCCTTTGGCTGTGAAATCAGTAAAGATAATTCAACTATAACTATCAAAGGTGGCAATGAGCTGATAGCTACAAAAATTGATGTCCCTGCAGATATTTCTTCAGCAGCGTTTTATATGGTTGCTGCATCCATTGCACCTGGTTCAGATATTACCCTACCTTTCGTTGGAATTAATCCAACAAGAATGGGCGTCATAAATATTTTAATAATGATGGGTGCCGATATAGAGTTATTTAATGAAACAGAAGTAGGCGGGGAACCAGTTGCAGATATCCGTGTTCGCTATGCCCCTTTGCGTGGAATCGTGATACCCATAGAACAGGTTGCTTTGGCGATAGATGAATTTCCTGCTTTATTCATCGCCGCAGCATGCGCAGATGGAAAAACTATACTTAACGGCGCTTCAGAGCTAAGACTTAAGGAAAGCGATAGAATTAAAGCAATGGCAGATGGTCTGCTATCACTTGGAGTTAGTGTAGTCTCAAAGCCTGATGGTATAGAAATTCAAGGAGGTGAAATATCTGGTGGAGAAGTTGATAGCAACGATGACCATCGAATATCTATGGCGTTTAGTATTGCTGCATTAAAATCTAAAGATAGTATTTTAATTAAAAATTGTAAAAATGTTGCCACTTCTTTTCCAAACTTTATTGAATTAGCAAACAAGGCAGGGTTAGTTATTTCTGAGGTGCCTAGATGATAGATAAGCACTCACCAATAATTACAGTAGATGGACCAAGTGGAGCTGGAAAGGGAACCTTTTGTCAATTATTAGCCATGAATTTGGGCTTTCATTACCTTGATAGCGGTGCCTTATATAGACTGCTTGCTTTGGCTGCCAAAAGACATAATGTAGATCTTCATATAGTAGATTCAGTTACCCTATTGGCGAGGCATATGGATGTAACATTTGATGCTAGTGATAAGTCTATGATAAAAATAATTCTTGAGGGTGAGGATGTCTCTTCGATTATACGGTCTGAAGATATTGGTACTGATGCATCTATTATTGCAGCTTATCCGAACGTTAGAACTGCCTTATTAGAACGACAGCGAGCTTTTGTAAACCCTCCTGGCTTAATAGCAGATGGTCGTGATATGGGTACGGTCGTATTTCCTAATGCCACAGTAAAAATCTTTCTCACTGCAAGCCCTGAAATTAGAGCAGAGAGGCGCTATAACCAGTTGAAGGATATAAATAAAGATGTTAGCCTTGCAACCCTTATAGAGCAGGTTAAGGATCGAGATAAGCGAGATATAAATCGTAAGTCTTCACCAATGGTTGCTGCAGATGATGCTTCTGTAATCGATAGTTCAGAAATGAATATAGATGAAGTATTACGATTAGGATTAGATATTGCCAAAATTAATGGCATTTAAGCATTACATAAACTTAGTATATGTAAAGTTTTAACCAGAGAAAATTTACATATATTTTTTATTAATAACCCACATAACTGGTAATGTGGTTAAAGAGTTTTATTTAGTTATAAGCTCTACATTTCTTTAAGGTACCCCTATGAGTTCAAGTTTCGCAGAATTATTCGAAGAAAGTTTAAAAACCGTTGAGATGAATTCCGGCTCCATAATCACTGGAGTTATTACAGATATCGACAAAGACTGGGTGACAGTTCACACAGGCTTAAAGTCTGAAGGCGTCATTTCAAAAGAAGAATTTCTTGATGATAATGGTGAAATTTCAATAAATATAGGTGACGAGGTACAAGTATCTCTTGAGGCTGTTGAAGATGGTTTTGGGGCAACAAGGTTATCTAGAGAAAAGGCTCGAGCAGCTGAATCATGGATAATATTAGATGCTGCTTTAAAAGCAGAGGAAGCAGTTATCGGAATTATAAGCGGTAAAGTTAAAGGTGGATTTACTGTTGAAGTACAAGGATTGAGAGCTTTTTTGCCAGGCTCTTTGATAGATGTTCGACCCATTCGAGATACTTCTCATCTTGAAAATAAACCACTTGAATTCAAAGTAATTAAGCTTGATCAGAAGCGTAATAATGTTGTTGTATCAAGACGCGCTGTTATGGAGCAAGTTAATACTGATGAGCGAGATGAGATGCTTGCAAATCTTGAAGAGGGGATGACAGTCAAAGGCTTAATTAAGAATCTTACAGATTATGGTGCTTTCGTTGATCTTGGAGGCATAGATGGTCTTTTGCATATTACAGATATGTCTTGGAAGCGCATCAAGCATCCTTCTGAAATAGTGAATGTAGGTGATGATGTTGATGTAAAAATACTTAAATTTGATCGAGAACGAAGCCGAGTGTCTTTGGGTATGAAGCAGATGGGTGAAGATCCTTGGGCTGATATTACTGGTCGCTACCCACAAGGAGCTCGGACAAAAGCAACGGTTACTAATTTAACTGATTATGGTTGTTTTGCAGAACTAGAAGATGGTGTTGAGGGACTGGTTCATGTCTCGGAAATGGATTGGACCAATAAAAATATACATCCATCTAAAGTAGTTCAATTGGGCGATGAAGTAGAAGTAATGATTTTAGATATTGATCAAGAGCGTAGAAGAATTTCTTTAGGTGTTAAGCAGTGCTTCATGAATCCGTGGGATGAATTTGGCACAACAAATAAAAAAGGCGATAAAATTACTGGTAATATTAAATCTATCACCGATTTTGGGATTTTTATTGGTTTAAATGGTGGAATAGACGGATTAGTTCATTTGTCTGATATCTCATGGGATGATTCAGGTGAAGATGCTGTTCGTAACTACACGAAGGGTGACGAAGTTGAGACTGTCATCTTATCAATAGATTCAGAGAGAGAGCGAATATCATTAGGTATAAAGCAGCTAGGAGATGATCCATTTTTACGTTATGTTTCAGAATCTGATAAAGGTTCAATCGTCACCGGTACAGTTACAGAAGTGACCGCCAAAGAAGCAACTATTTCCTTGAGTGAGGGTGTTGAGGCGACACTGAAAGTAGCAGAACTATCACAAGAAAAAGTAGATGATGCAACTAAGCTTCTTAAAGAGGGCCAAAAAGTAGAAACGAAAATAATAAACGTAGATAGAAAAAATCGTACGATCTCCCTATCAATCAAAGCTAAGGATGTAGAAGAAGAAAAAACTGCAGTAAAAGAACACAAGAAGTCGGAAGCAGAAAATATATCACCAACGACTATAGGTGATTTAATAAAAGCTCAAATGGACAATAAAGAGGATTAATTTTTAGGTTTGCTTGCTTGAATGCAACCACGCTACCTAGTTAATCTAATATAATAATTGATTATGCGATAAAGTTATTTATGACGAAATCAGAACTAATAGAATCTATTGTGGACAGCCAGGATCAGCTAACATCTGGTGATGTTGAACTCGCTGTGAAAATGATGTTAGAAAAAATGGCTTCCACGCTCTGCAAGAACGAGAGAATAGAAATAAGGGGTTTTGGAAGCTTTTGCTTGCACCACCGTGCAGCTCGATTGGGTAGAAATCCCAAAACAGGTGTATCCGTTGAACTTCCAAGTAGATCTGTGCCTTACTTTAAGCCAGGCAAAGAGCTAAGAATGAGAGTTAATAATTCTAAGTAATACTCTTTATTACACTGATTCTAGGCATCTCTCGCCAAAATAAGAGGAATTTATTATAATTAACGCCATAATACCTACGTGCGTTTTTTTGGAGTTCCCGTGTCAGCGTTAAGAAATATTCTATGGTTAACTCTTACCTCGACTTCTGTCATCCTTGGGGCATGTCTTGTAATGGATAATCAGGATTTAATTTTCTACAATTTTTTTGATTTTGAATCAAAATTATTCCCCAAGGGTCTCTGGTTGTTATTTAGCTTTTCTCTAGGTTGCTTAGTTACTATATTATTGACTTCTTCAGTCATAGTTGCTCAGAAATTCAAGTTAAATAGGATAAAAAAACAGCTAACTAAATTGGAATCTGTTGTGAAGGATAAGGAATTAGAATTATGAAAACCAATAATCCAAGGATTATTGTGGCACTTGATTATAGCAATTCGATAAATGCATTGGAATTTGTTGAAACAATCGATCCAACACTATGTAAGCTGAAGGTTGGAAAAGAGCTTTTCACAAGATGTGGGCCAAGTTTTGTGTCGTTGCTAGTAAAAAAAGGTTTCGACGTTTTTTTAGATTTAAAATTTCACGATATCCCCAGTACCGTCTCTAAAGCTATTAAAGCTGCCTCTGATCTTGGGGTATGGATGGCAAATTTGCATGCATCTGGCGGTAGAGAGATGATGGAGGAGGCAAAAAATACACTGGATAAAAGTGGAAGCGGAATGTTACTTATAGCAGTAACAGTTTTAACTAGTTTTAATAGCAAAGATCTAAATGAAATTGGAGTCCTGCATGATGTAAATAAGCAAGTTAATGAGCTTGCTTGGCTTTCAAAAAAATCTGGGATGGACGGAGTTGTCGCTTCAGCCATGGAGGCTGAGATGCTGAGAAAAACACATGGCGATGAGTTTATTATAGTAACACCCGGAATACGTCTAAATTCAGTCAAAAACGACGATCAGAATCGAATCGTATCACCATCACAGGCTATAATTAATGGAAGTAATTATTTAGTTATCGGCCGTCCAGTCACCCGAGCATCTAACCCGAGTGATATATTGAAACGCATAAGCCACGAAATATCAAAAAACCTTTAAGTGAAAATTATCGATCACCAAAGCTTTTAAAAAATTAAATTGACCTAAGGAGAGTTTAGTGGACACAAATTTTATGTGAGCTAAGAATGGCTCCGCCTGCTGGGCTCGAACCAGCGACCCAATGATTAACAGTCATTTGCTCTACCAACTGAGCTAAGGCGGATCTTAAAGAGGCGCGTATATTATATACGGAAAATGAGTGAGTCAACCCTAATTCTGAATCTGATTATTCATGTTGATAATCTTTGATGGATTTAAGTTATTTATATCACAATATAGGCAGTAATAAGTGTCAAAATCCTTTAATTTAACTAGTTCATATGATCCAGCCGGCGACCAACCAAAAGCTATAAATGAGCTAATAGAAGGTCTTGATCATGGGCTAGCAGCACAAACATTGCTTGGGGTAACTGGGTCTGGCAAAACTTTTACAATTGCTAATGTAATCAATAAAGTTCAACGACCAGCAATCGTTCTTGCTCATAATAAAACTCTAGCAGCTCAATTATATGGTGAGCTTAGAGATTTCTTTCCAGATAATGCTGTCGAATATTTTGTATCCTATTATGACTATTACCAACCGGAAGCATACGTTCCATCATCCGGCACATTTATTGAAAAAGATGCTTCTATTAATCAGCATATTGAGCAGATGAGGCTTTCAGCTACGAAGGCTTTACTAGAGAGAAAAGATGTGATTGTTGTAGCAACAGTTTCATCTATTTATGGATTGGGAGATCCAAAATCTTATCTTAAGATGTTATTACATTTAGTACGCGGTGATGAAATAGACCAAAGATCAATTTTGCGTCGTTTAGCAGAATTGCAATACACAAGAAATGATGCTGTATTTCAACGCTCTACTTATCGTGTAAGGGGAGATGTCATTGACATATATCCTGCGGATTCTGCAAAAGATGCAGTCCGGATAGAAACATTTGACGATGTAATTGAAACTATATCTTTGTTTGATCCATTGACTGGAGAAATATCTAGACGTGTTCCAAGGATCACAATTTATCCAAAATCCCATTATGTAACTCCTAGAGATGTCATCTTGGATGCTATAGATAAGATCAAAACTGAGCTAGCTGAGCGTCTCGAGCAACTCAGATCAACGCATAAGTTGGTTGAAGAGCAGAGACTTAGAGAGCGCTGTTCTTATGATTTAGAAATGATGGGCGAACTGGGCTACTGTAATGGAATTGAGAATTACTCCCGATATCTTTCAGGACGAAAAAAAGGAGAGGCGCCTCCAACACTATTCGACTATCTACCAGAAGATGCGTTATTGATAGTCGATGAGTCACACGTGACAATACCGCAACTAGGCGCAATGTACAAAGGCGATCGCTCTCGGAAAGAAACATTGGTTGAATACGGTTTTCGTCTACCTTCTGCCCTTGACAATCGTCCCTTAAGATTTGACGAATGGGAAAACTTAGCACCTCAAATGATTTTTGTCTCTGCTACCCCAAGCAAATATGAGGCTGCCAATGAGGGGCAGGTGGTCCGTCAGGTAGTCAGGCCCACTGGACTCCTTGATCCAGAAATTTTTGTAAGACCAGCTGTTTCTCAGGTTGATGATGTTCTAACAGAGATAAATTTATGTGCTAGAAAAGATCAAAGAGTGCTCATAACTGTTCTTACAAAGCGAATGGCCGAAGACTTTACAGACTATCTTACTGATCATGATGTTCGAGTGCGTTATTTACACTCAGATATAGATACAGTAGAGCGCATAGAAATTATAAGAGATTTACGTCTAGGAAAGTTTGATGTGCTCGTTGGTATAAACCTATTGAGGGAGGGGCTGGATATTCCTGAGGTGGCGTTAGTGGCGATATTTGATGCAGATAAAGAAGGATTTTTACGTTCTGAGCAGTCCATGATTCAGACAATTGGTCGAGCTGCAAGAAACATAGATGGAAAAGCTATACTTTATGCAGATAAAATAACTGGATCAATGGAAAGAGCTATAAAGGAAACAGAAAATCGTCGAAGTGCTCAGATAAAGTACAATAATAAAAACAATATTACTCCTCAAGGGATCATCAAATCTGTAGCTGATATTATGGAAGGAGCCGCAGTTACTCCCGGAAAAAAACCACGAAAAATAACAGATCATGTTGAATTAGATTTGCTCGATAGATCTAGGCTACATTCAGATCAAGATATATGGAAAAAAATAAAAAAATTAGAAGAAAAAATGTTTCTAAGTGCAAAAAATCTTGAATTTGAAACAGCTGCAAGTATAAGAGATGAAATTACTTTTTTAAAAAAAATGGTAGATGGAGTAGTTTGATTGAAGATATACCTTGTACATACGAAGTTACATATTTTGGTAGGCACGAGTGGATTCGAACCACCGACCCCCACCATGTCAAGGTGGTGCTCTAACCAACTGAGCTACGTGCCTAGAAAATCTTGGATATAAAACTTCCAAGATAAAACGTAAGGGAGCGTAATTTAACAGCGTGCTCATAGCGTGACAAGTAAATTCCATATATTTAATATGATTAAATTATTTTTATGCTCTCTTGATTCTTTGCCTCAAGCAAGTAAGATAGCGATTTTCGGCTAGTTTGATATACTCACAACATGTAGTATTTACCACGTGACCTTTGGTAGTGGTCACCACTGGAAAGGATATATATGCTCACTATTACTCTCCCTGACGGCTCTAAACGTACCTTTGATAAGCCTGTCTCTGTTTATGAGGTCGCAGAAAGCATAGGCCCTGGTTTGGCTAAAGCTACCATTGGCGGTCTAGTCAATGGGCAACGTATCGATGCCCATGATTTAATTCCTGATGATGCTAAATTAACTATTTTTACTTCTAAAGATGCAGATGGCTTAGAGATTTTACGTCACTCCTGCGCTCATCTAATTGGCCATGCTGTAAAGCAGTTGTGGCCAAGAGCCAAAATGGCTATAGGGCCAACAATTGAGAATGGTTTTTACTATGATATTGATCTCGATCATATGCTAAGTGATCAGGATATGATTAAGCTTGAAGAGCGTATGCGCGCACTTGTGAAGACACAGTATGATGTCGTGAAAAAAGTTATTTCTTGGCAGGATGCCTATGATTTGTTTGAGAAAAATGGGGAAGATTATAAACTTGAGATTCTTGAAAAAGATATCCCAAAAGATGCAACACCGGCTCTATATCATCATGAAGAATATATAGATATGTGCCGAGGTCCTCATGTACCCAATATGAAATTTTGTGAGCACTTTAAGTTAATGCGAATATCAGGTGCCTATTGGCGTGGTGACTCAAAAAATCAGATGCTTCAAAGAATTTATGGTACAGCATGGGGTAGTAAAAAAGAGTTGAAAGCATATCTGTTTCAGTTGCAAGAGGCGGAAAAAAGAGATCACAGAAAGTTAGCTAAGAAATTTAATTTATTTCACTTACAGGAAGAAGCACCTGGTATGGTTTTCTGGCATAGCAAAGGATGGAGTATTTATACTGTCATTGAAAACTATATGCGGAATGTTCAGGCTTTAAATGGATATCAGGAAATAAATACTCCATCAATAGTATCTAAGTCACTTTGGGAAAAATCTGGTCATTGGGATAAATTTCGTGAAAATATGTTCACTGTTAAGTCTGAGTCCCATGACTTTGCCGTCAAGCCCATGAACTGCCCATGCCATATACAGGTCTTCAACCAAGGTTTAAAAAGCTACCGCGATTTACCTCTCAGGTTAGCTGAATTTGGTTCCTGTCATCGTAATGAGGCATCCGGAACCTTGCAAGGTTTGATGCGAGTGAGGGGCTTTGTCCAAGATGATGCTCATATATTCTGTACAGAGTCACAAATACTAAATGAAGTATCTATATTTACAGACCTATTATTTTCTATTTATAAAGACTTTGGTTTTGACGATATCATTATCAGATTATCAACACGTCCTGAAAATAGAGTTGGTAGCGATGAAGTCTGGGATAAATCTGAAAAATCCTTAATTGATGCTCTTTCATCTAAAAATTTAGATTATGATGTTTTGCCTGGTGAAGGAGCGTTTTATGGTCCAAAAATAGAATTTTCTCTCAGGGATTGCTTAGGTAGAGTATGGCAGTGTGGAACAATACAGGTAGATTTCTCTATGCCCGAGAGACTGAATGCGCAGTATGTTGCAGAAGATGGATCAAGAAAAATTCCTGTGATGCTTCATAGGGCAATTCTAGGTTCTTTCGAGAGATTTATAGGAATCTTAATAGAACATTATGAAGGAAATTTCCCCACATGGATTGCTCCATGTCAGGTAATGATTATAAATATTACCGATAGTCAGTCAAAATATGTTGAAGATTTGACCAGATCAATGAAAAACAAAGGATTTAGAGTTGAAAATGACTTGAGAAACGAGAAGATCGGCTTTAAAATTCGCGAACACACAATTCAGAAGATTCCATATTTGCTAGTAATTGGCGATAGAGAGGTCGAGAGCAATACATTAGCGGTTCGCTTATCTGATGGTAAAGATCTGGGCAATATGACTGCTCCTGAGTTTATAAACATATTAGAGCAGGATATTTCCTCTCGGGGTTGTGTATAATCAATAACATAAATATATGGAGAATGAATTATTAAGAAAGCTTATGGCAAGGGATCAACAAAACGCTCCCTTATGAACGAAGAAATAGAAGCTAAAAACGTTAGGCTCATAGATGCCAATGGAGAGCAAGCAGGTTTAGTTTCTATAGAGGATGCCCTAAATCAATCTCAGGCTGTAGGTTTAGATTTAGTTGAAATTTCGCCAGATGCAGAACCACCTGTTTGTAAAATTATGGACTATGGTAAGAAACTTTTTGAAGTAAAAAAACAAAAAGCAGTTCAGCGAAAGAAGCAAAAAAATACACAAGTTAAAGAAATGAAATTTCGACCTGGTACAGATACAGGAGATTATGAGATAAAGTTGCGAAATATGACTAGGTTTCTTGAAAATGGGGACAAAGCTAAAGTAACTCTGAGATTTCGAGGAAGAGAAATGGCTCACCAAGAGCTCGGCATGCAAATGCTTAAGAGGATTGAAGTAGATTTGGATGAAATTGGTACAGTGGAACAGTTTCCTAAAATGGAAGGTAGACAGTTCACTATGGTGATAGCTCCAAGATCAAAAAAGAAATAAATTTAATAAGATAATCACTGAAGAAGTAGTATGTATTATCCGCGCTCAGCCTTTGGCAGACTGTCCGGAAATACCTTCTTTTTAAACTTACCTCTGAAAAATGGAGAATAAAATGCCAAAAGCAAAACCACATAGTGGCGCAGCTAAGCGCTTTAAAAAAACGAGTGCAGGTTATAAGCATAAACATGCTAACAGGAGTCATATCCTCACAAAAATGTCTCAGAAACGTAAGCGTCACTTACGCGGAACTAGCACCATGGGTGATACAGATGCCCCGCTAATACAACGTATGCTTCGTGACTAAACTAACTAATACATTGAGAGGATAAAATATGCCACGCGTAAAAAGAGGTGTAACTGCACACCGTCGCCACAAAAAAATTCTTAAACTAGCAAAAGGTTATTACGGGGCTCGAAGCCGGGTTTTTCGAGTAGCTACTCAGGCTGTTACTAAGGCGGGTCAGTACGCATATCGTGATCGCCGTGTTAAAAAACGTACATTTAGAGCACTGTGGATTACTCGTATAAATGCTCAGTCTCGAGTCGAAGGTATTGGTTATAGCCGGTTAATAGCTGGACTAAAAAAGGCAAATATCGATTTGGATCGAAGGGTTTTAGCTGATCTAGCCGTACATGATAAAGTAGCATTTTCAGCGGTTGTTGAACAAGCGAAGGCTGCCCTTGCCTAATACCTATATTAAGTAATGAAAAATAATGGCAATATAAAAGGGAAGGAGCTTTTGCTCTCTCCTTTTTTTTTGAACAAAACTTGCTCCGAGGTAGAAAATGAAAAATATACAGCTTCTTGAAGATGAGGCTATAAAAGCTACAAAAGAGTCTCTTGATATCAAGTCACTCGAGCAGGTTAAAGTTAGCTATCTAGGAAAGAAGGGTTCACTGACGTCCCTTCTTAGAGGTTTGGGTGAGCTGACTTCAAAAGAGAGACCGCTTGCCGGAGCGTCAATAAATGCCGCCAAAAAAAGAATAATCGATGAAATTGAATATCGACAAAATGAAATTATATTGAGTGAAATAAATTCTCGCTTAGAAAAAGAAACTTTGGATGTTACTTTACCTGGCCGCTCTTCAGATAAAGGTTCGTTGCATTTGGTATCGCAAACTATGGAGAGAATTGAGTCTTTTTTTTCAAGCATAGGCTTTAAGGTAGAAAAGGGCCCAGAAATTGAAGATGATTACCATAATTTTGAAGCTTTAAATATCCCTTCTCATCACCCAGCACGAGCTATGCATGATACATTTTACATCAATCAGAATAATGTGTTGAGAACTCATACTTCACCTGTTCAAATCCGAGTCATGGAAACACAAGATCCGCCTATAAGGATTATTTGTCCTGGTAAAGTATACCGTTGTGATTCTGATTTAACCCACACACCTATGTTTCATCAGGTAGAGGGCCTTGTTTTAGATAAAAATATCAGTATGGCGAGCTTAAAAGGCATTGTTATACAGTTTTTAAATGCTTTTTTTGAAGAAGACTTGCCGACAAGATTTAGGCCTTCTTACTTTCCATTTACTGAGCCTTCAGCGGAAGTAGATATGCAATGTACCGGCTGTAAGGGAAAAGGCTGCCGTATATGTAAAGATACTGGTTGGCTAGAAATTATGGGTTGCGGGATGGTGCATACAGCAGTTTTATCTCATTGCGATATAGATGCAGAAAAGTATTCTGGATTCGCTTTTGGGATGGGAGTTGAGAGGCTTGCGATGCTGCGGTATGGAGTAACAGACTTACGATTATTCTTCGAAAATGACTTAAAATTTCTAAAACAATTTCACTAGAAAAAATTTTTTATAAAAAATATTTTATCTTAATTATTAGGAAATAAATTTAATGAAATTTAGTGAATCGTGGCTAAAGGAATGGATTGACGTACACATAAGTACAAAAGAGCTATCCGAACAGCTAACAATGGCTGGTTTAGAGGTTGACAGTATTGAAGACCCTTCTTATGATTTTTCAGGTGTATTGATTGGACACGTTCTCTCAATAAAATCTCACCCAACTGCAGAAAATCTACAAATATGTGAGGTTTTATCGAAATCAGAGAAAGTATTTCAGATAGTCTGCGGTGCACCGAATGTACGACCCGATATAAAGGTCCCTTTTGCTGCTGTCGGATCAAAATTGCAAGAAAATTTAACTATCAAGTTAACTAAAATAAGAGATATTGAATCACAAGGTATGCTCTGTGGTGCCGAAGATTTGGGTATCATCGATAATTCGGATGGTTTGTTAGAGCTTCCAACTGATGCTCCTGTCGGCGAAGATTTTTATAATTACTTAATGTTAAACGATAAAGTTATTGATCTAGATCTTACACCTAACAGGGGGGATTGCTTAAGTATGCGTGGTATAGCACGTGAAATAGCTACCCTTAATCAAATGGATTTTTTAGAACCCAAGGTGCCTCCTGTTAAATCTACGATTACTGATTTTTTGCCAGTTAAAATATTAAATAATGAGGCATGTTTTCGCTACACTGGAAGAGTGATAAAAAATATAGATATGTCTGCAGTAACCCCAATTTGGCTCAAGGAAAAACTTCGTCGTTCAGGCTTAAGAAGCATAGATCTAGTCGTAGATGTCACCAACTATGTGATGCTCGAGCTCGGACAGCCTATGCATGCTTTTGATCTGGATAGGCTGGATACAGGTATAGCAGTCAGAATGGCGACTGAGATGGAGTCATTAAAATTACTTGATGGTTCTGATGTAACATTAAGTCCAGATACATTGGTGATTACCGATAAGACCAAAGTGGTGGCAATAGCTGGGATTATGGGTAGCGCTGACTCATCTATATCCAGCAATACACAGAATATATTCTTAGAAAGTGCATGTTTTAATCCGTTATTTATATCAGGTCGTTCTCGTGAATATGGAAAAAATACTGATTCTTCTCATAGGTTTGAAAGAGGCGTTGATCCAATTCTTCAAGAAACTGCAATCGAGCGTGCAACAACTTTACTGCTTGATATAAGTGGAGGCGATGCTGGACCAGTAACGACTATTGAGGGTAAAAAGGATCAACTACACCAAAATTGTATTACTTTAAGAAAAAACCGTCTTGAGCAGCAACTTGGACTATCTATATCTAATGAAAGGGTTGAAGATATACTAAAAAGGCTGGGTTTAACTATTTCTAGTACGACAGATTCAAGCTGGGTATGTACTCCTCCCAGTTGGCGATTTGATTTATCTATTGAGGCGGATTTAGTTGAAGAAATTGCAAGAATTTATGGTTACGAAAATCTTCCTGTTGAAACACTATCTGCCGAGCTGCCAATAATTGCATCGCCAGAGAATAAGGGTGAACTTAAGGAATTGCGAGATATGCTTATAGCTCGTGGATATAGCGAGGCTATAACATACTCTTTTGTAGATCCCTCGATTCAGTCACAAATTATGCCTAAAGTTATCCCAGTTCCTGTTATAAACCCAATATCAAGTGATATGTCTGTGATGAGGACAACATTATTAGCTGGCTTACTTCCAGCTCTCCGCCATAATCTTAATAGACAGCAAGAGCGAATACATATTTTCGAGGCCGGCCTTGTTTTTACATCTAATGGGAAAAATTTTGATCAAGAGTTAATGATCTCAGGAGCTATAAGCGGTCATCGCATGGTAGATAATTTACACTCTAATAAAGAACTTGTAGATTTTTTTGATATTAAGGGAGATGTGGAGTCATTATTAAAATTTTATGGATGTTTTGATAAGTTTAATTTTGTTAAGGACACCAATATTTATTTGCATACAGGGCAATCTGCGAGAGTAGTGAGAAACGGAAAAACTATTGGCTGGTTGGGACAAATACACCCACTGATACAAAAAAATCTAGGTCTTACTCAGTCTGTTTTTACATTTGAACTAAAGCTAGAATCTATTTTAAAAAGAGAAATACCAAAATTTTTAGGTTTGAGTAAATTCCCTGAAATAAAACGAGATCTATCGTTCATAGTTAGTGATGATATTTATGCAGATGACCTTTGTGAAACTGCATATAAAAAAGCTGGAGAAATTTTAATCGATATAAAAATATTAGATGTTTATCAAGGAAAAGGCATTGAAATTAGTAGTAAAAGTATCTCCTTAGGCTTGACCTTTAGAGATAGTTCACGCACGCTAGAGGACATTGAAGTAAACAAAGCTATTTCTTCAATAGTTGAAGCTATAAAAAAAGAATATTTAGGAATTCTTAGAGGCCAATAATGTCAGCACTTACTAAAGCAGACCTAGCAGAAATGCTTTTTAATGATCTTGGTCTAAATAAAAGAGAAGCCAAGGAAATGGTTGAGTTATTTTTTGAAGAAATTAGATCTTCTCTCGAAAACAATGAAGAAGTAAAACTTTCAGGTTTTGGAAATTTTGATATCCGTGATAAAAAAAGTCGCCCTGGCCGCAATCCAAAAACTGGTGAGGAGGTTGCTGTCTCTGCCAGAAGGGTTGTGACATTCAAGCCAGGACAAAAACTTAAAGCAAGAGTTGATGGCCATGCTGGCGTCAAATGATATAGATAAACTGCCTCCTATTCCTGGAAAAAATTATTTTACTATTGGTGAAGTTAGTCGTTTATGTGAGATAAAAACTCATGTATTGAGATATTGGGAACAAGAATTTCCTAACCTTAATCCTACAAAAAGGCGCGGTAACAGACGCTATTATCAACATCATGATGTGATATTAATACGGCAAATCCGTTCTTTACTTTACCAGCAAGGCTTTACTATAGAGGGAGCTCGTCAAAAGTTGTTAGGTGAAGATGCAAAAGAAGATGCCACTCAAACCCACCAAGTAATACGTCAAACAGTTGATGACTTAGAAGATATCCTTAAGATTCTTAAAAGTTAATTTAGCCACTAAATAAATATTAAAAGCTCCTTGAATTGCATCACCTCTTCTGTATTATGATCTGCTTTGTAACAAGAGCTATATCTATCGGGGCGTAGCGCAGTCTGGTAGCGCACTACACTGGGGGTGTAGTGGTCGTCGGTTCAAATCCGGCCGCCCCGACCAATCTTTAAGCTATATGTAATCCGCTTGAAATAATATATGTAACATAACTATTTATCTTTATAGTAATTTCAAGCTTTATTTTTTGAAGTAAATATAAAGAGCAAGTAAACTTTAGTTATCCAGTATATAACCTTAATTGAATAAATTATGAAAAATAAAACTATACTAGTTACAGGCGCATCAGGGTTCATTGGCCATAATTTTTGTATTTCGGCTAAAAATAAAGGTTATGAGGTTATAGCTTTATCGCGAAATAAAATTTACGCAGAAACCCGCTTAAAGGGAATCAAAGTTATAGAATCCTTAGATGAACTATCGAGTACAAAAAAAATAAATTTTGTTTTGAATTTAGCTGGCGAATCATTAGTCTCTGGAAGGTGGAATGGAACACTTAAGCAAAAATTCATTAATAGTCGGTTAGATGTGACAAATAAATTATTTAAGTATTTTAATACTACAAATAATTTTCCTGAAGTTGTTATAAGTGGTTCAGCAGTTGGTTATTACGGCCCTCAAGGAGATAGCCTCATTGATGAAGAGAGTAGTCACAATGATAGCTATACAAATCATTTATGCACTTTATGGGAAAAGCATGCATCGAAATTTATTCATCTAGGTTCTAGAGTTTGCTGTCTTCGAATTGGTATAGTTTTGGGTGAAGGTGAGGGTGCATTGAAACGTATGATCCCTCCATTTAAATTTGGGTTAGGAGGCAAGCTAGGAACAGGTAAACAGTGGTTTCCATGGATACATATAAATGATCAAGTAGATCTAATTTTTCATTGTCTAGAGCATCAGGAGATTTCAGGAGCTGTCAATTCTTGTTCACCGAATCCTATAACTAATCTAGAGTTTACTCGAGAGTTAGGTAGAGTTTTATCAAGGCCCGTATTTTTATCAATGCCATCATTTATTGCTACAATTATTTTTGGTGAAATGGCCAATGAACTCCTATTAAAAGGGCAACGTGTTGTACCAAAAAAGGTATTAAATACAGGGTTCAATTTTACATATAGTCATATTGATCAGGCGCTAGAGAATATTTTAACGTCCACTTAATTTCCCGTATATATGCATCCAGATGAACAAGTTTCTTTAACTTGCACTTTAGACAAAATATGCAGATTAGGTTTTAGCTCGTTCCATATCCAGCGAGCAAGATTTTCGCTAGTAGGATTTTCAAGTCCTCTGATATCGTTAAGAAAACGGTGATCTAGCTGGTCATATATAGGTTTAAAATATTTTTTTAGTTGACCAAAATCTATTATCCACCCCTCATTTTTAGTTATCTCTCCCTCAACATATATAGTCACATAATATGAATGCCCATGAAGCCTCTTGCATTTGTGATTGTCAGGAACGTTCGGTAAGAAATGTGCTGCTTCAAATGTAAATTCTTTAAAAATTTCCATATAATTCTCTTAGGTATTTTTTGTGCTGTATCTTAATTTGATGTAACACTCATGTACACAAAAAGGTACCTTGAAATGTTTGACAAGACCATATAATCGGGTAAAATGCGCCTTCTTTAATTGGGGTGGTTAGCTCAGTTGGTAGAGCGACGCCCTTACAAGGCGTAGGTCACAGGTTCGACCCCTGTACCACCCACCAAAGATTAAAGTTGTTTTAACGGACCGGTAGTTCAGCTGGTTAGAATGCCGGCCTGTCACGCCGGAGGTCGCGGGTTCGAGTCCCGTCCGGTCCGCCATTTTAATAAATTTCGATATAGCAATAAATTTAAATTTATTTTTTATAAGTAATTTCAATGAACACGTTTTCCAAGTCCGCCCGTTTATATGCCTATTTTTTTATGTTTTGATAACACATAATACTCTACTGTTTTGAATGTAGTGTGGTTTTTCAATTAAAATCTCATATTCATTTTTTATTTTACTCTTCATGAATTATTCTTGATTGCAAGGTATATTAATATGACACCATTTAAGCGAATTGCACTTGTTGCCAATGTTGAGCTTGCTGAAATAACTGACCCCTTGAAACGCTTGTGTTGTTTTTTAGAAAAAGAAGGCTACTCAGTATTCTTAGAGAAGAAAACATCTAACTTGATAGATAGTAAAAATATACCTATTTTTGATCATCTAGATAAAAATTTGGATCTGGATTTGATAATTGTTGTTGGTGGAGACGGCAGTATGTTGAGTGTAGGAAGAAGTGCAACAGACCTAAATATTCCACTTTTAGGGGTCAATAGAGGAAGACTAGGATTTCTAACAGACATTCTGCCTGACGATATGGAGAATCAGTTAAAACGAGTTTTATCTGGTGATTATATCATCTCAAATCGTTTTCTATTAGAAGTTTCCTTATTGAGAAATGGAGCAAAATTTAGCTCTGGTGAAGCAATAAATGATGTAGTTTTACACCCAGGAAGTTCTTTAAGGATGATGGAGTTTGAGTTATACATAGATAAGCAGTTTGTCTATAGTCAGAGGTCTGATGGTTTAATAGTATCGACACCAACTGGTTCCACAGCCTATGCTCTATCTGGTGGTGGCCCCATACTTCACCCTAATTTAGATGCAATAGTATTGGTACCAATGAATGCACACACTTTATCTAGTAGACCAATTGTAGTTGGCGGAAATAGCGATATAGAAATCAAGCTTGCTTTACGAAACGAGTTAAGCTCAATGGTTACATGCGATGGGCAAAACGACCTACCTCATCAGCCCGGTGACGTCATACATATTCAGAAAAAAAATAATCCATTAAGATTAATTCATCAGGAGGATAATAGTTTTTATGCTACCTGTCGTACAAAGCTTGGTTGGGGCAGCCATTTAGGCTCGAGCAACAGAAATAGATAAATTCATTTGCAGAATAAGGCATCTAGGAGGTTATAAATGAGAGATTTAAATAACCTCAGTCCTTTGGATCAACTCAGGCAAGCGCCTATTGTTTTTCTTCTTCTTGTTAGCAGTTTTATCGGCACTGGAATTGTTGAGTGGATGCCATCAGTTATTCATTATTTAACTATACAAGATTTTATGACGACCGCTAATATTAATTCTTTTGACTCTATTATTAGGTCTATTAATGATGGTGAGATCTGGCGGTTAGTTACACCAATTTTTTTGCACTTCAGTATATTTCATCTTATTTTCAACTCACTCTTTTTATGGGTTTTGGGTCAAAAAATAGAATATAGTATTGGAAGTCTATATTTTTTAATTTGTATATTTTTCATATCCATTATTTCAAATTTGAGTCAATACCTTTTGGCAGAATCTATTTTATTTGGTGGCTTGTCTGGACTAGTTTATGGTTTGTTAGGATTTACTTGGATTTCTTATAGATTTTCAGGAGAACCGATAATGTTGCTACCTCAAGGGCTTTTCGGTTTTATGTTAGTTTGGTTATTCTTAGGTATTAGCGGGATAGTAGAGATTATATTAGGCATACAAGTTGCTAACACAGCTCATACTGCAGGGTTAATTAGTGGTATGATATTAGGGTGTTTTAACGGCTTACGTTTTTTTAAATAATTACTTAAAGAATATTATCAATTGAGAGATTTTTTATTCATCCGGGGTGCATAATGGAATTTCAACAACTAATTGCTTCAGTTACTCCGGAAATTTATAAAAAACTAAAGTCTGCAGTTGAGCTTGGTAAATGGGCTAACGGAGTAAAACTTTCAAAAGAGCAGATTGAGCATAGCATGCAAATATTGATAGCCTACGACAACTATAATAAGGAACAAGACGAGAGGGTGGGATATGTTCCGGTTAAAAAAGAAGAAGATGCATGTGACTCAAAAGAGGCTCTTAAAGATTTAGAAAAAACCATTAAATGGAAGAATTGAAGTTTTATCTAATTTAATTTTTTAGAAATATATATATTCAAGGCCGAATATCGATGAACAGCAAAACATCTCCATCAGAAATAATTCGCTTATGTGATTACAGGCCACCTGATTTTCTTATAAATAAAACGGATCTTTTTATTGATATAGAAGAAGATCAAGCAAACGTATTTTCTGTTTTAGAAGTTACTCGCGACAACCATGAAGAGAAAAATCTAAAACTGTTCGGCCAAGAACTAAATCTTGTTTCAATTAAAATAAATGGTAATACACTAGCCACGGAAGCCTATATTTTAGGAGACGGCACTCTCACTATTTTGTCTGTTCCAGATTCTTTTGTACTCGAGATAGCCGTTGTTATCTTTCCAAAGAAGAATACATCTTTAGAGGGTTTATACAAGTCTAGAACAATGTATTGTACTCAATGCGAAGCCGAAGGATTTCGCCGAATTACTTATTATCTTGACCGCCCTGATGTAATGTCTGAATTTACTACTACAATAGTCGCAGATAAATCATCTTGCCCCGTGTTGCTTTCTAACGGAAATCTCATAGATTCGGGGAGTTGTGAGGGTAATTTAAGCGATCTTAAAGATAAAAAAAATGAACGTCATTGGGCAACTTGGCACGATCCTTTCCCAAAACCATCTTACTTGTTTGCTATGGTTGCAGGTAGCCTCTCTGTTGTTAGAGATAATTTCCTCACTTGTTCTGGCAAGCTCATAGATATTCAGTTATTTGTTGAATCCAAAGATATTGATAAATGTTCGCATGCACTTGAATCTCTTAAGCATGCGATGAGGTGGGACGAGAAGACTTATGGAAGAGAATATGATCTAAATCTTTATATGATAGTTGCTGTCGATGATTTTAATATGGGTGCTATGGAAAATAAAGGATTAAATATTTTCAACACATCTTGTGTTTTGGCTAGCCCCGCAACGACGACAGACGATGGATTTAAACGAGTCGAAGCAGTAGTAGCTCATGAATATTTTCATAACTGGTCAGGGAACAGAGTAACATGCAGAGATTGGTTTCAGTTGAGCCTAAAGGAGGGCTTTACTGTCTTCAGGGATTCTGAATTTTCTGCATACATGGGTTCAGCTGACGTTAAGCGTATTCAAGATGTAAATTTTCTTCGCTCTATTCAGTTTGCAGAAGATTCAGGGCCAACAGCACACCCTGTTCAGCCTAAAACATACATGGAAATCTCAAATTTTTATACAGTTACCATATACGAGAAAGGAGCTGAAATCGTTAGAATGATCCAAACTTTATTAGGTCCTGAGTTATTTCGAGAGGGATCAGACCTTTATTTCTCACGATACGATGGCCAGGCAGTAACTATAAATGAATTTATATCAACTATGGCAGAGGTTAGCGGGCGTAACTTCAAACAATTCATGTCCTGGTATGAGAGATCAGGAACACCAGTTATAGCTGTTAGAGGGATCTATGATCAAAAAAAATGTTCATACAGTCTAACCTTTAAGCAAATTTATGAAAAAAACACAAAAGATTCGAGTTCATCTAAATCTAATGGTGCAATGCAGCCTTTTCATATTCCGATTAAGATTAGTTTAATAACAGATAAAGGTCCTCTACCTATATCTGATGATGATAATAGCTCTTTATTAATTGAGTTAACGAAAGAACAAGAAACTGTTACTTTTGAAAATATTAATGAGCACCCAACCCCATCTTTACTTCAAGGTTTTTCTGCACCTGTAAAGCTAGATTTCTCTTATTCTGAGAAGGATTTAGTTTTACTTATGTCAAAAGATCTGGATGGTTTTAGTTGCTGGAATGCATGCCAAGAATTAGCTATACGGATTATGACTGAAATGCAGCATGAATATCGACTTAATAAAAAATTGATACTGAAATCAAATCTTTATGATGCGTTCCTAGGTGTAATGAATAGACCAAATAAAGATAAAGCAATGCAGGCGCTACTATTAACTTTACCTTCCGAGCTGATAATGACTGAAATTTCAAATGAGATTGATGTTGAGGCGATACATACAGTTAGAGCTTTTGTATTGAGCGAGTTGGGAAAAAAATTGAATAGTTATTGGAATAAAATATATGAATCTAATTCAACATCAAAAAAATATATCTTTAATGCAAAAGAGGTATCCCAGCGTAGCTTGAAGAATCTGGCATTGAGCTATTTAGTTAGCTCTAAATCAGAAAGCTCCTTGGGGTTGATTGAAAATCAAATTATCAAATCTAATAATATGACTGACAGACTTGCAGCATTAAATATTTTAGTGAATGACAATAGAAAAAGTTCTATCGATTTATCAAAGAAATACTTAAACAAATTTTATCTAGACTATAAAGATGAGCCTCTAGTATTAAATCAATGGTTTCAGGTACAGGCATCATGTTCACTACCAGGTGGTTTGAGTCGAGTTAGGAAGCTCATGGAGCACTCCGCATTTGACTTCAATAATCCCAACAAGATTAGATCGCTCATTGGCGTTTTTTGCACTAATAATCCTATGAATTTTCATTGTGATCGGGGAGATGGATATGAGTTTTTAGCTGACCAAGTATTGGCTTTAGATAAGCTAAACCCGCAAATAGCCGCCAGGCTTTTAAGCCCTCTGACGCGATGGCGAAAATTCCCGAAAAACCGCAGAAATCTTATGAAAAATCAACTTAGCAGGGTGGTTTTAGAGAATGATCTATCTGGAGATACTTATGAGATCGCCTCTAAGAGTCTTAATTAATTCTTCTTAATACAATGGCTATTTAAATGCGTAAAATTTTTGCAACTTGTCCCAAAGGCTTAGAAGAAATTCTAGCAAAAGAGCTCACGTCGCTTGGGGCAAAGAAAACTAGTCTTACTGTTGCTGGTGTATTTGCTGAAGGTGATATTGTTTTCCTCTATAAGTCTTGTCTATGGTCAAGGATAGCCAATAGAATATTATTACCATTAGCTAAGTTTCAGGTAGCTTCAGACAGCGATTTATATAATGGGATAAAAAATATCCCTTGGGAGTCTCATTTCACACCGCGTGAAAGCATTGCTGTAAATTTTTCTGGATCTAATGATGTAATACGTCATACGCAATTCGGTGCTCAGCGAGTAAAAGATGGGATTGTTGATAAATTAAATGAGCACTATAACGATCGCTCAGATGTTGATTTAAAAAATCCTGATATCCGAATTAATGTTCGGTTATCTAAAGATCAAGCTAATGTAAGTTTTGATATGTCTGGTGATAGTCTCCATAAGCGTGGATATCGTAAAGCAATGGTGGCTGCTCCACTGAAAGAAAATCTCGCAGCTGCCCTGCTATTTCGTGCAGATTGGCCTAAGTTATCGACTAAGGGGAGCGCCTTAATTGATCCTATGTGTGGTAGTGGAACACTGCTGATCGAAGCAGCACTTATTTCTGCAGATATTGCTCCGAATTTGAACCGAGAAAAATTCGGGTTCCATGGATGGTTGCAGCATGACTGTGATTTATGGCGAGAAATTAGGAATGATGCGCTTGATAGATGTACAGTTGGTCTTGCAAAAGAGCTACCTGAAATACGAGGTTACGATAAAGACTCTAAGGCAATCATAGCAGCTCAAGAAAATATAATATCAGCAGGACTCGATAAACATATTCGAGTGATCTCTAAGCCATTAGAAGCATTCAAATTACCAACCCATAAAAAAATAGAGCGCGGCCTCATAATCTGTAATCCTCCTTATGGTGAGAGATGGGGCGATGTCGAAGAACTTAAGCCTTTATACAGAGACCTTGGTGAAATACTCAAAAGAGAGTGCCCAGGATGGCAATTTGCAGTTATTACAGGAAATTCTGATTTATCTGGTGAATTAAAACTTCGTGCAGATAAAAAATATCAAATATTCAATGGAGCTATACCTAGCCAACTAATTTTATATCAACTAAAAAATTTAACCGATAGGACAGCAACATCATTTCCAAAAAAAATTATATCTAAAGAAAAAAAACAGATGTCTGAGGGTGCTTTAATGCTTTTTAATCGCCTAAAGAAAAATGCAAGAAAACTTAATGGATGGATAAAGCAGTCGAATATAAATTCATATCGACTTTATGATTCGGATATACCTGAATATGCAGTAATTATTGATATTTATGGCGATTCAGTTCATATTCAAGAGTACGCTCCACCATCATATATTGAGCTCAATCAATCAAAAAAACATTTAGAAGAGGTTCGAGAGGCAGTCACCTCTTTTTTTGATGGACAGCATTTTAGACTAATTTTTAAGGAGAGAAGGAGACAAAAAGGCCTCAGCCAATATCAGCCTCAGAACAATGGAAATAGTGGAGATCACACATTCAATCTTTCAGAGAATGGTTTTATTTTCGAGATTAATATGGGCACTTATCTGGATACAGGTCTTTTTTTGGATCATAGGCCGGTGAGGCGATTGATTTACGATATGTCCCAGAATAAGAGATTCCTTAATTTATTTTGTTATACCGCTTCAGCTTCTGTTTATGCTATCAAAGGAGGAGCTAAATCGAGCTTGAGTATCGATATGTCTAAGAGCTATATCGATTGGGCAAAAAGAAATTTTTCTTTAAATGGTTTATGCACTAAATCTAATGAAGTGATAAGAGAGGATTGTCTAGTATGGCTTGATAAAAATGCTAAAAATAAGTTAGGTCAGTATGATTTAATTTTTCTTGATCCACCTACATTCTCTAATTCAAAAAAAATGGACCATGCATTCGATGTACAGACAGATCATATTGAACTAATCAAAAGCTCTATGTTGCTACTAGCCACTAGTGGATCATTAGTATTTTCAAATAATTTCCGAAATTTTTCTATGTCTTCGAACATCTTAGAAAACTATGAGGTTTGCAATATTACTGATAAAACATTTGATCCAGATTTTCAGAGAAATAAGAAAATTCATAACTGTTGGATTATAAGGCATGCCAAATAAGATTATAACAATTTACGTTGGTAGCAATTGTCATCTTTGCGAAATAGCAAAAGATCTCATAATAGATGTCTTAAGAGAGACTGACTGGGCATATAATGAAGTTAATATATCAAACGATAACCAGCTTAAAGAAAAGTATGGATTAAGGATACCTGTGGCTGTTGCTCCAAGTGGAAAAGAGAAAAGCTGGCCTTTCACATCTAGTCAAATTAAGCAGCTTATTTTATGATCTTTACCTATAGCCCAAATTTTTCATGCCTCATCCAACTTGATGAGCAGTTTACCTAAATTTTCGCCACGGTATATAGCTGAGATAGAAGCTGGAGCACTTTCAATTCCGTGCAAGATATCTTCACGATAGTTTATTTCACCAGAGATAATCCAATTGGTTAGATCCAACAAAGCCTTTGAATAACTTTCTTTATGATCAAATATCAAGAATCCTTCTATCCGAGCTCGTTTTATTAAAATTTGACGCTCTAATCTAGGTCCCAGAGGTGCTGGGTTCCAGCTAGAAATAGAAGCAGTACCGCAAAGTACAACTCTCGCACCAATATTAAGTTTTTGAATTACCTCGTCACTGATTGGTCCACCAGTATTGTCAAAATATACATCAACTCCTTCAGGGCAAGATTTAACCAAAGATTTTGTAAGATCGTCATTCTTATAGTCTATTACTTGATCATATTGATATATATTCTTACATAGATCCGCTTTTTTTTGACCCCCTGTTATTCCAACTGTTGTACAACCTTTGATTTTAGCTATCTGGCCAACACAAGAGCCAACTGAGCCAGCAGCAGTTGATACTACAACAGTTTCTCCAGTAACAGGCCGTCCAACGCCTAGAAGCCCTAGATAGGCGGTCATACCGTTTATACCAGCCACTCCAAGTGATGTTGATATTGGAAGGAGATCAGGCATTATTTTTCGATCAACAACACATGCATCTACTAATGCATATTCTTGCCAACCAAACAAACCAGTGACGTAGTCACCAGGCTGATAATCGCAGTGACAAGACTCAACAACTATACCGGTAGCGAAAGATTTCATAACACCATTGAGTGGTACTGGCTCTGCATAATTACCAATTGAACTTACCCAGCCTTTCATTGCAGGTTCCACAGACAAAAATATATTTCGAATAATTATTTTACCCGTTGATATTTTTGGAAGAACAGTCTTGATAATTTTAAAGTCTTCAGCTTCAGGTATATTTTTTGGCCTTTTATTAAGAATTACCTGTCTATTATCGTAATAATTCATATATTTTAGCGCCTAAATTTATAAAAGATTCACACAAAGTTTCTCACCATTAAATACAATGATGTCTCCAGCTATAATTTTTTTTCTTTTTCTTGTTTCTATAGAGCCATTAACTTCAACCAATCCATCAGTAATCGCAGCCTTAGCTGCTCCTCCACTTTCGAGTAAACCCTCAAATTTTAATATTTTATATAATTCGACAGGTTGTTTATTAATGCTGACAATTTTCATTTTCTTCCTATATCAAGTTAAAAAATTGAGTTGAATTAGCGGTTGTTTTTTTTGCAATCTCTATGAATGATTCTATTCGATGATCAGCAATTTCTTTAACGACTAAAGGTAAAAAAGCTGGCTCATTTATTCGATTTTTTGATGTATTTTTTATTATGCTTGGTAGAAGATATGGCGCATCAGTCTCGACCATCAGCCTATTAATCGGTATGTTATTAACAATCTTTTTTAGATCATTTCCACGTCTTTCATCACATATCCACCCAGTAATCCCTATATAAAGATCTAAATCTAAATAATTAAATAATGCTTCTTTAGTTCCTGTAAAACAATGTATAACTGCACTTTTTAGGTTTTCTCTATAGGTACTTAATATCTCTAGTTGTCTTTTATGTGCGTCTCTTTCGTGTAAAAAGACGGGTAGACCCAAATCAGCTGCTAATTGAAGCTGACCTTCAAAAGCTATCTCTTGCTCCTTAGGTGAAGAAATATTACGGTTAAAATCAAGTCCTGTTTCTCCAATAGCAACTACACTTTTATTGCTAGCGATACTCTTAAGATTATTAAATGTTTCACTATTATATTCTTTGGCATGGTGGGGGTGAATGCCACATGTTGTATAGATCATATTTGGAAAATTTTCAGATAGGTCTTTACAAATATCAATACCTTTTATAGTGTCGTATTCTGATATACCAGTAATAATAAGCTTAGAGATATTAGCATCTTTAGCGCGATTTACAGTGGAAACTAAAGTCTTCTCAAAAGATCGATGTGTTAGGTTAACACCAATATCTATTAGTGCTTCTTTTGACTTAATCAAATCACTCATAATTTAGTCATTTCTTCCCGGTCACTAATCATTTGTTCACTTTCATTTAATTTTTTTGCATAAATTGATGAAAAAGCCAATACATTTTGCACATAGTTTCGTGTCTCATTGAATGGTATTGCTTCAATCCATGCATCAAAAGGTATATTTCCCCCAGTTTTTTTTCTCCAGCGACTCACCCTTGTTGGTCCAGCATTATATGAGGCTATCGCGAGAATACGATTACCATCAAATCTATTAAGCATCTTTTTAAAATATAGGCTACCTAATGATATGTTTACTTGTGCATCATACAAACCATTAACTGGATCAAAAGTAATATTATTATTGCCTGCTACTTGTTTCGCTGTAGCGGGCATGAGCTGCATTAATCCTTTGGCGCCAACAGGAGAAGTTGCTTCATGATGAAAAGAACTTTCCTGTCGCGCCAGAGCCATTAGTAAATGCATGGGTATTTGGTTTATTCTTGAATTTTTTTCAAATAAAATCTTAAAAGCAAGGGGGAACCTAAGATTAGTATCGTTCCAGTAACTAGCTTTTATCATGCTTGTTATAGCACCATTGTGCCATAGCCATTTTTTAGATATATGAGCTGCTGAAATCCATTGTTTTTTTGAAAAATTTCTTGTTGCTTTGTTCCACTCTCTGCGAGCTGAAAGATCAAGCTTATGGTGAAGAAGCTCTCTTGTGCTTTTAATACCTGCTAAGGACTCTAACTCTGATAGTTCAATTTGACTTGGTGTCGAGTCTTCAAACCGCATATTGTTAGCTAATCCAAGTCGCTGTGCACTTAAAAAACCATAAAAACTTCTCTCATTGGATAGCTTAATATAATTGCTTAAAGCTAGATTCTTAGAGTCACCACTAATTAGTTCAATTAATCTTTGGTTCCAATATTTCCATGCCTGCTTATTTTTTAAAGTTGGCGGCATTTTTTTTATCCAAATCTGAGCACCCTCCCAGTCTGCAATTTGAATAGACTGACGTGTTCTCCATTCTAATATTTTATCACCAGAGGAATTAATATTTTTTGTTAAATATTTATCTGATTTCTCTATCTTTTTTTGTTTAAAAAAACCTTTTATCAAAGATTTATTAATTTTTATTTTTTGCTTTTCAGAAAATTTATATTTTTTTTGGTACTCTAAAAAGACCTCAAGTGCTAATTGTGCATCTTTTCTTGCTAGTCGCATCAATCCATAAGTGATTGCTGTATAGATTTCGCTAGTCTTATTAGTTAGTTCTTTTGAGGTAAAAAAATTATGATTGATTACAGTATTTTGGTTTTTATATGTTTCATATAGCTTAGCTGCTAGTTTTTTATTGTCTGTGTTATTAATAAATCTTGAAACATACTTTGATAATTGATAATTGCGTTTAGCGATTGACTTTGTATATCTATCCCATGCAATTTCTTCTGTAATAAGATTATCTTTGATTAAGATAGCAAATAATTTATCACATTCTTTGGGCTGTGAGCTACCAGAAGACCAAAGTTTTAGAGCACCTTGAATAGCACTTTTTTTACTTCTCTCATCATTTTTAAACCTTGCAAATTGGTAGTAACATTTCTGTTTTGTCGTTGCTCCACTTTCTTTATAGTCAGCTAGATAATCTTGCCATCTGTTATGTTTTCTTAGAGCTTCAAGCCAATGATATCGGACGTTGTCAGAAATTGCTGATTGATTATATTTTTCTAAGAATTTTCTTATATCATCTTTAGGAAAGCTACGAATCTTTTGAAGTAATTCTTGTGCTAAAAGATAGTGTTTTATTGGATAGTCGTTAAGTTTTGAGTATTTATGCTGATAAGTCGCTATATCCCTTTTTTGAAGCGCTTCATATGCAGCCCTATAAGTTTCGCGTTGCTTATGAAGCTGACTTGTATTGAAATCTAAATTTTCTTCACAAATTACATCACGAGACAATAAAACGAACAAAATTATCAGTAACTTGAATAAGATAGAGGTCTGCCATTTTTTATAATTAGGTATGTCGATAAGTTTTATCATCAGAGCATATATCAGTAAAGTAAGTAAATTATGAAAAATTCAAGAGTGTTAGTGTGCATATGCATCATAGCTATAACATCCTATATTAAATAGAGAAGAGTTAATCTTTATGCATATAATTTAAAAAATTTAGGTTAAAGTTAGAGTTAAGAGCTTAAATTTTCACTTTTTTATTAATAAATAAATGTAATTTATAAGAGAAGATAATGACATACCTGCTCATCCTTTTTGTTTTTTTGATAATTATTTCTCCATTAATGTGGTTTAGGCAATCTCCACGTCAAAAGCTCTTAATATGCATGAGAAAAAAAGCTACTACTCTAGGAATGACAGTACAACTAAGTACCTCAGCTGATAACCAATCGGAAAAAAAAAGACTTGATTGCGTTACCTATAAGTTGCCATGGCATCTTGACTCTGTAAGATCCTCTAAGACACATATGGAGGACTGGTTGTTGATCAAATCAATAAAAAGAGGAGAGGCCTCTATTTGGTCAGAATGGAGCTGGCTTGGCAGGCAATGTAACAAGGATATAACGAGAGAAATAGATTCAGCACTCAAAAATCTTCCCAATACTATCTCTGCATTACAAGCAAGATCAGATGGGATAATGGTTTATTGGAAAGAAGAGGGAGGAGGCGAGGATGTACTGAATATTCATGACTCATTACTCGCTTTAAGAAACGTCATCAGAGACTGAATAACGAATTTTTTTTATTAATTGAATAAATCTACTTGACCAACCTACTATATCTACCTGTATATTCCTCAATGAGATTGAAGTTCTGAATATATTATTTTGAAGTAAAAGTATTAAGAGTAATTGTTAGCCGATATTTATATAGGGCAGTAAAGTAAAAAGTACGTGGTCTTCTTTTGTTGGTTTATTTATGAAAAGACCTTTTTGCGAAAAATTTAATTGAGCAACATAATCCGATGGCAAA
This sequence comes from uncultured Porticoccus sp., assembly GCA_964276025.1. Classification (GTDB taxonomy): domain Bacteria; phylum Pseudomonadota; class Gammaproteobacteria; order Pseudomonadales; family Porticoccaceae; genus Porticoccus. The sequence goes on along the minus strand of CAXYDD010000001.1, from coordinate 237,439 downwards.
ATCATTAGTTATTGTAGAATCCCCTGCTAAAGCAAAAACCATTAATAAATACTTAGGATCTGAGTATATCGTGAAGTCGAGCATCGGTCATATTCGAGATGTATCTAAGAATATTGCACCAAGTAATCCATCAGAGCGCGCAAAGGCCGCAGCAATTACACGTAATCTGCCAGAAGAAAAAAAGGTTGCACATAAAGCGAAAAAAGCTCGTGAGAAATTGTTCAACTCTATGGGTATAAATCCAGAAAAGGACTGGAAGGCTCAGTATGAAATTTTATCTGGTAAAGAAAAAGTAGTAGCAGAGCTAAAAAAATTAGCAAAAAATGCAGATACAATTTATCTAGCTACAGATTTGGATAGAGAGGGTGAGGCGATTGCTTGGCACTTACGAGAGATAATTGGTGGAAGTGAAGATCGTTATAAAAGAGTAGTTTTCAATGAAATTACAAAAAAAGCTGTTCAATCAGCATTTTCAAAACCCTCTGAGTTGGACTTAGATCGAGTTAACGCACAACAAGCTCGTCGTTTTTTAGACAGAGTTGTTGGATTTATGGTATCACCGCTACTCTGGAGTAAGGTTGCCAGGGGGCTATCTGCTGGACGTGTACAGTCAGTCGCAGTCAAATTAATAGTAGAGCGAGAAAGAGAAATTAAAGCTTTCAATCCAGAAGAATACTGGACACTTCATGCTGATCTTGAATCAAAATCTAGTGATATAATTCGATTTGAAGTAAATAGATTAGCAGGAAAAAAATTTTTACCAAAAGATAAAAAACAAACATATGCAGCTTTAGAAACTCTTAAATCTGCCACATACACTGTGATAGGTCGTGAGGATAAGCCTACAGGTAGTAAACCTTCTGCCCCCTTTATAACATCAACCTTGCAACAGGCCGCTAGCACAAGACTTGGGTATGGCGTGAAAAAGACTATGGCTATGGCTCAACGGCTATATGCTGGTGGATACATTACTTATATGAGAACAGATTCGATTAATCTGAGTGTTGACGCTGTATCTGCCTGCAGACACTATATACAAATCAATTTTGGTGAAAGTTATTTACCGGAAAAACCTATTACTTATACTAGTAAATCTGGTGCACAAGAGGCTCATGAGGCAATAAGACCATCTAATGTAGATATCATGTCAAATGATTTAATTGATATGGATGATGCCAAACAACTATACCAGCTTATCTGGCAGCAGTTCGTTGCTTGTCAAATGACTCCAGCTAAATTTACTAGTACAACTGTGACGGTAGACGCTGCAGAATTTCAGATGAAAGCTAAAGGTCGTATTATTAAATTTGACGGCTACTTAAAAGCATTACCTTTAGTGCGAAAAAAAGATGACACTTCAGAGCTCCCAGATCTGCAGGTAGGACAAACATTGGACCTGAATGTCTTAATACCTCTCCAGCATTTTACAAAGCCACTACCACGTTTCTCTGAGGCTGCTTTAGTTAAAGAGCTTGAAAAATTAGGAATCGGTAGACCTTCTACTTATGCATCTATAATTTCAAGAATCCAAGAAGCAGGATACGTAAGAGTTGAAAACCGTCGTTTCTATGCTGAAAAGATCGGTGATATTGTAACGGTTCGTTTAAATGAAAGTTTTATGGATCTTATGGATTACGGTTTTACTGCTGCAATGGAAAATCACTTAGATGATATAGCTAGCGGGCAACGTGACTGGAAAGACGTCTTAAATAAATTCTATGCAGATTTCTCAAAAAGCTTATCCAAAGCTGAGTCTAAAGATGGGGGTATGAGACCTAATGAGCCAACCTTAACTGATATCCAGTGTCAAGAAACTGGTTGCAATAAGCCTATGACTGTAAGAACAGCATCTACTGGAGTCTTTTTGAGTTGCTCTGGGTATGCGTTACCGCCAAAAGAAAGGTGTAAAGGTACCCTCAATCTTAGTTCTGGCGAAGAGGTTATTAACATTGAAGATGATGATGAGGCTGAATCTCGCCAGCTTATGGAAAAGTATCGCTGTAGTCTCTGTGATACAGCAATGGATGGCTATCTTGTTGATACAACGAGAAAACTTCATGTCTGTGGAAAAAATCCAACCTGTAGTGGTTTTATAGTTGAAAAAGGTACATTTGTACTTAAGGGGTATGATGGCCCTTCATTGGTGTGCGATAAGTGCGGTATGGATATGCACCTGAAGGACGGTCGATTTGGAAAATATTTTGGCTGTACCGGTGATAGTTGTAAAAATACCCGCAAACTCTTGAGAAATGGAGAACCTTCCCCTCCAAAAATGGATCCAGTACCAATGCCAAATTTACTATGTATAAAAGTTGAAGATCATTATGTGCTGCGTGATGGAGCGGTAGGTATGTTTCTTGCTGCTAGTCAATACCCAAAGCATCGAGAGACAAGAGCCCCACTTGTTTGCGAGCTTATGCAATATAAAGATGAAATTGATGTTAAATATCGTAATATATTCGATGCTCCTCAAGATGATCCAGATGGAAATAAAACAGTTATTCGCTTTAATAGAAAAGAAAAAGAGCATTACGTGCAAAGTGAACTAAATGGCAAACCTTCTGGATGGAAGGCAGTATTTAAGGGTGGTCAGTGGAGCGTAGAAGATAATCGTAAGAAAAATAAAAAGTAGAGAATTTTGCTTATATGTTTTTTTGTTAAATTAAAAAGATCAATCGAACCTTACTAGATAAGATTAATATGAATCCATATGTTGCTATAGTTAATCAAAAAATATCTCTCTGTAAAATATTATTAAGTGAGGGTATTTTGAAAAATAAATTGTTAGAAAAAAAAACTGATATTCAGATAGACTTAGCTTTTACCCAGTCTGCGGTTTATCAGCTAGAATCTGCTTATATCAGTTATCTAAAAGAAATCGCTTTTGCTCATAAATGTAAGGATGTTGAATCAATTGATTCTCTTCAGAAACTAAAAGTTGGTCTTGTTTCCTCAAATAAGAGTGCAGGCGAAGCTCAGGAGATAGAGTTGTTGATTGGAGAACAGCAAAGCTGGCTAAGTCAACTCCTTAGAGAACATAAAAAATTATCCTCACCACCGTTAACGATAAGTAAAAAAAATAATGACCATTCGATTTCTCTTCTTGAGGTAAAACAATTAGATGATATTATGTCTTTGAATTTTAACGATGTGGAAACTTGGTTAAATAACTTTACAGAGATCTTAGTTAGAAACCGTCAGCTAATGTATGAATGCTGATATTAATTAAGTTTTGTAAAATTCGTATATAACTAATAATTGATGGAAGAATCAAATGTCTTTTTTTGAAATAGTTGTTTTGCCAAACGGAGATGTTGCTCTTAAAAGAGATAATGATATTGATGAACCGATAATCCGAATTTCTTTCTCAAAGGAAGTTGATGGTTTTTCTGAGGAATCTAAAATAAATGTCGCCAAGGCAATGATTGACGCTGGAATTGATCTATTTGATAAAATGGATCTCGATATCATGCAGAAAAAAGAAATAAATCAATCTACTGATATACCGACAATAATCCATTAAGATTTTATATTTTTGTTCTTAAAACGCCCACACTTATACCTTCGATGGCAAAGTTTTGTGTTCTTAGGTCTACATTAATCGGATTAAAATCATCATTTTCTGGCATTAATTTAATCTCATGAGCCCCTGAATTTGTTTTTATTCTTTTAACTGTTACCTCATCCTCGATTCTCGCTACTACGACTTCTCCATTTTCTGCAGTATTAGTTTTATGAACAGCAAGTAAGTCGCCATCCATTATTCCAATATTCTGCATACTAGCTCCTTGTACTTTTAGGAAGAAGTCTGCTTTCGGGTAAAACATATCAGGTGCTACATCCAGATAATCTTCTATGTTCTCTATTGCAAGTATTGCCTCGCCAGCAGCTACACGTCCAATCAAGGGTAATCCATTTTGCTCCTCATCGAGGAGACGAATTCCACGGGAAGTCCCCTTAATCATTTCAATAACCCCTTTTCTAGCTAAAGCTCTTAAATGTTCCTCAGCCGCATTGGGAGACTTAAAACCAAGCTCACTTGCTATTTCTGCCCTCGTTGGGGGATAACCTGTCGCCCTTATGTTTCTTTTTATTAAGTTTAAGATCTCTTCCTGTCTTGCTGTAAGTGAAGCGGTAGTCATAGATACTCCTTATTCATAGCAAAGTATATAGCTTAGAATTTTGCAGGTACGGTAAAACAATATACTGTATTTATTAACAGTATATTGTGTTATTGGTATCAATAACAACAATTATTTAATAATTATCGCTTTAAGATATTTTGTTTACATATCACTAAAGGAGACTAAATAAGGTAACTATCTACACCTTATGAAAAAAAAACACAGATATTAATTTTATAAGTAATTTTTTTTTAAATACTAGTTTATGATTGTAGATTAATATTCTTTTTTAAAAGGGACAAATAATGCCAATAGGGCCTTTAATAACAGACTTGAACGGCCTTTCGTTAACTTTGGACGAAATAAAATTACTAAAATCTCCGGTTATTGGTGGCGTGATACTTTTTTCTAGAAATTTTAAAGACCGAAAACAATTGATGATACTTATATCTGAAATTAGATACATTAGGTCAGAGATTCTGATATGCGTAGATCAAGAAGGGGGCAGGGTTCAGAGATTCATTAAAGAATTTACTCGGATCCCTCCAATGCAAGCTCTAGGGAATCTTTTGGGTGCCCCATTGGAGAAATCTATCAAGGACTGTGGATGGTTAATGGCATGTGAGCTCATAGCATGCGACATAGACTTCAGTTTTGCTCCAGTTTTAGATCTCGATCTAAATACATGTAAAGTAATTGCAGATCGGTCTTTTTCTCAATATCCGGAAAAAACTGTCGAAGCTGCAAGACTTTTTATAACAGGTATGAAAGAAGCAGGCATGGCTTCAACTGGCAAACACTTCCCTGGTCATGGCGGTGTAGAAGTCGATAGCCACATAGCAACTCCCGTGGATGGAAGAAGTATTGAAGATTTACTTGCTAATGACCTTGTACCTTTTACTAAATTATCCGCTAATTTGGATGCAATTATGCCCGCACATATCATTTATCCACAAATAGATAAAAATGCTGTAGGTTTTTCCAAATTGTGGATAAATAAAATCTTGAGGCAGGATTTAAAATTTCAAGGAGTTATCTTTAGCGATGATCTATCTATGAAAGGCGCTGACGTTGCTGGCGATTATGTGAGTAAAGCTAAATCTGCACTTAATGCTGGTTGCGATATGATTTTAGTTTGCAATAATCGAAAGGGTGCTATTGAGGTAATAGATTATTTGGCATCAACTAACTGGACGACACCACCAAGATTGTCCAAAATGAAGAAGAAAAAAAAGTTATCATGGGAACAATTACTTTCCGATGATCGCTGGGTATCAACTAAAGTTTTTCTTGAATCGATTCCCGCGAACTAATCAACAAGATTATACGTGATTACTGAGGATTTTTTTATGGCAGTTATAGAGAATTGGTTGGTTAATTTAACAGGTGGCTACTATCTCTGGGTACTGGAGATTTTTTTAATTGTTGTTTTTTCTTTTATCGTTGGATATTTAATCAATAGATTAATAAATATACTTGAAAAACATGCTGCTAAATCAAAAACTGTTTGGGACGATGCGGTTATCGAGGCTTTAAGGCGCCCAGCAGTATGGGCTATATGGATTATTGGTATAAATTTGGCAGCATCCGTAGCATCAAAAGCTGCAGGTTCAGAGATGCACGACTTAATTAGCCTAATAAATAGAGCTTCTATAATTTTCTTATGTGCTTTATTTTTAATCAATTTAATAAAAAGGGTAGAGCGCAATTTAACTGATATTGAATATACTTCAGAGCCATGTGATGAAACTACGGTCAAAGCTGTAGGAAAACTTCTACGTTTCTCCGTAATTATTACAGCAGTTTTAATTGCTATGCAGTTATTTGGATATAGTATATCTGGGTTGCTTGCATTTGGAGGAATTGGTGGTTTAGCAATCGGCTTTGCTGCTAAAGATCTTTTGGCCAACTTCTTTGGTGGTTTGATGTTATATTTTGATCAACCTTTTAAGGTTGGTGATTGGGTAAGGTCTCCCGATCAAGAGATTGAGGGCACAGTCGAAGATATAGGTTGGCGTTTAACTAGAATAAGAACATTTGATCAGCGCCCTTTGTATATACCTAATTCTATATTTAATAGCATATCCTTAGAAAATCCCTCGAGAATGTTAAATCGACGAATATATGAAACAATTGGCATTCGCTATGACGACCTATCAAAGATGGAGGAAATAGTTTCTGATGTGCATAAAATGCTTGTCGAACATGAAGAAATTGATAAGAACAAAACATTGATTGTAAACTTTGATTCCTTCGCACCTTCATCAGCTGATTTTTTCATTTATACTTTCACCAAAACTACAAAGTGGGTTCAGTTTCATGAAATTAAACAAGATGTCTTGCTTAAAGTATCTAGTATTATAGAGTCACATGATGCAGAAATAGCTTTTCCGACTTCAACTTTACATATGGTTTCTGATCTACAAAAGCATAATGAATAAAATTAATAATCTGGATTATGGATAAAGCTATAATTTTTTTATTTTAATCAAGCGTTGGCACTAGACTGTCTAACAAATACCTTGCCTTAGTTATGCGTTGATCTGCTGTGAGCGTATCAAGATTAAATTTTAGTGCACTGGGCCCATCAAATCTGAATATATTAGACTTTTTTTGCACTAGATCGATAATATTTTTTGGATCTATGGGTGTGTTTGATGCAAACTCGAGTCTTCCGTTTTTACTTCCTATCTCTAGCTTAGTTACGCCTAATTTTTTTGCATATAGTTTCAGTGATGTAACGCTAAATAAATTTTTTAAGTACCCCTCAATTAATCCAAAGCGATCTATCATTTCAACCTGAAGTTCTCGAAGCTCATCATCAGAATTAGCGTTTGCTATTCTTTTATAAAATATCAGCCGCATATGAACATCAGGAAGATAATTTTCAGGTATTAATGCAGGTATATTAAGTTTAATTTCAACTGGATTAACAGCCAACATTGATAGATTTGGCAATTTTCCTGTTCGTATAGCCTTGACAGCCTTATCTAATAACTCAGTATAAAGAGTGAACCCTATTGATTGTATGTGACCACTTTGCCCTTTTCCTAATAATTCTCCCGCTCCACGAATCTCAAGATCGTGTGCAGCTAATGTGAAACCTGAACCAAGTTGATTTGCATCTCTAATAGCTTCAAGGCGCTTAAAAGCATCAGAGGTTAACGATCTGGTATCAGTTACTAATAGATATGCGTAAGCTTGATGATGAGAACGTCCAACTCTTCCTCTAAGCTGGTGAAGCTGAGCGAGACCGAATTTGTCTGCCTTATTTATCAAAATAGTGTTAGCAGTAGGTATATCAATACCGTTTTCTATTATAGTGCTACATACTAAAACATTGAACCGTTGGTGATAGAAATCAGACATTACATGTTCGAGATTCTTTTCCCGCATTTGACCGTGTGCAAAGTTTACTTTTGCTTCTGGAAGTAGCTCGGTTAGCCAGGAAGCTGCTTGCTCAATAGTTCTGACCTCATTATGCACATAAAAAATCTGTCCACCTCTTAATATTTCTCGTAGTACAGCCTCTCGAATGACATCAGAATTTTTTTCACGCAAAAAAGTTTTTACTGATAATCTTTTTGCAGGTGCAGTTGCGATAATGGATAAGTCTTTTATACCAGACATAGAAAGGTTGAGTGTTCTTGGTATAGGCGTTGCTGTAAGAGTTAGGATATCAACATTTGCCCTGAATTCTTTAATAATCTCTTTTTGCTTTACGCCAAATCTATGTTCTTCGTCGATTACAAGAAGCCCAAGATCTTTGTAGTCTATTTTTGCATGCAAGAGTTTGTGTGTTCCTATCAGGATATCAATTTTTCCTGTACTTGCGTCTTTAAAAACAGTCTGCTGGTTTTTTGTTGAAATAAATCTAGATAGTTCTCCTATTTTTACAGGTAAGCTGGCAAATCTATCCCTAAAATTTTCTACATGTTGATGCACCAAAAGGGTAGTGGGAACAAGAATAACAACCTGCTTTCCACTAGATACAGCAATAAAAGCTGCCCTCATAGCGACCTCTGTCTTACCAAAACCAACATCCCCGCAAACAAGTCTATCCATCGGCTGGTCTGATACCATGTCTCTTTTCATTGCTTCGATCGTTTCTATTTGATCTGGAGTTTCTTCATAAGGGAAATCGTTACAAAAAACCTGATAGTCTTCATGTGTAACTTTACATGAAAACCCTTTTTTAGCAGCTCTTGAGGCATATATATCAAGCAACTCAACAGCAGTATCAGATATTTGTTTTAGAGCCTTATCTTTTGACTTTGTCCACTGCTCCCCACCCAATCTATGAAGGGGCGCTTGAATCTCTTCTGCTCCGCTATATCGATTAATTAAGTTTAGAGCAGATACAGGTACATATAATTTAGCTTTATTCGCATACTCTAAAGCAAGGAACTCTTGGGGCCAGTCATTTGTATTTATCGTTTTGAGCCCTAAATATCTACCAATACCATGCTCTATATGAACGACTAGAGAACCTATACGAAGCTCTGACAAATTTTTTATAGCCTGTTCAGAGCGACTCGATTTTCTTGCACGACGACGATTTTGTATAATTTTAAGCCCAAATAACTCAGATTCTGTTATTAATAAGATATTAGGAGTCGTTAAATGAAACCCTCTTTCTATTGGGTGAGTTGTAATCGTAACTTTATCTTTTGTTTTTAAAAAATCATCCCAGCTATCAGCCTCATAATATTTGATTTGATTGCTTTGTAATATCTCACCTAAAGCTTCTTTGCGCCCTTTAGTTTCAGCACATAGCAGTATTCGATTATAAAGTTGGCCTGAAAAGACTTTCAATTTTTTTAGCGTATCTACCATATTAGTCTCAGTAGAGATATTTGGCATAGGTTGGAAATTTAGATTAAAAGTGTCACTAGATTCAATTGAGCTATTTCTTGTTATATATATTTTTTTATATGGATATTTTTCTAAGGTTTCAAAAATTTCTTCTGGTGGTATAAAAATTTCATCTGGGGGTAGAAGCGGATTTTTACTATCAATATTACCTTCCTTAAAACGATCTTTTATATTGCACCAAAAATCTTCTGCATTTTTTTCGGTATCGCTGTCTACAACTATTAAGCAATTTTCAGGAAGATAGTCAAAAAAAGATGAGCATCGATCGAAGAATAATGGAAGAAAGTATTCAATACCTTGAGGTGCGATACCATTCTTTATACTGGAATAAACCGATGAATTCCTATCATCAATATCAAATTTTTCAATCCAATTTTTTTTGAATTTTTTTACTGACTCATCATCTAAAGGGATTTCTTTGGCTGGCAAAAGAGAAATTAAATCAACTTTTTCTTTAGTGAGCTGTGTGTCTGGATCAAAGATTCTTAAACTTTCAATTTCATCATCGAATAGATCAATACGAAAAGGTAATAATGCCCCCATTGGATAAATGTCTATTTTTGACCCACGTATACTATACTCACCCCGCTCAATCACTGTTTCTGTAGTTCGATAGCCACTATATTGAAGTTTCTTTTTCAGACTCTCTAGATTGATTTGCTCACCAACCTTATAGCTAAACGATCGTCCTTGTACGAAGTCTTGCGGCGGTAATCTATGCATCATGGTCATTATAGGCACCACAGTAACTCCAGAACATTTTTCTGGTAAGCTGAAGAGTGTCTTTAACCTTTGAGAGATTATATCTTGATGTGGTGAAAAATGATCATAAGGAAGAGTTTCCCAATCAGGAAATTGGATAACCTGAGAACTACTACCTAAAAAGAAGGCTATCTCAGATTCTATTTTTGACGCAGCTCTCGCAGATGATGCAACTACTAAAACTGGACCTACATGTTTTTTTGTGACTTCAGCAACAGTGAGCGATAACCCAGAGCCAAAAGAACCGCTCCATAACAGTTTTTTGTTAGATGAATTTAATGATTGTAAGGATAAAATTGGCATAAAATGTATAATTATTAAAGTTTGATTATGTATGCATTTGGGGTAAAGAGAATTTACTTTTCAATAATACTCAAAAAAATCCTTGGGTATTTTAGCGATGGTTACCTTATTTAGATATGGCCAAATAAATAAATTTACCTAACTTTTAGCTAAATAGCCTATATTTATTGGAGATTTATAATTGTACAAACAAAGACCATTTTTAATATTTCTTTTAGTAGTTAGTTTTTTTCTTAATACTTCTGGCTGTTCATCGCATGATTTTAATTTTAAAAATTTAGCTAAATCTGACTTAGATGAAGTAGCTGATTATCATTATAAAGAAATTGAATTTTTGCTTAAGGATCTTACTTTAAAGCTTTATAAAAGAAACCCCAAGTACCTTAAAGGCTTATCTAGCTATGCGAATCTCACCGACAGTATAGATTATAGGTTAAAACAAATTTTCGATAGACCGATAAAAACTAAAATCCCTGAGATAGATTCCTATGGAACGGATGCTATTGAGCTGTCATTATCTAGTGACTTCGAGGGAGATAGAGTGCTTGCTTTTATTGGAGGATTGACTGATATGATTAAAAAATCATATGGATATAATAAGGAATTTTTTATTTATACCGAGCTAAAAGAGCAAAATTTATACCTAAGCGCTCGCAACTTAGAGATTGCATTTTGGAGAATAACTTCATATAAAAATAAAAAAGGGGAGCCGTATATACTCACAAATAGTAGAAATGGCGAAATAGAAAATCTTAGTTATGAGCGTTTATTCGGAAAAATGATTGCATTACAGGATATGATGGCTCGAATTTCATCTGGAAAGAACGAAAGAATGGTTAAAGCTGTTGTACAAAACGTAGCTGCTAAAGCTTTTTTCCCGTTTTAGCATAAATTTTAGTCTAGAAAACTTATATCTGAATCAACCCCACCTAAAAACGAAATTCCTAAGTAACTCTTTTTTTAGTCACCCGGTAGATTCAAATATATTTTATGCTTTACTGAGGTTGCCCTGAGGGGTTAGAGGCCTGATAATAGTGAAATAACTTTATTTTTATAGAAAGGATTAACCAAGTGATAGAGAAAAACCGCCCCATACCTGCAGATTTTTTTTCAGACTGGAAAGAACGAGAAGCACTCTCTGAGGCTATGATTCCTCTGATTGGCAGCCTTTATAGAAAAAAAAATATTTCCCTATATATGTATGGAAAAAACATGGTCAATAGATCAGTTATTGAACTGATGAAGGCTCATCGATTTGTTCGTCAGATCGAACAAAATGAATTATCAGAATATGAAACCTTTCCTTTAATTGAGGCTTTATCAGATATGAATCTAGGGCCAGCACATATTGATGTTGGAAAACTAGCTGTAAAATACCAAGAGTCTAAGGATACTCATAATTTAGTTGATTTTTTAAATGAGGAAATCGGAGACGAGCTAAATGATATGAAAAAACCCATACCTGATCCGCAGGATGTTGTCCTGTTTGGATTCGGACGCATTGGGCGACTACTGGCAAGACTTTTATTAGAAAAAACAGGTAGTGGTGATATGCTTCGCCTCAGGGCGATTGTAGTTCGTGGCGGCTCTACTGAAAGTGATCTTTGCAAGCGCGCCAGCTTGCTTAGACGAGATTCTGTTCATGGCGCTTTTGATGGAACGATTCGTATCTTAAAAGATAAGAATATCTTAGTTTGTAACGGTAACCCTATACAAATAATTTATGCAAAATCCCCAAGTGAAATAGACTATAAAAAATTCAGCATAAATAATGCAATACTAATCGACAATACTGGTGCATGGAGAGATGAGAAAGGACTAGGAAAACACATTGAGTGCCCTGGTATAGCAAAAGTTATATTGACTGCGCCAGGTAAAGACCCAATCCCAAACATAGTTTATGGTATCAATAATCATGATATAACTAAAAATTCCAAAATTATATCGGCAGCCTCATGCACAACCAACGCAATTGTACCTATCCTGAAGGCGCTACAAGACGAATTTGGAATTAAAAGTGGTCATGTAGAAACCGTTCACTCTTATACAAATGATCAAAATTTAATTGACAATTACCATAAAGGATCTCGACGAGGTCGAAGCGCTGCACTAAATATGGTTTTGACAGAAACTGGTGCTGCTAGTGCAGTGGCTAAAGCATTACCTGAACTCAAAGGAAAGCTTACAGGTAACGCCATAAGAGTTCCCACTCCTAATGTTTCTATGGCAATCTTAAATCTGCGACTCAACCGTGAAACCAGCCTTGAAGAAATCAATAATTATGTAAGAAAAATGTCACTCCATTCACCGCTTCAAAATCAGATTGATTATACAAAATCTTCTGAAGCAGTTTCATCTGACTTTGTTGGTTCTCGCCATGCGTGCATATATGATGCACAGGCAACTATAGTAGACAAAGATAACGTTATTCTTTATTGCTGGTATGATAATGAATTTGGATATAGCTGTCAGGTTATTAGATGTCTTGAAGAGTTTGCTGGTATCAGTTGGAAGATGATACCGCGGTAACTTGCGCCATATTTTTTAAAAAAAAATCTTTAAGCTTGGTGCTAAAAAAATTGTTCCATAGGCTTTAATCGCGTATAATTATTCAGTCTAAAAAAACTCAAAAAAAATATAGCAATTAAAAACATACCCTCTAAATGAAGGTATATGATTTTTATAAATTTTTTTTAAATAATATTTATTAGCTTAGCACATAATAATGCAAATGATAACTATTATCATTAAATTATCACGATGCAAGGTCTCATTTGAGACATAGTTTAGATAAAATAATAATTTAAGGCATTACCAAATGGTAAAAATTAATAAGGGTATGGATATACCCTTATCGGGGTCACCCGAACAAATTATATATGATGGCAAAGCTGTACAAACTATTGCTATCATCGGTGATGATTATATTGGCATGAAGCCAACTATGGCAGTAAAAGTTGGCGATAAAGTTAAGGCTGGTCAAATACTCTTTTCTGATAAAAAAAAAGAAGGAGTCCACTTCACCTCACCTGTAAGCGGTATTGTTTTAGCTATAAATCGTGGAGAACGAAGAGTTCTGCAGTCTCTAGTTATAAAATTACAGGGAAATGATAAAGAAAATTTTAAGCAATATGATGCTAAAGATATTCCAACAATAAACAGAGGTGACGTGGTTGAAAACTTGGTATCGTCGGGTTTATGGACCTCACTCAGGACCCGACCTTATTCGAAAGTGCCATCGCCAACCTCAGAATCTCCAAGCTCTATTTTCGTTACTGCTATAGATACTAATCCACTCGCCGCTGCGCCTGAATTAATTATCAGTGAGAGAAAAGAAGATTTTAAAAATGGACTCTCCGTACTAAAGCATCTAACAGATGGACCTGTTCATCTTTGTGTATCTGGCGATTCTGATTTATTTGAAGACAAAAATACATGCGCAACACTTCAGAGATTCTCTGGCCCTCATCCCTCTGGATTGGTTGGTACACATATACATTTCATTGATCCGGTAAATGCAATAAAAACAGTTTGGACTATAGGATATCAAGATGTTTTAGCAATAGGTGCATTGTTCACTTCAGGAAACATTAACCCTCAAAGAGTTGTTTCCCTTTGTGGCCCTCAGACCATTAAGCCAAGATTAATTAGAACTCTTGTCGGTGCAAATATAAATGATTTGATCGCTAATGAGTTATGTGAGGGTGAAAACCGAGTGATATCTGGATCTATTTTATCAGGAAGGATTGCCTCTGCCTCATATCTTAATGGAGTTTTTTCTTATTTAGGTCGCTACCATACCCAAATAACTACAATTCTAGAAGGGCATCAGCGTGAATTTCTTAGATATATTTCACCAGGTGTCAATCGCCACTCCGCATTGCCTATATATCTATCTTCTATGGGTCAAACCAAGGAGAAAAAATTTCAATTTACTACCAATACAAATGGTAGCGAGAGAGCAATGGTCCCAGTCGGTAACTATGAAAAGGTAATGCCACTAGATATTCTCCCTACACAGCTCTTGCGAGCTTTGATCGTCGGAGATACAGAAATTGCTCAAAAACTCGGTTGTTTAGAGCTTGAGGAAGAGGATTTGGCACTATGCAGTTATGTATGTGTTGGAAAGTACGAGTATGGCCCAATATTAAGAAATAATTTATCTCGTATTGAGAAGGAGGGTTGATAGTGAGAGCACTTCGCAATTACTTGGATAAAATCGAGCCTAATTTTCATAAGGGCGGTAAATATGAAAGTTTTTTTGCTCTGTATGAAGCTGTCGACACAATCTTTTATTCCCCAGGATCGGTAACTAAAAATGGTTCACATATACGAGATGGTATAGACCTTAAGAGAGTCATGATTACTGTTTGGTTAGCTACATTTCCAGCTATGTTTTATGGTATGTATAACTTAGGTTTCCAAGCTAATACTATTCTTGCTAGTTCAGAGGCTATTTATAATACAGACTGGCATGAGTCAATTATTCTGATTATTTGCTGGGCATGATCCATCAAGTATATGGGATTGTATGATTTATGGTGCAGTTTATTTTATACCAATATATATGGTTACATTTTTAGCCGGAGGCTTCTGGGAGGTACTATTTGCCTCAGTAAGGGGACATGAGATAAATGAAGGTTTCTTTGTTACTTCGATACTCTTCGCTCTCATCTGCCCACCAGATATACCATTATGGCAGGTTGCCCTAGGGATTAGTTTTGGTGTTGTTATTGGGAAGGAGGTATTTGGTGGCACAGGTAAAAATTTCCTCAATCCAGCATTAACAGGTCGAGCCTTTCTTTTTTTCGCATACCCGGCCGAGCTATCAGGTGACGCTGTATGGACAGCGGTTGATGGTTATACAGGTGCTACAATGCTGTCTGTAGCCGCCACAAATGGTATGGAAGCAGTACAACAAAATCTCACATGGTTTGATGCTTTTATTGGAAATAAGCAGGGCTCTATAGGTGAGACATCTGTGCTCGCAATTCTTGTTGGTTGTGCAATTTTACTTCTTACTAGAATTGGAGCATGGCGTATTATGCTGGGAGTTTTTGTAGGCATGGTTGCTCTTTCTTCGTTTTTTAATTTAATCGGCTCAGATAGCAATCCAATGTTTGGGGTGCCTTGGTATTGGCATTTAGTTATCGGTAGCTTTGCATTTGGATTGGTTTTCATGGCGACAGACCCGGTATCTGCATCTATGACAGACACCGGTAAATTTTGGTATGGCCTTCTAATTGGAGTCATGACTGTTCTAATAAGAGTTGTAAACCCTGCATACCCTGAAGGGATCATGTTAGCAATATTATTTGCTAATCTATTTTCCCCTCTAATTGATCATTTTGTTGTTGAAGCTAATATTAAGAGGAGAATAGCTCGTGGCTAATAACGATTCTACTTCAAATACTATTCGAGTTGCCTTGGCTCTATGTGTTGTTTGTTCAGTCATTGTGTCTACCGCAGCTGTATTATTAAGACCTGCTCAACAAGTTAACAAAGACCTTGATAGAAAAACAAATATATTAGCTGCCGCCGGCATGCTTGAAAAAGGGGACGATGTCTTAGCTAAATTCGCCACTATAAAAACAAAAGCAGTAGATCTGACTACTGGCAAGTTCACTGATTCATTAGACTTAGGTACATATAACCAAAGAAAAGCAGCAAAAGATCCAGCTCTATCTATAGATCTTGGTGATGATGACATAGCTAAAATCGGTCGTCTGCCAAAATATATGATTGTTTATGTTGTAGAGGGAGTCTCAGGTTTAGAAAAAATTATTTTACCAATAAAAGGGTATGGCTTGTGGTCAACACTTTATGGTTTCGTTGCACTTGAGTCAGATTTAAATACTGTAGCAGGCCTTGGTTTCTACGAGCATGCTGAAACACCAGGTCTAGGTGGAGAGGTGGATAATCCCACATGGAAAGCACAATGGATAGGTAAAAAAAGTTATGATTCTAACCGTAAGCAAGCTTTGACTGTTATCAAGGGTAAAGTAGACTCTAGTCGACCACAGTCAGTTCATGAAATAGATGGCTTGTCTGGTGCAACCATTACTAGCAAGGGCGTCGATAACCTTATAAAATTTTGGATGGGTGAAAACGGATTCGCACCCTTTTTAACAAACTTGCGATCAGGTGAGGCTTAAACATGTCTAACAAGATGAAAGAAATACTGCTGAGACCAGTCTTCAACGAAAATCCGATTGCGCTTCAGATTTTAGGAATATGCTCAGCTTTGGCGGTCACCTCTAGCTTAAAGGTAACCTCCGTTATGTGTATATGCCTGACAGTTGTTGCTGCTGTATCAAGTATGCTTGTCTCCTTAATAAGGAACCAAATTCCAGGGAGCATAAGAATAATAGTCCAAATGACCATTATCGCTTCAGTTGTTATCCTTGTTGATCAGATTTTAAAAGCTGTAGCCTATGATATAAGTAAGCAGCTCTCTGTATTCGTCGGTTTAATTATTACAAATTGTATCGTGATGGGTCGCGCTGAAGGGTTTGCAATGAAAAATCCCCCTGTAGATAGTTTTTTGGATGGTATAGGTAATGGCTTAGGATATAGTGTTATTTTGTTAGCACTTGCATTTGTTCGTGAACTTTTTGGTTCTGGAACACTTTATGGATTTGAAGTCCTTCCGATTGCAACTAATGGTGGCTGGTATGTTCCAAATGGAATGTTACTTTTACCACCAAGCGCCTTCTTTTTAATTGGCCTATTTATATGGGGACTAAGGGCTTGGAAAAAATCCCAAGTTGAGGCGCCCGACTTCAAGATTGCAGCTAATACTCCTAAAGGAGAAACTGCATAATGGAACATTATTTGAGCTTATTTGTAAGATCAGTATTTATAGAAAATATGGCGCTCTCCTTTTTTCTTGGTATGTGTACATTTTTGGCTATTTCAAAAAAAGTACAAGCAGCGATGGGGCTTGGAATTGCTGTAATCGTAGTATTGGTAGTAACAGTACCTGCTAACTATCTGATTTTTAAGTATCTTTTAACTGAGGGCGCTCTAGTTTGGACAGGCATAGATGGCATGGAAAAGGTAGACTTAAGTTTTCTTGGTCTGTTAAGTTATATTGGTGTTATTGCCGCTATTGTCCAAATTATGGAGATGTTTTTAGATAAGTATGTTCCAGTGCTTTATAGCGCTCTTGGAGTTTTTCTACCGTTAATAACAGTAAATTGTGCAATTTTAGGTGCTGCATTATTTATGGTTGAAAGAGATTATGATCTTGCAGAAAGTACTGTATATGGCCTCGGTGCCGGCTTTGGTTGGGCTCTCGCAATTGTCGCATTGGCAGGAATAAGAGAAAAACTTAAATATAGCGATGTTCCAGACGGCCTTCAAGGTCTAGGAATTACCTTTATAACAGTTGGCCTTATGTCTTTAGGCTTTATGTCTTTTGGTGGAATTGACCTTTAATAATAGCTAAGGAGAATAAATATATGAATTTAGAGATTTTGCTTGGTGTCGCTATGTTTACAGGTGTTGTATTAGCTTTGGTTGCTTTTATCCTAGCCGCTCGTGCGAAATTAGTTAGTTCTGGGCTTGTAACAATCGATATTAATGGCGAAAAAAATATCACTGTTCCAGCAGGGGACAAACTTTTACTGACTTTATCTAATGCTGGGTTATTTTTAGCATCTGCATGCGGGGGTGGAGGTACATGTGCTCAATGTAGATGTATTGTTTCAGAAGGCGGCGGCTCCATGCTACCAACTGAGGAGACTCATTTCTCTAAAAGAGAAGCCAATGATGGATGGAGACTTTCGTGTCAAACAGCAGTAAAGCAAGATATGAAAGTTGTTGTCCCAGAAGAAATTTTTGGTGTCAAGCAATGGGAGTGTACAGTAGAAGCAAACCCAAATGTCGCTACTTTCATCAAAGAGCTAACATTGAGACTACCAGATGGAGAAAGTGTAGATTTCAGAGCCGGTGGTTATGTGCAGCTTGAATGTCCGCCACATCATGTCAAATACAGTGAATTTGATATCGAGGAAGTGTACCGACAAGACTGGGAGCGATTTGGTTTCTTTAACCATGAATCAATAGTCGATGAGACTGTAATCAGAGCTTATTCGATGGCTAACTACCCAGAAGAAAAAGGAATAGTTAAGTTTAATATACGTTGCGCAACTCCACCGCCTGGAACAGAGGGTATTCCGCCAGGAGTCATGTCCTCTTGGGCTTTTAATCTAAAACCAGGTGATAAGGTTAATGTTTTTGGCCCTTTTGGTGAGTTTTTTGCTAAGGATACTTCAACAGAAATGGTCTTCATTGGAGGTGGGGCTGGAATGGCCCCAATGCGCTCACACTTATTTGATCAACTTCGTCGTTTAAAAACAGATAGAAAAATCTCATTTTGGTATGGCGCTAGATCCCTAAGGGAGTGTTTTTATAACGAAGAGTACGATACTCTTGCTCAAGAAAATGATAATTTTGATTGGCATCTTGCGTTATCTGATGCCCAGCCAGAAGATAAATGGGATGGTCATGAGGGCTTTATACATAATGTCTTGTATGAGAATTATCTTAAGGAACATCCCGCTCCAGAGGATTGTGAGTACTATATGTGTGGACCGCCTATGATGAACTCAGCTGTTATTTCAATGCTTACAGATCTTGGTGTTGAGCGCGATAATATATTTCTCGACGATTTTGGCGGGTAGCGCTATGTCTACATATCAAAGAGAGATCGTAACGAGGCCATTGGCCTCGTTTTTGCTATCAGCAGTAACAAAATATATATGTGTTTTTCTCTCTCTTCTTGTCATAACTTTAGTTGCTGGATGTAAGCCTACCAATGCTGAGATAATTTATTCAGGCTCAGTGATGGGCACTAAATATGAAGTAAAAATAATTTCGCAAAAAGAAATTATTCCTAGTATGAAAAAATTGATAGACACTAAACTTCAAGCCATCAATAAAATTTTTACTACGTATGATAAATCCTCTGAACTGATGGTTTTCAACGAATCTCCGATTAATGTTCCTCAGATTGTCTCATCAGATATGATGAATGTTCTTACAATAGCAAAAAATGTGTACATTAAGTCCAGCGGCTCATTTGACCCTTCGGTTGCCTCACTAGTAAATCTTTGGGGATTTGGACCTCAGTTATCCATACAAAAAATACCTGATCACCAGCAAATCGTTAGCCTCTTGAGTTCAGTTGGGCTTAATAAGCTGTTAATTGACAAAGAAAAGAATTTAGTTACACGACTCAATGATATAAAAATAGATCTTTCGGGGGTCGCAAAAGGATATGCTGTCGATTGCATAGCAAGATTGCTTGATGATTATAAAATAGATAGCTATCTTGTAGAGGTTGGTGGTGAATTAAGAATCAAAGGTAAGAATTCAAAAGGAACAAATTGGATCATAGCTATTGAGAAACCCAATTTCGTTCAAGCTGGAGTACAGGAGCTCATACAAATAACAGATTCTAGTTTAGCAACCTCAGGTGACTATCGCAATTATTTTGAAAAAGATGGAAATAGATATTCGCACACCATAGATCCTCGCAGTGGATACCCAATTAAACATAATCTCGTTTCCGCAACTGTCATAGCCGAGAGTGCTGCTGAAGCAGATGCATTTTCTACGGCGATGATGGTTCTCGGTCCACAGCAAGCTATAAAGATTGCAGAAGAAAATAATTTAGCGGTATATTTAATAATAAAAAATGGAGAAAATTTTGATGTTATTTTTTCTAAAGAGTTTAATCAATATTTCACTGGAGAATAGGCATGCTTGAGCTATTTCTTGCTTTTTTTGTATTAGCTTTAATTATGGCTGGTATGGCTATTGGTATAATTATGGGAAAAACTCCTTTAAAGGGCTCCTGTGGTGGTGTAGGGGCAGCATTAAATGAAGAAAATTATACATGTGATTTGTGTGAGGGAGATAAAAATAAGTGTGATGATTTGTCTAGCAGCATTAAGAAAAAAAGCATTCAGCAAATAAATAAAGATATTGCTTATGAGGTTCCAACAAGACAATAAATAAATTATTAGTCATGCTTTTATTGGGGTATTATTTTTTTAGTTTAAGTCGCATCCCAATTTTTAATGGTAGATTTGAATTTAAATTGTTCCATCTGCGGATATCTTTTATCGAAATTCTGTGATCTTTTGAAATTTTCCACAAGGTATCGCCTGATATAACTATATGCATGTATTTTTTTTGAATATCTAGCTCATCAATACCTGTACCTGGAATCTTAATTTCTTGGTTAATCTGGATTATATGTCCAGTGATGCTGTTCATTGACATTAGAGACTCAAGGCTTATGTCGTGCTCTGCAGCAATCTCTGAGAGTGTATCACCAGGTTTAATTTGATATCTTTTTATTGGCGACCAGTTTTCTTTTGGTAATTCTTTTAGTCTACTCAAAAAACTAATCTTTTTTTCAACAGGTAGTAGGATATTTTGAGGGGATACAGGATGAGTTACACCCAATTTATATCCAGGGTTAAGCATAATCATCTCATTGATACTTATTCCAGCTATTTCCGCAGCCTTATTGATATTAATCTGATTACTAAGATTAACATCATCAAAGTACGGTTTATTCTGTAATATCGGTAGCCTAATGTTATATCTTTGCGGATTTTCTATGATTCTTGATAGAATTAATAATCTAGGAACATAAGACTCAGTTTCTTTCGGCAGATCTAGTGACCAAAAATCGGTAGGCATATTCCTCCCTTTGTTTTTTTTTATTGCTCTTCTCACAGTTCCTTCACCGCCATTGTATGCGGCAATAGCATGTAGCCAATTACCGTTAAAGCGTTTGTAAAGGTACGAAAGGTAATCTATTGCGGCCTTTGTTGATTTTATGATGTCACGACGACCGTCGTACCAACTATCTTGTTTTAGATTTAGTGATCTAGCCGTTGGCGGTATAAATTGCCAGAGACCCGATGCATGCTGATGGGAATAAGAAAAAGGGTTATAGGAGCTTTCTATAGCAGGCAATAAAGCAAGCTCTAGAGGCATATCGTTAGCCTCTAGCATATTAATAATATGATAAATATAAAGTTCACTGTTCGCTGTTATCTTATTTATATATTTTTGGTGATTTTGATCCCAGTGCTTTTTGTTATCAAGTTCCTTATGTTTAAAATATTTATTGAGCTTTAAGCCTTTTCTCAATCTAAACCATAAGTCATTATGTAAATTTTTTTCATAAATAGACGATTTGGAGGATGCAGAAAGATCGCTAGTCGATATGATCTGTTGCTGGGAACAACCTGAGGTTATAAAAAAAACCAAGATTATAATTATTGGTATTCTTGTACGCATTATTACCACTGATCAATTAATTTTTCACGAAGGTTTTAATATTAGTATGAGTCCTTCCATTTCCGAATAGCTGCGAATGTTTCAATAGTAGTCAGATTCATTTTTTTGGTATATGAGCTAGCAGCAGTTTTAATACTATTTTCATTAGATCTAAAAAAAGGATTTATTTTTTTTTCAAGTTCTATTGTCGAAGGAAGGGTAGGCTTAGCATTTGCTCTTAAAATTTTTACTTCTTGTGCATATTTTTTTAAGGACTCATTATCAGGATCTAGCATAACTGCAAAATTAGTATTAGCCTCTGTATATTCATGGCCACAATATATTTTCGTAGAGGAGGGCAAAGAGGACAATAAGGAAAGGGATGCATGCATTTGTTGTGGCGTACCTTCAAAAAGTCTGCCGCAACCGCCTGAAAATAAAGTATCACCACAAAATAATACAGACTCATCAGCTGAATAATAAGCAACATGGTCATATGTATGACCCGGTACACTCATAACCTCGAATTTGTGACCAGATAAAGATATGATTTCTTTATCAGTGACCACTTGCGTAGCTTGGTTGATTCTGGCGGTCCCAAAGACTGGGATCGAATAGTGTTCAAGTATCTTGTCTATGCCGCCAATATGATCAGGATGATGATGAGTAACTAGAATTCCATCTAACGATAATTGAAACTTATTCAAGAAGTCAAAAACTGGCTCCGATTCACCTGGATCAACAATAAAAACTAATCCAGTTTCTTCTGAATGTAAAAGCCAGATATAATTATCTTGAAATGCGGGGATTCCGTGAATCTTAAAAGACATACTTATATAACTCTTAATCATTTATTTTATACCTATATAATAAACTATTAAATGATCAGTTATTAAGAAATAATGAAATAAATCAAAGAAGAAAAATTATACTGAATGAGCCCATTGATATTTTATATTAGGCCCCTGAATGACAAGCATACTTAGCAAGCTAAAAAAAAAATTAGAAAGCAATAAACTATTATCATCAGACATTGCTCATAGCCAGATTCAATGCTGGTTCAAAAGTAAATATGGAAAGTATTTAATATCAGAAGAAAGCAAGGTTTTGAGAAAAATATTCGCAGATATTGGGTCTCATAGGATGATACGCTTAGGCGTTACCTCTGCTTCACCCCTATTTTTTACCTCTAATCACCTGCAGACCGTTTCGTTTGGATTATCTAAGGATACTGAAAATAATGCTATTTCAGACTTAAGCGCACTTCCATTATCTACTGAGACTATAGATACAGTCCTGCTTCACCATTCACTTGAGTTATCTCAAGATCCACATGAGGTCCTGAAAGAAGCATCAAGAGTTCTCAAATCGACAGGTCATCTTGTTATCGTTGTTTTCAATCCAATAAGTTTATTTGGTTTACTGGCATATCCAGCCCGATTAATTTCTTGTAATCCTTTATGGCGACGCCATAATATTAGATGTAAAAGACTGGTTGATTGGTTGAAACTTTTAAACATCAAGCCAGTGAAGGAATTCTCGGGTGGATACTTAATTGCATCACAGCTTCTTGCACTTAAAAAGAACAAATTTTTTTTAAACAAAATTATTAATAAATATCAGATATTGTTCGGTGCATTTTATATTATTCTTGCAAAAAAATATGTTTCTCGACCAGTATCTGCAGACTATAAAACTTGGAAGAAATTAAATATCCCAACAGGAGCACATAAAAAATCCATTTTTGAGACTCGTAGTTAAAAAGCTTAGGAGTATAGATTTGAAAGAAGTTGAAATTTTCACTGATGGAGCCTGCAGAGGTAATCCAGGACCAGGTGGGTGGGGCGCTTTACTTAGATACGGTGTAAACGAAAAAAAAATCTATGGTGGCGATAAGCTAACAACAAACAATAGAATGGAATTATTGGCTGCTATTGAGGCTCTAGGGTCATTAAAAGAAAGTTCTAATGTTATTTTAACTACAGATTCAGAGTATGTAAGGCAGGGTATAACAAACTGGATGGCTGGTTGGAAAAAACGTGGCTGGAAAACAGCTAATAAAAAACCTGTAAAAAATGTTGATTTATGGAAACGTCTCGAAAAAGTATCAAGCGACCATTTAATTGACTGGAGGTGGGTTAAAGGACATAGCGGTCACCGCGAAAATGATATAGCAGATCAACTAGCAAATCTAGGTATTGACGACATAGAAAAAAAATCTTAATTCAAGTTATAACAACATGCTCCAAAAATTTAAATATATAAAAAAGGCTAATATTAATGACGAGACAGATCGTACTGGATACAGAGACAACAGGTTTAGAGCCTAGCGAAAATCATCGAATCATTGAAATCGGGTGCATAGAGCTAATTGATAGAAAGCTAACAGGTAACCACTACCATCAGTATATAAATCCTGAAAGAGATGTAGACAAGGGTGCAGTTGAAGTGCATGGCCTATCAGCGGAATTTCTTTCAGATAAACCAACTTTTTCTTCTATATATAATGAATTTCAAGATTTCATTAGTGGTGCTGAATTAATAATTCATAATGCTCCCTTTGATGTCGGTTTTATTGATCATGAATTCGCTAAGCTAAATAAAATTGATGTATGCATCAACGACATATGTACTGTAGTTGATACTCTTGTTATGGCACGTCAAAGGCATCCTGGACAAAGAAATAATCTCAATGCTCTTTGTAAAAGATACTTTGTTGATAATTCGAAAAGAGACCTACATGGCGCTCTTCTCGATGCAGAGATTCTTGCAGACGTGTATTTATTAATGACAGGTGGCCAAGTTGATTTTGCTCTTGATATTAATAGAAGTGCTCATGATGGTATTATCAAAAATGAAATACGACGTCTAAGCGAGAAAAGATCTAAATTAACCGTTCATCTTGCCAGCGAAGAAGAGCTATTAGCCCATAAAGAAAAGCTATCTAAAATAAATTTAGATAGCAATGGGGAATGTGTATGGTTAAAAGAGAAAGATTAACCTATAGAACTAGCTTACAGCATATACACTACAGCCCAACAGCCCACTACAGAAAGAACGATAGTATATGGTAAAGCCATATAAACCATTCTCCCGTAGGATAGTCTAATAAGTGGAGCTAAAGCTGATGTGAGTAAAAACAAAAATGCAGCTTGGCCATTGGGCGTTGCAACACTCGGAAGATTGGTTCCGGTATTAATAGCAATAGTAAGCAAATCAAAATGATCTCTTGTTATTGTTCCTGCATCTAAAGCAGCTCTCACTTCATTTATGTATACAGTTGCAACGAAAACATTATCACTTATGGCAGAAAGAATGCCATTAGCAGCAAAAAACATCACAGGCTGAACACTCACCTCCATAGCTAGCACCGCATCAATAATAGGTTTGAATAGGTGTTGATCATGTATTACTGCAACAATTGCAAAAAATACAACTAGTAGCGCCGTAAAAGGCAAGGCCTCTTCAAAAGCATGGCCTAATCTATGCTCTTCTATAACCCCATTAAATGCTGTAAGTAAAACAATTACTGACAGTCCAATTAATCCAACTGGGGCAATATGAAGAGCGAGTCCTATGACTAGAAAAAGGGCAACCAAAACCTGAATTACAAGAGCTGCTTTATTGCTGCT
The DNA here is from genome assembly GCA_964276025.1 of uncultured Porticoccus sp. Lineage (GTDB taxonomy): Bacteria > Pseudomonadota > Gammaproteobacteria > Pseudomonadales > Porticoccaceae > Porticoccus. The sequence continues at coordinate 212,439 of CAXYDD010000001.1, read as the reverse complement.
TGTCAGCTTCTTAGATTGCTCAATATCGAAGTCTTCCAAAACATTTCTTACTGCATCGGGCAGTATTGTTCCGTATCCGAACCAGCGTAACTTCTCTAGAAGAACACATGTTAACAGGCCGCAAACTAATACAGGCATAGTAACAGGTGCCATCATGAAGAAAAATTCCATAAAATTCCAGCCAGCTTTTTTTGCTATTAATAGGTTTTGCGGTTCTCCTACAACAGTAGTTACACCACCTAAGGCAGTTCCAACTGCTCCATGCATAATTAGATTTCTTAAGAAGCTACGAAACTGTTCGAGATTTTTTTGGTTGCCTGGAAGAACAGAAATGTCATCTGAATAGTCATGATTTGCTTCATCTTGCAAATTTTTACCAGATGCAACCTTGTGATATACAGAATAAAAGCCAATGGCAACACTAATAAGCACTGCAGTTACGGTAAGCGCATCCAAAAAAGCTGATAAAATAGCCCCTGCGAAACAAAATAACAAAGACAGTATTGCCTTGGATCGAATTTTAATGAGGATCTTTGTAAATGTGAATAAAAGAAGATCTCTCATGAAGTAGATGCCTGCAACCATGAAGATAAGCAACAAAATGACCTCAAGATTGCCCTCTACTTCGTGAAGTATTGTACCTGGACTTGTCATTTCTAAGGCAACTGCCTGAATTGCGAGGAGACCACCTGGTTGAAGTGGGTAGCATTTCAATGCCATAGCTAAACAGAATATAAACTCTATAATCAGGCACCAGCCGGCCACAAAAGACCCCAAAGGACTAAATAATATTATAGGGTTAACAATCAGAAAGGCTAAAATTGTATATTTATACCAGATGGGTGAATTACCCAAGAAATTCTTGCTGTAGGCATGAAATAACGACTGAGACATGGAATCCCCTTTTGGTCTTTTAGTTAATATAAAATATGTCTAGTAGATTAGCACTTTATAAGCATATGCCAAAGTAGTCCTTAATGAAATTCTATAATAGATTTATTATAGTAGTATTTAAACTATTTTATATTTAGCTTTACAGAGTTTATGGGAAAAATAATACCATAAATATAATTATGCTTATCATTAAAAGTAGTATAATCAGAGAATAAGAATTTTTATTTCTGAACAAAAAAATTTGGAGAAGCGATCAATTGGACTTTTTATTCGAATACGGCTTATTTCTTGCAAAGGCAGTAACTCTAGTGGTAGTGGTCTTGATTATTTTGTCTAGCTTGACTAGCTTTAGTACTAAAAATCGCCTCAATAATAGAGGCGAACTCAAAGTTACTCATCTGAATGATAATATTAATAAAGTTAGTCATTCCCTTGAGGAGTCTATACTTAGTGAGCCTGAAAAAAAGAAAGTAAAAAAACAAAGAAAAGTCGCAAAGAAAAAATTGAAGACATCTAAATCCCCTAAAAAAAGAGTTTTCTTGATTGACTTCAAAGGAGATATCAAGGCCTCAGCGGCTTCATCGCTTAGGGAAGAGGTTACTGCAATATTAGGTCAGGCTAGAAAAAATGACGAAGTGGTCGTTAGGTTAGAAAGTTCAGGTGGTATGGTTCATAGCTATGGTTTTGCATCAAGCCAACTCAATAGAATAAAAAAGAAAAATATATATTTGACTGTTTGTGTGGATAAGGTTGCAGCAAGTGGGGGCTATATGATGGCTTGTGTTGCAAACAAAATTTTGTGCGCACCTTTTTCTTTTATTGGATCAATAGGCGTCGTTGCTCAGTTACCCAATTTTAATCGTTTATTGAAAAAACACGATATTGATATTGAGCTGCATACTGCTGGTTCACATAAGAGAACATTAACGATGTTTGGGGAAAATACACAAGAAGATAGAGACAAATTTACTGATGACTTAGATAGCACTCACAGGCTTTTTAAAAACTTTGTATCTGAACATAGGCCAAGTGTCGAGATAAATACTATAGCTACAGGTGAGGTATGGCTAGGTACTGAGGCTATCACTAAAGGCCTTGTTGATGAACTATTAACGAGCGATGAATATCTCCTTGATAAAACAACGGATACAGATGTATACAAAGTGGCTTATGCTACGCATAAAACTTTATCAGAAAAAATAGGATTTGCTACAGAAGCGAGTATTGATAGATTATTTAAAAGATGGTGGAGTAGGGTTTTCTCAAAAGACACTAATCTACCTAGTTAATTAATTGATGGCTACAAGACTAAGGTGTATAGGCCAAAAACAGCTAATGTTAATTTTTAGGTCAGGTTCAAGACATACTTCATGAAAATATATCAGATCATTGAAAGAAAATTAAAAGATTCTTTATCTCCAATTGTTTTGGAGATTGATAACGAGAGCTATAAGCACGCTGTTCCGAGGGACTCAGAGACACACTTCAAGTTATTAGTAGTAAGTGCTTCATTTGAGAAAAAATCATTAGTTAAACGGCATCAGTTAATTTATGGATTACTCGCATATGAGCTAAAGAACGGTTTGCATGCATTAGCGTTACATACATATACACCAGATGAGTGGGGTTCAGGTTCTAATATCTCAGAATCTCCAAATTGTATTGGTGGAGGTCGATAAAATTTAATTTTTGTTAAGATACTAGGAGACGTTATATGCTTTTTGTGAAAGAAAAAAAAATTCAATATTCAAATTTCTTATCTTTTGTCATTCTTTTGTCCTTAACGGGTATGGCTCAAAGTAGTAATTCACAACAAGACATCTCCCCGAAACTCTATATTATTTCACCAGCTGATGGATCCACACAGAAAAATCCTGTAAAAATAGTTTTTGGTCTTTCAGGGATGGGTGTTGCACCTGCAGGTATTGAAATGGCAAACACTGGACACCATCATTTACTTATCGATCTTGATATTTTACCAGATAAGAATTTACCTATTCCTAGTGATGAAAAGCATCGTCATTTTGGGGCGGGTCAAACTGAAACATCGATAAATTTTACTCCAGGAATACATACTTTACAGCTGATGCTTGGTGATCATTATCATATGCAGTATGAACAAGCTGTCATATCAAAAAAAATAACCATCAACGTTGAGTAGAAAATATTCCAAAAAAATAAAACTAGACTTAAAGTATTCGCTCAACAGCTAATTTTAGGTGGTTTAATGTTCTTTCAATATTGTGGAGTTTGTCTAGTCCAAATAACCCAATTCTGAATGTCTGAAAATTTTCGCCTTCATCACACATTAGGGGGATTCCTGCAGCTACCTGAATCCCTTCCTTCATAAATCTGCTTCCATTTTGTATATCCTTGTCATCCGTATAGCAGACAATAACGGTTGGAGCCTTAAATCCTTCAGCAGCAACACTCTTGAAGCCCTTTGATTCGAGCATTTTTCTTACTTGATCCCCCAGCTCTTGTTGCTCGAGCCTAACCTTTTCAAATCCGTATGCCTCGGTCTCTTTCATGGCACTATCAAACTTTAGTAGCGCATCAGTAGGCATAGTTGAGTGGTATGCATGACTACCATTTTCATAGGCCTCCATAATCTGAAGCCATTTATTTAGATCGCATGAAAAGCTAGAACTTTTTGTTTTATCAATTAGATTTCTTGCAGCAGAACTAAGCATCACAAGAGCACTACAAGGTGATGCGCTCCAGCCTTTTTGGGGCGCACTTATAAGGACGTCAATACCAAGTTTTTCCATGTCCACCCATAAAGCACCAGAAGCGATACAATCTAGAACAAAAAGTCCACCAGCCTTATGAACAGCCCGAGCCACTGCTGATATATACTCATCTGGAAGCATCATACCAGCTGATGTTTCAACATGAGGAGCGAAAACTACATCAGGTTTTTGCATTTCGATTTGCTTCAAAACTTCATCTATTGATGCAGGCTCCATTGGAGATTGATGACCGTAATCTTCTTTAGATGAGTTCATTGTTTTTGCTTTCATTACAGAAATTGTTGAAGTAATTTCTCCCATTTCGATAATTTGGCTCCAACGATAACTAAACCAACCATTTCTTAGAACTAGACACTTTTTGTTAGATGCAAACTGTCTAGCTACAGCCTCCATACCGAAAGTCCCACCTCCAGGGACTACAATAACTGACTCTGCCCTGTAAACTTTTTTTAGGGTATTAGATATATTTATCATCACGTCTCTGAAAGACTGAGACATATGGTTAAGGGATCGATCAGAAAAAACAACTGAATATTCTAATAAACCATTTGGATCTGTTTCAGGTAGTAAGCTAGCCATAATTAACCTCTATTATAAATCTGTTTAATCTTTTATAAGGGATTAAGTAATTTAATTTTTTAATTCTTTATCAGATATTCTTCATATGAGCCATGGAAATGTATAATTTTTTTATCTTTTATCTCAATTATATGGTTTGCTAGCGATGAAACAAACTCCCTATCATGGCTTACAAAAATTAACGTCCCGTCGTAATTATCTAAAGCTAAATTAAGTGACTCAATTGCTTCCATATCTAGATGATTTGTTGGCTCATCCATAATTAGGACATTGGGGTCCATCATCATCAACTTTCCAAATAAAAGTCTATTTTTTTCTCCACCAGAGCAAACTTTTACAAGTTTTTTAAAGTCGTCAGTAGAAAAAAGTAAGCGGCCTAATGTGGCTCTTACAATTTGATCATCATGACTTGGTTTTCTCCACTGACTCATCCAGTTAAATAAATCTAAATTGTTATCAAACTCTAGATTACTGTCTTGGGGGCAGTATCCAAGACTTGCATTTTCTGACCATTTTATACTACCGCTTGTTGGATGAATTTCTCCTATAAGTGATTTAAGAAAGGTTGTTTTTCCAGCACCATTTTCTCCTATGATAGCTAAACGTGATCCTGCATCTAAAATAAGAGATCCATTTTCAAACAACAGCTCATCATACGAATGGGAGAGGCTTTCAATTATGAGGGACTGCCTGTGAAGCTTTTTATCTTGTTTAAACCTAATGAAAGGTGAAACTCTACTTGAGGCTTTAATTTCATCTAATTGTATCTTTGTTATTTGTTTGGCTCTAGAAGTGGCTTGTTTTGCCTTAGACGCGTTAGCTGAAAAGCGACTGACAAACTGTTGAAGATCAGCAATTTGAGCAGATTTTTTTGCATTTTCCGAGTAAAGAAGCTCTCTAGCTTGGGTCGATGCTAGCATGAAATCATCGTAATTTCCGGGATAAACTCTTAACTCACCATAATCAATATCTGCTATATGAGTACACACAGCATTTAGAAAATGACGGTCATGCGAAACTATAATCATAGTGCTTTTTCTTTCATTAAGAAGCGTTTCAAGCCATCTAATAGTGGCTATATCAAGATTATTAGTTGGCTCATCTAATAATAAAATATCGGGGTCTGAAAAAATTGCTTGTGCAAGCAAAACTCTGAGTTTCCATCCGGGTGGTATCTCAGACATTTCGCAAAAATGTAGCTCTTCCTCTATACCTGCACCTATAAGTATTTCTCCTGCTCGGCTTTCAGCGCTATATCCATCTAGTTCTGCAAAACGAATTTCTAGATCTGCTACCTTCATTCCATCTGCTTCTGACATTTCTGGAAGAGAATATATACGCTCCCGTTCAAGTTTTACCAACCATAATTCTGTATGACCCATTATTACTGTATTTATAGCAGTATGACTCTCAAAGGCGAACTGATTCTGATTTAGAACACCTACGCGCTCATTGGGGCTGAGAGAAATATTACCGGCAGTTGGCTGAATGCTTCCATCTAGTATTTTCATTAGAGTAGATTTGCCTGAACCATTCGCTCCAATTAACCCATAACGGTTACCATGACCAAATTTCACGGAGATATTCTCAAATAGCGGTTTAGAACCAAATTGCATAGTTATATTAGCAGCAGTAATCAATTGAGCACCTTATGTTGGGTAGCAGTTAAACGCAGGATTCTTATTTAGACATCATGGGAACAGCACTATAGGGAATTGTTTTGATCTGGTCGAGTTAAATTAAGCTCGAGAGATTTTTTATTCAGCCTCTTTAACTCTGGCAAGACGTGCCTCTTCTTCTTTGATAGCAGCTTTTATTTCGAGCATTACTATATCTACATTTGCAGGTCCAGTAGACTCCTCATACGCACCAGTTAAAGAAATATCTGGTTTCAAATTACCCTCTATATAAAGACTCCATATTTCATCTCCATATCTAGTATTGATGAGTTCTGGTGCAAAATTTGAAAAATATTGAGTTATGTTATCCACATCTCTTTTTAGCATTATTTCAGCGTTATTGTTTGAGGAGGCATCAACTGCTTGCGGTAAGTCAATAACAACCAATCCATCTGCTCCAGCTAGAACATTAAACTCTGATAGATCTCCATGAATAATACCTGCACAAAGCATGTATACTATATATCTTATAAGTATAGTATGTTCAAAAAGAGCAGTTTCTTTTGACATAGATATATCAGCAAGTCTAGGGGCAACATGACCTTGCTTGTTCGTTATTAGCTCCATCAGCAAGATGCCATCGAAATAACCAAAAGTTTCAGGCACCCTAACTCCGCATTCTCTAACTCGACAAAGTGCCAATAATTCTGCATTTTGCCAGGTTTCCTCTTGTTGTTGTTTTCCGTACTTTGAACCTTTTTGGATTGCTCTAGCACGACGGCTATTTTTTATTTTTCTTCCTTCTTGGTACTGAGCAGATTTTTTGAAACTTCGTTTGTTTGCTTCTTTGTAAACTTTTGCACATCTTATCTTCGTCCCACATCTTACGACATATAAAGAAGCCTCTTTCCCACTCATAATAGATTGAATAACTTCACTTATCAGCCCATCTTCTATTAATGGTTTAATCAATTTTGGTATTTTCATATAAAGCTACACAAATAAATTTTCAAAATTTTTATTATTATAGCGATAAAGGGGCAGGGTAGTTAGACTTACTTAAAATGATGGAGGTGAAATTTCTTTAAATGCGGCAAGAGCTTCTTCGCGTGATACTTTTAGATCAACTATGGGCCTAGGGTAAGTTTGACCAAGAATAACTTTTGCTTCTTTTAAAATCGATTCCGGGGCATCCCATGGATTAGATAGATATGCATTGGGCAATAAAGATATTTCAGGAATATAGTGCCTAATATATTCTCCGTCTGTATCAAATTTTTGGCCCTGCACCACTGGGTTAAATATTCTAAAATAAGGGGCAGCATCTGAACCACTGCCACTTACCCATTGCCAGCCTGCACTATTATTTGCAAGATCAGCATCTATTAGAGTATCCCAAAACCAGCGCTCACCATAGTTCCAATGGATACGAAGGTTTTTCACTAAAAATGACCCTACGACCATTCTAGACCGATTATGCATATAGCCGGTCTCCCATAGTTCACGCATACCCGCATCAACCATTGGTATACCAGTCTGCCCCTTTTTCCATGCTTCTAAATGTTTGTCGTTAACAGCCCATGGAAATTTATCAAATTTAGATTGTAGGTTTTTTGTTGGCAAATCAGGATGATAAAAAAGTTGATTATAAGAAAATTCTCGCCAACCAAGCTCACTACAAAAATGATCGGTATTTTCGTCATTTTTTTCATTACGAATCCTGACCCAAACCTGATTGGGTGATATTTCTCCAAAATGGAGATGTGGGGAAATTCTCGAAACATAGGGCTTAGAGGGTATATTTCTACCCTTTTTATATTGCGATAAATTTTTTTTTATAAAGTTATCTAGACATAGAGATGCACCTTGTTCTCCAATTAACCAATGTTTCCCTAACTTTTTATGCCATGGGTAACCACACAGAAGGTCTAAATTTTGAAGCTGCATAGATTTTTCTGAATCAAAGATATACTGTTGATTTTGTGGTGCTAGCAAGGGCTTGCGTGGTTGATCTGCCTGCAAGCACCCCTTTTTATAAAAAGGGGTGAATACCCCATATGGCTTATCAAAACTATTCTTGATATCCCATGGCTCCCAGAGCAAAGAGCCATTGTAGCTAGCTGTTTTTACGTTCTGCATATCAAGATACTTTTTTATTTTTTTATCGCGATTGATTCTCCATGGTTCGTAGCAACGATTCCAGTAAACAGCATCAACATTTAGCCGTAAAATAATATCTTTAAGTATATCGATAGGGTTGCCCTTATATATTGATAGTTTGCCATCAAGAGAGTTGTTTAGTGATCTAAGTGATGATTCAAGCCACCATTTGCTAGCAGCTCCCATGCCAAAATTATCAGCATTTTCGTCATCAAGAATAAATATTGGAAGCACATTTTTGTGCTGTGTAGCTGCGATTAATGCAGGATTATCTGAAAGCCGTAAATCCTGACGAAACCAGTGTATTGCGATATCATCCATACTTTTAACATTATTTTTTTGAGTTAATATTTTCACGAAAATGACGAATCTTAGCTATAGACTTTAATAGTAATGAATCTTGATGAGGATCACCATAATGAAACAACATAGTCGCTCTTGTGTATTCTGATTTTAGAGGAAGATTGGCATGTAGTGTTCTATAACCATAAAAAAAATAAATATTACCTTCCTTGAATTCTATAATATGTTTGTTAATATTTTTTAATGCTATCAAAGATATTATCTTTTGAGTAAAAATATTTTGCATTAATATTTTTTCTAAGAAGTTAAGTAGAACATTATTTCTTAATCTTCTTAAATTCTTGAATGCTAGAAAGTGACCAGATTCTTCAGGGGATCCCTTTGGAATAACTAGAGGTATCAAAATAGTGATTATAGTCGCATCATAATGAAATTTTAATGATTGTGAATTTGTTTTTCCCCCTGCTACCACTCTTAGTACATTCAATATTTCAGATTTAGAATACTTATTTTTAGATCCTAATTTTGCTAATTCAAAAAGAAATCCTTTTAGATTTTTACTTTTATCTAAGAGATTAAATTTAGATTTAATATTTTTATAAGGATTAATTAGTGAAAAATATCTTTGACCTTTTTCATTTATAAGCGTCTCAATTTCATATTTGAACTCAGTTAAAGTTTTTTTATCTAGCGCTCCATCAAGACAATAAAATCCTTCGGTTATTAGATCTTGTGTAATTTCATTAAGTAAGGCCTCAGAGGGCTTTACTGAAATTACATCTTCTAACAAATTTTGATATTTTTTGTTCATTCGCACTTTATTACCAATTAAAATAATTTTTAAATGAGAGTAATTAATTCTCCACTAAGTATTATAGAGCTTATAGCTGTTGGTGAAGAAACCTCTCGCAAACCTTTTTTATAACAACCCCCCTAGATGATGAGGAGTTATGATCAGAAGGGTATGTCCATTCTTTGTCATGGTTGCTCTCAGAGATACCTTTACCTTGACCCATTTGCCTCTTAAAAAAAACCCAACTTAAACCTCTCTCTCTGGAGTGTTTGCAATCCACTTGATAATGGACAACTACAGATAGGTCGCCAAAAACTGGTTTTTTATAATCTGTTAATGAAAAGTAATAAACAAAATTTTTAATTTTTTCGATCTTGTCAGGGTCTATATAAATAATGTTACCACTGCTACTACTTTCAATTACTTTATCCCATCCACCATATGAAAAAGATGGAAATATGATAATAATAAAAGTCGCGATTAACGAAATATTTTTTTTCATTGTAAAAGTATAAAAGAATAAGTTTGTGATAGGAAATAGGTATTCAGCTAAGCTAAACCAAAGGATAGAATTGCTTACCCTTAGATATAAATATACAATCTTTATTATACCCCTATGGGGTATAATAAATTTGATTTAAATTAGAAGAGAAAATTATGGCAGATTGTTGTGAATCAAAATATCCAGATTATAGGGAACATATTCCAAGATTGAATAAAGCTGTAGGCCAGATTAATGGCATAAAAAAAATGATCGAGGAAGGCAGGTATTGCCCTGAAATTATCACGCAATTAAGGGCAGTGAGTTCAGCTTGTCAATCTCTCGAAATAATTATGCTTCAAAAGCACCTCGAGTCTTGTGTTATAGACGCCTTTCAGTCAAATGACAAGAATGCTCAGAAAGAAAAAATTCGAGAGCTAACAAGTTTATACAAGGGGAAAAGTGCTTTGTATGTTGGTGATGAAAAATATGAATAAATTGTATTTCATGTTTATTTTTTTGTTAGCAGCACACCAATCTATTATTCATGCAGCACCGATGAATTTTAAGGGGTCTACAACCAGTATGACTCAAGTGAGTAAAGATTATATTAGTATTGAGTCCAGCTACGCTTTATCCATTAAGGAGTCGTTTGGTGCAAAGACTATCAAGGCTAAGGGTAACGGCTATGAAACAACATCAGGAGAAATATTTTATCTAAGAAAATTAATGAGAAAAAATACTATTAAATCGCAGTTAAATTTATGGTTATTTACTAGAGCAGGTTTTATAGATATAAAGAAAAATAAGATAAAAGAACATCATGTCTATTTAAGCCCAACCTTGCAGTTTGATTATGAGACTAAAAGAGTATACGGAATGTTTTCTCATCAGGTCTTAAGAGCTGGTCATGAGAATTTTGATACAACTAAAATTGAAGGCGGCTTCTCGTTCTATGAAGCAGGGTATACTGAAATTCAACCCTGGTTCATATTAAAAACTAAAAACATCAATAGTCTAAACAACGAAATTAAATATACTCCTTCACTTAGATTTATTAATAAATCCATATTTATGGATGCTGGAATATCGACAGATGGAGATGCATCCTTTCATTTCATGTATACATTTTAGAGGGGCAAAAAAATGAAAAAAATAATATTATTAATAGCAATAATGTCTTCAGGTGGACATAGCTATGCATTGACTCAAAAAATTGAAGTACTTGGTATGGTCTGTGCTTTTTGTGCACAAGGTTTAGAGAAGAACTTTAGGGCGAAGGATGACGTTGATGATGTTTTTGTTAGTCTAGAAAACTATTTTGTAGCAATAGAATCAGAAGATGGAATTGATAATAAATTTATTACGAAAGTTATTAATGATGCAGGTTACGATGTTCGAAAAATAGAAATTTTTCCTGGCACTATGAGTCAAATCAGGATTGAGAATGAAAAATAAGCTAGTAGACTACCTATCTTTATTTGCTAGTAGCGGAACTATTATTTGTTGTGCGTTACCTACGTTGCTAGTTTCGATTGGTGCGGGGGCAACACTAAGCTCTCTTATTTCAATATTTCCACAACTAGTTGTCATTTCAATTTATAAGGCTCAGATATTTTTTGGTGCTTTTACGATGCTTGTAGTGTCTGGAGTACTTCAATATCGGGCAAGAAATCTACCTTGCCCTATTGATGAAAAAAAAGCGGCTGCATGCTCAAAAGCAAAAAGACTATCGTTATTTATTTATTTCACTTCAGTAGGACTTTTTGTTATCGGGCTTGCTTTTGCTTATCTCATCCCATCTTTGATGTAAGTGAGGCTCTGAAAGCCTCATATATAATGGCGGAGAGACAGGGATTCGAACCCTGGGTACCTTTCGGTACGTCGGTTTTCAAGACCGGTGCATTCGACCACTCTGCCACCTCTCCTGTAAATTTTATACTCAGATTTTAAAGTGTTTTTGTTTAAGTGAGCTTAATTTAATCGAGGGGCAATTATACCGTTGTTTGCCCCTGATTCAATAGCATATATGGTAATTCTCTATGCCCAGTATGGGCACGATTTTCTTCTAAAAATTTATTTTTTGCCCCGTGGATCATTAGCAGGTCGTGCGATTTTTTTACTTGTACTGGGCATTATTGAAAGATCTGAGGCATCAAGTGGTTTCGCCTTAGAGGTTTCTATAATAACTGTTTCAATTTCTACACTTTTAACTGGTTTAGGTTTTTTTCTTGGATCATTGCTTGCTCTCGAAGGGGTTTTAGTTGCCTTGGCTGTTTTTTTAGTGGTTTTTATTATTTCCTCTTCCCCTTCTGTTTTTATCTCGCTCTTTAGCTTTTTTGCACTTGATGCTTTAGTTGTTGTCTTCTTTTTTGATGCAACTTTATTAGAAGTAGTCTTTTTTGGCTTCTCTTGATTGCTTTTATCTGCATTTGTTTTAGGGAGAACATCTTCTGCACTACTTTCAGCTTGTTCTTTTTTTGATGGTGTTTTCTTTACTTTTGGTTTACTTGGTGTTGCTTGAACATCATCTTTTTTCGGAACTATCACTTCTGCCTGATCTTTAGCTATAGGTAGCTCAGCAACTGTATTTGCTTTCACTAGATCTGTATTTTCTAGTAACTCGTCTGGAACATCTTGTCGCTCTCGTCGAGGCCGAGGTGCCCGTCTTTTTTCTCCTTCTCTCCTTGGCGGTCTATTTTTAGACATACTTTCACTACCTGGAGTATTTGTAGCCACCCTAGAAGTCTTTTCAGTTGATATATCCTGTATTTTATTTTCGATATTATTTGCTTGACTACGATTATCGCTACTATTCTTGTTGGACCTACCTTTATTCCGGTTATCTGGTCTTCTACCCCTATTATTGGGCCTTCTTTGTGGACGTCTTGTAGAGCTCTTCTTTTCTGTTTCTTGATTTTTTTTATCTGTAGCTCCAAACACTTTTTGAAAAATAAGACCTATGAAGCTTGTGTTGTCGCTATTATTAGATTTTTTTGCTTTCAGAGGAAAATTCGGTGGAGCTACATTTTTAACTGCAGGCAGGTGAGCTGGAGGAACAGGTTTCACTTCTTCAGCTTCAGAAGGTATGAGTTCTGGCGTCATTGTATCTGTTAATTTATAACTGTATTCAGAATTAACATCATCCTGCACTCTTATTCTTTGTACTTCAAAATGTGGCGTTGCAAGATTTTCTTTAGGAACAACTACAATCTTTGTGGTATGCCTTTTTTCTATATCAAAAATTTCCTTACGTTTTTCATTGAGCAAGAAGGTTCCTACTGATACTGGCACGATAGTTCGTATTTCTGCACTATTTTCTTTCTGTGCCTCCTCTTCGACTAATCTTAGTATTGATAAAGAGAGGGATCTTGTGCCTCTTATCGTTCCATGGCCTAGACATCTTGGGCATAACTTTGAAGTGGTTTCACTCAATGATGGACGTAAGCGCTGTCTAGACATCTCAAGGAGTCCGAATCGGGAAATTCTTCCAACTTGTACTCTAGCCCTGTCTATTTCTAATGCGTCACGCATTTGATTTTCAACATCTCTTTGATTTTTCTGTGATGACATATCTATAAAATCGATTACTACAAGACCACCCATATCCCTTAACCTTAATTGACGTGCAACTTCATCAGCTGCTTCTAGGTTTGTTCTATACGCGGTTTCCTCTATATCAACACCTCTGGTTGCTCTGGCCGAGTTTACATCTATAGATATAAGTGCTTCTGTTAGGTCTATGACAACAGCTCCACCTGACGGAAGTTTTACCTCACGCTCAAATGCAGTCTCAATTTGATTTTCAATTTGATAGCGCGTGAATAGTGGGGTGCTTTCATCATATAGCTTGACGCGCGTTGAAAAATTAGGCATTACTTGTGCGATAAACGCTGAAGCTAGATCATATGCTTCTTTATTGTCAATCAACACCTCTTTGACATCCTCTCTAAGATAGTCTCGCACAGCACGAATGATTATATTACTTTCTTGAAATAAAAATTGAGGCGCCTTAGCTGCAACTGCTTCCTTATTAATGGTTTCCCATAATTGCTTTAAGTAGTCGAGATCACACTGAAGCTCTTCTGATGATCGGCCGATTCCGGCTGTTCTGACAATAACCCCCATACCAGCTGGAATCGTTATATTTCTTAAAGCTTCCCTTAACTCATTTCTTTCTTCACCTTCAATTCTTCTGGATATTCCTCCAGATCTTGGATTATTCGGCATTAGAACTAGATATCTGCCAGCTAAACTTAAAAAGGTCGTGAGAGCTGCACCTTTATTTCCACGCTCTTCTTTTTCGACTTGAACAATTACTTCTAAGCCCTCTTTGATAAGGTCTTGATTTTTAGATTGACCTGCAGCGTTGATAGACTTTGGGTGATATTCTTTAGAGATTTCTTTTAGGGGTAAAAAGCCATGACGTTCACTACCATAGTCAACAAAAGCAGCCTCTAGACTTTTTTCAACTCTTGTAATTTTTCCTTTGTATATATTTGATTTATGTTGTTGTCTTGTTCTGTTTTCAAGATCTAGATCATATAAGCGCTGACCATCAACCATAGCAACTCTTAGCTCTTCAGGCTGAGTTGCATTTATAAGCATACGTTTCATTATATTTCTGTCCTATATTTAGGGCAGAGGAGTTAATACATGAACAAACAAAGGATTGGCAAACAAAAAGCCACAAAAAAATATTACCTGATTATACAAGTATTACTTTTGTACGCGGTATTATGTAATATCATCAGTTAACCCCTTTAGGATTTTTAATCTGATATATGTAACCATTTAATTTTTAGTGGCAAGACTAAATCTTCTAAATATACTTATTAAATCATCAACAACAGAGGCAAACCGTTAATTTTAGGTTGAGCCGCTCGTCTTACCCTTGTAAAAAATATTTTTATCCTATGTACTATGTACTATAACTCATGCACCTTTGGTGTAGTTATAAAAAGATGACTGCAAAACACATGCAATCATTCCTAAAATCTATTCATTTCAACTATTGTATAAACAATAAGCATTTAATTTTCAGTCGCTTTATTAGGCTGAAAAAACGTAAATTTACATTCACTTGAACTTCATTTACGAAAAAAAATTCTGTAAATCAGTTACATAGTAGCAGTGATGTCCGAGTCCAGCAAACTAAATATATTTCGAGAGTCCCAATTTGACTCTATTTGTGGCTAATCACACAGTAGGTTACATGTTAAAGTGTTGAGAAAAACATTATGATTTACCAGTAAATTATATATGCTAGTTTAAATTATTGTGGCTACATCAAATTATGAGGTCCAGTGGATAATTTTACGAAAGATCAATCAATAGTTAAGTTTGTAGAAATTACATCTGAGCATTCCGGTCAGCGCATAGACAACTACCTCTTTACATCACTCAAAGGGGTACCCAAATCGCGTGTTTATAGAATAATAAGAAAAGGTGAGGTACGTGTTAACAGCTCGCGTATAAAACCAGATTATAAATTAAATGAAGGTGACAATATTAGGATTCCTCCTATACGTGTTGCAGAGAGAGAGCCCTCTATTTTACCCAGCAAGAAGTTTCAAGACTCACTCGAGAAATGCATACTATACGAAGACGATACATTATTAGTATTAAATAAACCTTCTGGCCTCGCTGTTCATGGTGGCAGCGGTATAAAGCTTGGGTTAATAGAAGCTCTGAGGTTGACCAGACCTAAGACAGATTATTTTGAATTAGTTCATCGTATAGATAGAGAGACTTCTGGCTGTTTAATTGTGGCTAAAAAGAGATCTTCTTTAAAATATCTGCAAGAACAGATGCGTAATAAAAGAATAATTAAAGTTTATTATGCTCTTACTACTGGAAAATGGCCAAGGGGCATGAGAAGAATCGACCTTCCTCTCATGGCTTCTGAGCAAAAAACTGGTGAAAAAATTGTACGTGTGAACCCCAAAGGCAAAAAATCAGTAACAATTTTCTCGGTTATGAAGAGATATCGTAATTTTACATTATTACAGGCATCATTAGAGACTGGGCGAACACATCAGATAAGAGTGCATGCTCAACATACTGGGTGTCCGCTTGCTGGTGATAGTAAATATGGTCTTGATGATATAAATAAAGGTATTCGTAAATCTGGGCTTAAAAGAATGTTTTTACATGCTTTTAAAATAGGATTTTCATTACCTTGTGGAAAAAATATTTTTATTGAGGCACCTATGCCAGGTGACTTATCAGAATATTTGAAGAATCTAGACTGTCGCGATGACTCCTAAACTTTTAATATTTGACTGGGATGGCACCCTATGCGACTCATTATCGCGAATCTCACACTGTGTTTTGTTAGCAGCAGAAGAAAACAGATTTACTCTCCCTAAGTCTATCGATCCGAAAGAGGTTATAGGCTTAGGCCTATATCAAAGCTTTCAAGCACTTTTTGATAAAGCCAGTAATGAACAAATAACCGCAATGTGCGCATCATACTCACGAAATTTTATTAAGCTAGATAGTGATCCTTCCCCTTTATTTGAAGGTGTCCTAGATGCTCTCAATGATTTAAAAAACTCAGGATATTATTTGGCTGTTGCAACAGGAAAAAGCAGAAAGGGTCTTAATAGAGCCCTTTTGGCCAAAAAATTAAGTAGTTTTTTTGATGCTAGCCGATGCTCTGATGAAACAGCAAGCAAACCTGACCCATTAATGCTGTTTGAGATACTAAATGAGCTGAATATCCCGCCAGAGCATGCAATTATGGTAGGAGACACAGAATACGATCTTGAAATGGCTGTTAATGCAGGTGTCTCCTCAATAGGTGTGAGTTATGGAGCACACAGTCCTCAGCGCCTTAAAAAATACCAACCATTGTTTTGCATCGATAGAATTTTAGATATGAAAGATCTTTTAAAACAATAATTTAAAAATATTACTTAATGTATTTTATATTATTATTTCTAAGTATTTTATTTAGTTGAATAAGGGGTAGACCAATAAGCGCTGTTGGATCTGAGCTATGTACTGAATCAAGAAGTTTAATTCCTA
The DNA here is from genome assembly GCA_964276025.1 of uncultured Porticoccus sp. Taxonomy (GTDB): domain Bacteria; phylum Pseudomonadota; class Gammaproteobacteria; order Pseudomonadales; family Porticoccaceae; genus Porticoccus. Next base: position 195,825 of record CAXYDD010000001.1, on the reverse strand, counting down.
AACCCTCCGATCTTAAGCTACCAGCGCAGTCGTATGGGGTATCATAATCAAGATAATCATTGATTTCCTCCTCGTTAAGTTTTCTAAATATTACATCTGTAGGAACCACACTTGTTTCTACTTTGCTAGTGCTAGTGTTTAAGACTGAGATGCCAGTCAAAAATGTTACTTTTTCCCCAGATTGAAGTTTTAGTTGATTGAAGGCAGCTTTTTTATTCTTCGGCTTAGTAATAATTACTGGATTGTTTATCGCTCTGGAGTCTGAACTCGGGAATACATTTAAATTATTTGAATAGCTTGAGGAGTCCTTGCTTATATATGCAACCTGATCAGAGCCAATAATAAGATGAGATTTATAATGCCTGGAATGTGCATATGCCTTTTCTTCAGACAACCTTGCCACAAGGGTATGCGGTGATTCATTTGTCCTTATTGCTTCATCGATTTCTGGGTGTACGACCTCAAAAGGTATGCATAACCTCTTCATGAGCTTTTTTCGGTAAACCGATGATGATGATAATATAACTTTTAATACCATAAAATACTCTATTAGTTCGCAAAAGAAAATTTTTTATAGATATTTATAAATTAAAGAGCATTAAACTGATTTTTGTTAAACAAATATACTTTTAAAATGTATTTATTTGATTTTAATGACTTATATAATTAGTTTTTATAAATTTTTTCTTTGACAGGGTCAGATGGCATCACTATTATTGCCCGACTATGCCAATCAGTGAAAAATATAACCATCTACCCCAACATGTCGATCCAAGACGGCTATCAATACAGGGGAAAACATTGACCGGCTCGGTTGATGCCCACCTCTGTAGTAGAGTCAAAGAAGCTGTAAAAGAAATAAACTCCTCAATAAACGTTAGCTTATCTTTTTATTTAGAGGATCAAGGTCGAAAAATTGTAAACATAAAAGCTTCTGGGTCAGTAAAAGTTATTTGTCAGAGGTGTCTATCTTCGATGCCGCTTCAGCTAGAGTGTGATACAATCCTTTGCATTGTATGGTCTGAGGAAGAAGCAGATGCACTCCCTAAAAACTTAGAAGCATGGATTTTACCTGAGGATAAAGGTAATTTAATAGATTTAATCCAGGATGAGTTATTATTGGCATTACCTTTTATTGCCTATCATAAGAAAGAGGAATGTAATCCTTTAGATACAAAGATTGTATCTAAAGGATTAAACAATAAAACTAAAGAAGTTAAGACGAAAAGTAGTCCATTTGAGGTTCTAAAGAGTCTCAAAGGTAAAACAATAGAAGAATAATTATTATTAGGAGTAACCCATGGCAGTTCAAAAAAGTAAGGTAACTAGAGCCAGGCGTGGCATGCGTCGATCTCATGATGCTCTATCAGAACCAACATTATCTACTGATTCTGTTAGCGGTGAAAAACATCACAGGCACCATGTGACCGCTGACGGTTTTTATCGTGGAAAAAAAATTGCTGAAGTTTCCAGCGACTAATTGCACTTTAAATTGTTAATAATTTTTTGACTGATATCTTGCGCTTAGCAGTTGACGTAATGGGTGGTGACTCTGGAGTTCAAGTCACAATCCCTGCATCCCTTTTTTTTCTAAAAAATAATCCTTCAGTATTTATTAATTTTTATGGTGACTCGACTCAAATAAATAAAGAGCTCAGAGCTCATCCAGACCTCACAAAGATTTTAAATGATCGCTTTGAAGTTTTTCATTGTAAATCTGAAGTCTCAATGAATGAAAAGCCTTCTTTTTCTTTAAGAAATCAAAAAAAATCATCAATGTGGCGCGCAATAGAATCGCTCTCTAACGGTACCAATAAAGCCTGTATTAGCTCCGGAAACACTGGTGCTCTAATGGCTATTTCTATGTCGCAACTTGGTTGCATAAGCGGTATAAATCGACCAGCTATCTGTTCAAAAATCCCGACATTAAATGGCTACACTTACCTATTAGACCTGGGTGCTAATGTAGCTTGTTCAGGAGAAAAATTGCATCAGTTTTCACTAATGGCCTCAAGTATGGTTTCACTGGTTCATCATGTCGATTTTCCCAGCGTAGCTATACTAAATATCGGCGTCGAAGAGAACAAGGGTCACGAAGAGCTTTGGAAAGCTGCAAAATTAGCTAAGGCTGATAAAAATATAAATTACCTTGGTTTTATTGAGGGAAGCTCTATTTTTACGGACAAGGTAGATATTGTAGTATGCGACGGATTTACTGGTAATATAACTATAAAAATAATGGAAGGTTTTGCTACATTATCACATCAATATTTGAATAAAGAATTATCTCTTACTTGTCTCGGTAGGCTTGGAAAATTTATAGCTAATAGATCTTTAAAGAAGTTTTATAAAAAGCTAGATCCCAGTCGATACGATGGTGCAAGCTTTTTGGGTCTAAATAAAGTGGTTATAAAAAGTCATGGAGGTACGAACATTGACGGTTTTTATTCTGCACTTAATTCAGCGACGCTTGAAGTCAAAAACGATCTCCCTGGTAGGATTGAAAAAGCATTCTTAAATTGAAATGCTACAGAGGAAGGTTATTTTTTCAAAAATTTATAATATTGGGGTTTTAGATGAAAAAAAATACTTTATGTATAAGCCTAGGTTTAATTTTTCCGGGTCAGGGCTCACAAAAAGTAGGAATGCTATCTGATTTGGCAAGAAATCATTCAGTCATATTAGAGACTTTTAATGAGGCCTCCGATGTTCTTTTATATGATCTATGGGATTTATCACAGAATGGAACCAAAGAAGATATTATGCTAACTGAGCGCACACAACCGCTTTTACTTACAGCTAGTGTAGCGATATGGAGATTATGGTGCCAATTAGGTGGCCCTTCTCCTTCATATATGGCTGGGCATAGCTTAGGTGAATGGTCTGCTCTTGTTTGTTCAGACGTTATAAATTTTGATGATGCTGTTCGGTTAGTGAGAAAAAGGGGAGCCTATATGCAAGATGCAGTTCCCTTAGGAGAGGGCGCCATGGCGGCAGTTATTGGTTTAGATGATGAGGCTATTAAGATTGCTTGTCTGGAAAGCTGCAAAGGTCAAGAGGTTGCCGCAGTTAATTTTAATTCACCAGGGCAGGTGGTTATAGCTGGTAATACAGAAGCTGTTGATAGAGCCATGATAAGATGCAAGCACGCAGGTGCAAAAAGAATACTACCAATACCAGTAAGCGCACCCTTTCATACCAACTTAATGAAGCCAGCCGCAGAAAAATTATCTAAGGATATAAATACAGTAAAATTTTCTGCACCGACGATACCTATAGTTCATAATGTAAATGCTAAAATTCAATCAGAACCAGAATCTATTAAAAAGCTTATGATAGAACAAATTTTTAAGCCTGTATTATGGGTTGATTGTGTTGAAACCATGGCAAATGAAGGGGTTACTGATATCGTCGAATGTGGTACTGGAAAAGTTTTAAGTGGTTTATGTAAGAGAATTAACAGTTCTTTGCAAACATACTCTACCGAAGATGCCTCTTTATTGAGTCAGACTTTGTCTAGTCTTTAGTTTAAAAAGCATTAGTTTATTAAAAGGGTTTTAATATGAATTTTAAAGATAAAGTTATACTAGTAACTGGAGCAAGCAGAGGTATAGGCGCTGCAATTGCAGACAACCTAGGGTCACTGGGGTCAACAGTTGTTGCTACAGCAACTAGCAATGATGGTGCAAAGAAAATATCAGAACGGTTTGAAAGCCAGAATATAAAAGGTGAGGGACATATACTAGATGTTAGTGACAAAGACTCGATCGATAATATTATGGAGTTAATTAAAACCAAATATGAAGCTCCTTTGATTTTAGTCAATAATGCTGGAATCACTAAAGATAATATTTTATTGCGCATGAAAGATGAAGAGTGGCTAGATGTTATGGATACAAACCTAAATGCTATTTATCGCCTCTCTAAAGCCTGTCTTAGAGGTATGACTAAGGCTCGTTGGGGTAGAATCATTACAATTGGTTCTGTTGTTGGCTCAACTGGCAATCCAGGACAGACTAACTATTCGGCTACAAAAGCAGGAATACTCGGGTTTACTAAATCATTAGCCAGAGAATTAGGTCCAAGAAATATTACTGTTAATTGTGTATCTCCGGGTTTTATAGATACAGATATGACTAAAAATTTGCCAGACGCAAGTCGCGATGCACTTTTAACTGCAGTTCCATTAGGTAGATTTGGAAACCCTGATGAGGTAGCAGAGGTTGTAAATTTCCTCGCTGGAGACACAGGGGCATACATTACTGGCGAAAATATACACGTTAATGGTGGTATGTATATGCCATAAACATATGTTATATAACGTAAAATAATGTATTTTAATGAAATGCTTACAAGGCGTGTTATTTCTATGTAAAATGCAACTTTATAATGAAATATTTAGGTTACTTTATTTGCACCCAATAACGGGTAAATTTTTTTTTGGAACTTTTGCAATTAAAAGTATCTAACTTAGATTGGAATACAAAGTTAGTTACTTCAAGTCATAGGAGATTACACATATCATGAGTAGCATCGAAGAACGCGTAGCAAAAATGGTTGCAGAGCAACTAGGTGTCAAAGAAGCAGATGTCAAATCATCATCCTCTTTTGTCGAGGATCTTGGAGCTGACTCTTTAGATACTGTTGAGCTGATAATGGCTTTAGAGGAAGAGTTTGACACAGAGATACCTGATGAGGATGCTGAAAAGATAGCGACTGTTCAAAACGCTATTGATTATATTAATTCTAATCTTACATAGTCTAGGAACGTTTAAGAAAAAACCGCTTTCGATAGCGGTTTTTTTATGCCTGCAATTTTTTTTTATTTTTGTTTTAATTAGACATGAAAAATGATTATAACTCCCTATGTACAATAAATGGTGAAATGGAAACCAAAGTTTCGATAATGGATCGAGGTCTTGCTTATGGTCATGGATTATTCGAAACAATAAGAGTTTCAGGGGATTTTCCCTCCCTGCTCGATCTACATATAGATCGACTAATGAGTGGCGCTAAAATTTTAGGTATATCTGTCGATAAAACTTCTATAGAAAAATACTTTTATGATCTCCTTAAGTTATGCCCACTTGAGGGGATTATAAAAATAATTATTACAGCTGGTAGTAGCCAAAGAGGTTATGCATATTCTAAACCAGTTGACACTTGTTACATAATGCAATGGTTTCCTGTTACACCTATCCCTTTATCTAATAGAAGGGAAGGAGTTACCTTAAAGAAGTGCAAGTATCGGTTGCCCCATACACCTATATTGGGTGGTTTAAAGCATTTGAATCGGCTTGATCAAATAATCGCAAGAGCAGAGTGGTCTGAAGGCTTTTATGACGGGTTAATGTTAGATCAAGATGATAATATAATTGAGTGTACGAGTAATAATATTTTTATTTTTAAAGATGGAATCTGGGTAACTCCAAAAACCGATAAATGTGGGGTTTCAGGGGTTATGCGACAATATTTGGTGAATATACTGCTGCCATCTGCTGGTTTTAAGATCAAAGAGGTTAACTTGAGTATCGATACCTTTTTATTAGCAGATGAGGTTTTTGTTTGTAACTCTATTAATGGGATTGTTCCTGTGGTCTCCGTCGAAAATCTATGTACATTCTTATTAGGAAAAGAGACAAAAAAAATAAATATAAAATTATGTGAAAATTTTTCATGTTATCGATAAGAACTAAAGATCATTGTTGCTACATTACTTTTTTTAGTAAGGCTCGTATTTATGAATAAACAATTAGGCATGCTCGTAACTGTTGAAGGAGGGGAAGGGGTTGGCAAAACCACTAATATGCTATTTATAGAAAATTGGTTAAAGAAAAAAAATATTGAATACACCTCAACACGTGAACCTGGGGGAACCCCATTAGCTGAAAATATTCGTGAGCTTTTGTTGACTCCAAACGACGAACTCATAAGTGAAAATACAGAACTTCTTTTAATGTTTGCCGCTAGGGCACAACATTTATCTCGAGTTATATTACCAAGCTTAAATCAAGGTAAATGGGTTTTATGTGATCGATTCACAGATGCATCTTTTGCCTATCAGGGTGGTGGTCGAGGTGTACCCGATAAAAAAATTTCGCTTTTAGAAGATTTTGTTCAAGGTACGTTAAGGCCAGACTTGACATTACTCTTAGATATACCAGTTGAAGATGGCCTTAAAAGAGCCTTAAACAGAAGTAAACCAGATCGTTTTGAACAGGAAAAAATAGAATTTTTTGATAGAGTGAGAAAAAGCTATATCAATAGATCAAAAAAATTTCCAAAACAGTATAAAGTGATCGACGCCTCTAAAAATCTAGATCATGTTGAGTTAGAAATTGAAAAAGTTCTTGAGAATTTTTTGAAAAGGATACTATAAAGTATGCAGTCAAATCTTAAAAGTGAGCTAGATGTTCATTTTCCTTGGCAAAATATGCAGTGGGAGCGACTAATTTCCCAAATGGATTCTGAAAAACTGCCTCATGCTATTAATTTGATTGGTCCTAGCTGTATAGGTAAACAGAATTTTGCTCTATCTTTTGCTAACTTTATCTTATGTAGATCAGCATCAAAAAAAGTCCTTGTGGCAAATGTAAGTCATGCTGTTTAAGCAGGTCTAGTAATCACCCAGATTTAATAACGATAAAGCCAGACTCTAAGGGGAAAAATATTAATGTTGGTAGTATCCGTGAGCTGGACACATTTTTTTCTCAAACATCGCAACAGGGTGGCTGGAAGGTCGTAGTAATCAGTTCAGCTGAGTCTATGAATGCAAGCGCTGCCAACGCTCTACTCAAGAGTCTCGAAGAGCCAAAAGAAAAAACCTTAATTATGTTAGTTTGTCATGATCCAAGCAGGTTACTGATCACTGTAAAAAGCCGTTGCCAGCAATTAATTTTTCCAATACCTGATAGGTCTAAAGTAAAATTTTGGTTGGAGAAAAAGCTTCCTGATGCACAGGACATCAATGAGCTAATAGAGCAGGCTAATGGACGTCCTATTTTAGCTATGAATTTAATAGATACAGACTTTATTCAGGCCCGAAGAGAATTTAATGATTTATTGGATAGCTTAGCCTTGAATGACGCTTCACCAGTTGATGCAGCTGAGCTGTATAAAAAGAATGATCCTGAGCTAATAATCGATTGGCTCTACTATAAGCTGGTTTCTGAAATAAAATCTAAAGAAAAAATTACCTCATTAGTATTATCTTTTCATTATATGGATAAACTTTTCCAGTCTAAAAGATTAATACAGAGCTCAGCTAACCCGAACCTTCAGCTAATTTGGGAAGAGCTCTTTATGAATTGGAAACACTTGTTCGCTTCTCGCTAGCTACACTTTTCAGGCAATTAGCGATACCAGATGGCTTCAGGTTTAAAAATAAGGATTAATATTTTGCTAATAGACTCACATTGCCATCTTGATCATTTAGATTTAAGCGCTTATAACAATTCACTTGATCTTTTACTTAATTCTTCAAGAGAGGCAGGCGTAGAGCGCTTCTTGAGTGTTGGTATCGACATAGAGTCTTCAAAAAAAATTATTAAAATTACAGCTGATCATGCTGATGTAGATATATCAGTTGGTCTGCATCCTCTTCAAGACGATACCCCGATCGTTCCAAGTGTTGATGATTTAGTATCTCTAGCTAGCAACTCTAGAGTTGTAGCTATAGGCGAAACCGGTTTAGATAATTATTATGGAAAGGAATCTAACGATTGGCAAAAAAATAGCTTTATCACTCATTTAAAAGCAGGTGACAGGCTAGGAAAACCAGTTATAGTTCATACAAGAGCAGCTCAAACTGAAACTATTGAAATATTGCGTAACTACGCTAATACACGATACGGCGGTGTTCTGCATTGCTTCACGGAAACACCTAAAATGGCTTTTGATGCAATCGATTTAAATTTTTATATATCATTTTCAGGAATTATTACTTTTAAAAATGCCAGCTCTTTGAGAGAGACCGTCAAAAAAATACCTTTAGACCGTATTTTAATAGAAACCGATTCACCTTGGTTGGCTCCAGTACCTTTCAGGGGGTCAAAAAATGAGCCAAAGTATGTTTTGGAGGTAGCAAAGGCTATAGCAAGAATTAAAGGAGTTACGTTACAAGAAGTTTGCGAAAAGACAGCGCATAACTATAGAGAGTTATTCCTTTAATTTTGATTTCTTTCGGCAACTTCCGGAGATTCAGCTAGCAATTTCAATTGAGTTATCGCTGCTATACTCTTATAAACCTCTTCTTTCAGTGTAAAATATTCTTTTCTATCATTACGATTCACATAAAATTTTCTATCAAATTTAATAAAAGTATAAGTCCATTCACCTATATCGTCGACAACGTATAATTTGAAATTTTCAGATATATTTTCTTGTGAATTTGGCTTAAATGATGTGATCTTATGGATTTTTAACTTAGTAAGTGCCAGCTCTAGATTAGAGACTTTACTTTGGTCTAGCCTGCCAAGTGTCCTCTTGCCCAATAGTATTGAGGGCCCAGACTGATCAAACTGCCATATGGCACCAATTCTTTTTAAGCTATAATTTCGACCTTTGATTTGACTGATATCGTTTGCGGAAATTAGAGATTTGTCAAACCAGTCCTCTATATTAGCACTTATATCGAGTGTATCTAGCTTAGCGTTATATATATTGTCATCATTAATAGCACGTACATTTGACTGTCTTAGACCTATAGAGGTACCAAATAAAAGTTTACCTAAAGACTGATTTTTAGAAAATAATTCTACACGTCTAATAAATTTATTCTCAGATACCTTAAATCTTTCATGACTTGATGGGAGTCTAGCTATAGGCCAACCAGTTTTGAGTGTCATCAAGTTGTATAAAAATTTATTTATATCGACATCACTCACAGGTAGCTCCTGGTTTGATAGTAGCCATGAATCATCAGATTTGAGTATAGTTATCCCTCCAACTGTATCTTCGATGGTGAATTTATCCACATTAGCCCAATCAATGTTTAATAATTGGATAGGCTTATTCTCCAAAGATGAAATATAATTCACCCAAAATAAACTACCCGATACAATTATTTGTATAAACAATAAACCTATTAGCCAGAACTTCAGCTGTCTCATTTTCCTTTCCTTTATTGAGTTAGTTCCGATATATATAGCTTCTTCCTGATTTTTTCACGGTAACCTCTTATTAGCGCTATCAATACTAGTGCAAGTATAATAAGCCCATAGTTTAGATATTCCCAAAATAATTGCGTATCATGATCTATGGATGGCAATGTTCTGTTGAATTTTCCTCTAGACCTAATACTGAGGAGACCCCCGTCCTCAAGAGCCCAGTCAATAGTATTGGCTATAAGATCCATACTGCCTCTATATTCACTTCCAATTGCAGAATTGGCGATCGTGAGAGTTTGATCACGTAAGAAATCATTAGAACTAAAGAGTATGATTTGTGATGTATTCGGTGATATTTCTAGCACATCACGAGAAATATTTACGCTTTTTTCATCGTTCTCCTCAAGGATAATAGGTGACTGTTTTCCGGCAAAAAAAGAAGTAAATTTTCCTTTGGTAGCCACACCAAGCAGATGAGAGGAAAAATCTCCTGTTATTGCAAAAGGAGCAATACCATCATTATCAATTGTAGGCATGATTTCAGTATCCTCGGAAAGCCATGATTTATCTGAGCTTTTCATCAGTTCGACGACCTCACGAGAACTATTAATCGTTTCATCTACAAGGATAGGCGAGCTCCACGCCATAGTAACTTGCTCTAAATTTGCGGTGATCGGGTTATCTTGATTAAAGCCATTATTCCGAATATCTGCAAAATATGGGTACTCAATCATCCTAACTTCTTGAACCTGATTACCCCCAACCTTTCTCATTATTGGCAAAGGAAATGCTTTATTCTGCATATCTAATACAAGCTTCTCTTCCATTGTTATGCCATGATGCTTAAGCCAATCTTTGAATTCACCTTCTAGTTTAGCTAGCCCTAAACCTTGACCTAGGGTCATTGTATATGGAGAAGACATGGCTATCACAGAGCCACCTTTCATTAAAAACTGATCGATTGCAAAAATTTCTTTTGGTCCCATCCCATTTGGAGCCGTAATTAAAAGTGTATCTATTTCACCTGAAACAGATCCATCTGTTATATCTTCATTTCTAATATTTAAATCTGTTCCCAAAAAACTCGCAAGTTGGGTGAATTGTGGGACAGTTAAACCAATTTGGGCTAACTTTGGATCATCTTTAGGTCCAATTATTCCAACAGTTTTTATAAAACCTTTACCAAACCGTTTTATTGCAGCTCTGAAATTTCTTTCTAGACTTAACTTTGTTTTATCTTCTAGTGGGACCTGTATTGCCATGTCACCTTTTTCAAGTATGAGATGAAAGTAATAGAAGTCACCGGCGTAGCCCTTATTGAGGGAAAGAGGCTGAAGACCATAAAGTTTCGATAAGTTTTTTGCGCCCGCACTATTATCTTCGTATGGATCAATAATATTAAGGTTAAACATACCCTTAGACTCAGCAGTTAACTCATTTGATATTTCTATAATACTATCCCTATGCGCAACAAGGTCGTCAGGTAAGAGTGAGTTATCTGAGATATATGCATTTAAGGTCAATTTTCCTTCTATAGAATCAAATATATTTCCGCCACTTCGGTAGCTATTAAGTACTTTTTTTATACTTTTAGTTAAATCATATTCTGGATTGCGAAGTACTATTTCAAAATCCTTATCACCCTGAGCTCTTGTTTCAATTAAATCTTGAAAGTTTAGAACTTCGAATTCTTCCCCATAACCAATAAGAATATGAAAGTATGAATTGACAATAGCTGATTGGTATCTATCTGCTACCTGTAGAGGTATTGGCCTGACACCATATTTTTGATTTGCTTCTTCCTCTATTTGAAGATCAGTTATGGGATCAATAAATTCTATACGAATTTTTCCGTTACTTGCCACTTCGTACTCGTGGATAAGATCTTTTATTTGAGGTACAAGGGGAGAGAGCATAGGGTGAGTTTTCCCACTAAAATAGCCACGTATGAGTAACGGCTCTTCAAGCTGATCTAAATATTTAAGTGTCGGAGTAGAGATAGAGTATTGTTTTCCTTCAGTTGTATCGATCCGCATAGAGGTTATCTGGTTAAGCCAGAAGTTAGCTCCAATAATATTTACAAGGGCTAGAATAATTATATTCCGCCATACTTTATGATGTTGAGTCATAATATTATTTGCCCAACGTTCTTTTTCTAAAGTAAATATATTAAGGGATAAAAAAATAAAAATTATACTCAAATAATAATATAAATCTCTAATGTCTATAACGCCTCGAGTAATGGAATCGAAACGAGATCCTGTCCCAAGCAACCTAAACCACTCTCCAGTTTGATTGCCAAAAAAATCAGTAATTGTTGCTGTTCCAATTAAATAAAATAATCCAGATAGAATTACAGCACATATAAGACTTACTATTTGATTGTCGCTTTTTGCTGAGACAAACAAACCTATTGATAAATAGGCTGCGCCTAGGAAAAAAGCAGCCAAGTAACCGGCACCTATTGGCCCCCAGTCTAGTTGACCCAGTTGGGCTATTGTAATTGGTAGAGGAAGTGTAATAACAAGTGCAATCGCCAGTAATGTAAGGCAACCAACAAACTTACCAGCAACAAAATACCAGAGTGGTAGTGGTTGGGTTAATATGTGCTCGAGAGTTCCTGTTCTTCTCTCTTCGCTCCAAAGCCTCATCGTCAATGTGCTTGTGAGGAATAAAAGTAATATTGGCATCCATTCAAATAGCGGTCGAATATCAGCTATATTCCTAGAAAAAAAAGATTCACCCCAAAAAAATATAAACAGAGAAGTGGAACCAAACACTGCTAGGAATAAATATGCGGTAGGTGAGGCAAAAAATAATGTTATTTCTTTTGATGCAATACGCCAAATTAAGCGCCCATTTTTAGACATATATTGCATTTTAAACCTCCATTTCATTTTTTTCTTTTAGTTTTTTTGCAGCCAGCAGATGGTGTGGAATTTCGCTAGCCTCTCTAAATAAAGTTTCTAGATCTATTACTTTTTTGTATATAGAATAAAGAGTGCCACCTGAAGAAATAATCAATCTAGATATTTCACCGATAGTCTCATCAACTTGGATATTATTTCCAAGCTCTAAATGGTAAGAAATATTATCTCCTTCGCCCGATATTTTTTTTATTAGTGATAAGCCGTTTAATTCCTTGAGCACTGAAGAAAGCGACTCCTCATTTAATGAAGTGGATAGACTCAAGATATTACTTTTCTTTAATTCGTCAAGTTCAGCATCAACAACTAGCTCGCCATCTCTGACTATTAGAGCTCTGCTACAAAGCGCATCGACCTCCTGCATGATATGAGTAGATAGAATTACTGTTGCATTTTTAGAAAGATCACGGATTAATTCTCTAACTAAGTTTGTTTGTTTTGGATCAAGTCCATTAGTAGGCTCATCCAAGATAAGTAATTTGGGTTTACCTAATATTGCTTGAGCAATACCAACTCTTTGTTTGTAGCCCCTTGATAGTGTTGATATTGGTGAGAGAATCTTTGATTCAATATCAGTGGCTCTAATAACCCTCTTTATTTCAGAAGCCACTTTATTAACTTCGATGCCTTTAATTTTACAAACATAATCTAGATAGTCTGCTACAAACATCTCAGGATAAATAGGCAAATTTTCAGATAGATAGCCTATATCTTTTTGTGCTTTTTTTGGATCATCCTTTATGTCAACTCCATTGATTTCGATACTTCCATGATTTGATTCGATAAAGCCACTAAGCATTTTCATAATAGTAGTTTTACCTGCGCCATTGTGGCCAAGTAAACCTACTATTTCGCCCTTATTTATCTTAAAACTAACGTTGTTTACAGCCGAAATATTTCCATATAACCTAGTTAATTTCTCTACTGTTAGCATCAAGCTCTCCGTAATAAAGTTTTTTTATTCTTAAAATTTTATAAGCTTTTTTCGATCACAAAGATCTATTTGTTGTCCAAAAATCAACAAAAATAAAGAGAAGCATACTACACTAAAAACATAAATTTTATATATAATAGGTGTGAATAAAAATATACCTCCTTTTGCTATTATTTTGCAATAATATTGCCTAATATATCTGATATAAGTACAGTGAATTATTTTTCAAGGACACTAGTTTATGACACGCTATAACGCACCAATAGATGATATTAAATTTCTATTTGGTCACGTCCTAAATTTTCAAGAGATATCTAAATTATCTGGTTATGAAGATGCTTCCCCTGATATTGTCGAAGCCATTCTCGACCAGGCTGCTAAATTTTATGAGCAGGTATTGTCTCCAACTAACAAAATTGCTGATCATCAGGGTTCAAAGTTAGATGGCAATAAAGTTATAACAGCTCCAATATTAGATGATGTTTATAAACAGCTTATCGAAGGTGGTTGGCCAGGACTTGCATGTAGCAGGGTTTTTGGTGGACAAGGTATGCCTGCACTTTTAGCTGTAGCTACAGACGAAATGTCTCATTCTGCTAATATGGCATTCAGCTTATGCCCAATGCTCTCAAAAGGAGTTGTTACTGCTTTAACCCTATATGGAAGCGATAAGCAGAAAGAAATTTATTTAAGTAAATTAATTTCAGGTACATGGTCGGGAACGATGAACTTGACTGAATCTCAGGCAGGATCTGATCTCTCTGTTGTTAAAACTTTAGCTACTCCAGTAGATGATCATTATCTTCTGAGTGGCCAAAAAATTTATATTACTTGGGGTGAGCACGAACTTACAGAAAATATTATACATCTTGTTTTAGCAAGAATTCCTAATGCTCCAGAAGGCGTAAAAGGTATTTCTTTATTTATTGTACCTAAATTTTTAATAGATCAAGATGGAAATATTTTGAAAAAAAATGATGTATCTTGTATTGGCATAGAGAGTAAATTAGGTATACATGCAAGCCCAACATGTACAATGTCTTTCGGAGAAAATGATGGGGCGATCGGATATCTTGTTGGACCTAAAAATCAGGGGCTCGCTTGTATGTTTGCAATGATGAATGAAGCTAGATTGGCTGTGGGCCTTCAAGGAGTTGCAGTAAGCGAAAGGGCTTATCAGCAGGCTGTTGCATTCTCAAAAGATAGAATACAAGGAAATGTGCCAGATAATAAAAATGCTCCCATAATCGAACATCCCGACGTACGTCGAATGCTTATGACTATGAGAGGATTAATAGAAGGCGGACGCGCTTTAACTTACTCTGCATATATGCATACAGATTATAAAGAGAAATTAGATGAAGGTGAAAAAATATCTTATCATCAAAGACGTATTGATTTACTTACACCCATTGTAAAGGGATGGTGTACGGAAAATAGTATTGAAGTTACATCTTTAGGAGTTCAAATCCATGGAGGTATGGGATTCATTGAAGAAACGGGTGCAGCCCAACACCTAAGAGACGCGAGAATACTACCAATTTATGAAGGAACTAGTGGTATACAGGCACTTGATTTAGTTGGTAGAAAGTTGATGAAGGACGATGGTAGGTCAATCACAGAGTTACTTGCTGAGCTTAACGGAGTAGTTAAGGAGGCAAAAGAATATAATTTCGAAGATATGGCAATAAATATTGAAATAGCATTAAACGCTTGTAAAGAAGCAACAGCTTTGTTGCTAAGTGCGGAAAAAAAGGATTGGTTTACGCTACCTGCAGCTTCTTTTAATATGATGATGCTATTGGGTGGAACAGTCGCAGGTGTGATGCTTGCCAAAAGCGCTGTAGCAGCTGATGCGATAATAAAGCAGAATCCTGATGCAAGTGTATTTTATAAAAATAAAGTTTCAACTGCCATATTCTTTGCAGAGCACATCTTACCGAGAAATATTGGCTATCTTAGCGCTATAAAATATGGCTCAAAAAGTATAATGGGCATCAATGCTAAAGATTTTTAAATAGATACTATTTATCGGCATCCTAAAACAAATATTATGAGCAGCATTAGCTGAATATATAGATGAGTAAAAGCACTCAAAAAACATTATATGACAAATTGTGGGAAGGTCATTTGGTAAAACAAAGAGCTGATGGCTCTTCTTTAATCTACATTGATAGGCATATTTTACACGAAGTTACTTCACCCCAAGCCTTCGAGGGCCTCAGGATAGCAAATAGAAAGCCATGGCGCTTAGATATGAACATTGCTACTCCAGATCATAATATATCTACAGATACAAAAGAGAGAGAGGCTGGTGTTGATGCTATTCCAGACGAAGTGTCTCGTATCCAGGTAAAAACCCTCGACTATAACTGTGATTATTTTGGTATACGTGAGTTTCGTATGAATGAAATGGGGCAAGGTATAGTGCACGTGATGGGTCCAGAGCTAGGTGCTTCTTTACCTGGAATGACTGTAGTTTGCGGAGACTCGCACACAGCAACACACGGCGCATTTGGTTGTTTAGCACATGGAATAGGAACATCAGAAGTTGAGCATGTTCTCGCAACACAGTGCTTAGTAACAAAAAAAATGAAGAATATGCGCGTAACAGTCACTGGAAAATTAGGTTTGGGGGTTACTCCAAAAGATGTTGTTTTGGCCATTATTGGAAAAATTGGCACAGCAGGTGGCACTGGCTATGCTATAGAGTTTGCTGGCCAGGTGTTTTTAGATATGTCGATTGAGGGTCGAATGACGGTTTGCAACATGGCGATAGAAGCAGGTGCAAGAATTGGTATGGTGGCTGTAGATACAAAAACTATAGATTATTTTAAAGGTAGAAAGTTCTCACCAACCGGTGATACTTGGAATACTGCATCCAATTATTGGAGTACATTGAAAAGTGATAAAAACGCATTTTTTGATTCAGAGGTTAAGCTTTCTGGTCAAGATATTTTGCCTCAAGTTACTTGGGGCACATCACCAGAAATGGTGCTTCCTGTAAATGGCATTATACCCACCCCAGAAGACGAATCTGACCCACAAAAAAGACAAGCAATAAGACAAGCTCTCAGTTATATGGGCCTAAAGGGGGGTATGCCTGTAACAGATATACCAGTCGATTTCGTTTTTATTGGTTCTTGTACAAATTCTCGTATTGAGGATATGCGAGCTGCGGCTTCAATTGCAAAAGGCAATAAAGTTGCAGATACAGTGAAACAGGTGCTAGTCGTTCCTGGCTCCCAGATGGTAAAAGCACAAGCTGAGGCAGAGGGTTTGGATAAAATTTTTAAAGATGCCGGTATGGATTGGCGTGAACCCGGCTGTTCAATGTGTTTAGCGATGAACGCGGATAAACTCGGTTCAGGTCAACATTGTGCTTCTACATCAAATCGCAACTTTGAAGGGCGACAAGGTATAGGGGGACGTACTCATTTGCTAAGTCCATCTATGGCTGCTGCTGCAGCTATTGCAGGCCATATAACTGATGTTCGTGTATATGGAGTCCAATCATAATGAAATCATTCGTTAATCATACGGGATTAGTTGTAGGTATTAATAGACCAAATATAGATACGGATATGATTATTCCTAAACAATTTTTAAAATCTATAAAGCGAACTGGTTTTGGAGTAAATCTTTTCGATGAATTAAGATATCAGGATGAAGGTAAGCCTGGAGAATCTTGCGATAATCGTCCTCTTGTCCCCGATTTTCCATTAAATCAACCTCGTTATAATGGAGCTTCGATACTCATAGCACAAGAAAACTTTGGTTGTGGCTCTAGTCGCGAACATGCTCCTTGGGCATTAGATGATTTTGGCTTTAGGGCAATACTAGCACCAAGTTTTGCTGATATATTTTTTACAAATTGCCTTAAAAATGGTATATTACCTATTGTTTTTAATAAAAAAACTATTGACAATTTTTTTTCTGAAGTCCACAACAAAAAAGGCTACAAGCTTACAATAGATCTTAATAGTCAGCATGTTTTAACGCCATCAAATGAAGTCTTTAAATTTTCGATTGATGAGTTCAGTAAGCGTTGCCTCCTAGACGGGCTTGATGAAATCGATTTGACGTTAAAAGAGGTCGATATAATAAAGGCTTATGAAGCTAGACATATAAAAAGAGTACCATGGGTTTTTGGGGCTATAAAATAAACCTCGTTTTTTTTTACACAAATTTTACTAGAAGGATCTTTTATGGCTGCCAAAAAAATTCTTATTCTTAAAGGAGACTGCATAGGCCCTGAAATTGTGAATGAGGCAGTTAAAGTACTCCATAAGGTGGCAGAAGTATATTCGTTGAATATTGATTTAACTGAGGCTCTAATAGGTGGCTCTGCCTATGATTTAACTGGTGATCCGTGTCCTGAAATTACCATTAAAAAAGCTAATGAATGTGATGCAATCCTTATGGGTTCGGTGGGCGGTCCAAAGTGGGACAGACTCGAAAGAGCTTCACGACCAGAAACAGGGCTACTGAAGCTACGATCATCTCTTGAATTTTTTGGAAACTTAAGACCCGCAATATTATATCCTCAACTTGTAGATGCCTCTTCGTTGAAACCTGAAGTAGTTTCTGGTCTTAACCTCTTGATTGTTAGAGAGCTGACAGGGGGGATATATTTTGGAGAACCACGTGGTATAAGAACGCTAGCAAATGGAGAAAGAGAAGGATTCAATACATACAAGTATTCTGAATCAGAAATTTATCGTATTGGTAGGCTTGCTTTTGACGCAGCTATGTTAAGAAGTAAAAGAGTTTGTTCAGTTGATAAGGCAAATGTATTGGAAGCCACTATACTATGGCGTGAAATTATGGACGATATCAGTACTGATTACCCTGAAGTAGATCTTTCACACATGTATGTTGATAACGCAGCGATGCAACTTGTTAAGGAGCCAAAACAGTTCGACGTAATAGTTACCGGAAATATGTTTGGTGATATTCTTTCTGATGCCGCTGCAATGCTAACTGGCTCTATAGGTATGTTGCCTTCTGCGGCATTAGATAAAGATTCAAAAGGCTTGTATGAACCCTGTCATGGTTCTGCGCCTGATATTGCAGGCCTTGGTATTGCCAACCCTTTAGCAACTATATTGTCTGTTTCAATGATGTTGCGCTATTCTTTATCTGAACCAAAAGCGGCCAACTCTATTGAAAGAGCTGTTAATGATGTTTTGAATTCAGGTCTCCGTACACCAGATATTGGCATTAAAGATGAAAAATTAACTACTACCTCAGAGATGGGCAATGCAGTTGTTGCAGCAATTAAAAAAGATTAATGTGATTAACATATTCATATTTAAATATAAAAACCCTAATGGTTAAATCAAGATGAAAAAAGTAGGATTTGTTGGTTGGCGAGGAATGGTTGGCTCTGTGCTACTAGATCGAATGAGAGAAGAGGGCGACTTCTCTAAAATTGATCATCACTTTTTTACTACTTCCCAAATTGGACATTCTGGGCCAGCAATAAATGGGCAAACCGCGCTTCTTTTCGATGCAAATGATATCAAGTTATTATCGAAACTCGATATTATTATTACCTGTCAGGGCGCAGAGTACACAGAAGTTGTACATTCTTCTTTGCGCAAATCAGGCTGGACTGGCTATTGGATAGATGCAGCATCGACATTAAGAATGAGTAAAAATTCATTAATTTGCCTAGATCCTGTAAATTTAAATTCTCTGAAAAAAGCCGTTGCTGATGGCACCAAAGATTTTATAGGCGGAAACTGCACAGTCAGCTTGATGTTAATGTCTCTTAGCGGCCTTTTTGCTAAAGGATTAGTGGAGTGGGTCTCATCAATGACCTACCAGGCTGCATCTGGTGCGGGTGCAAAAAATATGCGTGAATTATTATGTCAGATGGGTGAAATGTATAAAACCGTAGAAGGCGATATAAAAAATCAAACAACTGAAATTTTAGAGATAGATAGAAAAATCTCTAAGTCTATGTTGAGCTCAAAATTTCCTATAGATAATTTTGGGGCCCCATTAGCTGGTAGTCTTTTACCTTGGATTGATACACAGCTAGATAATGGGCAAAGTAGGGAAGAATGGAAGGGCCAAGCGGAAACTAATAAGATTTTATGCAATACATCGGCGAATTTGGTGCCAATTGACGGTATATGCGTTAGAGTCGGTGCTATGAGGAGTCATAGCCAAGCTTTTACTATAAAGCTTAGTAAGGACGTATCCATTGATGAAATTGAAGGTATCCTCAAAGATGCTAATAAATGGGTATCAGTTATTCCAAATGATAAGATCTCAACATTAACTAATCTCACACCTGCAAGAGTGAGTGGCTCTCTCTCTATTCCGATAGGTAGACTTAGGAAAATGAATATTGGTAATAATTATCTGTCGGCTTTCACCGTTGGTGACCAACTTTTATGGGGTGCAGCAGAGCCTTTAAGAAGAATGCTTATGTTGCTCCTATAGTTACAATAGATAAATCTATAAGTAAATATCACAAAGGATAAAAGTAAATTAATAAAATCTGGAAGTATAAAAAAAACTGTCTTGTCCCTGGTGGCAATGAACTTCCTAATGGCCTAACTAGAATAGCAGCAGCCGTCGAATATGATGGGTCAAAATATTGTGGCTGGCAGAAACAAATACATAGCCCAAGTATACAGGCTGAGGTTGAATTGGCACTTTCAAGTGTTGCAAACGAGCAAATTGACACAATCTGTGCTGGTCGAACAGATACAGGGGTGCATGGCCTTAATCAAATCATACATTTTGATACGATGTCAGAAAGATCACCAAGACAGTGGTTGTTAGGAACAAATGCTAACCTTCCAAAAAATATAAGAATTCATTGGATTGACAAACAAAAACCAGAATTTCATGCCCGCTTTAGTGCGTGTTCAAGAACATATCGTTACTGTATTTCTAATCAATTCCATCAGTCCGCTCTTCAACATAATCTCTTAACTTGGGAAAAAGATAATTTAGATGAAAGACTAATGAATATTGCTTCTAAATGTTTGCTCGGTGAGCATGATTTTACCTCATTTAGGGCTGCAGGCTGTCAGTCCTTATCTCCAAACAGAAATGTGCATTCTGTTAAGGTTTGGAGAGATGAAAATCTGATTATTTGTGAGATTACTGCAAATTCTTTTCTTCATCATATGGTAAGAAACATAGTAGGTAGCTTGATAACTATTGGAAAAGGAGAGAACCCACCAGAGTGGATCAGTAGCTTAATATCTGAGAGGGATAGGACTATTGCCGCAGCTACAGCACCGAGTAATGGTTTATATCTTTGTGGAGTGAGCTACCCTAAAGAATTTAACATGCCAAAATTCAAATTTGAACCCAAATTTTTATAATAATATAATGTTGAAATTTTAATATCCTTTTTGGGTATTACACCAAAAACATAGGTTTCATAGTACCTTTTTGATATAATCCTTACATAAATTTTTATTAAAAGTCGGTCCCTGTTGTGAAAAGAACGAGAGTAAAAGTCTGTGGTATCACTAGTATAGAAGATGCTAATTTTGCTGCTGATATTGGAGTTGATGCAATAGGATTAGTTTTTTATTCAAAAAGTCCAAGATATGTTGATCCTCTTACCGCATCAAAAATTGCAGTTGCAGTAGGACCTTTCGTATCGGTAGTTGCTTTATTTGTGAACGAATCTGCCGATCAGGTTAAAAGAATAATTAATTTAGTTCACCCAGATGTCATACAGTTTCATGGTGATGAAGATGAAGCATATTGTAATCAGTTCTCCAGACCATATATAAAAGCTTTACGTATGCACGATAATATAGATATAAATAAGTCAGTATCAAGCTACCCTTCAGCACTAGGGTTCTTGTTTGATTCATGGTCGAAAGATAAGTATGGAGGTACTGGAGATATATTTGATTGGGGTAGACTTATAAAGCTGAAAGGTCAGCAAATAATTCTTGCTGGGGGCTTAAATCCGGATAATATCAAAGATGCAATTTCAACTATAAAACCATATGCTTTAGATGTAAGCGGTGGAGTCGAGATTTCACCTGGAGTAAAATCAAATGAATTGATGCAGCTATTTGTTGATAGATGCTCTATGGACTAGGCTGTTAATTCTTTATTTAATATTTTGGAGATGTGTGTGGAAAATTTTTCAGATGATAGTGCAGCTATAAATTTTGACCAAATGCCAGATGAAAACGGACATTTTGGTCCTTATGGTGGTAGATTTGTATCTGAAACGCTGGTCTATGCCCTCGATCAATTGACTTCTTTATATGAAAGACTAAAAGATGATCCTGAATTTCAAGCTCAAATTGATTACGACTTAGCACATTACGTTGGAAGGCCATCTCCTCTTTATTTTGCAGAACGATGGACTAAAAATGTAGGCGGCGCCAAAATTTATTTAAAGAGGGAAGATTTAAATCATACTGGCGCACATAAAATTAATAGCGCTATCGGCCAGGCCTTGTTAGCAAAGTATACTGGAAAAAAACGAATAATTGCTGAAACAGGAGCTGGTCAACATGGTGTAGCGACAGCGACAGTTGCGGCCAGATTAGGATTAGAATGCCATATTTTTATGGGCGAAGAGGATATTCGTCGTCAATCTTTAAATGTTTATCGAATGAAATTGCTTGGAGCTACAGTCGTTCCTGTCACATCTGGATCAAGGACACTCAAGGATGCGTTAAATGAGGCGCTTAGAGATTGGGTAAGTAATGTAGATGATACTTTTTACATAATTGGAACATGTTGTGGACCACATCCATACCCAGAGATAGTTCGTAACTTCCAATCAATAATGGGTCGTGAGGCTCGTGAACAGTCCTTAGCTCAAACAGGAAATTTACCAGATGCACTTGTTGCATGTGTGGGTGGCGGATCAAACGCTATAGGTTTATTCCACCCATTTCTAAAGGATCAGTCTGTAGAAATGTATGGAGTCGAAGCAGGTGGTTTTGGGGTGTCTACAGGCAAACATGCAGCTCCACTGAATGACGGAATTCCAGGAGTGCTTCACGGTAACCGCACTTACCTCATGGAAGACGAAAATGGTCAAATTATTGAAACTCATTCCATATCCGCAGGATTAGATTACCCAGGGGTTGGCCCAGAGCATTCGTGGTTGAAGGATCTTGGTCGCGTTAAGTACGTAACTGTTGACGATGATGAAGCTATGTCTGCTTTTTATACACTCACTCAAACCGAGGGTATTATACCTGCATTAGAAACAAGTCATGCAATCGCATACGCAGAAAAACTTGCTGCATCTATGAGGCCAGACCAAATGATTATAATCAATCTCTCTGGTCGAGGTGATAAAGATATTCTGACTGTGGCAGAAATTGATGGGATTTCTTTATAGAGTTGCCTCATAAAATCTTGCAACCGACAAAAAATATTAATTAAAAAGGAAATATTTTTCTTGAATAGAATTAACAAATGTTTCGAGCAGCTTGATAAAGAAGATAAAAAAGCCCTTATTTCCTACATAGTGCTTGGCGATCCCATGAAGCATATAACTCTTCCACTTATGCATGCGTTAGTAAAAAGTGGAAGTAATTTAATAGAGTTAGGTATCCCTTTTTCTGATCCAACTGCTGAGGGACCAGTAATACAGAGAGCCCATGAAAGAGCATTAGAAAATGGAAGCAACCTTGGGGAGGCGTTGCTTTTAGTTAAAAAATTCAGAGAATCTGATAGTATTACACCAATTATATTGATGGGGTACACAAATCCTATCGAGAGAATGGGTTACGATAAATTTATTGAACGCGCCATATCAGCAGGTATTGATGGGGTCCTTACTGTAGATCTGCCACCTGAAGAGGCTGTTACTTTTAACGGTAGCCTAAAAGACTCTAATATAGAAAATATATTTCTTTTGGCACCTACAAGCAGTCAGGTAAGGCAAGAAAAAGTTACGAAAATGGCCGGTGGTTTTGTTTACTATGTTTCACTAAATGGTGTTACTGGTGCTGGAAATTTAGAGATTGATTCCGTACAAAAGCATGTTAGTAATATCCAATCATTAACAAAGTTACCTGTGTGCGTTGGTTTTGGAATAAAAGATGGGAATACAGCAAGAGCTGTTGCTGATATATCAGATGGTGTTGTGGTTGGTAGCGCTATAGTTAATAAAATTGCTGAACTTGCTGAATCAAAAGAAACCGATCCCGCAGTATACGTTGACACAGTTTCAACAATTATATGCGATATAAGAAGTGCCCTAGATAAATAATATTAATATATTTATGAAGCGAGAACTATTATGAGCTGGCTTGAAAAGATTCGACCTAAAGGCCCTGCTACTAAAGTAAAGGATCGTACCCAAAACGTCCCTGAGGGAATTTGGACAAAATGTCCGAAATGTAGCTCGCCTTTGTACCGTCCAGAGCTTGAAAAAAATTTACTTGTTTGTCCAAAATGCCAACACCATATAAGAATAAGCGCAAGACGTAGAATTGATATTTTCTTGGATGCAAACAATCGTCAAGAGTTAGCAACCGAAGTGAAGCCTGTTGATCGTCTCAAATTCAAAGATGTTAAGAAATATAAAGACAGGCTGACAGCCGCACAAAAGCTCACAGGAGAGGACGACGCTTTAATTGCATTTAAAGGTACTCTAAAAGATATTCCTGTAATTGTAGTAGCATTCGAGTTCACTTTCCATGGTGGATCAATGGGTTACGTTGTTGGAGAGCGCTTTACACGTGCTGCACATATGGCCCTTGAGCAAAAAATTCCCTTAATTTGTTTTTCCGCAACTGGCGGTGCGCGTATGCAAGAAGCTCTGATTTCATTAATGCAAATGGCGAAGACAAGCGCAGTCATAGAAAAGCTAAAAATCAATAGTGTTCCTTATATATCTGTAATGACAGACCCAGTATATGGCGGTGTATCAGCAAGCCTCGCTTTGCTTGGTGATATTAATATCGCAGAGCCCAATGCGAGAGCTGGGTTTGCTGGTCCAAATATCATAGAGCAAACTATCCGTCAGAAACTCCCAAAAGGTTTTCAGCGAGCAGAGTTCCTTCTTGAGCATGGTGCCATTGATATGATTGTAGCTAGAGGCAAGATGCGTGATACGCTTGCATCATTGGTTTCAAAGTTAACATATTCAGCAAAATATGACGCTAAAGATGCTACTAAAAACTCTTCCTGAGTGGCTTGATTATATAGAAAAATCCCATCCGGTTGAGATAGAGTTTGGATTGGATCGTATAAATAGAGTTGCAAGACTGCTAGGATTGCCAGTTAATACACAACTCATTGATAGCTCTTTTTACAAGCAAGATAGTGAGTGTAAGACTAATGAATTACTCATAGCAACCAAAGTGATTACTGTTGGCGGCACAAATGGCAAAGGGTCATGCGTTGCTATTCTTGATAGCATTCTCAGACAGGCAGGATATAAGGTAGGTTGCTACACCTCACCTCATCTTATTAAGTTCAATGAGAGAATAACTATAAATGGTTTAAATTCATCAGATATAGATATTTGTTTAGCTTTTGAAAAAATAAACCAAGCTAGAAAATCCATAAGCTTAAGCTATTTTGAGTTTTCAACTTTAGCGGCTCTGCTAATAATGTCAAAATCTAATCTAGATATCGCGATCCTTGAGGTCGGCCTAGGAGGTAGATTAGATGCTGTTAATATTATTGATCCTCAATTATCGATCATTACTGGTATAGCACTTGATCACCAACAATGGCTAGGCAGTGATCTCGATTCAATAGCTGCAGAAAAAGCTGCTATTGGAAGACCTGGGATCACAATGCTATATGGTGATAAAAAACCAGTCTATGGTTTAGTCCAAGCAGCTAAAAATCTGAATGTAAAATTATTGCTTAATGGTAAAGATTTTTGCTTTGAGGATTTTGATATACCAAATTTTACGTCTCTTCCTCATCCTAGTATCACATGCGCAGTCAAAGCTTCAAAAATCATAAATCCCGATATCAGTAAAGAAGTTCTTAATAAGGGGTTAAATAATACTAAAATTAATGGGCGCTTTCATAAAATCAAATTCAAAGGCATAAATATTATTCTTGATGTAGCACATAACCCACAAGCTAGCTCAATGTTAGCGGAACGCTTACTAGATTTAAAACTAAAAAATAAGGTTATAGCAATAACAGGAATGATGTCAGATAAGGATATAATTGGTATCCTGAGACCCTTGGTTAGAATTTCACATAGCTGGCATTTTTGTAGCACACCAAATAACGAGAGAGCTTGTAGTGCAAAAAAAATAGCAGACATGTTTAAAGAAGCGTATGACACTGAATATTCAAAAAATAGCTATATTGATGATTTAGATACCAAAAACTTAAGCCCAGCGAGTAAAAGTTCCGATAAATATGAGCATTTTAAAGTAGAGGATGCACTGGAGTTAGCGCTGAAATTGAACAACAAAGAGGATACTATAGTGATTTTTGGTTCCTTCTTGATTGTTGGTGCTGCGCTTAATTGGTTAAATAAAATAAATTAGTTTTATGGGCTTCAACGGAGATATATTTATAATGCTTACTTTTCCAAAGTATAAATTAATGTATGCTTTTCCACTATTAGCATTAAGTATTATCATTATATTTTTTGGTATTGAAATTCAGATGAAAAAGAAGATCACTGATGCTTCGATAATTCCTCAATCACCAAATATAAAATCACCTATTTTTAGCTCCGAAAGATCAAAAAAAACTAACGCGAACCAAGTTAAAGAAACATTCAGTCTGCAAAATGAGCTGATGGAGGAAGATAATCAAACTTCAAACATTTCACCATCATTGGACTTTGAGGGCATACCAGTTGCCTGGATCCTAAGAGTAAACGAGTTTAAGGATAAAAAAACTGCAACCGAGTTATCTAAAAAACTTATATCTAATGGATATAGAGCTTTCGTTAAAGAGTCAACTAATAGTGGAGTTGTAGTAAGTCATGTTTATATCGGTCCAAAAATTTCCAAAAAAAAATTATTAAAGGAAAAAGAAAGCTTGTATAAAAAATATGGCCTAGATTCACAATTAATAAAATTTAAGCCCTGATCTTATGAGGTGCCTCTGTTACAATTTATTTAATTTAAACTGATTTTTTAATTACATCAATTCGGTATTTGGATTATGAATTCAATTGACTGGTCGATCATCACGCTTATTAGTATTTCTACGCTTATAAGTGCAATAAGAGGCGCGGCTAAAGAATCTCTTTCATTATTGGTGTGGCTTTTATCAGCTTTGATTGCATCTATATTCCATGATCAGGTCGAAGTTCTACTCATAAATTTAATAGAAGATCAATCTCTCAGAGCACTTACAGCATGGGTATCAATTTTTTTGTTTTGCCTTTTTATAGGAACTATATTCAATTATTTTTTTGGCAAATTAGTAAAGGCTTCAGGTTTAACTGGCACAGATAGACTGTTAGGTATAATCTTTGGTATTGTGCGGGCTTTAATTATTACTATGGTTTTTTTAACTATAATTCCGAAAATATTTCCAGCTGCTCATACACAGTGGTGGATTGAATCAACCCTAATACCGTATTTTCAACCGTTTCAAGGATGGGCACAAGAGACAGGAGCGACCACACTAATTTTTTTAAAAAACTTATTTTAAGTTAACTATATAAAAGTTGATAATAACTAAAAGGCAAATAAATAAATGTGTGGAATAGTAGGTATTTTTGGCAAAAAAGACGTCAAGTTAGATTTATATGACGCTTTAACAATGTTACAGCATAGAGGCCAAGACGCAGCAGGTATCATGACTTGTCACAATGGTCGCTTTAATCAAAGAAAGAGCATTGGCCTAGTTAAGGATGTTTTTAATACTCGCCATATGACTCAACTTAAAGGAAAGATGGGTATAGGTCACGTAAGATATCCTACAGCTGGAAGTTCAAGTCCTGCTCTCGCACAACCTTTTTATGTTAATTCGCCATATGGAATCTGTATGGCCCATAACGGTAATTTAACTAATACTGAAGAATTGATGACTTTACTGTTCAACTCTGATCTTCGACATATAAATACAGATTCAGACTCAGAAGCATTACTAAATGTTTTTGCACATGAATTACTCTCACAGGGAAAAATTCAACCTTCTCCAGATGATATTTTTGATTCAGTTAGTAAGGTCCACAAAAGATGTAAAGGAGCATACGCAGTGGTGGGCATGATAGCTAATTACGGCATGATAGCTTTTAGGGACCCTTATGGTATTAGGCCCCTAATATATGGGAAGCGTGAAACAGATAGTGGTACAGAGTATATGGTGGCTTCTGAGACAGTAGCAATGGATGTTTTAGGCTATGAGGTAGTTAGAGATTTGAAGCCTGGAGAGGCCCTATATATCGATCAAAAAGGTAAGCTTCATTTAAAGCAATGTATTAGCAATCCTAAGCTTCATCCTTGTATATTTGAGTACGTTTATTTCTCTAGACCCGATGCTGTGATTGATAGAGTCTCAGTGTATTCAGCTCGATTAAGGATGGGAAAAAAACTTGCAAAAAAAATTAAGAGCTTATCTATATGTAAAGATATTGACGTAATAATACCAATACCTGATACCAGCAGAGTATCTGCACAAGCAATCGCTGAAGAACTAGGTGTAAAGTTTCGTGAAGGTTTTATGAAAAATAGATATATCGGTCGCACCTTTATTATGCCTGGCCAGAGGGAAAGAAAAAAATCTGTACGTCAAAAATTAAATCCAGTTAAAGCTGAACTACAAGGAAAAAATGTTCTCTTAGTGGATGACTCTATTGTCAGAGGGACAACATCAAGAGAAATTATTGAGATGGCAAGAGATGCTGGAGCGAATAAAGTTTTTATAGCGTCATCAGCTCCGCCTGTAAGGTATCCAAATGTCTATGGAATTGATATGCCTTCTGCAGGCGAGCTTATCGCTCATGATAAAACAGAAACTGAAGTCGCAGATCTTATTGGTGCTGATTTTTTGATCTACCAAGATTTAAGTGAACTAGTTGACAGTGTGAAGGAAGGTAATCCAGATATCGAAAGGTTTGATTGCGCGGTGTTTGATGGCCATTATGTCACTGGTGATATTAGTGACAAGTATCTGAAGAAGCTAGACATTGATAGGAACGATTGTACAAAAACTTTATTGGCCAATGAAAGCATGGGTGTTAACCAATCTATAGGTTTACATAATTCAGACATAGATGCAGAGTAAAATTTTTATTAAAATGAAAATTATAAAAATTATTATCACTACAATAATTGAGTGAAAAAAAATGAACAAAGAAGATTTTAGCGACTCGTTTGTGGACCTTAAGTTCGACACTTTATCAGTTAGGGCTGGGCATAATAGAACACAGGAAGGAGAGCATTCAGAACCTTTATTTTTAACATCTAGTTTTGTTTTTGAGAATGCCGCTGAGGCTGCTTCAAAGTTTTCTGGTGAGCAGGATGGAAATGTTTATTCTAGATATACAAACCCAACGGTAAACATCCTTGAAAAAAGAATTGCTGCTCTCGAAGGAGCAGAGAGAGCTGTTGCTACCTCATCGGGTATGGCTGCTATATTAAGTACGTGTATGGCTCTTTTGAAATCAGGGGATCATATTATTTGCTCTCGAAGTGTATTTGGAGCAACAACTGTTCTGTTAGAAAAATATCTTTTGAAATTCAATATAGAAACGACCTTTGTGACATTGGATGATGAAAAGAGCTGGAAAGCTGCTATGAAGTCTACAACTAAACTCTTGTATTTAGAGACTCCATCAAACCCTTTGTGTGATATTGCAGATATTAAAGCTATATCAAAAATCGCTAAAGATAATAACGCATTGTTAGTTGTAGACAATTGTTTTTGTACACCCGCATTACAGCAGCCCTTAAAGCTTGGCGCAGACCTAATTATACATTCTGCGACTAAATATCTTGACGGGCAGGGTAGATGTCTCGGTGGCATTGTAGCTGGAAAAGAAACTGTGATAAGTGAAATTTTAGGCTTTGTACGAACAGCTGGGCCCACAATGAGCCCATTTAATGCATGGATTTTTTTAAAAGGCCTAGAAACTCTAAGGATTCGGATGCTAGCTCACTCCAGTAATGCTCTTGATTTAGCATTATGGTTGGAAAAACAACCCCAAGTTACTAAGGTTTTTTATACGGGGCTCGAAAGTCATCCAGGGCATACGCTAGCATCTAAACAACAATCAGCTTTTGGAGGTGTGTTATCTTTCACAGTTAAAGGTTCTAGAAAAGAAGCATGGAAGGTAATTGATGGGACAAGGCTCATTTCGTTAACTGCAAATTTAGGTGATACGAAAACAACAATAGTTCATCCAGCCACGACTACGCATGGTAGACTTACAGAAAAACAAAAAATCGAAGCAGGGATTACAGAAAATCTGATTCGTGTAGCAGTTGGATTGGAGGATGTAAGTGATATCAAGAATGATATTTCGAATGGTCTTGCGGTTCTTTAGAGTAATAGTAAGTTCATGCTACCTCGTCAGCATGTTTTTTGCTCCCTCAACAAATTCATCTTTCTTAGAGTCATTTAAAATTAATGCCGGAGTATTTATCCCTTTAATAAAAGATGGACGTTGACCTAAATTATTTAACCAAGATGATAGGTTAGGAAAAGCATCCAAATCTACGCCAGACCATTCATGTAGTTTTACCCATGGCCAGCAAGCAATATCTGCAATACTTAGCTCATTAGAAAGATAGATTTTACTATTTAAGTGGGTATCCATAACGCCAAATAATCTCTTAACTTCATTTTGATAGCGATCTATTGCAGGTTGATATTCTTCATGCCAATAACGATAAAAAACATTAGCTTGTCCCATCATTGGTCCTATTCCGCCCATCTGGAACATAAGCCATTGTATAACTATTGATCGGTCATATTCATTTTGAGGTAAAAGTTTGCCCGTTTTTTCAGCTAGATATATAAGGATAGCTCCAGACTCGAACACAACAAAATCATTATTATCATGATCAATAATTGTGGGTATTTTTCCATTAGGATTTAACTTTAGATAATCATTATTTTTTTGATCATTTGCACCGAGATTTAATTCGTTTATAGTATATTTTAGACCTAGTTCTTCTAGGGCTATACTGATTTTGTGACCGTTTGGAGTAGCTGAAGTGTATAGATCAATCATCTTTTAGACCAAATTTTTATATTAGAATTATAGTTGTTAACATAATACATTAAATTAATTCTGGCTTACGAGAAAATTTTAAGTCTCTTGGAGGGAAAGTTGATAGAAACTTCGTTTAAAAACCTAATTGTTGCCCAAAATAGGGCATTAGAAGGAAGAGAGCAAAAACAAGTAATAATAAATCAGCATTATGTCCATAAACGGTCGATAATGGGTCCTTTTGAGGATTGTCTCGAAGATATTTCTTTTGGTCTTGGTTGCTTTTGGGGTGCCGAAAAAAAATTCTGGAACCATAATGGCGTATATACCACTGCAGTCGGTTATTCAGGCGGTTATACACAAAATCCAAGTTATGAAGAGGTTTGCTCTGAATTAACTGGTCACACTGAGGTCGTCAGGATTATATACAATCCAAAAAAAATTCTATTAAAGGAAGTACTTTCAATATTTTGGGAGTCACATGATCCAACACAAGGTATGAAGCAGGGCAATGATTCAGGCACTCAATATCGTTCTGCGATTTACTGCAGTAATCAAAAACAATTAAATGATGCATTATCTTCAAGAAATCTTTATCAGAAGCTACTAAAAATACATGGATATGGGGAAATAACCACTGAGATTAGCTTAAATAAGGAATTTTTTTATGCTGAAGACTACCATCAGCAATACTTAGCTAAGAATCCAAACGGCTACTGTGGTTTAGGTGGTACAGGTATCAAATATTGTTCATAGCTTGCTCAATCAAATTTGATAAATAATTAAACTGAAAGCTAAGCATAAAACAAAATATATAGGTTTCAAAAGAATTACGTTATATGAATAATTACATATTAAGATTTTTAATTAGACTAAATGCAAATTAAATCAAGACTATTATTTTTATAAATTATTGATTTATAACATATAATTAATTGAAGTCTGTATTATTTAAAAAAAAATTGATAAAGGCATCATATATCTATAGATTTGTTAGCCAAAGGTCATTAAAATCGAGTTTCGGTAATAGCTAAATATGAATTTCATGATTGATATTTCTTTATTGACATTTCGTTATTGAAATTAAAAAATATTGGCGACTAAGCACTCATTTTTTGAATGCTGAATATAAGTATTAAATATAATTTTTAAGGGGAACGAGAGAATGAACATTGTTAAATTACTTGGTGTATCTTTACTAGTATTAGGACTAGTCGCATGTGCCGAAAAGTCAGAAGAATCTGAAGCTCCTGCCTCAGAGGCTACTGAATCATCTACTGGAAATAGTAATATTGATAAATTCAATACAGAAAAATTTGGTAGTTCATCTGATCCATCTACTGCTCCAGCTCCAGCTTTTGCTATTTCAAAAAACTTGAATCCAGGCGAGTATGTAAATGAAAAAGGAGAGGTTGTTAAAAATAGAGATCTCGCTACTGCAAAAGAAAATCCAAAGTTACGTGCAATTCCTGAAGGTATAGAGGAAGGAAGCGTTGCACATACTATGTGGTTGCTTTCTCAAGAAGAATAGAAAACATCTTAGAAAAAAATTTGTTAAATCCTAACGCTCATAAACGTTGGGATTTTTTTTTGATAACACTTAGAACTTAATATACTCTAGTTTTTTTTAAACCCTTATTTTATCTTCGTAGATAATTTACAAAATAGAGTAGACAACTTGAAATACACTCAATTTTCAGCTCTTGCTTTAAATGGCAATCTAATTAAAAGCATCCAATCGCTAGGTTACACCAAGTTAACACCTATACAGGCAGAAACAATACCCGAAATCCTAAAAGGGTTCGATGTAATTGGACAAGGAGAAACTGGCTCTGGTAAAACAGCAGCTTTTTCTTTGGGCCTTTTAAATAAACTTGATACTACGAAATTTAAAATCCAAGCACTAGTTTTATGTCCAACAAGAGAGCTAGCAGACCAAGTTGCTGGCGAGATACGTAAGCTAGGGCGCATGATACACAATATCAAAGTTCTTACACTTTGTGGAGGCTCACCATTTGGCCCACAAAAAGGATCACTTTCTCATGGAGCACATATAGTAGTAGGAACACCTGGTCGAATTTTGGATCATCTGGATAAACACAATTTATCATTTGATAGTCTCGATACACTTGTTCTCGATGAGGCTGACCGCATGCTAGACATGGGTTTCCAAGCCTCTCTTGATGCTATCATCAAATACTTACCTGTAGACCGTCAAACCTTGCTTTTTAGCGCTACTTTTGGTGACAATGTTTCATCGATATCTGCTCAAATAATGAGAAAGCCAAAAATTATTAAAGTCGCTTCTGTTATTAAAGAAAAAGAAGTTAGCCAAAACTTCTATCTAGTTAAGGATGAAAAAAGTCGATTTGATGCTTTAAAATTAATACTCTTTAGTTGCTTACCAGAATCAACAATTGTTTTTTGTGAAACAAAAAAAGAGGTACAGGCTATAGCTGATAGTCTTATTAATTTAGGTCTTAGCGCCTCACCCTTACATGGTGATCTGGATCAAAAAGATAGAGATCAGACGTTAGTATGTTTTTCCAACAAAAGCTTATCGATCTTAGTGGCAACTGATGTAGCGGCAAGAGGTATTGATATCTCCTCATTATCCGCAGTCTTCAATTATAAGCTTGCAAGAGACGTTAATTCTCATATTCATCGTATAGGTAGAACTGGTCGTGCTGGTTCTAATGGAAATATCTATAATCTATACACAGAAAGAGATGGTCATAAAATTACTCTTCTTGAGAAATACTTCGACCAAATTATAATCCCAAAAGAATTGCCGCCGATAAGGGTTCTATTAGAT
The DNA here is from genome assembly GCA_964276025.1 of uncultured Porticoccus sp. Lineage (GTDB taxonomy): Bacteria > Pseudomonadota > Gammaproteobacteria > Pseudomonadales > Porticoccaceae > Porticoccus. Next base: position 162,926 of record CAXYDD010000001.1, on the reverse strand, counting down.
GCACCATTCCAATCTCAGATGAAAACCATCCAAATTGATGGTGGAAAAAAACAAAAAATACGTGCCGGAGACATTGTTGGAGCCCTCACAAGCGATGGAACAATCAAAGCTACCAAAATTGGAGATATTAATATTAAGGATAACTGGTCATATGTCGCTATTGAATTTGATATTTACCGTATAGCACTAACAAAATTATCAACAGAAAAACTGAAAGGTAAAAATTTTCGCGTTAGATTGATTGGTGACAACAAGAAATAGTTTATCTTATGCCCATGATTGTATTTTGTCGTTCTTTTTCTTTTTTAGGATCAGCAAGCGGTATGGCTCCGAGAAGTTCTTTCGTATATTTTTCTTGTGCAGATGAGAAAATTTTACTGGTTTCATTAAGTTCTACTATTTTTCCATGCCGCATAACTGCAATACGGTCAGCTAAATATCTAACAACAGAGAGGTCATGTGAAATAAACATCATAGTCATATTATGTTTTTCTGTTAAATTTAAAATTAATTCTAAAATTTGAGCCTGGACTGTTACATCAAGAGCTGAAACTGGTTCATCTGCAATAATAAATTCCGGTTTAGTGGCAATCGCGCGACCAATCGCTATACGTTGACGCTGTCCACCAGAAAACTCATGTGGATATTTCTTGGCTGATACTCTTGGTAACCCGATATCGTCTATTAGGTTAAAGACATGCTTTTGGATATTGGAACTAGAAGCTAAAGAATGATAAAGCAGAGGTTCCGCCAATGTATCGAAAACAGTCATTCTTGGGTTAAGAGATGAATAAGGATCCTGAAATATCATCTGCATGTGTTTACGCATACTAATCTTTTCTGATGATCGTAAATTCACAAGATTTTTATCAGAAAAATAAATCTGGCCTCCATTCAATGAGGTAAGCTGAAGAATTGTTTTTCCTAGCGATGATTTGCCAGAGCCTGATTCTCCAACGATACCAAATATCTCACCGCGTTTTATATTAAAAGACACGCCATCGACTGCTTTTATATATTTTTTTCTAGAATTTTTTGCATTGAATAATTTAAATGTTTGCCAGCTAAATTTATTTTGATTGACTGGATAATGCTTTACGAGATTATTGACCCTAAGTAGCACCTCTTTAGAGGTAGAAGTTTTCTTTTCTTTCTCCCCGCGAGGTATAGAAGATAGTAATTTTTTTGTATATTGTGTTTTTGGCCTATAAAATATATCGTATGTAATTCCTGTTTCTATTGCTTCTCCATCTTTCATAACAATAATTTTATCTGCTATGCCTGCAACCACTCCTAGATCATGACTGATGAATATAATCGCAATTTTATATTTTTTTTGTATTTTTTGAATCAGCCTTATGATTTGAGCCTGGGTGGTAACATCTAATGCTGTCGTTGGCTCATCACATATGAGAAGCTTTGGTTTCGTTATTAAAGCCATAGCAATCATAGCTCGCTGTTGCATGCCCCCTGAAAGCTCATGAGGGAAGCAGTAAAAATTATTCTCTGGGCCATTAAGTCCAACTTCATTAAGTATGCTTAACGCAAGCCTTTTGGCCTCTGTGCGTGATTTTTTTTTATGGTAAATTATCGGCTCAATAAGCTGTTCGCCAATTGTTAAATATGGGTTTAAGCTACTCATTGGATCTTGAAATATTATAGCTATTTCATTGCCACGTATCTTTTGTAGGTCTCCAAGCTTCAAAGTTAGCAAGTCGCTGCCGTTAAAAATAGCCTTACCAGCTTCTATTTTTCCAGGTGGTTTTGGAATAAGATCAAGAAGGCTGTAAGAAGCTACTGACTTACCCGATCCGGATTCACCAACTATAGCTAAAGTTTCGCCATAATCTAAAGCGAAGCTTAAATTATTAACTGCTTTTATAATTCCATTTCGGCTATGGAAATTTACAGTTAGACCTTCTACTAAAAGTAAAGACATGATATAAATTCTATATTTATCATAATTTTATATAATTAACCTTATATTTTACTTTGTATTTCATTATCTACCCTAATCTTTAGAAGCTCTTGGGTCTAATGCATCTCTAAGCCCGTCACCTAAGAAATTGAGTGAAAATAAAGTTATAGATAAAAATAAGCCTGGAAAGAAAATAAGCCAAGGATATTCCTCCATAGTTTCAACACCATAAGATATCAATAAACCCCAAGAGCTCTGGGGAGGTTGTATTCCTAAGCCAAGAAAGCTTAAAAATGCTTCCAAAAGCATCACACTTGGAATCGTTAGAGTTGCATATACAATTACTGGACTTAGTGTATTAGGAATAATATGACGGCGAATTATAGTCCAGTTTGATAGTCCCAATGACACGGCAGCTTCTATGAAGTCCTGTTGTTTAAGAGTTAAAACCTGCCCGCGAACAATACGAGCCATCGTTAACCACTCGACTGCACCAATTGCTAAAAATAAAAGAAGTAAATTTCTTCCAAAAATTACCATTAGCAATATGATAAATATCATGAAAGGTAATGCATATAATATATCTACGATCCTCATCATAAACGCATCAGTTCGACCACCAGAATAACCTGCTAGAGAACCCCAGAGAACACCAATGAATACAGCCACCCCACTTGCAATGAAACCAACTGCAAGGGAAACTCTACTTCCATACATTATTCTAGTGAGCATATCCCTGCCAAATACATCAGTACCTAACCAATGACTAGCGGAGGGTGGGGCCGCACCTAGTAAAAGATTTTGCTCTTCATATCCATAGGGTGCGATGATCGGTGTAAGAACTGCAGTAATACATAGAAATCCCAGGATAAATGAGCTTACTATAGCTAATTTATTCTTCTTCAGCCGTATCCATCCATCAGACCAGAGAGAACCCCCGCAATCATTTGGTTTATACGCTAATTTTTCTTTATGTTTGTACGCTTCTAGCATTTATTTATTATGCCTGTATTGGTCTCTTAGCTTTGGGTCTAGCCAGACAGATATGATGTCTGATAGTAAGTTGAACATAATTATAAGAGTAGAAAAAAATATAGTGGTTCCTAAAATCATCGTATAGTCTCTATTAAAAGCAGCTTGTACATAGAATCTGCCAAGTCCAGGAATTTGAAAAATTGTCTCTACAACAAAAGATCCACTTAAAAGACCAGCAAAAGCTGGCCCTAAAAAAGCGACTACTGGAATCAAGCCGCCACGGAGAGCATGCTTAAATACTATTACTCTGGCAGGCAACCCCTTAGCCCTAGCTGTTCGAATGTAATCTTTTGACATTACCTCTAGAATTCCACCACGACTAAGTCTTGAGATAAACGCAGCATAACCTAGTCCAAGGGTTAGAGTTGGTAAAATCTTGTCTCCAGGTGTGCTGCCCCAACCAGATATAGGCAGCCACTGCATATATATACCAAAAAAGAGCACCATAAGCGGGCCCATTAAGAAGGAGGGCACACATATTCCAATCATTGAAAAGGACATAGGTAGGTAGTCATGGATTGAATTAGGCTTAAGTCCAGCATATACACCTGAGCTAACCCCAATAAAGACCGCTAAAAGCATCGCATAAAGGGCTAATTCGGCAGTAACCGGCAACCCAGCCTCAATGAGCTCGTTTACTGTTCTGCCTGGATAACGAAAAGATGGTCCGAACTGACCATGAAGTAGGTCATTTATATAGCTAGTATACTGCTGCCAGATAGGCTGATCTAGGTTGTATTGGGCTTCTAGTGCTTTCACGACCTCAGGGGGTACATTTTTTTCTGCACTAAACGGGCCTCCTGGTGCAGCGCGCACCAAAAAGAAAGTTGCAGTAATAACAATAATTAAAACAGGAATTGATTGGATTAATCTATTTAAAATGAAGTAGAACATTAGTCCATCTCTTTTTCTATAAGCGTGTTATCTAATCGAATATTTTTATAAAGGACATAATTGAGAATATTTGGATGTATACCTTTTACGCTTGGATGAACCAAACTTTTACTGTTGTAGATATAAATAGGAATGATTGGCATGCTCTCAAGTAAAACTGCCTCAGCCTTAGCCATAATGGTATATCTGTCAAATTTATCTAAAGAAACTGGTGCTTGTTTGGATATTAAATCATCATAATAGGGATCAGACCAGCCAGTTCGATTGTTACCTCCATCTGTTACCCACATGTTCAAAAATGTATTGGGATCTACATAATCACCAATCCATCCAGCTCTAGCTATAGCATAGTTGCCGTTATTTACAGAATCTAAGTACACTTTCCAATCCTGATTACTCAAAATTATATTTATACCAAGATTTTTTTTCCACATTTGCTGGATAGCTACCGCAATTTTTCTGTGACCTTCCGAAGTATTATACAATAACTCGGTAACGGGAAACCCATCACCGTTTGGATAGCCAGCTTCGCTCATTAAATTGCGAGCCATTTTTGGATTAAATTCAAATGCATCCCTTGCAGAATAACCAAGTGTTCCAGGAGGCGTGAATGTGTAGGCAGGGGTTTCTCCTCCCTTAGTTACTCTGTCAGTAAGCTGTTGCCTATTTATACTCATAGCCAATGCTTTCCTTACTCTTTTATCATTTAGATGAGGAATTTTAGTATTAAATCTATAGAAATAACTCCCTAGATATGGATGAATTTTTATTAAATTAGGGTTATTTTGTCGATAAGTTTTAACCTTATCAATAGGAACGCTAGCTGTTTTATGCAATTGGCCCATACGAAACATTCTTTCTTCTGTCGTTACATTTTCAATTGGATGGAATTTTATTCCATTTAGGTTAACTTTTTTTTCATCCCAGTAATTTATATTTTTTTCAACAACAATAGACCTAAAAAGATGCCATTCTTTGAGTATAAATGGTCCATTTCCTACAAAGTTTCCTGGACGGGTCCATAGCGTTCCTCTTTCATGAGCTTTACCAAACTTTTCAATAGTTTTTTTGTGGACTGGAAACATGCTGTAGTGATCTAATAACTGTAAAAAATATGGTGTCGGATTAGATAGTTTAACCTCGAGAACATCATCGCTTAATGCTTTAACTCCTACTCTTGAAAAATCTGTAATTTCACCTCTAGCAAAACCCTCAGAATTCTCAATTGGAAACAACATATAGGCATACTGATTGCCTAATTTTGGTTGTAGAGCTCTCCACCAAGACCAAACAAAATCATGAGCAGTTAGTGAATCTCCGTTCGACCATAACGCAGATTTACGAATCTTAAATACATAGGTTTTTTTGTCCGTACTAATACTCCATTCCTCAGCAACAGCTGGAATTGGCTGCAATGTTTTTGGGTCTTTTGCAACCAATCCTTCCAGGAGAGCCGATAAAATATGGTGCTCAGGTACACCAGTAACTATATGCGGGTCTAATTCTTGGGGATCTGTCCCGTTTCCCCAGTGAAGAATACCGTGCTTATTTCCTTTTTCTACATTACTTTGTCCTTTGCTACATCCAGCAATAGAAACAAAAGTAATTAATGTAAAGCCTAACAGCCATACCCAAGATTTAATTAAGTTGTCCATAAAAAATCCAATTACCTAAAATACTAAACTCAAACTCTCATCTAGCTTGATCTAATCATCCACAAAAATAATACAAGCTTAAATATTTAGCTTTTACGGCAATAACTCCATTGAAATAGGTTAGCTTACCGATCATAATACATACTAGAGAGTCTCTTGCTAGCATACGTCTATAAACTCAATAGCACCCAAAATTCTCTCTTGTTCAAATCAAGCAAGTTTATGGCGACCCTTGCTGGTCCCTAGCAATAATTTTTCACAAACCCCGCCAGACCCGGAAGGGAGCAACGGTAGTGAAAATATTGTGTGCTAGGTAAGGCTGGCAAGGGTAGCCACCAATTATCTTTAAAGCCCACAAAAGTTAATTTACTTGCTTAAAATTAACTCTACTTCATCCATTAGTTGATTCATGCGACTAATAACAGACGTGTAGACGGCCTCAGAAGACATATCCACACCAGCATTTAAAAGTATATCAAAAGGATAATTTGATCCTCCTGCTTTTAATATATTAATTAAAGTCTCTTTTGATCCCTTTTCTTTATTTAAGATCTTATCAGTAAGAAAATATGCAGCAGAGATAGATGTTGCATATTGGTAAACATAAAAATTCCTGTAAAAATGGGGAATATATGCCCACTCAACCGTATATGAATCCTTAATGTTCATAACCCCTTCGTTATGCCCATAATATCGCTTAAGTATATCTCCGTAGACCCTATCAAGCTTATCTGCAGAGAGCGCCTCACCTTTTTCTATCAATTGATGTATAGCAAGTTCGAATTCGGCAAATTGTGTTTGCCTAAAAAAAGTACCTCTAATTTGTGATAGCTCTTTAAATAAAAAATAGAGTTTTTGTTGGTCGTTGCTGCTCTTTTTTCGTAAATGATCAAAAAGTAAAATCTCATTCGCGGTTGATGCAATCTCAGCAATAAATGTTGAGTAGTCTGCTTTTGTAAAAGACTGAGCATCGTTAGCTAGCAAAGTATGCATGGCATGACCCCATTCATGCATGAAGGTGCTTACCGACTCGAGTGTATTATCAAAATTTAATAGCACATAGGGATGAACATCATAGGCAGCTCCCATTACATATGCTCCGCTTCTCTTACCTGGAGCGGGGTATACATGCATCCAGTTTTTATCAAGTGAATTTGATAGAGTTTCTGTGTAGCTCTTTCCTAGTGGTTTCAACGCTTCCAATGATAATTTTTTTGCATCTTCGAGACTGTATGTTTTATCTATCGAAACAACAGATGGATATATATCATAGTATTCTGATGTTTTTAAACCGAGGACACGCTGGCGAAGCTTTATGAGCCTGTGAAGACTTGGCAGACCTTCATTCACTGAGGATACAAGTGTTTCATAAACCTCTTTAGGGATATTTTCTTCAGACAATGCTTGGTCAAGCGACGAAGCGTAGCCTTTGATTTTGGCCATAGCAATATCATTCTTAACCTGTCCTTGCAATGTTATGGCTAAAGTCTGTTTATAATTTTGAAATGTACTCCAAAATTTATCAAATACTAACATACGGTCGTCACGTACCAAGGATCGTCTATATGTGCTATACCCCGATGGATCAAGCCTAACACTTTTCCCATCTGACAAAGTCACTTCTGGCCATGGTATTTCAGCATTAGTAAGAACTTCATAAGCACTAGATGGTGTGCTCATTGTATCTCGAAGTGTAGCTATGATTGCCTCTTCTTTTGGCGAGAGTATGAATTTTGATTGGCGAAGAGTATTTTGGATATAAAAATCATGATTTTTTAAACCCAAATCATTGGTTATATACTGATTTAGTTTTGTTTTTCCTATAGTTACAATTTCTGGATTCAAGAAACTTGTAGCTTCTCCAAATTTTACAAATAACGCCTGGGATAATGAAGATCTTTCGCGAAAACTAGAGTTACCTAGGTCTGTATCCTTAGCTAAAAAACTATATGTATAATTTTTCAATAAATCTTTATAAGTATCATTAATAAGGTCAAGGCAAATAGACAGGGACTTTGAACTTTCACCAAGTTTACCCTCGCAGTCTTTGATCTTCGCAAATTTTAAGGATATCTGAGAACGAGAACGATCCCAGCTTTCTATATCTAGATATAAATCATCAAGATTCCAAGCTATAAGCCCCTCATTCGATGTAGTATTAGCATCTGCGTTTGAATCTGAAGTTTCTTTAGGTTTATCAGTGCAGGCATTTAGGGTTATCACTACCAAGAATAAGATAAGTAGTTTAAAAAAATTCATTTCAGAGCTCTCCTTAATTTTTTGTCTTTTTGAAATTATTTGTCATCATTTTTTTGGTTGAATTTCTTCAATATTACTAAATATACCTCCATCCGCAAGCATGGTAAAAATCCTATCATTAATCTTAATATCGGATGTGCTTTTAATTATTTTCTTATCTTTATTTAAAACAATTGCATAGCCTCGTTTTATCGTATTCAGTGGGCTGACTGCTTCTAATAATCTTAAGCTGTTCTCCCATTTTTCATGTTTCGTTATTAGTAACTCAATAATTTTATCATTAAGTCTTTTTTCAAGGAGACCTAGTCGACTAAAAAGGTTACAGAGGTATTCACTTGGATGATTTCGTTGTAGATTTTGGTCAATATGAGTAAGAGTTTCTTTACCCATTTTTATTTTTGAGGTTATATTTTTATAGATTCTTACCTGCAAGCCTTCAATTTGAGTTTTTATATGAAAAAGATAATCAGCAGGATTTCTTATCCTTCTGAATAAACTGTCTACTTTTTGATAATGCGTCTGCAAGAAACTAAGGATCATGCGATTAAGCTGAAGTTCTTTTTCATTTAGTCTCTGTATAATTATGTTTATATCTGGACTAACAATTTCTGCTGCCGCAGACGGAGTGGGGGCCCTGCAGTCAGAAACGAAATCACAAATAGTATAATCAATCTCATGGCCAACTGCGCTTATAATTGGTATATCGCTATCATGGACAGATCGAGCAAGGGTTTCATCATTAAAAGCCCATAGATCCTCTATAGAGCCACCACCGCGCGTTAGAATCAGAACATCACAATTATTTGCTTTATTTGCAAAAATAATTCTTTCGATTAACTCTTTTGCTGCACTAGTTCCATCAAGTGTGTTTCCCTGAACAATACTTGGATAAACTAAAACACTAGCTATCGGATATCTTCTTTTCAAAATAGATAATATATCCTGTATTGCCGCCCCTGTGGGGGAGGTTATAATACCTATTTTCCTTGGGTATTTTGGTATAGGTAATTTATGTTTATCATCAAAAATACCTTCATCAAATAACTGTTTTTTTAGCTCTTCAAACTTTCTTTGTAAGGCTCCAATACCTGCGCTTTCAATTTGCTCAATTATAAGTTGATAATTCCCAGATACTTCATAAATAGTTATTTTACAGCGGGCTAATACCTTAATTCCATTTTGCGGTTTAAAGCTACTCCTAGAATTTTGATTTTTAAACATTGCGCAACTTATTGTTGCGGTTTCATCTTTCATCTTAAAGTACCAGTGACCAGAGGCTGGCATAGAAAAATTAGATATTTCTCCCTCTACCCAAATCAAAGGAAATTTAGCTTCTAGTGTTTGGCGAGACAGCCTGTTTAATTCAGATACTGTATATTTTATTACTGCTTTATCCATCTCTTTATTTTGCATTACTATCAACTGCAGTCAATGTAAAAGTTAGCAATTATGCATATTTAAAAGTAGGTTAGAGCAGTCTGTGAAGGAAAATAGTGTTTTTCCAACTTGTTAGGCTTATAATAGGTTGCTTACTAAAGTAGCGATCTGTTTTTTTAAAAAAAACAACAGTGCTAGCAATTGTTATGACGAGGTAAGCAGAACAAATGATAAAAATAGATGGAGAAGCACTAACCTTCGATGACGTCTTATTGGTACCTGGATACTCTGAGGTAACCGCAAAAGACGTTTCACTAAAAACTCGCCTATCACGCTCTATCTCACTAAATATCCCACTTGTTTCAGCAGCAATGGATACAGTTACTGAATCTCGTTTAGCTATTGCGCTAGCTCAAGATGGTGGAATTGGGATCATACATAAAAGTATGAGTATCGATAATCAGGCCCTTGAAGTGCGCGCTGTCAAAAAATACGAAAGTGGCGTGGTCAAGGATCCGATATCTATAAACTCTTCTGCTAGTGTTAAGGAGTTAGTAGATCTCACAACAGAGTATAATATTTCTGGAGTGCCTGTATTAGAAAATGGTGAACTAGTTGGAATAGTTACACGCCGTGATGTTAGATTCGAACCTAGCTTAAAATCACCTGTATCAACTATTATGACTCCAAAAGATAGGTTGGTTACTGTTTATGAGGGCGCTAAATCTGATGAAATAAAAAGCTTGCTTCATAAACATCGCATAGAAAAAATATTAGTTGTAAGTAGATCATTTGAATTACGTGGATTAATTACTGTAAAAGATATAGATAAGGCAGAAAAATTCCCGAATGCTTGTAAAGATGATCAGGGCAGACTCAGAGTAGGGGCCTCAATTGGAACAAGTCCTGATACTGATGATAGAGTTGCTGCTCTAGTCAAAGCCGGCGTCGATATTTTAGTCATAGATACTGCCCATGGACACTCACTGAATGTTATAAATCGTGTAAAAAAAATAAAATCTCAATACCCTTCGGTGGATGTTATAGCGGGCAATATAGCCTCTGCTGAAGCGGCATTGGCATTAGCAAAAGCTGGAGCTGATGGTGTAAAAGTTGGGATAGGCCCAGGATCTATATGTACTACCAGGATTGTTACCGGTATTGGCGTCCCTCAAATAACAGCGATAGCTAATGTTGTAGATGCTCTTAAAGATACAGATATACCAGTGATCGCTGATGGAGGCATTCGATTTTCAGGTGATATATCTAAAGCTCTAGCTGCTGGAGCCCATTCTGTAATGATGGGTTCTATGTTCGCAGGAACCGAAGAATCTCCGGGAGAAATTGAGTTTTATGAGGGGCGTACATACAAATCTTATCGTGGTATGGGGTCAATGGGTGCAATGATGCAAACTCTTGGTTCGAGTGATCGTTATTTTCAGGATGCAGCTCGTGGTGCCGAAAAACTTGTTCCAGAAGGAATTGAAGGAAGAGTTCCATACAAAGGGCCAATATCATCAATAATTCATCAAATGATGGGTGGAGTAAGGTCCTCTATGGGCTATACCGGTAGCCCAGATATAGATACCTTGAGAACTAAGCCAACTTTTGTTCGTGTTACTTCAGCAGGCATGAATGAAAGTCATGTTCATGATGTATCTGTTAGTAAAGAAGCACCTAACTACCCGCGTAGATAATTTTATATTTAAATATGATTTAAGAAAAAGGCTGCGTAAGGCAGCCTTTATTTTTTAATAAAAAAGGTCACCCACATAAGATATGTCAAATATAAAATCAAAAAAAATCCTAATCCTTGATTTTGGATCGCAGTACACACAGCTTATAGCTAGGCGCGTTAGGGAAGCTGGTGTTTACTCTGAAGTCCATGCTTTTGATATGAAAAGTAATGAAATCATCGAATATAACCCTAGTGGTATAATTTTATCCGGTGGCCCAGAATCTGTGACAGGAATTGAGGCCCCCAGTGCGTCACTTGGTTTGTTTGACCTTGGAATACCGATTTTAGGTATTTGTTACGGGATGCAGATAATGGCTGAACAGCTTGGGGGTTCAGTCGAAACATCAGCTATTCAAGAATTTGGGTACGCAAAAATTCAATCACATAATCACAGTGTGCTCCTTGATGGTCTGGCAAATCAAAAAGATGAGCAAGAAAGTGGCCGACTTGAGGTTTGGATGAGTCATGGTGATAGAGTTGCTTCAGTCCCGCCCAACTTCGAACTAATGGCTTCAAGTGAATCCTGCCCAATAGCTGGTATGTTTAATCAAAAAAAGAATTTTTATGGCCTTCAGTTTCATCCCGAGGTAACGCATACTGAGCAGGGCAAAGAAATACTTGAAAGGTTTGTGATAGATGTTTGCGGGTGCAAAAGAAGCTGGGTGCCTTCCCTGATAACTGAAAATTTAATTGAACGCATTAGAGGACAAGTTGGAAAAGATAATGTTTTATTAGCATTATCGGGAGGTGTAGACTCATCTGTCGTAGCAGCACTACTTAATAAAGCTATAGGAAGTCAACTGCACTGTGTATTTGTTGATAACGGTCTTTTAAGAAAAGAAGAGGGCGACCAGGTAATGGCCATGTTCTCAAAAAATATGGGTATTAACGTTATTCGAGCAGATTCAGAGGACCTATTTTTAGACAGGCTCATTGGCATAAAAGATCCTGAAGCTAAGCGTAAGATTATTGGTAAAGCATTTATTGATGTCTTTGAAAAAGAGGCGCTTAAAATAAAAAATGTTAAGTGGTTGGCTCAAGGGACTATATATCCTGATGTTATTGAGTCAGCAGCATCTAAAACTGGTAAAGCACATGTAATAAAATCTCACCATAATGTTGGCGGTCTTCCAAAGACCATGCAGTTGAGCTTAGTTGAACCATTAAGAGATCTTTTTAAAGATGAGGTTAGAAAAATAGGTGTTGAGTTAGGTTTGCCACATGAAATGGTAAATAGACACCCGTTTCCTGGTCCTGGATTAGGTGTAAGAATTCTAGGTGAGGTAAAAAAAGAATATGCGGAGCTTCTTAGGGACGCTGATGCTATTTTTATTGAAGAGCTTAAAAACACTGGTTGGTATGAAAAGACAAGCCAGGCCTTTGTTGTTTTTCTCCCAGTTAAATCCGTTGGTGTAGTTGGCGATGCCCGTCGTTATGAATACGTAGTATCTTTAAGGGCAGTAGAAACAATCGATTTTATGACGGCAAGATGGGCACACCTCCCATATGATTTATTGGAAAAAGTTTCAAATAGAATAATCAATGAAATCAATGGTATATCAAGAGTTTCTTATGATATTTCTAGTAAACCTCCAGCTACAATTGAGTGGGAATAATAACATCAGATGAAAAAGCTTTCTTTACACTGGCAGATCCTGATCGCCATTCTTTTAGCAGCATTTGCTGGATCGTTGGTCAGATACAGCTCATTAGACGGTGTAACAGCTAAATTTTTGGGTATGACATATCTCTCAATATTTGAATATATTGGAACTCTTTTCCTTAATGCGCTTAGAATGATCATCGTACCTTTAATTGTATCCTCAATTATTGTTGGGATAGCTGGAATAGGTGATGCAGTCAATTTAAGGTTAATTGGCGTAAGAACTATAATTTTTTATGCTGTGACCACAATATTCGCAATACTTATCGGTCTTTGTCTTATTAACCTAGTAGCTCCAGGTTATGTTGATAACGAGCCGGCTGGAAAGTTACTTTCATTGAATAGCCACGACACTGATGCACTGTCAGAAAACATCAATAGCAGAGGTGTTTCTGATGTGGCAAACATCTTCATACGAATGGTTCCCCCAAATATAATAAAGGCAGCCGCTGACGGGCAAATGCTTGGGTTGATATTTTTCTCGATTCTTTTTGGTTATTTCATGACTAAACTTCCAGCCCAATTAAAAGGATCATTTTTTAATTTTTGGGATTCAATATTTCGTGTAATGATGGGTATTACTGAACTGATCATGAAATTTGCACCAATTGGAGTTTTTGGTCTTGTTGCAGGTGTCATAGCTAAAACTGGTTTCGATGCAGTTAAGCCCCTTGCAGTATTCTCCATAACAGTTGTTGCTGCACTAATAATACATGCAATAGTGATCTTGCCTCTCATGCTGAGATACATCGCAAGAATAAATCCAGTTACTACAATTAAAGCAGCGTCCTCAGCGATGCTAACAGCTTTTTCCACTGCATCATCCTCTGCAACATTACCTGTTTCCATGAAAGTTTTAGAAAAAAATATAGGGGTATCTAACAAAATATCAAGCTTTGTCCTTCCACTTGGAGCAACAGTTAACATGAATGGGACGGCCCTCTACGAGTGTGCTGCGGCGATGTTTCTTGCTCAAGCATATGGACTAGAACTCAGTATGGGTGTTCAGTTTACCATTGTCGTTGTTGCTCTACTCACATCTATCGGTGTAGCAGGTGTGCCATCCGCATCACTGGTAGCAATTGCTATTATTCTCGGTAGCATCGGTCTTCCAGTTGAGGCTATAGGAGTATTAATGGTTTTTGATCGGATTCTAGACATGTTTCGTACGAGCATTAACGTATGGGGTGATATCGCCTGCGCTACAATAATTGCAAGGCTTTCAGGTGAAGAAACCAATGTCAGTATCCCACAGAGCGGAAATCACAGTTAATGGATCCTATAAGCCAAGGTATAGTTGGATCCTCTTTCTCGCAATCATGCGCTCGTAATAAAAAGTCACTAGTGCTTATCAGTGTTATAGGTTTTTTATCCGGCGTCGCACCAGATATTGATATTTTTATAAGATCAGAACAAGATCCACTTCTATTTTTAGAGTTTCACCGGCAGTTCACACACTCCCTTATTTTTATACCCATTGGGGGAATAATATGTGCATCATTTTTTTATTGTTTTTCTAGAATTCGAACGTATATTTCTTTTAAAGAAGTTTGGTTTTTTTCAACAATAGGGTACGGAACACACGGCCTCTTAGATGCATGCACTAGCTACGGGACTCTACTTTTTTGGCCTTTTAGTTATGAGCGAATAAGTTGGAACAATATATCCATTATTGACCCTTTTTTTACTATCCCGTTAATAGTATTTGTTATTTTAGGCTTATACCTAAAAAAAATATATTTCTCGAGACTTGCTGTAGTTTGGGCCCTGTCTTATCTGCTATTAGGCGTAATTTTACATGAAAAGGCTCTAAATATAGGCAAAAACTTAGCTGAAAAAAGAGGGCATAAAATCACTACTGATCAACGCAAAACCAACCTTTGCAAACTTATTTTTATGGAAGGTTATATATGAAAACAAGGGTATTTTTTATACTGATGGTATAAGAATTTTCCCAACAATAAAAATTATTGAGGGTGACAGCATACCCAAACTAGACCTAACAAAAGACTTTCTTTGGTTAAATCCAGAATCACAACAAGCAAAAGATATTAAACGATTTGCTTGGTTTAGTCAGAACTACCTAGCAATCTCACCAACAAATAAAAATCTTATAGTAGATGTTCGATATTCTATTCTTCCAAACCAAATATCAGGCCTGTGGGGTATAGAGCTAAGCCCAGAGGCAGACTTCATTGAACATACAAAATTTATATCAAACCGCAATAATTCAGAAAACAGAATTAAGGCTCTTATTGATATGATTGTTGATAAATAATACTTATTAATTTTTTAATCATTAATCAATATGATTAATTAAGGTTCATTTAGGTAGGAAGTATGAAAAACATTGATAAGGCAGATAAAGATTTATTTTGGATGAAAGAAGCATTAGCTCTTGCAAAAAAATCACTAGATAATGGGGAGGTACCCATCGGGGCTGTAATAGTAAAAAATCAAAAATTAATAAGCAGTGCCTTTAATATGCCTATAACAACCTGCGACCCAACAGCCCACGCAGAAATTTTAGCATTAAGAAAAGCAGGGCAACTTACTAAAAATTACCGCTTACCAGATACTACTCTATATACTACAATTGAACCGTGCACTATGTGCATAGGGGCAATGATCCATGCACGAATATCAAGACTAGTTTTTGGTGCAACAGAGCCGAAAGCTGGTGCTGTAGTCAGCTGTTTAAAGATACCTGAGATGTTCCACTATAATCATAAGTTACAGGTAAAAGGAGGGGTCATGGCAGAAGAGGCCAAAAAATTAATAATTGATTTTTTTAAAATGAAGAGAGGCCCTCGCTAATAATATAGGTAATTTTTTTAGCATATGATTTAATAAAATTTATATGCAATGTTTAAACGAATCGCTAATTTTTCACGAAAATTAAATAACCGGTAATTATTGCTGGCTTTTGAGACTCAAAGATAATGCTTATTTTCCAGGGATCACCACCTTTTTCTGAATTTCGAAATAAAAAAATACTCGAATCTATTCAAAAAATAGAGCCACTAATAACTAATATCTGTGCTCAATATATTCATTTTGTAAAAGTTAACAAAGAGCTTACAAGAACTGAGCATGAAACTCTTAACTCTTTATTGTCTTATGGGCTAAAGTCAAACTCTGTTAAACCCAAAGGATCAATGTATATAGTAGCACCAAGGCCTGGAACTATCTCCGCATGGTCAACAAAAGCCACAGATATAGCACGTAATACAGGCTTACTTTCAGTCAGAAGGATAGAAAGGGGTATTACTTTTTACCTATGGGGGAAAGCTAGTCAGGCAATAAATGAATCTTTATATCCGGTTATCGCGGATCGTATGACAGAAAAAGTTTTTCTTGAAATCGATGATGCTGAGCTTTTATTCGAAGACCAGAATGAGTCAACGATGAGTAAAATTCCAATTCTATCGAGTGGAATAGCTGCATTAAAAAAGGCTAATTCAAGACTCGGCCTAGCTTTAGCTGATGATGAAATTAATTATTTAGTTTCTAGTTTCAAAAAACTAAAAAGAGATCCTACTGATGTTGAGTTAATGATGTTTGCTCAAGCTAATTCTGAACACTGTCGCCATAAAATATTTAATTCTAGATGGACAATTGACGGAAAAAAGAAAGATAAATCACTTTTTGAGATGATAAAAAATACATACAAACAATCAAAAAAAGGTGTTTTATCTGCCTATGATGATAATGCAGCAGTAATAATGGGAAATACTGCCGGGAGATTTTATCCAGACCCTAAAACTAAAATATATGCATCTAAAGTAGAGCCTATTAACATATTAATAAAAGTTGAGACCCATAATCATCCAACCGCTATATCACCTTTTTCAGGTGCTGGTACTGGTTCTGGAGGAGAGATTCGCGATGAGGGTGCAGTCGGCAGAGGCTCAAAGCCAAAAGCTGGATTAACTGGTTTTACTGTCTCTAACCTAAATATCCCTTGTTTTCTTCAACCCTGGGAGCAGATGTATGGAAAACCTAATCGTATTGCATCACCTTTAGAAATAATGATTGATGGGCCATTAGGTGGAGCAGCTTTTAATAACGAATTTGGAAGACCCAATATATGCGGTTACTTTCGAACTTTCGAGGCGGATTATTTAGGAGAGAGGCGAGGTTATCATAAACCTATAATGATAGCTGGAGGATATGGAAATATTCGAACCAAAGATATTAAACAGTTTGCCTTTAAGCCTGGTTGTAAACTTATCGTTATAGGTGGTTCTGCAATGCTTATCGGCCTAGGTGGAGGGGCCGCTTCATCTATGGAGACTGGCTCAAGCGACGAGGATCTAGATTTTGCATCTGTGCAAAGGCAAAATCCTGAGATGGAACGTCGATGTCAGGAGGTGATTGACCAATGCTGGCAGCTAGATGATCTAAATCCAATTGCATTTATTCATGATGTTGGTGCAGGCGGTTTATCTAACGCTTTTCCTGAATTAGTTAAAGATGGAGGTTGTGGCGGCAAGTTCGAATTAAGGGATATACCAAATGATGATGCAAGCATGTCTCCTCTAGCAATATGGTGTAATGAGGCTCAAGAGCGATATGTTATGGCTGTAGACCCATGTAATCTTATATTTTCGAAGATATCTGCCAACGAGAAATGTGCCCATATGCAATTGTTGGTGAATCGCTAGAAAAAAAACAAATAGTCCTTTCTGATAAAAAATATAATCTAAACCCTATAGATCTGCCAATGTCTGTTCTTTTTGGTAAACCACCTAAAATACACAAAAATGTTCAAACAAAAAAACATATTCCCAAACTATTTGATTTATCCAAAATTACGATCACTAAAGCTATTGATCGTGTTATAAAGCACCCCGCTGTGGCTAGTAAAAGTTTTTTGATAACAATTGGTGACCGGAGTGTTACAGGAATGGTTGCAAGAGATCAGATGGTTGGCCCATGGCAAGTTCCAGTTGCAGACTGTGGTGTCACTGTATCAAGCTTTGACACTTTTGCGGGGGAAGCTATGGCTATGGGCGAAAGACCTCCATTAGCATTATTAGATGCAGCAGCATCGGCAAGAATGGCGGTCGGTGAAGCAATTACAAATATTATGGGCTGTGATATAAAAAATATTTCTGATATTAAGTTATCGGCAAATTGGATGTCTGCTTCTGGTCATGAAGGTGAGGATGAAAAACTTTATCGTGCTGTTGAAGCCGTGGGCTTAGACTTCTGTCCTAAACTAGGTATAGCTATCCCAGTAGGTAAGGATTCTATGTCCATGAAGACATCCTGGAAAGAGGCTAATGACCAAAAATCTGTTACATCACCGTTATCGCTAATAATTACTGCATTTTCACCTGTAAATGACGTTAGAAGAACTCTAACTCCGCAAATAATTGTGGATGTTGAGAATACTTCACTTATATATATTGACTTAGGTCAAAATAAAAATCGTATGGGGGGCTCTATTCTCGCTCAAACCTATAATTCTATAGGTGAAAATCCTCCAGATATAGATGACGCTATTTTACTCAAGAATTTCTTTACAGTTATCCAAGATCTTAATAGGGCTGATATGCTTCTTTCTTATCACGATCGTTCGGATGGTGGTCTATTTACTACCTTGATTGAGATGGCTTTCGCTGGCCATACTGGAATAGATATAACTTTAGATGAATCCGGAAATAAAGTTTTAGAGATCCTCTTTAATGAAGAGCTAGGTGCTGTTATTCAGGTTCCTGAGCAAGAAATTACTTATATTAAAAGTTGTTTTTCTAAGATTAATATACCCGCAACTAAAATTGGGGAATTGAATGACAGCAAGCGGATAAAAATAACTAATAAAACAGAAATTATTTATAGTAAAAACTTGTTTGAGCTTAAAAAAGATTGGAGCGAAACAAGCTATCAGGTTCAAGCAATAAGAGGTAATTCCAACTGTGCAAAACAAGAGCACGATGAACTATTATTAGATAATCCTGGGCTTCAAACAAAAATTAGTTTTGATATAAATGAAAATATAGTGACTCCATTTATTAATCAGAATATAAAGCCGCGAGTTGCAATACTTCGAGATCAAGGAGTGAATGGTCACATTGAAATGGCTGCTGCTTTTGATCGAGCAGAATTTGATTCTGTAGATATACACATGAGCGACCTTGTTGATGGAAGATTAGACTTAAAGTCCTTTAAAGGGCTTGTTGCATGCGGGGGATTCTCATATGGTGACGTTTTGGGTGCAGGAGAAGGATGGGCAAAATCTATACTATTTAATTCACAACTCAAGGATATTTTTCAAAACTTCTTTCACCAAAAAGATGTTTTTTCTCTTGGTATTTGTAATGGCTGCCAAATGCTAGCTAACCTTAAATCCTTAATTCCCGGTGCAGAAAATTGGCCTAAATTTGTCAGAAATAGTTCAGAGGAGTTCGAAGCAAGATTTTCATTAGTCAAAATAGAAAAAAGTCCCTCCATTTTTTTAACTGGTATGGAGGGATCAGTTATACCTGTAGCAGTTTCTCATGGTGAAGGCAAAGTGGAGTTTGATGGCGATAGTCAATTAAATCAAATCATCTCTTCAGGTGGAATATCTCTTCGATTCGTAGACAACTCTATGATAACAACTGAAAAATACCCCTTTAATCCTAATGGCTCAAAATCAGGAATTACAGGTGTTACAAGTCTTGATGGAAGAGCTAGTATCATGATGCCTCACCCTGAGAGAGTTTTTCGCTCTGTAACTAACTCATGGCATCCTAAAGACTGGAATGAAGATGGTCCTTGGTTAAGAATGTTTCGTAATGCTAGGTGTTTCGTTGATTAAATAGAGGGATTGTTTGCTGATTTTTTGCTAAAGACTAGAGTAATAAGCTGCTAAATTATGAATATCCTCATCTGTAAGCGATTTTGATATTATATTCATAATTGAATTTACTCTTTTTCCATCTCTAAAATTTTTCATCTGCAGAGAAAGATAACCGGTCTTTTGTCCCGCTAAATTTGGCCACATAGGATTACGACTAATACCATTTACACCATGACAGCCAGCGCAAGCTACTGCTTTTTCTTTTCCAGCAATTACATCTGCAGCATAGGAATAGTGGGATATTGTTAGTGTTATTATCATACACAGTAACAATTTATATACACTTTTCATTTTAACTCCAATAGTTACGTAAAGAAGAGTGAAGGATGGTTTTATTGATAACTTCGCGAATGATCATAAAAAAATCTACTTAAAAAAATTGATACAGTTAAAAGTGCTATTGCTCCGCTCTGGTGGGCTGCCGCAATTGATACTGGAACATAAAGCAAGATCGTGGCGATTCCTAAACATACCTGCAAGGTTAATAAAATTAACATACAAGTAAAAGCTGTTCTGACAATACTAGAATCAAATTTTCGTATTGCATTGACAGAGAAGCTGAGAATTAATACGAATAAAAAATAAGCGAACATTCGGTGATTAAATTGAATTGTAGTTATATCCTCAAAAGCAGACAACCAAATAGGCGATAAACTATATAACCCAACAGGTATAAAGGATTCACCCATGAGTGGAAAAGTTGAATAGGCTAGGCCTGCACGCGTTCCAGCAACTAGACCACCAGAGAGGATCATAATAAAAAGTAAACCTGTAATCGAATATGAGCCGACTCTAATTCCCTTAGTTATGTTGCTTATTGGCTTCATCAAAGAATATTTACTATTTCCTATTAGACCAAATGCAACCCACAATATATATGCGTAAATTATAACTGCATTACCCAAGTGTGCTGTTAGTCTATATTGACTCACAGATGGGATATTAACCAGGCCACTTTTTACCATGTACCAGCCTAAAAGACCCTGAAAACCACCTAAAAAAAACATTATTAATAACTTTGGTGTTAATTTTCTTTTGATACGACCAGTAAAGTAAAAAAACAAAAAAGGAATCAAAAAAGCTATTCCAATAACTCGTCCTAAAATACGATGCAGGTATTCATACATAAAGATATATTTATATTCACTGATACTCATACCCATATTTATCTTTTGATACTCAGGATATAATTTATAGAGATCAAAGCTTGCCTGCCATTCTTTGTTGTTTAATGGTGGAATAATGCCCATTAAAGGTTTCCATTCAACCATAGAAAGACCAGAATGAGTAAGGCGGGTAACGCCGCCAAGCAAAATCATACAAAAAATCAATCCAGCGCAAAGAAATAACCAAGTGTAAATCTGGCGATTGTAAATTTCATTTTCTTTCAACTTGTTCATAAGGCCTTGTAAAAGATTTTTATATATAAATCATATTGTAGACCTCTAGAATATCTGGGCAACAAAGGATAGATTATTTTGAAGATTTACTAGATGTATATCATTTTAAGAGATATGCTTTTTTGTACCTCTTAGTGTTAACGGTAATTGAGCTAACATAAAAAAAGCAGAAAGTGGCGCCACAATAAAAGTTTTATAATTCACCCAGTATTCTTCTGAATTATTTCTCCATACAATCTCGTTAGCTACTGCTAATAATAGAAAAAAACAGCCCCACCTATATGTAAGTTTTACCCATGTTTCATTATCTAGATTAAATTGAGCACCAAAGAAAACCTGCATCATTGGTCGATCTAGAAACCAGCCACCGAGTAAAACGAGAGAGAATAAGCCATTGGCAACTGTGGGTTGTATTTTTATCAAAATACTCGTTCCAAAAATAACTGCAGCTAATGTAAAGATTGCTGAAAAAAATATACAGTAAAGAGGGAAAGGGGCTAATCGCTTTTCATTAAACCAAGATATAAAAAGAACAGCAAAACCCAGAGCAACCGATATAACTGCTGCTATATATATCCCGTAATAGTGGAAACCAATAAAAAAGCCAGCAAGTGGCAAAATTTCTATAAAAAATGCAAATACTTTCATTCTTTCCCCATATATTAATAACCAATAAATAATATTACATAAAGCAGATATATAAAATCTTTAAAGGTATATTTATCTATTTTTTAGTTTAAAATATTATCGACAAATTAGATAAATCTAACTTTTTAGCTTATGAAAGCTCCACTCGATATGTTGACTGCAACAAATAATTTACATACATCTTGGAAAGATGTTTTAGGCAATGAGTTTAAGAAACTGTATATGAAGAACTTATTTACCTTTCTTCAGTCTGAAGCTGATAAAGGTAAGGTAATTTATCCGCCGATATCAAATTGGTTTGAAGCTTTAAAAAGAACACCTTTTAATGAAGTGGATGTAATTATACTTGGGCAAGACCCATATCACGGGGAAGGACAGGCCCACGGCTTAAGTTTTTCTGTAAAACCAGAAATTGCAATTCCTGGATCATTACGAAATATATTTAAAGAACTCGTCACAGATATAAAAATATCAGAACCGCCCCACGGTTGTCTCACATCTTGGTCTGAGCAAGGAGTCCTGCTCCTCAACACCGTCCTTACTGTGGAAAAATCTTTACCTGGTAGCCATCAAAATATTGGATGGGAGACTTTTACAAATAAAATCATAGAAGAGTTAAGCGCACGAAAAAAAAATTTAGTTTTTATACTTTGGGGGAAAGATGCACAAAAAAAAACTGTTATTATTGACGGTGACAAGCATCTTATTCTCAAAGCTCCTCACCCATCTCCATTATCTTCATATAGAGGATTTTTTGGTTGCAGACATTTTTCTTTAGCAGAAAGATACATATATAAGAATTGTAGGAAAAAAATAAATTGGAATATATCTCCCAAAAAGAACTAATCTTCATCCATATTAAGTCTTATAGGAGGATGGCCTCCTTTAATTCTAATCCAATTTAAACCTTTAAAAATAATATCTATTTTGACCAAACGCCTTTCAACTAATTGTTTTTTTGGATAATCAATCAAAATAATCCCGATGAATATAGTTAGTAGTCCCTGGCCTGGCAAAAAAAGCATAAGCACTCCGCCAACTAGTAAAACTAACCCTAAAGCATTCTTTCCAGTCTTTATTGCTAGCTTGTAGTAAAAATTATCCTCATTATTATTTGATAGATCAATCGTTGTGTTAAAAAAATAATCCTCTGGAATTAAACCTACCAGCCAAGGTAAAACCATCAAGCTAACAATAAAAAATATAGCCGAAAAAAAACTTAACCAGACCAATAGGCTTTGATTATCAGCAAGCCATTCAAACATTTAAAGCATTCCTTTATAGTTCATTGGCAATTTAACTTTTAATATAATTCAGAGGTAAATATTGAATTTTTTCGATACTAGTATTGCCAATAGCCATACGATGAATTTTTGCAGCTTGATCTGTAAGAACCACTAAAAGCTCTTGAGCATTTGAGTCTATTTGTACACTAGATATCACATAGCCAGAAACCTGCTTTATATCTTCAACATAACAAGGTGTACCGGGAGGTGTAATCTGATCGCTATTTCTGATTATACGATATACTCTTCTTTTTAGTTTACCGAGATACTTCATTCTAGCAACCACCTCTTGTCCTGTATAACAGCCCTTGGTGAAACTTATGGCATCAAGGTGGTCTAAATTGAGCATTTGCGGCACAAAGGAACCTGAGGTCTCTTTTTGTAATACTGGTATTCCTGATTGTATATTTAGGGATTCCCAAAAATTATAATCTGCAACAGTTGATACAGCTGATAATTCATCCCATAGCTCTATTGCATGGTTTACAGGTATAGAAACAAGCTCTCTACCATCTTTATAAGAAAAATTTGAGCTTATATTAGACTGATAATCATGATTTATACGAACTAAACCGAACAAGGCATGAAGGTCTGTTGCATCCTTAAGAGCAACTTTATAAAATGCTGCGTATTTAGAGAGGTCTTGAATCGTCAGATCAATCAAAGAACGGTGCATAATTAACAATAATCTACCATCATTAGTTTCATGAAGTTGAAAGTTTGTTAGAGTGCGACCTTTTGGATTACATCTTGCGCCAAAAATACTATTTTCTTTTGAGAGCGAGCCAACATCACAAGTGATTTGCCCTTGAAGAAATTGCTTGGCATCCTGACCTTCAAGCTGAATCAAGCCAAGATGAGTTAATGGCACAAAAAAACCCAATTCTCTAGAGTAATCGGAAAATGGCAACGCTTTATCAAATGATACTTCTTTTTTATTTGAGAAATTTGCGCCATTTTTTTTTAAAAAAGAATGCCAGTTATTCATATATATCCACAATAAAATATCTTATATATATCTTAGTTCGTAAACCTAGCTAGTTCCACTATAATAAAAACTTACTTTTTCAACTAAAAGGTGTTGTTGATGGATATAAAAAGACTTTCATGGGCAAGCAGGCGCGGTATGCTTGAGTTAGACCTAATGTTCTTACCTTTTCTTGAAAAAGTATACCCCCAGTTAGCAATTGAAGATCAAATGAGATATTGGAAACTGCTAGAATGTGAGGATCAAGATCTTTGGAATTGGCTTATAGATCGAAAAGGCTCTAGTAATCCAGAGTTGCAAAAAATTATCGATATAATAAGGGATACTAGACATTTAGTTCGCCCATAATTTGAATAAAAATAGGTTCAAACCGAATTAACAACAATATTTTGCGCGGCAAAGTTAATTGGCACCATGATTGTGTCCTTTGCAATTTTAGATAACTCGGGATAATCTAAAGTATAATGTAGTCCTCTGCTTTCTTTACGCTGTTTTGCACATCGAATTATTAACTCTGACACAAGGACAAGGTTTCGCAGCTCTATTAAATTTTTACCAATTTTATAATTACTATAATATTCCTGAATTTCTAATTGTAATAATTTCACTCTATGTTCTGCTCTTTCTAATCTCTTTTTGGATCTCACTATACCTACATAATCCCACATAAAGCGTCTGAGCTCATCCCAGTTATGAGAAATAATAACATCCTCGTCAGAATGGGTTACTCTGCTCTCGTCCCATGGTTTTGCAAATTGGAAGTCAGATATACCTGACATCCTGTTATTTATTTCTTCTGCAGAAATCCTGCCAAAAACCACACACTCCAAAAGAGAGTTACTAGCCATTCTGTTTGCACCATGCAAGCCAGTGAAGGCAGTTTCTCCGACGGCATAAAGATTCCATAAGTCAGTCTGCCCATATTGATTAACCATTAGACCACCACAAGTATAATGTGCAGCTGGAACTACTGGAATCAAATCACTTGTGATGTCTATACCAAACTTCAGGCAATATTTTTTGACAGAAGGAAAATGCTTATCAATGAATTTAGCTGGCTTATGTGTAATATCTAAAAAAACACAATCGCAACCCAACCTTTTTATTTCATAATCTATTGCTCTTGCAACTATATCTCTTGGTGCTAGCTCAGCTTTAGAATGAAACTTTGACATGAAGCGGTCTCCATTTGGAAGCCTAAGGTATGCCCCTTCACCACGTAAGGCTTCTGTTAGCAAAAAGGCTTTTGCATCAGGATGATATAAGCATGTCGGGTGAAATTGATTAAATTCAAGATTTGCAACTCTGCAACCAGATCTCCAGGCAAGTGCTATACCGTCTCCAGTCGCTCCATCAGGGTTACTTGTATAAAGGTATGCTTTACTTGCTCCACCAGTTGCTAAAACTACAACTTTTGCATGAAAAACATCCACAGTATCTTTTTTTGTATCGAGAACATAAGCTCCCGTGCATCTCATCCGACTCGAACTTTTATCAGCTTGCGTTATTAGGTCTACAGCAATGTGATTTTCATAAAGTTTTATATTAGGATTACTCTTTACTTTGTCTGCTAAAGAGGCTGATACTTCTTTGCCTGTCGCATCTGCTGAATGAAGAATTCTTCGATGACTATGTCCGGCTTCTTGAGTAAGATGGTACTGATCACTTGAGTTTTGTGTAAACTCGACACCTTGCGCAACCAGCCAACGTATAGCCTCAGGACCTCTTTCTACAGCAGATCTCACAGTTTGCTCATGGCACATGCCAGCACCAGCTTTTATGGTATCTTGATAATGAGATTCTATTGAGTCTTCATGATCAAATACACTTGCAATTCCTCCTTGAGCCCACCAAGTGGCCCCGGATTCAATGGCACTCTTACTTAATATGGAAACCTTATACTTAGTAGCGAGCTCAAGGGCAACTGTCATTCCTGCTGCACCGCTACCTATTACAAGCACCTCTTGCTTATTGGGCATATTAATTTTTGCTCTTGTCAGGTCTAATTTAATTCAAGTAATGCTATTATAGTAAGTGATAATAAATTTCTCTGCCTTTTTTTGTATTGTAAATAAAAAAATCTAGGACATCGATGAAAAATGAGCAACCAAAAATTAGCGATGATCAACTGGTAGCTCGTGTCCAAAAAGGGGATAAGAGTGCTTTTGATCTGCTTGTGCTTAAACATCAATTTAAAGTGCATGCTATTGTTTCTAGATATGTTAAAGACTTCGATGAAGTCAATGATGTAGTCCAAGAAACCTTTATAAAGGCATATCGAGCACTCGAAAACTTTCGAAGTGAAAGTGCATTTTACACATGGCTTTATCGTATAGCTGTGAATACATCAAAAAATTATTTGCTTGCACGCAATAGACGTCCACCATCATTTGATCTTGATCTAGATGACTCTGAATATATAGAACAGAACAGCCAACTTCAGAATCACGATTCACCAGATAATATCCTTGCAAAAAACGAGCTAGAGAAAGTAATAAATATATCGATAAAAGAATTACCTGCAGATCTTCGCACTGTCTTAATGTTGCGTGAATTTGAAGATCTAAGTTATGAGCAAATTTCAGATATAATGGATTGTCCTGTAGGTACAGTGAGATCAAGAATTTTTCGTGCGCGCGAAGCGCTTGAAGAAAAAATAAAGGGAATGGAAAACTAGTTTATTAAAATTGAACCTTTTGAGTTAATGTTGGTCATAAGTTATAAGTTAAATTTAAAATATTAATGGTTGTTAATATGAGCGTCAATGAACATCATTTGAAAGAAGCTCTCTCTGCTATGTTTGATGGTGAAGCTGAAGAAATTGAATTACATAGGGTGCTTAAAGAATTGCCTTCCAATGGACCATTGCGTGATACATGGCGCCGATATGAAGTAACCTCTGCTTCTATGCATGGATATCTTCCTTATATAATTAGAGATTTCTCATCCGAGATTTCATCTGCAGTGAAGCTTGAAAAGACTTATGGCAAAAAGAGTATATCTCAGTACCTGATTAAACCATTGGGAAGATTCGCTGTAGCAGCTTCTGTGGCTACTGTTGCATTATTAGGAATGCAGGAGTATAAAAATACAACTGAATACTCATCTGTATTTGTTAAAACAGAAAATATACAGTTAAATCTTAGCTCCTCTAGCCTTAGGTCATCAGCTGAATTTGGCATACCACCGACTATGGCTAGAAATGTTGCAATTTCAAATCATTCCAAAAAAGAATCAATAGCATCAAATGAAATTTTATTTCAGAGTAAAAAACCAGATAGTGATTTAACTCGTGAACAGATTCAAAGATATCTTGATGGTCTTCTCCATAGATATAATCAAAATGAAGAAAAACTTATATCTGAATAAAATATACCTCAGGCTCAAATTGCGAAATAGCTTTTTTCTTTTCCTATATTTCATGGCGTCTCTACGCCAAATAGGTTAAAATTGATGAATTGAATCTTGCCAAAATTACCTGCAAATGACTATTCACTACAACGAAAATTTAACCCTGTGTCTAATTTAAGCCATATAAGAAATTTTTCTATTATCGCACATATCGATCACGGTAAATCTACGATTGCAGATCGGTTTATCCAGTATTGCGGTGGACTCGACTCAAGAGAAATGTCCGCGCAAGTCTTAGATTCAATGGATATAGAGCGAGAAAGGGGCATAACAATTAAGGCTCAAAGTGTAACATTGAATTATCGAGCTAAAGACAAGAAAATCTATCAATTGAATTTTATTGATACGCCTGGACATGTAGATTTTTCATATGAAGTATCCCGATCTCTAGCCGCGTGTGAAGGAGCGCTCCTTGTTGTAGATGCTGGCCAGGGTGTAGAAGCCCAGTCAGTTGCAAATTGTTACACAGCAATTGAACAGGAGCTCGAGGTAATTCCGGTTTTAAATAAGATGGATTTACCTCAAGCAGATCCTGATCGTGTTATTAAAGAAATAGAAAATATTATTGGCATAGATGCTGAAGATGCAATCCATTGCAGCGCAAAAACTGGATTAGGTATAGAAGATGTTCTTGAGCGACTTATTCTTAAGATTCCTCCTCCAAAAGGTAATATAGAGGCTCCATTGCAGGCTTTAATTATTGATTCTTGGTTTGATACATATCTAGGGGTTGTTTCCCTCGTAAGAGTTTCTGCTGGAGTATTAAAAATAAAAGATAAGATAATTACTAAATCAATTGGTAAATCCCATAATGTCGAAGCGGTTGGAATATTCACCCCCAAAAGAAAAGAAACTGGCATTTTAAAAGCGGGGGAAGTTGGATTTGTAGTAGCTGGAATCAAGGATATTCTTGGTGCGCCTGTAGGTGATACATTTACTCATTTCAGTACCCCAGAAACAGAATCTTTACCTGGATTCAAGAACATAAAGCCACAAGTTTATGCTGGATTATTTCCTGTTAGTTCTGATGATTTCGAAGATTTCAGAGAAGCTTTAGCAAAGCTTACCCTTAATGATGCATCTTTATTTTTTGAACCTGAAAATTCAGATGCATTAGGTTTTGGATTTCGTTGTGGTTTTCTCGGTTTATTGCATATGGAGATCATCCAAGAAAGATTAGAGCGGGAATACAACTTAAATTTAATCACTACAGCACCAACTGTTGTTTATGAAATTTTAAGGAAAGATGGGACAATTATACATATATCAAGCCCAACTGATTTGCCAGATCCAGCGCAAGTTAGTGAAATGCGCGAACCTTTATGTGAAGCTAATATTTTGGTTCCAAAAGAACATGTTGGTAACGTAATTACTCTTTGTATTGAAAAAAGGGGTGTGCAAAAAGATCTCCAGTTTATTGGTGAGCAGGTTTCTCTTTCATATGATATTCCAATGAGCGAGGTGGTAATGGATTTCTTTGATAGATTAAAATCTGTAAGTCGAGGTTTTGCATCTCTCGATTACAGTTTCACAAGATTCCAAGTGGCCCCACTAGTAAGACTAGATGTTTTAATTAATGCTGCTAGGGTTGACGCTTTAGCGCTAATCCTTCATCGTGCTAATTCACAAAGGACAGGACGACAACTAACTGAAAAAATGAAGGAACTCATACCAAGACAAATGTTTGATGTAGCAATTCAGGCCGCTATAGGAGGACACGTTATAGCGAGAACAACTGTTAAAGCACTTCGTAAAAATGTTACTGCAAAATGTTATGGCGGAGATATCTCACGTAAGAAAAAATTACTTCAAAAGCAAAAAGAAGGTAAAAAAAGAATGAAGAGGGTTGGTAATGTAGAGATACCTCAAGAAGCTTTTTTGGCTGTTTTAAAGACTGATAATTGAGAATTTAATGGATATAAATTTCCCCCTTGTGCTTACAATACTTGTCCTCATTAGTGGAATTTTTTTATTAGTAAGCAAGTTAAATCGAGGCAAGCAACCTCAAATTTTACTTAAGTTTTCTGACTATCTTGGCTCTTTTTTTCCAGTCCTACTCTTTGTTTTTGTGCTCAGGTCCTTTATTTTTGAACCTTTTCAGATCCCTTCAGGATCAATGATACCAACCTTAAAGATAGGTGATTATATTTTAGTAAATAAGTTTAGCTATGGACTGAGGTTTCCCGTTACAAGATTTAAGTTTTTTGATTTAGGTTATCCAGAAAGAGGGGATGTAATGGTTTTTACACCTCCACACGATAAAAGATATTTTATTAAACGAGTTCTTGGTCTACCTGGTGATAAACTCACGATAAAAAATAATATATTGTATATAAATGGAAAACAGATGGATTATGCCTTCTTGTCTGAAGATGCAGAAGATAAAAATTATATATTAGAAAATGAAAATCTAGATGGAGTAAAACACCTCATAAGAAAGAGAAAAATACCAACTAATCTTGGAAAAAACTACTCTATTGTTGTTCCATCAGGACACTATTTTATGGTGGGTGACAATCGAGACAACAGCAGTGATAGTAGGGTATGGGGTCCTGTTCCAGAAGCCAATATTGTGGGTAAAGCATTTTTAATTTGGATGAGCTGGAGCTCATTTACCGAACCTCCAAGTTTTTCTGGTACAGGAAGAATACGATGATAAATAAAGCTAACCTATGAAAATACAAAAAGATCAACTCACGAGCGTCATCGGCTATGATTTTAAAGATGAATTTTTATTACAGCTCGCGCTTACACACAGAAGCTTGGGCTCATCTAATAATGAGAGATTAGAGTTCTTAGGCGATTCAGCTTTAAATTTTATAATTGGCCATGAAATCTATAATTTACTACCCCAAAGTAAAGAGGGAGAACTTAGTAGATATAGAGCAGATTTAGTAAAAGGAAAAACTCTTGCTGAAATTGCAAATGAGCTAGATATCGGGAAATTTTTAATATTGGGGAAAGGCGAAATGACAAGTGGAGGACGTTTTAGGTCATCAATTCTCGCTAATGCTGTTGAAGCGATAATCGGTGCAGTCTTCTTGGATGGCGGCATTGATCCATGTAAAATCTGTGTCCTTAAGTGGTTCGATTCAAGATTAAGAAACTTAAAAATGAGCGGTCACAAAGATCCAAAAACTCTGCTTCAAGAGCTAATGCAGTCAAGGAATCAGCCGCTCCCTATCTATAAGGTCATCGATATATCCGGTGAAGCCCATAGGCAAAAATTTAAAATTGAATGCCTCGCTGATAGCCTTAAAAGACCAACGCAAGGCTTGGGAGAAACAAAAAGAGAGGCTGAAAAAGTGGCTGCTGAGAAGGCACTGTTGGAGCTGTTAGATGACAGCAAATGATTATCCAAAAAAATGTGGGTATGTTGCGATAGTAGGAAGACCTAATGTTGGAAAGTCTACTTTGCTAAATCATATTTTAGGCTCCAAACTAAGCATAACCTCAAGAAAGCCGCAGACAACTAGACACAATTTGCTTGGAATAAAAACTACAGAAGATGCCCAAATAATTTTTATAGATACTCCTGGAATGCATTTCAATCAAAAAAAAGCACTTAATCGGTATATGAATCAAGAGGCAGAAGGTGCTATAAAAGATGTAGATTTGATAATTCTTGTGCTGGATCGTGATATATGGAACGAAACAGACGAAAGGGTAGCAAATGAAGCATTTAAAACAAAAATCCCTGTAATAATTACTATTAACAAGTTTGATAAGATATCTGCTGATAACGATATAGCTCCACACATCAAAAATCTAGCAGCAAACTTTCCGACATCTAAGATAATCCCTATTTCTGCTTTGCTTGGTCATCAGCTTGATCTCTTAGAATCGGAAATTAAAAATAATATACCCTGTAGAGAATATTATTTTCCTAATGATCAGATTACTGATAAAAGTGAGAGATTTTTAGTAGCAGAATTGATTAGAGAAAAAATAGTACGCCAGTTAGGTGCAGAGCTGCCATATGAAACTACAGTAGAAATAGAAAAGTTTAAATATGAAAAAAATATTTGCCATATTAATGCACTCATACTCGTAGAAAGAGAAGGTCAAAAAAAAATTACGATTGGAGATAAAGGCGAAAGACTAAAAATGATAGGGCGAGAGTCACGTCTTGATATGGAAAAACTACTTGAAAACAAAGTGATGCTCACTTTGTGGGTCAAGGTAAAGCGAGGATGGTCTGATGACAAAAATGCACTCAAAAGTCTTGGATATAAATCCGAATACTAGCCAACATTTTGTATTCCCCTATGCAGCCTGAACTAGCATATGTATTACACACGCGTCCTTTCAGGGAAACAAGCTTATTAGTTGATCTGTTTACAAGATCTTATGGCAGAGTTAGTGCTGTCTCAAGAGGCTCAAGAGGAAAAAAAAGGGCAATAAAGCTAAATGCATACTCCCAAATCTTAGTAAGTTGGACAGGCAAATCTAATCTCAAAACGCTAACTCAAATAGAGCACTCCTCAGCCCCAATGTCACTCAAGGGCGATAGTCTTTTTTGTGGCTTTTATCTAAATGAATTGTTGATGAGGCTTCTTGCTGAAAACGATCCCCATCAAGTAATTTACGACAACTATATCAATGTGCTAACAGATCTAGCAAAAAATATATCCCTATCAGAGAGTCTACGTACTTTTGAATTTTCATTGCTTGAGGAGCTAGGTTACGGCTTAAACTTAACGACTGATGCCGTGTTTAATGAGCCAATTAATCGTGACAATGAATACTACTTCGTACCAGATCTTGGCTTTTTATCAAAAAATAATAATACTGTAACTAATACCTCGAGTGAATTATTCAAAGGGTGTGATTTGATAGCATTCAAAGATGGGGATTTTTCTTTATCGCCACAAGCAGCAAAGAAATTAATGCGACTAGCTTTAGAGCCGCATATAGGTGAAAAACCTATATTAAGTCGTAGCTTTTTTAGTAAAAATAAATTGTCAAAAAACAATTAACTTGGTAAAAATTACTTATTATAACTACACTCTAGTATAGATATTGGGGCCAGCAAATGATAATTGGTGTAGGAACAGACATTTTGAAGATCTCTAGAATTGAAAATGCCTTTAATAAGCATGGGGATCGATTTTCAAAAAGAGTTTTATGTCCAACTGAACTAGATATCTTTAAAAATAAGAATAAATCAATAAGCTTTTTGGCTAAGCGTTTTTCAGCAAAAGAGGCGGCAAGTAAGGCCTTAGGAACTGGGATTGGCTTGATATCATGGCAAGATTTTGAAGTAAAAAATGACAGTTTTGGTGCCCCCACAATTGAACTGACTGGAGGGGCAAAAAAAAGAATGAAGGAGATGGGCGCCAGTCAAGCCCTTATAAGCTTGTCAGACGAGTCTGATCACGTGTTATCCTTTGTTGTACTTTTTTAGGCCCAGCTATAGTTTATTTCGGTTTTAAGTAGTGGTGATTTAAATATTCTTGCGCTGAGTGATAAGCTAGGATTTGATATAAATATATTTATGTACAAATTATATAAATAAAATTTAAGTAACTTTTTGAGATGGAGTTTTATGCCATATCCGACAATTGAGTCCTGTATAGGAAAAACGCCACTAGTTGCTCTTCAACGTATACCTGGTGAGAGCTCTAATACTATTCTTGTGAAGCTTGAAGGTAATAATCCTGCTGGATCTGTAAAAGATAGACCCGCAATTAGTATGATCCAGCGAGCTGAAGTGCGTGGTGAAATTAAACCTGGGGATGTTCTTATTGAGGCTACGTCAGGAAATACTGGTATTGCGCTAGCTATGGCGGCCGCCATAAAGGGCTATAAAATGATACTAATCATGCCAGAAAATAATACTGAAGAGCGAAAAGCAGCTATGCGAGCCTATGGCGCCGACTTAATATTAGTATCAAAAGAATCAAGCATGGAAGGAGCCAGAGATTTAGCTAAATCGATGGAATCCGAAGGTATAGGAAGAGTTTTAGATCAATTCGGAAATTCTGATAATCCTCTTGCACATTTCGAAAATACTGGGCCTGAGATTTGGAAACAAACTAAAGGGAAGATAACCCATTTTGTAAGTTCAATGGGTACAACTGGTACGATAATGGGTGTTTCTCGCTACCTAAAGTCCAAAAACTCTGATATTCAAATTATAGGCTTACAACCAGAAGATGGTGCAAGCATTCCTGGTATTAGACGTTGGCCAAAGAAATATTTACCAAGTATTTACAAATCATCGCACGTAGATCAAATTATAGACATAGGCCAAAAAGAGGCTGAAGAAACTATGAGAAAAATGGCTACTCAAGAAGGTATATTTTGTGGTGTCTCATCCGGTGGATCAGTTGCAACAGCCTTGAGAATCTCCAAAAAGATCAATGATGCAGTTATAGTCGCTATAGTTTGTGATAGGGGAGACCGCTACCTATCCTCTGGAATATATGCGTAATAAACTCCTCTCAATTGACGATCTTGTATTTCTTATGGAAAGATTAAGAGATCCCATTTCTGGCTGCCCTTGGGATGTTAAACAATCATTTAACTCCATCGTTCCGTACACCTTAGAAGAGGTCTATGAAGTTATCGATTGTATAGAAAACTGCGATTTCAAACATCTTAAGGAAGAACTAGGAGACTTACTCTTTCAGATTATATTTTATTGTAATCTGGCTGACGAAAAAAACCTATTTAACTTGAATGATGTGATAACTTGCGTTGTAGAAAAATTAATAAGCAGGCATCCACACGTTTTTCCAGATGGGAAGCTTTCAAGCAAAAATCTGAATCCAAAAGAACAATTAAATACAGAAGATATTAAGAAAAAATGGGAAGAAATTAAATCAAACGAGCGTAAGAAGAAGGGCCAAAACTCAATCTTGGCTGATATACCATTAGCGCTACCATCTTTAATGAGAGCCCAAAAAATTCAAAAACGAGCAGCAACTTTTGGTTTTGATTGGAAGACAAATCAAGAAATCTTTAATAAAGTCAATGAAGAAGTCTCAGAGCTCTCAGAAGCAATAAGCAAAAATGATATAGAGAATATAAATGAAGAGCTGGGCGATTTAATGTTCACGGTTGTAAATTTATGCAGGCACTTAAATGTAGATGCAGAGGTTGCCCTCAGAGGGTCAACAAAAAAGTTTGAGCGAAGATTTAATTATATTG
Source organism: uncultured Porticoccus sp. (assembly GCA_964276025.1). GTDB lineage: Bacteria > Pseudomonadota > Gammaproteobacteria > Pseudomonadales > Porticoccaceae > Porticoccus. Next base: position 128,649 of record CAXYDD010000001.1, on the reverse strand, counting down.
AGCGTAAGCTGGACAAAGACGGACAAACACTCTCAGATACTAAGCCTGAGTTGCTTGAAATGCTCTGGTGTGAAGCAAAAGAAAAATTAGTAAGGAATAAACTGTAGTTTTCTTGTGGTCAGCTTAATTTGTGTGTAATGTTTGATTCCTTTGATTTTTTAATCACATATAATTATGTTTTTCCTCTAAAAATGGAGATGTTAGATGAGAATTATTCTTTTAGGACCACCGGGCGCCGGAAAAGGAACCCAAGCAGCATATATCACAGAAAAGTTCACGATACCTCAAATCTCTACAGGAGATATGTTAAGAGCCGCTGTAAAAGCTGAATCAGAATTAGGATTAAAGGCAAAGGGAATAATGGCCTCAGGAGGTTTGGTTTCTGATGACTTAATTATCGCCCTAGTTAAAGAGCGCATTCAACAAGATGATTGTGTAAATGGTTTTTTATTTGACGGTTTCCCTAGAACAATACCTCAAGCAGAAGCTCTTGTATCAGAAGGAATTGAAATAGACAAAGTAATAGAAATACATGTGAAGGATGAAGAAATAATTGCACGTCTAAGTGGTAGAAGGGTGCATGAGGACTCTGGTCGGGTATATCATATAGAGCATAATCCACCCAAAAAAGATGGCCTCGATGATACAACTGGAGAGCCGTTGATTCAACGCGAAGATGATAAAGAAGATACTGTACGCAATCGGCTTGACGTATATCATGAGCAAACTAAGCCTTTGGTAGGATTCTATCAGAGTCTATCTTCGGATAATTCGACAAGTGCGCCATCATACAGTTGCGTTGATGGTGTGGGGCCGCTTGATGAAGTTCAGTCAAGATTAGAAGCATCATTAACTTGATATTATAATGGTAAGCAATGCAAAATGGGCTTATAAGGCCCATTTTTTTATCCCATAAACGAAGCTATTTATTTACTATGAAAAAAACTGCCATTATCCTCGTAAATCTTGGTACACCAGAATCACCATCACCAAAAGGTGTATCAGATTTCTTGAAACTTTTTCTTGCTGATCGAAGAGTTGTTGAGCTTCCTAAAATATTTTGGTGGCCACTTTTAAGGCTAGTTGTAATTCCTCTTAGGGTAAAAAAAGTAGCAAAGGCATATCAAGAGATATGGTGGAAAGCCTGTACTAAAGATCTATGCACTATGGCCTCTAAAAATAAATGCAAAGGATCTCCGATAAGAGTAATCACTTCTCGTCAGGTAAAATCACTACAAAGAGAGCTTGATGCTAAACATGGCTCTAAAGCTCCTTTGGTAGTGAGTGCGGTAACTTATGGTGAATCATCAATTGAATCTGTCATAGAGGAGCTCAAAATAAAAGAAATTGAGAGCTTTATTGTACTACCAATGTATCCGCAGTACTCAGGATCAACAACAGGGGCTATATACGATCAAGTATCTGATATAATTAAAAAATCTAGAGATGTACCTGATATCTCGGTCATAAAATCTTATTCGACGCATCCTGGTTATATAGGTTCGCTGGCGAAGATAATCAAAGATCAATGGAAAACTCATGGTAAAAAAGAAAAGCTATTAATGTCTTTTCACGGAATACCCCAAGAATACTCAGATAAAGGCGATCCGTATCGAGCTCATTGTCTATCAACTGCTAAGGCTCTGGCTGCAGAACTTCATTTAAAAGATGCCGATTGGTCTATGGGCTTTCAATCTAGATTTGGCCCGAAAAAGTGGTTACAACCATATATAGACGATCAGCTTAATGATTGTATAAAAGATGGAATAAAGTCTATAGATATTATAAGTCCAGCCTTTACAGCAGATTGCCTTGAGACACTTGAAGAATTAAATATTGGATATCGAGAATTATTTCTCGATGCTGGAGGAGAAAAATATAGTTACATACCTTGTGTAAATGATTCGTCATTATTCATATCTGCTCTTGCAGAGATCATTAATGAAAGACTTCATTGAAATGGCTAATATTTTAGCGATTGATACAACGACACCATCATGCTCTGCAGCCATACATACAGGCAATAAATTAATAGCAAAATGTAATGTAGCAGAAAGAAGTCATACGAAATTAATTCTACCAATGATTGATGGGGTTTTAAGGAAAAGTAACTTAACTTTAGATGATTTAGACTATATCGCCTTTACTGCTGGACCAGGTTCTTTTACTGGTATAAGAATAGGTTTTGGTATCGTTCAAGGTTTAGCTTATGGGGCTAATATACCTGTCTTACCTGTATCTAGTCTCGAAACACTCGCGTATACGGCAATTAGGAAACTTAAAATAAAAGAAGATTTGAGTATAATCTCAATGATTGATGCTCGAATGGATGAAATATATTGGGCTAAATTTACATATAAATCCGGTATTTTATCGCGTGCCAGTAAAGATTGTGTTACATCACCACAATCTTTGAAAGATTCAATAGAATTACCTGGAATTCTGATTGGTAATGCTATCGTTAATATAGATAATGTGTCGGAAAATGCTCTAGATTTAAAACATGTAGAAATACTACCTGAAGCACAGGATATTTTTAATATAGCTCAACTGCATTTAAAAAATAACCTAGGGATTGATATTCAGGAAGCTAGCCCGATTTATCTAAGAAATAATATAAAGTGGCAAAAAAGAGAAAAGTTAAGGAAGACATAAAATTAGAAGGATAAGATATAGTGGACTTATTACATTTAATAGCTCTGTCTTTAATTCAGGGTTTTACTGAGTTTTTACCTATTTCCAGCTCAGCCCACTTAATTTTGCCTTCTGTTCTCCTAGGGTGGAGAGATCAAGGCCTAGTTTTCGATATAGCTGTTCATATCGGCTCTCTAATCGCTGTAATTCTTTATCTATATGCTGATATTAAAAAGTTATTATTTTCTTGGTTATACAGCTTAATTAATGGAGAAAGCACTGCAGAAAGTAGATTATGCTGGTGTATTATTATATCTACGATTCCAGCTGGGTTAATTGGGCTAACTTTTGCTAGCCTCATTGAGTTACATCTAAGAACTCTAGGTATCATAGCAGCTGCTACTATAATTTTTGGCTTAGCTCTTGGTTATGCAGACTTCACGTCTGTGAAGACAAAAAAAATACATGAATTTACATGGAAGGCAGCACTATTAGTTGGGCTAGCACAGTCTCTAGCTCTTATACCTGGTGCATCGAGATCCGGAGTAACCATTACAGCTGCTCTATTATTGGGGTTTGAAAGAACAGCGGCAGCTAAGTTTTCTTTCTTGCTGGCTATACCTATCATTTTTTTAAGTGGTTTATATAAAGTCACCCAAATAGCTCAGGATACCTCTATTGAGTGGGGTGATCTTATTCTAGCTACGCTGATATCCTTTTTAGTAGCGTACACATGTATAAATTTGTTTATTTCTTTAATTAACAGAGTGGGAATGATGCCTTTTGTCATCTACAGGCTCATTTTGGGAATATTTTTGATTGCGATTGCAACCAATATTTAAAAATAAAAAAAGATCTGAGAAAACCATATGAATAACTTTAATTACAGCAAGCAACTACTTGAATTTATTAAAAATTCACCAACATCCTATCATGCTGTAGATAACATGAAGAAATTTTTAAATTCTGCAGGATTTGAAGGTCTAAACGAAAATGAGCCCTGGTGTCTAAAAAATAGGAATGGATATTACGTTACTCGCAATGATTCATCTATCATTGCATTCATTGTTGGAAGCAAAGAACCTATAGAAACTGGCATTCGTTTTGTTGGAGCACACACTGATAGCCCTTGTTTGAAAATAAAACCTAATCCAGAAGTCTACAAAAAAACATATTTTCAATTAGGTGTTGAGGTCTATGGTGGAGTGCTGCTAAATACATGGTTTGACCGTGATTTATCTATCGCTGGTAAAGTTACTTACAAGACTGCACATAACAAGCTGGATGAAGCATTAATAGATATAAAAAAACCAATCGCTATTATCCCAAGTCTAGCGATACATTTAGATAAAAGCGCCAATAAAGGCCGCACAGTTAATCCCGAAACTGAGATGCTTCCAATTTTAACTAATTGCCATAAAATTAGAGAGGATTTTAGGGATATTTTAGCTGAAGAGCTCGTCACTCAATTATCTTCAACAGGAACTTCTGACGGCTTGTCAATTATAGATTACGATCTTTCTTTTTACGATGTTCAGCCACCAAGTTTAATCGGGCTTAAAAACGACTTTATATCTAGCGCAAGACTAGACAATCTTTTAAGTTGCTTTGCTGGAGTTCAAGCAATGATTAAATCTGATAAAAACGTTACTAGTATGCTTGCCTGCTATGATCATGAGGAGGTCGGAAGCATATCGGCTATAGGAGCAAATGGGGCATTTATGGAATCAGTACTTAATCGGATTTTTGATCAGGCTGAAATTAAGTCCCGTGTTATTGCTAACTCAATGCTTGTTTCTACTGATAACGCGCATGGCGTTCATCCTAATTTTTTAGATAAACATGATAAAAATCATTCTCCTATTATAAATAAAGGGCTCGTAATAAAAGTTAACTCTAATCAACGATATGCTACTAGCAGTTTGACATCCTCATTACTGAAAAACTTATGCAATGATATAAGTATTCCAACACAATCTTTTGTTAACAGAGCTGATATGTCTTGCGGAAGCACAATTGGGCCTATCACAGCAGCAAATATCGGTTTAAAAACAATCGACATAGGTGTTCCTACGTTTGCAATGCACTCTATTAGAGAAATTGCAGGAACAAAAGATGCTTTTTATTTATTTGAAATGTTGAATAAGTTCTTAGATACAGAAAAATTGCAATGAAGCTATCAGGTCCTATGACTATAGTTGGGGGCTGAAAAACTTATATTATAATTATAAAATATTTTCTATATACGATAAAAAGTTATAATCTTGATGTACGTATATTTAATAGGATTTTAAATGGAAGTTAAATTGAAAAACGTCTCAGATAGGGTGCTAACAGGAATAACTACTACTGGAACACCACATTTAGGCAATTATGTGGGTGCAATTCGACCCGCGATAAAAGCTAGCAAAGAAAAAAATGTTGACAGCTTCTTCTTTCTTGCGGACTTCCATGCAATGATAAAGTGCCAAGACCCAAAAGTGGTACATCAATCAACAAAAGAAATTGCAGCGACATGGCTAGCGCTTGGTTTAGATCCCACTGATGTAACATTCTACCGACAATCTGATATTCCAGAAATACCCCAGCTATGCTGGTATCTAACTTGCGTAGCCCCAAAAGGGCTAATGAATAGAGCGCATGCATACAAAGATGCAGTACAAAAAAATATTGATTCTGGTGAAGATAATGATTTTGGAGTGGCTATGGGCTTGTTCTCATACCCAATTCTCATGGCAGCAGACATACTTATGTTTAATGCTACAAAAGTTCCAGTTGGAAAAGATCAAATACAACATATAGAAATGGCTAGGGATATAGCTCAACGCTTTAATTACCTCTATGGTAAACAGTTCTCTTTACCGCAAGCTGTCGTAGACGACCAAATTTCACTTTTACAAGGTACAGACGGTAGAAAAATGAGTAAGAGCTATGGAAATACTATTCCGCTATTTTTATCAGAAAAACAACTAAGAAAACAGATTAATAAAATTAAAACAAACCTTCTAGAGCCAGGAGAACCTAAAGATCCAGATACTTCTGTGGTATTTCAAATCTGGAGGGCATTTGCTACACCAGATCAAATTAGCCATATGCGTAAAGCATTTAGGAGTGGAATTTCATGGGGAGATGCAAAAAAACAACTATTTGAACTTGTTAATGAAGAGCTGAAGAAACCTAGAGCTCTGTATAGCGAGCTAATCGAGTCCCCTGATTACATCGAATCTATATTATGTGACGGGGCCAAAAAGGCTAGAAATCATAGTTCATCATTCTTAAAAAAAATCAATAACAGTATTGGATTTCAGTCTCTTGAAATAAGAAAGTAGACGGATTACTAATAGTTATAAATTATAGAAAAACTAGCTAATAGAGCCTGTTGACTACCCTTATGATCCCGTTGGTTAATTTTTTTAGGTCTTCAGCCGAGATATTATAAGGAGGCATTAAATATATTCTTTTATCAAAAGGTCTTATCCATATACCCTCGGAAACGAATTCTTTTTGTATTTTACCAATATCGATTTCTTCAAGCATCTCAATAACGCCAATCGCTCCTAAGCATCTAACGTCTTTTACACTACGATGCCCAACTAATCCTGAAAGCTGGTCTTTCAATTGTGTGTTCATTTGAAGAATAGTTGTTTGCCAATCAGCACTCAAAAGCAAGTCGATGCTAGCATTGGCAACAGAGCAAGCTAAAGGATTTCCCATATAAGTAGGCCCATGCATAAAGACACCTGAGCCTCCTGAACATATGGTGTCGCTTATCTTGCTAGTGCATAGCGTTGCTGCTAGGGTCATATAACCTCCTGTTAATGCTTTGCCAAGACAAAGGATATCGGGGCTTATATCTGACCACTCGCATGCAAATAACTTACCTGTGCGGCCAAAGCCTGTAGCAATTTCATCTGCAATTAATAAAACATCATAACTGTCACATAGTTTTCGAATTTCCTGCATATAAAATGGAGAGTAAAAATTTAACCCTCCAGCACCTTGCATTACCGGCTCAATAATTACAGCTGCTATATTTTGGGAGTTTGCCTCTAACTTTGATTTAAAGTCTGATATATAGCTATTCTCCCAAGCATCATGAAAACCACATATAGGTGCTTCTGCAAAAATCTGCTTATCAAGAGCATGCTTAAAGAGCGAATGCATACCATTTACTGGATCACAGACGGACATAGCTCCCAATGTATCGCCGTGATACCCTTTTTTAAAGCTAAGAAATTGGGACTTCTCAAACCGACCCTGAGATGACCAAAATTGAAGAGCCATTTTTAGTGCCACCTCTACGCTGACTGACCCCGAATCTGAAAGAAACACCTTCTCTAAACCATCAGGAGTGATGTCAACTAACGTCTTACAAAGAATTGCGGCAGGCTCATGTGTAATACCCCCAAACATGACATGGGAAACTTTGCTCATCTGATCCATCAGAGCTTTATTTAACACAGGATGATTGTACCCATGAATAGCTGACCACCATGAAGACATACCGTCTATTAATTCTGTGCCATCAGCTAATTTTAATCGAACCCCAGAGGCGCTCACGACTTGATATGCTGGTATAGGTTTTGTTAAAGAAGAATAGGGGTGCCATATATGATTCTTATCAATAATAGCAACCTGCTCAGGTGTTAAAGACTTTGTCATAGTAAGTACTAATTTAGGCGTATATTTACGGAAGAAAGTAGGGCTAATAAAATAAATTAATGCAAATAGGAATTTCTTAAAGCATTAAAAGTATTTATTTTCCTCCATTCATTTTAGACCATCCATTCGGATCGTTTAAGAACTCTTCAATGGTCAGGATCGATGATTCATCTATATAATTGGTATCTTTACATACAGATAAAACATCTTTCCATGTCGTAAGAAAATGTAACTTTATACCATTTTCAGCGAGTATTTTTTGCGTATCAGGAAAAATATCGTAAAAAAAGAGGACGAAGGTATCGGTAACTTCTGCCCCAGCCTCTCGAAGTGCATTGCAAAACTTAATTTTACTGCCGCCATCTGTAGTTAAATCTTCGACTAAAAGAACCTTAGACCCTTCTGTAATAAGGCCTTCTATTTGGGCATCCCTTCCAAATCCTTTTGGTTTCTTTCTTACATACTGCATTGGCAAAGAAAGCCTTTCTGAAAGCCAGGCAGCAAAAGGTATACCAGCTGTTTCTCCACCTGCTATAGCATCTATGGACTCAAAGCCAATATCTCTTAGTACTACAGAAGCGCCGAAATCCATAAGAGCCGACCTTGCTCTGGGAAAAGATATTATCTTCCTACAATCAATATAGACTGGGCTTGCCTTACCAGAAGTAAGGATATAAGGGTCTTTTGGCCTAAAATTGATTGCCCCGATCTCAAGTAGCATTTTAGCGCTCAAGGAGGCTATAAGTTTTTTATCGGGGAAGCTATTAAATGACATCACTGCTCCAGGAAAAGAATTTAAAAAATCTTAACCCTAATATTGCCAGAATAGGGCGGTTTTATCTACGCATTCATAGATGAAGTTAATAATTAATTAAATTATATATTTTAGATGATAATGATTATTATTTGTATTAAAATTAGTGAGTATGTCTGGTCTGCAGCCCGAATAATTGAACAATAAGTATTCATTTTATTGCATTGGTTATTAATCATATGTGATTTTATATTAGGTTTTTAGTAAAAATCTATTGACTAAAGGGTCTTCATTGTTCAAATTAGACAGGTGCTTCCTTGAGGCAAGCATTATGACTTGCAAAGAAAGGCTCATTTAAGTAGTAATTTGAAGCAGGCGTTAAGACTTGCAAGCTTTGATATTTACATTAATGTGAAAATAAAACTTAATAATAGTAAAAGGAGAGAAACATGGAAACGACAGGTTTAAATCCTAGTGATTATACAGGAGTCAGTTTCTGGATTATATCCGCAGCAATGGTTGCGGCAACTTATTTTTTCACTGTTGAACGCGATCGCGCAGAAGGCAAGTGGAAAACATCTTTAACTGTTGCGGCAATGGTAACTGGTATCGCAGCAATTCACTACTTCTACATGCGTGGAGTTTGGGTGGAAACAGGTGCAAGCCCAACAGTTTTTCGCTACGTTGATTGGTTATTAACTGTGCCACTGCAGATTGTCGAGTTCTTCTTGATTCTTTCTGCTATAGCTGTAGTTCGTGCTGCTTTGTTCTGGAAGCTATTGATTGCATCAGTTGTGATGCTAGTCGGTGGATATCTTGGAGAAGTTGGAGCTATGTCTTACTGGCCAGCATTCGCAATTGGTATGGCTGGTTGGATATATATCATCTACGAAATATTCGTTGGTGAAGCTAGCCAAATCAGCGCGGCCCAGGGTACTGAAGCAAGTAAAACCGCCTTCAACGCACTACGTTTGATTGTTACTGTTGGGTGGTCAATTTACCCCATAGGTTACATCGTAGGTGCTGGTGCTGGTGGTGATGCTGCATCTAACCTCAACCTTGTATACAACCTTGCTGACTTCGTTAACAAGATTGCATTCGGTGTTGTTATCTGGGTAGCAGCTACATCTTCGTCTAAGGCTTAATAAGCTTAAGTTCGAATACTAAGTAACAAGTTTGGCGTTATGGAGCACTCTATATTTAGCTCTGTAGCGCCAATTTTTTATAGTACCTTTATCTAATTTTATCTGATACGAATCAATAGAGTGTTATAAAAAATTATATTTTCTTAAAAGGAGCAATAGAATGGAATTAAGTGATTATAATCTCGTCTTTAATTCGCTATCCTTTGCAATTGCAACATTTGGAGCAGCTACAGTATTTATGTTTGCTCAGCGAACTCAAGTTGCTCCAGCGTATAAAACAGCACTTACACTATCAGGTTTAGTATGCTTAATCGCTTTTTATCATTACGTTAGAATGTTTGAAAGCTTTGAACATGCGTATACCCTTAAAGATGGAGTAGTAACTGCTACTGGCACAGCATTTAACGACGCATATCGTTATGTTGACTGGTTGCTAACCGTACCTTTGCTTTTACTAGAACTCGTTCTTGTAATGAGGCTAAGCAAAGAAGATACTTATTCTAAAGGAACCAAACTAGCAGTTGCTTCAGCATTAATGGTCATATTAGGTTACCCAGGAGAAGTTGCTGCTACTGGAGAGGAGCGTTGGGTGTGGTGGACTGCTGCGATGATCCCTTTTCTATACATTGTAAAAGAATTGGTTGCAGGCTTAAGTGCCTCAATAAACTCTCAACCCGCTGATGTTAAGGGATTAGTTTCTAATGCAAGAACTTTGACTATTTTTTCTTGGTGCTTCTACCCAATAGTTTTTATCCTACCAATGCTTGGTGTTGGTGGCCTAGAGCTAGGAAAAATAAATGCTGCTGTTCAAGTTGGATACACAATTGCTGATGTTATTGCTAAAGCAGGATTCGGCGTTATGATTTATATGATCGCTCAACGTAAATCTGATGCTGGCGCTTAAGTAGCAGAAAAGAAAATATAAGAAAAAACGCGCCTTATTGGCGCGTTTTTTTTATACTAAGAAGTATGAGAAAACCTATGAAATACTTTATGCCTCCAGAAGCAGATGAATTTCTTCATTTAGTAAAAGAAGAGTTTGCAGGAAGTTTTGATATAGAAGAATCGTTCATATCTGATTGGCTAAAACATCATAATGAGTCAAAAGGAAAATGGATAAGGGCCCGTTTGGCTCTAGCTTCTGGTGGCCTATTAGGGCTTTCAAGTCAAACATATATCAAATGGGCAGTGGTATGTGAGCTAATTCATAGCGCCTCACTTTTGCATGACGATATATGCGACGAAGATTCAATGAGGCGAGGAAAAAAATCTCTCTGGAAAGAATTTGGTGTACCTGCAGCTGTTTGCACAGGGGATTATTTGATTGCAGAATCATTTAGGAAAATTACTGAAATAGAGCAGGGGTGGCACCAAAATATTTTATTAAAACTATTATCATGCTCAGTAAAAGAGATTATATTCGGCCAATCATTAGACGTGAGTTTAGATCATTTAACACTTACTAAGGATCAGTGTCGCAAGATAGCTATTGATAAGACAGCTCCATTGATCGCGTTACCTATGATGGGTATGTTTCGCTGCAAGGAGCTTTCAGAGGACGAATGTGTGGCCCTAAAAGAAATCTCTAACGAACTGGGCTTTGCTTATCAATATTTAAACGATATGGAAAATATAGCTGGCGTTGAGCAAGAGATATCCTCAGATTTTCTAAAAGGTCACCCGAATTTTATGGTGATTAAAATACTAGAGAATTTATCACTTTCAGAGAAAGAATTTATATTTGATCAGCCAAAGAAATTTAATGACTTTATCTCTAAAAGAAATTTTATCCAATCACAAGAGGAGATAGTAGTTATACTAAATAATGCTATGATAAATAACCATCGATTACCTATAATTATTCAACCAATTATCGAGTCACTTAAAGATGAAATCATTAAAAGGCTTAATTTGATATGAAAAAAGTTGCTATTATCGGTGGAGGATTCGGTGGTATTGCTGCGGCGATAAGGCTAAGAGCAAGAGGCAATAAAGTAACTATTTATGAGCGCCTGAATAAATTAGGGGGTAGGGCGCAGGTTTTCGAAAGAAACGGTTATTTACATGATGCTGGGCCTACAGTGATAACTGCACCCAACCTATTTTATGAACTATTTGAATTATTTGGTGAAAATTTAGAAGAACATCTTGAATTCAAGCCTTTAAGCACTTGGTATAGGTTCCATTTTAATGATCAAACACAGTTCGATTATGGATCAGATCGAGAAAAAATGCTTAGCCAAATTGAGGAATTATCTCCCGAAGATGTTACAGGCTACCTAGACATGCTCAAAGAATCAAAAGAAATATTTAAGCTAGGTTATGAAAAGCTGGCGGGGCACCCATTTCACAAACTATCCACAATGCTACGTTATGCCCCAGATATTATAAAAATGAAAGGCTATCGTTCGGTTTATAGCTTCGTATCTAAATATATAAAACATCCAAATCTGCGTCAGGCATTTTCGATTCAGCCTCTCCTAGTTGGAGGTAATCCTTTTACAACATCGTCAATATATTCACTTATTCATGCACTGGAACAAAAATGGGGTATTTTCTTTTGTATGGGCGGAACAGGAAAACTCGTGCTTGAGCTAGAAAAATTAATGCTAAGAAACGGTATTGAGATAAATTATGCATCTGATGTAAGTCATTTTTCTACATCAAAAAAATTAATTCAAAGAGTAAACTTTACAAATAATGAGAGTAGGGCATTTGATTATGTAGTAAGTAACGCTGACCCAATACAAGTGTCTACAGAGCTACTAAAGAATGAAAAAATATCCCTGCATAATCGCCTGATAAACAAATATGCAAAACATTCAATGGGCTTATTTGTATTATTTTTTGGGTCTAAAAAATGCTATGAAAATGTTGCCCATCATACGATCTGGATGGGACCTAGGTATAAAGAGCTCCTTGAGGATATATTTGATAATCATCATTTATCGGAGGATTTTTCTATATATTTACATAGACCCACCTGTACAGATAAATCTTTTGCTCCAAAAGAACATGATAGCTTCTACGCACTTGTACCAGTTCCAAATCTTAAAGGTGGGCAAAATTGGTCTGAAATAAAAGAGGAATTTTCTAAAAGAATTTTAGATGCGCTTGATAAGACAATCATGCCAAGTATTAATATAAACGCTAGAGAAATTTTTTGCATGACCCCTGAGGATTTTAAGACTAACTACAGAACACCATTCGGAAGTGGATTCTCAATCGCCCCCATATTGACACAGTCCGCATGGTTCAGAACACACAATCAAGATGATAGGTATAAAAATCTATTCTATGTGGGAGCCGGAACCCATCCTGGAGCAGGGGTTCCTGGTGTTATAAATTCAGCAAAAGTAGTAGAAAAAATCCTTTACCATGACTAATTATTCTTACGTAATGAAAAATCATGGAAAAACTTTTTTTTGGGCCACAGCATTCCTAGAAAAAAAAACCGCTAACAATTTATATTCAGTGTATGCATTTTGTCGACGTATTGATGACCTGATAGACGAAAATCCAACTGATGATACCTCATACAAAGATTTTTTTACGGCAAAAAATGCATGGGATAAAAGTAAGTATGCAGGTGCATTTGATGAACTAAAGAGTATAGATAAGGAGTTTTTACCAAGAGAGGATGTTCTTAAAGAATTTCTAAAAGGGCAAACTAGTGATATTTCTCACAAACAACCTGAAAATATCGATGAGCTTCTTATTTATTGCTATCAAGTAGCCGGCACAGTTGGGCTAATGGTCTGCGACGTCATCGGAATCAGAGATCCTCGCTTAAAGTATTTTGCTATTGATCTTGGTATTGCAATGCAACTCACAAATATATGTCGTGATATAAATGAAGATGCCTTGATAAATAGAATTTATTTACCAAAAGATACGATCAGCTTAGGACTTGAAAGCTACAAGAACCCGACTAAGGAAGAAATAAAAAAAATCAATTCAGCAAGAAATATTTTATTGAATTTGGCAAATATATATTACAAGAGTGGGGAAAAAGGTATAACTCACCTTCCTTCTAAAACTGCAAGAGCAGTTCTTGTTGCTTCAAGGCTTTATCAACATATTGGAATAAAAATTTTAAACAGTAAAATTTCTTATGAGTCATATAGGGTTTATCTAAATATATTTGAAAAACTACGAATAACAATAAAATTAATGTTTAAACTGAACAGTAAAAAAGATATCGAAAGCCATGACGAGATGCTACATTTATCATTAGTTGAACTTCCTGATGCTCATATAAAATGAAGAAAATATACGACTTGATAATAATTGGAGCAGGGCTATCTAGCCTAATGTTTTTGAATCGGTATCTTAAAAAAAATAGCAATCAAAACATTCTTCTTCTAGAACAAAAAGATAACATTAATAGTGATCAAACATTTTGTGTTTGGGAAGGACCTGGACTACCAAGTATTGCAGATGAGTTTCAATTAAATCCGAAGAAAGTATGGAAAAAAATTGCTTTAAGTAGCCTTAACTATGAAATAAAAAAAGATACTCAGCCATATAGTTATGTTTGTTTTGATGGTAAAGAGGTGCTCGAAAGTTTATCCAATTCATGTAACGAGAAAATTACAACTATAAAAAAAGAAAAAGTATCTGCAATAGAATGTGAGGGCAATATTCAAGCCGTAACAACTAATAGTAATACCTATTACGGTAAGTTCATTGTTGATAGTAGAAATAATATAAAACAACATGAAATAAAATCGTCACTAGTACATCAAGCTTTTGTTGGGAGCGAAATAGAATCAACACAAGAGCGATTCAAGCCTGATGAAGTGACACTAATGTCATTTACACAAAAGGATGATCAGATTGAGTTTATATATATACTGCCTTTTACAAAAAATAGGGCACTTATTGAAACAACAGTTTTTTCAATGGAGCCCAAGCTTGAAGCTATAGAAAACACACACAAAGAAACTCTTAAAACTTATGAGCCCTATAAAGAAATTAGACAGGAAAAAGCAATTATACCTATGGCCGTTATTTCTCCAACTGAAGAAAAAAGAATACTTAAGATTGGTATAGGAGGCGGGATGATGAGGGCTTCATCGGGTTATTCGATGAGAAGAATTGCTAATTGGGCAGTTAAGCTAGGAGGAAGTCAATTAAGTGAAAGTAATATCGCTACATATAGATATCGCTCTAATAAATGGTTAAATTATCTCGATAAAATCTTCTTAAATGTTATCCTCAAATATCCAGAAAAAGGACCTTATTTATTTATGATGCTATTCAGGCGGGCAAAAATTCCCTCATTGATAAAATTCCTATCGGATAAACCAACGGGCCCTGATTTAATCAACATACTATTATGCATGCCTAAAAGGCTCATGCTGAAAGGGTTAGCAAAAAAGAAAAATGACTAAAGTTAGCAAACATCAAGTTCTTTTCATTATTTTTTCTGCAATAATAATCTTTCTTTGCCTAATACCAGGCAACATACTGACAAATGTATCAGGTACATCAAGTGTTAGCATAATAATGGTTATTTCAATGAGCCTCATAGGTACTATTGGTGTGGCTCATGGTGCATTTGATGGAAAAATTATATGGAGGCACTCAGTTCGAACAGGCCCAAGATTAAAGTTATATTTACTTTACATGTTCTTTGCTTCAGGCGGTGCGTTACTTTGGTTTTTTTACCCATTTTGTGGGTTAATTTTGCTACTGATAATGTCATCAATTCATTTTGGTGTATCAGATCTAAAATTTATAAATGAGATGGCTTTAGCTACAAAAGTTTGCTGGGGATTTGTTATGACATTCCTACCATTACTCTTCAAACCTGATTTAGTAAATTCCCTTTTTTACGATTTAACAGAAGTTAGGGTCCATATAGAGGCATTTAATGTTATAAAAATAGTAGTATTAGTTTGTATAATCGCATTTTTTTTAAGCTTGTATAAAATTGCAAAGAAAAAGAGAAAAGAAGGTAAAACTGTAAACGAACTAAAGCTGTTGAGCGCTGAATTGGTGATATTGATTTGTCTGGCTTATTTCTTGAGCCCGCTTATCTGGTTCTCAATATATTTTTGTGGCCTACACGGTTTAAGGGCTCTTATAGATTGCAAGTTTAGAATATTTCCGGATATATTATGGTTAGGGTTATTTACTGCACCAGTCTCAATTGTGATCTTTTTGTTTGAATGGGAATACAGCTTAAATAGCCTATTAATTATCTTTCCTATATTAGCGAGTTTAACAATTGCACACATGTTATTACCTAAGTTAAGAGAAATCGTAAAGCCTTAGAAATAGAAAAATATTATTTTATTCTGGCTGTTTAATGTATCTTAAATAGGGTAATTTTTTATCAACTAATCCAAATTTATTTGTGGCATCAACATCATTGATTGTGAGTGGGACAATGACGTCTTGTCCTATTAGCCAGTTTACTGGAGTAGCTACAGTATGCTTATCAGTTAATTGTATTGCATCCAGTGCCCTTAAGATTTCATTGAAATTTCTACCTACAGCCATCGGATAAGAGAGTGTTAAACGTATCTTTTTGTCAGGGCCTATTAAAAAAACTGTTCTTACAGTTGCGCTATCGTGGGCTGTTCGGTCATTTGACAAATAAGCTTCAGCAGGAAACATTCTGTAAAGTTTAGAAACAGCCAAAGACTTATCATCAATGATAGGGAAGGTTACTTTAGATGATGATATGGACTCAATATCTTTCATCCATTTTTTATGATCATCATTGCTATCTACAGACACTCCGATGACTTTTGTATTTCTATTTTTAAATTCTAAACATAGAGCTGCTACTGCTGCAAATTCTGTTGTACAGACAGGAGTGAAATCTTTTGGGTGTGAAAAAAGAATTGCATAACTGCTACCTATCCACTCATGGAATTTGATTGGGCCATCAGTAGAATTAGAATTAAAGTCTGGAGCAATATCATTTATGAGTAACGACATTATTTTTTTTCCTTCAAGGTTAAATAAATCTTTTTTAATTACCTATGTAAAGTATAGCAAAAAATACTAAAGGTGATTTTTACAAATCTATACAAATATGGAAAAGTACCAATTTAACATAATATACATTATGCGCAATATATATATTCGTCTTTATTATTTCAGAGTTACAAACTCTTCAGCTGCTGTTGGGTGAATAGCAACGGTGTCATCGAAGTCTTGTTTGGTAGCTCCAGCCTTAATTGCTATGGCTAAGCCCTGGATTATTTCTCCTGCATAATCTCCGACCATATGACATCCGATAACTTTATCGGTGCTTTTTACAACAATTAGCTTCATAAAAACTTTCGTCAAGCTACCACCTAATGTCTGTTTCATCGGTTTAAAATGGCTCTTAAAGATTTTAAGATCGGCTTTAAACTCAATTGAAGCCTCCTCCTCTGTATAACCAACCGAGGCAGAGTTCGGCGAACTAAATATAGCGGTTGGTATATTGTAATAATCTACAAAAGGTTTTTTTCCTTCTATAAAATAAGTGGATAAGGCCATAGCCTCTGCTATTGCCACAGGTGTTAACTCTTTTCTACCTATGACATCACCCAAAGCAAATATACTTTTAACAGAGGTCTTATAATATTCATCGACTTTAACCGTACCGTCTTCATTAAGTGCTATATTCAACTTATCTAAATTTAACCCACTTATATTAGGCATTCTACCAGTAGCATACATAACCAAATCGGCCTCGATGTCGTCCCCATACTTTGTTTTAATTAGATACCGATATTTATTATTCTCGCTTAATAGGTCAGATGATCGATTCTCTTTTATAGATTCAACTACATTCGAGAAGTATGTTTTAACCCCATGGTTTATATATTCTTCTTTAATTTTATTTCTTATATCTATATCGAAGCCTTTTAAAAATAAAGGACCTCTATGCATTAGATGTGTATCTACTCCCAATCCATTAAAAATTCCTGCAAATTCAATAGCTATATAACCACCACCGACGATTAAAATCTTTTTTGGTAATGATTTTAAGAAAAAGGCTTCATTTGATGTAATTATATGCTTATTACCAGGGAAATCTGGTATGTGCGGTATTCCACCAGTAGCAATTAAAATATTTTTTGCAGTGTAGGTATTTTTTTCCACCTGCACTGAATGTGGGCCAACAACAAACGCCCTGCCCATAAAGATTTCTGCGCCAGATTTTTCTAAAAGATTCTTATATATTTCATTCAGTCTACTTATTTCTTTATTTTTGTTTTCTATCAGTGTTTGCCACTTAAAATTACTCCCCTCTATATTCCACCCGAAACCCTCGGATTCTTTAAATTTTTTACTATACTCAGAAGCATAAACAAATAATTTTTTTGGTATACAGCCTACATTTACACAGGTGCCGCCAAGTTCTTGAGATTCAGCTATTGCAACCTTTAATCCATTACTAGCGCTTATTCGCGCGCACCTTACGCCACCAGACCCCGCTCCGATTACAAAAAGATCATAATCATACTGCATAAGAAACCTCAGTTTTTATTTGATTTAAACCATGATAATTTATCTTGCAACAACACCACTGAACCGACAATAATCAAAGTTGGGGCTTTAGCACCTCCAGCTCTTACAATCTGAGGAAGCGTTTTAAGGTCTGCAACATAAGTCTTTTGATTTCTAGTTGTGCCCTTCTCCACTAAGGCAGCTGGTGTTGCTGGATCCATTCCGAACAATATTAATTTTTCGCATATTATTTCTAGGCCATTTAAACCCATATAAAAAACCAGAGTTTGATTCGGAGCAGTTAATTCCAACCAATTTAAATCTAAATAATTATTTTTTTGGTGGCCTGCTATAAAACGAACTGACTGTGCATAATCTCTATGAGTTAATGGTATCCCTGCATAACTTGCGCAACCTGAAGCAGCGGTTATACCTGGTACTATTTGAAATGGGATACCGTATTCTCTTAAATGTTCTATTTCTTCACCTCCGCGACCAAATATGAATGGATCCCCACCCTTTAGACGTAGAACGCGATTCCCTGCTTTTGCATACTCAACTAATTTTTTATTAATATTTTCTTGGGTTACAGAATGATTACCAGCCGTTTTTCCTACAAAGACTAGCTCAGCATCTCTCCGAACAAGAGCTAAGACCTCTTTTGAAACTAATCTGTCATACAATACTATATCTGCTTTTTGCATCAGCCTTAATGCCCTAAAAGTCAATAAATCTGGATCTCCTGGTCCGCCACCTACAAGATAAACTTCACCTAAACTTGTAGGTACATCATCTTTAATTTTTTTTTGAAGCTCAGCTTCTGCGGTAGAATTTTTTTCTGCATACACCAATTCTGGTATTTCACTAGAAAATACATCCTCCCAAAAAGCTTTACGGACATTCGAGTCAATAATTTTTTTCTTCACGAGAGGACGAAATTTTTGGGCTAACTGGGCTAATCTCCCGTACCCTGATGGTATGATGCTTTCTAATTTTGTCCTTAGCATTCTCACTAATACTGGAGCAGCTCCTCCGCTACTTATAGCTACCAACATTGGGCTTCTATCTACAATAGAAGGGAAAATAACTGTACATAATTCTGGTTGATCTACCACATTCACTGGAATATTTAGAGATTTAGCATGGTTGGACACTTGGGTATTAACTTTTTTTTTGTTTGCAGCAGAAATAACTAGGCAAGCATCATTCAAATCATTCTTTTCAAATGGCTTATTATATATTTTTATAGGGTGTTCTTTTGCGAGCTCTTCAATTCTATAATCAATATCGGGTGCAATAATATCTATTATTGCCCCGGCCTCTAATAATGGACGAATTTTTCTGAGCGCTATAGAACCTGCCCCAACAACTACGCAGCGTCTATTTTTTATATTATGAAATAAAGGTAGAAAGTCCATATATCCAATGTAACTTTATTTACTTAGAACTACTAATGATTGTTTGCGAACACATATATCGCTGAAGTACCTCTGGTATCTCTATCGAGCCATCTTCTAATTGATAGTTCTCCATTATTGCAACCAGTGTTCTTCCAACCGCTAAACCCGAACCATTCAATGTATGTATAAGCTCAGGCTTGCCAGAAGCTGGATTACGCCACCGAATCATTGATCGACGCGCTTGGAAATCACGAAAATTACTACATGAGGATATTTCTCGGTAACAGTTTTGTGATGGAATCCAGGCCTCGATATCGTAGGTTAGTGCGGCTGAAAAACCAATATCTGCACCACACAGTAGAACTGTTCTGTATGGAAGATTAAGCTGCCTTAAAATAGTTTCGGCGTGTTCTGTTATAGACTCTAGAGCCTGTGAAGAATTTTTTGGAGCCACAAACTGAACTAACTCAACTTTTTCAAATTGATGTTGCCGAATCATGCCTTTAGTATCTTTTCCATAGCTACCCGCTTCACTTCTAAAGCAGGGAGTATGACTGGTAAGCTTTATTGGCAGGTCCTCGGCATCTATAATTTGATCTCTATATATATTTGTTACTGGTACCTCTGCCGTTGGCACAAGAAAAAGCCCTCTTTCGTCTTGGAGCTTAAATAAGTCTGCCTCGAATTTTGGTAGTTGCCCAGTATTATATAGAGAATCTTTGTTAACAATGTAGGGAACATTTACTTCCTCATAACCGTGTTTTAACTGATGTGTATCTAACATGAATTGAGACAATGCTCTATGCATTCTAGCAATATCGCCCCTCATGACAGCAAAACGAGAGCTTGCTATTTTAGTAGCTGATTCGAAATCTAACATGCCTATATTTTCGCCCAGTTCTACGTGATTTTTAATCTTAAAAGAAAATTCTCGAGTAGTACCCCACCGTCGTAACTCTAAATTATCAGACTCATTTATTCCAGATGGCACAATGTCATCTGGTAGGTTTGGGACAGTACATAGATATGTCTCAAGTTCAGCTTTAACTATATTAAGTTTATTTTCTGCTTCAGAGCAAGATTCCTTTAATTTTTCGCCTTTCTTTTTTAGCAAGGCAACCTCATTTTTATTTTTTGCCTCGGAAATAGCTTTTCCCATTACTTTTGAATGGGCGTTTCTTTCTGACTGTAAATTTTGTGAAATTTCTTGGATCTTTCGGCGCCTAGATTCGAGTTTGTCAAGGTATTCAACATCTAAAGTAAAACCTCGAATTAAAAGTTTTTTTGCAACGACATCAGGTTCAGATCGAATAAGTTTTATATCTAACATAAGATTTAAATTTTTCCTAAATAAGACGCATCAAGGTAATTGCGCATAAAGTTCCCATTAAACAGAGAAAAATGGTTCCAAAAATATATAAAATAGAAAGCATTATTTGGTCATTTTGCCACATAACTATCGTTTCAAGCGTGAATGCAGAGAATGTGGTGAAAGCACCTAGAAATCCAACCATTAAAAAATTTTTTAGTTCAGAAGGGAAAAAACCCCTTTCAACAACAAAAACATAACAGCAACCTATGAGAATGGATCCAGTTAGATTAACTATTAATGTACCTAACGAAGAACGTTCACCAAGCATACTTATAGTATATGTGTTTATTGCGTATCGGGCCAAAGAACCAAGCGCTCCTCCAAATGCTACAGCCAACCATTGCATTTTATTCTCCCTAAACTTAAATTACATAAATCCATAATACTAACTTGAAAAATTAAATTTTTTTATTTATGTTCAATCACATCAACTCCATCTGGTGGATAAAATTGAAAATTACTAGTAATTTTTTTATTTAGCTGGGTTTTTGTGAAGTATATTTCAGACCTATGACCAAGAGAACCCCATAATTTCATTATTACCGGAGTGTTATTTTTAAAACTAATCTGTATTTTTTTGTAAAGGCTCTCAGCATTGATAGGTGTCAGTATAAAATCAAAAAACTCAGTTTTTATGCAGTTTATATCATAGATTAGCCCAGCCTCTTCGGTGTCTCCTATCAGTAAAATAGCAGGGTTTATATTTAAATCTTGAATGAACTTGCTTACAGTGACCTGCTCAAGATCAGGATCATATATCCAAATATTTTTATTATTAGTTATTATATGTTGCTCCATAGGAGCTCGGGTAACCCAGCGAATATTTCCTGGTTTCTTTGCGACCAAATATCCATATGCTTTTTGAGTTATAGCGTTTTTTTCAGTGTAATTAATTTGTTTAAAATCAGCACTTATTGTTTCAACAAATGAAAGTAGATTCTGTAAATTTTTTGTGCAATCTAATGGATAATTTTTTATTTCACTTACAGCGGTATCAGCGAAAAAACTGAATAAAAATACGATTGTTATTAGCTGCCTCATAATTAATCTCTTGATGGAGTTGGGGCTAAAACATCTCTATTGCCGTTCAATCCCATCTCACTAACAACGCCAGAAGCTTCCATTTGCTCAACGAGCCTAGCTGCCCTGTTATAACCTATTCTGAGTTTGCGTTGAACTGATGAAATTGAAGCCTTGCGAGTCTCAAGAACAAAAGCTACAGCTTCATCATAAAGTGCATCTGTTTCTTGACCGCTAGAATCAGCTGAATCGTTGCTATATCCTGGCACCGGTATGCTATTGGTAACAACTTCACTGATTATATCTTCTAAATATTCTGGTGTTCCCCTTTTTTTCCAATCAGCTACAACCTTGTGTACCTCATGATCATCAACAAAAGCCCCATGAACTCGAACTGGAACACTAGTTCCAGGCGGTAAATAAAGTAGATCTCCATGACCTAACAAGGACTCTGCACCACTTTGATCCAATATAGTTCTCGAATCAATCTTTGAGGAAACTTGAAATGCTATGCGACTTGGTACATTGGCTTTTATCAAACCAGTTATTACATCTACAGAGGGCCTCTGTGTTGCAAGCACCAAGTGTATTCCCGCTGCTCTAGCTTTTTGTGCAATACGAGCAATAAGTTGTTCAACTTTTTTGCCCACTATCATCATCATATCGGCAAATTCATCTATAACTACCACAATATATGGTAATTTTTTTAATTCAGAGGGAACATCATTCTCATCTATGAGAAATTCGTCCTGTTTCCATAAAGGATCAAGAAGTGGCTTGCCTGATGTAATTCCATCAGCAACTTTTTTATTATATCCTGCAAGATTTCTAACTCCTAAAGCTGACATTAACTTGTAACGTCTCTCCATTTCACCTACACACCACCTCAGACTGCTTGCTGCATCTTTCATATCTGTCACGACTGGTGTTAATAAATGTGGTATGCCATCGTAAACCGATAGCTCCAACATCTTAGGATCAATTAATATTAGCCTTACATCCTCTGGAGTTGATTTATATAGTAAACTTAGCAGCATTGAATTAATGCCAACTGATTTCCCGGAACCAGTTGTTCCTGCCACAAGCAGGTGAGGCATTTTTGCTAGGTCAGCACACACAGGTTGACCTGAAATATCATTACCAAGAGCAAGAGTTAAAGGTGACTTAGCTTCCTCATATACTACCGATGATAAAACTTCACTTAGCCTCACCATCTCTCTATGTTCATTCGGAATCTCAATTCCCACATAAGATTTCCCAGGTATCACCTCAACAACCCTGACGCTAACGACTGCAAGTGATCTTGCTAGATCCCTGGAAAGTGCACTTATCCTGCTAGCCTTAATACCTGCCGCTGGTTGGATTTCAAAGCATGTGACAACTGGCCCCGGTAAAACTTCTATAACTTCCGCACTAATACCAAAATCTTGCAATTTAAGCTCCAACTGCTTAGACATAGCCTGTAAAGACTCTTTAGAAAAAGCTTTACTATTATCAACACTTGCTTTATCTAGCAAACCTAAAGCTGGAAGCACAGCCAGATTTGAGTCTGCAAAGAAAGATGTTTGTTTTTCTTTTTCAACGCGCTCACTGGTTGATGGTTTTTGAGAAGGGTGCTGTATACTCAGGGGTTGCCTAGTCACTTCCCTCTTTGCTTGAATCTCTTGGACTTCTTTACGATGCTTTTGAGCAAGTAGGGCCTGTTTGGCTTCATTTTTTTTTGCGGCACGTGTCTCAAGCCGGTGAGCAATATAGTCATTTAATTTAGATACTGTTTTTCCTATAGTCTCAATTAAACCTAGCCAAGATAAATCAGTAAATACTGTTAAACCGAATAAAAAAACAGCAACTAGAATTAATGTACTGCCAACATTGTTGAATGCTGCTAATGCTGCACTCTGAACTGAGGAGCCAAGAATACCTCCAACACCAAAAGGCAACGATTCAATTGGGTCTGTGTAGTGAATTGAAGCCAGAGAGGTCGCACTGACTAATACCATCACTAATCCCAGTATACGAAGAGTAAAAACGAGGCTATCAATACCGGACTCGTTATCACGACGAGTCCTAAAAACATTCCATGCTCTTAAAGCTAACAAAACTGGTAACAAAAAAGCTATGTAGCCTAAAAAAGAAAATAAAATATCTGATATCCAGGCACCAAAAAATCCACCTGAATTTTTAATATATTCAACATCTCCAGCATGTGACCACCCTGGATCATCAGTTGAATGTGTTATCAAAGCGATAAAAAGATAAGCGCAAACAACCAACCAACCAATAAGTGAGCCTTCTTTGAGAATAAAGCTAACTTTGGAGGACTTCAATTGATCACTTTCTTCTAATAAAGGTTTGCGTATTTTTTTTTCTTTATTCAAGATGCTATCCCGATTAACTCTAATATAGATGCTATTGTAAACACAGTAGACCGAAATGCTATAGGCCACTTATACAAGATTATACTATAAGCTAAATTTATGGGCTTAATAATCAATTCCCTCTGTTACTGTATGGCCATTTTTATTACTATAATAATATAAATTCAAGAATCAGGAATACAAATATGTCAGATACTCAACACCACAAATTAATTATTCTTGGCTCTGGTCCTGCCGGCTATACTGCCGCAATTTACGCCGCAAGAGCAAACCTTGACCCAGTCATTATTACTGGTATACAACAGGGTGGGCAACTTACCACAACAACAGATGTTGATAATTGGCCTGGCGATCCTCATGGTCTTCAAGGTCCGGATCTTATGGTGAGAATGCAAGAACATGCTGAGAAATTTGATACAAAAATTATTTTTGATCATATAGAGAGTGTAGATTTAAGTAAAAAGCCTTTTCTTCTAAAGGGTAGCAACAAATTCACCTGCGATGCCTTGATTATAAGCACTGGAGCATCAGCACAATATCTTGGGCTAGCATCTGAAGAAGCCTTTATGGGTAAAGGCGTTAGTGCTTGTGCAACCTGTGATGGTTTTTTTTATAGAGGGAAAAAAGTCGCTGTTATAGGTGGTGGCAATACAGCTGTAGAAGAAGCTCTTTATTTATCTAATATCTGTAGCGAGGTTACCCTTGTTCACAGAAGAGATACGCTGAGATCTGAAAAAATACTCCGTGACAAGTTATTAGAAAGAGCTGAAAACGGAAATATAAAAATATTATGGAATCATACTCTCGAGGAGATATGTGGTGACGAATCAGGTGTTACAAGTCTTTCTTTAAAAAGTACGATCGATGATTCAATAGTTAATCATGAAGTAAGTGGGGTATTTATAGCTATTGGTCATAAACCAAATACAGACATTTTTAAAGATCAATTAGATATGAAAAATGGATATATTACTGTTAATGGTGGTCTGGACGGAAATGCCACCGGAGTTAGCATAGATGGAGTTTTTGCTTCGGGAGATGTGGCTGACCATGTCTATCGACAAGCAATAACATCTGCTGGTTCCGGCTGTATGGCGGCATTAGATGCAGAGAAATATCTTGATGACTTGGCATAAAGATTAAATGCTTAACATACCACATCTTCATGCTAAGAATATTCATTTCCCTGATCCAAATACAGCTCTTAAAGAGCCCAATGGACTTCTCGCATGTATGGGTAACTTGAATGCTGAGACACTACTTAAGGCATATCGAAATGGAATTTTTCCGTGGTATGAAGAGCAAGATCAACCAATACTATGGTGGTCGCCAAATCCAAGATCCGTAATATATCCACACGAAATAAATATATCTCGTTCTCTAAAAAAATCTATTAGGACCCAGCCTTGGGAAATAAGGATTGATACTCAATTTGAATCTGTAATAAAATATTGTGCCAGTCTTCGAAAAAGTAAAGATCAAGGTACCTGGATAAACACCAATATGCAGCATTCATATATTGATCTTCATAATTCGGGGTTCGCACATTCTTTAGAGGTCTGGTTTAAAGATGATTTAGTTGGCGGTTTATATGGAGTTGTTATAGGAAATGTTTTTTGTGGGGAGTCTATGTTCAGCTTAAAATCAAATGCTTCTAAAGTGGCGCTAGTTCAGTTAGCTTTATTGATGAAAAAATATACCACGAATGGATTAATTGATTGCCAGGTTGAAAATAATCACTTAACGTCAATGGGAAGCAAAAATATACCAAGAGAAGATTTTTTAATTGAATTAAAAGAATTAGGCGAAAAACCAAATTTTTGGCCTAGCTACTGGAAATGTGAATTAGTTTAACGGTTTTTAACGAAAAATTTAACGAATAAAGAATTATCATTATGTCCCGAGATATTACACCTGATTTGAGACGAATACGGGTATTTTTAACAAACCCACATCCCTGTAGCTATTTGCCAGGTAAAGAGGCAACAACTGCTTTTGTTGCGTCAGCTGATCCTAATCTTGAGGTTATCTCACATATCGAGATAAATTCAAAATTATATTCTCAGCTATCAGATATGGGATTTAGACGTAGCGGTCAGTATTTTTACTCTCCAAGATGTAAATCATGTGATGCATGCATATCTGCAAGAGTAAAAGTTGGTTCATTTAAATTAAGCAGGCAGCAAAAACGATGCTTGAAACGCAACGAAGGATTAATCGTTAAACAAGTATCAGCAATTGATGAACAGGAGCATTATCCACTCTATAAAAACTATATAAACACACGGCATGCTGATGGGGATATGCACCCACCCAATCTACCTCAATTCAAAGACTTCATAGGAAATCTTCGTGAGTATTCCCAGATGATAGAAATAAGAGATAACGGAGAATTAATTTCTGCTGGTGTAATTGATTTGTTAGAAGATGGACTATCGGCTATCTATAGCTACTATTCCACAGAACTCAAACATAAATCTAGAAGCTTAGGGACATTTTCTATTTTGTCCCAAATTACCTTAGCTGAAGAAATGGGTCTGTCATACCTATACCTAGGATACTGGATAAAAAATAGTCCCAAAATGGCCTATAAATCAAATTATCGACCTCTAGAGATACTTAAAGATAGACAATGGATATTGCTTGATTGACTTTATGTTTATTTCAGGCAGAATGCGGCTGAATTAGTATTGATGTAAATATACAACTAGAGTGATTTATGCCTAAAGAAGAGCAGATAGAAATGGAAGGTGAAGTAATAGACACTCTTCCAAATACAACTTTCCGAGTAAAATTAGAAAATGATCACGTAGTACTTGCGCACATATCAGGAAAAATGCGCAAAAACTATATCCGCATATTAACTGGAGATTCAGTAAGGGTAGAACTTAGCCCCTATGATTTATCAAAGGGACGAATAACCTATAGAGCAAGATAAGTGGAAGTTAAATCGCAGCGGCTTCACTTTCCTTGACAACTTCAGTTTTTATCTCATCATTTTCTACAAACACCCTCACGGTGCCACCGCTAGAAAGTCCTCCAAATAGAACTTGTTCTGACAGTGGTTTTCTGATTTTCTCAAGAATCAGTCTTTGCATTGGTCTTGCGCCCATTCTTTCATCATAGCCATTAATGGCAAGCCACTCCTGAGCATCCTTATCAACTTCAAGAACCACATGTTTATCATCAAGCTGTTGTTGTAGTTGGCATAAAAATTTATCAACTACAGTATTTATAACATCCATGCCCAATGGGCGAAATTGTATGATGCTATCAAGTCGATTACGGAACTCAGGGGTAAATAGATTTTTAATAGCTTCCATTCCGTCACTTTTATGGTCTTGTTTCGCGAAACCCATCGAAGAACGACTCATTTCAAATGAACCAGCATTAGTAGTCATAATCAGTATAACGTTTCTAAAATCAGCCTTACGTCCATTATTGTCAGTTAAAGTGCCATGATCCATAACTTGCAGTAACAAATTAAAGACCTCTGGATGCGCTTTTTCGATTTCATCGAGCAGAATGACTGCATAAGGATTCTTGGTAACGGCATCTGTTAAAAGCCCACCTTGATCAAAACCAACATAACCGGGTGGAGCTCCAATTAGCCGAGAAACAGTGTGCCTCTCCATGTATTCGGACATATCAAACCTTAACATCTTGATGCCCATTATTTCTGATAATTGTTTGGATAACTCTGTTTTACCTACACCAGTAGGTCCAGCAAATAAAAATGATCCAATAGGTTTACCTGAATCTCTTAAGCCTGCACGTGATAGTTTTATTGAACTAGCTATAGCAGCAATAGCCTGATTTTGGCCAAAAACAACCATCCTTAAATTTTCTTCTAAATTTTCTAATTGAAGCATATCCGACGAAGATATGCTTTTGGCTGGTATTCTTGCAATTTTTGCAACAATACTTTCGATATCTGAAACCCCAATGAGTTTTTTTCTTTTTGATATAGCCAGTAGCTGTTGGTGAGCGCCTGCTTCATCTATGACATCGATTGCTTTGTCGGGCAGATATCTGTCGGTTATATGCTTCGATGACAGATCTACTGCTGTTTTCAAAGCAGACTGAGAAAAACGCAGGTTATGGTGTTCTTCGAACCTAGACTTCAAGCCTTTGAGAATCTCTATAGTTTCTTCATTGGATGGTTCTGGAACATCTATTTTTTGAAAGCGCCTTGATAGTGCCCTGTCCTTTTCAAAAACTCCTCTATATTCTTGATAGGTTGTAGAGCCTATACACCGAATATGGCCTGAGGTAAGGATAGGTTTCAGTAAATTAGAGGCGTCCATCACGCCGCCAGATGTCGCTCCAGCACCAATTATAGTATGTATTTCATCTATAAAAAGAATAGCTTTATCTTTTGCCTTTAACTCAGCTAGGATACCTTTAAATCGTTTTTCAAAATCTCCTCTATACTTTGTGCCGGCAAGTAGATCTCCGACATCAAGAGAATAAACTGTAGATCCAGAAAGAACATTTGCTGCAACCCCGTCAACTATCATTTTTGCTAAGCCCTCAGCAATAGCAGTTTTTCCAACACCTGCTTCTCCAACAAGTAACGGATTATTTTTTCGACGACGAGCTAGAATTTGCGAGACTCTCTGAATTTCATGGCTTCGCCCAATGAGAGGATCTATATTTCCTTGCTCTGCCTCAATGTTTAAGTTGGTGGTAAATTGATCAAGCAAGCTGAGTTTCTTGGATCTTTTCGATCCAGATACATCGTTTTGATCTATATCTTCATCTAAGATTTCTTCAGACTCATCAGCATACCCTGAGATTCCATGGGATATAACATTAACTACATCAATTCTATTTATACTTTGAGAATGAAGAAAGTACACCGACTGGCTTTCTTGCTCACTAAAGATTGCAACAAGAACGTTACAGCCCTGAACCTCTTTACTACCAGAAGACTGCACATGGAAAACTGCCCTCTGCAGAACTCTCTGGAAACCAAGTGTTGGTTTTACTGACTGATCTTCACTTTCTGCTTCAATAAGAGGCGTAGAATCGATAAAGTCCTCTAGATCTTTTTTTAACATTCCAGTATCTGCTCCACAAGATTTTAAAATACTTACAGCAGACTCATTTTCAAGAAGAGCTAAAAACAAATGCTCTACAGTCATAAATTCGTGTCGTTTTTCAGCGGCGACCTTGTAGGCATCATTAAGGGTTAGCTCTAGTTCTTTGCTTAACATATATCAATCCTTATTCAATTAATCGCTTACAGGTTCAATTTCGCATCTAAGCGGGTGCTCATTATCTCGAGCAAGCTCTCTTACTTGTAGAGCTTTAGTTTCAGCTATATCTCGAACATATATAGCACATACAGCCTTTCCTTCAGTGTGCACTTTTAACATTATTCTTGTAGCGGCTTCATAATTCATTGAAAAGACCTGTTTCAAGAGCATAACCACAAATTCCATTGGAGTATAATCATCATTAAATATAATTACCTTGTATAGTGCAGGCTTCTTTAGTTTTGGTTCTTTTTCTTCTAATATTGCAGTGTCACCAACAGTATAATCTGCATCATCTTCAGAATTTTTATCACCAAACCTGATCATTTGAGAATACCCGTATAAATAAACAAATGCTTTTAAAAAATTACCCTTTCTTTGGGTTTGAAGCACGCTTATAGTGATTCTTACTGCACATATTTAGTCATAAGAATTAAAGATATGCAATCCATCAATTATCATCTTATTGTTAAAGTGATATTGGGCCGAAGAATTAAAATTTCAAGTTAAATTTTAGAGATTTTTTTAAATAATTCAAATTCTTTAAAATTATAATGATAATAAGTTTGAAAAGCTGAATTACTTTTTTTATGGAATTTCGAGGAACAAATGGTTGATCTTATAGTTTTTAATAAACCCTATGGTGTTTTAAGTCAGTTTTTAGATCACGATGGACATCCTGGATTAAAAAAATATCTTAATCTACCTAATATATACCCAATGGGAAGACTGGATCTTGATTCTGAAGGACTTTTGCTCTTGTCGAGTAATGGCGGGCTTAAGGCGCAAGTCACAAACCCAAAATATAAAATGGAAAAAACATACTTAGTTCAAGTTGAAGGTCAAATTACTTCATCAGCAACTAGTGATTTATCTGCTGGAGTTTTATTAAAAGATGGTATGACTCGTTTAGCGAAAGCAAAAGAAATAGGCGAACCTAAGCTTTGGGAAAGAAACCCATCAATTAGAACAAGAAAAAAATTGACAACTAGCTGGATAGAGCTACGTATACATGAAGGTAAAAATAGACAGATAAGAAGAATGACCGCTTATGTAGGCTTCCCTACTCTTCGCTTGATTAGAATCAGCATTGGACCTTGGAAGCTTAATAGCATTATGCCTGGGGAATATCGACATGAGAAAGTAAATTTACCTCAAACAAAAAAATAACAGTAGAACATAAGCAATCAAAAATATTAAACTATTCCAAAATATATTACCCGCAATTTACTCAACGAAATCAATACTTAATATGGATTATCTAAAAAAGAAAAATAGTGTTAATAAAGAAGCTTTTAAACCAAAAGTTATTGTTGGTATGTCAGGAGGAGTTGATTCATCTGTAACAGCGCTTTTACTCAAGCAACAAGGTTACGCTGTGGAAGGTCTCTTTATGAAAAACTGGGACGAAGACGATGGATCAGATTATTGTTCAGCTGAACAAGACATGCTGGATGCTAAATCGGTGGCTGACACATTAAAAATTCCTCTTCATACAGCAAACTTTGCACA
Source organism: uncultured Porticoccus sp. (assembly GCA_964276025.1). Lineage (GTDB taxonomy): Bacteria > Pseudomonadota > Gammaproteobacteria > Pseudomonadales > Porticoccaceae > Porticoccus. The sequence goes on along the minus strand of CAXYDD010000001.1, from coordinate 98,051 downwards.
TGAATACTGGGATAACGTATTTGAAGATTTTTTGGATGACTACAAGAACGGAAGAACTCCGAATCCTGATGTTTTGTGCAATAAAGAGATTAAATTCAAAATCTTTCTAGATTATGCTCAAATATTAGGTGCAGACTACATAGCTACAGGTCATTACGCCCAAAAAATTGAAAGGAAAGGTAGAACATACCTACACAAAGGAGCTGATAAAACTAAAGATCAGAGTTATTTCTTGCATGCTGTAGATGAAAAAGCGTTCTCAAAAACTCTATTTCCAATTGGCGGAATGCTTAAAACTGAAGTCAGAAAAATTGCAGAAAAATATGGACTAGCAACAGCGATGAAGAAAGATTCTACTGGTATCTGCTTCATCGGTGAAAGAAGGTTTAAAGATTTTCTTCAAAAATATCTACCTGCTCAGCCAGGACAAATTGAATCCTCTTTTGGGGATGTTATTGGACAGCATAGTGGATTGATGTATCACACACTTGGACAGAGGCAAGGATTAGGAATTGGGGGGCTTAAGGATTCAGATAATAGCCCTTGGTATGTAGTAAAAAAAGATTTATTACGCAATGTACTCATCGTTGCTCAAGGAGCAAATAATCCTTTACTATTCTCTAATAGACTTAGAGTATCAAATATTCATTGGATAAACGGGGCCCCTAAAGAAATTGAGGATAAGTTACCTAAAGGGTTGATTTGCAATGCCAAAAATCGTTACCGACAAACTGACCAATTATGTAACATCATAAAAAAAGATCAAGAATATCAGGTAGAATTTAGTAATCCCCAACGAGCAGTAACGCCCGGACAATTTATTGTGCTGTATCAGAAAAATTTATGCCTAGGTGGAGGTGTAATTGAAGAGGCTTGGGATGTTTAAATTTAGGAAAATATATGATGAACAGGATGCTGAATGATTTTCAAAAAACCAACAAAAAATCAGATTATTGCTTTATCTGGAATCTTTCAATCCTGTCACCTCGTTGATCAGCTATCAAGATATGGACTAATAACTGAGGAGGAGTTAAAAAACAATTTACAAGTTCTATTTAATCAAAATACAAAGGATATATACGACATATATGGATCAATAGAGACCCTTCATCATGGTGTGGATGCTATTAAAAATTTTATATTACTAAAACATAATAAAAAACTACCAGAGACTCTTCGTTACGCAATAGGCATAATGCACTTAGCAAAAAAACTACGAAAAGATAAACAAATGTCGATAATGATTAAAAGGAGGCTTGATATATCTGCTAAACAAATAGAGCATTTTTCTATTACTCATCAAAACGTAATAGCAGGTATCTCACAAATCTATCAAGACAGTTTTGGAACATTTTTTTATCGTATAAATATTAATGGGAATTTAGAGTATCTCAAACAAGACCAAATTGTCTCTCGGATTAGGTGCCTCCTATTTTCTGGTATACGCTCTGCAATGCTTTTCCATCAAATCGGCGGAAGAAGACATCAGCTTGTATTTAATAAGAGCTATATACTAGGGCAAATAAAAGATCTTAATGCAGACATCTAGAGATACTAAAACTAGAATATAGTTTTCTAATGATTATAAACATAGATCTGAAATTATATGAGAATTATAGTAAAATATTAACTATTAAATGTGTCTCTATTGACAGTGACAAAATCTGGATTGGAAGCAAAAAATGAAATTATCAGATTTAACAGCAATATCACCAGTAGATGGGCGCTATGCTAGTAAAACTGAAGATTTACGTTCAGTTTTTAGTGAATATGCGCTGATAAAGCAACGAGTTCTAGTAGAAGTATCCTGGCTTATATGCCTAGCTAAAAATAATGATATTGAGGAAATACCCACTTTAAGCATTGAAGCTAGAGCTACTCTTGATTCAATGCATCTAAATTTTAGTATCCAAGATGCAATACGTATAAAAGAAATTGAAAAAATAACAAATCATGATGTTAAAGCCGTCGAGTATTTCATAAAAGAAAAAATTTCAAAAAATAATGAGCTATTAAAAATTTCTGAATTTGTTCATTTTGCCTGCACTTCAGAGGATATAAACAATCTTTCTCATGCCTTAATGCTTAAAAACGGTAGAGATGATTTTTTGATACCAAGTGCCGAAAAAATAATATTAAAAATTTCTGATTTGGCGAAAGATTATGCAGATATACCGATGCTTTCTCATACACATGGGCAACCAGCATCACCGACAACAGTTGGAAAAGAGTTAGCTAATACTGCCTTTCGATTGAAGCGTCAAATCCTACAAATTAAGAACATCTCTATGCTAGGTAAGATCAATGGTGCTGTTGGCAACTATAACGCTCATTTGGTAGCTTATCCTGATATTAATTGGGAAGCTAACGCTGAACAGTTCGTGAACGGTCTTGGTCTCGATTGGAATCCTTTCACAACACAAATTGAGCCCCATGACTTTATTGCCGAACTATTTAATGCTATTTGTCGTTTTAATAATATCCTTATTGATTTTGATAGAGACATATGGGGTTATATCTCGCTCGGTTACTTTAAACAAAAAACTATAGCTGGAGAGGTTGGTTCATCCACTATGCCTCATAAAGTTAATCCAATAGATTTCGAGAACTCTGAAGGCAATCTAGGCTTAGCAAATGCTTTATTCTCGCACTTAGCACAGAAATTACCTATATCACGCTGGCAACGTGATTTGACTGACTCGACTGTCCTTCGAAATATGGGTGTAGGTTTTGGTTATAGTCAAATAGCCTATCAAGCAGCCATCAAAGGTATCGATAAACTGGAAATTGATCAACAACTTATAGCTGATGAGTTAAACCATAATTGGGAAGTTCTTGCTGAACCAATACAAACAGTGATGCGTCGCTATGGTATTTCTGAGCCATATGAAAAGCTTAAAGCTCTGACTAGAGGCAAAGATGTAAATAATGTTCTGTTATTGGATTTTATTGAAACTCTTGAGATTCCAGAAGAAGCAAAGAAAAAACTTCGCACCCTTACACCCTCCAATTACACTGGTAATGCAGAAAATCAGGCAAAAAAGATATAAATGCCCTTATATACGAGCAAACTAATTCAATACAAATTGATCTTGAGGAGTTTTTAATGGAGGATTTGCCATCAATACTTGGCGGTATCTCTGCAAAACAATTTTTGACTGAATATTGGCAAAAAAAATCTCTCTTAATAAGAAGTGCTATCCCAGACTTTTTGTCACCTATAACTGGAGACGAGCTAGCAGGCCTTTCTCTTGATAAAGATGTTGAATCAAGACTAATTTTTGGGGAAAAAAAACAGGCTCCCTGGGTGCTTGAGCGAGGACCGTTCGATGAAAATACCTTCAAAAAACTTCCAAAAAAAAATTGGACACTTTTAGTTCAAGCTGTTGACCTCTGGAGCCCAGAAGTTAAAGAATTAATAGAATACTTTTATTTTCTACCAAAGTGGAGATTAGAAGATGTGATGATTAGCTTTGCATCTGAAGGTGGGAGTGTTGGCCCACACTTCGATAATTATGATGTTTTTTTACTTCAAGGTTCCGGGCAAAGAGAATGGCAAATTGGACAAACATGTAATGACGAAACTGAAATATTAAATGACAGTTCTTTAAGTATAGTAAAGAATTTTAAAAAGGAGAAAAGCTACCTACTTAACACTGGTGATATGCTTTATATACCACCAAAGCTTGCTCATTGGGGTATAGCAAAAAATAACTGCATCACATACTCTGTTGGATTCCGTTCGCCATCGATCCAAGAGATGCTCGGTGATTTGACAGAAACTCTTATAGAAAAGAATCATAAAATATTCTACAGGGATCCCCCTCTTACTCTTAAAATGGCAACAAGCACGATTGATCCTAAATTTATTCATCAAATCAAATTAATGCTAGAAGAGTTAATCAATGATGATGAATTATTAGGTGATTGGTTTGCAAGATATATGACAGCACCAAAGTCTCCAGAACTATCTAAAGAGCTACAAGAAAAACGTTTAGCTAAGCTAGGCAAGGAAGTCTATGTTAATGGAAAAAAGCAAAAATTTTAGCTAACTTTATGCCAAATTTATTAATTTTGCCTTTTGCCTGTATGCATGAAGAAGAGGTTCAGTATAACCACTAGGTTGATCTGCTCCATTAATTACCAAATCACATGCCGCTGAAAAAGCAGTGCTTTTACTAAAGTCTGTGGACATTTTTTTATATAATGGATCATCAGAGTTTTGTTTATCAACTATTTTAGCCATACGCTTCATTGTGCTAATAACCTGTTCCTCAAAAATAATCCCATGCTTTAACCAATTGGCGATATGTTGGCTAGAAATTCTAAGCGTTGCCCTATCTTCCATTAACCCTACATTATTAATATCGGGGACTTTGGAGCAACCAACACCTTGTTCTACCCAACGCACGACATATCCTAAAATTCCCTGTGCATTATTATCTAGTTCCTTTTGAATTTGATCTGAAGATAAATGTTCATCGAGCAAAGGGATTTTTAGAATATCATCGACGTTCGCAGGAATACGGTTTGATAAGATCTTCTGTCTATCAAAAACATCAATTTGATGGTAATGAGTAGCATGGAGAACCGCTGCTGTGGGTGATGGAACCCATGCTGTGTTTGCACCTGACATTGGATGATTAATTTTTTGCTGCATCATATCAGCCATGTTTTCTGGGGTTGCCCACATACCTTTGCCGATTTGGGCTTTTCCAACCAAACCACAGGAAATTCCAATATCTACATTTTGATCCTCGTAAGCTGAGATCCAAGGCATAGACTTGAGGCTACCTTTTGGCGAAAATGGTCCTGCCTCCATACTTGTATGGATTTCATCACCAGTTCTGTCTAAGAAACCAGTATTTATAAAAACAACACGATCCTTAACTTCACGTATACACTCTTTTAGATTGATTGATGTTCTACGCTCTTCATCCATTATACCTACTTTAATGGTATTAGAAGGTAGCGATAAAGCGGTCTCAACAGCATCAAAAAGATCATTAGTAAAGGCAACTTCTTTCGGTCCATGCATCTTTGGTTTTACAATATATATGCTACCAGTTTTACTATTAGAAAATTGACTATTTCGATTAATATCATGGATCGCAATTAAGCTTGTTAGAACAGCGTCCATTATACCTTCAGGGACCTCCTTACCTTCTGAGTTCAATATAGCTGGATTTGTCATTAAATGCCCTACATTACGAACGAAAAGAAGACTTCTCCCTGGTAGAATTAAGGTTTCTCCGTTAACTTTGTTATAAGAACGATCTGGGTTCATTTTCCGAGTTATTGATTTACCGTTTTTTATCAATACCTCCTCTAGATCTCCCTTCATTAGACCTAACCAGTTATGATATATGAGAGCTTTGTCTTCAGCATCAACTGCAGCTACTGAATCTTCGCAATCCATAATTGTTGTTAAAGCTGCCTCCATGTATATATCCTTAACACCCGCAAGATCAGATGCACCTATAACAGTATCTCTATCCACATGAATTTCAAAGTGTAAATTATTGTTTTTAAACAAAATTATTTTTGGATTTTCTAATTCCCCGGTATAACCACTAAATTTTTCAACATGTAATAATTGAGTAATCGTATTATTTTCGAATTGTGCTTTAAGATTTCCATCTTGTATAAAATACCTAACTACTGATGCGTGAGAACCATCTGCTAGAGGTGCTGAGTCATCTAAAAAACACTTACCATATAAAATAACTTTTTCACCACGAGCAGGGTTGTATCGATCGGTTTTACTTGTCTTTCCATCATTCGGTATTACGTCAGTTCCATATAATGAATCATATAGGCTACCCCATCTTGCATTAGCTGCATTCAGAGCAAATCTAGCATTCATTACAGGTACAACAAGCTGTGGGCCAGCCTGTGAGGTAATCTCTTGATCTACATTACTTGTATTTATACTGAAATCTTCACCAACAGGGACAAGATAATTAATTTGCTGTAAAAATTTCTTATAATCAGAAAAATTAAAGTCAATTTTTGAGTTCTTTTGGTGCCAGCTATCTATCGCTAACTGTAAATTTTTACGTTCATCTAGCAAAGCTTCATTGAGAGGAGAAAATTTATCAATAATTTTAGCAAAGGAGTGCCAAAAATCACCTTCAGATAAATTTGTTCCAGGAATAATATCCTTGGAAACTAAGTTATAAATGGAACTTGCAACTTGTAAGCCACATATTTCGACGCGTTCTGACATTGTTTCCCCGCTGAATAAGTAATTGATTTATTGTATTGAATTTTTGGACTAATAATCAATTCGGATAGTTGTATTTTCGTTATTTGTTGAACGAATAAACTATGAAAGAATAGTATTATGAATCAGAAACTTTAGTCTAGCGCCTTTGCAACATCGGCTATTAAGCGACGCAGCCATTGATGTCCTGGATTATGCTGAACTAAAGGACTCCATGCCATTTTTAATTCGATTTCTGGGATAGGAAAAGGTGGATCCTCAATAATTACAGATGGATTATCTTGCAGTAAATTGGCTGCTTTTGTAGGTATAGTGACAATAAGATCTGGTAATTCTGCTAAACGCATTGCGGCCTGATAATGTCTAGTAAATACTCGTATACGTCTTTTTTTACCTGTTTGAGCAAGAGCCTCATCAACCCAACCTAATGTTTTTAAGGAGCCAGGCTCCATACCTACACCTGCACCCATTCCTGTTTTGTTTACCCAGACATGCTCTGAATTTAAGTAATTTTCTAAGTTAAAGTTTTTAGCTATCGGGTTAGACGAACTAAATAGACATGAAAACGTATCACGCCAAATTGTCATTTGATGAAAAGATTGAGGTAAAACATCAAATCTATTTATAACTAGATCAACTGTGCCCTGCTCTACATTTTGATAACTAATATCACTTGGTGTCAGGACATCTAAAGTTATATTCGGCGCTTCTGAGCTAAGTCTTCGAAGTAAATGTGGTAGCAAAGTTGATTCTGTATAATCACTTACAGAGATTCTAAATACCCTACTAGCTTTTTTTGCATTAAATTTTTGTTTGGGTTCTACAGCTTTCTCAACAGACGCAAGAACCTCGCGTATCATCGGTTGGAGTAGTTCTGCTCTTTCGGTTGGCATCATTCCATCACTTGTTCTAACCAACAGAGGATCACTAAAAAGATCACGTAACCTTCTGAGGCCATTGCTCATCGCTGGTTGACTAATGCCCAGACTTTCTGCAGCTCTTGTTACATTCCTTTCTTTAAGTAACACGTCAAGAAAAACCAACAGATTTAAATCAATATTTCGCATACTCATCGACATTCACACCATAAATACTGAAAATAATGAGTATAGGGTATATAAATAAAAGTCTGATTGCTATGATTAAATTGTATTTTTTATTCTAAAATTAATTTTTTTATGGCCAAGGATTTATAATGTCAAATTACAAGAAAGATATCGACGCTGTAGCGTTACTGCGAAAGAAAAATGGTACCGGCTGGAATGCTATTACACCTGAATCAGTAGCAAGAATGCGTGCTCAGAATCAATTTAAGACTGGTTTAGATATAGCTAAATACACAGCGGACCTGATGCGTAAGGATATGGCTGCATATGATGTAGATCCATCAAAATATACACAATCTTTGGGTTGCTGGCACGGCTTCATAGGCCAACAAAAGATGATGTCAATAAAGAAACACTTCGAAGGAAATACAGACCGAAGATACCTATATCTTTCAGGTTGGATGGTAGCAGCTCTTCGATCAGAATTCGGTCCTCTTCCAGATCAATCTATGCATGAAAAAACTTCTGTTGCATCATTAATAGCAGAACTCTATACCTTCCTTAGACAGGCTGATGCTCGTGAACTTGGTGGCTTCTTTCGTCAAATAGACGCAGCAAGAGAGGCAGGTGATAAGGCGTTAGAAAAAAATATTCAATCAGCTGTTGATTCTCACAAAACACATGTAGTCCCAATTATTGCCGATATAGATGCTGGTTTTGGAAACGCCGAGGCAACTTACTTAATGGCTAAACAAATGATAGAAGCTGGGGCATGTTGTATACAAATTGAAAATCAAGTTTCAGATGAAAAACAATGTGGTCACCAAGACGGAAAAGTCACTGTACCTCATGAAGATTTTTTAGCAAAAATTCGCGCTGTTCGTTATGCGTTTCTTGAGCTCGGTGTAGATAACGGAGTTATTGTTGCTCGAACCGATTCTCTAGGTGCAGGTCTTACCAAGCAGATTGCTGTCACAAAAGAGCCTGGAGATCTAGGTGATCAATATAATTCTTTTCTTGATTGTGACGAGGTTTCGTTGGATTCACTTAATAACGGAGATATCGTAATCAATCGTAACGGTAAGATCGTGAAACCAAAGCGTCTTCCATCGAATCTATTCCAATTTAAACAGGGAACTGGAGAAGAGCGTTGTATCCTTGACTGCATTACTTCATTGCAAAATGGAGCAGATCTTATATGGATAGAAACAGAAAAACCTCATATTGCACAAATCGGGGCAATGGTAAACGCTATTAAAAAACAAGTTCCTGATGCTAAATTAGTCTATAACAATAGTCCTTCATTTAACTGGACACTAAATTTTCGTCAGCAAAGCTATGATAACTGGTTATCAAGCGGTAAAGATGTATCTGCGTATAATCGTGAAGATCTCATGAATGTCAGCTATGATGATACTGAGCTAGCAATTGAAGCAGATGAAAAGATTCGAACATTCCAGGCTGATGCATCAAAAGAAGCAGGAATTTTTCATCATCTAATCACCTTACCAACATATCATACTGCTGCTCTGTCTACAGACAACCTAGCCAAAGAATACTTTGGCGACCAAGGGATGCTTGGGTATGTTGCAGGCGTGCAAAGAAAAGAAATACGTCAGGGTATTGCATGTGTAAAACATCAAAATATGGCTGGTTCTGATATGGGTGACGACCATAAAGAATACTTTGCAGGTGAAGCTGCTTTAAAAGCCTCAGGCAAAGACAACACCATGAATCAATTTTAGTAAACAAGTTAAAAAAGGGCTGCATTTGCAGCCCTTTTTTATTTCCTACATATCGATCTATGTTTTTAGTGGTATGAGATTAACAGGAGAAACTATTACTCCATTGGTATCTGCATAGATATATTCACCCGGAATTATAGACACACCTCCAAACTTCAGAGGGATATTCAAATCACCAATCCCACGTTTTTCTGTCTTTAAGGGTATGCTACCTATTGCTTGAATTCCAATATCAATATCAGCTAGTACCTCAACATCTCGAACACACCCATAAATTATTATTCCTTCCCATTTATTATCAGATGCATTAGTAGCTACAAGATCACCCAATAAGGCACGTCTCAAAGATCCGCCCCCATCTATTACTAAAACCTTCCCTCCTCCAGGCTTGCTTGCATTATCTTTTACCAGTGAGTTATCTTCAAAACATTTTATTGTTACTATTTCACCACAAAAAGAATCTCTGCCCCCATAACTAGCAAAAATCGGCTCTAATACACTTATTGAATTTGGATTATCGTCGCACAGATCAGGAGTTGAATGTTTCATATAAATTTCTCTTAGTTTTTAACAGAAAAAACTGCTACTTATATCCTATTTTCTACTTTTTAGTGTAAAGATCAACTCAATCAAAACTACGAACATCATTGAAATTAAAAAGAAGTAACGTAGACTATTGGAATATGGAAAAAGCTGAAATTATTTATCTCCCTTATAGACCTAAAGCTGAAGAATTCTTTAACTCTTTACGACATCTGCCTGACGCATTATGGTTTGATTCTGGTCACCCCGTTTGCTCGAGCGGCCAATTTGATATAATAACAGCAAATCCTTCAGTTACGCTTGAAACAAACGGAAAAATCACAACAAAAGAGACCTTTAAATGCACAGAAGAGCTAACAGGTGAACCATTTGATCTCTGCGAAAAGTTACTTTCCACTATACAGTCTAAAGATAAGCAGCATTTAGAGTATCCGTTTACTGGTGGATTAGCTGGTTATTTTGGATATGATCTTGGCAGGAATTCAACTTACAAGCTACCAAAACTTGATACCCTTCCTGATATGCGTATCGGGTTATATGAATGGGCTTTAACATTAGATCATTTTTCCAAAAAAGCATGGTTATTTTTTAATGCTAAATGTTCAAAAAAGTTGAAAAATAAAGTTATAAATTGCTTAAATAAAATTATTCAAGATAATGATTTTAAAGAAAAATTATCTTATCATCTCTCTAGTTCAACTAAAAGATCACATTACCTTGATACTGTAAAAAAAGCTAAAAATTATATTTTAGCAGGTGATTGTTATCAGATAAATTATGCCCAACATTTTTCAGCTTCAATCAAGGAAGATAGCTGGAAAGTCTATAAGGATCTTCGTATACGAATGGCGGCACCATATGGATGTTACTATCAACTAGGTAAAACAAAGAAAGCTATTTTATCATTCTCACCAGAACGGTTTTTAAAACTTAAAGGCGATCAGGTAACTACGCAACCTATTAAAGGCACAGTTAGTCGAGGTGAAAATACGCAAGAAGATGCTATTAAAGCCAAGGCCTTAATCGATAGTGAAAAAAATAAAGCTGAAAATCTAATGATTGTAGATTTACTTAGAAATGATTTAAGTAAAAATTGTAGGCTTGGTACAGTAAAAACAACTGAATTATTCAAACTCGAAAGCTTCGAGAACGTTCATCATTTAGTAAGTACGGTAACAGGAGTTATTAAAGATACTGCAACCTCCTTAACCTTACTTCGAGATTGTTTTCCTGGTGGCTCTATAACTGGCGCTCCTAAAAAAAGAGCTATGGAAATAATTGATGAGTTAGAAGGATGTAAAAGATCAGTTTATTGCGGAAGTATCGGTTATATAAGCGCGAATGGTGTGATGGATACAAATATTGCAATACGCACACTATTGTCTGATGGTAATAAAATTCACTGCTGGGGTGGTGGAGGTATAGTTGCTGATTCAGATGCTGAAGATGAGTACCAAGAAATTCTTGATAAAGTAGGTCTTTTATTAAAATACTAATTTTGCATAAAAAAAGAGATACACATTAAATTTTTTTGTAAATATTTTAGAGCTTTATTTTTCGGATGCTTGCCTTGATAAACTCCATTTTCAGGGAATCAAAATCGTTAACTGATGGAAACTGAGGAAATTCTTTTGTTACATTTTGCGGTGCATGAAAAAGAATTCCAGCATCTGCCTCGGAAAGCATTGTAGTATCATTATATGAATCCCCTGCAGCAATAGTTCGATAGTACATACTCTTAAAACCTACAATTGCTTGACGTTTAGGGTCTGCTTGCCTTAACTTATAGCCAACAAGCTTATTGTCTTCATCTACCTGCAATTGATGACAGAGTAGAGCTGGGTATCCAAGCTGCCTCATGAGTGGTTGAGCAAAATCATAGAACGTGTCTGAAAGTATAATGACTTGAAAGCGCTCGCGGAGCCAATCTAGAAAATCTTTTGCCCCAGCTAGTGGAGATAAAGTGTTTATAACTTCTTGTATTTCCATTAAACCAAGATTATTTTGATTGAGAATGTCTAACCTATACTTCATCAAAACATCATAGTTGGGTTCATCGCGTGTAGTTCTTTTTAGCTCACTAATACCAGTTTTTTCTGCGAATGCTACCCATATTTCTGGAACCAAAACACCCTCTAAATCTAGACATGCAATTTCCACAAGCTGTACCTCTGAAGAAAAATAAAGAAATTATACAATTACTGAGTATGCAAACCGCACTCTCTATTTCCGTGAACCTTTGTAGGGTCATAGTAATCATTTTCATTAGGTAAATCATGATCTTCTAAATAAACATCTAGATCTTTATCTGTCCAATGAAAAAAGGGGCTTACCTTAATAATACCATCTCCACTCTGACTAACAATATCAAGTGTATCCCTAAACTGTGTTTGCCCTTTTCGTAAATTGGTAAACCAAAGATTTGGTTGATGTTCTTTAATAGCGCGCTTAAACGGTTCTAATTTAACTTGTTCGGTAAAAATTGTATGGAGACCACTGTCAATATCTGGAATACCATCCATGACTACATTACGGTGAGCAGTTGACTGCTGAGGAACATAAAGAAAAATATTCAATGATAAATCTGATATCAAGGTCTCGGCATGTCTATATGTAGCATTAGTATTATATCCTGAGTCACACCAGATAACTGGAATAGAGGGAAAAGCTTTTACACAGGCATGTATTAACGTTGCCTCATAAGGTCTAAAATTAGTTGTTACTATAGGCTTATCTGCTTGACTGGAGGCCCATTTGATAATATTTTCTGGGGTTTCTTTTCTGAGTTCTTTGTTTATTTTAATTAGATCTAGTGACATAAATCTCTCTTAAGTAAAAGGGTAATTGTAAAAATTTTAGTTAAATAATTTTAACTTATTTGCGTCACAACTAACAGTCAGCTTGATTGAAAAAATTTTAAATAAAAAAACTATTGCTTTGAAGACAACATATAAATTGTTAGAGTTGCCAACCATTATATTGATTGGAATTATAGATGTTGATAGAATTTTTACTTTATGCCGCTTCAGGCGCTTTTGTTGGGCTTATTATTGGCATGACAGGGGTCGGGGGAGGTTCATTAATGACTCCCCTTCTAATCCTCTTTGGAATTCCTTACAACGTAGCTATCGGAACAGATCTTCTTTATGCATCAATAACCAAATCGAGTGGTGTATTTGCCCATGCTAAACAGAAAAGTATCAATTGGATTTTAGTTAGATGGCTTGCGGCTGGCAGTATACCTGCATCTATTGTAACAGTTATTTTTCTTGATTTGGTTTTTACTAATGCAGATGAATATCAGTCTCTGCTAACAACTACCTTGGGTGTGATGCTTGTTCTGACATCACTCGTAATTTTATTCAATCGTTATCTAAAGGATGTTGCTGGAAGAACCCCTGCCAACCAAAATTTATCTTTTGGAAAAGAAAAAAAATATATAACTTTTTTCGTAGGAATATTCTTGGGAGTTTTTGTAACGCTTTCTTCAGTTGGTGCAGGAGCGTTTTGTGCCGCATTACTACTAACACTATATCCCAAATTACCTCCATTGCATGTAATAGGCACAGATATTGCACATGCTGTACCTTTGACTCTCATAGCAGGATTAAGCCACCTATTTCTTCTTGGGAACGTTGATTTGATTCTACTTATAAGTTTACTAGTGGGGTCTCTTCCTGCAATTCATTTGGGCGCAAAATTAGCTGCTAGGATACCTAGTGAAATTCTTCAACCATTTTTAGCAGCGATTTTGCTAGGAGTGGGTCTCAAATTTATAGTTTTTTGATAGTATTTTTTAAGCTATATTTATGATTTTTCATTAGCAATCCCGTGTGGCACATGGCCTGTAGAAACATGTGATTTTGCTGAATCGCAATGTTTTTGCTGGTCATCAAAAAAAACGTCTGCCCCATATGACTTAAGAAACTGACCTTTCTCTAATCCACCAAGAAATAGTGATTCATCAATCCTGATGTCCCAGGCTCTTAGGGTTCTTATAACACGCTCATGAGCCGGGGCAGATCGAGCAGTAACCAGCGCTGTTCTTATAGGGCAAGCTTTCTCTGAAAACTCTGCTTGTAATATTTGTAAGGCATGTAAAAAATTTTTAAAAGGTCCTCCATCCATAGGTTTTTTCGCTGATATTTTTTCATTTTCCGTGAAAGCATCAAGACCATCTTGCTTATATATTCTCTCAGAGGCATCAGAAAATAATACTGCATCGCCATCAAAGGCAAAACGAATCTCATTTCCCGATTTTTCTTGGACTTTTGATGATAGCAAAGTCGCAGCTGCAATACCGCTATTCAAAGCATTACGAACATCTTCAGCATTATTAGACAAGAAGAGATGGCAGCCAAAAGCTGACACATATCGATATGGGCTTTCGCCACCGCAAAAAGCGGCACGAGTTATATTTAGCTTATAGTGTTCTATTGAGTTGAATACCCTCAAGCCAGAATCAGCTGAATTTCGAGATAATAAAATTACCTCTACTCGTGGTTCTCCGCCCAAATTTTCATTAATTTTTAATAATTTGTTTACTAAAGGAAAGGCTTCGCCGGGATCAAGCACCTCATCTTCATGTTCAACTTGATACTGAAAATAAGCATCTAATCCATGATCCTGATAAACCTTATGGCTCTCATCCAGATTGAAGAGCGCCCTAGAAGATATGGCTATGACTAATTTATCACCAAATTTTACTGACACTATTTATATGTCCTTATAACTGCGAAGAAATTCTTTATGTGTACAGCCAAAAAAAAAATCTAGAGTTAAAAGCTGTTAGGTTTTTTTGATAGTCCCCTTTGGCAACACTGCGTGCACTGAAGCTCTTTGAAATCTTAATTCAACATTAGTGGATGCCTGTATTTTTATATATAAATCATCCAATGAAGTTATCTTACCTAATAAACCACTATTCATTACTATTTCATCACCTTTTTTTAATGATGCAATTAACTCTTTATGCTCTTTAGCTCTTTTTCTCTGTGGTCGAATAATAAGGAAATACATGAATACGAATAAACCACCGAACATTAGAAGCGTATAAATAGGATTTGGGTCTTGTGCAACTGGTGCCGGTGCAGCAAGTAAAGCTTGAAAAAGATCTGGTGACATTGATTTACCTCGATAATTGAATATTTGTATTTAGTTTTATTTTAGTTACAAAATACTACCTACCTTATTTTTGATTAATAGCTATAGCAGATTCTCTTTTACCCATGATAATACATCTTGGTGATGTTTTTTGGTATTAACTTTATCGATAACATGGACGATAAAGCCTTTCTTATCGATAATAAAAGTTGACCTTAATACTCCGGTATACTCCTTACCCATAAATTTCTTCATGCCCCAACAACCATATGATTCTGTAACAGAATGATCCTCATCCGATAGTAAATCAAAATTTAATTTATGTTTTTCTTCAAAACGTGTGAGCTTTTTATAGTTATCTGGGCTTATACCCATGACTATTGTATCTAATTCGATAAAATCAGCTGAGCTATCTCGTATACCACAAGCTTGCACAGTGCAACCAGGTGTCATCGCTTTAGGATAAAAATACAAAACAATATTTTTTTTACCAACAAATTCAGAAAGACTAACACTTTCACTGCGCTGATTTAATAAATTAAAATCTGGCGCAGCATCGCCAACCTTTATTAAAGCCATGGAAAACCTCTTTATTAATTATACTTAGTAAAAAATTATTTTTTACTGTCTGATGGCCCCCTTATGTTGGCTATCAAGTTAATTTAGTTAAGGTAGCAAGTGCTTAACAGCGTCTCTTTCCTCAATTAATTCTTGCTCAGTTATAGACATTTTTTCACGAGAGAATTCATTAATTTCAAGATCTTGTACGATCTCCCAATCCCCATTTCTACAGATACAAGGAAAAGAATAAATTAATCCTTCAGAGATATCATAACTTCCATCACTGAAAACACCCATACTGACCCAATCATCAGCGGCAGTTCCAAGAGCCCAAGCGCTCATATGATCAATCGCAGCATTTGCAGCTGATGCAGCTGAAGAAGCACCTCTAGCTTTTATTATAGCTGCGCCTCTTTGTTGAACGTTTGGTATGAAGGTTCCTTCGTACCATTCCTGTTTTATTAAAGACATAGCTGCCTCTCCAGAAATAGTAGTTTGGTGTATATCTGGATATTGGGTGGCTGAATGATTCCCCCAAACTAACATATGGGAGATATCATTGATGGTTTTGCCTGTTTTTTGAGCAATTTGTGTCTTAGCTCGATTGTGGTCAAGACGCATCATTGCTGTAAATTGACGTGGGTTAATATCAGGAGCATTTCTTTGTGCAATAAGCGCGTTTGTGTTTGCAGGGTTTCCTACCACTAATACTTTAATATTTCTAGACGCATTATCATTAATAGCTTTTCCTTGGACAGAAAAAATTGCTGCATTTGCCTCAAGTAGGTCCTTTCTTTCCATTCCTGGACCCCGTGGGCGTGCACCGACTAAAAGTGCATAATCAGCGTCTTTAAAGGCGACATTAGGATCATCTGTGCATACCATACCTGCGAGTTGCGGAAAAGCACAGTCGTCTAATTCCATAGCAACACCACTAAGAGCCTCTAATGCAGGTGTTATTTCTAGCATTTGAAGTATTACAGGTTGATCTGCACCTAACATTTGACCAGAAGCAATTCGAAAAAGTAAAGAATAACTAATTTGACCAGCAGCTCCAGTCACAGCAATACGAACAGGTTCCTTCACAATATTTCTCCATAGTATTTAAGTTAATGTTTCCGGCATTATAAGCCAGTAATATAAAATTTCACTCATTTGAAAGTAATAATTTACACAGAGAGAAGTTCTCTGCTAGCAGGCAAATCAGCCTATCTTGTTAAAAGCAATATTTATCATTATAAATTATTTATTGATCGATTTTTTTATATCCTTTTATATCTAACCTCATGGCACTAATGATTTGATCAACTGGAACAGACACATATTCGAAATTATAATAATCTTTGGTTATAAAATGTTCGTTCCATGTAATAATATCAAGATCGATTATTCTAGGACCTGCTTTAATTAGCCCCCTTTCCCTTCCCATACGATTTTCTATAGCCTTTAATGAAAAATTAAAGTCTGCGTATGTTAAATTAGTTATGACCAAGAAAGCTGTATTGAAAAAATTTGCTTGGTTTAGGTACCCTACCGGAGCAGTCTCAATCGAATCTGCAGCATAAATAAAAACTGCCTCTGAAGACAAAATCTCTTTTGATTTCTTGATATTTGGTAAAGGTTCAATATTTGAACCTACCGATATAATTACATGATTTTTTTTAGCTTTATTCACGTATCTTGATCGCTCTGACCACTAAATTGTTCGGCATTCAAACCCTGATGATTAATACCCTCTCCACCATCAACAGTTAGTATTTGCCCCGTAATGAAATCGCTATTCACTATATATTTCATAGCTTTGAGTAAATCTTCCACATCGCCCTGTTTTTTTAGAGGAATACCTTCAATTCTCCATGCTAAATAATCTGATGTCCTCTGATCTCCGGGTAAAATTACGCCCGGAGCTATAGCATTTACTCGTATTTTTGGAGCGAACTCAATAGCAGCAATTCGAGTAAAATCGGCGAGTGATTTTTTTGAGAGCAAGTATGCAGCATAGCTGAACTGCTGGAAAGCAACCTTATTGTCTAAGATATTTATTACCTGTCCTTTTGAATCAGAGTTTTGACCGCAAATAGATGCAAAAGCCTTAGTCAACATAAAAGGTGCAAAAATATTTACTGCAAATTGTTTCTTTAGTATTTTTAAGCTGGTATTTGCAATACTTGCAGCATCGTATACAGAAGCACTATTTACTAGAATTCTAATATTTGGATATCTGTCTGCTACTTCAGATACTAATTCAGTAGGGTCCGAGGAAGACAAATCAGCTTGGAAAAGAGTGCACGAAACACCTAACTTTTCGATATTTTTTTTGGCCGAACTAGCTGCATCAGCAGAACCATTATAATGAAGTGCGATATCATAGTTCATTCCTGCTAAAAACTTTGAAAAAGCTAAGCCTAGTCTTGTAGCGCCTCCGGTGATAAGTGCGGCAGGCTTTTTTTTATTGTTCATATGTGTAATCCATTCTGAGGGATAAATAAAGATTAATTATTGAGATAAATTTTGTACTGTTGACAACCAATGGTAATTATAAATTATAAACATATTGTAAATTAAAAGCATTCTCATTAAGAAATGACTCTGATTAATATGTTTTTTGGTTTAATTTTTTAATTTAAAATTTATTTTAAAAAATATTTAAGATTTTATAGGATGTTCAGGTTAATAAATTTGTTACACTTAACAGATTATTTATTATATTAAATATGGTACACAATGCTTATTAAACTGCGACTAATTTTTGCAATTCAATCTCTATTCTTTTGCTTTGCTGTTTATGCAGACGAAGCCGCCACCAAACCGGCAGATCATCTAAGTTTTAGCGTCAATCAAGCAGAAACCTCCTCTGAAATACTCAATAAGCTCACGACTAAACATTTCAGAAAACAAAAGGTAAACGATCAGTTCTCAAAAAAATTTCTCTTTGAATATTTGGAAGCTTTGGATCCGACAAAAAGCTATTTTCTTCAAGAGGATATAGATGAATTCAAAAGATGGGAGGATAAACTTGATGACATGCTTATTGCTAAAGATCTTAGTGCAGGTTTTTTGATATTTAACCGCTTTAAAGATAGAGTGAAAAAACAACTGCAAGCTAATACAGAATTGCTTGAGAGCGACTTTATATTTGACCTCACAAAGAATGAAGTTATTTCATTAGATATTGCAAATGCCCAATGGCAGTCTAACGAAAAAAAATCTAGTGGGCACTGGCAAAAAAAAGTGACAGAGGCCTATCTGAGATTAGTGCTTAATGATAAAGAACCAGAGGGCTGCTAGAGAGCTACTATTAAAAAGGTATAAAAATCAAAAAAAACGTCTTAAACAAAACGATAGTGAAGATGTATTCCAAATCTATATGTCTGTACTAGCTGGTATGTTTGATCCGCATACAAGCTATTTATCTCCTAAATCTATGGAAAATTTTCGTATCTCCATGTCCTTATCACTAACAGGTATTGGTGCTGTTCTAGAGTTAGATGGAGAGCACACCTCAATTGTCAGTATAATAAAAGGTGGTCCTGCAGAAAAACAGGGTATTTTGAAAACAGGTGATAAAATAGTTGGGGTTGCTCAAAATGAGGCTGACTTCGTTGATGTAGTAGGATGGCGCCTTGATGATGTAGTCGAGCTAATTAGAGGGAAAAAGGATAGCCTCGTAAGATTAGAAATAATACCAGCTAAGAAAGATTTGGGTAGTAATATTCAAATAATTGAGCTTATTAGAGATAAAATTAAACTTGAAGAACAGGCAGCAAAATCAAAGATCATTAATGTAACCAACGGGAAGAGCTCTCATAAGTTTGGAGTCATTGAAATACCAGCGTTCTACCTTGATGTAGAGGCTCTATATAATAATGAGCCAGATTTTAAGAGCACTACTAAAGATGTTGTTCGGCTCATAAATGACCTTCACTCCAATAAAAATGTGGATGGAATTATTCTTGACTTAAGGAATAATGGGGGTGGTTTTCTTCAAGAAGCTAAAATGCTCACTGATCTTTTTATTGGGAAAGGCCCTATCGTGCAAGTAAAGAATACTAACAACTATATATCTAAAGCCCATCAATCAAGATCTAATATTTATTATAGAGGGCCTATATTGGTTTTGATTAACCGCTTAAGCGCATCTGCGTCAGAAATCTTTGCCGGAGCAATACAGGATTATGAGCGGGGAATCATTGTCGGTTCTAGAAGCTATGGAAAAGGTACAGTCCAGATACAATTACCCTTAGAGCAAGGTCAAATAAAGCTCACAGAATCAAAATTTTATAGAGTTTCTGGAGAAAGTACACAGCTTTTAGGTGTGACTCCTGACATTGAACTACCATCTATATATGATATTGATGAGATTGGTGAAAGCTCTCTCAGTAATGCATTGCCTTGGGATACAATTGACCCTGCTAAACATAGTATATTTTGGAGTGAACTACTGAAAGCCCCACCAATCAATATGTTAAGGGCCGCACATGAAAAAAGGCTCTTAGTTGACCCGGATCTAATTTATTTGAATGAAGAGCTTAGCCTAATAAAAAAACAAAGCTCGATGAAGGAAGTCTCCCTGAATGAAAAAAAACGTAGACTGCAATCAAAAGAATATAATAATAGTCTATTGGCTATCGAGAATAAAAGGCGGGTCGCTAAAGATAAAAAAAAATATTCCTCTATTGAGGAATGGAAAACAGCAGTAGATAAAAATAAAGATGTTGTTATGGAAGAAGGAGATCCAGTTTCTACAGAAAATGACCCAATCTTAAATGAAGCGGGTAATATATTTGCAGACTACATAGGTCACCTGTTTTCTTCACTACCTGATTATAGTACTGAGTCAAAATTAATAAGGCCCTAATATGAAGATAATATCCTTTAATGCTAACGGACTTCGAGCCAGAATACATCAGATTAAGGCTATTATAGAAAAACACCAACCTGACGTGATTGGCATCCAGGAAACAAAAGTCTCTGATGACCAATTCCCGCTTCAGGCTATAAAAGAACTAGGTTATGACGTATCTTTTCATGGCCAAAAAGGCCATTACGGTGTTGCTCTCATCTACCGAGTGCCACTAATAAAATGCTATAAAGGTTTCCCTCATGATGATGAGGATAGCCAGAAAAGATTGATAATAGGAGACTTTCAATACAAAAATAAGAAAATAACGATTTTTAATGGGTACTTCCCTCAAGGAGAGAGTCGATCTCATGATAAAAAATTTCCATGTAAAGAAAAATTCTATTTTGACTTACAAAATTATTTAGAGACTAACTATTCGACACAGGATCAAATACTAGTCATTGGAGATATGAACGTTGCACCGCTAGATAAAGATATTGGTATTGGGGAAGAAAACAAGAAAAGGTGGCTACGAACGGGTAAGTGTTGCTTTCTTCCAGAAGAAAGGAGCTGGCTAGAAAGACTCCGAGGTTTTGGACTTATCGATACATTTGAACATTATCATTCAAAACAGTCTGATAGATATACTTGGTTCGATTATAGAAGTCGGGGTTTCGAAATGGATCCTAAGCGTGGATTAAGGATTGATTTGATTTTAGCATCAAATTCTCTCATAAAGTTGTGTACAGAAACAGGAATTGATCATGAGCTAAGAAGCATGGAAAAACCATCTGATCATTGTCCGATTTGGATTTGTTTAGACGATTAACTTCTCTTCCAATTCTGGTATAACATCAAATAAGTCTGCAACCAAACCGTAATCTGCAGCCTTAAATATAGGTGCTTCTGGGTCTTTATTTATAGCAACAATAACTTTACTTTCCTTCATCCCAGCTAAGTGTTGAATTGCTCCAGAAATTCCAACAGCTATATAGAGGTCGGGGGCAACTATTTTTCCAGTTTGACCTACCTGCATGTCATTTGGTGCAAATCCAGAGTCAACAGCAGCCCTAGATGCACCAACAGCACCACCGAATTTGTCTGCTAGATCCTCAAGAAGCTTAAAGTTTTGCTCATTCAACATTCCGCGACCACCAGAAATAATGACTCTTGCTGATGTTAACTCTGGTCTTTCAGACGACGCTATATCGTTTTTAACAAATTCTGATTTTTCTAAATCAAAGGATTCTTCTATAGCTTCAATTGGAGCACTCGAGGATTTTTTTAATACAGATTCAAATGCTGTAGTTCTTACGGTCATAAACTTAATTTTGTCACTACTTTGGATAGTTGCTATCACGTTTCCTGCGTAAATAGGTCTTTTAAAAGTATCTTCGTTGACAATAGAAATAATATCGGACATAGGTTGAGAATCAACTAATGCAGCAGCCCTTGGGATAATATTTTTTCCTGTTGTAGTTGCAGCCATAAGTACATAAGAATATTCAGGCGCTATTTGCTGAATTAATGGGGCAATATTTTCTGCAAGCTGGTTTTCATATGGCTCGCTATCCGCCAAAAGAACCCTGGTTATGCCTTCAATTTTTGCACCATTTGTTGCGGCAATACTGCAATTGAAGCCTGCAACCAAAAGATCAACTGAATTACCCAATTTGCATGCAGCAGCAACTGCATGCATGGTGCTCTCTTTAATCTCATTATTGTTATGCTCTGAAATGACTAAAACATTCATCATATTACCTTTGCTTCATTTTTTAATTTCTCTAAAAGCTCATCTACACTACTAACTTTAATTCCTTCAGGCCGGTCAGGAGGAAAGTCAACACTCACTACGGTAATACGCGGGGAAACATCAACACCGAGTTCTTCGGGTGTTATCTCATCAATAGGTTTTTTCTTCGCTTTCATGATATTAGGCAATGATGCATACCTTGGCTCATTTAATCTAAGATCTGATGTAATAACAGCTGGCAAAGTAAGTCGCAATGTCTGAAATCCACCATCAACTTCTCTAGTAACAGTTACATGAGTTGGATTAATGGTTAATTCAGAGGCGAATGTTCCTTGAGGTAAATTTGCTAGAGCAGCAAACATTTGACCTGTTTGATTGTTATCACCATCTATAGATTGCTTACCCATTAAAACTAAATCTGGTTTCTCTTGATCAAATACTTCTTTTAAGCATTTTGCTATTCCTAAAGGTTGTATCTCAAGGTCACTTTCGACCTTTATGAGGATTGCTCTATCAGCGCCAATAGCAAGAGCAGCACGTATTTGTTCTTGGGCCTCTTGCGGTCCGATAGATACAACTACAATCTCTTCTATGACACCTTTTTCTTTTAAGCGAACAGCTTCCTCTACAGCAATCTCACAAAAGGGATTTAACGACATTTTAAGATTATTAAGATTAACGCCTGAATTATCGTCTTTTGGACTGACTTTTACGTTATAGTCTACCACTCGTTTTACAGAAACTAGTACTTTCATGCAAAAAAACCTTTTATATTGTCTTATAATATAAGAGGTTTATTATAAATCATATCGCTCTCATCCTAAAGGCTTATAATGTTGTTTTAAAAATCATTTAATGTATTTAAACATGTGTTTAACAATCTATATCAAAATTTTTTGATATAGATAAATGAATGTGATAAAATTTTTGATAAATTATAAATAAAATTATAAATATTGATCAAGGAGCGCTCAATGGAGCGGGAACACATAGACTATGATGTGGTCATAGTGGGTGCAGGGCCATCTGGACTATCGGCGGCATGCCGTCTGAAGCAGATAAAACCCGAAACTTCTATTGTTGTAGTTGAAAAGGGCTCAGAAGTTGGAGCCCATATACTTTCCGGTGCGGTTTTAGAACCTACGGCTTTGAATGAATTATTTCCTGACTGGAGGAATACAGATGCCCCAGTTAATACAGCTGTCAGTGAAGATAAGCTTTATTATTTTACTGAGACTAGAGCAATCAAAATACCACATTTTTTTGCGCCTAAAACTATGAGAAATAATGGTAATTTTGTAATCAGCTTAGGTAACCTATGTCGTTGGCTCGCCAAGCAAGCTGAACAACTAGGTGTTGATATTTTTCCAGGTTTTTC
The DNA here is from genome assembly GCA_964276025.1 of uncultured Porticoccus sp. Lineage (GTDB taxonomy): Bacteria > Pseudomonadota > Gammaproteobacteria > Pseudomonadales > Porticoccaceae > Porticoccus. Next base: position 74,853 of record CAXYDD010000001.1, on the reverse strand, counting down.
TGCATCTAGTCTTCTTTACTCGAAAGATGGCTCTGTGGCTGGAATCATAACTGGTGATATGGGAATTGATGCAAAAAACAAAAAAAAATCCTCCTATACGCAAGGCATGGAAATCCGTGGAAAATATACACTTTTATCCGAAGGATGTAGAGGCCATTTAGGTAAAGAAGTTATTAAAAAATTCTCTCTGGATAATGGTTGTGATCCCCAACATTATGCAATAGGTATCAAGGAGTTATGGTCTATTCCTAATAATTTACACAAGCCTGGTTTAGTGATTCATAGTGCTGGCTGGCCACTAAGTGAAAGTAATTCTAATGGAGGTGGGTTCCTTTACCATACGGATGACTGTCAGGTAATGGTCGGCTTAATTACCGACTTATCTTATTCCAACCCCCACCTTAACCCCTATGAAGAATTTCAGCGATACAAGCATCATCCAGAAATATCTAAGTACTTATTAGAGGGTAAAAGAATCTCTTATGGTGCTAAAGCTTTAGCAAAAGGTGGCATTCAATCACAACCTAAAATGGATTTTCCTGGTGGAATATTAATAGGAGACAATGCAGGCACCCTGAATAATGCAAAAATAAAAGGTATTCACTGTGCAATGAAATCTGGAATGGTTGCTGCAGAATCAATTACGAAGTTTATTGGCTCTGATGTAGTAGACATAAAAACAGATTCCTTTTCAGCCGCATACAAAAAAAGCTCTGCATATAAAGAACTTGTATTGCAAAGAAACTTTGGTCCTGCCCAGCATAAATGGGGAAACATACTAGGTTCTGCTTTTGCTTTTTTAGATATAAATATATTTAACGGTAAGCTACCTTGGACTCTAAGGGCTCGAGAGCCAGATCATATTAAACTTAAGCCAGCTGAGACGACCAAACCAATTACATATAACAAACCTGACAATAAAATTAGCTTTGATAAACTATCCTCCGTATATCTTTCTAATACTAATCACGAAGAAGATCAGCCCAGCCATCTGATCCTGAAGGATCAAGATTTGCCCTTATCTTATAATTTACCAGTATTTAGTGAGCCGGCACAAAGATACTGCCCTGCAGGCGTTTACGAGATCCTTACAAACGATGATGGGTCTAAAAAATTTCAAATTAATTCACAAAACTGTGTGCACTGTAAGACTTGTGATATAAAAGAACCATCTCAGAATATAAACTGGGTTACACCAGAAGGAGGGGGTGGGCCAAATTATCCTAATATGTAGGAATAATTTTAAAAATTACCGCCAATGATACAAGAATTGATATAGTATTAGCTTTTAATGAGTCCTCCCCATATCTGAACCGATACTAGATATAAAAGTCAAAAGCTCTGCTTGCATATGATCATCTAACTTGTATTTGTTATCTGCACATTTGTCTATAACACCATCAATAAAAGAAATGTATGCGAAATGATAGTATGCTGAAGGAAAATCTTGCAAAAAGCCTTTCTTAATTAAAGGATGTATTGAAGAGATAATAGAAGCGTCTACGCCCTCCTTCAAAGATCTTATTTCAGAAAGAGCCTGAGATACTCTGTTACCATCCTCTAATATCAACGCCAGCTTCCGAACCAAACGATCTAAGGATGGGTCAAAAAGCCGAACTGAAAAATATTTACGTATGACACCAAAAGGATCTTTAGTATCATTTTCCTCGCCAACATATAATCTAATACTTTCGCAGATATTTCTTTCATAGTCAGAAACAATTCTCATTAAAATTTCGGTTTTTGAAAGAAAGTGTTTGTAAATGGTACCTTTCCCTATGCCTGCATCCTTAGCGATCAACGATACAGTAACGCTATCCGCCTCTATATCTTTTAACAGCGATATAGCGCTATCCCTAATAGCTGTCTCTCTAGCTAGAAATTTCTTTTTCTTTTCACGTAGCTTGTCGATGCTGCTATCGGATTTTTTCATAATAGGGTCGTTAAAATCAGCTTTTTGAATTGATTGTTTTTAAATAAGAAGCTTACGTAATCGTCTATATCCCTTATTTTAATATGCAGGATATTCTGTTTCTTCTTCTTTTATTTTTTTATTACCACCTGTATTTTTTTCTAAAAACCACCTGCGCCACTGTACCTTTGATTTACATTGGTAATATTTCGCTTTCATTTCGTTTGCAGCCTCATGGCAACCAACTGTAGTCAAAAAGTTGGTTTTGACTAGAGAGCTGTGTTCATCAAAAAATTCTTCTTTTGTGTGCAAATCATATGTTGGGTACCAGCATATGATTGTAACCATGATTAACATGTAGAACATATACTTCATTTTAGGTTCCTGTTTAACGTATAAATAACTTACCTGAACAACACTGATCTTTATTCATTGATTATTATTAAGATATATTGCTATACCTGATTGTTAATAGCTAATTTTTTATCTTTTAGCCAAAAGAGAGCAAGAAGAAAAGCAACAAGGCTTGAAATAGCAGCGTAATTGAAAGCAAATATAGGAGCCACTTCCCAAGCAAATCCGCCCGTATATGAGCCAATAGCTCCACCAGCACCATAGCAACATGAACTATATAAGGCTTGCGCTTTTCCCTGACAGCCTCTGTCGAAAAGACGGCGAACACATTCAATACATGCTGCATGAAAGGCTCCGAAAGTGAAAGCATGCAAGATTTGAGCTATCACTAAAAATACTAAGCTTTCGATATGATAGCCTATGATTAACCAACGTATGATCCCCAGAATCAGGCACAAAAGAATAATCTTTCGTACACCGAAGTACATAAGAAATCGATACATCAATAAAAATATAAAAACTTCTGCTATAACCCCAATTGACCAAATGGCACCTATCTCTCCGCGAGAATATCCATAAGACTCTAAATAAATACTAAAAAAACTATAATAAACTCCGTGAGATAACTGTACTAGCAATCCAACTAATAGAAATACAATAACAATAGGTCGAGTAGCAAAAAAAATAAATGCTTCGGAATTATGGTCATCAGACTTATGCAAAAAAGGTCTAGGTAAAAAAATACTAGCTACAAATATACCAATCAAGAGTAATAATCCAACAACAGGCAACGTTTCTATATCGTTTGAATCAAACCATAGACCTCCACCCAAAACTGAAATTATAAAACCGATAGAGCCCCATAATCGAATTCGGCCATATGCCTCTGGAGATTTTTCAAGATAACTTACTGTTATTACCTCATGCTGAGGCAAAATAGCGTTCCAAAAAAAACTATATCCTATCATTACTAATGCGATAGACCAGAATTTCTGATCGAAAAAAATACCAAGAAAGAAAATACAAGACAGGAAAGCGCCAACTCTAATGACGGCCAGTCTTTTTCCGGTAAAGTCAGACAACCAACCCCAAATATTAGGAGCAATAATTTTTGTAGCCATGGGCATAGCTAGTAAAATTCCTATGTCAGAGATAGTAAATCCTTTCGAATATAAATACAGAGACCAATATGGGTGAAGAGCTCCAAGCAAAGCAAAAAAGCAAAAATAGAAAGCGGATAAACGCCAATATGGTATAGGAAGGCTAGTGAGTTTTTTCAAAACTAAAGAACTCTAATATTCTGATTTTTTTACAATATCGAAATTTTGAGCCCTATGCCTGAGAAGATGGTCCATTATTGTGATGGCTAACATAGCCTCAGCAATTGGTGTGGCTCTAATACCCACACAAGGGTCGTGTCTTCCTTTTGTAACTACTTCAATAGCATTACCATGTATGTCGATAGAACGACCTGGTATTCGTAGGCTGCTGGTTGGCTTAAGGGCCATACTAACCAGTATATCCTGACCAGTGGAGATACCGCCTAAAACACCACCTGAATTATTAGACAAAAATCCATTTTTTGTTATCTCGTCACGATGTTCACTGCCGACTTGATCGATCGAGTTAAAACCAGAACCTACTTCAACACCCTTTACAGCATTTATACTCATGAGAGCATGTGCTATATCTGCATCCAGACGATCAAAAACTGGTTCACCAAGGCCGATGGGCATATTCGTTGCAATTACATTTATCTTTGCACCAATGGAGTCGCCTTTTTTTAGCAAAGCTTGCATATAAATCTCCATTTCTTCAACTTTATCTGGATCGGGACAGAAAAAAGGATTTTTTTCTACCTCCTCTAAAATTATTTTTTCTACTTTAATGGGTCCAAGTTGAGATAGATATCCTTTGATTGATATACCTTCACTTTTATACAAGTATTTTTTTGCAATAGCTCCTGCCGCAACTCGCATCGCTGTCTCTCTGGCAGATGATCTCCCTCCTCCCCTATAATCCCGAAATCCAAATTTTTTATGATATGTGAAATCGGCATGAGCTGGTCTAAATTGGTCTTTAATGTTCGAATAATCTTTCGAGCGCTGATCAGTATTTTCAATCAAGAGGCCTATAGGTGTACCTGTTGTTTTTCCATCGAATATACCAGAAAGTATTTTTATCTGATCGCTCTCCATCCGCTGAGTAGTATAGCGAGATTTACCCGGCTTACGCCGATCAAGATCGTATTGTATGTCTTTCTCTGAAACAGCTAATCCCGGTGGGCAACCGTCAATAATACAACCTAATGATGGTCCGTGACTTTCACCGAAAGTAGTTACAGTAAACAGCTTTCCAATAGTATTACCTGACATAAGTAGGCCTATATTTTTTGTCTAAGAATATCATAGTGTTGATGACGCAGAAAAATTATTTTATACATTATAAACGATTATTTAAATATCACTGCATAGTAAGTTGCTGTTTAATAAATTTAGAGCTATTTTCAGTTCAATAAGGTACTTAGAATAAAGTTTATGCTATCCTTATTACATATGGACTCGTGCCTTAAATCAAAAATTCTATCAAAAATAAACCGCCAATAAACCTAATAATGAGAAAGATAAATGACTGCAGAATGTTTTAAAAAAATTATTGAATCTATAGGTGAAGATATCAATAGACCCGGTTTAGTTGATACTCCCAAAAGAGCAGCCAAAGCCTTTAGTTTTTTAACTAAAGGCTATGAGGAGGATATTGATTTGGTGATAAATAATGCTCTATTCCCCTCTGAATCCAGAGAAATGGTTGTTGTAAAAGATATAGAACTATACTCCATGTGTGAGCATCATTTGCTTCCATTTATCGGTAAATGTCATGTAGCCTACATCCCCAATGGTAAAGTTTTAGGTTTATCGAAAGTTGCACGTATCGTTGACATGTTTGCAAGGAGACTACAGATTCAAGAAAATCTAGTAAACCAGGTAGCACAGACCATAGAAAAAGTGACCGATGCATCCGGAGTAGCTGTAATAATAGAAGCGAAACACATGTGCATGATGATGAGGGGAGTCGAAAAGCAGAACTCTAGTATGAAAACTTCAGCCATGCTGGGTTGCTTTCGTGATCAACAAGCTACCAGAAACGAATTTCTATCACTATTACAAAACTAACTATACGTCTTGTTAAAAGACAAATTGAAATTTTCAGAAAAAATTATATTCCAAAATAATGATTTTAGATGAAAATATACTTTTATGATCTGAATTAATTATCATTTTTCTTTAACAAAAGAGGGTATATCATCATCTTCGTTTGTCGCTGAAGATTCACCAATCTTTTCTTCAGCTGCTTTTGGTTTTGGCCAATCTGAAAAAGGAAAAGGCTTCTCGTTTGTATTATAGGTTAAAAAAAGAAATGCCTGATAACTCCAAATAGAAATTGTCTCACCTAGCTTTTTTAAATTTTCATTTAAAGATCCAGTACAGGCTAGCAATATAAATTGCAAGACACTTATAGCAATCAAAATAAGCCGTGATATGAAAGAAAGGAGTCCAAACAAAATCATGAAAACACCCCTAAGCCAGGTATCTTGATTAAGTATATTCATTTTTATTTTTTCCTCCATTTAACACCCCTTCTCTGCTCTTGTAGGTTTAAATAAATTAAAATCATCTGCCAAAAAATTCAACATCATCATTTTGTTCAGCAAGCATCATTGTTCTAAGACCGTCTTCTACTGGCTGTCCATTAAACATTGTTTCATATAATGCAGATGCAATGGGCATATATACTTGTAGTCTTTCAGACTCACTCTTAATTATACGGACTGTATTTATACCCTCCGCTACATGTCCAACTTTTATGACTGCTTCGTCAACAGATAAGCCTTGACCGAGGGCCAAGCCAATCTGAAAATTTCTACTTAAGGGGGAAGTGCAAGTAACAAAAAGATCACCTACACCACTTAGCCCAAGAAATGTCATAGGGTTAGCCCCGAGACAGGCAGAAAAACGACTCATTTCAGCTAAACTTCTGGTTATTAAGACACTGATTGTATTTTGGCCCATATTCATTGAGGAAGATATCCCTGCTGCTATGGCATATATGTTTTTTAAAGCTCCAGCTATCTCAACTCCGAATTTATCTGAATTGGCATAAACTCTAAAATAGCGAGAACTCAGTAACTCTTGTATATCGATACATACATCAGGGTCTTTGCAAGCCACAACAGTTGCTGTAATTTCTTTTGCTGCGATCTCCATCGCAAGATTTGGCCCGCTAATTACACCAATTCGAGCTTGAGGCAACTCCTCTTCAAGAACCTTGCTCATTAGTTTGAACGTTTTTGATTCAATACCTTTTGCGGTGCTAATAACTCTTGCATCATCTTTAATAAATTGCTTAACCTCTAACGCTAGCTCTCTATATGCCTTGCTGGGGACAGAGAAAAATATAACGTCTGCTTCATGAATAGAGGATCTTAGGTCAGAGGAAAAAATTATCTTGGAATTAAGCGAAAAGCCTGGAAGATATTTTGGATTTTTGGAAGATAATGAACACTCTGAGGCTCTTTCGCTACTCCTCATCCACAAAATAACATCATGACCGTTTTCTGCAATCATGTTTGATAAGGCGGTTCCGAAGCTACCGCCACCCAAAACTACTACCTTATGAAGTGAACCCATAAACTAATTCCAAATATTTTTGTGGAATTATAGCTCCACTTAATGAACTATAGCTATTAATCAGGCTTTTTTTCAAAAAGTAGCTGATTAAGTCTCTTCACAAATAATGATGGATTATCTAATTGTTGGCCAGCAGAAAGTGTGGCTTGGTCGTAAAGCAGTTCTGTTAATTCATTAAATTTTTTATCATCAGTTGTCTTTTTTAGCAAAGCTACCAGAGAGTGCTTTAGATTTACTTCAAGTCCCGGCAAATCGTCTGGGACTTCTTGACCAGCAGAAGCCATCATTTTTTTCATTTGAGGGCTCAAAGAGTTTTCGGGATAAACCAGACACGCAGGAGAATCAGTTAAGCGGCGGGTTTCAGACACACTATCAACTCTGGACGATAGATTGGTTTTAATCTTTTCTAAGATTTTTGGAGCTTTTTTATCTTTCTTGTCATCTTTATCATCAGAAGAAGAGAAAATGGTATCATCGAGTTGACCTTTTGTTATGTCCTGTAACGTTTTTCCATCAAATTGAAATAAATGTGAAAGAGTCCATTCATCAAGCCTGTCAGTGAGAAGTAAAACCTCAACATCTTTTTTGAGAAAAACTTCCAGATAAGTACTATTGCGAGCAGCATTTAAATTATCTGCGACAAGATAATAGATTTTATCTTGATCTTTTTTCATACGAGATATGTAATCGGTGAATGATACTGATTGCTCTGTGCCATCATTTTTTGTGGATGTATATCTAAATAAGCTTGCAATACGCTCTCGATTTATAAAATCTTCTGCAGGCCCCTCTTTTAAAACACTACCAAATATATTCCAGAAGCTCATATATTGCTCAGGTGACTCTTTAGACATTTTTTCTAGCATATCTAGAACTCTTTTTGTGAGAGCAGATCGCATTGAATCAACATCGGAATTACCTTGTAGTATTTCACGGGAAACATTTAAAGGAAGATCTGCAGAATCTAAAACTCCTTTAACAAACCGCAAGTATCTTGGCAAAAATTGTGATGCATCATCCATTATAAAAGTACGTTGTATGTAAAGCTTTAAGCCCCTTGCTGCCTCGTAATTATGCAAGTCAAATGGCGCACTTGATGGAATATAAAGTAAATTCGTGTAATCAAACTTACCTTCAACTCTATTATGACTCCAGATTAAAGGATCAAGGACGTCATGAGATAAATATTTATAAAATTCTTTATATTCTTCATCTTTTATCTCACCTTTACTTCGAGTCCAAAGTGCAGTTGCTTCATTTATTATTTGGTAATCATCTAATTCTATTTTTTTTGCTTTTTTTGTAACTTTTGTTTTTTTGGTCTTATCTTTAGAGGCTACATCTTTTTCTTCTTCAGAAATTGTTGTGGAAGGTTTTTTTATCTCAATAGGTACAGCGATGTGATCGGAATATTTTTTAATAGTACTCCGAATCCTAAGATCGGCAGAAAACTCGACCTCTTCTTCCTTTAAATATAAAGTAATAGAAGTTCCTCTATCTGTTTTTTTGATATCTTCGATAGAGTACTCTGCGTCACCTTCACAGCTCCAACGGACACCTTTACCTTTTGCTAAACCAGCTTTTCTTGTTTCCACAACTACTCTGTCTGCCACAATAAATGCAGAATAAAAGCCAACTCCAAATTGTCCTATCAGATGAGAATCCTTTTTTTGATCGCCACTTAAATTTTCTAAAAATTGAGCTGTTCCTGATTTTGCAATTGTTCCGAGGTTGTCTATGACATCATCACGTGACATACCTATACCATTATCTTCAATAGTAATAGTACCCTCGTCACTATTAGCGCTAATGCGAACTCTTAAATCTGGGGAATCTTCGAATAAAGTCGAATCTGAAAGGCCCTCAAAGCGTAGCTTATCGACTGCGTCCGAGGCATTAGAGATTAGCTCTCTCAAAAAAATCTCTTTATTACTGTAAAGAGAATGAATCATTAAATGTAAAAGCTGTTTAGCTTCAGTTTGAAAACCACGAGTCTCTTTAGCCATAATAATAAAAGTTCCTTATAAATTTATTTCGGATTTATACATTAGTGTATTTAATGGGGGCATTACATAATAATTCAACCTTATGTAAAAGAGTCCATAAACTTTTCGACAAAAAAAACGGCCCATCTAATGGGCCGGTTTTATACAAAGCTTATAACTACCAACCTGTTATACTTTGAAGACCTTTACCTATATCTGCAAGGCTACGGACGGTTTTAACACCAGCATCCTCAAGAGCTATAAATTTTTCGTCAGCTGTACCTTTGCCACCAGAAATTATAGCTCCAGCATGACCCATACGCTTGCCTGCGGGTGCAGTAACTCCTGCGATATAGGAGACTACTGGTTTTGAAATAGACTCCTTTATATAAGCTGCAGCCTCTTCTTCTGCAGTACCACCAATTTCACCTATCATTACTATCGCCTCTGTATCAGGATCTTTTTCAAATAACGATAGTATATCTATGAAGTTTGCTCCTGGGATTGGATCGCCACCAATTCCAACGCATGTAGATTGCCCAAAACCATAATCAGTAGTTTGCTTGACTGCTTCATAAGTTAAAGTGCCTGAGCGAGAAACAATTCCAACCTTACCTGGAAGATGTATATTACCAGGCATAATGCCTATCTTACATTCGCCTGGTGTAATTACACCAGGACAATTAGGACCAATTAATATAACGCCAAGTTCATCACATCTAACTTTACAAATAAGCATATCTAAAGTTGGAATACCCTCTGTAATACATACTATAAGTTGTATTCCAGCATTTGCGGCCTCCAAAATAGAATCTTTGCAAAAAGGAGCTGGTACATATATGACAGAGGCATCAGCACTGGTTTCTTTAACTGCCTCGAGGACAGTATTGAAGACAGGTAAGTCCAAATGCATCGATCCACCTTTTCCTGGAGTTACCCCACCGACCATCTTTGTGCCGTATTCAATTGCTTGACCTGAGTGAAAAGTACCTTGGCCACCAGTGAATCCTTGGCATATCACTTTAGTTTTCTTATTAATCAAAATAGCCATGAATTAATCTCCTCCAGCTGCTTTTACAACTTTATTGGCAGCATCGGTTAAACTAGTTGAAGCGGTTATATTTAAACCGCTATCTGCTAAAATTTTGGATCCTAGTTCTGCATTATTACCCTCGAGTCTCACCACAACTGGCACCTTGACCCCAACCTCTTCGATAGCACCAATAACACCGTCAGCAATGAGATCACAGCGAACTATACCACCAAAAATATTAATAAATACTGCTTTTACTTTTTCGTCAGAGAGTATGATCTTAAAGGCTTCAACAACTCGTTCTTTTGTTGCACCTCCGCCAACATCTAAAAAATTTGCAGGATTCCCTCCATTAAGTTTAACAATGTCCATCGTAGCCATCGCCAAACCAGCACCATTGACCATACATCCTATATTGCCATCTAGTGCAACATAATTTAGCTCCCACTCCATAGCATGAGCCTCCCTAGGGTCATCTTGAGACGGATCATGCATATCTACGAGTTTAGGTTGACGATACAATGCATTGGTATCAATATTTATCTTTCCATCCAAACAATGAAGATCACCTTTTTTGTTAATAATCAGAGGGTTGATTTCTAACAATGCTAAATCGAAGTCTTGGAATAACTTAGAAAGACCTATAAAAAGATTTGTAAACTGTTTTATTTGTGGAGAGCTCAAGCCTAACTTAAAGCCAAGATCGCGCGCTTGGTATGGTAAAGCTCCAACTAAAGGGTCAATAACAGTTTTAAGGATTTTTTGAGGAGTCTCTTCGGCAACTTTTTCTATTTCAACTCCACCCTCTGTTGAGGCCATGAAGACAATACGACGAGTTGATCGATCAACTACTGCCCCTAAGTAAAGCTCTTTTTCAATGTCGCTACACTCTTCTACTAAAATTCGAGAAACGGGTTGACCAGAATCGTCTGTTTGATATGTAACTAAACGCTTACCGAGCCATTTTTTTGAGAATTCTTCTATTTCAGCCTTCGATTTGACTAATTTAACTCCACCCGCCTTACCTCTACCGCCGGCATGAACTTGAGCTTTAACAACCCAGCGCTCTCCTCCTATTACGTCAGAAGCCAAAATAGCTTCAGCGACTGTTTTAGCTGCTATACCTTTAGAAACTGGAAGGCCATATTGAGCAAAGAGTTCTTTCGCTTGGTACTCGTGAAGATTCATTATTTTTTCCTATTTTAGTAAAAAAAATTACAACACAGATATTTTAAATTAGATTCTTTGCTAGTGATGAGACTAAATATATTCGTTTCCTATGGAAAATTTGGCATCTTATCAGAGCCCAGCCTCAATAATAACTAAATACCGACTATTATGAATGCAAATGGAATGTATTTGCTTGGACTACGTATATTATTTTTTACTTTTTCGATTCGGCATATGTATAGCATGTCCATTTACAGCCAACGCTGCTTCATGCACTGTCTCTGATAAAGTTGGATGAGCAAAAACAGTCATTGCAATATCTTCAGCATTAGATCCAAACTCCATAGCGATTGCGATTTGCTGGACTAGATCTGCCGCGCTAGGTCCAACGATATGGCAGCCAAGTATTCTTCCTGTCTTAGCATCAGCAATCATTTTTACGATACCATCTGTGTCATTGGCGGCCATAGCTCTACCGCTAGCAGAAAAAGGGAATACCCCAACATCATAATTCTCTCCAGCTTGCTTCAATTGCTCTTCTGTTTTACCTACAGCTGCTACTTCTGGGTGTGTATAAATAACATTAGGAATAATATCGTAGTTTATCTGTGTTTTTTGACCAGCAATACGTTCAGCAACCATAACACCTTCTTCTGAGCCCTTATGTGCTAGCATTGGACCCCTGACGACGTCGCCGACCGCCCAAACACCTCCTGCTGTAGTTTCACATTGATCATTAACAAATATGGACCCTCTTTCATCAAGATTTACACCGCTATCATCAGCCAGCAAACCTTGAGTGTATGGTGCACGTCCCACACATACAATTAATTTGTCAAATGTTTCAGATGTTTCTTCGCCTGCACTATTTTTATAGGTAACTATAACTTGTTTTCCTTTTACTTTAGTTGCTGTAACGCGTGAGCTGAGACGTATGTCCATTCCCTGCTTCGTAAAAATTTTCTTAGTTTCTTTAGCAATCTGTTGATCTATGATGGAAAGAAAATTATCCATAGCTTCAATTAATACAACTTTACTACCCAGCCTATTCCAAACACTGCCGAGCTCAAGACCGATTACACCAGACCCAATGATTCCGAGTTTTTTTGGTGTTTTTATGATTTCTAGTGCACCGCTGGAATCCACTATCGAGCTACCATTGATCTTTGCTACTGGGATATCAATAGGTTTAGATCCAGTTGCAATGATAATATTATCAGCCGTCAGGTTCCGTGTTTCGCCATCATGCATGATGCATTGTACTTTTCGTCCAGCTAGCAATTTTGCTGTTCCAAATAAGGATTCGACACCGTTTGCCTTAAATAGGCCAGCAATGCCATCTGTGAGCTGATTAATTATCTTATTTTTTCTATCGACCATAGCTTTTAAATCAATAGATATCTCTCCTGTACTAATTCCATGTACATCTAGCTGATTTTTGGCTTCATAAAACTTATATGAACTATCGAGCAATGATTTTGATGGGATGCATCCTACGTTTAAGCAAGTACCGCCATTTACTCCGGCACCATCGGCATTTCGCCATTTTTCGATACAGATAGTTTTTAAACCCAATTGTGCAGCTCTGATAGCCGCTACATACCCCGCAGGGCCGGCCCCAATAACAATGACGTCATACTTTTCAGACATAATAATCTCTTATTTAACAATGTTTTATGTATTATATTTCAAGAAGAATCTTAGCTGGATTTTCAATCATTTCTTTAATACAGACCAAAAAGCTAACTGCTTCTCGACCATCTATTAATCGATGATCATATGATAAAGCTAAATTCATCATCGGACGAATAACTACAGAACCATTTTCAGCAACTGGTCTTTCTTTAATAGAATGCATGCCCAATATAGCGGCTTGCGGGGGATTTAATATAGGGGTGGACAATAAAGATCCAAATACGCCGCCATTGGTAATTGTGAAAGTTCCACCTATCATCTCTTCTATTGTGAGCTTTCCATCTCGAGCTTTTCCACCAAATTCTGCGATAGTTCTTTCAACGTCGGCAATACTCATATTATCTGTATTACGTAAAACAGGCACAACCAACCCTTTATCTGTGGAAACAGCCACACCGATATCCTGATAAGCATGATAAACAACATCTGTTCCATCAATTGAAGCATTCACAGATGGAAATCTCTTTAACGCTTCAGTCGCGGCTCGAACAAAGAAACCCATAAAGCCCAAACGGGCACCCGGATGTATATTTGAAAAATCTTCTTTAAATTCAGCTCTTAAATTCATCACTCTATGCATATCCACTTCGTTAAAAGTTGTCAGCATAGCTGTTGTTTGAGTCACCTCTAATAATCTATCAGCAATTCTAGAGCGCATCCTGGTCATCGGCACACGTTTCTCTATTCTCTCACCAGCAGGTATCGAATCTATTGGTATCTCAGTGACTACAGGATCCTGTGTCTTAATCGGTGCGTTGTTACCATCGTCAGAAATATCCTCTTTAGTGATTCGGCCATCTTTACCGCTGCCAGAAATATTTTTAAGGTCCACACCTTTTTCGCTAGCAAGCTTTCTAGCTGATGGGCTAGCAATTTTTTCTTCTTCTAGCGTAGTTGGTTTATTTTCAGTTTTTGCTTCTACTTCCACCGCTGCGTCAACTGCTACTGCTTCAGCAATTGAAGCAATAATTTCGTTACTGAGTACTGTGTCTCCCTCTTCTTTGTGTGTTTTTTCCAAAGTTCCATCAGCCGGAGCCACAACCTCTAACACAACTTTATCTGTTTCAATATCAACAAGCAGATCATCTCTAGTGACGGTTTCACCTGGTTTTTTATGCCAAGTGGCTATACTGCCCTCTTGAACAGACTCAGGAAATGTAGGTGCTTTTATTTCAATACTCATGCTGTTCGCTTCCTTAATGTAAAAATAGCAATAATTTTCATAGCTTATGACTTATAAACTAAAGCTTCATTAATAAACTTCTTTTGTTCTTCAAGATGCTGTGACATATATCCGCAGGCTGGGGCAGCAGAAGCTTCACGGCCAGCATAGCTCAAGGTAAGACTTTTGTTGAACTTATTAACAATATTACGCATATGATGCTGGCTACTATACCATGCACCTTGATTAATTGGCTCTTCTTGACACCACACAACATCTTTTAATTTTTTATATTCTTGCAAAGCTTCCATCAAATCATTATCAGGAAAAGGATACAATTGCTCGATACGAACTAACGCTACATTAGCGATTTTTTTCTCCTGTCTAGCTTCATACAGATGATAGTAGACTTTTCCAGAGCAAAGAATCAAGCGATCAGTCTTATCTTTATCAGTCTCTTGATCTTGTATTAAATTCATAAACTTACCTTTCGAAAGATCTTCGATTGATGAAGTTGCCAATTTATGACGCAATATCCATTTAGGGCTCATTACAACAAGAGGACGTCGCATCGGTCTTATAGCTTGTCGACGAATCATATGATAAACCTGAGCAGGGGTTGTTGGAATGCAGACCTGAATATTATGCTCAGCAGATAGCTGAAGAAATCTCTCTAATCGTGCAGAGGAATGCTCTGGGCCCTGTCCTTCGTACCCGTGAGGTAGAAGCATGATAAGCCCACACATACGCCCCCATTTGTGCTCACCACTTGCAATGAACTGGTCTATGACTACTTGGGCTCCATTTGCAAAGTCACCAAACTGTGCTTCCCATATAACCAAACCTTTGGGAGATGTAGAGGCATAACCATACTCAAAACCAAGTACTGCCTCTTCTGATAAAAAAGAATCATAAATTTCAAAGTCTGAAGATTTTTTTGGTATCTCTTTTAAGGGTATGTAATTTGACCCATCTTTTTGGTTATGAATAACTGCATGTCGATGAGAGAATGTTCCTCTACCAATATCCTGTCCTGTCATTCTTATAGGATAACCTTCATCCAATAAAGTTGCATATGCTAATAATTCTCCCATCCCCCAATTCAAGGGTAAGGCGCCGCGAGCCATTTTTTCGCGATCTTCATATATTTTTCCAACTTGTCTTTGCATCACCACACCATCAGGTATTTTAGTGATTATTTTAGCTAGATCTCGTATCTTTTTCATAGAGCGAGTGGTGTCAACTACTGTATCCCAGTCTTGGTTTAAATAGGGGTTCCAGTCGACGAAAAGCTCAATATCAGGTTCAGAAACTAGACTATTAACAACATTCTCTCCTCTATCTAGTTTCCCCCTATAGTCCTTGAGCATTGCATCAGCTTCATCTTGAGCAACAACACCCTCTTTAACTAGCTGATCTGAATAAATCGCACGTGTAGTTTTTAAGTTCTTAATAACTTTATACATCAAAGGTTGGGTTGCAGAGGGTTCGTCAGTCTCATTATGACCACGTCTCCGATAGCAAATTAAGTCGATAACGATATCTTTTTTAAATTGATATCGATAATCCATTGCGAGATTAGTTACGAACATAACGGCATCTGGATCATCAGCATTGACGTGAATAATCGGGGCTTGGACCATTTTTGCTATATCTGTGCAATACTCAGTTGATCTTGCATCCTCTTGTACACTTGTAGTAAATCCAACTTGATTATTAATAACAACATGAACTGTACCACCGGTTTTATATCCTCTTAGCTGTGACATTTGGAATGTTTCCATAACAACGCCCTGTCCAGCAAAAGCTGCATCACCATGAATTACAATTGGGAAGACTGCCTCACCTTTTACATCTTCACGACGATCCTGACGTGCTCTAGCAGATCCTTCGGCAACTGGGGCTGCAATTTCGAGATGAGATGGATTAAACATTAAAGCAAGGTGAACTTTACCTCCTGGTGTAATTACATCTGAAGAGAATCCTTGGTGATATTTGACGTCCCCCGAGGTATCAACATGTCTTTTGCCTTCAAATTCTGCAAATAGCTCTGAAGGATTTTTTCCAAGGACATTCACTAAAATATTTAGACGACCTCTATGTGCCATAGTAAGAACAACTTCTTTAGCGCCATATTCACCAGCACGCTGTATTATTCCATCTAACATCGGAATCATTGATTCACTTCCCTCGAGGCCAAAACGTTTTGTACCCGGATATTTTGAATCTAAGTGTCTCTCTAAACCCTCTGCAGCTGTTAATCTCTGCAAAACATATTTTCGCATTTCGTTGTCATAGCTAGGTTTGGATCTAGCGCTCTCAAAACGCTGCTGAAGCCACCGTTTTTCAGCTAAATCTATTACATGTCCGCATTCAACTCCAACGTGACCACAATAAGTTTCTTCCAAGCCAGCAATAATATCTTTTAAGGTTGATTCTTCTGGACCAAAATACAACATTCCAGATTGAAAAGTTGTATCCAGATCAGCTGGTGTTAAACCATGAAAGGAAAGTTCAAGATCTGGTGCTCTATCCCTAGACCATAGACCTAAAGGATCTAATTTTGCCTTTTGGTGGCCACGGTTTCTGTGAGAAATTATAAGCTGAGCCACTTTAACCTGTTTGCGCTCATGTTCAATATTTTCGCCACCAGAACCAGGTACAACTACTGGTCTCGATCTGCGTCTACCTAGTTGCTCGAAGTGGGCCATAACAGTTGCATGAGAGGTATCAGGACCAATTTTTCCGTTCGGTTGGGGTAATGTATCGAAGAAATTACGCCATTGATCGGCAACACTATTGGGATCATGAAGGTAAGCATCATATAGATCTTCTATATATGCTGCATTACCACCAGATAGGTGGGAGCTTTCTATAAACTCTTGCATGATGCTTTTAGGCATCTATTTATCCTTGTGTTCAGTACACAGTTCTAATTTTTAATTTTAAATAATCAGCTTAAGCAGCCTTTTTCATCAACATATTTCGAATATGTCCAATTGCTCTTGTTGGATTTAAACCCTTAGGACACACAGCAACACAGTTTTGAATTCCATGGCATCGAAAAACACTAAATGGATCCTCTAGTTTGGATAACCTTTTTTCGGTATCGTTATCTCTTGTGTCTGCTAAGAAACGATATGCCTGCAAAAGGCCAGCTGGGCCAATGAACTTATCTGGATTCCACCAAAAAGAAGGACAACTTGTTGAACAACAGGCGCAAAGAATACACTCATAGAGGCCATCTAGTTTTGCGCGATCTTCTGGAGTTTGCAGTCTTTCAATACCCGGTGCCGGATCATCATTAACAAGATATGGTTGTATTTTCTTATATTGGGCATAGAACTGACTCATATCAATTACGAGGTCCCTAATGACCGGTAGGCCGGGTAAAGGCCTAATAACAAGCTTATTTCTTTTAACACATTCTGAAAGAGGAGTTATACAGCCGAGGCCATTTTTTCCGTTAATATTCATGCCATCAGATCCACAGACACCCTCACGACAGGATCTACGATATGAGATTGATGGGTCTCTACTTTTTAGCATACCCAAAACGTCAAGCACCATGAGGTCTTTTCCCTGTGTATCAAAATCGTAATCTTGCATATACGGGGCTTCATCCTGCTCAGGATTAAAGCGATAAATACTTACTTTTAACATACTAAGCTAATATCCTTTATTGGTTAATAAACACGGACTTTTGGTTCAAAATGGTCCATTTTCTTTGGTGAAAAATTCACCTCCCTCTTTTGTACTCTTTTTTCTTCAGGGAAAAACATAGAATGACATAACCAGTTTTCATCATCACGTTCAGAGAAATCCTCGCGAGCATGCGCACCTCGGCTTTCTTTTCGCCATTCTGCAGTAATGGCAGTAGCCTCAGCAACCTCTAATAAATTATGTAGCTCAAGTGCTTCGATTCGTGCAGTATTATAAACATTACTGGTATCATCTAAACAAACATTTTCTATTCGCGTTCTTAGTGATTTGAGCTTCTCGATGCCCTCTTGCATATAGTCTCCCCTACGGAAAACCCCAAAATAATTTTGCATAACCTTTTGTAATTCTACACGCAAGACATCTGCTGATTCACCGTCTTTAGAGCCGTTATTAATAAAGTTAAGCCTTTCCATTGCCTGGTTTATATTTTCATCCGTTGGATCAGATAGATTAATTCCCTCACTAAGAGACTTCTCAATAAATAAACCTGAAGCTCTTCCGAAAACCACTAAATCTAGCAAAGAATTACCACCAAGGCGATTAGCTCCATGCACAGAAACACACGCGGCTTCACCGCAAGCATAAAGACCACTTATAACTTGAGGATTTCCATCACCATCAAGTGTTAAGGCTTGCCCATCTACATTTGTTGGTATTCCACCCATCATATAATGACATGTGGGCACCACAGGAATAGGTTCTTTAATTGGGTCTACATGTGCAAAGGTTCTTGAAAGCTCACATATTCCGGGGAGACGACTTTCTAAAACTTCTTCTCCAAGATGATCTAGTTTTAATCGAACATGATCACCATCTTTACCACAACCTCGACCTTCCAATATCTCTAGAACCATAGAGCGGGCTACAACATCGCGTCCTGCTAAATCCTTAACATTTGGGGCATATCTTTCCATGAAGCGTTCTCCATCCTTATTGATTAGATAGCCCCCTTCTCCCCTGCAACCTTCTGTTACCAATGTACCTGCGCCATAAATACCTGTTGGATGAAACTGCCACATTTCCATATCCTGAACTGGAAAACCTGCTCTTAATGCCATACCAATACCATCACCAGTACATATATGTGCATTAGTTGTAGAAGCATAAATTCTACCGGCACCACCAGTAGCGAGAACAGTTGCACTTGACTTAACAAATACCGTTTCTCCAGTTTCAATATCTATCGCAATAACACCTACAACTGCATTATCATCATTTTTAACTAGATCTACTGCATACCATTCATTA
The DNA here is from genome assembly GCA_964276025.1 of uncultured Porticoccus sp. Taxonomy (GTDB): domain Bacteria; phylum Pseudomonadota; class Gammaproteobacteria; order Pseudomonadales; family Porticoccaceae; genus Porticoccus. The sequence goes on along the minus strand of CAXYDD010000001.1, from coordinate 55,883 downwards.
AAAAAAACTGTCTCGTTTTTGACGTTATTTTGATACAAGGTATGAAGAAGAGCATGTCCAGTTCTATCTGCAGCAGCACAAGTTCTTGCCGCTTGACCGCCCTCACCAAAATTCTTAGATTGACCCCCAAATGGCCGCTGGTAAATTCTCCCTTCTTCCGTACGAGAGAATGGTAATCCCATATGTTCAAGCTCAAATACTGCTTCGGGGCCTACTTCACACATGTATTCAATAGCATCTTGATCGCCAATATAGTCTGATCCTTTGACTGTATCATACATGTGCCATCTCCAGTCATCATCTGGATCATCACTAGCAATTGCGCAAGTTATTCCTCCTTGCGCAGATACAGTATGTGACCGTGTTGGAAAAACTTTAGTGATAACTGCTGTTTTATGACCGGACTGTGAAAGCTGTAATGCGGCTCTCATACCCGCACCACCCCCACCAACTATAAGCCCATCGAAAGTAATAGTTCTCATAACCTTAAACGCTCCAAACTATATTAATTGCCCAAAGAAAATATATTAACGTAATTACGATCATACCCAATTGAAAGAAAATATTTAGGAACTTAGCTTTCGGACCGAGTAATCTAACTGTTATATAATCTGTAATTATACCCCAAAGCCCAATTATTGAATGAACAGCTATTGAAGCAATTGTTAGAATATTTAAAACCTTCATCAAAAATAAACTGTTTAGGTCTCGCCACTGCATATAGTTAATATCTGGATGTGTTAAGAGATAATAAGTCACAAAAAAAATGTATGCAGTGATTACAACTGATGTAATTCTTTGTGAAATCCACTCTAAGAGTCCATTACGGTTGAATTTTTTTACATTATCTATCATATCCATAACCAGAAACCTGCCATAAGCATTAATACTGCTGACAAAAGCAAAACCAATTTAGCACCTAGTATTCCACCACTTAAGGTTTCTCCGTAACCATAATCCATAACTAGATGCCTTAAACCGGCCACCAAATGATATATTAAAGCAGCCAATGAAAGCCAAATTATGATTTGTACTGTTAAACTATTCATTAACTCTTTAATTGAATTAAAGCTTTCTTCAGAGGATAGACTTAAGTCTAGAATCCATAAAAATAAACCTACAACACCAAAAAGGACTACACCAGAAACTCTATGCAAGATAGAAACATAAGCCGTTACTGGAAGCTGAATGGTTCCAATATCTAAATTGACCGGTCGTTTTTTATTCAAAACTAGCACCTCAGTTAGTTTATCAGGCAACAAAAAATTGGTTGCAAGAAATACTATTTACCTTAAATGGATTGCATGTTGTTAATTAGTCAATATTTTAGACGGCAATTATAGGTACATTCAAAGTGTCTTACAATCAAATATGACGGTAGATTTACGGTATTCACTAAATTTATTTTACTTAATTAAAATTGACAAATTGAGGAAGCGCGCTATAGTTTCGCTCTTGTACTTAATTTGTCAAAATTTATAAATGCTAATGATTATCGTTAATATTAATTTTTTAGCTGTAAGCCTTCTAGGAGAGCCCTATGAACAGTAAAGATAATTTCTATCTTTCGTCTAAAAAAACAGATGATTCAATCGAACTACCAGTTATCAAGAGTACGGCTGGTCAAGATGTCATAGATATAGCCAAAGTTCCTGAAACTGGATGCTTTACTTTAGATGCAGGCTTTGGTGTTACAGCCTCTTGCGAATCAAAAATAACATTTATAGATGGGGCCAAAGGTATTCTTCTTCATCGTGGCTACCCTATAGATCAGTTAGCAGAAAATTCTGATTTTCTTGAGACCTGCTTTTTATTGATTAATGGGGAGCTTCCCTCAGTATCAGATAATAAAAAATTTGTTGCTACAATAAAAAAACATCGCCATATAGAAGATTCGATGGAAAATCTTTTTAAAGCATTTCCTCAAGGGTCTCATCCTATGGCAATGTTATGCAGCTCAGTTGCCGCAATGTCTGCCACATATGATTCAAAAACTGACATTACTAATGAAGAAGATAGAATAACAACTATCCATAGACTAATAGCTAAAGTGCCAATTCTTGCGGCAATGTGCCACAGACATTTTATGGGTCAGGCTTTCATCCCAACTGATGACTCTCTGAGCTATTCTGCTAATTTTTTAAATATGATGTTCGGTACCCAGGGTGAGGCCAGTAATATAAGCCCAGTGATAGAAAAAGCAATGGATAGGATCTTTTTGCTTCATGCAGATCATGAGCAAAATGCTTCCACCTCAACAGTTCGCCTTGCTGGTTCTACAGGTGCTAATCCTTTCGCATGCATTGCAAGTGGTATTGCAGCATTATGGGGACCTGCTCATGGAGGAGCTAACCAAGCTGTACTAGAAATGTTAGAGGAGATCGGAGATGAAAAAAATATCGACAGCTTCATTCTGAGAGCAAAAGATAAAGAAGATCCTTTTCGCTTAATGGGATTTGGGCATCGAGTCTATAAAAACTTTGATCCTAGGGCTAAAGTAATGAAAATAAGTTGTGATGAAGTCCTTGCTGAACTTGGTCTTGAAAACGACCCTCTTCTCAGGATTGCTAAACGCCTAGAACAAATAGCGCTTGATGATGAATACTTTGCTGAAAAGAAGCTCTATCCTAATGTAGATTTTTATTCAGGAATTATAATGAAGGCTATTGGTATTTCACCTGAAATGTTTACAGTAGTATTTGCTACAGGTCGCACTGTTGGCTGGATATCACACTGGAATGAGATGCTTAGTAACCCCTATAGAATTGGAAGACCTCGTCAGAATTACACAGGTTACCCAAAAAGAGAGTACTCTAAGCCATAAAACTTGTTATTAAAAAGTCAGCTATTTTTTTGAAGTACAGCTCTTTTTTCAAAATTCATCGATATTCATCAGCTGTCTAAAAAATACCATACTAAATCCATTTATAAAAATTGGTTTAAAGACTCAGAGTGGTTTATGATCTATACATGAATTTGAAATTACCTAAAGTTAAAAAAGGTCTACACTGGACAACCAACGCAAGTGAAAAGGTCCTACTGACTGTAATCGGATTAGCAACCTGTATAGCAGCAGCTCAATTTGTATTTTCAATGTACGTAGCAAGAAATATACTCTTGTCAGATCTTTTCATGCTTTTTATATATGTTGAAATTATTGGGATGGTGGGTGCTTTTTATACCACCAGCAGAATTCCTGTAACTTTGCCAATAATTATTGCAATAACTGCCCTATGCCGGTTAATCATTATGCAAAGTAAAGATATGGATGCATTGGTTTTGCTTGGAGAAGCGGGTGCTATATTAATTTTGTCAGGGTCTGCTTATATCATGAGTCTGAAAGACAAAATTAGTCTTGAAAAAAGGAAAGAATTTAGAGAAGACGATGATGTGTCAGAATAAATGGTGGAGCCTAGCGGGATCGAACCGCTGACCTCAACACTGCCAGTGTTGCGCTCTCCCAGCTGAGCTAAGGCCCCATTCTTATGGACGGAACGAGTCTATGTACAGGCAATGTCGCTGTCAAGACAAAATATAAATCAAATGCGCCGATGGGAGCTTAATTAATTACGAAAATCTTTTTCCCATACTTTTAATTGTTTCTTTGATACACCACCTGCTGCCTGTAAAGCAGATCTGATTCTAGCCCTAACCATATCTGGGCCCAATAAGGCCATAGTATCAAATAATGGTGGGCCGGAAGCCGTACCAGTCATAGCAATAAATAAAGGGAACAGGAAGTCTTTCAATTTTAAATCTAGTGAAACAGAAATTTTATTGAGCTCCTGATACAAATTATCGCGATTCCAGTCGATGATTTCATCTAAGCGCCAGCTACTGTATTGTAAAATCTGACATATAGATTGATTATCGAGTTTTTTATGCTGAAAATTTTCTTTATCGAGATCATGTATACCTGAAAACATAAAGTTCAGCATAGGTACGATATCAGAAAATTTTTCAATTCTGTCTTTTATTAAAGGGAGCATTCTACTGAGATTATCGCTATTCAAAGCCCATTTACTGGCGCGATCGGCGAATTCAAAATCATTGAGATTCTCACGAATCCAGCATCCGTTTAGCCAGTCTAGTTTTTCTATATCGAATATAGGCCCACCTAAATGAATCTGAGAAATGTCAAAATTCTCAAACATTTCACTAAGTGTGAATTTTTCCTCCTGATTTGGCATAGACCAACCCATTCTTCCTAAGTAGTTAAGAAGTGCCTCAGGTAAATAGCCCATATCTTTGTAAAAGTTTATGCTTGTGGGATTTTTACGTTTACTGAGTTTACTTTTATTTGGATTTCTCAATAAAGGTAAGTGGCAAAACTCAGGCATATCCCAGCTAAAATATTTATATAAAAGAGCATGCTTAGGAGTTGAGTTGATCCACTCTTCCCCCCGAATTACATGTGTTATTTTCATTAAGTGATCATCAACTACGTTTGCTAGATGATATGTGGGCATACCATCTGTTTTTAATAAAATCTGCATATCCACCTGAGACCAAGGTATAAGAATTTTTCCTCGTAATATATCCTGAAATTCACAGTCACCCTCTTCCGGTATTTTCATACGAATCACATAGGGCTCACCACTATCAATTTTTCTTTGTATATCCTCACTAGATAACTTAAGTCCTCTACCGTCATAACGGGTTGATTCACCTTGAGAAATTTGCTGATTTCTCATAATACTTAGCTCTTCAGGAGTAGCAAAACAATAAAAAGCATGACCTTTATCAATAAGCTCTTTTGCATAGTTTTGATATATATTTAAACGCTCACTTTGCCGGTAAGGGCCATATTTACCCCCAACATCTGGGCCCTCAGACCAAGTTAAACCTAACCATTTAAGCGACTCCAAAATCATTTTTTCGGAGCTACTTGTGCTTCTAATCTTATCCGTATCCTCAATCCGGAGAATGAACTCACCTTTAAATTTGCGGGCAAAGCATAAATTAAAAAGCGCTATATAGGCGGTTCCTAGATGCGGATCACCAGTAGGTGATGGTGCAATTCTTGTTCGAATAGCCATTAGATATTCCGTTAGTAAAAAAATTATCTCTATACAAATTCATTATACTTTTTTTATCGGATCAATCACTTCGTTATCTATATAAATATTATAATTTTAAAACACAATGATATTTTTTAATTAAACACAATTCGATAAATTTCAAGATATAATACTTAATATAAGTGAGCTATGGTCAATTTCATGTATCAAAATTCTAGTGAAGCAAAAAAAATAATAGACAGACGTTTTTGTGTCGCTCCCATGATGGATCTCACAGACAGATATTGTCGTCTTTTTCATCGCCTGTTAAGTAAAAAGGCTGTACTTTACACTGAAATGATAACAACTGGAGCACTCATATATGGTGATACTAGGGCTCACCTTTATTATGACGAAATAGAGCATCCAATTGCACTTCAGCTAGGTGGAAGCAATCCAAAAGATTTATCAAAAAGTGCTGAATATGCTACTCAATATAATTATGATGAAATAAATCTTAACTGCGGCTGTCCTAGCGATAGAGTCCAATCAGGAAATTTTGGTGCCACATTAATGAAAAATGCATCCTTAGTCGCTGAATGCTATAAAGCTATGAAAGAATCTACTGATATACCAATTACAATAAAACATAGGATTGGTGTAGACAATCTAGAAAGCTATGGATTCTTATCTAATTTTGTTGGGGTAATTGCAGATGCTGGCTGTAAAACCTTCATCATCCATGCTAGAAAAGCACTATTAAAAGGGCTGAGCCCAAAGGAGAATCGTGAAATTCCTCCATTAAAATATGAATATATATTTCAACTAAAAAAAGACTTTCCTAATCTAGAGATTATCTTAAATGGAGGCATAAAAAGCTTAGATCAATCAATTGATATACTGAAACGATTAGATGGAGTTATGTTGGGGCGTGAAGCATATCAAAATCCATATTTATTAGCCGAGGTTGATCGGCGTATATATAATAGTAAAACTTCCCCTATTAGCCGTAACGAAGTTATTGAACAATTTGTCAAAATTATGGAGGGTAAGCTTCTACCCGGACTGAAGACAAATCATGTGACTAGACATATTTTAGGGCTTTACAAAGGAATACCTGGAGGTCGAAAATTTAGGCAACATATCAGTGAAAATGCACACCAAAAGAATGCTGATATTAATGTTCTCATTGAAGCATTAAGCTATGTAGAGCAAATATAAACCTGAGGAGCTGAAATATTGATCAATAATATAAAGGAATTTTTTACATCGGAGATTACTAATCCTGAAGGCGATGAAGAGCATCAAAAAAATCTTGCTGCAGCATCCCTTATGGTAGAAGTTATGGTTATCGATCGAGATATCTCGGATAAAGAGCTTACTAAAATCGAAGAAATTCTTAAAAATCAACTTGAGCTCAAAGATCATGAGATTAAAAAGTTACTTGAGCTTGCAAGACAGGAAGTACGGGATGCTACTTCTTTGTTTCAATTTACGCGCCTTATAAATGATCATTTTGACCATCAAAAGAAAACAGAACTGATTGGAAGCTTATGGCATGTTGCATTTGCAGATGACATTTTAGATAAGCATGAAGAAGCAATTATCAGGAGAATAGCTGATCTAATTTATGTTTCTCATTCAGATTTCATAAAGACAAAAAAATTTGCTAAGAGATAGGCCAATCAAACGAATTTTCATTCTCGCTCCAGGGCTGCAATAAGGTCTAAGAACTCATCTTTATTTTTTTTATTTATTGAAGAAAGCACTTTGTGCGCCTCCAAGACATGCTTCTTTATTGTTGAATCATGAGAGGGTTTAGATGCTAGTTCTTTATAGTTTTCTAGTTCTGATTTTTCTTTGCTTACAATTTCAAAAACATCATTCAGACCCATGACCAACAACGTCTCATAAAGACTTTCATCAGGGCAAAAAATAATAGGTCTAATATTAAAATTTTCATTAGAATAAATTGCTAATTTAGCCAATAGCCCAAGGGTTGTACTATCCACCCCTTTTGCTTCAATCATATCAATTATGATTCTTGAGACATCTTTAGATTTGAAAATAGTGCTCATATAATCGTTGAGCGTCGCACAAAGTACTAATCGTACATCACCTTCCATTTTGATGACATATGAGCTAGTTTCTTGCGATACCAAAATTCTACCTAAATGCACCTAATTATTTTTCCTTATAGTTAATATGGTCACATCATCTGGAATATCTTTTATTTCAGACAAACCTAATTTTTTACAAATATCTTCGATAGAACCATCTGACTCTAGAACAGACTGAGATATAATTTTTTCTTTATCTTTAAGTGACTTACCGGGAAAGATCTCAAGAACACCGTCTGAAACTAGGGTTAACAAAAACTTATTAGGTAAATCCACCTCCTCTACCTCCCATACAGCATCATTGAATATTCCAACTGGCTTTCCTCTACCTTTCAGTATTTTCACCTTATCGTTAGAAATAACTAAAGGCATGGGCATATGAGAGGCTACAGTATATCGAAGCTTATTAGTCTTTGTATCAAGCGAGCCTGCAAAGATGGTTAAATGCTTATCAAGGTCAAGAGCCATAATCTCTCTATTGATATGCTCAATGAAGCCTTTAGGAGCTTGCGCCATAACTTCTAGATCTTTATTTGCTTTATGGCGTTTCAGAATACGATTAAAAATAAACTTTAGCAGTACAGTCAAAAAAGCGGAAGATGAACCATGTCCCGAAACATCTGCAACATAAAATACTAAATATCTATCATATAAAATATTATAACCAACAAAATCTCCGCTCAGATAAAGAGAAGGAGAAATTCTATATGCTATCTGATATTTATTTTTCTTAAACGGTGTTTTTGGGAGTAAACTGTTTTGAATTTGATTACCGGCTATTTGATCCAGTTCAAGGAGATTCAAGCTTTCATTTAGTTCGCGATTAGCATCTTCCAGCTGTTGTCTATATTCAAGATTTTGCCTTATTAAACTTTTAAACTCAGAGGCTCTATCAATTGCTTCATGGAAGCGCTTTTTGGCAAATGGTTTAATTAATACATCTGATGCATTTTTATGGAAAAATTTTGCAACTTCTCTTGGATTTACCTCTGGTAAAATAACAACATACGCTGTCTCAAGATCAAGCGTCAAAAGAGCAGTAAACTTGGCTTGCATTAACTCTAAGGGTAAATCTAGGATCACAACAGCAGGACGAATATCTTTAATAGCGACTAAAGCTTTACTTGGACTGGAAAATTGAGAGACTTTCCAATTAGATCTAGACAGGAGATCTTCCAGAAATCGACAGTTATCTAAACTGTCAGATACAACTAGAAGATCACCTTTTATTGGCATGTGTTATTCAAACCTTCTAAAGACGAATATGTGATATTTATTTAAACTAGGGAGTTTGCAATAATCACTAATTTAAAATGCGCCTTAACTTTTAGCTATTGGTTATCTAAAAGTCATCTTCCACTTTTCCGTCATCAACTAAATATTGGCGTCTTTGAAGATAAATATCACGATAAAATGCGTACTTATCTCCCTTGAATAATTCTTCTGCTTTCAAAAGATCTGCTCTCGTAACGAGCTCCGTCTGAACCATACAGAGCATTTCGTGCTGGGATATCATCAATTTCATTAATTGGGTTAAGGAGCTGATCAACCAGTCTTGAGGGAGCATCCCTAAGTGTGCTCGGGCCAAAAATTGGCAACATGACAAATGGTCCATTACCGACACCATAAAAACCTAAGGTTTGACCAAAATCTTCCGTTTCATTTTTTTCTAATCCGAGATTATCAGCTACATCAAAAAAACCACCTAGGCCAACAGTTGTATTTATAAGAAATCTACCTGTATCATTAGTTGCTTGCTTGAACTTACCCTGAAGCAGGTCATTGGCTATAGTTACTAATTCACCAAGGTTAGAAAATACCCTAGAAAAACCTTCCTCCACTGGATCTGGAGTAATGAACTGGTAACCTTTTGCAAGTGGTTTAAAAGCAAAAGTATCTATAGCATCATTAAATGCAAATACTTTTCTATTAAATTTTTCCCATGGATCATATATTGAATAATCTAAACTACTATCTTGTGTATCGAGCATAGACTGATAACTAGACTCGCTATTTAAATTTTCGAAAGACTCAGGGTTACCTCCACTGAATGCATGATTTGACAATAAAATTCCAGCCAACAACAATAACGTGCGCTTCATTAATAAATCCCCAATTTGTAAAAAAATAAACTTATTCTTATATTTTATATCAGATACAGACAAAATACTTCCTATAGTTAATCAAAAAAATCTAATTGATTAAAAAAAATTGAAATTTTCCAAAATTCTTAAAAAATACCTCAATTTAGCATAAGTCACAAAATTGCAATATATACGTCATAAAACTGAAATATATATCTCCGATAATACTTTAAATAAATTAACTGACTCAATATATTAAACCTCTATTTTTATTAAGTCATAAGTAAAATGAAGTTAATAAAAAAAGATACTATTATTGGAGAGAAAAACATGAAAAACAGAGTTCTATGTATAGCTATTACTGGTATAGCGCTAAGTCAATTTGCCTTAGCTGGAGGGATTTCTGATGATGAATCTATTGCTGAGCTGAAGGCGCAAGTTGCTGAACTAACTAAACGACTTGATAGCATCGATAAATACACGACTACAATTGCTAAAAGAGAAAGAAAAATAGGCTGGGCAGAAAAAATTAAAATCAATGGCGACATACGCTACCGTTATGAAACCATAGAAGATGATCGTAAACTTGCATCAGCAGACGCTGACGATCGCAATCGTTCACGCATACGTGCTCGTCTTGGTGTCACTGCACAAGTATCCGAAGACGTAAAAGCTGGATTTGCCCTGGCTACAGGTAAAGATGGTGGAGACCCCATATCTTCAAACTCAACCTTAGGTAGCGCTAATAGCGATAAAGGTATTTCTCTTGACCAGGGTTATATTTCTTGGAAATTTTATGACAATATGATTTTGACTGCTGGTAAAACCAAAGTACCTTATTTTAAGCCAGGAAAAAGTAGTCTAATCTTTGATGGAGACTTAAGGCCAGAAGGTGCCTATATAAAGTATAAAAATAATAATGTCTTTGCAACATTGGGCTATAATTTCTTGAATAGCGATGATGGTTCTAGCGGCAATAAAGATATCATTGAAACTTATGGTGCACAGATCGGCTATAAATTTAAAGTAGATAAGAACACTAAAGTTACTGTGGGTTTAGGTTACTATAACATACCGCTTTCAGGTTCAGAGCTCGATGATGTATTGGTAGATAAGTTCGGTAACACTGGCAGCGGAACGACTTATGCTTACGATTACGCGATACAGCAAGTTTTCGCGGAAGTCAAAACTAAAATCGCAGGTCAAAAGTCGACTTTTTATGCTGATTATATCAAGAATGACGGTGATTCTGACATAACTGGTATTTCTGACCCTAAAGAAGATACTGGTTTCGTTTATGGTGTCAATGTTGGTAGCGCCAAAAAGAAAGGTGGTTTAGCGATCGGTTATGCGTACCAGGATCTCGAACAAGACGCAACCTTTGGTGCGCACACTGATTCAGATTTTGGTGGCGGGGGAACCGACACCAAAGGCTCTAAGTTAAACGCTGCTTTAGGCTTAAGTAAAAATACCTCATTAGCTCTTACTTACTTCGACACTGAATATGGAAAAGAATCTCGTGGAGAGGAATTCGACTACGAGCGTCTTCAAGTTGATTTAAAGACTAAGTTCTAATCAATAAAAGCTCCCACAGGGTAAAAGCGACTCTTTTGAGTTGCTTTTTTTGGTTATGGTATATGCCTTAAAATATCTTTAAATCAAATTTTGTATTTTTTTCCAATGCAGGTCAATTCGCTTCCTTGAAACCGGAACAATAGTTTTAAGTGTTTGAGAAAACAAAGATATTCGATATTCCTGTATCAGAAGATGATGTTCCCAAAGCTCAGATACAGCAACTAAGGATAACTTTTCTATCAGTTGATTTTTTTCTTTTAAGCGGCCCTCTAAGTATGATACCTCTATCATCTGAGCCTGCTCTTTAATTACATTCTGACGAAGTTTTTCTAAACGTATTAAAATCGATTTTAAATACCGATGGTATTGACGTAGAAGCTTTATTGGTACCTGAAATAGAAATCCATCACAAAAAAGTATATTTAGTTGTCGATCTATATCCTGAATAGTATCTGCATAAGACTGTTTATATTTCGATGTCTCTCGTCGAATATCTGAGATTAAGGAAGTCCAGGGCGCCACCATATCATCTAACTCATTAGCTGTTGATATAACTTTACTTTTCCCCTCTATGAACCTAAATTCAAAATCAGATTTATTTCTTGGTATTTTTTGGTTTTCAAGAAAACTTAAAAAATATGCCTTATCTATTGTCTGTTTAGTTAGTAATTCTTTACTCTCAAGCCCAGCAAACTTTAACTGAAGATCCATGCCACTTAAAAGATTTTTCTTGAGGTATTTAACTGATTTCGAATCTATTAATTGATAAAGAGCATTTAGGCCAAGAAGTGTTTTATTAATTGCAACTAGGGAATTATCAGTCAATTTTAAATTTATTTTTCCGTCCTCAACAATTAATGCTGGATATGTTTTTATTGTGAGATTTTCATTAACAATTGTGTATATTTCAGGAAGATCTCCAAAACTCCAATCTTTAATATCCTCTTGCTCAATAGAGTGAGTTGCAACTTGAGCTAAAGTATCTGATATTTTTATTTTGAATCGTAACTTAAGCTCCTCTATATTTTTGCTTACTGCAAGAATGTGTGATTTTTTATCTATCAACTCAAAATTAATATGAAAGATGTCATCCAGTTTGATTTTACCCCAATCGTCAGAACTTATATTGATACCTGTTTGGCTATGGAGACTCAAACCTAAGGCTTTTGTTAACTTAATATCGCTAGATTTTGCAACTTCTAGGAATTTATCTACATAACTTGAAGCAGGTACAAAATTTCGGCGTATAGATTTTGGGAGCCCCTTTAAAAGAGCAATACATTTATCTCTTAACATCCCCGGAATAATCCAATCGAATAAGTAAAGTGGAACTTGATGCAAAATACTGATTGGTATCGTAACAGTTACGCCATCTTGTTTTTTCCCTGGATCAAATCGGTATGAAGTTGCATATGAGGTGCCATCCCAATGGATATTATCTGGAAAGTCTGATGGGTTTGGATGATCAGAATTTTCTTGTAGTAATAGTGATTCATCAATATATAGAAACTCTGCAGAATCTTGCTCCAATTCTTTTGCTATTCTCCAAGATTCAAATGTATCTAGTGACGTTATATTTTTTGGGACTAAATTATCATAAAAGTTAAATATGACTGAATCATCAACTAGTATTCCCCTTCTTCGGATCTTGGATTCAATATCTAGGAGGCTACTTTGAGCTTTTAGATTGTTATGAAAAAATTCTCCTGTACCGCGATACTCCCCTTCTACTAAAGCCGACTGTATAAATATCTCCCTTGATAAGGCCTGATCTAGTGTCGCATAAGATATTAATTTTTTTTCAATAATTGGTAGACCATATAAAGTTTGTTTTTCATAAGCCATCACTTGACCTTTTCGGACACTATAGTGAGGCTCACTGTAAGACTTCTTAGTTAAATGGGAGGCTATAGCAGGAAGCCACTCAGGATCTATTTTTGCATTGTTATGGCTAAAAAGTTTTGAAGTTTCGATCATTCCTGCTGCCATCAACCATTTAGGTGGTTTTTTACTCAAACATGAACTTGGAAATATATTAAAAATTCTATTTCTTGAGCCAATAAATTCCTTCGGTTTATTTTTTGAATAATCTTTATCGGAGAGTTCTCGCTGAAAACCAACCTGACCAAGAAGCCCAGTCAATAGAGCTCTGTGGACAGATTCATAGGATGCTAATTTTTTATTTGATTTTATTCCTATATCTCGACATGCTGTGTGTAGCTGATGATGTAATTCTCTCCATTCTCGCATTCTCATTGCAGAGATATAATTTTTTCGACAATACTTATCAAACTGTGACCTGCTTAGCTCCTGGTGTTGTTGCTCAAAATGTCTCCATAAGTTAACTAAAGTACTAAAATCAGATGTCTGATCTTTCCATTGCAAATGTTTTGAGTCTGCATCTGCCTGCTGATCTGCTGGCCTTTCGCGGGGATCTTGAATACTCAAAGCTGAAACGATAATTAAAACTTCTTTTACTGAGCCCTCAGGCTCTGATGCTAGTAGCATTCTCCCAAATTTTGGGTCCACTGGGAGCTTAGATAATTTTTTTCCTATATCTGTCAATTGCAACTGGTTTGTTACAGCCTTTAACTCTTTTAAGAGGCTATATCCATCGTTAATTAAGCGACTATCAGGGGCCTCTAAAAAATCAAATTTTCTTATATCACCTATTTTCATTTGAAGCATTTTTAAAATAACTGACGCTAGATTTGTTCTTACGATTTCAGGATCCGTGTAAATATCACGACTATTGAAATCATTCTCAGTGTATAAGCGAAAGCATACTCCATTACTCAATCTTCCACAGCGTCCTTTTCGCTGATTTGCACTTGCCTGCGATATAGGTTCAATTGGCAATCGTTGAACCTTGGTTCGATAACTGTATCGACTGATTCTGGCCATACCTGGATCAATCACGTAACGAATTCCGGGGACTGTAAGTGATGTTTCAGCAACATTCGTAGAAAGAACGACTCGAATTCCCTTGTGAGGAGAAAAAACCTTACTCTGCTCAGATAAACTTAACCGAGAGTACAAAGGTACGATATCTAGATGATTGAGCTGTGCATTTCGGAGTTTATTTGCTGTTTCACGAATCTCTCTTTCCCCGCTATGAAAAACTAAAATATCACCTCGTTCGGGGAGAGAGGTGATACGCTTAATCGCTTCAAGTATTAACTCAGATAGATTCATATCTTGTTCTGGTTGAATGTACTGAACTTCAACTGGGTAGGTTCGACCTAAAACTTTTATAACCGGTGCGCCATTAAAGTGCTTAGAAAACTTTTCTATATCTATAGTTGCGGATGTAATGATTAGTTTAAGATCAGGACGCTTTGGTAAAATAGTCTTTAAATATCCCAGTAAAAAATCAATATTAAGGCTTCTCTCGTGGGCTTCATCAATGATAATCGTGTCATATTTACTAAAATATGGGTCATGCTGAACCTCAGCGAGTAAAATACCATCAGTCATCAGCTTAATTAGTGTATTTGGGTTACTTTCGTCGCGAAAACGGACCTGATAGCCGACAGCTTGTCCAATTGTTTGCCCAAGCTCCTCTGCAATTCGAACAGCTACAGCTCTAGCAGCTATCCGTCTAGGCTGAGTATGTCCAATTATTCCATTAGATCCACGACCTAATTCGAGACAAATCTTAGGTAACTGGGTTGTCTTTCCTGATCCTGTTTCTCCAGCAATAATAATAACTTGATTATCTAAAATAGCTTTTTTTATCTCATCACGTCGCTCGGCAATAGGAAGGTTATTTTGATATTGAACAAATGGTATGGCTGAGAGACGAGCATCTCTTTTTTGGCAAGAGCGATTTAGTCTTTTTATAAAGCCGTCTAATTGTCTATCAGCCAGTTCCCCACTTTTTTTATGGCTTCTAATATTTTTGAACTCTTGAATTAATTGATAACGATCTACACTCAAAGTCCCAGTGATCTTTTTTTGTATAATCGCTAGCTTAGACTGCGTAAGACTCATCAGTAATCTACCCAAAATTCCTATGCATCTGCCTAGATCTTACTATTTTTTTCATGTAACCAGTTTATCTCAGAGTTACTTAATGGAGGCATTTGTAAATAAAAATTATTTGCTTGGATCATTTCTAAAACATGATTTGAATCGACTCTAGCAAGCTTAGTATTCGTATCTATAGCAAGCCTCATAACAAAGGCTGGTTCACCAAATTTTTTCAAGAGAGCCTCTGGAATATCAGAGAAATCATCTTTTTTTTCAATATATAAATACATTCCTTCCTCTTTAGAACTCTTATATATATTACAAATTTTCTTCATCAAGATTCTCTATAAATAATTTTAAAATAAACTATTGGTCGGACTCAGTCGCTAGATGAAGTTAAAAGAGTCGAGCCTATAATATCGAAGCGCCAGCCTTTCGCTATCTTATCAGGTAGCTTAATATTTTCTTCAGAGATAATACTGCGAACTAAAAATTCAATATCTTTTTTTCTTACTAGTATTTCTGGTGCGATATCTAATAATTCTGCTTTCATATTCACAATTTTCTTAAGTTTTTTTATCATGCTACCCATATGTCTTGGTAATGGTTCAGATAGAGGTGCCGGATGCTCCTCGATAGGTTTAGATAAACCTTCTTTAATAAGATCTAATAATTTTTCAGAGTATCTTTTAATCAAATATGGATGCATACCCTCTATTTCATATAAATCTTCTTTTGATTGAATGGCACTAGAGACGATTTCAATGATAGTTTTGTCATCTATAATCCGACTGCGAGGTTTATTTTTGTCTCTTGCTTCCTTTTCGCGCCATTCACAAACTAGCTGTAAAGCTGAGAGTTTCTCCGAAGGCAGCCTCCAGGCTCCTTTTACTCTTTGAAAATACAGACTTAGATCTTCTTTTGTAGAGGCTTCTTCGATTAATCTAAACATTTCCTCATCAATCCATTTTTTCCGATCTAGCTCAGCTAATTTTTTTTTGAGTTCAAAATAAATTGGTAGCAAATGTATGACATCAAGAGCTGCATATCCTAATTGTGATTCACTTAATGGTCGTCTCAGCCAATTAGATCTAGTTTCCCCTTTATCAACATGGATTCCTAGCATGCTATTAACCAAGGAAGCATAACCTACGGAAAAACCGTAACCAGTTAGCGCAGCAGCAATCTGTGTATCAAAAATTGGCTGAGGATAGCATCCTAATGTATGACTCAAAACCTCAATATCCTCTGAGCATGAGTGAAAAACCTTGAGAGTCTCACTACTTATAAGCAACTCCTTAAGAGGTGATAGATCTGAAATAGAGATTGGATCTATAAGCCAGCAGCTTTCTCCGTTGAAAATTTGAACCAATGCTAATATAGGGAAAAAGGTATCGGTTCTTATAAACTCTGTATCAATAGCAATAATGTCGAAATCTTTTAATTCTCGAATACAGGTTTGTAGCTGATTTGAATCACTTACGAGAATGGATTGTGATGCAGATAGCTCATGAAAATTTTGAGAGTTAATCATTAAATTTTCTTTCGACTGATGAATGCATGAGATAAAGTGCTGCCATCGACATATTCTAATTCGCCGCCCATTGGAACGCCATGAGCTATACGGCTCACCTCTACTCCCATATCTTTTGCTCTTTCGCTAATGTAATGTGCGGTTGCTTCACCTTCAACAGTCAAGTTTGTCGCTAATATTAATTCTTTAATTTTATCCTCAGATAGCCGCTCTATTAATTGATCGATACCTATCTCCTCAGGACCAATTCCGTCAATTGGTGATAAATGACCGAGCAAGACAAAGTAATATCCCTGATAGGTATCGCTTTGCTCGATTGCAAATAGATCTGCAGGAGTTTCTATTACACAAAGCTGATGTGATAAACGGCGAGGATTACTACAGATAACACAAATGTCTATTTCTGTAAGTGTCCTACACAATTTACATCTACCAATTTCATTTGCCGCTAACTCCAATGAGGCAGATAAACGATATGCAGATTCTCTATGTCTTTCCAAAAGGTGCAATGCCATTCGCTGTGCAGATTTCGGGCCGACACCCGGAAGACACCTAAGACTAGTTATAAGCTCATCAATTATTGGCCCGAACACTTATCCCTCCCTTCATACTAGCCCCGTACATAAAACATATAATATAAAACTAAAATGGCATCTTAAAGCCCGGGGGCATATCAATTCCCCCTGTAAGATCTGACATGTTATCCTTTTGGAGTTTATCCACCTTTGCAACTGCATCATTTATTGCAGCTATAATTAAGTCTTCAAGTAACTCTATTTCCTCTGTCAGAAGACTTGGATCTATTTTCAGCCCACATGCATTACGCTTTCCGTTCATCTCAACACTAACCATTCCGGCTCCAGATTCACCAGTAACAATATTTTTTTCCGCATCCTCTTGTATCGCTTCCATTTTTTTTTGGAGGCCCTGTGCTTGTTTCATTAATTCATTTATATTCATATATTTACCATATTTTTTTAATCAATAGCTTTAATAGTATTTTTAAGAAGAACTCCATCGAAAATATTCGTAATTTCATTTACATTGGGATCAGAATTAAGATTTTTTGTAGCCTTAGCTTTCACTTCTTCTTTTAACCTTATGTGACGATTTTTTGGAGTTTCAGATGCGACAACACCTATCTTTATTTCAACACTAATAATGGTCTTAAAGAATTCTGATAATTCTAATGCGAGTTTTTTCTCGTGTGAAACATCGTAAAATGCACTTTCTGATTCATCCAATACAAAAGAAAAACTCGCCCCATCAACTTTAGATAAAACAAGATTACTTGATATATTTTTTAATACACCATTTATGGGTAAGTCCTCATGGACTTTAAACCAACTTTCAGAAGAGATCTCTGCTAATGAAACTTTTTCTACGCTACCCTCTACATCTTTTTTATTTTCTATTATTTCTGGCTCAAGAGTCTCGTTTACGGCAGCTTTTATGCCTTCTTTTTTATTTAAAGCTGGCTTAGGTATTTTTTTTTCAGTTATTTTGTCTGCAGTATTTATTGTACCTATAGGCACTTCGGGTCGCTCACCTATATTCGATTGATCTGGATAAAAAGCAAGCATCCTAATTAAAATCATTTCAAATCCAACTCTAGGGTCAGG
This sequence comes from uncultured Porticoccus sp., assembly GCA_964276025.1. Classification (GTDB taxonomy): domain Bacteria; phylum Pseudomonadota; class Gammaproteobacteria; order Pseudomonadales; family Porticoccaceae; genus Porticoccus. The sequence continues at coordinate 37,976 of CAXYDD010000001.1, read as the reverse complement.
TGCTAATACTAAATCCCGCCGCCCCAATAAAGCTATTTGATAGAATAGCTGTATATCCTCGGAGGATATCCTTTCTGCAATATTCAATATAAATTCTTTATCATCGTCACTATTTGTGAGGGCATCGGGTATTGTTTGTGCAATAGCAATCTTATGGAATAAGGACAATATTTCACCTAATGCATCACTGTAATCTGGCGAAAAATCTGATATTTTTTGCACAGCAGACATAACTGCAGACCCGTCATTATCTAACAACCCTAGTACTAAATCATTAATTGCTGTTCGATCAATGGATCCAAGCATGTTACAAATATCGGTTTTTTTTAACTCTTCAGAACAGTATGAAATTGCCTGATCAGTTAAGCTTAATGCATCACGCATGCTTCCATCAGCAGCTCTGGCAATAAACCAGAGACCAGGCTCCTCATACTTAATTTTTTCTTTATTTAGAACATATTTAAGATGCTCAACGATGACTTCAGGTGAGATATTCTTCAGATTAAACTGCAGACAACGGGATAAAATTGTTACCGGTAGTTTTTGTGGATCTGTAGTAGCAAATAAAAATTTTACATGAGCAGGGGGTTCTTCAAGGGTCTTCAACAGAGCATTGAAACTATGTGTGGAAAGCATATGGACTTCGTCAATTAAATAAACCTTAAACCTTCCAGTAGATGGCGAATACTGAACATTCTCTAAAAGCTCTCGAGTATCATCAACCTTTGTTCTCGATGCTGCATCAACCTCTATGAGATCAAGAAATCTTCCTTCAGGTATAGAAATACAAGCACTACATACACCACAAGGGGTAGAACTTACCCCTTTCTCGCAGTTAATTGATTTTGCTAAAATTCTAGCAATTGAGGTTTTCCCAACACCGCGAGTACCTGTAAAAAGGTACGCGTGATGAAGACGATCTTGGTCAAGGGCATTTACAAGGGTCTGGAGAACATGCTCCTGTCCAACCATCTCAGAAAAAATGCGCGGTCGCCATTTTCGTGCAAGAACCTCATAAGTCATAAATATAGCCAAATTAATTTTATTTAAACACACCCAATAAATCTATTATAAGGTTTACGTAACTTTACTAAAAGAAACAAAGTCAGCAAATCCTGGATTTTTTAAAACTGCTAAATTGATCTCTATAAGTAAATTCACCTTATATTACACTTTCGCTATATCGAGCTTGAAGCGAGTCGTATAGATTATCTTTAAAAGTTTTGCTATTTTTATCCAGATCTTCAATGAGCTCCACTAAGTGCTCATTGTCCTCTTTACCAGACCATACTTTTTTATATGTACCATCTTGATAGCCATTATCCTGACGAAAAAAATTCAATACATTTTTACCAATGTAGCTGACATAGAGATCTTCAAAAGTTAAATCGATACCAGTCATCAATGCCGAGAAACCCCTAATGTCAAAACCTTTAGTTTTGAGTGTAGTTAACGTAAAGGCTTCGAGATCAGCACGGAAATCACCCGATGGTTTCCCGTTAGATAGTCCTTCAGTTATATCAGAAGCAATATTTTTTCTATTATCTGATTCAAGTAACAGTATACTCAAACCAAAATGCCAAATATCAACCAATTCCAGCTTTACTTGATCGGCATCCGGTGTTTGTTTTTTCCACCATTTCCAACCATAGTGATCGAGAAGCTCTGCGCTCTCTACCCAGATTGCACGATACCAAGAAAAATCTTGATTAAGCCAATCGCTTTTGACTTTGGTATTCATGGCATCCTGTAGATCCAGCATTATCAAAATCTTCTCTTTCATTCTATAGCTCCATTTTTAGTAATATATTTTCATAAAATAATAACTATGGTCTAACAAATCTATTGCTATTTTTTTCGTCTGCTATCGTTGTAGCTGGGCCGTGCCCCGTTATAACAATAGCCTCCTCATTAAGAGTGTAGATACGTTCTCGGATTGAAGTTTGTATCTTGTTAAAGTCGCCACCTGGAAAATCTGTCCTACCTACCCCGCCTTTAAAAAGGGTGTCTCCTGCAACCAATAGATTGCTATCTTCGAACCAAAAACTGGTAGATCCAGGGGTATGTCCCGGAGTATGTATAGCAACTCCACCACAACAATTAAGATCGTGGTCATCATTTAGGTATTGATCTGGGTCGGGTAATTTCACATCACTTGGGTAACCAAACATAATGCATTGCTGCTCCAAACCCTTCCAGAGCTGAACATCACCTTTATTCAAATAAATAGGCGCCCCTGTTGCTTTTTTTATTTCACCAGCAGCAAGAATATGGTCAAAGTGAGCATGCGTATGAATAATACCTATACATTTGAGGCTGTATTCATCTAGCTTTCCTATAATCAAATCTGCATTTCCGCCAGGATCTATGACCAAAGCAAGTTTAGAAATAGCATCACCTATAATAGTACAGTTGCACTGAAGAACTCCAACAGGAAAAGTTCTGACGATATACTTTTGGTCATTTTCATTAATTTTTTTCATGTAGGACCAATTATTAAATAAAAATTACTAAAAAAATAATATTCATATTATCACATGACACGATATGAATAACCTCAATAGTCAGGAAGACTGGCGAGCTAAAAGCTGATATATTTATCTAAATCTACTGGAGGTCAAAAATGAAGGTTTTTTTCAATATTTTTATTCTTATCTTGTGCTCTACATTATTTTTTCAAATTCATGCAAGCAATAAAAAGAATCAGTCTATTAATTGGGACTCGGAAGAGAGCATTAGTGACTTTATAGAAATTAGACAAGATACAGAAAATGGCGAAATAACTTATGGCCCAAATTTTTCTACCTCAAGTAAAGCTTTATCCGAAAATTTTTCAGATATATATCTGATGCGTATCGTTGATCTTAAAGGAGCTGATCACTATACGATTTATATCAGCGCCAAATATAAAGACAAGGACTGGAGGTCTTATAAAAGTGCTGTCAATGCTCAAGGTAATGTAAAGCTTCCACTTACATTACTGTCGAAAACTAATGAGGATTGCTCCGAGAAAATTTGTCAGTATGAGGAAAAACTTGCTATACCTTTAAGTTTTCTTTATTTTTTTGATGGTTCCGTCTCTGGGCTAGATATAACAATTAAAGGCAATAGAAGCGATCAAATTATAATACCTGCAGAATATTTCAAAGCTATGCTCAACTCTATACCTGAAGAATAAAATATGATCGTATATCGCTTAAACACAAAAAATTGGCACTCAAATAGCTTATGTCAAAGTATATTTATCTAATTATTATTTCATTAGCAGTTCATACCAGCTGCGCGTATGCAGAAAATAGGGATTCTGTGGCATCTAGTTGTAGTGACTGGTCCAAGGTACGTCAAGAACAGTCCGAAGCAACTACTCTTTACTGGTTTAATGGATTTATATCGGCCTATAATAAATATAAATACACAGGAAAACACCCAAAAGGTGTTCTAAAAAATAACAGCCAAGAAAATATTTCAATTTGGCTCGATGAATACTGTCTTTTGTATAAGGGGGAGACACTTCAGAGTGCTATTGAATCACTTATTGAAGAAAAAAAGCCTATGGTTAAAGCCTGTTCTGTTAAAAAACAAAGTGGGCGACCGTGTATTCCTTATGACGGCAAAATAGCTACAAAAGACCCGAGAAATCCTGCAATAAAAAGTAAATGGAAATTTTGGGAGTAAGTACTTCTAACCCCCAGAGGTAAATCTAGGAGTATAGGTCTTTTTCTGGACATGCGAATTTACTTACTGCAGAAAGCAGCCTGCGGCATGTTATTTGCCCTACAAGTTTTCCGTGATCTAAAACTGGGCGTCTTCTGTGTCCTTTTTTTAGCATATCAGCAGCTACATCGACTATATCCTCATCTATCTCACAACAATCGATTTCTGTAGTCATAAATTCGATTACATTCCCATAGCCGCTTCCACCTGATCGACAGCCATCATTATAGGTAGCACCAAGGACTGCTTTCATACAATCAAGCTCCGACAGCACACCTACTAAATCTCCATTTTTATTGATAACACACACACCAGATACTTTTTGCTTAATAATGATATCGATAGCATGAAATATATTTTCGTCTGGACCGATTGTCACAGGATCAGTGAGTAAGTAATCACAGATATCTACAGAACGTAAAGGCATTATATTCTCCTTACCTCTTTGATTTAATTAAAGGCCACTAGCATAGGTGATGAAAGGTTGAGGCCAACTACCTAATATTAAAATTACAGCTGTTAAGAGTAATGCTGTTATATTTCCAAAATAATCCTGCAAGCTATTCTCGTTATTACCAGCCTTGCTCATAGAGAAGATGATTCTCAAATAGTAATAAATAGCAATAGCGCTTCCAATAACTAATGCGCTTAACAAAATCCAGCTAGCAGAATCTATAGCTACATTTATGACAAAAAATTTAGCCATAAACCCTGCAGTAAGAGGTATCCCTGCAAATGAGAGCATAGCTACAGATAGAGTTAATGCTTGAATTTTATTTCTCCAAAAAAGCCCTTCAAATTGTTCAATTTTACTTCTTTTTGGATCTCCCTTATCAACTCTTGCTACCACCGTAAAAGCAGCAAGTGTTGTTAAGATATATGCTGCTAAATAAAATGTTATAGCCTCATTGGACATTCCGCTTTTAGTAAAAGCGATCAATACAATTAATAAGTATCCGAAATGTGCAATCGATGAATAAGCTAATAGCCGCTTGATATCATTCTGTAACAAGGCAAGCAAGTTACCGATAATGATTGAAAATATAGCTATGATAGAAAGAGCAAGAATGAAAGATTCATACTGATACAGGTGAGCATCAAGATAAATTCGAGTCAGGGCAACAAACACAGCACCCTTTGATACAGTTGCCAAAAACCCTGAAACTGGTGTCGGTGATCCTTGGTAGACATCAGGAGTCCACATATGAAAAGGCACTAAAGATAGCTTGAAAGCCACACCTGAAGTAACCATGGCAGTTCCAGCCATGATCAATAGTGGGTTGCGCTCGTAACCAATAGCAGCTTTTTCACCTATTCCTATATAACTTAACTCTCCGGTTGCAGCATAAATTAAAGCGAAACCAAATAGCAAAATAGCTGATGCGCATCCTGACAATACTAAATATTTAACTGCTGCTTCAAGAGGCCAAAGACCTTTTTCTGGAAAGGCAATCATTGCATAAAGAGATACGCCCATTAACTCCATACCTAGCAATAAAGCAGCCATATGACTTGACTGTATAAGGATCACAGCACCAAGGGCCGATAAAACTAATAAAAGATAATATTCCTCTTTTCTTTCACCTTCCGGGGAAAAGCTATCTTGCGAAAGAACGGCTGTTACTAAAGACGCTATTAAAATTAGCGCTGTAAAAAATAATGTCCAAGTATCTACTTGCAATAATATTGTGACAGGTTGCACAAACTGTCTTGCGTACTCAGTACCCCATAGCGCTAACAATATCCCAACAATGGTTATGATAAATGCAGCCTTCTCATTTCTTTTTATAGAGGCCTGAATCATCAAAGATATAGCTGTTAAGCTCAGCATAAGAATCGGCATCAAAGCCTGAATCTGACTTGAATTCATGAAAGACCTCCTGTGACCAAACTTGAAAAATTGATTAGGCTTTCTATAACTGGTCGAGAAACATCAAGTATTGGCTGTGGATATATACCTAATATAATTAGGGCGATGATCATCACGGTCATGGTTAGCATTTCCCTTGTTCCGAAATCTAATAATTGACGCGTTTGATCAGGCTCCCCCTGAAACGATTTTTGCATTAAAATCAAAGAGTATGCGGCGCCAGTAATTAAACCAAGAGCAGCTATAATAGTAAGGAAGCGATCCACCTGGAAAAGCCCTATTAATACCAAAAATTCAGCGACGAAGTTGCCCAGACCTGGGAGACCAAGAGATGCTACTACAAAAAACATTGCTATAGCGCCCATGCGAGGCATGTTTTGCCATAATCCGCTCATTTTTCTCATATCTCTTGTGTGCAGCCGTTCTTGGAGGGATCCAGCAATCATAAATAGTGCCGCTGTACTAAATCCATGGGCAATCATCTGCATAACTGCACCCTGAAGTGCCAGAATATTCCATGCATATACACCAAGTAGAACAAAACCCATATGACTGACGCTACTATAGGCAACTAGGCGCTTAAAATCTGTTTGACTGAATGCTAGTACTGCCCCATAAATAACTCCTGCAGCACCCAACCATAAAGCAATTGGTGTAAATTCTTTAGATGCCTCAGGAAACAAAGGGACAGCAAAGCGGATTAGTCCATAAGCACCAGTTTTAAGTAATATTCCTGCAAGAATGACACTACCAGCAGTAGGTGCCTGAGTATGGGCGTCTGGAAGCCATGTATGAAATGGGAAGCCTGGAAGCTTGACGACAAAAGCAACAAAAAATCCTAACATTAGCCAAAATGACGCCTGGCTTGAAATTTTATTGTCTAATAAATCAAAATAACTAAAAGTCCAAATCCCGGTATCATTGAAGTTAAACAATACTAACGCTAATGTAGAGACTAACATCAAAAGTCCGCTAGCCTGAGTAAAAATAAAGAACTTCATAGCAGCATAACTACGATTCTCATGACCCCATATGGCAATCATAAAATACATAGGGATCAGCATTACTTCCCAAAATAAGAAAAAGAGAAATAAATCTAAAGCCATGAATACGCCCAAAACACCGGCTAGTGTCCATAAAAGGTTAGCCTCAAAAAATCCATGTTTAAGTTTTATATCTGTCCATGAGGAACTTACTGCAATAGCCCCTAATATTAGGGTTAAAATAACCATCAACATGCTCAGCCCATCAAGGCCAAATTCAATCTTGATACCAAAAGATGGAATCCATTGAGCGCTATAGTGCATCAACCAGGTACCTGGGTTGTCAGGGGTTGGTATTTGAAGTAAATTTAGCTGAGGTTCTAATAACAGGATTGTAAGAAAATAAACCAGATCAATTATAATGACTGCTAGTGCAACTTTACGAGGAACACTCTCTCCCAGTCGCTCAGAAAATATTGCAATGATTCCGCCAACCAATAATATAAGAATTAGATTAATCATCAACATCAGAGCGTCCCAGCTAGTATTATTAGTACTACGATTAACCCAAATACCATACTAGTTATATAGCGTCGCATTTGCCCACTTTGACCTGAAGATAACCATCGATTAAGCGCTTGACTTACATTAACAATAAACCCATAAAAATTATCTACTGGTTCCTGTTTTAATGATTTAGCAATATTGTAATAAGGTTTCACTAAGATCTGATCATAAAGCCAATCTATACCCCAGCCACTAAACCAAAATCTTTGGAGTTTTTGTATAAAAGCAATATCTAGAAAAAATCTTAAATTAAGTTGTTTGCCAAGAAAAACTAGATAAGCAATTATTACGCCGATAATTGGAACTGCAATAGATATGTATTCAATCCAGTGTGAAGGATGTTCGAATATAGCTGGAGGGAAAACCTGATTAACAGGAATGATGATCCAGCCACCCAATAAAGCCAAAAAGCAAAGTAAGCTTAAAGGTATAGACATTCTCCATCCTGTAGTTTTATCTGGCTCGGTATTTATTTGGCCAAAAAATACTACGAACACTAGGCGGAAACTATAAATAGCGGTAAGTAGAGCTCCAACTAAACCGCCAAACCAAAGCCATGGACCTATGCCTTCAGCTTGGTAAGCCTGCAAAAGGATCAAATCTTTGCTGAAAAAACCTGATGTCATTGGTAATGCTGCTAGAGCTGCAGAGCCAATCATGAAACTCCAAAATGTTACTGGCATACGAGTCCGGAGACCACCCATCTTAAAAATATTATGCTCGTGATGAAGACAATGAATAATAGCCCCAGATCCTAAGAATAATAAAGCTTTGAAAAAGGCATGAGTCATTAAATGGAAAATCCCTGCAGTCCAGGCTCCGACACCCAAAGCTAAAAACATATAACCAATCTGGCTAATTGTAGAGTAGGCAAGAATACGCTTTATATCGTGCTGAGTTAGCGCAGTAAAAGCTGCCATTAGAGAAGTTGCCAAGCCAACAATTGCTACTATTGTCATCGCAATCGGTGAAAGCAAAAAAAGCTCATGAGTACGTGCAATCAAATAAACACCCGCAGTAACCATAGTAGCAGCATGTATCAAAGCACTTACAGGAGTTGGGCCGGCCATTGCATCAGGAAGCCATGTATGAAGAGGAAGCTGTGCTGACTTACCAACTGCACCACCTAAGATGAGAAGACAAACAATAAGTGGCATATTGTCACCGACTTGCCATTTATTTTTTGCGATATCGCCAATAGACTGTATATCTAGAGTACCTAATTCAGTGAACAGCAAGAATAGCCCTACCGCCATTAAAGTATCGCCAATACGAGTAACAATAAATGCTTTTCTTGCAGCATATCCATTTGATGAATTTTGATACCAAAAGCCGACTAAAAGATAGCTACATACACCTACCCCCTCCCAGCCAAGATAAAGAAGCAGTAAATTATCTGCCATAACCAAAATTAACATAGCGGCAACAAACATATTTAGATAAGAAAAGTAACGTGCATAACTAGAATCTTCTTCCATAAATTCTGTAGAAAACAAGTGGATTAAAAATCCAACGCCCGTGATCACTGACATCATTACTAGAGTTAGTCCATCAAAATAAAAGGAAACTCCGGGAGAAAAGCTTCCTACCTGCATCCAAGTCCATAGAGATAAAGTATAAATTTCAGGATTAATTAAGAACTCAGCTCCTATCTTTGCGGTTATTAAAGCTGCTATACCTACAGATCCAACACCGATAACCCCAATAGAAAGTCTTGATAATTTAGCTCCAAATACCATCAATATTATTGAGCTAACTAAAGGAATAAGTGGCACTAAGCCGATAAGTTCAATCATAACTATCCACTCATTCCATCAAGATTATCCATATCTAAGGTCTTAAATCGTCTTTGAACCTGAAGAACTAAGCTCAAACCAACAGCTACTTCAGCTGCAGCGATACTCAGTATTAACATGAAAACTATCTGGCCATCTGGCTGACCCCAGTGAGCTCCAGCAGCAACAAAAGCTAGCGCTGCAGAATTGAGCATGACTTCGAGAGACATGAGAATGAAAATAATATTACGGCGAATCATTAAGCCAAGCATACCAATTACAAATAATAAGGATGAGATCAACAAAATATGGTTAAGTGGTATATTTAATCCCTCCACTACTTATTCTCCTGCTCAGACTTCAACTCATTAGGATTGTATCTATCTAAATATCGACGACCTAAGTGAAACGATCCTACAAGTCCAGCAAGTAGTAGCATAGAAGCTATCTCAACCGCCAATACATAAGGACCAAATAAACTTAATCCGACTTGTTTTGCCCCAACTACACCAGTACTTACGGGTCCCTCGGCGGATGAAATGACATAGAGCAATACGACAAATAAAATAAATGCCAGCAAGGCTGGACCCACCCAAACTGATGGGCTCATCCATTTTTTCTCTCGAGCATCACCTTTTGCGCCAAGATTTAGCATCATAATTACAAAAACAAATAAAACCATAATTGCTCCGGCATATATTACGATTTCAAGTGCTGCTACAAATGGTGCCCCAATTAAGTAAAATATTACTGCAACAGCTAAAAGAGAAACTATGAGATAAATCAATGCGTGAATGGCATTGATTCTAGTCATAGCAAATATAGTAGAGATTAGCGCGACTGTAGCTGCAACATAAAAAAGTGATATCTCAAGCATATAAAGTCTCTTGTTTTATGAACCTATATTCCGTTTCAAATTTTTTAATATACGATTTCATGGCATCAGGCTCTTAACATCTATCGGATAAGCTTCGTTCTTACCCTCACCCTTATCTTTATAAGAAGTTTTTAATCCAGAAACACGATAAAAGTTATAATCTGGATATTTACCAACACCGTTGATTAATAAATGTTCTTTTTCATAGACCATACTTTGACGATCGTACTCACACATCTCAAAATCTGGCGTCAACTGAATTGCATAGGTTGGGCAGGCTTCTTCACACATTCCACACATAATGCATCGTGAGAAGTTAATACGAAAAAATTCTGGGTACCAACTTCCGTCCTCACGAGTATCTTTTTGAAGTGCAATGCAATCTACAGGGCAAACAGCAGCACATAAATTACAAGCTACGCAACGTTCTTCTCCATCTGGATCACGAGTTAATACAATACGCCCTCGATAACGTGGAGCGAGATAGGGCTTTTCTTCAGGATATTGAACTGTCTCCGCTTTAGTGAAAGTATGCTTTAGAATTGCCCACATAGTTCTTAATTGACTAAGCATTTTATGTTCCCTCCATTAGTAAAAGAAATGCACCTGTCACCAATAAATTAACTAGAGTAATAGGAAGCATGACCTTCCACCCTAAAGACATTAGCTGATCATATCTTGGTCTTGGTATCGCCGCTCTTAAGAGGACAAAAAAACAAATAACTAAAAATACTTTTCCGCTAAACCATAAAAAAGGTGGTAGCCATCCATAAATAAGATCAGGAACCAACCAGCCGCCAAAAAATAAAGTTACTATCATGCAAGATATCAGTATCAACCCTAGGTATTCTCCGAGCATAAACATAGCAAATTTCATACCTCCATATTCGGTATGAAATCCAGCTGTTAGCTCATGCTCTGCTTCTGGGAGATCAAAAGGAAGTCTGTGACTTTCTGCAATACCAGATACTATAAAAACAAATAATCCGAGTACTTGTGAAAAGCAAAACCAGACGTTCGTTTGAGCCTGAACAATATCTACAAGACTAAAACTTCCAGTCATCATGACTATACCCATAAGAGAAAGCCCCATGAATACCTCATAACTAACCATCTGAGCAGCTGAACGAAGCCCCCCTAATAGCGCATATTTATTATTTGAAGCCAGGCCACCTAAAAGGACGCTATAAACAGCCAAAGAAGTCATGCCCAAGAAAAATAATAAGCCAATATTAACGTCAAGAATATAAGTTTTAGGGGCAAAAGGTACTACAGCAAAGCCCATCATCATTGCTACAACGATTGCTGTTGGTGCAAAAATAAAAACTACTTTATCAGAGAAAGGTGGGACCCAATCATCCTTAAATAATAGCTTTATCATGTCTGCGGCAACCTGTCCTATTCCAAATGGACCAAGGCGGTTGGGGCCCAGACGATCTTGCCAAAAACCTAACAAACGTCGCTCCCACCAAGTTATTATTGCCGCGAGGCTTACTCCAGCAACAAGGATAGTGAGGGCTAATATTACTGGCATGATTTCAGGCATGCAGTGTCTCCTCCGAAGAAGTTGGAGGAATTTTGCTAGCTCTATCTGTTGCGATTATCTGAGGTATTCGTCGCTGCCAATTGTTATCTTTAGCGAGTGACACTAAGTTTCCTGCACTGAAATTTCTAGTTTCAAAATAACCTACACTATAACCAACACAACCACTTGCGATTCGGTTAAGAATTTTTACCTCTAAAGAGATCTCAGTGTCAGATGTTGTAATAACAAGTCCATCTCCATTTTTAACACTAAGATTTTCGGCAATTTTTTTTCCAATCGCTATAAATGCTTCCCCAGCTAGCTCTGATATTTCGTCTGTATAAGAAGACATTTCTTCACTTCCATGAATACAATACATTGGTGTCAACTGATACTGATCGTGATTAATCTTAGATTTTTTCGGTGCTGATAATTTGAGTCTGCTTGGAGCTGATAGTAAAAAGTTAGCTTCTATATCTGTTTTTTTCTCAATTAAACGCTGGCCTGCAGAACTAGATTGAAGAGGTCCATTAACATCGTCCTGAAATTTTTGTAACGACTGGTTGGAATTCCATCCAGGTGACCAGTAAAAAGGTGTTAGTTCTGGTGGCTGATCAAAGTTAATCCCCTCCATACTAAAAGTCAGGGGTGTCTCAGTGTCAATTGGCTGTTGTGGTTCATGAACAGAAACATCAGCATTTATAGCTGTACGCCCGCTATTTCTATGAGTCTTACGATTAACTTTTAGCCCATGACTGCGAAACTTATTGTCTGGAGCTACATTAGAGAGGGGCGCAAACAGCTCGCAGCTGCTGGCACAAGCCTCAACCACATCATCAAAATTTGTTAAATTTTTAATATCCGAATGACCACAGGCAGTCGCTAAATCTAAAATCCATTTCCAACTAGGCATTCGCTCTGCAGCTGGTTCGAATACTGAATAGTAGCGCTGCGCTCTTCCCTCGCTATTTATAAGAGTTCCTTCAGATTCTGCATAAGAGGCTACTGGTAAAACTAAGTCGCATTCACTAAGTGTTCCATTTTCTAAAATATCTAGTCCAATAATTTTAGCTCCAGAGCTAACTAATTTATCAAACTGTTCAGGGGAAATACGACGCTGTAAGTCATTTTCTAGCAATAAAAAAACATCTAGCTCATTTGCTTGCAGAATAAGCTCATCGATGCAAGAAGAGTCCTCAGTCAGCAAAGCTGAGCCTAGGCTATTAGATTCAGGAATACAGTAACTGAGCATAGCTTGTTGATTTTTTGTAGCGAGGATGCTGGCAATAGCTGCAGTGCTCTCAACTAACTGCTCACTCAAAAGACTAGACCCGCTGATAATTAGAGGTCGATCGGCATTTTTTAACAGCTCGGCTACCCTTGAAGCCTCTTTATCTCGACTAACGCCGCCTGTGATGACCTCTGCAATTGCTATAGAAAACTGGATAATCTCATTTACACCTAGAGAGATTAAATCGCTTGCAACATCATCTAGTCTTGTTGCAGTTGGAGAAACAATAATCATAGGTGATAGCTGGTCTTGGGCAAGATTTCGTATTGCAGAATCCTGCCATTTTGGAAGCCCTGCTTGCTCAGCTAAATCATATGCTTTATTCCGAACCGCTTGGCGCAACCCCAGAGCAACTCTTGGTGCAATATTAGTAACATCTTCGCCAAGAATCAGTATTAAGTCAGCTGTCTCCATTTGTTTAATAGATGGACATAGGGCATTAGTGCTATTTAGCATTGTAGAAATTTTATGCATAACCTGATCTTCAGACTTAGAAAAACCAGCAGAGAATCTATCTTTTCCGACCCACTCACGTAGCAAATAATTAGCTTCGATAGATGCACGAGGTGATCCAATCGCAGCAATTTTTTTGTCTTTTACCCACTCAGCTACAATATCGACAGCAGATTGCTGATGGATTGCTTGAAAAGTACCGTTACTTTTACGTAAACCAGCGTAGTCCAATCTTAATGAGCTATTAACATAACCACTACCAAAGCGCCCCCTATCACAAATAAAATAACCATTAACATCTTGGTTGTAGCGATTATGCACGCGTTTTAACTTTCCATACCGCTCACCAGGAAGGATGTTGCATCCAACAGCACAACCACCACAAATTGAGGGTGCAGATTGTAAATCCCACTTACGTGTATATTGCTTAAGAAGTGGTTTATCTGTAAAAACACCAGTAGGGCATACTTCAACCAAATTACCAGAAAATTCACTTTCTAATGTACCTTCCTCATGTCGTCCAAAATAGACATGGTCGTGTGATGCTTGCGCAGACAGGTCTTTGCCGCCAGCATAATCGCCATAAAAACGAACACAGCGATAACAAGTAATACAACGATTCATTTCATGATTAATTAATGGTCCCAGGTACTGGTTTCTATAAGTATTTTTTGTACCTCTATAACGGCGATCCCTGTGCCCAACCATTACTGTCATATCCTGTAAATGACACTCTCCTCCTTCTCCGCATACTGGACAATCATGAGGATGATTGAGCATCAATGATTCAACTACCGCCTCACGAAATTCAACTCCCTTGTTAGCATCAAGAGAGAATCTTGCTCCATCTGTTACAGGAGTCATACATCCCATTACAATTCGGCCTTCGGTATCCTCTTCATTTTGATATTGCACTACGGCGCACTGTCGACAAGATCCAATAGATCCCATAGCTGGATGCCAACAAAAATAGGGTAGATTTATTCCTGCACTTAAACAGGCCTCAAGAATATTCTCTCCATCCTTGACTTCTATCTCCTGACCATCTACGTATATCTTAGGCATAATTAATGGACTCCAGGTTTTTTTAGGGAAGTTTTTGACACAGAACTATACGGGCATGAGTGGCCACTCACATGTCGGTTAAAATCTTCACGAAAATATTTCATTGCGCTCTGTAACGGCTCTATGGCCCCTGGAGCTAATGCACAATGTGTATTGCCAATTGCACCAATATAATTAATTTGAAAAGCTAGGGTTTCTAGATCTTTTTCGGTGCCTCTTCCTTCTTCTATATTTAGTAAAACTTGCTGTGTCCACGGCAGTCCCTCTCGACAAGGTGTACAAAATCCACATGACTCGTGAGCAAAGAATCGTATTAGGTTAAGAACCATACCAACAGGACATGTTTGATCATCAAGTATGATTAGGGTGCCAGTACCCATTCGGCTACCAGCTTTTCCAATAACATCGTAGTCCATTGCAAGATCCAAATGCTCTGGTACTAAAAAATCAGTTGAACCGCCTCCTGGCAAAAATCCTTTTAACTCTAACCCTTTTTGCATACCACCAGCACAACCTTCTAGTATCTCCCTAATTGGTGTACCCATTGGCAACTCCCAGCAACCAGGGTTTATTACCCTGCCGCTTACACCAAATAACTTCGTTCCACTATCTTGGCCGGCACCTAATGATTTGAACCATTCGGCTCCACGATCGATGATATGAGGAATATTACAAAGGGTCTCAACGTTATTAACGATAGTTGGTCTTCCCCAAAGACCGCTGACCTGAGGAAATGGTGGTTTTGCTCTAGGATTTGCACGCTTACCTTCTAGCGCATTTATTAATGCTGTTTCTTCTCCGCAAATATACCTTCCAGCACTTGGATGAACATGCATCTCTAAATCAAACCCATTACCAAGAATATTTTTACCCAAATATCCTTTTTCATAACATTCTGATAAGGCATCACGTAATCTTTTTATAGAGACAATATATTCTCCACGTATAAAGATATAAGACAGGTCAGCCCCAATAGTGTAGGCCGCTAGAATCATTCCCTCTATTAGCTGGTGTGGGTCGTATTCCATAAGTAATCGATCTTTAAATGCACCTGGCTCCATTTCGTCTGCATTGCAAACTAGATATTTATGCCCTGGAGTACATTTATCGCCCATTGGAACAAAGCTCCACTTCATTCCTGTTGGAAATCCTGCACCTCCCCTGCCTCTTAAGTTCGACGAGCTAACTAAATCCTGGCAGTCTTTCGGAGATAAATCTTTCATGGCCTTTTTTAGACCCTGATAACCCCCATTTTTTTCATAGGCAGCCATATTCGTAGGTTCCAAGTCAGGCCCAATATTTCGAGTTAAAACTCTATCCTTCACTTGTCTCCTCCAAAATCACTATCGGCAAATAAGTGGTCAATCTCGTCTTCACTTAGATTGGTTAAAAGATCATCCCCGATCATCATTACTGGAGCTCTATCACAAGCACCAAGACATGGAACAGGAAGTAGCGTGTATTTTTTATCTGAAGTAGTTTCACCAAAATCAACACCAAGTTTTTGGCTAACCTTTTCTTTTATTCGGTCGCACCCACAAATCCAACAGCTGACACTGTCACAGAATAAAATTACTTTTTCTCCTACTGGTCTTCGATAGATAAGATTATAAAAAGTTGCTACTCCCTCAAGATCTTCTGATGACATATCAAGATGTCTAGCTATAGCCTGTAGACAGGCATCTGAAACCCATCCACGATTTTTTTGTACAATCTTAAGTGCATCGATCGCAGCCCCAGACTTATATGGGACATGAGACAGCTCTTGATTGATTTCAAGAATTTCTTCTTCAGTAAGAACATTAGCTAAATCTGTTTGTATCACCTGATTATTATTCATCGGTCAACATCCGCCATAACAAAGTCGATACTTGCAATAATAGCAATGAGGTCAGGAATCATAAGGCCATTACTAATGAGTGGAATTTGCTGTAAGTGAGGGAAGGATGGCGTGCGAATTCTAGTACGGTAAGAACCAGTGCCGCCGTCACTTACCAGGTGATAACTGTTAACACCTTTTGTTGCCTCGATCATGACAGAGGCTTCTCCCTCAGGAATTACTGGGCCCCAAGTGACATTTAAGAAATGATGTATTAATGTTTCAATATCTTCCATAGTGCGTTCTTTTGGTGGCGGCGTGGTGGCACTATGGTCGCTCTTATAAGGCCCTTCCGGCATATTATCGATACACTGGCGTATAATTTTTAAGCTTTGACGCATCTCCTCAATGCGAAGCGCTGCGCGGTCATAACAATCTCCATTTACTGCAGTCGGTACCTCAAATTCAAATTGATCATAACCACCATAAGGTCTATTTTTGCGAACGTCCCAATTACTTCCAGTAGCTCTCAAACTTGGGCCAGTGACACCCCAATCTATCGCTTCTTGTTGAGAATAGGCTCCAATACCTTTGGTTCGATCTTTGAGGATTTTGTTTTGCATCGACATCTTATCGTAGTGATCTAGGCGTTCTGGCATCGAGTCTATAAAAGTTCTAATCATTCCTTCCCAACCTCGAGGAAGATCCTGAGTAACACCGCCAATGCGAAACCATGCCGGATGCATCCGACCGCCGGTAATTGCTTCAATGATTCCAAATAAGCGTTCCCTATCTGCGAACATATAAAAAACTGGTGACATCTGACCAACGTCTTGAACAAATGTGCCATAAAACACTAAGTGGCTAGAAATACGAAATAGCTCAGAAAGCATAATACGAATAACTTTTGCGCGATCTGGTACTTTAATATTGGCTAACATCTCGACAGACTGAATGTATGCGAGGTTATTCATTACGCCGCCTAGGTAATCTATTCGATCTGTATACGGTATATAGGTATGCCAGGTTTGGCGCTCTCCCATTTTCTCTGCCCCTCGATGGTGGTATCCAATATCAGGAACAGAATCAATGATCACCTCACCATCCAGCTGAAGCATGATGCGAAAAACACCATGTACACTTGGATGGTTGGGACCGAGATTAAGAAACATGTACTCATTGTCATCATTAGACTGCTTCATACCCCAGTCTTCTGGTCGAAACTTAAGCGCCTCTTGCTCTTTAGCAACTCGTTCTGGGCCCATTTCAAATGGAGCCATTTCAGTTGCTCGAGCTGGATGATCTTTTCTTAGGGCATGACCTTCCCATGTAGGGGGTAAGAGAATACGAAATAAATTTGGGTGGCCAGAGAAATTAATACCGAACATATCCCAGGCTTCACGTTCATACCAATTAGCATTAGGCCAAACACTTATTGATGTTGGAAGATCGATATCAGACTCACTTAATGCAACTTTTAGTCTCATGTCTTTGTTGGTATCAAGGGATAATAGATGATAAACAACGGTAAAGTCTGAATCTGGCTGCCCTTTTCGATTAACGCGAGTTCTTTCATCGATACCAAATAAATCATATAGCATCGGGAAAGATTTTTTTAAGAAGCTTAAGACTTTGATTAAATTATTACGGTCAACCCAAAGTGTCGGTATGTTATCAGCGCATTCCTGGACTACAAACATATCCTGACTAAAATTTTGGTACAGTATATTTTCGACAGAATTTATATCTATAGCTTCTGCTGTTTGCATTGCTAAACCTCTATAGTCTTTAAAGTTCTAGATATCCTTTGGTTCTCTTAGCTCAGTAGCCATGATGCGCTCAGGTGTTAATTGATCGCGCATACTGATCTTTTCTGGCTTAATAATACTTTGATCGCCAGCCACCCAGCTTAGTGGTCGTCGCTCTTGACCTATCGATTCTTGAAGCATTGTCAACCCCTGCATTAGAGCCTCAGGGCGTGGAGGACAACCTGGAACATATACATCAACAGGTATAAATTTATCAACGCCTTGAACAACTGAATATATGTCATACATGCCTCCAGAATTAGCGCAAGATCCCATAGAAATTATCCATCTTGGCTCTAATAGTTGCTCGTATAGACGCTGAACTACAGGGGCCATTTTGAGGAAACATGTTCCAGATATAACCATTAGATCTGCTTGTCGTGGAGTAGCACGAATAACTTCTGAACCGAAGCGTGCTATATCATGCTTACTTGTAAATGAGGTTGCCATTTCTACATAACAGCATGAAAGCCCAAAATTAAAGGGCCATAAAGAGTTACCGCGACCCCAAGCAATTAGGTCCTCCAGCTTAGCAAATGCAACATTACGTTTTATTTGCTCTTCAACGAAATCATCACTATGACTTGCAACATTCGAATCTTCCGGTGATGTAAGACTCCACTTCATATCAAATCTCCTTTTGATTGTTGCGTATCACGAAGACCGGTTCGAGTTTTATTACCCCATTCTAGGGCCCCAGAACGAATCTGATAGACTAAAGCTAGGACAAGAACACCAATGAATATAGATATAGATATATACCCCTCCCATCCGAGCTCAAAAAAAGCTACTGCCCAAGCAAAAATGAATAGAGTTTCAAGATCGAATATTACGAAAAATATAGCAACTAGGTAAAATTCAACTGATATACGTATCTGAGAGCCCCCGACGGAAACAACGCCTGATTCAAAAGGATCATTAGTGGCTGCTTCACGTCGTCGTTGGCCGAGAATCCACGAGAGTGCAAGCATCGTTACAACCAACATGATTACCATACAAAAATAGATAGCTAGTGGCCAAATTTCGTTTGCATACTGGTTTTCCATTACTTCAAATCACCTCACCAGATAAACATATATATATAACTTTTGGTAATAATACATATAAATATAATGAATACAATAAAAAGCAATGAGGCTTTAGAAAATTTATATCGATGGTAATGATAATGATAAATATTACGGTAGTTTTTTAAAGCTATAAAGCTTTATTTTATAGATAATTAAACTATATAAATCAGTGTTTTAAGAATACTATGTAAACAAAAATATTAGCATGAATACAACATCATATAATTTCATGGTAGTAGTGTTATTTTTTTTATAAAATACAATATAAATTTATGCAATCTTGAGTGGATTAAAGCAAAAATTAGAGAACATTCATCCTAAATATATTGTTAACAAGCAATTAAATATGTATACAAAAGTTATGAAAAGTAGGGATAAAATAAAAGTTTTTATTACTGGGGCATCAAGTGGAATTGGTCAAGCGCTTGCTCGCGAGTACTCAACTCAAGGGGCAATATTAGGTTTAGTTGCACGTCGTAAAGATCCACTTTTACTATTAAAAAAAAACCTAAGTTCAGAAGCCACAGTATATGTTGCTGATGTCAGAGATCGAGAAGCTATATGCAAAGCTGCTCAGAATTTTGTAGATCGATATGGAGCCCCTGATATAGTTATATCCAGTGCAGGGGTAAGTTCTGGAACTTTGACTGAGAGAGAATCAGACATGGATGCGTTTCAGGCAGTTTTAGATATTAATTTAGTTGGAATGATGAATACTTTTCAGCCGTTTATTTTACCGATGAAAAAAAATAAACATGGAAGCCTGGTTGGCATATCTAGCGTTGCGGGAATAAGAGGACTACCTGGTGCAGGAGCATATAGTGCCTCAAAAGCTGCTGTCACAGCCTACTTAGAGAGCCTGCGGATAGAATTAAATGAATACAATTTGTGTGTTACAACAATCGCTCCCGGGTATATCAAAACACCAATGACTAGGCTCAATAAGTTTCCTATGCCTTTTTTGATGGCCCCTGAAGTTGCAGCAAAAAAATTTACTAAGGCTATAGATCAGCATAAACGATTTATAGTATTCCCATGGCAAATGAGGTGGGTCGTTACCATTATGAGATTAGTTCCATCTTTTATATGGGATCTTGCAATGAAAAACGCACCGCGTAAATCCAAGTCCTACTGGGATTGGTTATAACAATAATTTACTATTAATCAAAATCGTCTGTTGCAACCTTGTAGCGCGGATCCTCATTAATGTTGATCTCCACATAACGTGCAGCATCGTCCAATAAACGTAAGCAATCCTCACTGAGATGTCGAAGATGTAATTTTTTTCCTAGTTTTTGATATTTATGGGCCAAGCCATGCAGCGCCTCAATAGCTGAAGAATCCGAAACTCTTGCGTTTTTAAATTCAATTACCACATCATTAGGGTCATCATTTACTGAAAAAAGCTCTTTAAAGTTACTTACTGAACCAAAAAATATAGGCCCATTTAGCTCATAAACTTTCCAGCCATCTTCATCTATGTAAGTAACTACCGCTATATGCTTTGCATGCTCCCAAGCAAAAACTAACGCCGATACAATTACACCAACAATTACAGCAACAGCTAAATCAGTGTATACAGTGACTGCTGCCACAAGAATGGAGATCAAGGCATCGCTTCTCTGCATGCCTTGAAATATACGAAAAGACGCCCATTCGAAAGTACCTAATACCACCATGAACATTACACCCACAAGCGCAGCTAGTGGAATCATCTCAATCAGATTGGAAAAAAATAAAATGCAGGCTAGTAAGACAACTGCTGCTGAAATTCCAGATAGTCGCCCTCTACCTCCTGAGTTGATATTTATCATACTTTGTCCAATCATAGCGCAACCGCCCATTCCTCCAAAAAATCCATTAGCTACGTTTCCTAAGCCTTGGGCGGTACATTCTCGATTTCCACGACCTCGAGTGCCTGTAAGATCGTCAATCAAAGATAATGTCAGAAGAGACTCAATTAGACCTACGAGAGACAAAATTATTGCGTAAGGAGTAATAATACTTAATGTTTCTAAAGAAAAAGGCACCATAGGGATAGAAAAACTAGGTAGATTTCCTTCTAGTGTTGCTAGTGCTCTTTCTGCGGGTGGAAGCATGCTACGAACGAAGTCAATCACTGTACGAGTATCTATATCCAAACCATGAACCATTAATGTCACCACGATAATAGCAACTAGTGACGCTGGTATAATTGTTGTAAACTTTGGTAGGTAGTAGATAATCGTCATGGTCAAAGCCACTAACCCTAACATCATATACAGTTGTGTTCCCTCCATCCATTCTAGTATTCCAGGAGCTTTAGCTACCTTGAATTGAGCAAGTTGCGCCAAAAAAATAACAACTGCAAGACCATTAACAAATCCAAGCATAACTGGGTATGGCACCAAACGAATAAACTTACCAAGACGTAACACCCCAAACATAATTTGTAATAACCCTGCTAGTAAAACTGCAGCAAACAAGTACTGCACTCCATGATTCGCTACGAGTGCAACCACTACTATAGCCATAGCTCCGGTAGCACCAGAAATCATTCCGGGTCGACCACCAAATATAGCAGCTATAATGCCCATAATAAAAGCTGCATATAATCCAATCATAGGTGCCACGCCTGCTACAAACGCAAACGCGACAGCCTCAGGAACCAGCGCTAATGCAACGGTTACTCCTGATAATAAGTCATTTTTTAAATTAGATTCTTTACTGGTGATGAGACTAAACATATTCGCTTCTCAAGGAAAGCTCGGCATCTTATCAGAGCCCAGCCTCAATACTAGTTAAATACTAACTATTACGAATTTAAATGAAAAGTATTTGTCTTCAGTCTTTTTTTAAAAAAAATAGACTACTATTTGGTCGTGGGAATTTCACTCCATTTAGTTGTATATGAGGGGGATTTCTTAAGTCTTCTCATCTTCCAGTCTTGATTGATCCCATTACTTGCTAGATGTATAGATCCACAGTTTTTAGCATTGATTTGATCCATTACCTCCATAAGTCGACTTCTTTTTTTAGGCTGCTGGTTATCAAATAAAGTCATCTGCTGATTATCTTGATCAGTTAGGTCAATCAGTCCAACACCCGCCTTATAGTAAGGCAAACCCTTAATGAATAAATTTTTAACACTTTTATTGAGCTCTCTAACAACGAGTGAAGTATCGTTCGTAGAATGCGGCATATGAACTATTGTAGACCTCAGATATTTTAGCTCATCGAAACGGCTAGTCTGAATAAAGACAGTTGCTGTCTTCACTAGGCTTTGTTGTTTTCTTAGTTTTTCGCAGGCTCTTGTTGCATAGGTGCTGATTGATTGCTGTAGTTCACTTAAGTCGTAGATTCGATGACCAAAAGTTCTTGTAGAAAATATCTGCTTTCTGGGCTCAGTTTCTCCCTCTATTGGCATGCAAGCTTCGCCATTAAGCTCTCTTACTGTCCTCTCTAAATTGATATTAAAAAACCTTCGTATACTCTCAGGGGATTGCTGCGCTAGATCGCTAGCAGTAATAACACCAAATTCTGTAAGTCTCTCAGTAAGCCGCCTCCCTACTCCCCACACATCACTAACAGGAATTTTTTTGAGTATTGATTTCCACTTTTTTGGGTTATCTAAAATACAAACTCCTTTTAACCCTAAATATTTTTTAGCAGCATGGTTGGCAATCTTAGAGAGGGTCTTCGTAGGTGCAATACCTACGGATACTGGAACCCTGACATGACGCCATATAGTTTTTCTTATTTTTTTGGCATATTGATTTAAATCGCATTCCATGCCATCTAGAGATAGAAATAACTCATCTATCGAATAAATTTCTACATCCGGAGAAAAGCTTGATGCTACATTCATCACTCTGCTGGATAAATCCGCATATAATTCATAATTACTAGAAAATACATGTACTTTATGCTGCTTTAGTAGCGGAGCCATTTTAAAATAAGGCTGGAGACCAGGAATACCTAATGCTTTGACTTCTTTGTTTCTAGCAACAATACACCCATCATTATTCGATAGTACAACTACAGGCTTTCCCCTCAAGTCAGGTCTAAAGACCTGCTCGCAACTAGCATAAAAACTATTACAATCAATTAGTGCTAACATTGATGGCTTCTAATTGAATGAATAACAATACCTTCAATTGAAAAATCGGAGTTTTCTAAAATAACTATCGGTTGATAATTTTTATTAGCAGGTATTAGACGTCTCCTTTTTTTATCTAAGATTTTGCAAGTTAGCCCTCCATCAAATGCAGCGACTATAATATGTCCATGTTTTGCCTCTATAGATCTATCCACAACTAACAGATCCCCATTAAAGATGCCTCTATCTATCATAGAGTCTCCCTCAGCTTTAGCAAAAAATGTAGCGGAAGGCTGACTTATAAGGTGCTCATTAAGATCTAGTTTTGACTCTATATAATCGTCTGCTGGGCTAGGGAAGCCTGCTGATAACTTAGTCAGGTATAAATCCAAGTATCTCTTAGAGAAGTGACTCGAACTGGCTAAATAATTCATTGTTTACCGATCGCTTTATAACTGTATAAATATACAGTATATATGTAGTCGCTTGTTTAGTATATAAATGTTTTAAACATATAGTTCTATTTACAGTAGTCCTTTTTTTAATGGCAACCTGTATAAAATAATTTGGCGAAAAATGGACGACAAAAATATACCTAAAATATTAGAAGACGAATGGTCATTAAAGTTAAGACATTTCGTAGAAACAACTACTAAAAAACAATCACAGTGGTTGTTGTCACTTGTTGAAAATAAAAATAGTTTCTTATCTCATCTAAAAAGATGCTGGAGTTGTAGTCATTTCATTGCTATGTGGTGTAGTAAGAACCCTGAAGAATTCAGACAATTAGTTAGTTCTGGTGAGCTATATAGATCTTATAAAAAGGATGAAATGAATGAACGCCTAACACAAGACCTCAAAGATGTTACTAGCGAAAATGATTTATTGAGAGTGCTGCGACAATTTCGAAATCGCGAGATTACTCGAATTATTTGGCGTGATTTTAATAGGGAGTCAGATTTAGAAGAAACTACTTTTGATATGACCTCTCTAGCAGAAACATCTATACGAAATGCATTGGACTTTCTTTATCATAGCGCCTGTGAAGTTTCAGGAACCCCTAGTGATTTAAATGGTAAACCACAAAAAATGGTTGTGCTTGGAATGGGAAAATTAGGTGGCTGGGAATTAAACGTTTCCTCAGATATTGATCTAATATTCGCATACCCAGAACAAGGCGAAACTAATGGAAGTCAATGTAGCCTTAGTAATGAAGAATTTTTTGTACGTCTAAGTCAGAGGCTTATCAAATCACTAGATGCAAAAACTGATGATGGCTTCGTATTTCGGGTGGATATGCGTTTAAGGCCATACGGTCAAAGCGGTAATCTTATTCTTAGTTTTGCTGCAATGGAGGAGTATTATCAGACTCAAGGGCGTGACTGGGAGCGTTACGCTATGATTAAAGCTAGGGTAGTGGGTGGAGAAGCAGAAGATGGAGCCGAGCTAATGAAATTGTTGCGGCCATTCACCTTCAGAAAATATGTTGATTTCAGTACTCTAGAATCCTTACGTAAAATGAAAATTCTTATTAATAGAGAAACACAAAGAAAAGATATATCAAAAAATATAAAAATTGGATTTGGAGGTATTCGTGAAATAGAATTTATAGCTCAAGCCTTCCAAATTATATACGGCGGCAGAGATATGCGCTTTCAGTCTCAATCGCTGAAAGATATTTTAACTCTTATGAATAAAGAGTCGTTGCTACCTGAATCGGAAGTAAAAAAACTACAGCAAAGTTATAAATTCTTGAGAGATACAGAACATATTTTACAGGGTATGCAAGATCTTCAGACTCACATGCTTCCAAATACAAAAGAAGAACAACTTAAGTTAGCTTACCTTATGGGTTTCATCAGCTGGGATCAATTCTCGCTGGTGCTCGATAAACGACGTTCTGACGTACAACAAATATTTAGATCAGTTATTGCTAGCGAACCAAGTCCTGATACAAATGATCATAAAAAAAATGAGCTTATGCAAGCAGATGATATTTGGCAATGCGAAATTGATAAGGATGTAACAGCAAAGCTCAGTTGTTTAGGTTACAAAAGCTCAAAAGATGCACTTGTTTTGATTCAAGCCCTTAAACAGGATCGGTCGATTCTTTTTATGTCAAAAGATGCAAAGACCCGTCTCGATGCATTAATGCCAGACCTAATATTTGCTTGTGCTAATTATGAAAATGAGACATCAACACTTATCCGAGTCCTTAAGCTTATAGAATCTATAGCACGTAGAAGCGCCTATTTAGTTTTACTAAAAGAGAATCCAGGTGTACTGAATATCACCATACAACTTTGCTCTGCTAGTCCATGGATCTCCGAACAATTATCCAGAAACCCCGCCTTATTAGACGAACTACTTGATCATAGGACGCTATATACTCTGCCTGATAAAGAGCAACTAATAGACGAATTAAGGCAGCAATTACTTAGGGTCCCCTCTAACGACCAAGAGGCGCAGATGGAGGCTTTACGTTACTTTAAGCTTTCACACAGCCTCCATGTCGCGGCATGTGAAGTTACAGAAATACTGCCCTTATTAAAGGTTAGTGACTACCTTACGTCAATCGCAGAAGCAATACTGACTCACACTGTAGAAATTGCATGGGGTCAAATGATAGAAAAATACGGCAATCCCTCAGGAGGCGCTAGCAAAAAATCAGAATTTCTAATCGTGGGCTATGGCAAGCTTGGAAGTATAGAGTTAGGACATAACTCTGATCTTGATTTAGTATTTATTTACGATGCTAATCGAAATGATCAAACAGACGGCGATAAATCCATTGATAATGAAACATTTTTCATACGATTAGGGCAAAAAATTATTCATATTCTAACGACTCGATTAGCATCTGGTGTTCTTTATGAGGTTGATGTCCGTCTCAGGCCATCAGGGCGCTCAGGAATGCTAGTCTCATCACTAGAGGCATTTGAAAAATACCAACTTGATAATGCCTGGACATGGGAGCATCAAGCTCTAGTTAGAGCAAGGCCAATCGTTGGAACACCAGTATTAACTGGAAAATTTAAGTCTATCAGATCAAAAGTTTTATGTAGAAGTAGAGATCAAAATCAGCTTATTAATGATGTTTCCGATATGCGAAAAAAGATGTTAAAACAACTAACAATTGAAAAAAGAACTCCAAAAAAGCCACTACTAAAAACAAAAATTGAGCATTCGAACGCAAATGTACCTATGTTTGATATTAAGTATGATGAAGGAGGAATTGTTGATATCGAATTCATAGTACAAACAAAAGTCCTATCACATGCACACCAGTTCGTTGATTTAATACATTGGAGCGATAATATTCGAATTATTGACAGCCTAGAAAGCAATGGTATCTTTTCATTCGATGAGGCAAAAAATCTAAAAGAAGCATACATAAATTACCGCTCCTTAGGTCATAAACTGCAACTGCAAAATGCACCTCTCCTTATAGAAGCCAATCAATGCTCTACTCAACGCAAACAAGTCACTACTATATGGAATAAAGTGACAAAGCTGGAATAAAATGATTAAGGAAAAAAGATCAGAAAATAAAGGATTTTTTGCTGAAACTGCACCACATAAACATTTTATGCAAAACTTTAAGGTTGATTGATAGGTATTAATATCTCGTTTCTTCTCAAAAACCACGGCACATAAGGAGCATCGTAACGTGCCCATATAGGTTTACCGATCACTTTCAGTTGTCGTTCAGAGATCCATTTATTCAATAAACCTAAATAATCTCGGTATTTTTTTTCACTCCAAAACCCAGAATATTCAACAGAAGCGATAAAACTGCTAGAAACCTGACGAAGATGGATATCAGGATCTTTTGGTTTGGGTAGTTGCTCAAAAGAATAGCTAGAAGGCATCATGAAACTTACTAACCATTTACCATTTTTTTCCTTTTGGCCGACAGGTGAAGTCATATTGATATTTTCACCATTATATGACTGAGAAACAGGTGCTGTCATTTTGATTTTTTTCTGGGGTATATTTTCACCAGAAATATAACGAAACAACTTACTAAATGCTTTACTACCAGCTTCCTCAAAACTTCCATCTATTTCTATCTCAGCGAGCACGTGTGGCTCATATTTTCTAATTTCAAAAATTTTATCCTTTAGAATATTTGTATATGCTGCTTCCTCTATAGCCATAACGCTTGCAGATCCTAAAACTATAAAATAAATAAAGTAACCTAAGAAAATTTTCAATATTCACTTTCCTTTTTGAGCCTCTATAATTGTATTGAGCTATTTTAAATACTTATTTAAATCTAAACTCAACAGAAGCTTTTTGTACCACGGAGCATAAGATTTTTTATTTTCTTTTATTGTATCTAACACCTTTTTTGCCTCTATATGCCCTTGATTAGCTGCAGTTCGGTACCACATGACTGACTCATGATAAAAATCAGAGCCTCGTCTGGCATACATTGCTCCTAAATTAAAATAAGATTCTGCACCACCCTCTTCCACAGCCTGCCTGTAAACTTCAAACTCCCTATCGTTAAGCTTCAAATCAAAGGCCCTCCTAGGGAACCCGTACTAAAATTAATATCATATTTTCCTAGTCTAACTTTTCAAGTTTATCGAATCCATGAAAAGCTAGATCATTCTTATTCTACTACTTTTTATCAACCTACCTTTCAACTAAACTAGCAATATGTAATTTTTTTAAAAAACACATAGTAATTCATCAAATAAGCCAACGGAATCTTAATATTATGCAAACGTTAAATCATCTTCCTATATTGTTATCAGGCATCATTGTTGGGATGATAATGATGCAAGTTTCAATCGTAGCTCCGGCTATCTTCAAGTTAATTGCCATGAAAGACGCCGGGCCATTTCTGAGAAGCGTGTTTCCAAAATTATTTCTTTCGGTCTTAATTCTATCGATAATTTCTTTTCTCTTCATATATTTTTATGGTAGTGACAATAAAGCTCCTTTAATAGCATCACTGGTAACAGCAGTTGCGATGGCTATTTGCTACGTCATGGTGCCAGCTACTAATACAGCCAAAGATTCTGGAAATGAGAATCTATTTAAAAAATTACATTCAGCGAGTGTTTTACTTACAGTAATCGCATTAATCGTTAATTTAGGATGGAATTTTTTTTAATTATCTAACTATATTTAGCACATAACATAATAGGAATTTAAATGACTTACTTCGACATGGGTGTATACATATTTCTTGCTATTGCGTTAAGTGTTTTAGTGGTAGCAATTATAGTTCTGTTTAGAAATAAAAATGACGGTAGCGCAAGTCAAAACACTGAAGCTAAAACGCCGATTTTTATCCCCTTATTAGCTATTGCAACCTCTGGTCTTGCCTTAGTTCTTATTAAATATTTGTTTGACACTATTTAACTTAACATATAAAAAAATTCATCTACTTAGCAACTGAATTATATTTTTATTCATTTCCATCACTCACTACTAGTGAAATTATTTCGCCCTCTTCAACCTCAGAATCTACTTTGTTGGGATTGCAGCAAACTTCACAGTCAAATATTTCTACATTGTGGCCACTAAACTGAGGCTCAATTCCTAAATCGATCTCGAACATCTCAAAACAGAAATGGCAAGTAATTGGTTGGTAATTTAGCCTCATCGCAACCCCATCGAAACATCTGTTTTATTCTATAATCTGACTCTCTTTAGTAAGTTTAATGCTTATTAGCAGTACAGCCATTTTCAGTACAACAATCTTCAACTTCTTTTTTAGTAGATTCTCTTACATCTACAATCCTCACGTCGAAAGTAAGATCTTTGCCAGCTAGAGGGTGATTGCCATCCACAGTCACTTCTTCATCAGTTATCTCAGTAATGACGACTGACACCGCACCGTTTGATGTTTTTGCCTCAAAACGCATACCAA
Organism: uncultured Porticoccus sp.; assembly: GCA_964276025.1. Taxonomy (GTDB): domain Bacteria; phylum Pseudomonadota; class Gammaproteobacteria; order Pseudomonadales; family Porticoccaceae; genus Porticoccus. Next base: position 9,191 of record CAXYDD010000001.1, on the reverse strand, counting down.
CCTTTATTTCCTGAGCTTGGAAGTTTGATCTTGGTATCTTTTGAACCATTTGCTCCTGTCTTTCTCCATATGCATCTTTTGCTTCAACATTGACTATCAAAACATCGTCTATTTTTTTTCCCTCTAGTTCCTTCTCAAGGCCTGGGATAATTTTATTTTGACCATGTATGTATGTTAAAGGTTCATCTATTGGCGATGCATCTAAAGCATTGCCGTTTTTATCAGCAAGGGAATATTGAAACGATACAGTGGCGTCTTTTTTAATAATCATGGCGGCCTCTTGTTGTTTTGCGATTGAAGTTGATTGGTAGCTATAAAAATTAATTTACATGGTATATTTTTCTCTTGAATTTATCCAATGAGATAGCACTTATCGCTCATAAAGAATAAGGGGTATACAGCTTTTATAAATTTTCATATCCATACAATATATAATATGTGTAATATGACTATTAAGCATACTATGTTAGTTTTGACGGATAACGATTACTTTATAAAGAAGTGATTTGGGAGTGTAAAAATGAAAAACTATAATAAACTCGTGCAAAGTATGGTGGCTGGATTACTTTTAGTTCTACTAGTTTCCTGTAATTCTGATGAAAATCATACAAAATACGAGGAAATACAGAGCCCCATAGCGAGTAATAAAATAAAGATGGGAAAGGCTAAAACAAATAATTTTTGGTGGCCTGATCAGCTCGACTTAAGTGCGTTGCGTGACCATGATACCCGCTCTAATCCACTCGGAAATAACTTTGATTACGCGGCTGCTTTTAAGCTTCTAGATTTAAATGCGGTCAAAAAAGATATTGATATATTACTAACCCAACCCCAAGATTGGTGGCCTGCTGATTTTGGTAATTATGGTCCATTTTTTATACGCCTATCGTGGCATGCTGCAGGCACCTACCGAACACTCGATGGTCGGGGGGGAGCCGATGGTGGTCAGATGCAATTTGAACCCCTCAATAGTTGGCCTGACAATGGTAATCTCGATAAAGCACGTCGCTTGCTATGGCCAATAAAACAAAAGTATGGCGAGAATTTATCCTGGGCTGATCTGTTAATCTTGTCTGGTAACGTGGCGCTTGAGAATATGGGCTTTCAAACTTATGGATTTGCTGGTGGTCGAGCTGATGATTGGGAGCCAGATTTAGTTTATTGGGGGCCTGAGCTAGAAATATTAGCAAGCGATCGCCATAAAAAAGATGGACAGTTACAGAGGCCACTCGGGGCAACACATATGGGTTTAATCTATGTGAATCCGGAAGGTCCATTGGGTAAACCTGATCCAATAGGCTCAGCAAAAAATATTCGAGTTACCTTTGGTCGCATGGCAATGAACGATGAAGAAACAGTTGCCTTAATTGCTGGAGGTCATACATTTGGAAAGATGCATGGAGCTCATAAGCCTAGTGAGTGTGTAGGCCCAGAACCAGCTGCTGCTCCAATAGAAGAACAAGGTCTAGGCTGGAAAAACAAATGTGGTAAAGGGCACTCTGAAGATACAGTAACTAGTGGATTAGAGGGGGCTTGGACACAAGCACCAACGCAATGGACCACGCTATATCTTCAGAATCTATTAAGTTATGACTGGGAACAGACTCGTAGTCCCGGCGGAGCCATTCAGTGGATTCCCACTGATGAGTCCTTACATGAATCTGTGCCTGATGCTCATGTTAAAGGTAAGTTTAATCCACCCGTCATGACGACTGCAGATTTAGCTATAAAGTTTGATCCTGGATATAAAAAAATTGCAGAGCGTTTTTTGGCTAACCCTGAAGAATATCAACTAGCATTTGCTAAGGCTTGGTACAAGCTAACTCATAGGGACTTGGGACCACATGCACGTTACTTAGGTGCCGATGTACCAAATGATAGCTTAATTTGGCAAGATCCTATTTCTAGTGATGCAGTAAGAGTTTTGAATGAAGGCGATATCAGTAAACTTAAAGAGATGCTTTATGCAACAGACTTAAGCGATTCTGATTTAGTAGAAACAGCTTGGGCGTCTGCAGCTAGTTTTAGAGCCAGTGATATGAGGGGTGGAGCGAACGGTGGACGTATTGCTTTGGCGCCTCAAAAAGATTGGGATGTCAATAATCCTAAACAGCTAAGCTATGTGTTAACTGAGCTGAAAAATATACGTAATAACTTTGGAGCTGAAAAGGTATCTTTGGCTGATGTAATTGTTTTAGGTGGTGCTGTCGGTATTGAGCGTGCTGCAAAAGAGTCTGGTTTAGAAATATCAGTTCCATTTATTTCTGGACGAGGCGATGCCACACAAGAACAAACAGATGTTTCTTCCTTTGCGTTACTGGAACCAAAAGCTGATGCGTTTCGAAATTACTTCAATGCAGTTACAAGCTATCGATCTCCAGCTGAAATGCTAGTCGATAAAGCAGATCAGCTGGGCTTAACAGTTCCAGAAATGACTGTGTTAGTTGGCGGTATGAGGAGTCTAGCTACTAATTCAGATGACTCCAAACATGGAGTTTTAACCGCTAACCCCGGAAAACTCAGTAACGACTTTTTTGTGAATCTACTGGATATGTCTATTCAATGGCGTAAAACTGATACTGAGGGTTTATATGAAGGTATAGAGAGATCGAGTAAGAAGATACTTTATACAGCCACACCTGTAGACTTAATTTTTGGTTCAAACTCTGAACTTAGAGTTATTGCTGAGGCTTATGCCTATGACAATGCTAATGATCGTTTTGTCAGTGATTTTGTTACTGCGTGGTTGAAAGTTATGCAAGCGGATCGCTTTGATCTGTAACTAAAGTATAAAAATACTAAACCATAAACCATATTTTATATGGTTTATGGTTTTTTAACTTCAAATTAAACATTAACCATACAGAATCTAATAATTCTATCAGGATAAGTAGTTTTCCAAACTAAATGCTCGATAGCGCAGACGTGGAAATTTCTCGACAGTGACAAAACCTGGCTGGGCATTAATCACATCGGGGATTCTGTTAACTAGCTGAGTACAGGTAGTCATAGCAGTCGGAACAGCTCCATTAGATAGTTCAACATCGGGCTCCCCGACTATTTTCCAGTGATTCATATCAGCCTGATCGGGCCGATACACACAACCGGTCATTTCGAATATAAAAATCGGCCCTTCACTAGTTTTAATCTCATCGATATCGGTAAAACCTAAAACATCACCAACGGCTACTGTGATTCCTAGGGAAGCAACTGATAAAGGCTCAGTCGCTAATACCGGCCGAGATGTTGTGGTAATCGACACGGGTGTTAACCCTGTATCAGCTACGAGTGCATCTAATACATTTCGACCAAAGGTGGGTGGTCGAGAAGCAGATTCCAACCAAGTATTGAACTGCTCTATGGTAGTTCCAACCTGTTGCTCACGAGCCAATTCTGGTCCGTAATCGTCAACGTTCCAGCTCGCCTGACCAAGTAAATTGTCTATCCGATGGGTTGTACCCATCAGCATGCTTACCATATTGAGCCAATAGCTGTCCTGATGACCAGAGCCTGTTAAAGTTACACCCGTACGTTTGGCAATGCTGTCCAGCTCCTTGGTAATTTCGGGTGAGGTTTCCCAGGGATATAACGCTTCTTCAGATAGCGTTATAGCATTTACGCCATGCTCGGCACACAGCCGAAGCTGCTCCTGTGCATCAGACATATAGCTATTGACAGCGATAACTGCAATATCAGCTTCAAGACTCAATACTTCAGATGCATCTTTGCTCACAGCGACTCCTAAATGGCGTCCAAGCCCGGTCAGCTCTCCCAAATCCTTGCCGACTTTTGCTGGGCTTCGAGAAATAGCACCGATAATCTCGACTCCTTTTTCTAGCAACATGCGAGTAATGATCGAATTCATTGTTCCGACACCGAAGACTACAGCTTTGATTTTCTTCATTTATTAATCCTTATTTGTTGAAGAGATGCACATCATTACATTCTTATGAATTACATTTGAATCATCAGAGAAGGTGTTTAAATATTATGCCACCTAGTTTAAATAAATTTCTGACGACTAGAAACATAATAAATCAGTATAGTTAAAATAAAGCTATACCCCTAAAAAAACTACAAATAGTGAGTTTTTTTAATACCAATCTTTTTTTAGTATATTTCGACTACAGCTGACGTAGTTCAATAAAAATTAAGCCTTGACTCAATCTTTAAGATTTTTTACTATAATTATTTACTAAACTTATGTTGAACATTCATTGTATTTATAATGGTTGAGTATGACTTCACTTAAAGATGGCGACACACAAGAAACCAAAGAATGGCTCGATTCTCTAAATTCTGTAATTAACAAGGAAGGTTTAGAGCGAGCTCATTTTTTGATTGAAGCAATGATTGATCAAGCGCGTCGTTCCGGATTAAATTTACCATATAAAGCAACAACAGCATATGTAAATACAATCCCTTCCAATCTACAAATTGAAAGACCAGGTGATTGGTATATTGAGCGTAGAATTCGAGCGCTTATTAGATGGAATGCAGTTATGACCGTCCTTAGAGCCAATAAAAAAACCCCAGGAATTGGCGGTCATATTGCTAGCTTTCAATCAGCTGCTACTCTATATGATGTAGGTTTTAACCATTTTTTTAGAGCAGCTAATAAAAATTTTGATGGAGACTTAATTTATTTCCAGGGGCACTCTTCACCAGGGATTTACGCAAGAGCTTTCTTAGAAGGCAGAATTAATGAAGATCAACTTAACAATTTTAGAATGGAGACAAGAGGACATGGCCTTTCGAGTTATCCGCACCCTTGGTTGATGCCAAATTTTTGGCAATTTCCGACGGTGTCCATGGGGCTTGGTCCAATCATGGGTATCTACCAAGCTCGTTATCTAAAATATCTACACAATAGGGGTATTGTCGACACCTCAGATAGAAAAGTATGGGTATTTTGTGGTGATGGTGAAATGGACGAGCCAGAATCCCAAGGTGCTATTTCCCTTGCAGCAAGAGAAAATCTTGATAACTTAATTTTTGTTGTTAATTGCAATCTTCAGCGACTTGATGGACCAGTAAGAGGGAATGGAAAAATAATCCAGGAGCTAGAATCAAACTTCCGTGGTTCTGGCTGGAATGTTCTGAAAGTCATTTGGGGTTCTTATTGGGATCCATTACTTGCTTTGGATGAAAGTGGTTTACTAAAAAAACGAATGAATGAATGCGTTGATGGTGAATATCAAAATTACACATCTAAGGGCGGAGCTTACACTAGGAAACATTTTTTTGGTAAATATCCCGAGCTTCGTGAAATGGTTTCTGCTATGTCGGATGATGATATATGGCGTCTTAATCGTGGCGGGCATGATCCACATAAGGTTTATGCTGCTTACGCTGCTGCGACATCTCATAAAGGACAACCCTCTATCATCCTAGCTAAAACTGTTAAAGGTTACGGCATGGGTGCTGCTGGAGAAGGCCAAAATATAACACATCAACAAAAAAGTATGGATATCGAATCATTGAAAGCTTTTAGAACCCGTTTTAACTTGCCTATAAGTGACAAGGAAGTTGAAAATTTATCATTTCACAAACCCCCAGATGATTCACCAGAAATTCAATATATGACAAAAAAAAGAGAAGATCTGGGTGGATTTATACCAGCGCGCCGTAGAAAAACTAAGCCATTAAGAATTCCTAAGTTAGAAATCTTCTCTAAGGTGACAGATAGTTCAGGTACAAAAAAGCTATCAACCACCATGGCGTTTGTACGGATATTAAATATCCTGGTTCGCGATAAGAAAATAGGGAAATATATCGTACCAATAGTCCCCGATGAAGCGAGAACATTTGGTATGGAAGGCATGTTTAGACAGCTCGGTATCTATTCATCCATTGGGCAACTCTATGAGCCACAGGACTCAAAACAAGTGATGTTTTACAAAGAGCAGAAGGATGGACAAATATTAGAAGAGGGAATTAATGAGGCTGGTTCGTTTTCCTCCTGGATTGCTGCAGCGACAACCTACAGTAATTCTAATATTCAAATGATACCTTTCTATATTTTCTATTCAATGTTTGGTTTTCAGAGAACTGGAGATTTAGCATGGGCTGCTGGTGATTCTCGTTGTAGAGGATTCTTGCTGGGCGCAACTGCAGGTAGAACCACACTTAATGGCGAAGGCCTCCAACACGAAGATGGGCATAGTCACCTTTTAGCTGCAACAATACCCAACTGTATATCCTATGATCCTTGCTTTGCGTACGAGCTAGCAGTCATTGTTCAAGATGGCCTGGAGAGAATGTTTCAAAACCAGGAAGATGTTTACTACTACATTACGATCATGAATGAAAACTATATTCATCCTCCATTACCAAAGGGAGTTGAGCAGGATATTATCAATGGCATTTACTTATATAAAAAATCTACTATCAAGGGACCAAAAGTTCAACTTATAGGAAGCGGAGCTATTTTAAGAGAAGTAATAGAGGCTGCTTCAATACTAGAAAAAGATTTTAAAATTGCAGCTAATGTACTTAGTGCCACCAGCTTTAATGAACTAAGAAAAAATGCTTTAGAAATTGAACGATGGAACAGATTAAATCCAGGAAAGAAAAAAAAATCATCCCATATTGAAAATACTATCACCGATAAAAAAAGTCCTATCATAGCTTCGACTGACTATATGAAATCTTTTCCCGAACAAATTTCGAGATTTCTTCCAAATAAATTTATTGCATTGGGTACCGATGGTTATGGTAGGTCAGATAGCAGGGAGGCATTAAGGGACTTTTTTGAAGTAAATCGCTATCACGTTGTTCTTGCAGCAATAACTGCACTAGTTGATATCAATAAAATAGATATATCTATTTTATTGAAAGCTGCGAAGAACTTTAAACTTGATGGAAATAAACTTAACCCCATAAATAATTAAGGATTATATGAATACTGAAGAAATTTATATTCCAGATATTGGTGATTTTGAAAGTGTAGATGTAATTGATATCTTCATTAATATCGGTGACTCAGTAAAACTAGATGACTCTATATTAGCCGTTGAGTCAGATAAAGCATCGATGGATATACCTACACCCTATTCCGGAATAATAAAAAAAATTAGGGTAAAGATTGGCGATAAGGTAAAAGAAGGGATGGCTATTGCATCAATTGAAAAACATCAATCCGATACTGAAAAGTCAAAAGAAGAACAAACAAGAAAAAATAAAGCAAATAATTTCACAGGTAAAGAAGAACTAGAACTAAAACCAGTCAAGCTAGATCCTACAACAGATTCTAATAGCCAACAGATCGAAAAAACAACACCTGTAGCGTTGAGTGATATTAAGGTTGTTGATAATACCAATCATGCAGGCCCCTCTGTTAGAAAATTTGCAAGAATAATGGGAGTTAATCTTAATTACGTTAGAGGATCTGGTCCTAAAGATAGAATACTCAAAGAAGATGTTGAAACTTATGTAAAGGGTCAACTAAATAAATTAGAAGTAAAGGATAAGGGTATTAGTCTTCCATCTGCTGCTATGCCAGTTATTGATTTCAATGAATTTGGCCATACACAAACAGAACCCTTACCTAGAATTAAGAAAATATCAGGTGCCAACCTTCATCGTAATTGGATTGCAGCCCCACATGTGACTCAGTTTGATGATGCTGATATTACAGATCTTGATGATTTTAGAAGGTCTATGAAAAAAGAGGCGGGAGAAAATAGTGTTAAATTAACCTTATTGGCATTTATCATGAAGGCTTGTGCAAAAACTCTCAAAACCTACCCGATATTTAATAGCTCCATTTCTTCTGATGGAGATAGTCTCGTCATGAAAAATTATTATAATATTGGGTTTGCTTGCGACACTCCGGATGGCTTGATAGTTCCAGTAGTAAAAGATTTATTAACAAAAGACATACTTGAAATTGCCGAAGACCTGGTTCATTTATCAAATAAAGCAAAGCAGCAAAAATTAAATATACAGGATATGCAAGGTGGGTGTTTCACCATCTCAAGTCTTGGAAGTATAGGTGGTGGTCAGTTTACTCCAATTATAAATTGCCCTGAAGTAGCTATATTAGGTGTTTCAGAGACATCTATACAACCAATCTATAATAATGTAAAAAAAGATTTTGAGCCTCGCCTTACTCTTCCGTTATCTCTATCCTATGATCATAGGATCATAGATGGATCAGATGGAGCCAGATTTATTAAGCATATTAAAGCTGCACTATCTGATGTCAGAAGATTGTTACTTTAAGGATAGATTGATCCTTATTCTTTTTTTATTGATTTATCGTTTGATTTGTTTGTATATAATCTGCTTAGTAAAAAATAATAAATTACTGTCCAAACCATAATAATTGATATTCCTAATCCATGACCTTCCATAACTTATATCCTTGTTATTTTTTAAACAGACTACTCTGATTATAGGATTTTTCAAATTCAGTCTTACTGTTGACCAGATTTTCTATCCAAAGTGAAGAGTCTTGTCCCCAGTAAGATTTGAAACCTTGATCAGCTAGAGACGACAAGATTTTATCTCTATTTTGTTTAGCTACATCTACTTTAGGCTTTTCATTTTTTTCTACTTTATCTTTTTTGGTTGCGGTTTTAAGCGTCGGAGCGAACGCAGGCCATTAGCTGCGCTTCCCATTCATCATTAACTTTATCAGAGATAATTTCAACACGACTTTCTATGCAGTCATCCAGTTCAATTTCTGTCAAGGCATCAGAGGTTAGATTGTAACCAACTACACCTCTTTCGGTAATAAACACAGCTTTCATTCTTTCGGCACTTATGCCACTCAGAAACGAATATAATTCTTCATGATTAAACACACGGCTTGGGGAAAATCGCCAACCGATGCTATGAAAACCTTCACCTTCATTAATGGCTTTAATATAACCACGTTCGGGAATTGGAGCTTCGGATAATAAAGGTTTTTCTCCAGCCGAACTGTGAAGATGACCTCTGACTGTCGCCGCCGTTTTGCCTTTTAAATGATTAGGTGCTATTTCGCCATATTTCGTAAATATCGTTTGAGCTTCAGCAGCCCCATATTGCTTCACATAGCGCTCAAGTTTTACCTTATCTTCGCGCTGATATAAGTCCAGCTTGTTACCGACAATAATATCTGCAATGGCAATTTGTTGATTAAATGTTTGGTGCTGGGTATAGCGTTCATCTGAGAGTTTGCGCGCATCAACCAAGGTCAAAAT